>NZ_CALSBS010000098.1 GCF_943590815.1 Pseudocitrobacter vendiensis | reverse complement strand
GGGGTCGTCTCAGAAAACGGAATCTATGGTCACTCCCGTTTTTGCAACACCGATTTTGACGATAAGTTGGCTTGCTTGAATCTATCCGGCGTCTGAATGGGATTTTATTCCCGCGCCTCGATGAGTTCCGCGCCTGATGAACCTCCAGAAAATATACGGCTTCAGCGAGCCTTTCCGTTTTACAGGTTCCTCAACAGGCCGGTGGGCCGTTT
>NZ_CALSBS010000097.1 GCF_943590815.1 Pseudocitrobacter vendiensis | reverse complement strand
TAACGGCCCACCGGCCTGTTGAGGAACCTGTAAAACGGAAAGGCTCATTGAAGCCGTATATTTTCTGGAGGTTCATCAGGCGCGGAACTCATCGAGGCGCGGGAATAAAATCCCATTCAGACGCCGGATAGATTCAAGCAAGCCAACTTGTCGTCAAAATCGGTGTTGCAAAAACGGGAGTGACCATAGATTCCGTTTTCTGAGACGACCCCTG
>NZ_CALSBS010000096.1 GCF_943590815.1 Pseudocitrobacter vendiensis | reverse complement strand
CTAAATAGATGCGCGGAATAGTAGATCACTGAAAGGGAACTCAGCCCGGATTGTGCGATCTGATCAATCGCCAAACCAACCAAAACCACCAACCGGACTGAGCGATGCCGATCATAGCACCAATACCCCGTGGCGAACGACGCCTGATGCAGAAAGCTATTCATAAAACGCGCGATAAAAATCATGCCCGCAGACTCACGGCCATGCTGATGCTTCATCGGGGTGAACGGGTCAGCGATGTTGCCAGAACTCTCTGTTGTGCT
>NZ_CALSBS010000095.1 GCF_943590815.1 Pseudocitrobacter vendiensis | reverse complement strand
TTGCCTCCCGATGATTTAATTATCGGTGATTACGCCTTTAAAGTCAATACAAGTACGGAATTTATTTACATGTTTTTATGCCCGTCAGGGCATGGAAGGCGACCGCGCCGGACTCCACCGGACACCGGCCGCAAATCGCCGGAAACTGCGGGACTGACCGGAGCAACAGGCCAACCCCCCTTCCTGCTAAGCCATAACCCAGCCCGCCGCCACGCAGCTGCCGCACGTCCCCCACGGGGGTGCGCAGTGGGCGCCGCGCGCCTGCGCGCGGGTAC
>NZ_CALSBS010000094.1 GCF_943590815.1 Pseudocitrobacter vendiensis | reverse complement strand
GGTAATGACTCCAACTTATTGATAGTGTTTTATGTTCAGATAATGCCCGATGACTTTGTCATGCAGCTCCACCGATTTTGAGAACGACAGCGACTTCCGTCCCAGCCGTGCCAGGTGCTGCCTCAGATTCAGGTTATGCCGCTCAATTCGCTGCGTATATCGCTTGCTGATTACGTGCAGCTTTCCCTTCAGGCGGGATTCATACAGCGGCCAGCCATCCGTCATCCATATCACCACGTCAAAGGGTGACAGCAGGCTCATAAGACGCCCCAGCGTCGCCATAGTGCGTTCACCGAATACGTGCGCAACAACCGTCTTCCGGAG
>NZ_CALSBS010000093.1 GCF_943590815.1 Pseudocitrobacter vendiensis | reverse complement strand
CACACAGATTGTCTGATGAAAATTAGCAGTAAAAAATCTCTGCAGGCTTGTAGCTCAGGTGGTTAGAGCGCACCCCTGATAAGGGTGAGGTCGGTGGTTCAAGTCCACTCAGGCCTACCAAATTCTTTTTGATACTGCGTTGCGGAATGACTCGCATACTTCAGTATGCTTCGCCATCCCACGCCTTGTCTCAAAACGAATTACGGTTACAGAGATTGACCTACGATGGGGCTATAGCTCAGCTGGGAGAGCGCCTGCTTTGCACGCAGGAGGTCTGCGGTTCGATCCCGCATAGCTCCACCATCTTTACTGCAAAAAACCAAGAAAACTTCAGAGTGTACCTGAAAAGGTTCACTGCGAAGT
>NZ_CALSBS010000092.1 GCF_943590815.1 Pseudocitrobacter vendiensis | reverse complement strand
ATTATTGGAGACTATCATGAAGTTTGAGAAGTCACAGGCAGCAGTTGACCGCCTGACCCCCGAGCAACGCCGGATTACCCAGGATTCGGGGACCGAAAGGCCCTTCACGGGCGAGTACAACGACAACAAGGAGCCTGGCATCTACGTCGACATAGTGTCGGGAGAGCCACTGTTCGCTTCGACGGACAAGTTCGATTCGGGTACTGGCTGGCCCAGCTTCACCAAGCCGATCGTTTCGGCAAACGTGAACGAGGTGCGGGACAGCGCACACGGCATGGTCCGGACGGAGGTCAGGTCAGTACACGCAGACAGTCATCTCGGCCATGTGTTCCCCGATGGTCCTTCCGACCGCGGCGGTCTGCGGTACTGCATCAACTCA
>NZ_CALSBS010000091.1 GCF_943590815.1 Pseudocitrobacter vendiensis | reverse complement strand
AGAGTTGATGCAGTAGCGCAGACCGCCGCGGTCGGAAGGACCGTCCGGGAAAACGTGGCCCAGATGGCTGTCGGCGTGTACCGACCTGACCTCCGTCCGGACCATGCCGTGTGCACTGTCCCGCACCTCGTTCACGTTTGCCGGAACGATCGGCTTGGTGAAGCTGGGCCAGCCAGTACCCGAATCGAACTTGTCCGTTGAAGCGAACAGCGGCTCTCCCGACACTATGTCGACGTAGATGCCAGGCTCCTTGTTGTCGTTGTGCTCACCCGTGAAGGGCCTTTCGGTCCCCGAATCCTGGGTAATCCGGCGTTGCTCGGGGGTCAGGCGGTCAACTGCTGCCTGTGACTTCTCAAACTTCATGATAGTCTCCAATAATTAAT
>NZ_CALSBS010000090.1 GCF_943590815.1 Pseudocitrobacter vendiensis | reverse complement strand
GATTAAGGTGGATATCCACTTCATCTTCATAAAATACCGGATGCTCTGCGCTGCATTCATCCAGCGCTTTGTGGATTACCGCCATCTTTTCATCTTTATGTGGGTCACGGATACGCAGAGTTGGCGCGGCCCTGCGCCATACAAGCCCCGCAGATGGCAACCAGCGGCGAACGGTTCCTGCATGTAACTGGCAACCGGTTATCTCATTGATTTTTAATGCCAGTAATTCGGTGCTCCAGCGTGAACGTTGATAACCAAAATCGCCGGGAGAATGCTTTATCAGCTCACGTAACAGGGTGCAGATATGTTCAAAAGGCCAGCGTCGGGAGCGCCCTGCGGGTAAGGATTTCAGGCCTTCAATACCTGAGTGCGTAAACCAGTTAATCCAGCGACCAACGGATGAACG
>NZ_CALSBS010000089.1 GCF_943590815.1 Pseudocitrobacter vendiensis | reverse complement strand
GGTGATGCTGCCAACTTACTGATTTAGTGTATGATGGTGTTTTTGAGGTGCTCCAGTGGCTTCTGTTTCTATCAGCTGTCCCTCCTGTTCAGCTACTGACGGGGTGGTGCGTAACGGCAAAAGCACTGCCGGACATCAGCGCTATCTCTGCTCTCACTGCCGTAAAACATGGCAACTGCAGTTCACTTACACCGCTTCTCAACCCGGTACGCACCAGAAAATCATTGATATGGCCATGAATGGCGTTGGATGCCGGGCAACCGCCCGCATTATGGGCGTTGGCCTCAACACGATTTTCCGCCATTTAAAAAACTCAGGCCGCAGTCGGTAACCTCGCGCATACAGCCGGGCAGTGACGTCATCGTCTGCGCGGAAATGGACGAACAGTGGGGATACGTCGGGGCTAAATCGCGCCAGCGCTGGCTGTTTTACGCGTATGACAGG
>NZ_CALSBS010000088.1 GCF_943590815.1 Pseudocitrobacter vendiensis | reverse complement strand
CTAAAATCGGTGCGGACTGGCAGTTGCGCGGACAGCAGAAACGGGTAGTGACGCCGGGGCAGAACGAAAAATACTATCTGGCCGGCGCACTGCACAGTGGCACGGGTAAAGTCAGCTACGTGGGCGGCAACAGCAAAAGTTCAGCGCTGTTTATCGCTCTGCTGAAGCACCTGAAAGCCACTTACCGGCGGGCGAAAACAATCACGCTGATCGTTGATAACTACATTATCCATAAAAGCCGCGAAACACAGCGCTGGTTGAAAGCAAATCCCAAGTTCAGGGTAATTTACCAGCCGGTTTACTCGCCGTGGGTGAATCATGTGGAACGGCTATGGCAGGCACTTCATGACACGATAACCCGTAATCATCAGTGCCGCTCAATGTGGCAGTTACTGAAAAAGGTCCGCCATTTTATGGAAACCGCCAGCCCATTCCCCGGAGGAAAACATGGTCAGGCAAAAGTGTAGCGGTATTAGGCGCAGCTATTTAG
>NZ_CALSBS010000087.1 GCF_943590815.1 Pseudocitrobacter vendiensis | reverse complement strand
CTTGGGGTTTGGGGAGCAATGGAACCAAAAACCAACGTAAGCTCTGAATCCCACCGTAAAGGGGCTTTCCGATCTCCAGCTCACCCGCCAGGCATTACTCTCTGATCAGTGCCTCGATGATCGGGCAGATCGTTCCGCCGTCTCCCGCATCACATTGCTGCACCAGTTCGCCTAACAGTTGCTGCATGACGACCAAGTCGGCCATCTTCTGCTCGATCAACGCGAGCTTGCGTGCAGCCCGTGCTCGCGTTTCGGCACAGGCGCACGACTCATCCAGCGTCAGCAGTCCACCGACTTCCGAGAGCGTGAAACCCAGCGCCTGAGCCCGCTTGATGAAACGCAGTCGCTTCACCATGTCCACCGGATAGCGCCGATGGCCACCCAAGGGTTTGGCTGGTTCATCCAGCAGCCCGCGTCGCTGGTAGTAGCGGATCGTCTCGACGTTCACCCCGGCGGCGTCTGCCAGCTTGCCAATGGTCAGCTCTGTGGCCATCACTTTCTCCTTGATTCCGTACTTTGGTACGGAGTTTAGAATAGCACCTAGGCAATCAGGCTCAGGAGATGGGAATGGGGATGCAACTCACCGGGAAAGGCTCGCTGGTCGCGAGTTCGCTGACCGCCATCGGTGCGTCGGTGTGCTGTGTCGGGCCACTGGTGCTGTTGGCACTCGGTGTCGGCGGTACGTGGGTGGGCGCTCTGACCATGATGGGGTCGCTTCAGAATTCGGAAATTAAAG
>NZ_CALSBS010000086.1 GCF_943590815.1 Pseudocitrobacter vendiensis | reverse complement strand
GGCACTGTTGCAAATAGTCGGTGGTGATAAACTTATCATCCCCTTTTGCTGATGGAGCTGCACATGAACCCATTCAAAGGCCGGCATTTTCAGCGTGACATCATTCTGTGGGCCGTACGCTGGTACTGCAAATACGGCATCAGTTACCGTGAGCTGCAGGAGATGCTGGCTGAACGCGGAGTGAATGTCGATCACTCCACGATTTACCGCTGGGTTCAGCGTTATGCGCCTGAAATGGAAAAACGGCTGCGCTGGTACTGGCGTAACCCTTCCGATCTTTGCCCGTGGCACATGGATGAAACCTACGTGAAGGTCAATGGCCGCTGGGCGTATCTGTACCGGGCCGTCGACAGCCGGGGCCGCACTGTCGATTTTTATCTCTCCTCCCGTCGTAACAGCAAAGCTGCATACCGGTTTCTGGGTAAAATCCTCAACAACGTGAAGAAGTGGCAGATCCCGCGATTCATCAACACGGATAAAGCGCCCGCCTATGGTCGCGCGCTTGCTCTGCTCAAACGCGAAGGCCGGTGCCCGTCTGACGTTGAACACCGACAGATTAAGTACCGGAACAACGTGATTGAATGCGATCATGGCAAACTGAAACGGATAATCGGCGCCACGCTGGGATTTAAATCCATGAAGACGGCTTACGCCACCATCAAAGGTATTGAGGTGATGCGTGCACTACGCAAAGGCCAGGCCTCAGCATTTTATTATGGTGATCCCCTGGGCGAAA
>NZ_CALSBS010000085.1 GCF_943590815.1 Pseudocitrobacter vendiensis | reverse complement strand
AGACGGGAACCGGCTCGATGCGCAGCACAGCAGAGCGGCCCCGAAGGGGTAACGCCCTGTGTGGCATCAGGATTTAGCGCAATGGCAGAACATGAGCTGGAGAGATCACCGGCAAGCAGCAGCAAAGGGGCGGCGCAGCCGCCCAGATGGCTGTTTGCCGATACCGGCGATTAATTAGAGCGGTGTTTAATATCCCCCGCGTGGCGGGGGACTAGGTTTCAGCAAGTCATGTTAAATACGTGTCCGTCATGTAAACTGAAATCCCCAATAAACAGATCCCGCGCATAGGCTACGATGTCAAAATATCGGGCTACGGATTCAGGAATTTCATTCAGTAGACCGCTATCATTCAGGTATTCCTCTGCAAAAGTTTCTTCGTCCTTAGCTTCGCCCATATAGGCATCTCTAAACAGGTCGAAATCAGTGCTATTAAACAGATCAACAAAGGCCACAAACGCCGCTTCGTTTCCTTCCTCGCGGGCTTGTTTAAAGCCGTTAATAAAATCCCAGTTGATATGGCACTCTGACGCCATATCAGACGGAATACCCTCCCAATCCTGGAACATAAATTCTGGATCAGCCTCATTTGCGTGTAACTCGCGGCAGCGCTCGTAAAACTCCTCTGAGCTATCAAAATCGGTCAGATCGAGCCAGGCTCCCGCAATGCTTCCGCAGTTGTATTTATGGTAAGTGCCAACATAAACAGAAGGGGTCGTAATATCAGTCATGGTGTACTCCTTAAAGCGCCGATACCGGCAATTTTTCGGGC
>NZ_CALSBS010000084.1 GCF_943590815.1 Pseudocitrobacter vendiensis | reverse complement strand
CTGCCTAATGTTTTCCAGGTCATCATCGCCCAGCGTGTAGAACTTCAGTAGCGACAGTTCGTCCGTGGGCAGATCGAACAGCGCTGCTCGCTGCCGTTCGGTGAAAATATGGCGTCGTGACATACAAATTCGTCCCTTTTGAAGTATAGTCTGTTTTGGACAACAGCCAGCCCATATAAATCAGGGCGTTCCGATACAAAAATCCAGGAGGGTTCAATTGGGACATCGTGCCGCCATTTACTGCCGGGTTTCAACAGCGGATCAGTCTTGTGAACGCCAGGAATTTGATCTGCGAGCCTTCGCCGGCCGTGCCGGCTACGACGTGGTGGGAATATTTAAGGAAACAGGTTCAGGAACTAAACTCGACCGGGCCGAGCGAAAGAAAGTCCTGGCGCTTGCCCAGTCCAGACAAATTGATGCAATCCTGGTCACTGAGCTTTCCCGGTGGGGGCGCTCGACGCTCGATCTGCTCAATACGCTACGTGAACTGGAGAACTGGAAGGTTTCCGTGATAGCCATGAATGGAATGGCGTTCGATCTTTCGTCGCCGTATGGACGAATGCTGGCGACGTTTCTTTCCGGCATTGCGGAGTTTGAGCGGGATCTCATCAGCGAGCGGGTCAAGTCAGGCCTTGCTGTTGCGAAGGCACGTGGTAAGAGGCTTGGTCGTCAGGCCGGAGTGCGACCAAAATCAGACCGACTTTTGCCTAAGGTGGTTGCGATGAGGGCCGAGGGACGCAGCTATCGCTGGATCGCACGCGAGCTCGGTATCAGCAAGAATACCGTCGCTGACATCGTGCAACGACACAGAGCTAACGCTTAGGGTGTCATTTCGCCCTCAGCCGGAACCGACCCC
>NZ_CALSBS010000083.1 GCF_943590815.1 Pseudocitrobacter vendiensis | reverse complement strand
CCGGAAGAAAAAGCTCGTGGTATCACCATCAACACTTCCCACGTTGAATATGACACCCCGACTCGCCACTACGCGCACGTAGACTGCCCGGGCCACGCCGACTATGTTAAAAACATGATCACCGGTGCTGCGCAGATGGACGGCGCGATCCTGGTTGTTGCTGCGACTGACGGCCCGATGCCGCAGACTCGTGAGCACATCCTGCTGGGTCGTCAGGTAGGCGTTCCGTACATCATCGTGTTCCTGAACAAATGCGACATGGTTGATGACGAAGAGCTGCTGGAACTGGTAGAAATGGAAGTTCGTGAACTTCTGTCTCAGTACGACTTCCCGGGCGACGACACGCCGATCGTTCGTGGTTCTGCTCTGAAAGCGCTGGAAGGCGAAGCTGAGTGGGAAGCGAAAATCATCGAACTGGCTGGCTTCCTGGATTCTTACATCCCGGAACCAGAACGTGCTATCGACAAGCCGTTCCTGCTGCCGATCGAAGACGTATTCTCCATCTCCGGTCGTGGTACCGTTGTTACCGGTCGTGTAGAACGCGGTATCATCAAAGTTGGTGAAGAAGTAGAAATCGTTGGTATCAAAGAGACTGCGAAGTCTACCTGTACTGGCGTTGAAATGTTCCGCAAACTGCTGGACGAAGGCCGTGCTGGTGAGAACGTTGGTGTTCTGCTGCGTGGTATCAAACGTGAAGAAATCGAACGTGGTCAGGTACTGGCTAAGCCGGGTTCTATCAAGCCGCACACCAAATTCGAATCTGAAGTTTATATCCTGTCCAAAGATGAAGGCGGCCGTCATACTCCGTTCTTCAAAGGCTACCGTCCGCAGTTCTACTTCCGTACTACTGACGTGACTGGCACCATCGAACTGCCGGAAGGCGTAGAGATGGTAATGCCGGGCGACAACATCAAAATGGTTGTTACCCTGATCCACCCGATCGCGATGGACGACGGTCTGCGTTTCGCAATCCGTGAAGGCGGCCGTACCGTTGGCGCGGGCGTTGTTGCTAAAGTAATGAGCTAATT
>NZ_CALSBS010000082.1 GCF_943590815.1 Pseudocitrobacter vendiensis | reverse complement strand
GTATCATCAATATCAGTATTCGCAAAACCAGATGAATGATTGTTTAAACTGGTGTATTTCTGCCTTTATGCTTCGTAAGTTTGCTGTCGCGCCGTCAGTGCCCAGGCTATTCTGGCCAGCTTGTTTGCCAGAGCACAGGTGACGACAAAGTTGCTTTTCCGACACAACAACTCCCTGACCCAGTCGGCCAACTTGCCAGACTGGTGTTCCAGTTTTTGTATGAATACCCTGGCACACTGAACCAACAAAGTTCGGATCTTTTTGTTGCCCCGCTTGCTAATCCCTAACAATGTCGTCCGACCTCCCGTGCTGTACTGTCGGGGTACCAGCCCTGTTGCCGCCGCAAAGTCACGGCTGCTGGCGTACTGCTTCCCGTCGCCAATCTCAGTTGAAATAGTACTGGCAGTCAGCGTTCCAACGCAGGGAATACTCAGCAAGCGCTGTCCAACCTCATCTTCGTCCAACTTTCGTTTCAACTGAGATTCCAGATCTTTAATCTGCTCAACAAGATAGTGATAATGCTGTTGTAATTTCAGCAGTAACTGGCTGAGATAAAGAGGCAAACTACTGTCCTCAAGAAGGGTACTCAGTCGACTAATAACGGCAGCACCTCGCGGAACGCTGATACCAAATTCCAGCAGAAAAGCATGCATCTGATTAGTTGTTTTCACCTTATCCTGAACCAGGGATTCACGGACACGATGCAGAGCTCGCATTGCCTGCTGAGATTCGGTTCTGGGCTGCACGAAACGCATAGATGGACGTGATGCTGCTTCACAGATAGCTTCAGCATCAACGAAGTCATTTTTGTTGCTTTTAACGAATGGGCGGACAAATTGCGGTGATATCAGCTTTGGAAAATGCCCTAACTCTGCCAGCTTGCGTGCCATAAAGTGAGAACCGCCACAGGCTTCCATCGCGATGGTTGTTGCCGGGCATGTCGCCAGAAATTCGATTAGCTTTGGTCGGGTGAATTTTTTACGGTAAACGGCCTTCCCACGATGATCCTGACAATG
This sequence comes from Pseudocitrobacter vendiensis, assembly GCF_943590815.1. Classification (GTDB taxonomy): domain Bacteria; phylum Pseudomonadota; class Gammaproteobacteria; order Enterobacterales; family Enterobacteriaceae; genus Pseudocitrobacter; species Pseudocitrobacter vendiensis. Next base: position 94 of record NZ_CALSBS010000082.1, on the reverse strand, counting down.
AATATGGAAAGAGTTCTTACCCAGATCGATACCAATAAGCGCAATGTTTTCCATGATGGTTCTCCGAATGAAAGCCTGTCCTCAGCATAGTACT
>NZ_CALSBS010000081.1 GCF_943590815.1 Pseudocitrobacter vendiensis | reverse complement strand
GGGCTGAGGGTTCCCCAGAAAAATGAAAAGCACGATGAAGTGTGATCTACTGGTTGCGCTAACAAATCAGAAGAGACCTCATCGTGCCTTTACTCACAGTCTGCCAGAATTTTTTCTCCACGTCTTTACCGGACATTCACAGCTTCCGGGTTAATGTTCTCGTTTCCATGGCCGTCGCCCTCACGCACGGCGCCAGTCTGACCCTGACCAGCCTTGGACGCACTCTTCCCGGCAGGGCGCACGTTAAAAATAAAATTAAACGTGTTGACCGTGCCCTGGGTAATACCGCGCTTCACCGTGATATCCCCCGCATTCAGCATATGCTCACGCATACCATCACTTCCCTGATGCCCTTCTGCGTTATCGCTGTCGACTGGACCGGCTGGCATGACAGGAACTGGCATCTTCTGCGGGCAAGCCTGGTCTGTAATGGCCGCTCACTTCCGCTTATGAGTGAGGTCGTTCCCGCAGAGCTGGCGCAGAACAGCGATATACAGTGCCGCTTCCTTGACCGTCTGCATGATGCCATCCCGAAAGATAAAGTCGTTACCATCATTACGGATGCTGGCTTCAGAACAGACTGGTTCCGGCATGTCAGCCAGCTGGGCTGGCGCTTCACCGGCAGGGTCAGGGGCTGTATTAGCTTCCGGCTGGAGGGGGAGAAAAAGTGGATGAAAATCAGCGAGCTTGAGGCCTCCGGACAACCGACCTGCGTGGGTTATGGTGTTCTGTCCCGTAAACCACGTACGCCCTGTTACGGCCGGTTTTATCTGCACAAACGCCCGGAAGCAGGGCGTCACGGAAAGGGGGGAATGCCAAAAACACAGCGGGAACACCGCAGTAGCGCACGGGAGCCCTGGCTGCTGTTCAGTAATGCAGAAGGACTGGAGCCGCACCAGATAATGGCTCTCTACAGCCGCAGAATGCAGATAGAACAAAACTTCAGGGACGACAAAAGTCCGCGCTTCGGGTTCGGTCTGAGGCTGAGCCGGAGTCAGGGAAAAGGCCGACTGGAAGTGCTGAATATGGTCGCAGCGATGGCAGGTCTGGTGATGTGGCTGGCAGGTTACAGGGCAGAAAGGCAGTGCTTACACTGGCATTATCAGGCAAGCAGCATCAGGCACAGGCGGGTCCTGTCTTACCTGAGTCTGGCAGAAGAAGTCATCCGGCATGAGCCGGGAAAAGTAAGACGGCTGAATATAGGTAACGAGATGAAAAAGCTGGGAAAAGAGTACAGTAATATGGTCATGGTGAAATGACCATATTACTGGGGATCCCTCAGCCC
>NZ_CALSBS010000080.1 GCF_943590815.1 Pseudocitrobacter vendiensis | reverse complement strand
TATGCTGAGGACAGGCTTTCATTCGGAGAACTATCATGGAAAACATTGCGCTCATTGGTATCGATCTGGGTAAAAACTCTTTCCATATTCATTGCCAGGATCGTCGCGGGAAGGCTGTTTACCGTAAAAAATTTACCCGGCCAAAGTTGATCGAATTTTTGGCGACATGCCCCGCTACAACCATCGCAATGGAAGCCTGTGGCGGTTCTCACTTTATGGCACGCAAGTTGGAAGAGTTGGGGCATTCCCCAAAGCTGATATCACCACAATTTGTCCGCCCGTTCGTTAAAAGCAATAAAAACGACTTTGTCGACGCCGAAGCTATTTGTGAAGCTGCATCGCGTCCGTCTATGCGTTTTGTGCAGCCCAGAACGGAATCTCAGCAGGCAATGCGGGCTCTGCATCGTGTCCGTGAATCCCTGGTTCAGGATAAGGTAAAAACAACCAATCAAATGCATGCTTTTCTGCTGGAATTTGGCATTAGCGTTCCCCGAGGAGCTGCCGTTATTAGCCGACTGAGTACCATTCTTGAGGATAATAGTTTGCCTCTTTACCTCAGCCAGTTATTGCTGAAATTACAACAGCATTATCACTATCTTGTTGAGCAGATTAAAGATTTGGAATCCCAGTTGAAACGAAAGTTGGACGAAGATGAGGTTGGACAGCGCTTGCTGAGCATTCCCTGCGTCGGAACACTGACAGCGAGTACTATTTCAACTGAGATTGGCGACGGGAAGCAGTACGCCAGCAGCCGTGACTTTGCGGCGGCAACAGGGCTTGTACCTCGGCAGTACAGCACGGGAGGTAGGACGACATTGCTGGGAATTAGTAAGCGAGGTAATAAAAAGATCCGAACTTTGTTGGTTCAATGTGCCAGGGTATTCATACAAAAACTGGAACACCAGTCTGGCAAATTGGCCGATTGGGTCAGGGATTTACTGTGCCGGAAAAGCAACTTTGTCGTCACTTGTGCTCTGGCAAACAAGCTGGCCAGAATAGCCTGGGCCCTAACGGCACGACAGCAAACTTATGTAGCATAACGGCAGAAATACACCGGTTTAAAGAATTACTGATCTGGTTTTGCGAATACTGATATTGATGATACTAACGGCCCACCGGCCTGTTGAGGAACCTGTAAAACGGAAAGGCTCATTGAAGCCGTATATTTTCTGGAGGTTCATCAGGCGCGGAACTCATCAAGGCGCGGGAATAAAATCCCATTCAGACGCCGGATAGATTCAAGCAAGCCAACTTGTCGTCAAAATCGGTGTTGCAAAAACGGGAGTGACCATAGATTC
>NZ_CALSBS010000079.1 GCF_943590815.1 Pseudocitrobacter vendiensis | reverse complement strand
GCGTCCCTTCGCTTCATCCCGCGCGACGAGATGGAGTCCGAGGGATACGGTGAATATCTCGATCAAGTAGAGGAGGCTTAACATGCATCAGCGCGCTGTTCTCGCAGGAGGATGTTTCTGGGGCATGCAGGATCTGATCCGCAAGCGGCCCGGCATCATCTCGACCCGTGTGGGTTACACGGGCGGCGATATTCCGAACGCCACGTATCGTAATCACGGCACGCATGCCGAGGGGATCGAGATTGTCTTCGACCCGACAGTGACGAGCTACCGGCACATCCTGGAATTCTTCTTCCAGATCCACGATCCGACGACGCTGAACCGCCAGGGCAATGATCGTGGGCTCTCCTACCGGTCGGGCATCTATTATGTCGACGAGGAGCAGAAGCGCGTCGCCGAGGATACGATCGCCGATGTGGATGCCTCGGGGCTGTGGGATGGCAAAGTGGTGACCGAGGTCCAGCCGGTCGGCGAGTTCTGGGAGGCCGAGCCCGATCACCAGGATTATCTGGAGAAGCGGCCGGGCGGCTACACCTGCCACTTCGTCCGTCCCGACTGGGTTCTTCCAAAGCGGCATGAGGCCGGCGATGTGAGCCCTGCGGCCGGGGCTGCAGCGGAATAGGCTTCGCTGCCGTTAGTGCCGCGCCGATCCGGTTCGCAACCTCCGACGACCGCGTCAATCGACGCGGTCGTCGAACCCGGCCTTGAAGCAGATCATTCCATTCAGCCGCCGTCGCAGTGCCAGGATCCAGATATGACAGACCTCTCCTCCTTTCCCATCACGCAGCGCTGGCCAGCATCTTATCCGGATCGCTTGCAACTATACGCGGCCCCCACGCCCAACGGCGTCAAGGTCTCGATGATGCTGGAGGAGACTGGCCTGCCGTATGAGCCCCACTTCGTCGACATCTCGAACAACGAGTCGAAGGATCCAGCGTTCGTGTCGTTGAATCCCAACGGCCGCATACCCGCGATCATCGATCCGGCTGGCCCTGACGGCCAGCCCATTGGCATATGGGAAACCGGTGCGATCCTCATCTATCTGGCCGACAAGACGGGGCAGCTCATCTCAACAACACCCGCCCAGCGGTACGAGACTCTGGCCTGGGTGTTCTTTCAGGTGTCGGGCGTTGGGCCGACCTTCGGACAGCTAGGCTTTTTCCTGCGATTTGCCGGCAAGGACTATGAGGACAAGCGACCTCGGCAGCGCTTTGTTGATGAATCCAGGCGTCTTCTCGGGGTCCTGGATCACCGGCTGGAGGGCCGCGAATGGATTGTCGATGATTACTCGATCGCGGACATTGCGACGTTTGGCTGGGTGAATGCGCTGGTCGAATTCTACGCAGCGGGCGACATCCTCGGCCTAAGCAGCTATTCGAACGTGCAGGCATGGCTCGAACGCGGGCTGGCGCGACCGGCTTAGCGTGCTTTATTTAATGAGATGGTCACTCCCTCCTTCCC
>NZ_CALSBS010000077.1 GCF_943590815.1 Pseudocitrobacter vendiensis | reverse complement strand
CATGACCATTATCGCCGCATATTATTACAACGAAGGTAAGCGAGTCCGTGAAATCAGGCTCGATGAGCACGTCGAACTAAACGAGAATCGCTCGGGCTTCTGCTGGATCGCGCTTAGCGAGCCCACCGCAGACGAACTCAGCGCGATCCAGACGACGTATAACCTCCATCCTTTGGCGATCGACAACGCCATGCACCCGCTGTGCCCGCCCAAGCTCGAGGTCTACAACGATGAGTTGTACGTCGTCGCCCAGACCGCCGAGCTGGTCGGCGACCGGATCAGCTACGGCAAGATGGCGATCTTCACCGGTCACAATCACCTTATCACCGTGCGGCACGGCAATGCCGGAGCGCTGGGCAAACTTCGGGAGCAACTCGAGGCATCGCCGACGCAGTTCGGCAAGGGTGTCGACTATGTGCTGCACGCGATCTTGCACCGAGTGGTCGACCAGTATCTGCCCATCTTCGAAATGATCGAGGACGACGTCCTGGCGATGGAGCGACGGTCGCTGCACGATTTCCTCGAGCCAGAAGAGGTGGCGCGAATCTTCGAACTAAGGTCCGAACTCACGCGGTTCCAGCGCACGCTCGGGGCTATGGCCGAGCTGGTGCGAAAGCTCGTTCGCGGCCACTTTCCCTGCATCAGCGCCGAAATGACACCATATTTCCACGACGTCGCGGACCATGTCCACCGCGTGCAGTCCATGGTCGACGGCCTCCTGCTTGTCCTGTCCACGGTCTTCGAGGCCAGCAGCCTTCTGGAAGCGCAAAGGATCGGTGTGGTCACTCGCCAGCTCGCGGCCTGGGCGGCGATCTTGGCGGTCCCGGCGGCGATCGCCGGAATATATGGCATGAACTTCAAGCACATGCCGGAACTGGACACGCCATATGGCTACTTCGTCGTGCTCGGAGTGATAGCGGTGTTCTGCCTTCTCCTATTCATGCGCTTCAAGAAGGCCAAGTGGCTATGAGTAACGCACTTCGCGAGCTTCTCCGTCCGCCGAGTCACAGCGCGCTTTGTGCGCGAGCGTGTCCAATCCAGTTCAAGATGAAGGTGCTTCCATGACCTCCCAGGTGACCGACGTTCTAGAAGCAGTCCAGTCATTCATCGCCAAAGGCTATGACCGCGAATACCGCGTCAAGGACGGCAATCTCGTCGATCTCGAACTAGGGTCAACCCTCGATGCATGCAGCATTCGCGTCGATGCGGCGTTGCGCCTCGAGAGCGGGGACGACGGCGAAGATGCCTCCAACATCTACGCGATCACCGATCCGGCGACAGAGCATAAAGGCCTGTTGATCGACGCCTTCGACGTGTTCCACGAAATCTGCCCCCGCGACTTGTCCGAGCGCCTTGTGGCGCATCGGGAAACAGCACCGGCAGGTGACCAGGACGCGCCGAGCAAGCACGGACTACGGAAAGTCTACAAGAGCGAGTTTCACAGCGATCCCGAGCGTTACGTTCTGCGCGAGGGCTTTCCAGACTTCCCGCCATGCCCTTTCGGCCAATCCTTCAGCATCCTCGGCTTCGATACCGCCGAGCAGGAATATGTCTGGCTCGTCACGAGCATCATTCGAGATCCTCGGCTGATCAGGGTTCCATACCAGGGCGAAGACGTCATCAGCGACGAATAGCGGTGTCGCTTAGCCGGAAAGGCTGGCCTTCCTGGCCCACACATCTGCAGGCTGAACTTTAAGAACATCGAAAATTAGGAGGTGATTATGGACTGGAACAAGGACCACATACGAGAAACTATGCTCTTGCTGGAGACAGCAGCGTTGCACAGCGCTCGCGAAAACTACCTGGAC
>NZ_CALSBS010000076.1 GCF_943590815.1 Pseudocitrobacter vendiensis | reverse complement strand
TCATTAACATAGAACCTTTACGTGTCATAATTTAAATTACGGGTAATGTGACTACCGTTGACAGATTATGGTACCCAAATCAGAATGTCACATAATCGAACGTATATGTGACAGAGGAAATATGTTCATCGGATATATTCGGATGTCAAAAGCGGATGGTTCGCAGACGAATGATTTACAACGTGATGCACTGATCGCCGCAGGTGTTGATGCCGCACATTTTTATGAGGACCGGGCATCGGGCAAACGAGAAGAGCGTCCTGGACTTACAGCCTGTCTGAAAGCACTACGACCCGGAGACACGCTGGTCGTATGGAAGCTGGACCGCCTCGGTCGTGATCTTCGTCATCTCATTAATACAGTGCACGACCTGACCGCGAGGGGGACCGGTCTGAAAGTGCTGACCGGTCACGGGGCGACTATCGACACAACAACGGCCGCTGGCAAGCTTGTCTTCGGTATCTTTGCCGCACTGGCGGAGTTTGAGCGCGAACTGATTGCTGAAAGAACGACTGCAGGTCTGGCATCAGCAAGAGCCCGTGGGCGGAACGGCGGCCGACCTTATAAAATGACGCCAGTCAAACTGCGACTGGCAATGGCATCAATGGGACAATCAGAAACAAAGGTCAGTACGCTATGCCAGGAACTTGGGATAACCCGGCAAACTTTGTACAGGCATATTTCCCCTGTTGGTCAACTGCGGGCGGACGGGATCAAGCTGTTCAACCGTGGATAATTTGAACGGACGGAAAAATCTGGGGTTCCGGCGTAGTACCCCTATCACCTCCACATTTTTGCAACAGTGCCTTATAAATGGCAGCCTTATGTTTACTTGCCAAGATGGGCTACCATATGATGTTTTATACTGAGCAATATTAATATTATCTTTAATGGAAAAATTAAGCCCACTAAGTGACCCACTGCTATATGGCTCTATTGTGAAGACGCCTGAGGGTAAAAATTTATACATGGTTGTCCCTATGTCTATTATTGCAAGGTTGACAATATTATTCGTTTTATAAATTTGAGCGTTTAAAATCACACATCAAAGCAATTAGTCAGGATAAACAACAATACCCAGTGCTTCGAGAATCAGTTCTTGCTGCCAGGCTGCAATTTTGATACCTGATGTATCGACTTTGCGGGGATCTAAACCGTCGAGTTCGGCGTGGCATAAATTGGCACCCTGTAGGCTAAATTGCCCCCAGACATCTTCGGAAAAAACACCTCGACTTAAGTCTGACTCTTTCAGTGATGCACCCGCTAGGTTCGTTCCTATCCAGCGATTTTCAAACAACTCACATTTTTCTAAACAAACCCTCTCCATATTGGCATAGGAAAGATTACATCCAGAAATAAATGCTGAGCAAAAGTACATACGATTACTCACTTGATGGGCAAAGTTTGTTCGGGAAAAGTTGGCACCTTTTAAATCACACGCACGGAACTCTATACCGTAGCAATTGGCATTACTGAAGTTTGCCATCGCAAGTTGGCATTGTTGGAAACTTGCATCACGAAGATCTGCGACATCAAAGTGGCAGCCTTCGATATCACCCTGTTCAATGAACTTGCAGTTGACGAATGTCGTATCACGCAAGTTAGCACGTCGAAAGTCGCTGCGAATGAATGTGCAAGCGGTGAAGGTGAGATCACTTAAGTCTTTATGTGAAAAGTTGTGGTGCCGATATGTATGATTGTAGGTTTCCATGAGTACTCCTTGTTGAAAGGAGGGCTAGACTACCATTATACATATGCCAAGACATTAAAATAAAAGCCTGTTACATCAACACATTACAACCCCTCAATTTACCTGTTTTAAGTGGTCAAATTGGCGCGTAGAGCGCCTATCGCTCTTGCATTGGCACGCGGCCCTGTTGAAAAAAGTTATTCGCTTTAGATAGGGTTAGGAGAGCCGTG
>NZ_CALSBS010000075.1 GCF_943590815.1 Pseudocitrobacter vendiensis | reverse complement strand
CACCGCCACCCGAAAAATTGCCGGTATCGGCGCTTACAGGAGTCGTCATGCACTTTACTAACTTCCTTCAGCGTTACTTCGATATAGAGATTGAACATACCTTTGACCCTACCATTCAGGGCAGCAACGAAACGGGTAAAGACGTCACTAAAATCTGGATCTATGAGAAGGGCGAGGATAGCGAACCGCTGCTTACTCTGACAGAAGCATGGTGGTATACCGAGACAAAAACGGCTGGTAACTGGCTTATCGGCAACGTGTATTCAACGCTTGAGCATGGGCGTGAAATTCATGAAAGCGAATTTCGTAAACTGGTAACAGCTGGCAAGGTGATATCAGCATGAGTAAGGGGAATAAAATGCTTATTAATCGGATAGCGGTTATCGGGCTTGCAGTTGTCGCAGCCGCTACGCAGGCAGGTGTGCCGCCGGTTAAGTTTTTTTACCGGGATACAGTCCCGGTAAGCATTACGCTGGACGAACCCGCAACGGGTTGCAGCATGGCCGGTGTGATTGTTCATCCAGTGGATCGGCCAGCGGCAAAAGTGGCGTGGTTTAGCGAGCGGATTTGCGGTAAAAAACGTTACCCGGTTAGCTTTATCAGTGATGAAATTAGCGCCCCGCATAACGTGATCCATAAAGGGGAAAAGTTTCACGTTACCCCGGCTCAGGTCAATCTCCTGGACGCGCAAAACCTCTAATTAAATCATCGGGTGGCAATACCGCCGCCCGAACAATCGCCGGTATCGGCAACCATCAAGGAGTTCACATGTATCACTATCTCGTTTTTGTCCCTCTCGCATTAATTTTTAGCGCCGCTGCGCTTGCCCTGCCCTGGTTTATCGTTCGTGCGGGATACAGGGATCTGGTGCAGATCACCTGCGCCTGCGTCTCTGTTCTGGGCCTGTGTGCGGCGACAGGGGTTTTCAGCTACTTCGATAATAAGCCGCTTGCGTTTCTGTACGGTTGCGGCGCGCTGGCGTGCTTTTTGTACGCGGTAGACTGCGCGATACCGTTGTATATGACGCGTAAAAAGCCACGTAAGCAGCTGTAAGAAAAAAGGCGGGTAATCCCCGCCTTTTTTATTGAGGCTGTCAGAAAGCGATTCAGGCACTCTATGAACGCTTTGCAAGATATAAAATTTTGTATGCACATTCAGTACTTATATTGACTTTGAGGACATAATCACCGATAATTAAATCATCGGGAGGCAACACCGTCGCCCGCAAAATTGCCGGTATCGGCGCGCAAAGGAGTACATCATGGATTACCAGACCCGCTTAAATTCTGATATAACCAAAGAGATTGATTATCTGGCATCACTGCGTAAACAACGCATGGTGGCGGATCTGCGCACAGAGCTGGTTTACGGCTCCCTGGAGCGTCTGGCAGATATGATCTGCAACACCGTCACTGACTGGTCGCTTCCCTGCCCTGTTCTGCCGCTTTCTTCCGTACAGCAATGGCACAAAGCCCGCGAAATCGTCCTGGCAGATTATGAGGACTTCGGCCACGATGCCTGGGACTTTGCCCGCCACTATATGAAAACAGAGCTTAGCTTCGGTTATGCCTGCTACAAAGACGATATTGCCTGATGATTAACAACATGGGGGGCTAACGCCCCCCTGATAAACTGACCCTTTTAATGGCCTTACCGCCGATTTCAGATGGAACGAGAGATAAACAGCGGCAGACTCCGGGCGTTACCCCTTCGGGGCCGCTCTGCTGTGCTGCGCATCGAGCCGGTTCCCGTCTCGCCCCGCTTACGCGGGCAGCGGCCGCTAACGCCTCCGGCCTTCGGCCTCCGCGCTCCGCTTGGCCTCCGGGCTTCGCCCTCCGCGCTGGCGCTTGGCGGCTGGCGTCAGCCGCCAGCCAGGTTCGCCGGTATCTCAGCTGCCCGGTCATAAAGCCGTTCCGTTGGCGTGGGTCGTTCCGCCTATGACCGCAGTGAAACCGGGCGCGGCAGGTTGTCAACAGACGCTTCGCTCAAGCTGTTGACAACCTGCCTTATTCGCCCGGTTACAGTGCGGCCGTCGGAAACGACACCCCGCCAACTTCTCTACAGGTGCTATATGACCTCTACCATCCTCGAAAACCTACCGCAAATCATCACCTCGCTGGCCGCTCTGATTACGGCCGTAACCGGCCTAATCAAAGTGCTACGCGACAAAGACAAGTAACAGCCATCGGGGCGGCTGTGCCGCCCCTTTGCAGCTGCTTGCCGGTGATCTCTCCAGTTTATGTTCTGACATTGTGCTAAATCCTGATGCCACACAGGGCGTTACCCCTTCGGGGCCGCTCTGCTGTGCTGCGCATCGAGCCGGTTCCCGTCTCGCCCCGCTTACGCGGGCAGCGGCCGCTAACGCCTCCGGCCTTCGGCCTCCGCGCTCCGCTTGGCAGGCCACACCCTGCGCCGGACTCGCCCGGCCGCAAGCGGC
>NZ_CALSBS010000074.1 GCF_943590815.1 Pseudocitrobacter vendiensis | reverse complement strand
GGGGTCGGTTCCGGCTGAGGGCGAAATGACACCCTAAGCTTTCGGTTCCTTGGGCCAAAGATATTCGCCAGTCAGTAGAATGTGCGCCCAGCCCAATGGGGATATGTGGGGAAGAAATTCAGGGGGAACATCCAACCCTTCGTTCCGCCGCTCCGTGACGGCATGACCAAGATGGACGGTATTCCAGTAAATGATCACCGCAGTCAATAAATTGAGCCCAGCGATTCGGTAGTGCTGCCCCTCTGTCGTGCGATCGCGAATTTCCCCCTGCCTCCCGATACGGAGCGCATTTTTGAGCGCATGGTGGGCCTCTCCCTTGTTAAGACCGATCTGAGCACGCCGCTGCATGTCCGTATCCAGGATCCACTCAATAATGAAAAGGGTCCGTTCAATACGACCAACTTCACGAAGCGCAACTGCAAGGTTGTTTTGTCGTGGGTAAGAAGCGAGCTTGCGCAGGAGTTGGCTGGGCCTGATTTTGCCAGCGGTCATCGTCGCGGCACAACGGAAAATATCAGGCCAGTTCGCAACGATAAGATCCTCCCGGGCTTTTCCACCTACCAACTTGCGTAACTCCCTGGGGGTCGTATCGGGATTAAATACGTACAACCGCTTCGATGGCAGATCCCTGATTCGCAGAACGAGATTGTAGCCGAGCAGGCTACTGGCTCCGAACAAATGGTCGGTGAATCCTGCTGTATCGGCATACTGTTCGCGAACATGGCGACCGACCTCGTTCATCAGTAGTCCATCGAGAATATACGGTGCCTCGCTCACGGTCGCCGGGATCGACTGACAAGCGAATGGCGCGAACTGGTCGCTTACGTGAGTATACGCTTTGAGGCCGGGAACAGAACCATATTTGGCATTGACCATGTTCATGGCTTCGCCATGCCGCGCTGTCGGGAAAAACTGACCATCGCTCGATGCTGACGTGCCCATCCCCCAGACGCGTGACATCGGCAGTTTACCCTGCGCGGCCACCACAATTGCCAATGCCTGGTTCATGGCTTCGCTTTCAACATGCCAGCGGGCAAGGCGTGAGAGCTGCCAGTAATCATGCGTGTTTGTAGCTTCCGCCATCTTACGCAGGCCCAGATTGAGCCCTTCAGCGAGCAGGACGTTGAGCAGACCGATCCGGTCGCGACATGGAGCCCCGGTTCTCAGATGGGTAAACGCATCTGTGAAACCAAGGGCTGCATCAACTTCAAGCAGCATGTCGGTAATCCGAACGGACGGCATTCGGCGATACAGATCCAGTATGAGTGCCTCGGCACCATCCGGCACGTCTGCTGTCAACCTGTCGATCCGCAACGTTCCATCTTCTATGCTACCGTGCGGAATAGTGCCGTTACGGGCAGCCCGGGCCAGCCGCTTAAGAGCGATCGTGAGTCGCGCCTTTCTGTCTGCCAGCCAATCCTGTGGGTTGGAAGGCACGGCCAGTTTTGCATTTTCCTGCGCCGCGATCATCGGCACCAGTACCTGCTTGAGGTCACCATAGCGGCGCGAATGAGCGAGCCAGACATCTCCGGAACGAAAAGCATCCCGGAGGTGAAAGAGTACCGCCACTTCCCAAAGACGGGTATCTCCTTTTTCCTGAGCTCGTAAATGACGGTTCCATTTGGAGCTGGGCCGCAGGAAACGCCTTTCTGGCGATGCAACACCTTTCATCTCTCCGATCGACAAAGCTGCTGCTACCAATGGTCCGGCGACCGGCGCGGCTTCGAGCTTCAGACAGCGCAACATGCGGGGCGCATAACGACGAAAGCGATGGTATCCCTGCCCGACATATGCAAGAGGCTCATCGGCTAGCGTGTTGCTGAGTTGAGTCCCTGTCGCTACCAGTTGAGCGAGCCGGTCCCATGCAACCGAACTGGCGACAGCCATCTCCAGCGGGGTTCCGTCACTGCGGGCCTCAAGCAACGAAGCTCCCAGCGCGGTGAAGGTACGGATCGTATCCGTGAGTGTGGCTTTAGAGCCGGAAATTGTTTCGTCATGCTGGCGCTTCGCTTCCCGCCAGGTTTTTCCTACGATCCTGTCATGGGTTTCGACTATGGCATCAGCAATCGCCGCTTCCCACTCCACAACACAGACGGCAAGGATCGCCCAGCGGCGGTCCGAAGTGATGTCACGCAAACCGTCGGTGAAGTAGCGTTCACCCTGCCGACGCAGCCGGGCAATGCGATGGGCAGGTATGCTGGCCAAAGCACTATGATTGATATTCAGGGTACGCAGAAATTCGAGCCTGTCGAGCAAACGGTTAGCAGCAGCCGAGTTGTTACCAACCTCGAAGTTGCGAAGCCAGATGAAACGACTGATATTGCCGGCGAGCATTTCACTCAGAAGTTTGTCCAGGTGATCGCGAACATCCGCTGTTAAATTTTCCGCAATCCGCGTTTCAATCCGCCGCTCAGCGGCGACCAGAGCATCCGCGCACAAGCGCTCGATTGTCGATACTGCGGGCAGAATGGTGGAAGTTTCCCGACACCGCACAATAAAACGATGAGCAAGATCCTCGTTTGATCTGGCATCTTCGGCCTGGCCGAAAGTCCACTCCCGCAGATCACGGGCACCACGGCCCGTGAAGGTCTTGTAGCCGTAAATTTCGCGCAGCGTGTCCATGTGCTGCTGACGGGTTTGGCGCCGTGTGGCATAAGTGAGAAGCGCATCAGCCGGAACTCCAAGCTGAGCACCGACGAAGGAAAGGACTTCACGCGGGATCATCTCACCAGGAGCCAGTGCACGGCCCGGATATCGTAAGGCACAAAGTTGCAGGGCAAAGCCAATCCTGTTTTCCGGTCTGCGGCG
>NZ_CALSBS010000073.1 GCF_943590815.1 Pseudocitrobacter vendiensis | reverse complement strand
TGTATAGCTTGTGGGTAAGTGATAATGAAGTGCAAACGAGATGGCGCAAATACTCTTTTGGTTTATCTTTTAATTACTTACGTATTAAAAGATAAACCAAAAAATAAAAGACATTACTGTTATCCCCTTTAAAAAGTGGATAACCGAACAGCATCGGCGCGAGCGCCTCAAAAGTAGCTCCCCACGCTAAAGCGCGGGGCATTCAGAACGGAATCCCTCGATGGCTAACAGCTCGCCTGTTAGCCATCGAGGGATTGGACAAATCCGGCCACGCCGGATACGTCAGCAAATATCGCTGAAGAATTAGCTTACACGCTCGTAAGCGGCTCTTACGACCCGCTAACGCGGAGATACGCCCCAACTGCGGCTTCGCCTTGTTGTGACCACTCCGACCGCGCACAAAAGCCTCTGAGCCGCTTTTAGCGGAATATGGCTTTGCAGGGTGAAGGGATGGATAGGCGATCCCTTTCGATCCCTCACTGGTATCGGCGGCTAACCCTCGGTGCTACCTGTCATTTCATCCTGCCGCCTTACATGCGCTAACGCGCATAAATCCCCGTTCCTCAGTGGAACGAAAACTCACGCTAACAGGGTAGTGACCGGGTAGCCACGATAACTGCCAACAAAATTAGCTTATAGGTTAATTCTACCTTGTCTGAAATTAGCCTATAGGTTAATATTAATAGAAATGGGAGGTCACATGTTTAGCGTTGTTTATCACCCGGAAGCCAGGGAAGAAGCCACAGCATTACCCGTAAAAATCAGGGTGAAGTTTGACCGTCTCATCGGCAAACTGGAGTATGACGCCCGATTACTGCGGGAGCCGGACACGAAGCCCCTGGGCGATGGACTTTTTGAGATCCGCACGATGGGGACGGACATAGCCAGGGGAATCTGGGTATACCACAAAGGCAATACCATCATCATGCTCCGTGTTTTCATCAAGAAGTCACAGAAAACGCCAGCGAAAGAAATCGATCTCGCCAAAAAGCGGTTAGCGGAGGTACTTAATGAAACTGGTAAGCCATAAAGAACTGCATAACGAGTGGATGCAGGACGATGAATATCGCGCTGCATGGCAGGAAGAAGAACGTAAGGAAAAGCTCAGGGAGCTGCTTGCTGAATGGCGCAAGCATGACAACCTGACAAAAGCGCAGGTTGCTGAACGCATGGGGGTTACACCTCCGGTTATTTCTCGCCTGGAAAACAACATCACCAAAGCCAGCATCGACACACTGACCCGCTACGCTCACGCCTGCGGCATCAAGAAACCTGTCATTGCCCTGTACTGAATAGCCAGCCCTCCGGGGCTGGCCTTTTTGTTTCGGTCAGTCCCAAAATTTTGTTAAAGCAAGTTTAAAATGTCACCTGTTTCTCCAAAGTTGAAATGTCACTTCTAAGGAAGGTGCGAACAAGTTCCTGATATGAGATCATCATATTCATCCGGAGCGCATCCCAGAGGGACATCATGAGCCATCAACTCACCTTCGCCGATAGTGAATTCAGCACTAAGCGCCGTCAGACCCGAAAAGAGATTTTCCTCTCCCGCATGGAGCAGATTCTGCCATGGCAGAATATGACCGCTGTCATCGAGCCGTTTTATCCCAAGGCGGGCAATGGCCGACGGCCCTATCCGCTGGAGACCATGCTGCGTATTCACTGCATGCAGCATTGGTACATGAAAGCCAGCATCCGTGCCAGGGTGGAGCACCCGTTTCGCATCATCAAGCGGCAGTTCGGCTTCGTGAAAGCCAGATACAAGGGGCTGCTGAAAAACGATAACCAACTGGCGATGTTATTCACCCTGGCCAACCTGTTTCGGGTGGACCAAATGATACGTCAGTGGGAGAGATCTCAGTAAAAACCGGAAATAACGCCAGAAATGGTGGAAAAAATAGCCTAAATAGGCTGATTCGATGTGTTTGCGGGAAAAAAATCGGCCCAGATCCGCGAAATTTTAATCAGCGAGTCAGCTTGGGAAGAAATGACCTGCTTATTCGCACCTTCCTTAATATAAAGACACAAGCAGAGACATTTTTGGCACGATATAAAAACGCTAAGTTAAAAAATCACTATGACGTGTTGGGTATCAAATGTTCACTGGCATAAACCTCTGTTTCTGATGTAAAACAGATTTTCTGAGGAGGCGTAAAACCTCCTCGTACTGCGAAATTGATTTAGTGATAGCGATCGATCACGCCAACCAGATAGTGGTCGGTTTGCTGCATGTTGATGCCCGCTTTTTTAGCGCTGCGGACTTCATCCAGAATGATTTGCAACAGCGTCCCGTCCACGATTTCCTCTTTTCTGTATCGCTTCAGGAAGTTAATCGCTGACTTATCGTTTGCTGCCTGGGCGTCTTCCGTCAAAGAGGTCAGCGCATTAATGCGCTTCTGGTAATCGCTTACCGTCTGCTCAAACAGATCTTCCAGCGTGGAAAATTCACCGCACCGGGCGTGTTGCTCCTGTAACACCGGCGTGGCGCCGCTCTGTTTGATGTATTCGTACATGCGCATCATTTGCGTCACCGTATTTTGCGCCTGATGACGCAAAAATAGTGCGGTGCCATTAAGGCTATTCTCGCTGCACCTCTGGCTGAGCTGAAGATACAAATTTGAGGTATAAAACTCCTGATTCATTTGCGCATTCAGTTTTTGAACTATTCCGCTAGCGATCATAGGACTTCCTTATTTCTTGTCATCTCAGAAAACGGTCACTCTTCGAAAAAACAACCAGAATAAAAGCGATTCTTTCGCTTTTTTTATTGCGCCTGGTTACGCAGTCATATTCATTTTAAGTCGGGATGCTCCTTATTTAAATATCCAACCCTACTATCGCATTTCTATCTGGCATTATTCTGTGATGGTGTTTCGATATTCACACTCCCTGTGCCAATCCTTTCTTATCGACAGTAGGAAACTTCCTCCGGCTATTCTGCTGAACACGATTAGGGGCACTGTTG
>NZ_CALSBS010000072.1 GCF_943590815.1 Pseudocitrobacter vendiensis | reverse complement strand
TATCAAGCTTACTTCTCGATGTCTCTTCGCCAAAACATCTTCGGCGTTGTAAGGTTAAGCCTCACGGTTCATTAGTACTGGTTAGCTCAATGCATCGCTGCACTTACACACCCAGCCTATCAACGTCGTCGTCTTCAACGTTCCTTCAGGACTCTTAAAGAGTCAGGGAGAACTCATCTCGGGGCAAGTTTCGTGCTTAGATGCTTTCAGCACTTATCTCTTCCGCATGTAGCTACCGGGCAATGCCATTGGCATGACAACCCGAACACCAGTGATGCGTCCACTCCGGTCCTCTCGTACTAGGAGCAGCCCCCCTCAATTCTCCAGCGCCCACGGCAGATAGGGACCGAACTGTCTCACGACGTTCTAAACCCAGCTCGCGTACCACTTTAAATGGCGAACAGCCATACCCTTGGGACCTACTTCAGCCCCAGGATGTGATGAGCCGACATCGAGGTGCCAAACACCGCCGTCGATATGAACTCTTGGGCGGTATCAGCCTGTTATCCCCGGAGTACCTTTTATCCGTTGAGCGATGGCCCTTCCATTCAGAACCACCGGATCACTATGACCTGCTTTCGCACCTGCTCGCGCCGTCACGCTCGCAGTCAAGCTAGCTTATGCCATTGCACTAACCTCCTGATGTCCGACCAGGATTAGCTAACCTTCGTGCTCCTCCGTTACTCTTTGGGAGGAGACCGCCCCAGTCAAACTACCCACCAGACACTGTCCGCAACCCGGATCACGGGTCTACGTTAGAACATCAAACATTAAAGGGTGGTATTTCAAGGTTGGCTCCATGCAGACTGGCGTCCACACTTCAAAGCCTCCCACCTATCCTACACATCAAGGCTCAATGTTCAGTGTCAAGCTATAGTAAAGGTTCACGGGGTCTTTCCGTCTTGCCGCGGGTACACTGCATCTTCACAGCGAGTTCAATTTCACTGAGTCTCGGGTGGAGACAGCCTGGCCATCATTACGCCATTCGTGCAGGTCGGAACTTACCCGACAAGGAATTTCGCTACCTTAGGACCGTTATAGTTACGGCCGCCGTTTACCGGGGCTTCGATCAAGAGCTTCGCGTTGCCGCTAACCCCATCAATTAACCTTCCGGCACCGGGCAGGCGTCACACCGTATACGTCCACTTTCGTGTTTGCACAGTGCTGTGTTTTTAATAAACAGTTGCAGCCAGCTGGTATCTTCGACTGATTTCAGCTCCACGGGTAAACCGCTTCACCTACATATCAGCGTGCCTTCTCCCGAAGTTACGGCACCATTTTGCCTAGTTCCTTCACCCGAGTTCTCTCAAGCGCCTTGGTATTCTCTACCTGACCACCTGTGTCGGTTTGGGGTACGATTCGATGTTACCTGATGCTTAGAGGCTTTTCCTGGAAGCAGGGCATTTGTTACTTCAGCACCGTAGTGCCTCGTCATCACGTCTCAGTGTTAAAAGAAGTCCGGATTTACCTAAACTTCCCACCTACACGCTTAAACCGGGACAACCGTCGCCCGGCCAACATAGCCTTCTCCGTCCCCCCTTCGCAGTAACACCAAGTACAGGAATATTAACCTGTTTCCCATCGACTACGCCTTTCGGCCTCGCCTTAGGGGTCGACTCACCCTGCCCCGATTAACGTTGGACAGGAACCCTTGGTCTTCCGGCGTGCGGGTTTTTCACCCGCATTATCGTTACTTATGTCAGCATTCGCACTTCTGATACCTCCAGCATGCCTCACGACACACCTTCAACGGCTTACAGAACGCTCCCCTACCCAACAACACTTAGTGTCGCTGCCGCAGCTTCGGTGCACAGTTTAGCCCCGTTACATCTTCCGCGCAGGCCGACTCGACCAGTGAGCTATTACGCTTTCTTTAAATGATGGCTGCTTCTAAGCCAACATCCTGGCTGTCTGAGCCTTCCCACATCGTTTCCCACTTAACTGTGACTTTGGGACCTTAGCTGGCGGTCTGGGTTGTTTCCCTCTTCACGACGGACGTTAGCACCCGCCGTGTGTCTCCCGTGATAACATTCTTCGGTATTCGTAGTTTGCATCGGGTTGGTAAGTCGGGATGACCCCCTAGCCGAAACAGTGCTCTACCCCCGAAGATGAGTTCACGAGGCGCTACCTAAATAGCTTTCGGGGAGAACCAGCTATCTCCCGGTTTGATTGGCCTTTCACCCCCAGCCACAAGTCATCCGCTAATTTTTCAACATTAGTCGGTTCGGTCCTCCAGTTAGTGTTACCCAACCTTCAACCTGCCCATGGCTAGATCACCGGGTTTCGGGTCTATACCCTGCAACTTAACGCCCAGTTAAGACTCGGTTTCCCTTCGGCTCCCCTATTCGGTTAACCTTGCTACAGAATATAAGTCGCTGACCCATTATACAAAAGGTACGCAGTCACACCCCAAAGGGTGCTCCCACTGCTTGTACGTACACGGTTTCAGGTTCTTTTTCACTCCCCTCGCCGGGGTTCTTTTCGCCTTTCCCTCACGGTACTGGTTCACTATCGGTCAGTCAGGAGTATTTAGCCTTGGAGGATGGTCCCCCCATATTCAGACAGGATACCACGTGTCCCGCCCTACTCTTCGAGTTCACAGCATATGCATTTTGGTGTACGGGACTTTCACCCTGTATCGTGCGACTTTCCAGACGCTTCCACTAACACACATGCTGATTCAGACTCTGGGCTGCTCCCCGTTCGCTCGCCGCTACTGGGGGAATCTCGGTTGATTTCTTTTCCTCGGGGTACTTAGATGTTTCAGTTCCCCCGGTTCGCTTCATTACGCTATGTATTCACGTAATGATAGTGTGTCGAAACACACTGGGTTTCCCCATTCGGAAATCGCCGGTTATAACGGTTCATATCACCTTACCGACGCTTATCGCAGATTAGCACGTCCTTCATCGCCTCTGACTGCCAGGGCATCCACCGTGTACGCTTAGTCGCTTAACCTCACAACCCGAAGATGTTTCACTTCTGATTGCGAAAATTTGAGAGACTCGAACACACTTAAA
>NZ_CALSBS010000071.1 GCF_943590815.1 Pseudocitrobacter vendiensis | reverse complement strand
ATACACACAGTCATTTGCGTCCCCGCCCATTTCTGTACGAAAGGGGGCGCTCAAATATTCGCTAACCGCCGGGGAATTTGGATCACGTTACTACAACCGGGATGATACCCTGGCACAGCTCTTCGGTCAGGCGGAATTCCTCTACGGGGTACTCAATAATACCTCCTTGTACTCAGGACTGATTGCAGCAGAGAACTACCGCTCCGGTATGCTGGGTGTGGGGCAGGGACTTGGCATGCTGGGAGCAGTATCTATTGATGTTGCTCATGCAGAGACTCACTTTAACAGCGAAGAAAAACAGGCCGGGCAGTCATGGCGCGCACGATACAGCAAACGCTTCGATACCACCGGTACCAGCATGACGCTCGCTGGATACCGTTATGCAACCGACGGGTATTATGATTTCGATGAAGCCAGCAACAATTATTACATGCGTAAACGAAGCAATCATTCGGTACTGAAAAGCCGCGCTCAGTTAAATCTAAGCCAGAACATGGGGCCGCTGGGTGCGATGTCCCTGTCGGCAAATCAACTGGAGTACTGGGGAGCCGACACGCGAAGCCGGAGCATCGCAGGTAGCTGGAGTAAAACGTTCAGCGGTGCTTCGGTAAACCTAAATCAGAGCCAGAACAAGAGCGGTCGAACGGGGAAAATCGATAATGTGACCTCGGTCAGTGTCAGCCTTCCGCTGGGTAAATGGCTGTCTGGTAACAGTAATTCTATACGTATGAGTAACAGCTTCACACGCACTGATACCGGCTCGTCTTCTGTAAACAGTACGCTGACCGGCACCATGCTGGAAGGCCGCAACCTGGCATGGGCTGTTTCTCAGGCTCGTAGTAAGCAGGCTTCGGGAAATACCAGTAACAGTACAGCCTTATCAGGCACTTATCAGGGCGGGCTCGCAACAATGAATTTAGGGTACTCTGATTTTTACGGTGAAAGCCAGCGTATAAACTGGGGCGTTCAGGGAGCAGCTGTGATACATCCTTATGGCGTTACATTGTCACCACCTCTAAGTGAGGGCAGCAGCTATGCGCTGGTACGTGCGCCTGGGGCTCAAAACGTGAAGGTACAGAACAAAACCGGGCTGATTACGGATGCCAGAGGTTATGCCGTGGTGCCGTCAATCATGGCTTACCGGGAAAATAGCATCACACTGGACACCTCTACGATGGATGAAGGTGTGGATCTGATCCAGCCGGTGAAAAAGGTGATACCGACGCGAGAAGCTCTGGTGCTGATGGATTATGAAACCAGTGTAGGGTACCGCACGTTGTTGACACTGATGCACAAGGGGCAGTCTGTTCCATTCGGGGCCACGGTGAATGCCGGCGAAAGCAGCGGGATTACCGGAGAGGGGGGTCAGGTATATATGACCGGGCTGACTGACGGTGCAAAACTCTCGGTAATACTGCCGGGCGGAAAGAGCTGCAATAGCAGTTTTAAATTATCAGACGCACGAAAAAGTAACGGAATAATTATGGCTGAAATGATATGTATATGAATAAATGAATTATAACTACAGCAACTCGTTAATTCATAAGTAGAATATTCGTTTGGGCTTAATCAGCGTCTGCTGTAATTAATAATATTCTGGGTTTGTCAGTGCGTTCCTATTACATACCTTCTATTTAAAGAAAATATATCAACACAGCCCAACAGGGCCAGAATGGATTGAGAGTAAATGAAAAAGACTATTTCTTGTTCACTCCTTTTGTTGGTAGCTATGACAAAAACGGCATCTGCTGCATGTAGTTTCATCTCCTCTGGCAGAGAGGGAACACTTATGCTTGAGTTCGGTGATATCACTGTTTTACCTAATACTCCGAATGGAACCATTTTAGCAACGACTGGGGGAAGTAGCGGGGAAATAGCAGATGCCCTTGCTATGGGATCGGCAGGAGCAGGTTTTATGAGTTGCGATATTGGCGATTTATCTGTGTGGGGTGGGTCGTCATACGGAACAATTGAATATAACGGAGAGACACTCATTGATACAGGAGTGCCGGGTCTTGCAATTCGGACGGCAACCCGTTCGACAAGTGGAGGAAATCCCCTTGCTATTGGAACAGGTGTAACATTTCCACCAGATTACAGTGCATCGCTAACTGGTACGACCGTTACTGTCCATCAATATGGTCAACGAAGATTTGATCTAATTAAAATTGGTAATGTGGAGGGTGGAATAATTCCCCCTGGAACATTAGTTACAAGCACACTAGGAGGCGTAAGAGTTCTTACATGGCAGCTTAACAGTGCAAGTAACGTAAGTGTCTCTGGATGTGAGGCTACTGATTTTCCGGCCGAAGTTTCGCTGAATTCAGCATATTCACAGCAGTTTCGGAATCCGGGAGACTCACAGAACGAAACGAATTTCATTATCACGTTGACCTGTGACAGAACTGACCTCAGGCCGGCGATTACCTTCAAAGGTGACGTTGATGATGCCAGCTATCCGACGGTATTCAGCAACAGTGAGGGTGATGGATACGCGCAAAATGTGGGCGTTCAGTTATCAGCGAATGGTAGCGTGATTACTCCAGATTCCGCGATTTCTCTCGGTCGGCCTGCATCATTCGTCACCGAGCACTTATTCAGCGCCAGTCTGCGCAGGACCGGTGATACAGTAACTGCTGGAAGTGTGGATATACCGGTGGTATTTGTCCTTTCATATGAATAGCATCAAACAAAGTAAACACTCCTGAGCTTTTTGCGCTCGTGAAATGTCTCCCGACTGTTTAAGCGGTTCCGTGAGGCATCATCATAATACGGACATCTGATTTGAGCTATATGTAGTGGCACAGTAAATTTGGCCACCTGATTAAAGGTGATATTCTCACCTCAACACAAAACAGGTGACTTAATGAACAAGAAAACCAAACCCGTGATTTTCAGCGAGCTTTTTCCCGCGCCAGTGTGGGGCCAAAATCGGCATAGCGTTCACGGATGATATTCAGGGCCTGATCAGTCATTGATGCGGGAAGCAGGCGATTTCCGGTGCGACCACGACTCTGGTTATTCATGCCCAGTGGCATTTCGGCTGCCTGACCAGGACGCAGGTTGCGGTCGATGACATCCTGAAGGGTTTTGAGGCGGTTGATTTCTTTCACGGTGAACATCCCGGTGTCATGTATAGCCATAGAAAACTCCTCATCAGGAAAAGTGAGTTGTTGACCAGGCATACAGGTCTGAGAACTATAGCCTGGACATTCCTAATGAGCCACAAATAGACATTATCATTGAGCCCCTACATCATT
>NZ_CALSBS010000070.1 GCF_943590815.1 Pseudocitrobacter vendiensis | reverse complement strand
GCCAGTCAGTCAGGTGCATGGTTATGCATGGGGCTGAAAATCACGGTATGCGATTCTGAGCGGTTTTCGGTGAGAAGACGGGGGTTTTTATGGCTCAGGACGTAAAACCGCCCTGAGCGCGTTTCAGCGGTGCGCGTAATGAGGTGTTATGGTAAATCATTTACTATCTTTTTTTTCTTCAGATTTCCCAAAAATCAGTCCTAGAGTCCCACCAATAGCTGCGCCAATTCCGGTTCCAATAACAGGGACAATGCTCCCTAATGCTGCTCCAGCTGCTGCTCCTTTGAGAATCTCTTTTTTCGAACCAGGCTCCCATTCCAACTCGGTTGACGATGAACCGTTGCTATTCTCTTTTTTTGTGACCCTTACAAGACGATCTATTTTCATCATCTGTTCTCCCTTTTGTTTTCGATTGTCGGCTAATTACAGTGAGAATACTTTGTTCAGCCATGCATCGGTATCCTTGTCCTTCCCTTGCTTGTATGGACCGTGAATGCTGGCAAAGGCACCTTTACTGTCAACTTCAATGTTCTTTTCTAGTACTAGCCAATTGACTACGCAAATGACCAATGAGCCATAGTCGACTACTCCTTCCACTATTCCTGTGTGGAGTATTTTTATGTTGGCTGAGCCTTTTCCCATCATCCTTTTTATAGCGATACGATCGCCTTTTTTTATTTTTTTTGCCTTTAAATACTGACTTTCATCATCTTTTTCTTTGTAGCCCAAAACCCAGATTTTGTTATCTACAAATTTTTTGTCTTGGTGATCTACACCATCCCAGCTTGCACCCACAAGCCAGTAACTTTGATCGCTATTCATTCTGTCTCCTGGTTTTTTATAAGAATAGAAAGCTAATGCCCCCATGGTGGGTATATAAAAACCATGGGGAGCGGAGCGACCTTCGTCAAGCTCTTTTCTTGTGTGTCTTATCCAGCAACTGATTCGATTTGTGTGGGGTTAGTGTCAGACTTCTCACAATCACACTTTCCCGCTTACTGCTGCCTTGTTCGCTCATTTTATCAGGTGCTTGTTATCGTACAGCGAGACGGGGTAGAGCCTAACTCTTTCGCGGTTAAGTTACGTTCCCACCAATTTGCCTGTTTATCCTGCCGGAGTCCGGGGCGTAGACCTGAGCGTCTAAGGTGCAGATATGATTTTAATGTCGTTGAATGGTATTAAGCTGGTAGTGACATGGCTAGCCAGCCCTGCTAAGATTTGATTGTGACGTCTGATCCTGGCAGGTATCTGCAAGAATTAGAGTACTCAAGCCCCGTGATTCTGTCACGGGGCTTTTGTACATCTGGAGCAAGAAAATTCATGCTCCTATCCGAAAATCCCTACCGCTCGCCGCAGCCGAACGACCGAGCGACGCGAGTCAGTGAGCGAGGAAGCGGCATTTCTCCGGCCTTGCAGAATGCACGTTCACGCCGATGTTTCCAGATCGTAGCGTACCCGTTTCAGCGCAGTCAGTAATTTTTCGTGGTCAAAATTCAACTCACCCGTTTTTGTATCAACCAGTCCCGCGTCAATCATCAGACCAGCCGCCAGAAACAGTCTGTGATTGCGTTCCCTGCGGTTTTTCTGCCCTGAAATCCGCGCCTGAACCGCCTTTTTCTGTGCGGAATCCCGTTCCTGCAACGCGTTTTTTTCAGCGGTTGCCAGAACGTGGAGCAGTCGTCTTTCAGTCTCACTGAGCGAAGCTTCATCATCCAGCAGATCGATAATCTGCCGTTGCCGTGCCGTTTTTTCTCCCAGCTTTCTGATGAAGGCTATGCGCTTTTTAAGCCATTCGACGTTACTGACCCGCATCGTTTAACTTCCCCATCCCGATATTTCCGACGGGGAAAGTATATAACTTGCGGTCAGAAGTCGCATGACTTAGCTTTACTCATAATTCTTTAAATTAGAGTAAAGCGCACTTATATGTTTCTCCCTGCGGGCAGAAACACGTGCGTAAAACCAAGGGCAAAAACATCATGGCAACCTATCATCTCAGCGTGAAATTTGGCGGCAAGGGTAAAGCCCTTGCTCATGCCAATTACATCACGCGGGAAGATAAGTTCAGTCAGCGAAAAGATCTCGAACACACCGAGCACGGCAATATGCCGGAATGGGCGAAAGATGACCCCGCCCATTTCTGGCAGGCTGCGGATGCGTTCGAACGTGCCAACGGTTCAACGTACCGGGAAATCGAGATAGCACTACCCCGTGAACTGAACGAAGCGCAGCGGCTGGCGCTTGTCAGGGATTTTGTGAAGCAGGAAACGGGCGGTCAACATACGTATTCGTTTGCGATTCACAATTCGCAAGCCAGCATTGACGGCGGCGAACAGCCGCACGCCCATATCATGATGAGCCAGCGTGTTGATGACGGTATTAAGCGCAGCCCAGAGCAGTATTTCAGGCGCTATAACGCCAAATTTCCGGCGCGTGGCGGCGCGCGCAAGGACTCAGGGCATAATTTAACCCCTACAGAACAAAAACAGGCACTGAAAGCCCTGCGGGAGCGCTGGGAGCGTACGCACAACGCGCATATGAAACGATATGGCTTTGAGCAGGGTTTTATTGATAGCCGGTCACTGAAAGCACAGGGTATCGACCGGAAACCGGAACAGCATCTCGGTTTTGAAGCAGCCGGACGACTGGACGACAGCCAGAGGCAGGATATTAAAGACAGCCGGACGTTTTCAGTCGTGGATGTGCCTGAACAGGCGAAGCATATCGACCACAGCGACCGTAGCTGGATGAATGCCAGCGGTATCGAGGTAAACCGGAAGGAACTGGTCAGATCTCTGACGCATGATATCTCGCAGCAGTACGGGCGGGAGATGGCTGCACGGGTCACAAAACAGGGAAATGTTGAAATAGAGCGCGTGAAATCCCTGTCACGCGGATTTTCCATAAGCAGGTAACTATGGCGAGCACCGAAGAAAAACTTCTCACACTCCTGCTGTCGGCGGAGCATCTGAAAGAGGCCGCAAAAGAGCAGCAGAAAGCCGTGGCGGATTCGCTGGCGGTGGCAAGGGAAACCCTGAAAGGCTACCGGGAAATATCAGACAGTGTGGCACAGCAGGTACGGGATGAAGTCCGGCAGGAAGTGCAGAAAATGGATGTTGCGGGGCTGATTGGCGAGCGTATCAGCGCTGATTTTCAGCGTCTGGAAAAATCCGTCGGGAACATGAAAATCAATGCGGACGCGCTGGACAAGGAAATTTCCATTATCCGCAGTAACATCATCGCGGAGTACAACACGCTGCGGGGTTACAGCTGGAAGTGGTTTGCTGGGGTTGCGGTTGCCTTTGTCGTACTGATATTTGCCACAAGCTGGTTTGTGAAAACGGAACTACAGGACAATTACAACGCGTCTGCTGCCGTCTATCAGAAAGTGGCAGACCTTGAAAAGCTGCTGACAACGGAACAGAAACCGGAAAAGAAAAAGAACTGACGCGCTGCGCTTGTCCAACGCCTCACGTTCGCACAATAAATTGCGCACCCGTTCACCGTTTTCAGCCGGGTTTGGGGCGTCTTTTGAGACTTCCGGCCTGAATTCAGGCCGGAAGTTCTC
>NZ_CALSBS010000069.1 GCF_943590815.1 Pseudocitrobacter vendiensis | reverse complement strand
CGCGTTATCGATCTGATCGAATGCGCGAGCAGCACCGCCGTAGGTTTTAGCCAGTACGGTAGTGATGGCAGCGGTCAGCGTTGTTTTACCATGGTCAACGTGGCCGATAGTACCGACGTTAACGTGCGGTTTTGTACGTTCAAACTTTTCTTTAGACATCGATTGTCCCTCTAAGACACGGATAAATCGGTGATATCACCACATCAACCAGGCAACACGCCCGACTTGTTGAATGCATTTAAAAGTAAACAGAGAGAAACGGGAAGGAGAAGTGAAGTGGTGCTGATACCCAGAGTCGAACTGGGGACCTCACCCTTACCAAGGGTGCGCTCTACCAACTGAGCCATATCAGCACGTCTGGAGCGGGCAGCGGGAATCGAACCCGCATCATCAGCTTGGAAGGCTGAGGTAATAGCCATTATACGATGCCCGCATCCTGAAACTCGGCTACCCAGTTCTTTCTGTTTAAGGAGAAGAACACTCTCCTGTTTGAGCCGGTGGATACAGCTTCCGACTCTGGCTGCGCTTTCGCGTAACCGAAGATGGTGGTGGGGGAAGGATTCGAACCTTCGAAGTCGATGACGGCAGATTTACAGTCTGCTCCCTTTGGCCGCTCGGGAACCCCACCAGGCACTTGATGGTGCCGACTACCGGAATCGAACTGGTGACCTACTGATTACAAGTCAGTTGCTCTACCTACTGAGCTAAGTCGGCATCAAGTAGCGCGCATTCTAGGGAGACCTGCGCCAGCATGCAACTAAAAATTTGCATAAAATGTTCTCTTGCTCATATTTTGTGCGCAAATGCGTAAAAACACGGCAGAGTGGTGAATATGAGAGCAAAAAGTGAGTATTTTTAATGCAACGCTTCATGGCCGAATTACGACGCTATCGGCCTTAACGGTTTTTGCCGCTCAAAGTGAGGGTTAATAACGCTTCGGAAGAGAGTCGTAATGTGTTGCGTTTGTGCACGAAAGCGCCACGTATTTAGATTTTTTCTTCTTATTCTCTTCCATCTGGTGTTAACCTCCTGCCCATTGTCCTGATTAACTGAATGTTGATGCGTCGTGTGTTCGCTAAGGCGGCGGTCAGAACATGCTTATGAGAAAAAAAGAGCAAACGTTAATGACACCTTACCTACAGTTTAATCGTAGCCAGTGGGCTGCACTTCGTGATTCCGTGCCGATGACCCTGACTGAAGGGGAAATCAAACGGTTGAAAGGTATCAACGAAGATCTGTCGCTGGAAGAGGTCGCCGAGATCTATTTGCCTTTATCGCGTTTGCTCAACTTCTATATCAGCTCGAACCTGCGTCGCCAGGCTGTGCTGGAACAGTTCCTGGGCACCAATGGGCAACGTATTCCTTATATCATTAGTATTGCCGGCAGCGTCGCCGTGGGGAAAAGCACCACCGCACGCGTGTTGCAGGCGTTACTGAGCCGCTGGCCTGAGCATCGCCGTGTAGAGCTGATTACCACCGATGGCTTCCTGCACCCTAATGAGGTGCTGAAAGAACGTGGGCTGATGAAGAAGAAAGGCTTCCCGCAATCTTATGATATGCATCGCCTGGTGAAATTCGTTTCAGACCTGAAATCCGGCGTGCCTGACGTGACAGCCCCTGTCTATTCGCATCTGATTTATGATGTCATCCCGGACGGCGATAAAACGGTTACGCATCCGGATATTTTAATTCTTGAGGGATTAAATGTTCTGCAAAGCGGGATGGATTATCCACACGATCCACATCATGTATTTGTTTCCGATTTTGTCGACTTCTCAATATATGTTGATGCGCCGGAAAAACTCCTTCAATCGTGGTATATCAACCGCTTCCTAAAATTTCGCGAAGGCGCATTTACCGATCCGGATTCTTATTTCCACAACTATGCGCAGCTTTCAAAAGATGAAGCGATAAACGTAGCGACTAATTTATGGAATGAGATTAACCTTGTGAATCTTAAGGAAAACATCTTGCCTACGCGCGAGCGCGCGAGCCTGATTTTGACGAAAAGCGCAAATCACTCGGTTGAGCAGGTCCGTCTAAGAAAATAAAGCCTTTTATAGAAAAGGGAGCCTCAGCTCCCTTTTTTTCATTCTGCGCTACGCAACGAAATTTCGCCGCCAACCCAGGGTTTAATCACTCCATCCTGCTCAAGCAATAATGCGCCTTGCGAATCAATTCCACGTGATATACCGAAGATCTCTTTGTCGCCAATAATTAACTTCACCGGACGATCAATAAAGTTATCGAGTCTTTTCCAGCGTGTCAGATACGGTGTCAGCCCTTCCCGCTCAAACAGACGTAGCGAATCACGAAGCTCTTTAATCAGGCGGACAGCAAGCGTATTACGATCGATGGAGATCCCCGCTTCCTGAAGGTTGATCCAGCCTTGATTAATAACATCATTTTCGACGTTACGCATGACAAGATTAATTCCCGCGCCAATGACAATTTGCGCAGCATCACCCGTTTTTCCGGTTAATTCCACCAGGATACCGGCAAGTTTACGATCATTAAGGTACAGATCATTCGGCCATTTTACACGCACATGGTCGGCACCCAGGCTCTGCAATACTTCAGCCATGACAATGCCAATCACCAGACTCAAACCAATTGCCGCGGCAGGCCCCTGCTCCAGACGCCAGTACATTGAAAGGTAGAGATTTGCCCCGAATGGAGAGAACCATTTACGGCCACGGCGACCACGTCCTGCGGTTTGATACTCTGCCACGCAGGCATCGCCAGAATGCAACCCGTGAATGCGATCGAGCAGATACTGGTTGGTGGAATCAATAACCGGTAAGACCGCCACATTACCATATTCAATTTGCTGACGAATGCGTTCTTCTTCCAGTAACTGGATAGGCTCTGGCAGGCTGTAACCTTTGCCAGGTACGGTAAACACATCCACGCCCCAATCGCGTAGGGTTTGAATATGTTTGTTAATCGCCGCCCGGCTCATACCCAGTTTTTCACCCAACTGTTCGCCGGAATGGAATTCACCGTCAGAAAGGATGGATATCAGCGTTAAGGGTACCGTGTTGTCTTTCATGCAATGACCTCTACCGCGTTCACTTCGCCCGTTGGCCCCATAAATCGCACTTCAGGCTCCAGCCAGACATTAAATTTCTTGCCGACCTGAGCCCGCACATGATGGGCGAGACCAACCACATCATCACTGGTCGCATTACTCTGATTGATGAGAACCAGCGCCTGCTGTTGATGTACCGCCGCGCCACCGTGACTATAGCCTTTCAACTGACACTGGTCGATAAGCCAGCCCGCCGCCAGTTTTACGGTTCCATCACGCTGCGGATAATGTGGCGCATTGGGGAATAAAGCCAGCAGCGCATCGGCATGCTCGCGATTAACGACCGGGTTCTTAAAGAAGCTTCCCGCGTTGCCGTTAACTTTAGGATCCGGGAGTTTTGTCATTCGCATATGGCATACGGAATCAAAAACGTCACGCGGGGTAACGGTCTGCGGATCTAAACGCGTCAGATCGCCGTACGTCAGCACGGGCTTCCACGCTTTAGTCAGGCGGAAACCCACGGCCAGAATAGCGAATTTGTCCTGATACTCATTTTTAAAGATGCTATCGCGATAGCCAAAACGACATTCTGATGCCGATAAACGCAGGTGTTTACCGGTCGCCAGTTCGACACAGTCTACAAACTCACAGACCTGTTGAAGCTCGACGCCATAGGCTCCGATGTTTTGAATAGGTGATGAACCGGCGCAGCCAGGGATCAACGCTAAGTTTTCCAGACCCGGCATGTTGTTATCCAGCGTATAACAAACTAATTGATGCCAGTTTTCACCCGCCCCGACATGAAGATGCCAGGCATCTGCCGACTCGGTAACCTCGATACCTTTAATCCGGTTAACGATGACGGTTCCGGCGTAATCTTCCAGGAAGAGAACATTGCTTCCTTCCCCCAGAATAAGAACTGGCAGACCTTCTGCGGTCGCATGCTGCCAGGCGCTCAGTAGTTGTTGTTCGTTTTCCGCGCATATAATGTGCTTCGCATGATGATCAATGCCGAAGGTGTTCCAGGGTTTTAGGGAATGGTTCATAGCTGCTTTCCTGATGCAAAAACGTCGCTAGTTTACCGTATATGAGGGGATTGTGCGCGTGGTATC
>NZ_CALSBS010000068.1 GCF_943590815.1 Pseudocitrobacter vendiensis | reverse complement strand
ATTGCGGGCTTTTTGCTTTTCGGCAGAAAGTTATCTGTCACCCCACAGAACGCGGTTGCCTGTCGATCCTCATCAAAATACGTCTTAACGTGACTTCAAACTCATTCATATTGATATGATCAATATCTTTCCCCACCACAATGTTCTCTGCAATATCCTGCATCGTCGGCCAGCGTGTTTTATAATCCGCGTAAATTGCAATAGCCGGTGTATTGTAAGCACTGGCCATATGCAATATTGATGTGTCCGGTGTGATAGCCAGAAAAGCGTCTTTAATAATGCTCGCCGATCGCATCAGTGTAGGGGGTAATGTTAATCGATAAACATTACGGCGCGATTCCACGAGTTTTTCCGCACTCTCAATACCTTTGGGGCCGTGCACAATGACAATCGGCATATCACATACACGTTGAATTATCGCAATCAGATTCTGCGCAACAGCGTATGAAAACGTTCTCGCCGCAATGCTGCCTTCTAAATTCATGGCGATATATGGCCCCAACGCCCCCATCTCTTTACGCACTTCTGTGATGGACTCAGTGCTTAGCGGAAATTCATATTTCGCAGCAACAGCGGGAAAACCCGCGTCTCTCATTAGCGTCGCCCAGGTCATAGGGACAGGCGCGCGAAGATGCTGATCCATTCTTGAGGCTATCTTGCATGATGGGGAATAACATTTCTGAGTTAGCCCCACGACCTGAAAGTTAGTTCCAGCTTTTAGCGTGCGGATAAAAACCATAGTTTTGAAGTTCTTTTTCCGCATTGCTTCGATGCAAAGGTCGGGCGTACCATATTGCTCTTTTATTGCCGTCGCGAGTTTTTTTATTTCAGCAATCGTGGCGTGGTCCTGCATCGTCATCGTTGTGACAGTTAACTTTGTGTTATTTAATGTCAAAGCCTCAAATACAGGTTTATTAAGCGTGGATGACACAATTAGCAGATGTGCTATGGGTTGTTGTTCCAGTGCGCGAATCAGAGGATAAATCGCCATGGCATCCCCAATCTGGTCGGGAATGTGAATAACAACAAATTTCACATCATTAATATGAATGCTTTTGGCATTATAATCATAAAAACTAAATATGATATTCCTGAACATCGTTAGTAATGGCATTGAGTGGCGACAACTCCCTGTCGAATGAAATATTACATTTCGCCGCAGTCTATCAGATCTATCACCATCGACTTCATCGTTCTGCGCATCGTTTTGTGAACCCTTTTGAAAAAATGAATAATTTTAGTGCGTAACTAAGTGTAATCTTACCGTTACATAAAAATTCAGTACATAAAACCATTCCCCTGGTGCGTCAGTCGCGGTAGTCTCATAAGAACCAGTTATGAACTGGCGCAATGTGTACAATTTTATTTACGAATATAAGAAAAAGACGGTACAGACAGGATAACTATGGATTCCACCCTCACCTCCACGTGTCTTCAGGAGAAAACACCTTCACTTAGCCGCGCCCGACGCGCCGCACTCGGCAGTTTTGCCGGAGCCGTCGTCGACTGGTACGATTTTCTGCTTTATGGCATTACCGCCGCGCTGGTGTTCAACCGAGAATTCTTTCCGCAGGTTAGCCCGGCGATGGGCACGCTGGCCGCTTTCGCGACCTTCGGCGTTGGATTCCTGTTTCGCCCACTCGGCGGAGTGATCTTTGGTCATTTCGGCGATCGTCTTGGCCGTAAACGTATGCTGATGCTGACCGTCTGGATGATGGGCGGCGCGACGGCGTTAATCGGCCTGCTGCCCTCCTTTGCGTCGGCAGGATGGTGGGCGCCCGCATTGCTGGTCACGCTGCGCGCTATCCAGGGGTTTGCCGTTGGCGGTGAATGGGGCGGCGCGGCACTGCTCTCGGTAGAGAGCGCGCCAGAGAATAAAAAAGCGTTCTACAGCAGCGGCGTGCAGGTGGGTTATGGCGTAGGGCTGCTGCTTTCCACCGGGCTGGTTTCGCTTATCAGCATGCTCACCACTGACGAACAGTTCCTGACCTGGGGCTGGCGCATTCCTTTCCTGTTTAGCGTTGTACTGGTGCTTGGCGCGTTATGGGTCCGTAACGGAATGGAAGAGTCCGAGGAATTCGAACAGCAGCAGCAAACGCCGCCAGTCAAACAACGCCTGCCGGTTATGGAAGCGCTGGTTCGTCATCCTGGCGCTTTCCTGAAGATTATCGGTTTACGCCTGTGCGAACTGTTGACCATGTACATCGTCACTGCCTTCGCCCTCAATTACTCAACGCAAAATCTCGGGCTGCCCCGCGAACTGTTCCTCAACATCGGTTTGCTGGTCGGTGGCGTAAGCTGTCTCACTATCCCCTTCTTTGCCTGGCTCGCCGATCGCTTCGGCCGACGCCGTGTTTACATTATTGGTGCATTAACCGGCACACTTAGCGCCTTCCCCTTCTTCATGGCACTGGAGGCGCAATCCCTGTTCTGGATAGTGTTCTTCGCCATCATGCTGGCTAACGTCGCGCATGACATGGTGGTATGCGTTCAGCAACCCATGTTCACCGGGATGTTTGGCGCCGGCTATCGTTACAGCGGCGCCGGTGTCGGTTATCAGGTCGCAAGCGTGGTTGGCGGGGGATTCACACCGTTCATCGCCGCAGCACTGGTCACCTTCTCGGGTGGCGACTGGCACAGCGTAGCCATTTACCTGCTGGCTGGCTGCCTGATATCCGCAGCCACTGCCCTGCTGATGAAGGATAAGCCGCAGGCCTGAGCATCTTGCTTAAAGGTTAATCAGTTGTGACAAAGGCGTCTTCTGACGCTTTTGTTTCATCTGAGGCTGACATACTATCGAAAAACGCCGCAGACCTGACACAAGGAGCGAAGGATGAATACTACGAGCGCAAGCCTGACGCCTGAACAAGCCCTGGAAAAACTTCAGGCACTGTATGACCAGTCGGTCACCGCCCTGCGTAATGCCATTTCCGTGTACATTGATAATCATTCGCTGCCTGATGCCAAAGCACGCGCCGAGGGGCTTTTTGTCTACCCCCAGCTCTCGGTTTCATGGAGCGGAAACGCGCACAAAGCACAGAAAACGCGCGCCTTTGGCCGCTTTACCCACTCCGGGTGTTACACCACCACCATCACGCATCCCACCTTGTTCCGTCCTTACCTGCTGGAACAGCTCACGTTGCTGCATGAAGATTATGATGCACACATTGAGGTGGGCCTGTCGCAGCATGAGATCCCCTATCCGTACGTGATCGACGGTTTAATGCTCGACCGTTCCATGAGTGCCGACCTGACGCGCTTTTTCCCCACCACGGAGCTGGCGCAAATTGGCGATGAAACAGCGGATGGCATTTTCCATCCCACTGAGTTCTATCCGCTTTCGCACTTTGACGCGCGCCGTGTGGATTTCTCGCTCGCCCGGCTGCGTCACTACACTGG
This sequence comes from Pseudocitrobacter vendiensis, assembly GCF_943590815.1. GTDB lineage: Bacteria > Pseudomonadota > Gammaproteobacteria > Enterobacterales > Enterobacteriaceae > Pseudocitrobacter > Pseudocitrobacter vendiensis. The sequence continues at coordinate 952 of NZ_CALSBS010000068.1, read as the reverse complement.
CACGCCGGTAGAACATTTCCAGCCATTTGTATTGTTCACCAACTACACCCGTTATGTGGATGAGTTTGTCCGTTGGGGCTGTAGCCAGATTCTCGACCCGGAAAGCCCGTATATTGCGCTTTCCTGCGCCGGGGGAATTTGGATCACTGCGGATACGGAAGCGCCGGAACAAGCGATTTCCGATTTGGCCTGGAAAAAACATCAGATGCCAGCGTGGCACCTCATCACCGCTGACGGCCAGGGGATCACGCTGATTAACATCGGCGTAGGCCCGTCGAACGCCAAAAACATCTGTGACCATCTTGCGGTATTGCGTCCGGATGTCTGGCTGATGATTGGCCACTGCGGCGGTCTGCGCGAAAGCCAGACCATTGGCGACTACGTTCTGGCGCACGCTTATCTTCGCGACGACCACGTGCTGGATGCGGTGCTGCCGCCTGACATTCCCATACCAAGCATTGCCGAGGTGCAACGTGCCCTCTATGACGCCACCAAGCAGGTCAGCGGTATGCCAGGCGAAGAGGTTAAACAACGTCTGCGCACCGGCACCGTGGTGACGACGGACGATCGTAACTGGGAGTTGCGCTATTCGGCTTCCGCGCTGCGATTCAACCTCAGTCGCGCCGTGGCGATTGATATGGAAAGCGCCACTATCGCAGCCCAGGGTTATCGCTTCCGCGTACCTTACGGCACCCTGTTGTGCGTCTCTGACAAACCGCTGCATGGCGAAATTAAACTGCCGGGCCAGGCAAACCGTTTCTATGAAGGGGCGATTTCCGAGCACTTGCAGATTGGCATTCGCGCAATTGACCTGCTGCGTGCCGAAGGTGACAAGCTGCATTCGCGTAAGCTAAGAACCTTTAACGAGCCACCATTCCGGTGATAAGGCGATAAACGGGCCGCCACGGCCCGTTTTTTTTACTGAACGCAGAAAAGCAAAAAGCCCGCTAAA
>NZ_CALSBS010000067.1 GCF_943590815.1 Pseudocitrobacter vendiensis | reverse complement strand
AAAAATAATACGAAACATAGTGATCTAATGGGGTGTGTACTATCTGAGTTGGGTGATTTTTACTCAGCTTACAGCGGAGTGGTGCTGTTCTGTGACTCAGACTACTACCCTTACCTTTGTAAGCATGCTGGGCTTTTTTTCATGGTTTTTGATCTTAGTAGTTGTTCAGCAGATCTAGCTGACGGGCAGCTAAAACAAAAAATTGAATCTTTAATGAGTTTGTCAGTGAAGAAATTCATGCAGATTAAAAGAGAGCTTCTTATTAGTAATGGTATTTTGATGAGGCTGCCATATCGTAATTTTATCAATCCGTTGCTAAGGGGATTCTTTGATTCTCTAAAGAGGGTTCATGAGATTGATATAGGTAATCTTGCTGCTGATATAAAGAAAATAAAAAACGATTGCTATAAAAAAGTGCCAGATGTAAATCCCGGTAGAATATTTGTAGATGTAAACTTGAATAATTTCGTTTTTGGTCACGAATATCATTCAAAGCAAGGTACGTCGTCTGCAAATGGGCATGTTTTACTTTGCGATGTAAGCTCTAAGTATAGGTTTAGTCATAGGATCGATGAGTTTAGGCATTTTAATGTGCAGAAAAGGGGTAAGAAACCCATATCTGGATCATTTTATAACTGCCATGACACAAGGGAAAGTATAAATAAGGAGACTCATATTAACATGTTTACGAGTGATTTCATGGAGTATTGAAGTAAAAAAGGCCAAGATTTCTCTTGGCCTTTTTTTGGGTAAAAATACCCTATTACTTTTGGTCAGTACTTAAAATGAACGTCTTACTATAGCACAAAGATATTTTCTCAAAATGCTACAGCTCGATCTTATCATCGACTTATGGATGCTTGCCCTCAGCACAACACAAGTGTTAACGAATGTTGTGAGCTGACTACACATCAGTCTTCAGGTGCTTCTTTCGGCTAACTAAATTGCCAGACAAAATCCGTCACCTCGTGAACATCCTACCTTCAAAATACAAGGCGGAGAGTTCTTGTACTTGCCAAACATAAATCTTTAGTGAAGTGATAATACCATGCTTTTTAGGCTGCGACCAATCCTGCGCGTATTGACCGCTATCTAGCGTTAGACGTAGTATCTGATTCTGTAAAAGAAAAAACCACCGCTACCAACGGTGGTTTTTCAAGGTTCTTAGAGCTACCAACTCTTCGAACCGTGGTAACAGTCTTGTGCGAGACATGTCACCAAATCTGTCCTTCCAGTGTAGCCTCAGACAGGCCACTACTTCAAGAACTCTCGATACATCTCTCGCACATCCTGTTTACCAGTGGCCGTTGCCAATGGCGATTAGTCGTGTCTTTCCGGGTTGGACTCAAGACGATAGTTACCGGACAAGGCGCAGCGGTCGGACTGAACGGGGGGTTCGTGCATACAGTCCAGCTTGGAGCGAACTGCCTACCCGGAACTGAGTGTCAGGCGTGGAATGAGAAAACGCGGCCATAACAGCGGAATGACACCGGTAAACCGAAAGGCAGGAACAGGAGAGCGCACGAGGGAGCTACCAGGGGGAAACGCCTGGGATCTTTATAGTCCTGTCGGGTTTCGCCGCCACTGATTTGAGCGTCAGATTTCGTGATGCTTGTCAGGGGGGCGGAGCCTATGGAAAAACGGCAACGCCGCATCCTTTTCCCGCTCTTCCTGATTTCCACTCAGTCTCTTTATCCCGCCATTCGTGAGCCGGTAACGCCCGCCGCAGTCTCACGGCAGGAGCGCAGCGACCGAGTGAGCGAGGAGGCGTCATATCATCCTTACCTGCATATTGCACTTACGCCCCATATCCACATTTTTCTCCTGCCACATTAAGCACTTTCCTGAGTTACCACTCCGATCTAACATATTAAGCCAGTATACACTCCGCTAGCGCTACGTGACTGGTTCAGGGCTGCGCCCCGAAACCCGCTAAAAGCCGCTGACGCGCCTGCGGCTTGTCCAACACCGCGCCGACCGGGAAAAGATTTCCCGCCCGTCCCGGCGTTATCAGGAGGCCGGATTGGCAGACAAACGCAGCAAAATGCTCACGATGTGGGTAACGGAAGATGAGCACCGGCGTCTGCTGGAACGCTGCGACGGTAAGCAGCTCGCAGCCTGGATGCGGCAGACGTGTCTGGACGAGAAGCCTGCCCGCGCCGGCAAACTTCCGTCGCTCTCGCCGGCGCTGCTTCGTCAGCTTGCCGGCATGGGGAACAACCTTAACCAGATTGCCCGGCAGGTTAACGGCGGTGGTGGCAGCGGGCACGACCGCGTGCAGGTGGTCGCCGCGCTGATGGCCATCGATACCGGACTCGAGCGATTGCGGCATGCCGTACTGGAAAAGGAGGCAGGCGATGATCGTTAAGTTTCACCCGCGTGGGCGCGGCGGCGGCGCCGGTCCGGTGGATTATCTGCTGGGCAAAGACCGGCAGCGTGAAGGCGCCACTGTCCTGCAAGGGAAGCCGGAAGAGGTGCGGGAGCTTATCGACGCCTCGCCCTACGCCAAAAAATACACCTCCGGCGTCCTGTCCTTTGCCGAAGAGGACTTACCGCCCGGCCAGCGTGAAAAGCTGATGGCGAGCTTCGAGCGGGTTCTGATGCCCGGACTCGATAAAGACCAGTACAGCGTGCTTTGGGTTGAGCACCAGGACAAGGGGCGGCTGGAGCTGAACTTCCTGATCCCGAACACGGAGCTGCTGACCGGCAGGCGTCTCCAGCCGTATTACGACCGCGCCGACCGTCCGCGCATCGATGCCTGGCAGACCATAGTGAACGGCAGACTGGGGCTGCATGACCCGAACGCGCCGGAAAACCGGCGGGCCCTGGTCACGCCGTCCGCGCTGCCGGAAACGAAGCAGGAAGCCGCTCAGGCGATTACGCGGGGTTTACTGGCCTTAGCCTCGTCCGGGGAGCTGAAAACCCGTCAGGACGTCACTGAGGCGCTGGAAAGCGCAGGTTTTGAGGTGGTGCGCACCACGAAAAGCAGCATCAGCATTGCCGACCCGGACGGGGGGCGAAACATCCGACTGAAGGGAGCCATCTATGAACAGTCTTTTAACGCTGGCGAAGGACTTAGAGCAGAAATCGAAAGCGCAGCAGCAGAGTACCGGCGAGATGCTGAAAGCCGCATTCAGCGAGCACGAGAAGTCTGTCAGAGCGGAACTGAGCGAAAGCGAGAAGAGAATCAGCGCCGCCATCCTCGACCACGACCGGAAGCTGTCCTCAGCCATGAGCCAGCGCACGAAAGGGATGCTGCGCATGGTCAGCCAGACGTGGCTGACCATCGTCCTGGTGTCCGCGCTGCTGATCGCCTCGGGCGCGGCCATTCTGTGGTGGCAGAGTCAGCAGATACTCGACAATTACACGACCATCCGGGAGCAGAAGAGCACGCAGGCCATGCTGTCAGAGCGGAACAGCGGCGTGCAGCTCTCGACCTGCGGCGAGCAGAGACGCCGCTGCGTGAGGGTGAACCCGGAAGCGGGACGGTTCGGAGAGGATTCGAGCTGGATGATACTGGCGGGGAAATAGCACATGACGGAGCTGGAAAAACAGTTGCTGAGCGCATTAGAGCAGCTACAGCAGGACTACTCGAAAAGGCTGGACGAGTGGGAGAACGCCTTCGCGGAATGGCGGACGATGTCTGGTCTTATGCAACGGGAGAACGCGGCGCTGAGCGAGCGCGTCACGGGCTTGAGCAGGCAGGTGCAGAGTTTGAGCGAGCAGCTGCGCCGGTTGTCGCAAGGCTGAACGGTATCGAGGCGCACCGGGAGCAGGTGCGCGCGGTGCAGCACCAGAAATCGCTGGAGCTGGAACGATCGCAGCGCCAGCGTACTTATGACGGCCCGTCGCTGTGATAACTGGTGAAAATCGGGCTTATAGCACCCAATCAGCACCAAACCTGCGTGTAATCATTGTGTTGCATGGCTATGCAAAACGGGTAAATTTATCCCGTGCGTTTCCGGCGTCTTTCCGGTGTGTCTGTCGCCACTTATGCCCGTTTCGCGCCGGAAACGCACCCAACCCGGATCGGCAGGTGCAGCCAAGAGATGTTATGGTAAATGAATTTTATTTAAGGATGACTTATGAGTGATATTAAGAAGAAGTTAAGTGTAGAAGTTAGAAATTATTGGAATAAAAAACACAAACCTTTGCTGTTTAGTACAATTGGCGATAAGTTCAAAGAAATAAAGTCAGAAGAAGGTTTTGTTAACATAGGTGGTTGGATTTCTGAAAACATAAATGATCTTGACGCATTTATTTATAGTGACCCCAACAAACCAGAATACATCGGTTTAGTTCCTAATGGGGAAGAGTACGAGCCGGAAGAGCCTAAACTATTTTCTACAAAGATAAGTAAGAAAAGTCAGAATAATGAAAGGCTGGTTTTGGATTTTCTTTCAATCCTTAACGATCTAAGTGATGATGATTTGAAGCGAGTGATCATCCCAACGGATATTTTGGTTAGACTTATGAAGTAATCGCTCATGATTAATTTTATTTTTATTTCAAAGGATGACCGGCTTTTGTCATTTGCCGGTAGTGAACCATCATTGCCTATAAATGAATCTTTGATTTCAAACGGAGAAAAAGGAGTTATCTCGAAAGTAAAAATA
>NZ_CALSBS010000066.1 GCF_943590815.1 Pseudocitrobacter vendiensis | reverse complement strand
GATGTTTTATCTCAGGAGGAAAAGTTTATACATGTTGTTGATAAATTTATAACCCATCATCACAACAGCGTTAATAACAATGTCTTTTACAAAAAACTTTATGTTCTCTTCGCCGGGTATCATCTGAAGTATTTTTATTCACGGGCGCAGTATCGCAATTCATGTTATCACGTTGATAATATTATGCAGATGTTTACAGGAGTCGTTTCAACCCTGAACACAACTCTGCTCAGGAAGCTTGCAAACAGCAATACATTGCTGCATTGCCTGAATTCACTTGTGAATTATATTTCAGGCAATCTGGACGAAGCAGAGCATATTTATGCTGATTTGCTGGCTCAGTATGAAAAGAAACGCATTGCAGGCTCTCTGGCTTATACTCCGCCAGGCTCAGTGATCAGGAAAAGACTTTGATAGCGGCAGCAGCGTGTACAAGGAATGGGATGCTGAATGGTGGAGAGAAATGGAGCTGGCGTTTCCGGCAGGTCATAATCGAGTATTAAAAAGGCAGGAGCCACCCAGTTGGCGTCCCGCCTGTCGTGATGGCTTTAAGGTGGGTTTACTTATCAACGACCTGCCAGCCATCATCCGTTTTGACAAGGGTTACAGCAGCAGTACGCTTTTCGTTATCTACAATAGCCGTCACATTGCATTTATAACTTTTATCAGAGACTTCTACGCAGTCATGCTTTTTGACTGATTTTAATTCGCGCAGTGCGTCTTTTGGGACATCCTTGCCTGCTATAGATTTCACGAAAGCATTCGCCTGCGCAACGACCTTATTCATGGCAGTGTAAATATCCTGTTCGGAAGGTTCGCTGTTACAGCCACTCAGCAACGATGCAGCGGTAACGAGTGTGATAACGGCATAAGTTTTCATAAATAATTCCCTGGCTGTAACGTGAGTTATTGAATCAGACCTGTATTCATTCTGCTTGTATTTTCAGAGAACGACCATTTGCTGACCGTTTCTCCTTTAAATTCGATTTCCAGCGTTTTGGCCTGCGTCTGTGAGCCCCCCGTCAGCAGCCCAACAACGGGAATAAATGTGGTGGCATCAAACTGATTGTTATCCATCGAATAAGTCCATTCTTCATTTCCACTATCAAGTGTAGTCTTGGTTTCGGGCTCGCCTAATGCGGTAATTATTTCTGATTTCGTTGTTTTATTTTTGATGATTTTTGACTGCAGACTTTGTGATGTTTCGTTTTTGAGATGCTGATTGCCTGATGTCGAACAGCCAGAAATAAGTAAAGCGGAAATAAAAAACGCAGAAGTAATGAATTTTTTCATAGGTCCCTCATGTTAATTTTTTATGTTTGCTGTGGTGTGAAATTAATATCACCGTATAAAGATAACTCTGTCTGCATAGGTCTTTTTAATTATGCAGATAAGAATAATAACGCTGGCAAAAAACGTAATGACTGAGACAGGAGTACTGCCGGTCAATGAAAATACTAACCAGGCGAGAGCTAATGCCACGAATTGAAAAAGGAATGCCACACTGAGCGGACTTTCACCATAGGCCACTTTTGCATGGCAGCCTTTGCAAATCCGCACGCCGTGCGGGCTTTGTGTAAAGCAGAAGGGGCAGCTAATCGTTTTATTATCCATCATGACTCCATGGCCTGATTTAAGGTGATGTATTTTTGAACATTTTCGATGAATGACCCGCTTTAGTAAAATTGCTTGTACCGATCGATGATTGCCTTGTGATAGATTTTAGCTATCGTAATAAAGTTATCGATCTATATAAACGATCAATAATTTATTGACTATCATTGCATTATAAACTAAGGATTCTTATGGTGTGAGGTGCTGGTTATTACTAACTGATTGTTCCTGAAGGGAATGACCGGCTGTGAAAGGAATGGGTTCTAATAGGTGCAGATGAAGAATCTTGCGGAAATGATGTATTGTGGCATGCAGCAGTGACAGCCCCTTGCGCCTTAGAAGTACAACAATTTGGCTGAGTAGTAAAAGCCACGCCTTCAGGCGACGCTGGCGGGGTATCTGACGGGTTGTATTGTGCAGCTTGCTCCTGAGCTGAATGATACCCACTGTCTCCTGTTGTCTTTCCAGACGAATTTTTTCTTCAAGCTGATGGATTTTCTCCAGAATCGTTTCCCGGTTTGCAGCCTGTTCTTCAGACTCGCATGATGGCACTGGCATTGGCACTGTTAATGGCACAGGTGCAGGTACTGTTGGCTTTTGTGCTTGTTTCAGTAAAGTCAGATGTTCCGGTACGAAATCAATCAATGTTTGCAGGGAAGACCAGCCATATTTTTTACCCAATTGAGAGGCTTTAAAGCCAATACCTTGGTACTGAAATGAAAAGCCGTTCATTTTTCCCGTTGAGGCGATATTGGGTTTGCAGCTGACGTCTACCTTTTCCAGCATAGCGATAAAAGTCAGCAAATCAGGGCGGCCGGTTAACGCATTATCAATCAGGCTCTGCAGAGTGGACCTGGGGCAGGGAGTTGTCGTTCTTTCAGCCATCATCAGCTCGTTGCGGGAAGGCTTTCTTTTCTCCTGACTATGACTACTGATTGCAGATGTGGTTTGAGTGAGTTTGTGGACTTTCTCCAGCTCGCTGATAATCCGGGTACTGATAAGATTTTCATTTTTCCCAAGGTACAGCTTCCCACCGACCATGTTAATTCTGTTAGCTATTATATGGATATGCTGCCCGTCCGAATCATCGTGCATGATATAGCAGCGAAGATGGGTTTCAGTGAATCCCATCCGGGTCATATAATCGTCAGCGAATGCCGCCCATTGTCTGACTGACAGTGTTTCTCCCTTTGGCAGGCGAAGCGAATTATGCCAGACAGGTTTGGCGACACCGGGGCGCAGTAGTCTTGTGCCTTCAAATTCACTGATAAGTTCAGCAGCAGTGCTTCCCGTCATGTTGCCACCGATAATATAAGGCGTGATTTTGTGGTGAGATCCTGACTTAAGGCTATAGAGAACCACACCTGCAAACTGTTTACCCCGCTTTATTTTCTGCATGCCTTTCACTGGTCTTGCTCCAGAAAGGTTGATGGAATAAGGTGATCCCTGAGAGTTTTGATTTGTCTGCGCAGGGCGAAGAGTTCTGTACGGGTCAGTTCGCTGTCAGGGCTTTTGCTGTCGAGATGATTCAGCAGGCGGTTTAAATCCTGTGAAAGGTTGCCGAGTTTAACCCATGCTTCACGATTGATTTCAGGTAATACCGGTGGGAGTTTGTTGAGGGATGCCATTCTTAGCCATTCCCCTTTTTTATAAGGGCCTCTTTTACTATCGAGAATAGATAATTCTTCTTCGTTTAACCGAACGCTGACGCAGTGAGTTCGAACTTCATTAGGTGAATATTTTGCTGTATGGAATTTACCTCTTCTTGAGCTTCTTGATAGATCTTCTTTACTTTCATTTTTATGCATATCTAACCTTTTTTAAAATGTGTTCATGATCTACAGTTAGCGCATTGGTAAAATAAGTCAAGGCAGTGTCGAAATTTATAAATAAGAGAGGTGGAGCAGATTGCTAATTAGGTAATCTGCTCTGGGTAAAAATAGGGTTCATATTAAATTCATTATGACAGTGAGGAGGGGCGGAGGTTACAATCTACGTTTTACTGGCATTAAAGAGATTGTTTGTTTCATAATTTCGCTAAGTTTCTTTCTCTCATGTTCTGCTATATATTTACAAATCTCATCATGTCGAATATGCTGTTCCAGTTGTTTTTTATCTATTTTGATGTCATTGCGGATAAACCATTTAATGGTTTCAATGTCCCCGCGTAAATCATAACCTCGCAGTACAATATGGCGAAAATGTGTGTTGCTGATATCTGTCTTCTTCTTTAGTTCACTGAAGAAAGAGCTCATTTCATTTTCATTGGCACTTAGATAAACCTGGCAGTTATCAGAGATAGTAAAGTTAAGGTTTTTCTTCTGAAGCAAATCCATTATCTGCAGACTTTCGCTGTTGAGGTAGTTGAAAATTACTGGACTGCTATCCTTCATACTAATATGACGAATGAGCATTTTGGCTTTGAAATCGCCTAATGAATAGCAAATTTCAAAAATACCGTGACCCTGGTTATCTCTGTGGTTTATATCGCAACCGGCCTGTACCATCAAATCAAAGATAGAGTGATTTTTTACGTAAAAAAGTATTGTTCTTCCGCATTTATCCACATTGTTGACATTAATTCCAGCATTGATCAGGGTTTTGCAACAGGATATATTATCAGCTAACGAGCATAAACAGGTTTGGCCGAGACCATTTTTGTGGTGTATATCTACGCCGGAATCAATCAATTTTTTCAGTATGTGAGGATTTCGCTGGTTAAACAAAACATTGTGACCATAGTTGTCAGCATGGTTAAAATCTATTCCTGCTTTAACCAGAGTGTCAATCATTCTTGGGTTTTTACAGTAAAACAGTATATTTCTTCCAAACGAATCCAGTGTATTAATATCGGAGCCTGCATTAATGCAAGCCTGAATGTCTTTTGGAGTTTTACAAGAGAGTAATGCATTTATTGCGTTGTTATTCATAATTTTTCTCCTCTGTTAAGCGACTAATCTGATATAGTTGTCATGGTTGGTTTTATATTCCTTTATTTTTTTAATGTCTTCGTAAATTCGAGCGAGTGAAAACCATGAGATCTCTTTCAACATGTTTTTGTTGCTTACATACAAAATGTTACCACCGCGAAATGAAAAAGCATTATGGAATGTACTTTCATTCGTCGTTTTGAGAAATCGAATGAAATTTTTTATTGTCTCTTTTTTGTTCATGTTATAAGAGGTGAATGTATAGATAGAGAATACGGTTAAAATATTTCTCTTCGAGACCATATGTCTTGAGAAATAATCGAAATAAAATCTTTGCTCCTGAGTGTCACTTTTGCAGAAAAAAGAAAATTGTGGATTATATAATCTATAAAGATCTGCGTTCTTTTTTGTTTTGGCGAGATAGTTAGTCAGGCTT
>NZ_CALSBS010000065.1 GCF_943590815.1 Pseudocitrobacter vendiensis | reverse complement strand
TGAAGGTACATATGATGAAAGATCCACTGTACACATTACAGCAATTACCGCAATGAAAGCTATCGTCCAAATTATAACAAATGTTCTCACAATTCCACCTTGTCAGTTGTAAGATAATCAATCATTGATTGGTGAACGTTCTGAATTGATAATTTTATATACGGTTGAACGCGCAATACCCATATGCTTAGCTATTTCAGTTGCTCCAGTTCCTTTATCATGCATAAATTTTATTTTATTCCTGTCTATTTTCCGTTTTCTGCCAAATTTAATTCCTTTAGACTTGGCCTCAATTCTTCCTTCATTTGTTCGTTCAAAGATGCGAGTACGTTCTGCTTGTGCCACTGCTGATAGAATTGTGACGATCATCTTCCCCATTTCTCCATCGGTACTGATCCCATCATCAATGAATCGGACTGCCACACCCAAGGTATCGAATTCTTTTATTAGTTGAATCATATCGGCAGTGTCACGACCAAGACGGTCTAGCTTCTTCACCAGAATGACATCTCCATCTTCCACCTTCATGCGCAACAGCTCAAGTCCTTCCCTGGCAGCTGAACTTCCCGATGCCTTGTCCGTAAAAATACGGTTGGCTTTTACCCCCGCGTTCTTAAGTGCTCTAATTTGAATATCTAGGGACTGCTGACTGGTTGAGACCCGTGCGTAACCAAAAAGTCGCATAAAAATGTACCTTAAATCGAATATCAGACACCTTGTGTCTATTATGGCAAAAATACGATTTAATAGACAGTCCATGCCTGCCGTTTTATGCTGTCTTATAAATTATAATATTTCGGACGGTTGCGAAATTGTTAATTCATGACCATCAGGCAGGGAGGCCGGTATGCCCGTCGATTTTCTGACCACTGAGCAGGAACTGAATTATGGTCGCTATGTTGCAGAACCCAATGACGTGCAGCTGGCGCGCTATTTTCATCTTGATGAGCGGGATCTTGCCTTCATTAACCAGCGGCGGGGAAGGCATAACCGGCTGGGAATTGCGCTTCAGCTCACCACCGCCCGTTTTCTGGGCACCTTTCTGACAGACTTAACCCGGGTTCTGCCAGGTGTTCAGCAATTTGTCGCGGTGCAGCTTAATATTCGCCGTCCGGAAGTCCTTACCCGCTACGCAGAACGGGTTACCACCCTCAGAGAGCATACTGCGCTGATTAAGGAATATTACGGTTACCATGAATTTGGCGATTTCCCCTGGTCTTTCCGCCTGAAGCGCCTGCTGTACACCCGCGCATGGCTCAGTAATGAGCGACCCGGCCTTATGTTTGATTTTGCCACCGCGTGGCTGCTTCAGAATAAGGTCCTGCTGCCCGGAGCAACCACACTTGTACGTCTCGTCAGTGAAATACGCGAACGGGCAAATCAGCGGCTGTGGAAGAAACTGGCCGCGTTGCCGGACAGCTGGCAGACCGCCCGCGTGACGGAGCTTCTGGACATTCCTGAGGGGCAGCGTACTTCACCGCTGGAGCAACTGAAAAAGGGACCGGTCACCGTCAGCGGCCCGGCATTTACCGAAGCGCTGGAGCGGTATATCCGGCTGCGAAACCTGGAATTTTCCCGACTGAATTTTACCGGTCTGCCTGCTATACAACTGCGTAATTTGGCCCGTTACGCAGGCATGGCGTCGGTAAAATATATCGCGCGAATGCCACAGCAGAGAAAACTGGCCGTACTCACAGCATTCGTTAAAGCGCAGGAGACTGCGGCGCTGGATGAGGCCGTTGATGTGCTCGATATGCTGATACTGGATATCACTCGTGCGGCGAAGAAAACGGGGCAGAAAAAACGGCTCAGGACGCTTAAAGATCTTGATCGTGCTGCGCTAATATTGGCGCGGGCATGTTCATTGTTGCTGGATGAACAGGCTGACGATGCTGAACTGAGGGAGACCATATTCAACAGCATACCGAAAAGCAGGCTGGCAGAATCCGTCAGCAAGGTAAATGAGCTGGCCCGGCCTCAGAACAACAATTTCCATGACGAAATGGTGGAGCAGTACGGGCGGGTAAAGCGCTTTCTTCCGGCGGTATTGCGCGACCTGCATTTCCAGGCAGCGCCAGCCGGAGAACATACGTTGTCCGCCATTCATTATCTGACCGAACTGAACGGCTCGAAAAAGCGCATCCTGGACAATGCGCCTGAACATATTATTACCGGCCCCTGGAAACGCCTGGTATACGATGCGGAGGGCCGGATACAGCGTGCCGGTTACTCGCTTTGTCTGCTGGAGCGCCTTCAGGATGCACTACGTCGAAGGGACATCTGGCTCGAAAACAGCGATCGCTGGGGAAATCCCCGCGAGAAGCTGTTGCAGGGGGAAGAATGGCAGGCTCAGCGGGTCCCCGTTTGCCGGGCGCTGGGACATCCCACTGATGGACATAAAGGCGTGCAACAGTTGGCGGTCCAGCTAGATGAAACCTGGAAAACCGTCGCATCCCGCTTTGAAGGAAATGCGGAGGTTCATATTTGCCATGACGGTAAACATCCTTCCCTGACTATCAGCAGCCTGGAGAAACTGGAGGAGCCAACATCGTTGCATCGTCTCAACAGTCGGGTAAGGCTGCTACTCCCGCCAGTAGATTTGACGGAACTGTTGCTTGAAATAGATGCCAGAACGGGATTTACACGTGAGTTTACGCATGTCAGTGAATCCGGGGCCCGGGCACAGGATCTGCACATCAGCCTGTGCGCGGTCCTGATGGCAGAGGCCTGCAATATCGGGCTGGAACCGCTGATAAAGCACAATATACCGGCGCTGACGCGCCACCGGCTTAGCTGGGTAAAACAGAATTACCTCCGGGCAGAAACGCTGGTCAGCGCCAATGCCCGCCTGGTTGATTTTCAGTCCACACTGGAGCTTGCTGGCCGCTGGGGTGGTGGCGAAGTGGCTTCAGCTGATGGCATGCGCTTTGTCACGCCGGTGAAAACCGTCAATTCAGGACCTAACAGAAAATATTTTGGTTCCGGACGTGGCATCACCTGGTACAACTTCGTCTCTGATCAGTACTCTGGATTCCACGGCATCGTTGTCCCCGGCACATTACGAGATTCCATTTTTGTGCTGGAAGGCCTTCTGGAGCAGCAGACAGGGCTGAATCCGGTTGAGATCATGACAGACACAGCCGGTACCAGCGACATTATTTTTGGCCTCTTCTGGCTGCTGGGATACCAGTTTTCCCCCCGGCTTGCCGATGCCGGTGAAGCGGTATTCTGGCGAGTGGATAAATCGGCAAATTACGGTGCACTGGACGAACTGGCACGTGGTTGTGCCGATCTGTCGAAAGCCGAGGATCAGTGGGATGAGATGATGCGAACCGCCGGTTCGCTGAAACTGGGCACCATTCATGCTTCAGAACTCATTCGCTCTTTGCTGAAAAGCTCGCGCCCATCAGGGCTGGCACAGGCGATCATGGAAGTGGGGCGCGTCAACAAGACGCTGTACCTTCTTAATTATATTGATGATGAGGATTATCGTCGGCGGATCCTGACGCAGCTAAACCGGGGGGAAGGCCGCCATGCTGTGGCGAGGGCGATCTGCTACGGGCAGCGCGGTGAGATCAGAAAGCGCTATCGTGAAGGTCAGGAAGATCAGCTGGGGGCACTGGGCCTGGTCACTAACGCAGTGGTACTGTGGAACACACTTTATATGCAGGAAGCCCTGAGCTGGATACGCAGTAATGGAGAAGAAATCGGGGTTGAAGATATCGCCCGGTTGTCCCCACTGATGCACGGGCATATCAATATGCTGGGGCATTATACGTTTACGCTACCGGAGGATATTTTGAAGGGGGAACTGAGAGAACTAAATTTCAATTTAAACAATGAATTAACTTCTTAGCGTACGTTTTCGTTCCATTGGCTCTCAAACCCCTTCTACAACCGGGCCCGGCGCCACAGTCACCTCGGCGGCGTCAGTCCGGAGGCCTTCGAACAGGCCTCGTCGTGAGGACAGAATTTGTCTACGGGCGTGGGGTCAGTCCAATCAACGGCTCGGAAGTGTCTAGATTATCCGTGGCGATTCAATTATTCTAAAGTTTTCGACCGCTATACACTCTTATCATTCTTTGTTAATCGTTTATTAAGATAATAAATATAAGGACGAAACCATGAACGATGTCATTCGTGACTTTTTCAAAATGGAATCAGCTGGTGGTATTCTTCTCGTGATTGCCGCGGCAATTGCGATGACCATTGCTAACTCACCGCTGGGCGAAACTTATCAATCTGTACTGCATACTTATGTATTTGGTATGTCAGTTTCTCACTGGATTAATGACGGCCTAATGGCTGTTTTCTTCTTACTCATTGGCCTTGAAGTTAAGCGAGAGCTGCTTGAAGGTGCGTTAAAATCAAAAGAAACCGCAATTTTCCCTGCGATTGCAGCGGTTGGCGGTATATTAACTCCTGCTCTTATTTACGTAGCCTTTAATGCCAACGATCCTGAGGCGATTTCTGGTTGGGCAATTCCAGCGGCGACAGATATCGCTTTTGCTTTAGGTATCATGGCGTTATTAGGTAAGCGTGTACCAGTAAGCCTAAAAGTGTTCTTGCTGGCGGTTGCTATCATCGATGATTTAGGTGTAGTTGTTATTATCGCGCTATTTTACACCGGTGACCTGTCGACCATGGCGTTGCTTGTTGGCTTCATCATGACTGGTGTCCTATTCATGTTGAATGCGAAGGAAGTAACAAAACTTACGCCATACATGATCGTCGGTGCGATCTTATGGTTCGCGGTGCTTAAATCTGGTGTTCACGCAACATTGGCAGGTGTAGTGATTGGTTTTGCTATCCCACTAAAGGGAAAGCAGGGCGAACATTCTCCACTTAAACATATGGAGCACGCGCTTCACCCATACGTGGCATTTGGTATTCTGCCTCTATTCGCATTTGCCAATGCGGGGATTTCGTTAGAAGGCGTATCGATGTCAGGTCTAACTTCAATGCTGCCACTCGGTATTGCTTTGGGTCTACTGGTTGGTAAGCCTCTAGGTATCTTTACCTTTAGCTGGGCAGCGGTAAAAATGGGCGTTGCTAAGTTACCTGAAGGCGTTAACTTCAAGCATATCTTTGCGGTATCTGTGTTGTGTGGTATTGGCTTTACAATGTCTATCTTCATTTCCTCTTTAGCGTTCGGAAATGTAAGTCCTGAATTTGATACCTATGCTCGACTCGGTATCTTAATGGGTTCTACGACAGCAGCATTACTTGGCTATGCCTTACTGCACTTTTCTTTGCCTAAGAAAGCGCAAGCGTAAGATAAAAATGAGCTATTTTGTAAAGCCTCCCAATCGGGATAACACCGATCAGTTAAGGCATTGATCAGTTGAACGATCCTACGGATGGTTAACAATACCCTCAGTACACTAATTGCTGAGGGTATTTTT
>NZ_CALSBS010000064.1 GCF_943590815.1 Pseudocitrobacter vendiensis | reverse complement strand
CCCTGGTTATCATGATCGCTCCGCCAAGATTGAGCATGATTTCCGGGGCTTTGTTTTTTCTGTTGCCGTTAAATTACACGCGAACGGCCTCGCCTGTCGAATCCTTCTGTCACAACGGCTTAGTGCGCCGCCAGCTCCTGAAAGAATTTCGGATTCGCCTGGATGGTTGCCAGCACCTTCGCAGCCAGTCCGGTCGGGTTACGGCGTCCGGTTTCCCAGCTCTTGATGGTGTCGAGGCTGGTTCCCAGCACTTTCGCCATCTCGCTCTGTGAAACGTTCAGCTGTGTCCTGATGGCCTTCACGTCTGCCAGCTCGTAACGGGTGACGCGGGCAGGCTCTCTGACGCCGTTTTTGATTTCAACGGCTTCTTCCAGCGATGCTTTCAGCTCGTCAAAAAAACTCATGTCACACCTCATATTTCAGTTGTTGTGTCAGCGTCTTCAGAACGGCTTTCTCCGCGTCCGTCAGGCTGTCTTTGGTGCTTTTCGGGTAGGCCATCACCAAATAGATCACCTCGGCGGTGGCCAGGAAGTAAATCACCCTTGCACTGCCGCTTTTTCCCTGGTTGCCCGTCGCCATTCTGACTTTTCGCAGCCCGCCGGTTTTCTGGATGAGATCGCCTTTGTCCGGCGACTCAATAAGCGTCTTTTGCAGCTCCCTGAGCTCTTCATCCGTAGCGATCTGTTTTATCTGACGGGTAAACATCGGGGTCTCGATAAACTCAATCGCGTGACTCACGGCTGTCTCCTTTTTCAACGGAGTACATAGTACACTTAATTCTGATTTCGGAAAAGCCGTCACATCGAGGGGCCATAGTAGCGGGTCGGTTTTTTCTGCGGCTCTGGCTGCTGCTCACGCAGCTTCTCCGCGTAGGCGCGGTCGTGCTGCCTGATCAGCGCATCAAGCGGCTGACGTTCCTGCTCAAGCTCTCGACCTGCGCGCGCAAGCTGTCCACCTGACTGCTCAAGTGCTGACACACCCTGTCGCTGTGCGTCAGCGCCTGCGAGGTAGCCTCGAACATGTGCTGCAAACTGCTGTAGCTGTCCTGCCACGCCTGCTGCTGTTGCTCGTAGCCTTTCTGTAAGCTCTCTAAGGCGCTCAGAAGCTGTTTTTCCATCTCGGTCATGGTTTTGGTCGTCCTCGGTGTTAAAAACGCGCTGTGGCGCTTCAGGGCGTTCTGAAGGGGTTATTTCGCCGTGTATTTCACCACGGTGTTGCCGGTCGTCGACGTGTAGGTTTCCACGCCGTGCGCCTGCTTCGGCAGCACCACCAGGTAGGTATTCCGGCGCGTGTCGTCGCTGTAAATCGTCACGCCCGCGCCGCTTTTCGCTTTCAGGCTCGCCAACTGCTGGCTGTAGCTGTCCATTTCGCTCAGGCGCGAGGTGATGATCGTGCCCTGAAACCAGATTATCCCGCTCAGGATGCCGATCAGCAGCGCGAAGCAGAAGAATATCCACGCCATCGCCGTTGAGACCGACTTCCTGAGCATGCCCGTCAGCCTGCCGTTCTGCTCGCGGATAGCGTTGCTGATGCTCTGCGAGCTTGATTGCAGTTCCGCGCTGATAGACGTCTCCAGCCTCACGAACTCGCGCTTCACGCTCTGCTCGGTATCCTGCGCCTGCTGCTTCGATTTCTCCTCGAAGCCCTTCGCCAAATTTAAAATCTCGCTCATAAATCATTCCTTTCAGCCGGATATTTCGGCCGCCGTCCGGGTCGGCAATGCTGATACTGCTTTTCGTTTCCCGCGCAACGGTCAGGCCGTAGCTTTCAAGCTGCGTCACCACGTCCTGCCGGCTGCGGATCACGCCCTGCTGCATCAGGTTCATCAGGCCAGCGGTGATTTTCTCTGCCGCCTGCTGTTTGTCACGGGGCAGATCGCTGGCCTGCGTCAGCGGGCGGCGGTAGGTCGGGTCATTCGGGTCACGCAGCCCCAGCCGGTCGTTGGTCAGGGTCTGCCAGGCGTTGACACGGGGGCGGTCAGCGCGGTCAAAGTAGGGTTGCAGGCGTTTGCCGCTCTGCAATTCGATGTTCGGGATGACAAAATTCAGCTCAAGCCGTCCCTTGTCGCGGTGCTCCACCCACAGGCAGGCGTACTGGTCGCGGTCGAGGCCGGTCAGCAGCGTGTGCTCCCATTCGTCCATCAGGCGCGATTTCTCCGCGCCTGCAATGTCAGGTTCCTGGAATGACAGCACCCCGGAGGTGTAAGCGCGGGCAAAGTCGCAGCCGTCGATCAGCTCGCGCACATGTTCAGGATTGCCGCGCAGTACGCTGGCCTGTTCACGCTGCCGGTCTTTACCCAGCAGGTAATCCACCGGCCCACTGCCCGAACCCGCACCCCGCGAGTGAATTTTAACGATCACGGTTCTGCTCCAGCAGGTCACCAAGCTGCCGGTCAAGGCTGGTCAGTACGACAAGCAGCGAGGCACGTTCAGCAGGCGTCAGGGAATCAGTCTGGTTGAGGCGGCGGGCTATCTGGTTCAGGTTGTTGCCAATCCCGCTGACCTGTCGCAGCAGTTCGGGCGCCACCTCAGGCACACGGCGCTTGCGTGAGGTGTGTTCACCCAGACCAAGCTGACGCAGCCACTCCGCAAGATGAATCCGGTCACAGCGATCAAGCAGTCGCTGATGCTCAGTTTCGGTGAGCCGGATTTTGATCTCTTTCGTTCGCTTTTCCATAGGCTCCGCTGAGAGAAAATTCGCACCACCGTGAGAATTTTTCGCAGTGGATGCCGGGGGTTTCGGGGGGCAGCGAGCCCCCTGAACCAGTCACAGTGGCACCTCGTCAGAGGGGACGCTGTGTGTACTGGCTTGGGATGAGTTGAAGTATGACAGATTCTGTGCTGGCTGCAAAAAAAAGCCCTCTGCCAAAGAGGGCTGTTATCTGATATAGGTTGTTTTTGAACGCTAGAAATTCATATATGTCATTACGGATCGTTCAAAGGCTAAGAGCTTGCCCTTTATATTTTTGACGTTAGCGATAGCTTGAGACTTGCTGATTACCTGCTGTATTTGCACCACATGAGCAACCCCCCCTCGACTAGCACCAAAGCTGTCTAAATCGCTACAAAGTGACACGTCAATTTCTTCGGGGTAAACACCTATACAGTTGAATATCGTATTCATATTATCAATCTTGATTCCATGATTACGTCTTAGTATTGAAAGAACCAATCGCTGTGCGTCACCAAGCTTGTCACTCGTATTTAAAGAAACCTCTCTCATTTCTTTATTTATTGCTTCTTTCTTTTTTGTTTTCGATAGACTTGCTGCATTTTCATAGCACGACACAACCTTTTTGGAAAGCATGCTTATTATACACTTGTTGACTTTAACGCCGTTAGTGCTTGAATAATTCAACACTGATTTCGTCATTATAATTTCAACAAGGTTTTCAAGGTACTTCTCAAATGCAGCATGGGAAAGCAGTACATACGAGTTAACTTTTAATACATCAGTTACATTAGAGCACACGTTTGGATCAACTCTATTCGTTATCTTCTTTACAAGATCAAGCTGCTTTTCCATGTCTTTATATGCTGATGTTTTACTCATTATGCGATCACTTCTGGGATATCAATTTTCGTATTAAAACGACGATTAAAGCAATCAATAAAAATGCCAAACCTATGCTTTGTCGGCTCTATGTTTTTTGTACTGGACTCCACTGACTTTATGAACTCAGGGAACGAGCACGCTTCCTCATAGGCCAACTTCAACCCTTGCTCATCTTTATCCACCGCTTTCAGAGCCTCATCATGACCAAGTACATAAGAAAGAACATCAAAAACAGCTCTGTTGAAACGAGAGTCATAACTTCCATTTGTGAACTTCCTGCAGAAGTCGTTACCGAAAACTTCCATTCCTTTGTCTATTGATTTTGAAAAACCTTCGTATATATTTTTTAATTCATTATCTATGAACCCATCATCATCATCACAAATTTCATTATACTTGATACATACTTTATCTAAGAAATCCTTCAAGTTCCCTTTATAAGGAATTTCAGAATGTCTAAAACCTATATACCTGATTATTATTTCAACATCGTTCATTCTGCTATCGACATTATTTTTCCCAAGCATAGCCTGCACATTCTTCTGTTTTTCAGACCATGTGATTACATTGCTTAAGAATTTGCCTGGATGAAGTGACATCCTAAGCTCCATTGGAGATAGCTTCACTGACCCTGAGTTTAATCTGTAAAATATCTCGTAAAGAGTCTCTTCTGACTTCCAATTCCTAATAACTGCAGTTCGTAATGTTTGATTAAGAAAAAGACTAGAAAGGCTAAAATCCTTCTCTATTTCTTGCCATGTTTTACCTTCTAAGTCTTTTAGCACCCTAAGCTTTCTAAGCTTAAAAACCTTGCCATCCTCCAGTCTACCATCAATGAACTCCTTTATTGTTAAAAGGCGTTGCTTTCCATCCAAAACCAAAAATGAATTCTTGTTGTCTTTTTTTGATGATAAAAGAACCTGAGGGATAGGAACACCAAGAAATACCGACTCTATAAACCTAGATTTATAGTCCTGATTCCATACGCTTCGCCTTTGGAATTCAGGATTTATATCCATGTTGTTCTGCATTTGTCTGTATATAGTCTCCACAGTCCAATCTGACGGCGCAACAATTAAATCAGAGAACTCTTCGGCCTTGGAGAAATTATCAGGAATTTCCTCATCAAAATCATCATTTTGGAAAAAATCATCTTTCATTGCTAATACCTTTTTTAATTAAGTTAAAAGTAGAACCCAAAGAAATATTTAAGCGTGTAGATATTTCTCTCATTGCAACTCCATCCCCTCTAAGCTTTTCAACTTCAATTGCAATCTTCTCGTTAAGCTTCGGACGCCCTCCACCTTTGCTTCTCGAGCCTCTTTTTGACTGGATTTTAGAATGGTGCGTTCTTTCTACATATTCTTCAAATTTACTCTCGCTAAATTTTTCATTAGTCCACTTAGCAATACTCTTCGCTATTCCACTAACCTCATTTTCATCCAAAGGTGCAGCGAATTGCAGGTTGTAGGCGCTGGCACGCTCATAGCAGGCTTGCAGCCACTGCTCATACTCCGGCCAGCCCTGACGGATGGCGCGGTATGCCCATTTACGGGTTTTGTCGAACAGGGTGCAATTACGGCCTAAGCCATAGTCGGCGACGATTTCTTTATCATTCGCCGCGTTCAGGTCGAGAAAGTCAGCAAGCCAGTCCAGCGTGTAGAGTTCTGGCTGCCATACGGCAATTTTCCAGTGCCCGTGGTTCGGATTTTTGCAGATTAGCCCCGAATACCCCGCGTCGGCCTCTAATTTTTTACATAGCGCGTTCTCCACGGCAGCGGCGTAGCGCAGCGGCTTCATTTTTCCGTCCGGTGCGGTGCGAATCGAGGTTTTGAGGGCGTACAGCAGATGCGCGTGTCCGTTGTCGGGGTTGGTAATAGTCAGTGTGGGTGCAGGCGCGTTACGGTCGCTCCAGTCGATGGCGGCACCGGTGCGATCGACGTCAAACCCCAGCCAGAACATAGCGTGAGGCTGATTGAACTGGATGTATTTAGCCAGAATAGCGCGCTCCTTACCGGCAATGCGTACACCAAAGTGCAGATCGTCCGAAAAGTACGGCTTGTGTGGTAAGCGGTCGTTGAAGAGTTCAAGTGCGGCGTTATGCAATGCGCCCTGCGCTTATGGCGGGCTGTTGTCTGGCACGGTTCATGTGCTAATATCCTTCTCAGGTTTCGTACCTGG
>NZ_CALSBS010000063.1 GCF_943590815.1 Pseudocitrobacter vendiensis | reverse complement strand
GGGAAGGAGGGAGTGACCATCTCATTAAATAAAGCACGCTAAGCGTGCGTGGAGGCTGGCACCCAGCGGTACAGCGTCGGAATGGACACGCCGAGGTTCTTGGCCACGTCCTTGGGCGGCACCCCGCTGGCCAGCAGCTTCTTGGCCGACTCGATCTTGCTGTCGGTCATCTTCGGCTTGCGGCCGCCTTTGCGGCCGAGCTGCTTGGCGACTTCCAGCCCGGCGCGGGTGCGCTCGACGGTCAGCTCGCGCTCCATTTCGGCAAGGCTCGCCATGACGTGGAAGAAGAACCGCCCGGATGGTGTGCCGGTGTCGATGGAGTCGGTGAGGCTCCTGAACTGGACACCGTGCTTGTGCAGATCGCCGACCAGA
Organism: Pseudocitrobacter vendiensis; assembly: GCF_943590815.1. Classification (GTDB taxonomy): domain Bacteria; phylum Pseudomonadota; class Gammaproteobacteria; order Enterobacterales; family Enterobacteriaceae; genus Pseudocitrobacter; species Pseudocitrobacter vendiensis. The sequence continues at coordinate 5,861 of NZ_CALSBS010000063.1, read as the reverse complement.
TCGACCAGTTGCTTGACCGACCGGCCCAGCCGGTCGAGCTTCCAGACGACCAAAGTATCGCCTTCGCGCAGCATTTCGAGCGTCTTGGCCAAGCCAGGCCGGTCTGCCCGCGTGCCACTCACCTTGTCCTCGAAGACCTTTTTACATCCGGCCTTGCTCAAGGCTTCGCGTTGCAGCTCCAGGTTCTGATCCTGCGTCGAGACGCGCGCATAGCCAATCAACATGGCTTGTCTCGCGCCCGGTCGATGCGTTCCTGCATCGCCTGCATCACTTCTTCGTGGGTGTACGATCTGGCGTTGGCGTCGGTGGCTTGCCGCAGGGCTTCCTCAACCTCGCGCGTCATCCGCTCGTAATCCTCCGGCCACAGCGCTTGCTCCATGCGCAGCGACGCCTGACCCAGCAGGTGCAGCAGGCTGAACAGCCGCATGTCGTTGGTGGCGACGATGCGCTCCCGAATCTGCTCCTGAATAGCTTCGCTAGCCCGATGCGCTTGTGGTGTGGCAGTCCCCTCGTAGTCAGCGGGGAATTCCGCTTCCTCGGCAATCCTTGCCCAGGCGCTGGCCAGCGCCTCGATGGTTGACGTGCTCATTTCCGCCGCTCCTGTGCTCTTTGGCGAATCAACCGGCCAAGGGGCCTCGACGCGAAAACCAGCAGCATCACGCCTATCGGATACCAGGTCGAGAAGACCACCAAGGCATCGAAGGCTGGCCGTCCGGTGTTGGTAGGCAGTACGGCGGTCACAGCCATCAACCCGCCGACCGTCCAGATGATGCGCCACACGTAGGGCATCACGCGGGGCACGTAGCCGTCATCGAAAGCGGTCTGGTAGTAGCGGCGCAGGCCGCGCTCGGCAAGCGCCTGGCGCTGCCGCTCCGACAGCGCATCCGTCCGGCCATACCAGCGCCGGAATGGTGGACAGCGCAGCAGCAAAGGGGTGAAGAGGATCATCACCGCCACGATCGCGACACCCCACGCCATGACGGCGCCGGCATCGGGCCGCTTGGCGTTCTCGATCACGGGCGCGAAGACGCCCGGAGCACCGATCATCCAGAACAGCGCAATGTGCTGATGGAAGGAGAGCTTCATTTGCTCATCCACTTGCGCAGCAGGCGCTTTTTCAGGGAGGCGCGTTCTTGCGGGTTGCGTCCCTTGTGATTGGCGATGCGATCCGCCGTGGCGGCCTGGCGCTTGACGGGCCAGTAGGAGCGGCCATCCTTGCCCATCGACCAGACGCTGCTGGCCTGGTTTTCCAGCAGGGGCAGATGGGCGCTCAGGGCTTCGGGCGACGCGCTGGTCAGCGCCGTGCGCTCACGGGTGCGCCAGCGCTGATGCCAGAGCTTCTTGTCCTCGCGCTCGCTGCCGCAGGTCGTGTGCCCGACGATGGGTGTTTTGCGGCGGCTGCGGCTCATAACGTAGTGGTCTCCAAGAACATTCAGGACTGATCCCAGGCGTCGATGGTCAAGACCTGATCGGCAGGACAGGCGGCTACGCGGTCGGGAACTGGATGGTGTTCAGTCTCATGCCGACCCCATTCGATTGATCGCGTCGCTTGCGGCACGCTGCGACGCAAGGAGGTTTGCGACCTGGTTTAGCAGCCGTGTCCGCTGCATGTCTGTTACCTATCTCCCCGACCGCTCATTGGACCAACTCCAGAGATTGGGCTCTATCGCTCAGCCAATACGAAACCGGCATTGGCTGATGCCACAACCGAGACTAACACAAATGGCTCGGTACCTGTATTTCGCGCCCCGTGCACTTGGCCCGGTCTTGCCACGGCTATCTCACCTTCCCTGAGGGCACGAACAATCCCATTGCCCTGAAAGTAATCAGCCATTCCCGACAAAACAGTCCACGTGTCTTGGCCGTGAGGATGAATGTGAGCCGCAATTTCCTGCCCGGGATGGACATGCCAAACCACGATAATTGAGTCTCGGGTTTCAAGCACAACGGAACGAATAGGCTCGCCTTCGGACGGCTGAACATACTCGGCTACAGAAAATATTCTCGATTCAACAGTCATCGGAGATCCCTCTTTCACAGTTGTCGTTACGGTCTTCATCGTCGGCATCCTGACGCACGGCGGGCAATTGCTGGAGCAACGCCGGCAGCCATTCCTGTACCGTCTCCCACACCACATCGAGGTTGATGTCGAAATAGCCGTGAGCCATGCGATTACGCATATTGCGCATGCTGCGCCACGGCACGTCGGCATGCGCCTGGGTGAACTCGACGTAGCCATCCATCACCTTTGTGGCCGCCTCGCCGATGACGATCAGGCTCATGATGACGGCCTGCTGGGTGCGCTTGTCGGCCAAGAAGTCGTCCTTGGCCATCCCTTCCACGAAGCTGCGCGCATCGGTTGCGGCCTGCTGAATGTGGTCGAGGTAATCGGGCAGGCGGTTCTCGCTCATATCGGTTGCGCCTCCGCGAGCACCTTGGCCCGGAACTTCGGCGGCAGGTCGCCGGGAGTCAGCAGATCGACGTCAACGCCGAGCAGCGATTTCAGTTCTTCTTCCAAATCGCCCAAGTCCAACAACGTGGCACCGGGCAGCGCATCGACCAACAGGTCGAGGTCGCTGCCATCCCGGTCGGTGCCATGCAGCACCGAGCCGAAGACGCGCGGGTTCGCGGCGCGAAAGCGGCCTACCGCTTCACGCACTGCGCTTCGCTTCATGTCAAGCACAACAGACGGTCGCATGCGCATCCTTTCTTATCGAAACTCGTTGAGATGATATGCAATCAAGAATAGAATTTCAAGAACTATTTTCGAGAATCGCAATGCCTTGATTCCCGTGCCGCGCCGGTTGCCTTGGCGGGCTTGTCACAAACCTACGTTTTCAAGAAGAAGGAAACCGCATGCCCCGCCGTTCGATCCTCTCCGCCGCCGAGCGCGAAAGCCTGCTGGCGTTGCCGGACACCAAGGATGAGTTGATCCGTCACTACACGTTCAGCGAAAGCGACCTCTCCATCATCCGGCAGCGGCGCGGCCCGGCCAATCGGCTGGGCTTCGCGGTGCAGCTCTGCTACCTGCGCTTTCCCGGCGTCATCCTTGGCGCTGATGAGCCACCGTTCCCGCCATTGCTGAGACTGGTCGCCAACCAGCTCAAGGTCGGCATCGAAAGCTGGGACGAGTACGGGCAGCGTGAGCAGACCCGACGCGAGCACCTGGTCGAGCTGCAAACGGTGTTCGGCTTCCAGCCGTTCACGATTGGCCACTACCGGCAGGCTGTCCAGTTGCTGACCGAGCTGGCCATGCAAACCGACAAGGGCATCGTGCTGGCCAGAGCCTTGATCGAGCACCTGCGGCGGCAGTCGGTCATTGTGCCCGCCCTCAACGCCGTCGAGCGGGCGAGCGCCGAAGCGATTACCCGCGCCAACCGGCGTCTCTACGACGCCTTGGCTGAGCCGCTGACGGACGTGCATCGCCGTCGCCTCGACGATCTGCTCAAGCGCCGCGACAACGGCAAGACGACGTGGCTGGCCTGGCTGCGGCAATCCCCGGTCAAACCGAACTCGCGGCACATGCTGGAACACATCGAACGCCTCAAGGCGTGGCAGGCGCTCGACCTGCCCTCCGGCATCGAGCGGCTGGTTCACCAGAACCGGCTGCTCAAGATCGCCCGCGAGGGCGGCCAGATGACGCCCGCCGACCTGGCGAAGTTCGAGCCGCAGCGGCGTTACGCGACCCTGGTGGCGCTCGCCATCGAGGGCATGGCCACCGTCACCGACGAAATCATCGACCTGCATGACCGCATCCTGGGCAAGCTGTTCAATGCCGCCAAGAACAAGCATCAGCAGCAGTTCCAGGCATCCGGCAAGGCGATCAATGCCAAGGTGCGGCTGTTCGGGCGCATCGGCCAGGCGCTGATCGAGGCCAAGCAAGCGGGCCGCGATCCGTTCGCCGCCATCGAGGCCGTCATGTCCTGGGATGCTTTCGCCGAGAGCGTCACCGAAGCGCAGCGGCTCGCGCAACCCGAGGACTTCGATTTCCTGCACCGCATCGGCGAGAGCTACGCCACGCTGCGCCGCTACGCGCCGGAATTTCTCGACGTGCTCAAGTTGCGGGCCGCGCCCGCCGCCAAGGACGTACTCGACGCCATCGAGGTGCTGCGCAGCATGAACAGCGACAACGCCCGCAAGGTGCCCACCGACGCGCCGACCGAGTTCATCAAGCCGCGCTGGCAGAAGCTGGTGATGACCGACACCGGCATCGACCGGCGCTACTACGAACTGTGCGCGCTGTCGGAGCTGAAGAACGCGCTGCGCTCCGGCGACATCTGGGTGCAAGGCTCGCGCCAGTTCAAGGACTTCGAGGACTACCTGGTGCCGCCCGCGAAATTCGCCAGCCTCAAGCAGGCCAGCGAATTGCCGCTGGCCGTGGCCACCGATTGCGACCAGTACCTGCATGACCGGCTGACGCTGCTGGAAACGCAGCTCGCCACCGTCAACCGCATGGCGCTGGCCAACGAGCTGCCGGACGCCATCATCACGGAGTCGGGCCTGAAGATCACGCCGCTCGATGCGGCGGTGCCCGATACCGCACAGGCCCTGATCGACCAGACGGCGATGATCCTACCGCACGTCAAGATCACCGAATTGCTGCTGGAGGTAGACGAATGGACGGGCTTCACCCGGCACTTCGCCCACCTGAAGTCAGGCGACCTGGCCAAGGACAAAAACCTGTTGCTGACCACGATCCTCGCCGACGCGATCAACCTGGGCCTGACCAAGATGGCGGAATCGTGCCCCGGCACGACCTACGCCAAGCTGGCCTGGCTGCAAGCCTGGCACATCCGCGACGAAACCTACGGGGCGGCACTGGCCGAGCTGGTCAACGCGCAGTTCCGACATCCCTTCGCCGGGCATTGGGGCGACGGCACCACGTCATCGTCGGACGGCCAGAACTTCCGCACCGGCAGCAAGGCCGAGAGCACCGGCCACATCAATCCGAAATACGGCAGCAGCCCAGGGCGGACGTTCTACACCCATATCTCCGACCAGTACGCGCCGTTCCACACCAAGGTCGTGAACGTCGGCGTGCGCGACTCGACCTACGTGCTCGACGGCCTGCTGTATCACGAATCCGACCTGCGGATCGAGGAGCACTACACCGACACGGCAGGGTTCACGGACCACGTCTTCGCGTTGATGCACCTGCTGGGCTTCCGCTTCGCCCCGCGCATTCGTGACCTGGGCGACACCAAGCTCTACATCCCGAAGGGCGATGCCACCTACGAGGCGTTGAAACCGATGATCGGCGGCACGCTCAACATCAAGCACGTCCGCGCCCATTGGGATGAAATCCTGCGGATGGCCACCTCGATCAAGCAGGGCACGGCGACGGCCTCGCTGATGCTCAGGAAGCTTGGCAGCTACCCGCGCCAGAACGGCCTGGCCGTCGCCCTGCGTGAGCTGGGACGCATCGAGCGCACACTGTTCATCCTGGACTGGCTGCAAAGCGTCGAGCTGCGCCGCCGCGTGCATGCCGGGCTGAACAAAGGCGAGGCGCGCAACGCGCTGGCCCGCGCCGTGTTCTTCAACCGCCTGGGGGAAATCCGCGACCGCAGCTTCGAGCAGCAGCGCTACCGGGCCAGCGGCCTCAACCTGGTGACGGCGGCCATCGTGCTATGGAACACGGTCTATCTGGAGCGGGCCGCGAACGCCTTGCGTGGCCACGGTCAAGCCGTCGATGACGGCCTGTTGCAGTACCTGTCGCCGCTCGGCTGGGAGCACATCAACCTGACCGGCGATTACCTCTGGCGCAGCAGCGCCAAGATCGGCGCGGGCAAGTTCAGGCCGCTACGGCCGCTGCAACCGGCTTAGCGTGCTTTATTTAATGAGATGGTCACTCCCTCCTTCCC
>NZ_CALSBS010000062.1 GCF_943590815.1 Pseudocitrobacter vendiensis | reverse complement strand
GTACCGGGAAGGAGGGAGTGACCATCTCATTAAATAAAGCACGCTAAGCCGGTGGCAGCGGTCGCAATGGCCTGAACTTCCCCGCACCGACCTTGGCACTGCTGCGCCATAGGTAATCGCCGGTCAGGTTGATATGCTCCCACCCCAGCGGGGACAGATATTGCAGCAACGTGTCGTCCAGCGCCTTGCCGTGGGCACGCAAAGCACTGGTGGCACGCTCCAGATAGACCGTGTTCCACAACACGATGGCCGCCGTCACCAGATTGAGGCCGCTGGCCCGGTAGCGCTGCTGCTCAAAACTGCGGTCGCGGATTTCACCCAATCGGTAGAAGAAGACCGCCCTGGCCAGCGCGTTGCGCGCCTCGCCCTTATTCAGCCCCGCATGGACGCGGCGGCGCAGCTCCACGCTTTGCAGCCAATCCAGAATGAACAGCGTGCGCTCGATGCGCCCATACATCCGCACCTTGTCGTTGATCGCCTTGCCGGAAGCCTGGAACTGCTGTTGATGCTTGTTCTTGGCCGCATTGAACAGCTTGCCGATGATACGGTCGTGAAGGTCGATGATTTCATCAGTGACGGTGGCCATGCCCTCGATGGCCAGTGCTACCAAGGTGGCGTAACGCCGCTGCGACTCGAACTTGGCCAGGTCGGCGGGCGTCATCTGGCCGCCTTCGCGGGCGATCTTGAGCAAGCGGTTTTGGTGTACCTGCCGTTCGATGCCAGCAGGTAGGTCAAGCGCCTGCCAGGCTTTGAGGCGTTCGATGTGTTCAAGCATGTGGCGCGAGTTCGGCTTGGCGGGCGATTGGCGCAGCCACGCTAGCCACGTCATTTTGCTACCATCCTTGCGCTTGAGCAGTTCGTCCAGGCGCTGGCGATGGACAGGTATCAAGGAATCGGCCAATGCCGCATGGATGCTTCGGTTGGCACGGGTAATGGCCTCGGCGCTTGCGCGCTCGATGGCATTCATGGCGGGTAGGATGATGCTCTGCCGCCGCAGGTTTTCAACAAGGGTGCTGGCCAGCACAATGCCTTTGTCTGTTTGCAAGGCCAGTTCGGTCAATGTATGCACGGCTTGCCGGTAATGACTCATGGTGAAGGGCTTGAATCCAAACACCGTTTGCAGCTCGACCAAGTGCTCCCGCCGTGTCTGCTCGCGCTGGCCGTAATGGTTCCAGCTTTCCACCGGCACCTTGAGTTGTGCGGCCACCATGCGCAGCAGGGGCAGAAATGGAGAATCATCGACGCCCAAGAAGATGCCAGGGAATCGCAAGTAGCAAAGCTGCACGGCGAAGCACAATCGATTCGCGGCGCCGCGACGCTGACGGATCACCGACAGGTCGGTTTCGTTGAACGTGTAGTGCCGTATCAGTTCGTCTTTGGCATCTGGCAGTGTCAGCAGACTTTCGCGCTCGGTGGCGGACAGGATTGAGCGGCGTGGCATGGTCAGTCTTCCCGCAGGTACTGGTACAAGGTTTCGCGGCTGATGCCGAAGTCACGGGCCACCAAGGTTTTCTGGTCGCCTGCCGCAACTCGCCGTTTCAACTCGGCAATTTGTTCGCTGTTCAGCGATTTCTTTCGTCCCCGGTAGGCCCCGCGCTGCTTAGCCAGCACGATTCCCTCGCGCTGACGTTCGCGGATCAGAGCGCGCTCGAACTCAGCAAAGGCTCCCATGACCGACAGCATCAGATTGGCCATCGGTGAGTCCTCGCCGGTGAACGTTAGCCCTTCTTTGACGAACTCCATGCGCACGCCCCGTTGTGTCAGCCCTTGGACGATGCGGCGCAGGTCATCAAGGTTGCGTGCCAACCTGTCCATGCTATGCACCACCACGGTGTCGCCCTCGCGGACGAAGGCCAGCAGCCTTTCAAGTTCGGGACGTTGTGTGTCCTTGCCTGAAGCCTTATCGGTGAATACCTTGCCGACTTCTATTTGTTCCAGTTGTCGATCAGGATTCTGGTCGAAGCTGCTGACGCGAACGTAGCCGATACGTTGACCTTGCAAGATGCCTCCAAAGGTAAAAATGTCAGGATGAAATCTATTACCCTTGGCTGAATGTGTCAATAAATATAAATTAATACCCTACTCTGACGTTGTTTGTGCTCAACATCTGACATCAGGTTAGGGTATGCCTCAATCTGACGGCTGCGAACCGCCAGGGACAGGCGCAATGTCAGATTCTGTCGCGGCCTTGGCGCGTGCCTGGAAGCGTTCATAGCAATCCAGCCCGCAGAAATGTTCGACGTATTCCGCGCCTTCCGGGGTGAAGGCGGCATCGAGCGGAATTTCTTTGCAGCATACGCAGCAGGTGGTGCAACTGGCAGTGTTCGGGGCGTTTGCGTTCATGGTGGTACTCCTCCAGATTGGTAGCGAAGCTCAAAGCTGCCCACTCTCGGCTGGCTGGGAAGCGGTCATGATCTTCCCTTGAAGGCCCGCAGCAGCCGCGTCACAGACAGGACAAACAAGCCGGTCAGCGTGAGGGCTGCAATACCCCAGTGCTCCCCGATGAACGCGCCGGCCGTCGTGCCGGCTAGCACAATGGCGAGAATCGGCAAATGGCAGGGACAGGTGAGCACGGCCAGCGCGCCCCACAAGTAGCCGGTGATCGGTTTGTGCGTCTCAGACGGCAAGTGCTCTGGGCTGTTCATGGCAGACTCTCCGCGTGCTGTGCCGGTTCGGTTGGCATGGCGGCCAGTTGCATTTCGAGGCTGGCCAGGGCCTCGCGCCGACGCTCGACGAGTTGCCGCAACACGGCAAGCTGCGCAGACGCACCGTCACCGTCCGCAGCATCCAGCGCCCGGCACAGCCGCGCCAGTGCGTCCAGGCCGATACCCGCTTCGAAGGCAGCCCGTACAAAGCGCAGCCGTTGCAACGCGGTGTCATCGAACAAGCCGTAGCCGCCCGTGGTGTACGCGACCGGCCGTAGCAATCCGCGCAGCAGGTAGTCGCGCACGATATGCACGCTCACCCCGGCATCAAGGGCCAGCCGGGACACTGTGTAGGCGCTCATTGAACACCTCCTTTTCCTCATCCGGCGCAGCACGAAAGCTGCTTCACGTCCTTGCTGAAGGTCTGCGCCGCGAGCTTCAGCCCTTCGACCATGGTCAGGTAGGGGAACAATTGGTCGGCCAGTTCCTGCACGGTCATACGGTTGCGAATGGCGAGCACCGCCGTCTGGATCAGTTCACCCGCTTCCGGGGCCACCGCTTGCACGCCGATGAGCCGTCCGCTACCTTCCTCGATGACCAGCTTGATGAAGCCGCGTGTGTCGAAGTTGGCAAGCGCACGCGGCACGTTATCCAGTGTTAGCAGGCGACTGTCGGTCTCGATCCCGTCGTGATGTGCTTCCGCCTCGCTGTAGCCCACGGTGGCGACCTGCGGGTCGGTGAACACCACGGCCGGCATTGCGGTCAGGTCCAGGGCCGCATCGCCGCCAGTCATGTTGATCGCCGCACGAGTGCCGGCCGCTGCCGCCACATAGACGAACTGCGGCTGGTCGGTGCAGTCGCCGGCCGCGTAGATGTTCGGGCTACTGGTGCGCATGCCCTTGTCGATGACGATGGCCCCCTGCGCATTGACGGCTACCCCCGCCGCTTCCAATGCCAGGCTGCGCGTGTTCGGTGTCCGGCCGGTGGCGACCAGCAGCTTGTCGGCGCGCAATTCACCGTGCGTGGTGGTCAGCACGAATTCACCGTCCATATGGGCGACCTGGCTGGCTTGCGTGTGCTCCAGCACCTCGATGCCCTCGGCACGGAAAGCGGCTGTCACCGCCTCGCCGATGGCCGGGTCTTCACGGAAGAACAAGGTATTGCGCGCCAGGGCCGTGACCTTGCTGCCCAGCCGGGCAAAGGCTTGCGCCAGCTCCAGCGCCACCACCGACGAGCCGATTACGGCAAGGCGTTCGGGAATGGTGTCGCTCGCCAGGGCCTCGGTGGAAGTCCAGTAGGGTGACTCTTTCAAGCCCGGAATCGGCGGGACCGCCGGGCTGGCACCCGTGGCGACCAGGCAGCGGTCGAACATCACGACGCGCTCGCCACCCTCGTTCAAACTAACGATAAGGCTCTGGTCGTCCTTGAAACGCGCTTCACCGTGCAGAACGGTGATGGCTGAATTGCCGTCCAGGATGCCTTCGTACTTGGCATGACGGAGTTCTTCGACACGGGCCTGCTGCTGGGCCAGCAGCCGCTCGCGCAAGATCGTCGGCGGTGTGGGTGGCATGCCGCCGTCGAATGGGCTTTCCCGGCGCAGATGGGCGATGTGGGCGGCGCGGATCATGATCTTGGACGGCACACAACCGACGTTGACGCAGGTGCCGCCGATGGTGCCGCGCTCAATCAGCGTGACCTGCGCGCCTTGCTCGACGGCCTTCAGTGCTGCCGCCATCGCGGCTCCACCGCTACCAATGACGACGACCTGCAACGGGCGTTCGTTGCCACTGGGCTTATCAGCGGCCCCTATCCAGCCGCGCATCTTGTCGAGCAGGCCGGCGCGGTTGTCCGTCGGTGGCGCATCGGCAAGCGTTGCCTCGTAGCCCAGTCCGGCCACGGCGGTAGTCAGCGCATCCGATGACGTGCCCGCCTCAATGGCGAGTTGCGCTGTGCCCTTCGGATAGGACACCAGCGCCGATTGCACGCCGGGCACTTTCTCCAAGGCTTCCTTGACGTGAGCCGCGCACGAGTCGCAGGTCATCCCGGTGATTTTCAGGGTGGTCATGTATTTTTCCTTTTCTGTGGTGGCTACGGCTGTTGCCGTCAGCCACGTTGTTCTGGCAATTCACAGCTGTCCGGCCCGCAGCGGCGATGTGCTGGCGAGATGAAATCCCAGACCGACACCCCAACCATCAAGGCCAGGCCGACATAGAGCAGTCCACCGCTCTGCCAGCCGTAAGCCCGCATTAAAAACACCGCTGCCAGCACCAAGATCGGGCCTATCGTGCCGAGCGCCGTGCGTCGCCACTGTCGATGATTGAGCCAAGCGATAGCATTGGCGAGTAACGCGATGCCGGCGAACATCGGCAGCAGGATGCCAATGAATAGCCCCTCGTACTGGCTCAAGAAGCCCAGTCCGATGGCCGCGCCAAAGCTGGCGATGGCAGGAAAACAGGCGGCGCAGCCCATCGCGGAAACGACGCTGCCGAGCGCGCCGGTTTTGCCAGCGATGCGCGTGATGAGTCCCATGTGTCGCTCCCGAGTTCGGTTAACGGATCAGCGTTTGAGGCTGGACGGATAGCCCGCGTCCTCGGTCGCCTTGGTCAACTTCTGGACGTTGGTCTTGGCATCGTCGAAGGTGACGACGGCCTGGCGCTTGTCGAAACTTACGTCGGTCTTGCTCACGCCCTCAACCTTGGAAAGCGCGTGCTTGACAGTGATCGGGCAAGAGGCGCAGGTCATGCCAGGCACGGACAGCGTGACGGTCTGGGTGGCGGCCCACACGGGGGCAACAACGGCAGCGAGGGCGAGGGCGGCAAACAGTTTTTTCATGATGAACTCCTGTGATTAATAGAAAAATGGCATGACGTAGGGAAATCCGAGCGAGACCAGGACCAGCGCGGCCACGATCCAGAAAATGAGCTTGTAAGTAGCTCGCACTTGGGGAATCGCGCAGACCTCACCCGGTTTGCAGGCTTGCGCCGGGCGGTAGATGCGCCGCCAGGCGAAAAACAGCGCGACCAGCGCTGCGCCGATGAAGATCGGGCGATAGGGTTCCAGCACCGTCAGGTTGCCGATCCATGCCCCGCTGAACCCCAAGGCGATCAAAACCAGCGGCCCCAGGCAGCAGGCCGACGCAAGAATGGCGGCCAGCCCACCGGCGAAGAGCGCGCCGCGCCCGTTTTGTGGTTCAGACTTTTGTGGTTCAGACTTTTGTGGTTCAGACTTTTGTGGTTCAGACATACGCTTGTCCTTTCAAATTTGGTTTGGATAGCTTAAGCTTACTTCCGTAGTTATGTACGGAGTCAAGCGATATGCAAATTAATTTTGAGAATCTGACCATTGGCGTTTTTGCCAAGGCGGCCGGGGTCAATGTGGAGACCATCCGGTTCTACCAGCGCAAGGGCCTGCTGCCGGAGCCAGACAAGCCCTATGGCAGCATTCGCCGCTATGGCGAGGCGGATGTAACACGAGTGCGGTTCGTGAAATCGGCCCAGCGGCTGGGCTTTAGCCTGGACGAAATCGCCGAGCTACTGCGGCTGGAGGATGGCACCCATTGCGAGGAAGCCAGCGGCCTGGCCGAGCACAAGCTCAAGGATGTGCGCGAGAAGATGGCCGACTTGGCACGCATGGAGGCCGTGCTGTCTGAACTGGTGTGCGCCTGCCATGCGCGGAAAGGGAACGTTTCCTGCCCGCTGATTGCGTCACTGCAAGACGGAACGAAGCTCGCTGCATCGGCGCGGGGGAGTCACGGGGTGACTACGCCTTAGCGTGCTTTATTTTCCGAATTCTGAGACGACCCCTCAAAGGCCGACAGCAGGCTCAGAAGACGCTCCAGTGTGGCCAGAGTGCGTTCACCGAAGACGTGCGCCACAACCGTCCTCCGTAT
>NZ_CALSBS010000061.1 GCF_943590815.1 Pseudocitrobacter vendiensis | reverse complement strand
AGCCGTGTGGGAATCCGCCCACCTTGCCGGGCGCCGGTGCCGTGTGGGAATCCGCCCACCTTGCCGGGCGCCGGTGCCGTGTGGGAATCCGCCCACCTTGCCGGGCGCCGGTGCTGTGTGGAAATTCGCCCATCTTCATGACAAAAATTTGTCAAATGACAGGCTCATGTGTGCTGATTTATGTCAGACGGGATTTTGCTTATCAATTATTGAGAACAGAAATTTTCCTGAATCATCAATACTATACTTAGCAAGTAAAGGTGTTTTCTCATTTATCTGCTTGAGTGCAGGATCAAGGAAAGATCGTTTCAACTCTGCCAAGTTCTTCTGTTGGGATTCCGGCAAAAGGAAACGGTCATTTAACCAAGCATGAGTAGTAACCCATAAGCCTGAAGATTTGAATTGAGCAAGACTTTCATAAAGGCGGATCGTCCGTGGATTTCGAAGACTGCCACAATCGCGGAGCGAGTAGGTGGTGAACTGGTTCGTCAGGCCGTAAATGTACCGCAGGAGTTTATGGTTAAATTCGATTTCCCAGATACCACGAGCTGATCGGCTGCCAGCCTCTGTTAGCCAGGGGCGCGCGACGCAGTCAAAACTTCCTTCTTTCGGGTAAAAGATTACCGCAGAACGGCTTAACTCAAACACGCCTTCTTTAACATCCTTGATAGCCTGGTTACGGCTTACCTGAAAAATTTGCTCATAGTCAGCCACCTTTACTTTGAAAGTAGAGTCACCGAGTACAGCCATCTCATCATCATCTTCGCTTACTGAAGCTGTGAAATACGTCTGCATAAGACATAACCAGAGAACGCGCTTTGCTTTTAGCGAGAGGTAGTAAGCAGCTTCGGTAAGCTCGTTAGACTGCTTAACTTTTATCTTTTTGTTCAGCAACTTATCCATGAGCCTTGCCTTTGTGGGTTAAAAATTACTCTCCACACTACCACAAAGTTCAAACAAGTAAATACATTTTTTACAGTTTCGTCTAAGGTGGGCCAATTCCCATAACAAGGTGGGCTAATTCCCATAGTAAGGTGGGGTGTTTCCCATAGATAGGTGGGCCAATTCCCATAACAAGGTGGGCGGATTCCCAGAGATAACACTTATTTATGATTTTAAATCAATGAGTTATATAGCTCTAAAAGACTTTAAAAAGATAAAAAATCTATAAAATACCTTTTAAAAATATGCCTGTGGATATGTGCATATCATCGCTTACCAGCGCCGCTTCGCGGCTCGGTCAACCCCTCAGAACCGCGAAAACAAGTTTCGCAGTTCTTCACGGTTCATGTTTTAATCCAAGCATGGCGCCAGCACCTTCGCGGCACCATCGAGGCCCGCGCTGCTGCCGCACCGGGCCTCACCCTCAAATAAAATAAAGTTTATAAAAATCGTACTTGTATTGACCCCAGTTTATTCTGAGTATATCCTTTCTGTAACCAAAACTACGGAGGCGCCACAGATGGCTCAGAAAAACAGAATTTCAGAAACAGAATGGAAACAGCTGCTGCCGCAAATGGCTTCCTTTGCACACATCACAACAGATATTGGCTATTCCGTGCTTGTCAAAGGTGAGAAATCATCAGACGTAGCCACGCGAGTAGGCCGTTCCAAGCAAAACATTTCCAGCACCGTTAAGCGAATCTGGGATTTGTACCAGAACACCACTCTTAAAGCCGAGAACGGCGAACCATTAAAATTAGTTCAGGTCTGGATACCAGCAAGCCTTGCTGAAACTGTTTTAAAAGAAGCCGCGAAGTACAGCATTAATAACATCACGACCTCGGAAATGGAAAAAAAATAAAGTCCGAAAGGACTTTATTTTAAGACTACTAACGCGGCTTTATTACAGTGCTCGCCACCACAGTAAACCACTATCCCCGGTTTACCCCAGAGATTGATATGACACACCGGGCAGCTGTACTTTTCCCGGTTTGTTTTGTTCACCGGCGCTTCAGGCGGCGGGGTTACAAATCGCATGGCCTCTATGATCTCGTCGTCGAGTTCAACCGGGTCGCGCCCTTCCTCCACCTCCTGTTCGTGTTCGCTATCATCTTCCTCGTCGTCAATATAGCCTTTTCCTGTAGGGCTTAGCACAGCGCCAGGCTTAGGCTGGTAAGGCGGAAACCTGTCCATCCAGGAAAGCCGGAAATGGCCTGTCAGCAGTTCATCACAGGCCATATCGAAAGGGCCACCGGCAATAATATAATGGGTCATGCTCTGGCCCACTTTCCTGCCTCCCGGTTCGCCGGCATCAGAAGGCATTAGTCCTACCCGTTCCATCCGGGCCGCCCACTGTTTGTTGTGATAGCCACGGCGGCCAGGCTCGCCAAAATGGAATTGCCACTGATGAACCATCTCATGCACCAGTGTTGAAAGCGTGGCCTTTATGGTTCTGATCGAGAAATACACCGGATTCATAGCGATCTCGTCTACCGTGTACCCACTCTCACGGCCGACGAAACGCTTAAAGGAACAATAGCCATACGTTCGCTTCTCACGCTGCAACGTTATCAGGCATGGCGGCAGCTCGTTGCTGAATAGCTTCTCATTAAAAAAATCGTAGGCTCTCTGAAGTTCATCGTAGGTTTCGGGCGTAGGCAAATTCACTGTTAACCTCACATATATGTATTGTGCAATACACATAATTTAGCTGATCTTTTATACAGATGAAACGCCTTTTACCGAAAACCGCGAAACCGCGCCGAAACTCGTTTCGGCCGGTTGAGGGGTTGACCGGCCCGCGTGCGGCGCCGGTAATTATTTGATGGTTGCTGTTGGTATCGAGCGCCAGTCTGTCGTGTAATCAGGTGACAACATCTGACGGCGCATGGCAAAGGAGTTATCGATGCCCTGGCCTGCAAAAAACAGCTGGCTCTTGCCACGCCGGTTTATGCCATCGAGAACAGCCATTAACGCCTCGCTGCCAGCTGAAGGCGTAGCAGAGTCGAATAAATCCAGCTGGGCCTCCTTTCCGCTGAAATCGGCCAGCATGATCCCTGCTTTTGCATACGCAATATCTTCCCGCCAGATCCGCGCCAGCGCGGCTTGTGCCGCCTGAATTATCGTGCGGCTGTCCTGGGTTGCCACCGTCAGTTTTTCGGTTGCCTGATTGGCATACTGTGTATCACGCACTGAATAAGGACTGGTGCGGATAAAGACGCTTATGACGCGGCAGTATTGCCGCTCATTACGCAGTTTTTCAGCTGCGCGCGCTGCAAATCCGGTGATCGCCTGCTGCATATCCGCCAGGGCTACTACGCGTTGGCCGAATGAGCGCGATACAACAATCTGCTGCTTCGCCGGAGGGTTTTCTTCCAGGCTGAAGCAAGCCTCGCCGCGTAGCTCCCGTACCGTTCTTTCAAGCACAACACCAAACGTCTTACGGATTAGGCGCGTATCTGCCCTGGCTAAATCCAGCACCGTTTTGATCCCCATTGTGGCGAGTGCTTTCTCTGTACGATGGCCGACGCCCCAGACTTCCGCAACCGGCAGGATGCTCATTAATTTCTTCAGTCTGGCGCCATCGTCCAGAGCAACCACCCCGCCAGTAGCGGGCCATGTTTTTGCAGCGTGGTTACACAGCTTCGCCAGCGTCTTAGTACGGGCAATACCGACCCCGCATACCAGCGTTGTGTGTCGCCTGACTTCCTCGCGCAGTTGGCGCCCGAAAGCGTCAAGGCTCATGGCGGCCGTTATCCCTTTGCAGTCAACAAAAAGCTCGTCGATTGAATACTGTTCGACGTGGCTTGCAAGGGACTCAACTACGGCCGCGAACCGGGCCGACATGGAGGCATAGAGAGTGTAATTAGAGCTAAAAATAGCGATGTTATGACGCTCGATTATGGGTCTGACTTTGAAGTACGGATCGCCCATTTTCAGGCCCGCTTTCTTCGCCAGGTAATTACGGGCCACAATGTTGCCGTCATTGTTGGATAAAACGGCCACTGCTCGGTTTGCCAGATCTGGCCTAAATGCCTGCTCACAGCTGGCGTACATGCCATTGACATCAATCAGCGCAAACATACCGGATGCTCGATAAGGGAATGCGTAACCACTCCCCAGATTTCAACGCTCTCATTATCCGGGTCAATGTAGTACACAGGAAAATCTTTGTTCATCGGCATCAGGCAGGGTCTGGGCCTCAGCAGTAGCCGCTTCACGGTAAATTCATTATGGATGCAGGCGACTACGATTGAGCCGTGGCTGGCCGTCAGCGAGCGATCCACAACCAGTACGTCACCATCATGGATGCGGCCATCTTCCATTGACGAGCCAGAAACCCGCAGGAAGTAAGTTGCTGAAGGGTGACGAACACAATACTCATGCAGGTTTAACTCCTGCTTTTCATAGCCCTGGGCCGGGCTGGGGAACCCCGCAGAAATTCTTTGCAGATAAAAAGGGATGCTGTGTACCCGGCTGGCGCCGGAGCTTTCAAAAATATCGACCTTCATAGCGATCTTCCAAATCACTGTTTACTTATACAGTATCGCTGTTATGGTCAGGTTGGCAAGTTTTACAGGTACTCTACTATATGTAGTGCTGCTTCAGCTGCCAACGAACGCTATATATAGTGTTTGTTGGCTTTCTGCTTTCTCAGTGTCCCCTGTAACCGGCCGCGTGGCGGCGGGCTAGCAGGGAGGGGGGTGGCCTGTCGCTCCGGTCAGTCCCGCAGTTTCCGGCGATTTGCCCCCGGTGTCCGGTGGAGTCCGGCGAGGTCGCCTTCCATGCTCTGACGGGCATAAAATTAGGTAAATATAATCCGTACTTGTATTGACTTTAACGCCCCATTGTACGATAATTAAAAAGTGGCAGGTGATGTGCCTGCCGCTTAACCATCGCCGGTATCGGCTTAAAGAGGAAGTATCATGGAAACTATCGAAATCACCGCCCGCTACATTTCTGAAAACGCCCGCATGAACTTCATGCCTGCGGCATTTCGTGGCGCTTTCTTCAGCGCAGATCACTTCATTCAGTCCTTTCTGAATCGTTACGCTAAAGACTACCAGGGAGGGTATTGGGAATACCTTCAGGCCAGCAATGGCGCGTTTTTTATGGAAGCGCCCCAACCTCTTTGGCTCTCGTTACCTAACTATTTTGAAGGTGAATGCAGCGCGCGCGAAGTAGGGATTATTGTTTGTCTGTATGCCTACAGTTACTTTTGCGGGCTGGCATATGAAGAAGGCAAAGCCGAACTGAACGAAACGATGGCTAACCGGTATCACCTGTTGCGGGAGTACGTTAATACGCTGGAGAACGAAAGCCAGAATCGTATTTATCGTGCCATTGATTAACTGATAACCAGGCGGGCAAAGCCCGCCTTATCGTGACTGTCACGCTCAGGGGAAACTATGTTAGCGACACTTCAACACCCTACCGCCTGGCAATTGCCAGATCGGTTAATGCTTTTGGAACTGTTAATGTTCGATTACCGTAATTCCGATCAGGAGCGCTACGGCCAGCAAATCTATCACCACTATCGTAAACAGGGTAATCATCGCTGGGATACTTCTGTTCATCAGGATAGCGGCGGCCAATACGCGATTATTTTCCGGCACTCCTTCAGCAAAAAACAGGCTGATGGCGTTAAGCGAACGATGATCCGCGATGAAACCGTTATACGGGCAGGTACGGCGCAGGAGCTGACAGAAGCGACATTTCCCGACTTCCAGGATAGCGATATTCTGAAGGCGTCGGATTTCTTTAAGTCGCTTATCCAGCGCAAAGCGGCAGACGTAACACAAACCGATATTTGAGGATCAGCGATGCTGAACAAAACCGAAAACAACACCAACATTAGTAGTATCAACCCCTGTTCTACAGAGAGCCTAATAGCCGTGACGGGAAATGATGGAGAGACGCATATCATTCAGCGTGAGTTAATATCCCACTCTGTTGAAGGGCATGAAGCCACAATCATTCACCTTGTAACCGGGAAGTCGATAAGGGTTTCTTTGTCATCTGAAATTCTGGCAAAAAAACTAGGCATTACCGTGTCTGAATAACGGGTTTTGTTGCTTTGTTATAAGGTTTTATCCGTGTGTGGCAGAGTTCTAAAAAGGGAAACGTGAGAGATTATGAATACGATTAGCATAACGGAAATCGTGTTGAGTGTGCTTCTTGCGGGCGCTTTGGGGCCGGTTTTATTACGTCGAAAAAAAGGTCTGCTGTTACTGTTGTTGATTCTGGTCTGCACGATACTTTTGCTTCATGGTGTCACTACGATTTACTGATGTGGTCGAAAATCTTTAAAAGCGAACCCCCGGACGTCACCCCTCCGGGGCCGTTCTGCTGTGCTGCGCATCGAGCCGCTACGCGTCTCGCCCCGCTCACGCGGGCAGCTGCCACTGACGCCTCCGGCCTGCGGCCTCCGCGCTCCGCTTGGCAACCCCTTCCCCTGCTGCCGCTCATTTCCCCTTCAGCCTCCTATCATGATTCGTCTCCTGCATTATCCGTGGATTGTGCAGCTCAGTGGGGCGCTGGCCGTGACGGTGCGGTGTCCCCCGTAACCGGCCGCGCGGCGGCCGCTAACTCGCAGTACGGCGCCGCGACCCGCAGGCGGGCCGCC
>NZ_CALSBS010000060.1 GCF_943590815.1 Pseudocitrobacter vendiensis | reverse complement strand
TTCACCTGACGCCTATAAATAAAATACAAAAGCAATACTATAACTACAGTAAAATATGTAACGATTTTAAAGTAGTAAATGATTTTTTCACATCACGGGTTCAACAAACATTTAACGTGAACACCACCAAATGGGATTGGTAACAAGTAAAGGGGAGTATCATACTCCCCTTTACTGTTTCTGCTAGCCATTACGCATTCTCATTGGGGTAGAAAAAACGTATTCGCACTTATCTTTATCTTGATATGTTAACTCAATCATTTTTCTAAGGTTTTCTGGGTTATTGTGTATCTGATCCCAGTTGACTATTGATATATATGACTTTTCACTCATCAAGTTATCGATAACTCTTTCAGGCATATATGGATATATTTCTTTATATGTTGTTCTGTCGTTGATTGTTATCCACTCGGTTATATTAGGATGAAATTCATTTTTTTCATTTTCACCATGACTGGCTCTAATGTTGTTTGTCCCTGTTGAAGGAAGATTTATAATAAAAATACCTGATTTGCCGTTTCTGGGACTATCCCTCATGGATGAATATAATTCCCAATCAACATGCTTTCTATTTTTAGTCTCAGTCCCAACGAGTAAAATAAGAACGGATGTATCACGTAAATATTCATCCCTTATTATTTCTCTGATCTTTTGAGGTTCTTCTTCTTCATCAATGTCACCAAGTGATACCGAGCGATTCACAAAAATATCAAAAACATCATTCATTTTTTCAAGTTCGTTTTTGTACCATTGGTCATTAGCATGGTGGTAACTGATGAAAACTTTGTGCTTGGTCACGCTTTTTCCTCATTTATTCTCTGGTTTACGGATTTTACATCTTCATCCATACCGAGTAAAAGTCTTATAATTTATTTTTTCACACTAAGAGATACTCTCAACCACTGGATACAGTATAATCAGGAAGTGGCTACATTCTTCCAATTCAAATGAAGAGAGCAGACTTACATGCAATTCATCCATAATGATCTTGGTCAAAGAAAAAGAGGGGAGATTGTTGAAATCACCCTTACCAGTGGTGCAAATGTTAGACTAATGGATAGTTCTAACTTCAGTAGTTATAAGAATGGCCGACGACATTCCTACATTGGTGGGTTAGCAAAGCGCTCCCCCATAAGGTTACAGATCCCTTCATCAGGCCATTGGCATATTGCTGTAGATATGCAGGGATTAAGGGGGAGTACCAGGGCTTCTGTTCGCGTTCTTCCAGGGGTTCTTCCTGAAATTCAGGATAGGCCGTTAAGCGAAGTTCCTAGTCTGGTAAGAGATAACAGACCACCGTCAACAGCACAGAGCAACGAGATACATGACGTATTTATTTCGCATGCCTCAGAGGATAAAGATGATTTTGTTCGCTCTCTGGCAAACTCATTAATCAGTCACGGCCTTAATGTATGGTATGACGAAATGACGTTAAGAATTGGTGACAGCCTGAGACAAAAAATAGACAAAGGTTTAGCAAACAGTCGTGTTGGGTTAGTAGTTTTGTCTCCGGCGTTTATAAGCAAAGGTTGGACAAATTATGAACTTGATGGAATCGTCACTCGTGCTATTTCTGGTGAGCAAATATTGCTTCCCATATGGCATAATATTACAAAACAAGAAGTTGTCGATTTTAGTCCATCATTAGCAGACAAAGTTGCTCGTAGTACTGCAACTCATACAATCGATGAAATTGCTCATGAGATAGCCGAGCTACTGCATTCTCGTGGTTAATGTTTATCGAAATTCAAATAGCAAAACAAAAGGATCAATCAGCGATCCTTTTTTTATTTTTATGAATATCAATAAATTACATTCTTAACGTACGTTTTCGTTCCATTGGCCTTCAAACCCCGTTGAGGTGAAGGCTGTCTCGGTCAACCCGGTCGACTACAAAATCCGCAGCAGCACGCCGCCCGCTGATGGCGATTGGAAAGTGCTGGGATGGGATGCGGCCGGGATCGTGCAAGAGGTCGGCCCCGACGTGACGCAGTTCGCGGTAGGCGACGAGGTCTATTATGCCGGATCGCTCATAAGGCCTGGCACCAATGCGGAGTTCCATCTCGTCGACGCCCGGATCGTCGGTCGTAAACCCGCGTCGCTCGACTGGGCGGAAGCGGCGGCGCTGCCACTCACGACGTTGACGGCCTGGGAAGCCATGTTCGATCGCCTGGACGTGACGAAGCCCGTTCCCGGGGCGGCGGCGATCCTCATCATCGGTGGTGCGGGTGGGGTCGGGTCGATCGCCATCCAGATCGCTCGACAGCGCACGGATCTCATCGTCATCTCCACCGCCTCTCGGCCGGAAACCCAGGAGTGGGTTAAAGGGCTTGGGGCTCATCATGTCATCGACCACTCTCGGCCGCTCGCGCCACAGATTGCCGAGCTCAACATCGGCGCTCCCGCTTTCGTGTTCTCGACCACGCATACCGAGCAGCATGCATCCGACATCGCCGAACTGATCGCCCCGCAAGGACGGTTCGGATTCATCGACGATCCCAAGGCGCTCGACGTCATGCTGTTCAAGCGCAAGGCAGTGTCGATCCACCACGAGCTGATGTTCACACGGTCGCTCTACGGCACGCCCGACATGGATGAGCAGGGCAAGATCCTCAATTCGCTGGCGGTGCTGGTGGACGACGGCAAAATTCGCACGACGCTAACCGAAAAATTGTCGCCAATTAATGCCGCCAATCTGAAGACGGTGCACGCACTGATCGAAAGTGGCGCGGCAAGAGGCAAGATTGTCCTCGAAGGCTTCTGATGACTGCCACCGCCGAACGTCTTTTCTAACCTCAAGAACGCCGGACGGATTACGCCACGGCGAAGGAAATTTCATGACGAAATCCATTGCCACCGCCTCGATCAACCGCGAAACCGCCGTCGCCCTCATCGACGCGGCGATCGCCGCGGCACGTACAATCGGCATCCCGGCTGCGGTCGCCGTCGTCGACGCCACCGGTAACCTGCGCGCGTTCGAGCGCACTGATGACGCGCCGTTTCTCACCGTCGATGTTGCCATCGACAAGGCTTGGAGTTCCGCCTCGTTTGGGTACCCCACCCATGTCTGGAACGACTATGTTTCGAACGATCCAAAAGTGGCGCCGCTGGCCTATCGCCCCCGGATGGTCGCTGTCGGCGGAGGCTATCCGATCCTGGAAGACGGGAAGTTGATCGGCGGGATCGGCATCTCCGGAGGCAACTATCAGCAGGATCAGGATGCGTGCGTCGAGGCACTCACGAAAATCGGGTTCGAGCTGCCAGCCTGACGACTTTAAGGCCATCGCCAGCGGCGGTGGCCTGCAGATGCGACCTTATGAAAGACTTTAAGATGGAAGCGTTCGTCGTCTTCACCCGCGAAGAAACCACCGATCCGGAAGAACTCGCAACCTATTCTGCAGGCGTCGGCCCATCGTTCGATGGCCACGACGTAACCTTTCTCGCCGCTTATGGCGCGATGGAGCATTTGGAGGGGCCGCCCGTCGAAGGGGCCGTAATTTTGCGGTTCCCGACGATGCAGGCCGCCCGTGATTGGTATCATAGCCCCGCCTACCAAACCATCGCTGCGCACCGTTTTGCCGGTTCCCGCTATCGCGCCTTTGTCATTGAGGGGCGGCGGTGACACACCGACGGAAGAACGGCGGGGCTGGCCACGAGGTATCGGTCGGCGAACTCGCATCCTACAACCTGTAGGGGATCAAGGCGGTGAGGTTCGCGTGCCATCGCCACACGCGACCACTCATCGGACTTCTGCATCGGAATTGGAGGATCAGATGAGCGTCGACGAACGACAAGCCCCCGAGCTGCGGGTGCAGAGATGGATTGGCGCGGATGGAGAAAGCATCGCGCCGCTCAAGCTGTCGGATCTCGGCACCGGCCCGAAAGTCCTCTTCGCCTTCCAGCACTGGTGCCGTGGCTGCCATTTGCATGGATTTCCGACGCTACAAAGGTTGCATGGTGCATTGAGCGCCAAGGGCGTGGGCTTCGCGGTGATCCAGACCGTCTTCGAAGGAGCGGATGAGAACACCTTCGAGAAGCTGCGCGTGAACCAGCTCAAGTATGCGCTTCCTGTCGCGTTCGGTCAGGACGAGCCACCTGCCGGCGCGACGCTTCCCACCTTCATGGAGGACTACCGCACGCGGGGAACGCCCTGGTTCTCCGTGATGGACGCTGGCGGCCGCATCGTATTCTCGGACTTCCATCTCGACGCCGATCAGCTCGTGAAGGGACTGGAGCTGGTGTAACCGATGCGGCGCTGGGTCATCCTGATTGCCACCCATCTCGCGATGCTCGCCATGGGCTTCGCGGGCGGTGTCTACACGCTGCCGATCCTGACCGCCCCCCAGGCCCCGGACGCGGCGGCCTTGCGGACCATCTCAGCCGAGACGCTCTACGCAGGGCGTCTGGCCCGCGATCTCAAAGGCAGCGACCTGCTTCACTGGGGGGAAGGCGAGATCCGGGTCTCGCGCGACCGTATCGCCCATATCGGGCGCCTCGCCCCTGGTCCCGACTACAAGCTCTACCTCGCACCACGTTTCGTCGACACGAAGGAGGCCTTTCTCCTAATCAAGGACAGATCAGTCCGCGTGGGCGATGTGAAGACGTTCAACGGCTTCATCGTCGAGGTGCCTGCCGGCATCGATGTCCGTGACTACAACACGGTCGTCATCTGGTGCGAAGCATTCGACCAGTTCATCAGTGCGGCAGAGTATCAACCCTCAAGTCAGGCCCGAGAACGAGCCCGGCGATGGATACCATGAGGTCGGCGGGCAAGCGCGGCCTCGTTCTCGCGCCGGTGGCGGCGCTGCTGCTGAGCGTCGCCGCTCTGCTGCTGGGCAATGGCCTGCTGAGCACGCTCCTGATCGTGAGAGCCGGCCATAAGGGGTTCTCGACCGGCGCGATCAGCGCGATGATGTCCTTCTATTTCGCGGGTTTCACGATCGGCGCGCTCGTGTTGCCACCGATCATCGTCTCCGTGGGACATGTCAGAACCTTCGCCGGCTTCGCGGCCATTGCCTCGATGACCGCCCTTCTCCATGTGGCGTTCGTGGAGCCGATCGCCTGGATGCCGCTTCGCCTGATTACCGGCTTCGCCTACGCGGGCATGATCCTCGCAACGGAGAGTTGGCTCAACGCCCACGCATTGCCATCCACACGCGGGCAGCTCCTGTCGATATTCGGAGTTGTCTCTATGGGCTCATGGGCAATCGGGCAGGCGTTACTCAACATCGCACCGCCCGCCGACGTGACATTGTTCCTCATCGTGTCGCTGCTGATATCAGCGGCGGTGGTTCCGATCACCTTGCTGCCCAGTCATCCGCCGGCCCAGGTGGAACAGGAATGGGTCGCGTTCAGGGACCTCGTCCTCGTATCACCTCTCGCTGCGGCTGGCGCTTTCCTGGCCGGCCTGGCTATCGGTGGTTTCTGGGGCATGGGCGCGAACTTCGCCCAGAGCATCGGCCTCGATGTGGGCGGTATCTCCGCCTTCATGGCTGCGGTTCTTGGTGGAACGCTCGCCTTCCATTGGCCACTCGGTTGGCTTTCGGATCGAGTGCCCCGGAATCTTGTCATCGCCGGTGCGGCGCTGGCGTCCGCAGCGTCTGCCATCGGCGTAGCGTTGGCGGTGGAAGCGCCTCTGCCGCTGCTCCTTGCGGCAGGTGCGCTGTTCGGCGGCTTTGGCATCCCGATTTATTCGTTGTGTCTCGCCGTCGCAAACGACGATCTTCCGGCCGGTCGGCTACTCGGCACCGCGCGCGGGCTTCTGTTGCTCAACGGGATCGGGACAGCCGCTGGCCCCCTAATAGGAGCAGCTGCAATGAATATCGTCGGCCCTGGCGGCCTGTTCCTTTATGCGGCGGCGTTGCTCACGCTCCTGGCAGTGCTGGCCATCGCCCGCAGGCAGCCGAGGCGCGCCAACCAGGCCAAGGCGGCCCCCCGTTCTCCGAGCACGCCGATGATAACCGGATCTCTCGATACGATGATATGCATGGAGAAGCGGGCGCAGGGCGTGCGGGATTAGCGCGGCACGGCGCCTGCACGAACCGCGGGGTCAGGCGATGATAGCTGTTACGCGAATTTCGATACGCATGGTTGGAAGCCCCAGCGCTTCGATTCCCAACTGCGTCCAGATTGGAGCGCGGTCGGGCATGTAGTGGCGATACAGCTTGGCCATTGTTTCGTTGATCACGGGAGGGAATCCACCGACGTGATAGGAATTGACGTGGACCACATGCGGCCAGCGTGCTCCGGCGGTCGCGAGCGTCCGTTCCACGTTCTTGAACGCCTGCTCGATCTCTTCCTCAATCGACTCCGGAATGACGAGATCGTCGTTCCATCCGCCCTGTCCGGAGATCTCCACGCGGTCACCAATGCGCATTGCCTGAGAATAATGAAGCGCGTCATGCAGGCGCGTCCCGTATCCGGGGGTGATGAAGAATGAAGGTGTTGTCATGAGTTTGCCTTTGATGAGCCAGGTCAACGCGGCTGCAAGTGACCGTATGCATGCAGAAAGAGATGCAGGGCGTTCGGCACTAGCGCGCCGGCTGCGGTGGAGGGCTTTATTCCACGTCTTCTACGGTGAGGTCCCGGCCGTTGAACTGCACGGTCTCCCCGGCTCGGGCACCCTCGATCGCTTCGAAGATCGGCGCCATCGTGGAAATGCCCATGAGCTCACGCCCCTGACAGGTAAACTTGCTCGTTGACACCGCGATCACAAAGTGGCGGCCGGACAGCTTGACGACAGCGCCTTCGTTGACGGCCAACTTGGGGCCGAAATCGATCGTCCTGAGCTTTTCGAGTTTATTGGCGTAGTCATGGAGCGTGTCATCGAGCGCTTCAGCGAAGTCGCTCGCGACCTCGGCCTGAGCTAGTTCGTCGTTTTCGATCGGTTCGCTCCGATCGAGCCGAGCGGTAGAGACATA
>NZ_CALSBS010000059.1 GCF_943590815.1 Pseudocitrobacter vendiensis | reverse complement strand
ACCCACAGCGGTGGTCGTGAATGTCATGGTGAGCGCGAATGCCGCGGTGGTCGTGGTGAAGGTCGTCACGGCGGTGGAGGCGGCTTTGGCGGCGGGCGTCGTCAGCGTTTCTTCGGCCATGGCGAGCTGCGTCTGGTGGTACTGGATATCCTTTCCCGCAACGCCAGCCACGGTTACGAGTTAATCAAAGAGATCGAAAACATGACCCAGGGCAACTATAGCCCAAGCCCTGGCGTAATCTACCCGACACTCGATCTGTTGCAGGATCAGGGGCTGATCACCATCCAGGAAGAAGACGGTGGACGTAAAAAAATCGCCATTACCGGGGAAGGCAGTAATGTGCTGGTGGAAAACAAAGAGGTGCTGGAGCAGGTTCAGGCGAAGCTGAAACTCCGCATGGTCGGCCACGAACTGCGTAAAGATCCGCAAATGAAACGCGCGCTGGAAAACTTCAAGGCCGTACTGAACCTGAAAGTGAACCAGAGCGAAATCAGCGACGCGCAGCTAAAACAGATTGTGGGCGTGATTGACCGCGCGGCGCTGGAGATTTCACAGCTTGATTAATGCAGTACCGTGACGGCGTCCTGAAGCCGGCTGGCGCGATGTTTTACCATCGCCGACACATGGGCACTTTCGGCAACCAGCCCGGCGTTTTTCTGGGTGATCGCATCCAGTTCCGCCACCGCGCGGGTAATGTCCGACAGCCCGTTGGCCTGTTCTGCGGTCGACTGACTAATTTGCGCAATCAACTGCGTCACATTCTGCACCTGCGCCAGAATATCGTTCATCACCCGCCCCGCCGCGTGAACCTGATCGGCGCCGGAATGCACTTTGCTGGCGCTGGCCTCAATCAGCTTACGAATGTCGTTGGCCGCCGTTGCGCTGCGGCTCGCCAACTGGCGTACCTCTCCCGCGACCACCGCAAAGCCTTTCCCCTGATCGCCCGCCCGCGCGGCTTCGACCGCCGCATTTAGCGCCAGAATATTGGTCTGGAAGGCAATATCATTGATAAGCGTGGTGATTGAGCCAATCCGCTGCGTGCTGTCTGCAATTTCGTCCATCGTTCTGACCACGCCCTGCATTGCCTGCCCACCCTGCTCCGCCGCGCCGCTGGCGGCAATTGAGAGCTTATCGGCCGCCGCCGCTGTTTGCGAATTGCTTTGCACAGAGGCATTCATCTCGTTCATCGTCGCTACGGTCTGCTGAACGTTAACCACCGTTTGCCGGGTACGTTCATTGAGCACATCGTTGCCCTTCGCGAGCGTATCGCTTCCCTGACTGACGCTGGAGACCTGGCTTGCGACATCATTTTTCAACCAGCGACAGATAAGCCCCAGTTGCCCGACCGATCGCAAAATCAGCCCGAGCTCATCACCGCGGTTCAGATGTTGCACGCTGTTTCTCCCGCCCGTCGCCACGCTTAATGCCTGACGCGCGACGTTTTCTACCGGACGCACTACCTGTACTTCAAAAAGGATCGTTGCGAAAACCATCAGCAATGCCGCGACGGCCAAGGCTATCCACGACGCATGTGTAGCCAATAACGCACCTGCTAACAGCACAAAAATAAACATCATGATTGCCCGCACGCGCCAGCGTAGCGGCATCGCGGATAGTTTGCCCCACCAGCGTTGACTTACCACCCTACCTTTGTGCAGGCGCTTGTGGCTCCGCCCCTCTTTGAGCGCACGATAGAGCGGCTCCGTGACCGCGATTTCTTCTGGCGTCGCCTGGGTACGAATCGACATATAGCCAGTCACCTTCCCTTGTCGCACCATCGGAATCGCATTGGCGCGCACCCAATAATGGTCGCCATTTTTACGTCGGTTTTTGACAATTGCGCTCCACGGCTCGCCCTGTTTCAGGGTGTACCACATATCGGCAAACGCCGCTTTCGGCATATCCGGATGGCGCACCAGATTATGCGGTTGACCGCTAATCTCTTCGAGGCTGTAGCCGCTCACCTGAATAAACGCATCGTTCACATGAGTGACATAGCTGTTGAGATCGGAGGTGGACATTAAGGTCGTCTGTTCATCCAGCGGGTATTCATGCTGGCTAACCCAGGGTTGTGAAGACATGCAGGTATCCTTGCCGGTAATAAGGCTTATTGTGTAAAGGTTATGTCGGCGGCGGATGACTGAGCTTTATTCGTTAATCTCGATTCAGCTCGCATTTTTAGAGGATATATTCTCTTACGCGTCAAAATGGCGCAGGATCTGCCCCGTTTTCGCGCAGCTCGCCCCATTCTGGCGAAATGAGATTTTTCTATCTCCTGCGGCAACAAGGCCGCTGGACGATTAAATATTGTGCAACTGCATTTCTCCCTGGTGTTTATCCCGATTTTCAGCGCCCGCTTCGAAGTGGCGCATTCCCTGCAATACTTAATTCAGTATCGTGTGATACGTGACCCCCGGGAGCTTATTTTGAACAGATTACCTTCCAGCGCATCGGCTTTGGCCTGTAGCGCACACGCATTGAATCTCATTGAAAAGCGCACGCTTGATCATGAGGAGATGAAAGCACTAAACCAGGAGGTCAGAGAGTACTTTAAAGAGCATGTAAACCCGGGGTTTCTGGAGTATCGAAAATCTGTGACCGCCGGCGGGGATTACGGAGCCGTAGAGTGGCAAGCGGGGAGCCTGAATACGCTTGTCGACACCCAGGGACAGGAGTTTATTGATTGTCTGGGTGGATTTGGCATTTTCAACGTGGGGCACCGTAATCCAGTTGTGGTTTCCGCCGTACAGAATCAGCTCGTCAAACAACCGCTACACAGCCAGGAGCTGCTCGACCCGCTTCGTGCGATGCTGGCAAAAACGCTGGCCGCGCTGGCGCCGGGGAAACTGAAGTACAGTTTCTTCAGCAACAGTGGCACCGAATCCGTGGAAGCGGCGCTGAAGCTTGCCAAAGCGTATCAATCACCACGGGGTAAATTCACCTTCATCGCCACCAGCGGCGCGTTCCACGGGAAATCGCTTGGCGCACTCTCGGCCACGGCGAAATCCACGTTCCGTAAGCCGTTTATGCCGCTGCTGCCGGGCTTCCGTCATGTACCGTTTGGCAACATCGACGCCATGCGTCTGGCGCTATCCGAATGCCAGAAAACCGGTGACGACGTGGCGGCGGTGATCCTGGAACCTATCCAGGGTGAAGGCGGCGTGATCCTGCCACCGCAGGGTTACCTGCCCGCAGTACGCAAGCTGTGCGACGAGTTTGGCGCGTTACTGATCTTCGATGAAGTGCAAACCGGGATGGGGCGCACGGGCAAAATGTTTGCCTGCGAACACGAGAACGTTCAGCCGGACATTCTGTGCCTGGCGAAAGCACTCGGTGGCGGCGTGATGCCCATCGGCGCGACCATCGCCACCGAAGAGGTCTTTTCGGTGCTGTTCGATAATCCGTTCCTGCATACCACCACCTTTGGCGGCAACCCGCTGGCCTGTGCGGCTGCACTCGCCACCATCAACGTGCTGTTGACTGAGAACCTTCCGGCACAGGCGGAGCAAAAAGGCGATATGTTGCTGGACGGCTTCCGCAGCCTGGCGCGCGAATACCCGGACCTGGTGCGTGAAGCGCGCGGTAAGGGGATGCTGATGGCGATTGAATTTGTTGATAACGAAATCGGCTACAGCTTCGCGAGTGAAATGTTCCGCCAGCGCGTGCTGGTTGCCGGGACGCTCAACAATGCTAAAACCATCCGCATAGAGCCACCGCTTACGCTGACTATCGAACAGTGCGAGCTGGTGCTGAAGGCCACACGCAAGGCGCTGGCGTCATTACGAGTCGATCAACAGGCCACAACAGAGCAGTAAATCTCACGCCCCCCCTCTTTTCGTGGGGGGCGTTCTTTGAATCCCATCACAATCCCTGCATTCCCCTTTTCCCTTTTCTACGCCGACGGCTAAATTAAACTCATCCGACCACATAACAATAATTTTACATACTGGACAACCTTATGAGCTATCCGTCGCTGTTCGCCCCGCTGGATTTGGGCTTTACCACGCTAAAAAACCGCGTCCTGATGGGCTCGATGCACACCGGGCTGGAAGAACATACGGATGGCGCGGAGCGCCTGGCGGCTTTCTATGCCGAACGTGCACGTCACGGCGTAGCGCTGATTGTCACCGGCGGAGTCGCCCCTGCGCTTTCCGGTGTCGGCATGGAAGGAGGCGCAGTTCTGAGCGACGCCAGCCAGTTGCCGCATCATCGACAGGTGACAGATGCCGTTCATCAGGAAGGCGGCAAAATCGCCCTGCAAATCCTGCACACCGGGCGCTACAGCTATCAGCCGCATCTGGTGGCGCCCTCGGCCATTCAGGCCCCCATCAACCGCTTTACGCCGCATGCGTTAACGCACGACGAAATTCTCGTGCTGATTGACGACTTCGCCCGTTGTGCGCAACTGGCGCGGGAAGCCGGGTATGACGGTGTGGAAGTGATGGGTTCAGAAGGCTACCTGATTAACGAATTTCTGGCCGCGCGTACCAATCATCGCGATGACGAATGGGGCGGCGACTATCCGCGCCGGATGCGCTTTGCCGTGGAAGTGGTTCGCGCGGTACGCGAACGCGTGGGGAAAGATTTCATTATCATATTTCGCCTCTCAATGCTGGACCTGGTGGAAGGCGGCGGCGCATTCGATGAGACCGTACAACTGGCGCAGGCCATTGAAGCAGCTGGAGCGACGATCATTAATACCGGTATTGGCTGGCACGAAGCGCGGATCCCTACCATCGCTACGCCGGTGCCGCGCGGGGCATTCAGTTGGGTGACCCGCAAGCTCAAAGGCCATGTCTCGATCCCGCTGGTGACCACCAACCGCATCAACGATCCCGGCGTCGCAGAGGATATTCTGGCGCGTGGTGATGCCGACATGGTATCGATGGCGCGCCCGTTCCTCGCTGATGCTGAATTGCTGTCAAAAGCACAGGCGGGCCGCGCCGATGAGATTAACACCTGTATTGGCTGCAATCAGGCGTGTCTCGATCAGATCTTCATGGGCAAAGTCACCTCCTGCCTGGTGAACCCCCGCGCCTGTCACGAAACAAAAATGCCGATCGTTCCGGCGCTGAATAAGAAGAACCTCGCCGTCGTCGGCGCGGGCCCGGCCGGGCTGGCGTTTGCCATTAACGCCGCCGCGCGCGGGCATCAGGTCACACTATTTGATGCACATAGCGAAATTGGTGGGCAGTTTAATATCGCCAAACAGATCCCCGGCAAAGAAGAATTTTATGAAACACTGCGCTACTACCGCCGGATGATCGACGTCACGGGCGTAACGCTCAAACTGAATCATCTCGTCACGGCGGATCATCTGCAGGCATTTGACGAAACGATCCTCGCCTGCGGGATCGTCCCACGCATGCCCGCGATTGACGGGATCGATCATCCCAAAGTGCTGACCTATCTCCAGGTGCTGCGTGACAAAGTTGCGGTGGGAAATTCGGTGGCGATTATCGGCTGCGGCGGCATTGGCTTTGATACCGCGATGTATTTAAGCCAGCCAGGCATTTCGACCAGTCAAAATATTGATGAGTTTTGCCAGGAATGGGGCATCGACACCACGCTGCAACAGCCGGGCGGCCTGCGACCGGAAGGTGCGATGCTGCCGAAGAGCCCGCGAAAAATTGTCATGCTCCAGCGTAAAGCCAGTAAACCCGGTGATGGGCTCGGCAAAACCACCGGCTGGATCCACCGGGCAACGCTGCTGGCGCGCGGCGTGAAGATGATCCCGGCGGTGAGTTACCAGAAGATAGACGACGATGGGTTACATATCACGATTGGCGGTGAAGCGCAGGTGTTAAAGGTCGATCATGTGGTGATCTGCGCCGGACAGGATCCGCAGCGCGCCTTGGCGCAACCGCTGGCGGAAAGCGGGAAAACCGTGCATTTGATCGGCGGCTGCGATGTGGCGATGGAGCTGGATGCGCGGCGGGCGATTGCGCAGGGAACGCGGCTGGCGCTGGAGATTTGACAACCTCTCCCGCAGGGAGAGGAACCGAATGTGCGTGATGTTAAGGCAGCGGCACCTTAATCAATGAACAACGCCGGTGAAATACCAAAACGGGCCGCCAGCTTTTTCGCGTGTTCAAGAGTTAGCTTTCGCTGTCCGTTGAGAACCCGGGATACCATTGATTTGCTGCCGATTTCTGGAAGATCGGATAACGTTAATTCGTACTGATCCATTAACGTACGTATTACCGCAATGCCTGCAGGCGTCGCTTCAAGCCTTGCATTAAATTCAGCAAACTCTGGTGCGGATGTCTCCCAGGCCGTGATTTTTGCGCAAACCAGATCAACGAGTGGATTATCAGGATCGTTAAGCAACAGATGTTCGATCAACATGAGCGCTTCCCTATATTGCTCGTCGTTCTGGATGCCGGCCAAAAAAGGGGCGGCTTGTGTCAGCTTTTCACCTGCCTTCAGTACTTCAGAAATGACCATCATCTTTTTCCCCTTCCACGATGCTCTGCTGTAAACCTATCGTACTCTTTATGCGTGAAGACATGCCGAACATAGAACTTCTGTGAATCAAAAAAAATCATCACAATAACGCGTAATTCGTTCCGGCCAATGTCGATAACATAATGTTTATCCAGATATTTAAAATTATCCAGAGTGGGAAAAAGCCCCTTTAGTGCCTCAGGCGTCCTGAAGTATCCTTTTGAAACCACCCTTCCCAGCGCAAGGATCTCCATTGCATGCTGCGGAAATTTTTCGGCCGCATCTTTCAATGCTTTTTGTGTTATCAGGTGCATTCTTCATCAACTCCGTTGACAAATTGGCAACATCATAACGCATTTTGCCAAATTGGCAATACGTTACATCATTAAGGCGAAGTGAGAATACACGTCAAATGGAGCGATATAAGGGAAGGGAGAGGTAGAATTTTAATAATGCGCGCACGCTTCCAGAAGTGGTGGATTTCTCCCTCTCCCAGT
>NZ_CALSBS010000058.1 GCF_943590815.1 Pseudocitrobacter vendiensis | reverse complement strand
TAAATGGTCATACACCTAACGCAGCCGCGATTTTCATCGCAACTGCATGAATTACATAAAAAAAATGGGATACTCCATTTATTACGGTAATACGCAAGGTATTACAATCAACTGTAAGTACATGAAAATAAAGAAATAAGATGTAATACCACCGTATTACACGTACGCTGGCCAGCGAAAAAGCTATAACGCTTCCCGGCCGACAGGTGGCCCGGATTCCACCGGGGCGTGCAGGTTATCTTCAGTAACCTTCGCCATTAAATCAAAAAGGTCATACTCGCCGGGAAGCTGCGTATCAGCAGCATCCCGTTGCTCATCATGTTCAGATGGCATGGGGTGATATCCAGTAGCTGAGAGGTTGTTAGCGGGTTTCGGGGCGCAGCCCTGAACCAGTCACGTAGCGCTAGCGGAGTGTATACTGGCTTACTATGTTGGCACGGATGAGGGTGTCAGTGAAGTGCTTCATGTGGCAGGAGAAAAAAGGCGGCACCGGAGCGTCAGCAGAATATGTGATACAGGATATATTCCGCTTCCTCGCTCACTGACTCGCTACGCTCGGTCGTTCGACTGCGGCGAGCGGAAATGGCTTACGAACGGGGCGGAGATTTCCTGGAAGATGCCAAGAAGATACTTAACAGGGAAGCGATAGGGCCGCGGCGAAGCCGTTTTTCCATAGGCTCCGCCCCCCTGACAAGCATCACGAAATCTGACGCTCAAATCAGTGGTGGCGAAACCCGACAGGACTATAAAGATACCAGGCGTTTCCCCCTGGCGGCTCCCTCGTGCGCTCTCCTGTTCCTGCCTTTCGGTTTACCGGTGTCATTCCGCTGTTATGGCCGCGGTTCTCTCATTCCACGCCTGACACTCAGTTCCGGGTAGGCAGTTCGCTCCAAGCTGGACTGTATGCACGAACCCCCCGTTCAGTCCGACCGCTGCGCCTGTTCCGGTAACTATCATCTTGAGTCCAAACCGGAAAGACACGACAAAGCGCCAATGGCAGCAGCCACTGGTAACTGATTTAGAGGAGTTAGTCTTGAAGTTATGCGCCTGTTAAGGCTAAACTGAAAGAACAGATTTGGTTACTGCGCTCCTCATAAGCCAGTTACCTTGGTTCACAGAGCGCCAACTCTTAGAACCGTCGAAAAACCGCCCGCCAAGGCGGTTTTTTCGTTTACAGAGCAAGAGATTACGACGAGAGCATCACAATCTCAAGAAGATCTTTTCTTAACATACAATACAACTGTATCTCATCTATTTTTGACTCTTCCAGAAGCGATGATCTCTATCAAAAAACACAATATAGAACACATTATCTCTCAGAAATCCGGCGACTCTTCTTTTCTGCCCGCCAATGTTTTTTATAACCCCCCAATCCTCATCAGAGGATATCTCATCTGGGCATCTAAAATCGTTTACAGCTGACTCAGGAAATCGAGTGTAGTTAGTAAACACACCGTCAGAAATCACTTTAGTGATTCCATTCGCCGTTAGATAAACCAATTTTTCAATGAGATCAGGTAGGCTACCATCATCTTTCCATGTATTTATGGACTGCCCAACATCATCGACGTTATGAAAATGCTTAAAACTAATAGATATAAATCTATCAGTCGTTTTCGCTGTGCTCTTTGAAGGTTTTGTTTCCTCATTCCTCGAAGAGCTTCGAAGGCTTTTGCCTCTCTTTGGCATATAATCATCCCTCAGGCATTAGCTTTTCAAATTCATTAAGATTATCAAACAACGGGATTGCATCAAAAGCACCTGATAAATAATCATTCCCATATGATGGCTTCAATGATCTTTGTTTCTCTTTGTACTCAACCAAAGAATAAAGATGGCTACTCCCTGACTTTACATCCTTGTCAACAAACCAAATTTGGTCTCGTCTAAAGCAATCAGTATTCATTAAATTAACATCCTGAACTGCAGCGATTACTTGGCTAAACCCTTCACTTTGCGCATGAAATATCCTAAATAAAAACTTAGATAAAAGGGTATGGAACTTTGAATCGAACTCATCAACCAACAATAAGTTATTGTTAATCATGGCGTTATAAATAGGCCCAAGGAGATAGACTATCTTTTTGGTCCCCTCTGATTCAAAATCAATGGGAACCGAAATCTCCCCATTAGCAGTTTTTTTCACGACTCTAAGAGAAAATACTTTTTGATTTTTTGCAAAATTCTGAATCGAGCTGAATAAATTTTTTAAATTATCATCATCTGTTTTTATGTTGCCAAACGGAAATTCAGGCGCAACTTCATCAAGATAAATATCATTAATCTGAAAGGCTGGTAATATTTTTTTTAGCCAAGCTTTAAAATCTTCAGATTCATTTATAAGCTTCATGGTAATTCCAGTAAACATTCCTTCGTTAGAACCAGAAAGAAATACCACATTACTAAACCAATTCACAACACGCTTTGAGTGCTCCCCATTAAATCCAGCAACAACAGAAACAAAGGGAACATCTTCTCTTGTCTTCTGAATGACCCCATCCTTTATAAAAAGATTTGACTCGCTAAATGCTGCTTTATTTATTTCAATAAGTTGACCATCTCGCTCAAAGAGAATAGTCTCCCTTGTTTTTGGCGTGTAGTACAACCACTCTTCTTTTATCTTCCCTTGAAATACAGATAATCCGTATCTGTATTTAATCCCATCCGCAATAAAAGTCATTTCCATTTCAGATGGTTTAGTAGGCCCCGCCTCATCAAGTAAAAAAGGGACTACATTCTTCGTAATGCCACTTTCGATAGCTTGCACAGAATGCAGGACAATATCTTTCATTAAAGATATTGTCTTCATGAGATTAGATTTTCCGCTAGCGTTAGCTCCGAAAATCAAAGCAGACTTCAGTATCCGCTCATCCCTTACTGACACTACATTAGCCAAGTTTATATCGTCTTTCGATGACGACACCGCCAACATGCTCATATTTTGAGCTTCCATGAAGGAAAATGCGTTTGAAAGACTAAAGTTAACCATCATAAGAACACCCCTAACAACACTCTTAAACTCAAAAACTGCACAATATTGACAAAATTCTAGATTAAGAATAGCATACCCCTGTGCTAAAACAACAAAATGGTCCAATAGACAGCACATTATGAGTAGATAAGTTAACGACCAGCTTAAAAAGAGGTGTATATGAAGTTTTTTCTATACCAAATGGTCCCATTTGCCTCAGTGATTAGCTCAGCAGTGCTGGCTTTTCACTCGGTATCTGGGTGGGGATGGTTCCTTTTTGTCGCGTTTATGCTCAGTGGCGCTGACACTGTAAAAAAATACGTAGGGAGTGAAACATGAATGAGGAGAAGCAAAGATTGTTGAAGTAAGTGGGTTAGCCTGTACCACCAGAACTAACCCGTAACAAACCATACGCAAATGCGGCGCTTGAGTACCACCTCAAGTGCTTTGATAAAGCCAGCCACAAGATCTGTTGGTTGCTACAGTACAATTTTGATAGCAAAAATCAACATTCATGTGGCGAAAATAGGAAATGCAACATGCAGACGGACGAGTCTCAGGCATACATTTTTCGCCCTTACATAACGGTAAAGGGCAAACGGATAACCCGTCCTAACGGGGGAATGTTTAAGATCCCAATTAATCGGGAAAAGAAAAAACAATAACCACCGAAGCATGCAAGCTTCGGTCCCTAACTTAGTTTATGTAAGGAAAGCAACATGGCCTTTTATGTAGATAGCACAGCGAAATTTTTAACAAAAACAACCGAGCCTGAAGGGAGTGTATGGCGGTATTACTATAAGCCGGGAAATACTTGTCCGGCTTCCGGCATTTACCGCTGCACGAACTGTGGTGATGAAGTGACGTGCAATAAAGATGATCCTTTGCCACCGCAAAATCACAGGCAGCATAATGTCCCAGGTGACATCCGATGGGAATTGGTAGTGATGACAAAGACGAAGTAACTTACTAGGCCGTCTACGGACGGCTTTTTTATACCTGCAAATTACTTGTATTTACCATAACACCCGTTATCGGAAGGTAGCTCCCCCCGAGCGCATTCTTGTTCCGACCCTGCCGCTTACCAAATACCTGTCCCGCCGTTTTCCCTTCGGGAAGCGTGAAAGCACAAAGGCCCGTATTTACGGGCCTTTGTGCTTTAATTGGATTCAAGTTCTCAGAGAAGGATTCTGGCTGCTATAGCGGAAATTTCTAGTTTTATGTCTCCACTCTGCAATTTTACCTTCTGTTTGATAAAGGTCATGAGCCCCTGGAGCC
Source organism: Pseudocitrobacter vendiensis (assembly GCF_943590815.1). GTDB lineage: Bacteria > Pseudomonadota > Gammaproteobacteria > Enterobacterales > Enterobacteriaceae > Pseudocitrobacter > Pseudocitrobacter vendiensis. The sequence continues at coordinate 3,089 of NZ_CALSBS010000058.1, read as the reverse complement.
ACGATCTCTAACAACAAAAAGTGGTAATCATCACTTTCTGTTTTCAAATATGCATAGACCAATGCAGCGTCACTTACACAATCCCACTGACTAACAAAAACATCTGCTTTATCAAAATCATACCAAGATTTAATAGTTTCTTGGTGATGCAAGTGAACGTGAAAGACAGGATCGTTTGCTGCCCTTATCCTTTGGCCATAGAAAAGACGATCTCGACCAAAAAACGGGTGGTCGGGACGAAATGCCTTTTGATCTTCTTCATCCAATGTAGGAAGGAAGTTCGAAACATCACATTCACTATCTGTCGCTATCTGAAACGCATAGGATTTATATGTTTCAAATTCCCTAGCCACGGACTCAACTCCAGGTAGCCTAGATAAGTCATCATGAATATGAACAATGATTCGAGGAAGGTGCGGCGGCATCCACGTACTCCCGAGCAAAATAGGAGTACGAATGATATCACAGACAAGTATCAGTTCTGATTGGTAATCCGATGATTTTTAACAGCAGACTTAGCCTCATCGCTCTTCTGAGCTGCCAGCCCCGCATTGATAAAATCTTGGAACAGAGCGTAACTCATGGCGGGTTTTATCGGAGAACGATGTTCCGATGCTTTTCTCATCCCAGACATGTGAATACCTCGCTTAATGACGTAGTAGGAATAGCAAACTATTCCTCTTCGAATCATGTTAAGAGCAAGCGTCGTGACATGTCACGAAAAGGCGTGCCTTTAAGGTAAAATTAGGGTGGCGTTAACGCCACCCTAATAATAACTACTCTTACATACACTATGATATAGTGTATGTAAGAGTAGTTATGTCATGATAAATGATTCAAAAAAGTAACCGCTATGAGTACAACTAAAGAGAAAGAAAAGACTGATTTCCCTGAAGCCTTACTATCCATATGGGGGAGGACAATCCTTGGTTCAGGATGGACAACAGTCCCCAACGAACTGCTAAAAAATCAATCTCACTTGGGTATCAGTAACTCAGAGTTAGTTCTCCTTATCCATTTGATATCATTTATGCATAGTGCTTCTGCAAAAATATTCCCATCAATAGATTCTCTAGCAGAAAGAATGAACCAAGACCGGCGTACCATTCAGAGAACCATACAAAGGCTCGAAGATAAGGAGCTGATAAGAAAAAGAGTACGTTCAACTGGGAAAACCGATGTAGGGATGAGTAATGTGTATGATATTTCTCCATTAATGCTCAAGCTTATCAACATACAGCTACCAACAATGAGCCCTCCTCCAAACACACATACATGTCCAAAATGTAAAAAATTTGCAAAATCCGAATCTGACATCGAACGATTATTTGGTTACCGAAGGATTTCGGCAGAAAAGATGGTCATACAAAGCTGGTGTAAAGAATGCAGAGGTGCTCCAAAAAAACCGCAAAGTCCCAAAGAAGGCTCGCCTGATTTACCATAACATCTGTTGCCCGCACCGCCTCAGAGGCCCTCAGCGCGTTTCTGACGGGAAACCGGTAAAACAGGCAACAAACCACCCGAAAACCCGCCAGAAACGCGCAGGCTCTGTTTTTACGGCATGCATGAGTATGCGCGCAAGTGCATAGCGCGGAAATTCACGCCATTCAGCCGGGGTAAGTCCTGTTTCCGATGTTCTTCTTACCCGAAAACGGTGAACGGGGACGCAATTTATTGCGTGGCTGTGAAGCGTTGCCGGCGCAGCCGGAAAACCGGTTTTCAGCACGGTCAGGAATCGGGTTCGTCGACAGCCGGCATCACGTTATGGCAAGTCGGCGGACGACTTACCACACGATTCACCGGCGATTCGACTCGGGACTTGACTCTAGAGTCACCCAGGTCAAAAAAACGCCAAATCAACGATTCGGCTCTAGAGTCAAGTCGTCATAAGTTACTGATAGTGTGGAGTGAGTCGTCGATGACTCTATGACGAGTCGTCGGCAAGTCGTACACGAATCGCCGACGACTTGGGTTGACCTTACATAAGGTAATGCTGCGTAATTCAATAACAACTAACTAAATGATATTAATGAATTATATTCAAAATTTTAATTTTGCGTAGGGTGTGGGTATGGGTATTTTTCGTGGTGAGGAGCGTTCAGAGATCTGGCGGTATCTGGGAAAGTTCAGGAACGCCCCGGGATGGCCGGACAGGAAAACTCAAGCATGGCAGGATCAGGATTTTTTCCAGAATTTCCACCACGGGGAATGGGGTGGTGAAGAAGGTTCGTGCTTGTACTCCAGAAGCTGCATAGTCTGACGAAGGGAATCAATATGCTCATCTCGAGCCTTAACAGCCCCTTTAAGACCATCGTTTTCAGCTTCAAGTAAAGCGATTCTATGTTGTAAATCATGTAAAACAACGCTGTTAAGACCTGTAGATTCCGCGTCACTTTTCACATCATATTTTACAGTATCGATTACACCATCAAGAGAACCAAACACTCTAATAAGTTCTGAAGTATCAATAATTTTAATAGACTTCCCGTGCTTTACAACAGAGGTGTAACTTAACTTACCACTGTTAATCATCTTGTAAATAGTAGGGCGACTAACCTTAACAAGCCGTGCTGCTTCACTAATAGACACTCTGGCCATCAGTTACCATCCTGTAATGCATCCAGTCTCGAGGACAGTGTACGGAAAAGATGCTCCGCATCATCGTGGAGTTTCTCACAAAGGTCGACCTCAGCATCAAGATCAAGCTCGTTAAGCTTCTCCAGCAGGAGCAGAGACTGATTCTGGATGAATTTAGCCATGTTCAGCGCTGTTTTCTGTTGTTTCGTCATATGGGCCCTCAGAGCATCAGTGCTCAATGTAAAACGGTAAGGGGGTCGGATGTACGAATGGTTCCGAGAACGGATCTGAGGTAATCCTGTAGTTATTTTGTAGTTTATCTGTAGTCATCACACTAAAAATCAGGATTAAATCATCAACTTTTGTAGTCTTCCTGTAGTTTATCTGTAGTCCGGAAAAATAATCCGTTCATGCGAGCATGAACGAGGTCGCTAAGGACGCTTTTTCGTCATCGATGCTCCTTAACCTGCGCAGCTCACCCAGCCAGAATGATAATTTTTTGCCCCTTAAAT
>NZ_CALSBS010000057.1 GCF_943590815.1 Pseudocitrobacter vendiensis | reverse complement strand
ACCCGAAAAATTGCCGGTATCGGATCACTAAGGAGTAAGCATGACCACTGTTACCACCCCTTCCCAGCTGAAAAAAGAAGTCGAATCTCAGAAAGAATTATTGCTGCGCGCCTGCCTCGAAGCGTTCAACCAGCTGCCTAATCAGCGCCTGCAAGGCGCTTTCACATCGACGTATGCACTGGCGGCAAAATTAGACCAGCTGCTGCAACAAACTAAATAGCACTGACGACCCGGCCAAGCCGGGTCTTTAACAGAAAGATCGAGGACAAACGACATGACCACACAAACCCTTGAGCAGACTCTTGAAGATTTTCGTCGCCAGTGTGAGAGTTTTGCGCGCGAACAGCAGCCCCGCTGCGGCCTGATTTATGAACTGTATCAGCGCCGCCTGAGCGCGGTTATTGACGGCTATCTTGCTGGCGTTCCGGCCGAGTATCGGGAAGAACTGATCGCGGTAGCGCGGCGTGAATTTGACTATCTGACCCAAGACGAGATCGCGGAAGAAATCCGGCAGGATCGGGAAAACGATTATTGCAGCCACGGTATTGAGCGTAATTGTTGCCCGCTGGGCTGCGGAGATCTAGACGATTACTGAGCCGCCGAAAGAAAAAAACCCGGATTGACCGGGCTTTTTTCTTTCCGCTGCGCGGCCGTTTCAGTTATTACTCCGCGCTGCTTTTGGCAATTTCTGTATAGCACAATACACTACACATTAAGCTCGTTTGCTTCGACGGCTAGCCAGCAGTTAAAGGTTTCGCTCTGCCGTTCGCCGCCGCAACCTCCCTCCGCTTTCAGCTTTCCGCAAGCCTGGCATTTCCCCAGCTGCGCCTTTTGCTCCTGCCACTGTTGCCAGTTTCGGATCAGCAGCAGTTGGAAAAACTCATTCGTGGAATAGGCTGTTCGTCCTGGACGACGAACCCGGCAAAGCTCCTGTAACATTGCTTCTTCCTGTTTTGTTAGCGTGACTGTCACGCTAGCGCCTTCCTCTTTGAGTCGCGCGCGGCGCCGGGCCTGGCGAATACGGGCTTGTTCACGCTGTCGGTCATTCATATTTTTCCTCCACGTGACTGTCACGTTGAATTAAACCGGGCATTACCCCTGCGGGGCCGTTCTGCCGTGCTGCGCATCGAGCCGCTACGCGTCTCGCCCCTTCGGGCGGCGGCCACTAATGCCTCCGGCCTGCGGCCTCCGCGCTTCGCTTGAAAAAAAACCGGGACATGCCCGGTTTACATTATCTCAGTAGAATTATGGCTATCGCGGCACCCACGGCGGCGCCCACAATAGTGCAGCCAGCTGTAATAAAAAGGATCTGACGGGTTAACGTCTCAGCTCTGGACGCCTGCGCGCGGCGGAACTTCGTCAGAAATTCCTCACGCGCCTTAGCATCATCACTAATTGCCAGGCTAATTGAACGCTGGTTTTCTACTAAAGTCCGTTTAAGAGAGTCTGCCGTCTCTCCTAAACTTTCGGTGTCTTTTGCCAGCTTTTCCGAAAGCGCAGAAAGTATCTCAGTCATTTCTTTCTGACTTGCGGTGATTTCCTTCGCGTCACCTAAAAACCAATCCATCAGAACTTCAAATTTATCTGGCTGCTTTTCCATTTTATTCTCCCATTAAAGCCGCATATGCTTTATCGAGATTAGCTTTAACAGGAATTGCCTGTTTCATGTAGGTATAACGGCGGGCCAGTTTTTTGCGCTCGTCAGCATCCGTTGTTTGTTTAGCGCGGGCTTTAAATTCTTCTGGATCTTCAGCGGTCAATGCTTCGAATGAGATACGGTGATACGCGAGATATTCGAAAACTTCACTGTTATAAATAACAGATTTCTTGCTGATTTTGCCAACTTTCGTTCGTTTGACAAATTCAAATACCGGCGCCAGTACATCCTCTACTTCACTATCTGGACTAATGCGGTTTGGAACAAAGATGATTTTATCGCTGCTTACACCTGCCTTACTTAACGTATGTGCTGTTTTCAGGCTTTCATCAATGGCCTTATTATCAGGCGTAACCGGGATTACATACTTATCAAATTCATTCGCGCCACTGTCAAAGCGGGACATTGCCATCAGGAACGCTTCTACGTTTGACGCACCAATATCAATAATCCCGGCATCTTCAAAAACAATATCTTCAATCAACCGTGAAAAGTCATCACCTTTAAAAATGGAAACATTCTCAATCCCCAGATCGGAAGCAGACTGGTTGATAGTTTCAACCGCATAGAATTTTGCTCCAGTCAGACGCGGGGCTAACAGGTAGGATGAAATTAAGGTTTTACCAACGCTGCCACTGTAATTAATTACCGCTACTTTCATAAATCACCTCAGAATTTTTTATTGAACATCTTAGGGTCGAAATCTTCACTGATTTTATTGAAGAACTCTTTATCAATAATGCCGGGACTTTCTTTTTTTTCACTTCCTTGCGGTTCAGGCTCAGGCGGCGTTTGTGTATTGTGCAATACACTTTCCTCTGCACCTTTCTCGCTACCTCCTTTTTGTGTATTGTGCAATACACTATCATCATTGTTCGGCATCCTTTCATGTGTATTGTGCATTCCATTTTTCCGGATTTGCCGCGCTCTATATAGGGACGTATCAAAGCTACGAACGTTCACACCTTCCAGGCCGAAGCGTTCAGAAACTGCCTTATAAATTTCCTCCCTGGAAACTCCCAGTGACAGCATTTCTTCTATTTCCGGCAACATCAACTGAAGTGCCGCCCTGATACTTTTGGGCTTCATAGTACCCTCATTTAGAATGATGTAATTTTGATGTAATTTTGATGTACTTTTGATGTACTTTTGTTGTACTGGCTACCTCATGACCAAAGAATGATGTAATTTTGTTGTACTGTCAACCTTCAAGTGATGTAATTTTGATGTAATTTTGATGTACTTTTGTTGTACTGGTATTCATGCAAGCATGAATACGGAATATTGAACGCTTTTTAGCCAGTTAGTCCTTAACCTACGTAGATCGCCCCTACCAAAAAAGATGATTTTTTATCCCTTAACCTGCTATACACCTAACGCAGCGCGATAAATCACGCTATCATACTGATTTAAAAGATAAAAAAATAAATAGCAACAATATTCGGTAATAATTAGGTATTAAAAACACCCAATAACTCATTGTTTTATAATGAGTTTGCTTTATTACTTTGGTAATACTAAGATTTCAGCTTGTTAGATCCCAATTTTTTGTTTAAAAAATGCACAATGTGAGGACTGAATGCCAATAATAACCGCAAAAGTATCAGATGAACTTTTGGCCTATATAGACCTGGTTTCAGGAGGTAATCGGTCAGATTATCTGCGGCGCTGCATTGAAGCTGGCCCAGGTGATCGGGAGTCCGGGTTGAAAATAGTTGCCGACCGGCTGAGCGACGTAAATCGCAAACTGGATTATCTTTTTGACCGTGCTTCAGATGCGGATTTTGGCCCACTGCGCGATGAGCTGAAGGCAATAACCGAAACGCTATCTGGCGTAAAATTCCCACCGGCAGGACAGATGATGTTGCATGAATCACTCGCTATTGAAACGCTAATCCTCCTGCGCTCGATAGCAGAACCGGGCAAAACCAAAGCGGCAAAAGCAGAGGTTGAACGTAACGGCTACAAAGTCTGGGAACCAAAAAAGGAGCGCTGAAATGGACGATAGAGAAAGAGGCTTAGCATTTTTATTTGCAATTACTTTGCCTCCAGTGATGGTATGGTTTCTAGTTGCAAAATTTACCTACGGTATTGATCCATCCACGGCTAAATACCTGATTCCGTATCTGGTTAAGAATACTTTTTCGCTATGGCCTTTATGGTCAGCTTTAATTGCTGGCTGGTTTATTGGTGTTGGCGGTCTGATCGCTTTTATCATTTATGATAAATCACGCGTGTTTAAAGGCGAAAGATTCAAAAAGATTTATCGTGGTACAGAGCTTGTTCGCGCCAGAACACTCGCTGATAAAACACGCGAAAGAGGTGTCAACCAGTTAACCGTGGCTAATATCCCCATACCTACATACGCTGAGAACTTGCATTTTTCGATTGCCGGTACAACCGGTACTGGTAAAACCACAATTTTCAATGAACTGTTATTTAAGAGCATCATTAGAGGCGGCAAAAATATTGCTTTAGATCCAAATGGGGGCTTCTTAAAGAATTTCTATCGTCCCGGCGATGTTATTTTAAACGCCTATGATAAACGCACTGAAGGCTGGGTGTTTTTCAATGAAATTCGCCGTTCATATGATTACGAGCGCTTAGTGAACTCTATTGTTCAGGAAAGCCCTGATATGGCTACTGAAGAATGGTTCGGCTATGGCCGTCTTATTTTTAGTGAAGTTTCGAAAAAACTTCACAGCCTATATAGCACAGTAACTATGGAAGAAGTTATTCACTGGGCCTGTAACGTTGACCAGAAAAAATTAAAAGAATTTTTAATGGGGACGCCTGCCGAAGCTATTTTTTCCGGGTCTGAAAAAGCAGTTGGAAGCGCGCGATTTGTTCTCAGTAAGAATCTTGCCCCACATTTGAAAATGCCGGAAGGTAATTTTTCCCTGCGTGACTGGCTTGATGATGGAAAGCCGGGAACCCTGTTTATCACCTGGCAGGAAGAAATGAAAAGGTCACTTAATCCGCTAATTTCCTGCTGGCTGGATTCGATTTTTTCTATCGTGCTGGGTATGGGTGAAAAAGAAAGCCGCATTAATGTATTTATTGACGAGCTGGAATCACTCCAGTTTCTGCCAAACCTCAACGATGCACTGACCAAAGGGCGTAAAAGCGGTCTGTGTGTTTATGCTGGCTATCAAACCTATTCTCAGCTGGTTAAGGTTTATGGTCGGGATATGGCTCAGACAATTCTGGCTAACATGCGTTCTAACATCGTGCTGGGCGGCAGCCGTCTCGGTGATGAAACGTTGGATCAAATGTCGCGCTCACTCGGTGAGATAGAAGGCGAAGTTGAGCGTAAAGAATCCGATCCTCAGAAGCCCTGGATTGTCCGTAAACGCCGCGACGTTAAAGTTGTTCGTGCCGTAACGCCTACCGAAATATCAATGTTGCCAAACCTCACCGGCTATCTGGCGTTGCCTGGTGATATGCCCGTCGCTAAGTTCAAGGCTAAACACGTTAAATACCATCGCAAAAACCCTGTTCCTGGCATTGAACTGAGGGAGATCTGATGCTTGATATAACCACGATTACCCGCCAGAACGTCACTAGCGTTGTGGGCTACTACTCTGATGCAAAGGATGATTACTACAGTAAGGATTCATCATTCACGTCCTGGCAGGGAACCGGAGCTGAAGCCCTCGGCTTATCCGGGGACGTTGAATCAGCCCGGTTTAAAGAGCTGCTTGTCGGAGAGATAGATACCTTCACGCATATGCAGCGACACGTGGGTGATGCCAAAAAAGAGCGTCTGGGCTACGACCTGACGTTTTCAGCGCCTAAAGGGGTATCCATGCAGGCGCTGATACACGGCGATAAAACCATTATCGAGGCTCATGAAAAAGCTGTTGCCGCTGCTGTGCGTGAAGCTGAAAAACTCGCGCAGGCCCGGACGACTCGCCAGGGGAAATCAGTAACCCAGAATACCAATAACCTTGTCGTCGCTACTTTTCGCCACGAAACGTCCAGGGCGCTAGATCCTGATTTGCACACCCACGCTTTTGTCATGAACATGACCCAGCGCGAGGACGGCCAGTGGCGCGCGCTCAAAAATGATGAGCTGATGCGTAACAAAATGCACCTGGGCGATGTTTACAAACAGGAGCTGGCGCTGGAGTTGACCAAAGCCGGTTATGAGCTGCGTTACAACAGCAAAAATAACACGTTCGATATGGCCCATTTTTCAGACGAACAGATTCGCGCTTTTTCCCGCCGGTCGGAGCAAATTGAAAAGGGACTCGCTGCAATGGGCCTGACGCGGGAAACCGCCGATGCTCAGACGAAAAGCCGCGTCTCGATGGCGACGCGTGAAAAGAAAACAGAGCATTCCCGTGAAGAAATTCACCAGGAATGGGCCAGCCGCGCCAAAACGCTAGGCATTGATTTTGATAACCGTGAATGGCAGGGACACGGTAAACCTCTGGAGGCTGATATTGCGCGCAACATGGCCCCGGATTTTACCAGCCCTGAGGTTAAAGCTGACCGGGCTATCCAGTTTGCAGTTAAGTCGCTGTCAGAGCGCGATGCCAGCTTTGAACGCCAGAAGCTGATTCAGATCGCTAATAAGCAGGTGCTGGGCCATGCCACAATGGCCGATGTTGAAAAAGCGTACCTGAAGGCGGTACAGAAGGGCGCCATCATCGAGGGCGAAGCCCGGTATCAATCAACGCTGAAGGTCGGTGCTTCAGTTATGGCCGAAACTCTGACGCGCAAAGAGTGGATCGACTCGCTGACGAATAGCGGGATGCGTGCGGATAAAGCCCGTTTTGCGGTAGATGATGGTATTAAAAACGGCAGGCTTAAAAAGACCAGCCACCGCGTCACTACCGTGGAGGGTATTCGCCTTGAGCGTTCCATTCTGACTATCGAATCACGCGGCCGGGGGCAGATGCCGCGACAGCTGACCGCAGAGATTGCAGGCCAGCTGCTCGCCGGGAAAACCCTCAAGAATGAGCAGATGCGCGCAGTTACAGAAATTGTGACGAGCAAAGATCGTTTTGTGGCCGCACATGGTTACGCCGGTACCGGTAAAAGCTATATGACGATGGCCGCTAAAGAGCTGCTGGAGTCACAAGGGCTGAAGGTCACGGCGCTGGCCCCCTATGGGACACAGAAAAAAGCGCTTGAAGATGATGGATTACCGGCCCGCACCGTTGCCGCCTTCCTCAAAGCGAAGGATAAAAAGCTGGATGAAAAATCAGTCGTATTCATTGATGAAGCCGGGGTTATACCCGCCCGGCAGATGAAACAGCTGATGGAGGTGATCGAGAAGCATAACGCTCGCGCGGTATTCCTGGGGGATACGTCACAGACGAAAGCGGTAGAAGCCGGTAAGCCTTTTGAGCAGCTGATTAAAGCAGGTATGCAGACCAGCTACATGAAAGACATTCAGCGACAGAAGAATGAAGTTTTGCTTGAGGCGGTTAAGTATGCCGCTGAAGGTAATGCCGCGCGCGCCCTGAAAAATATCACCGGCGTGAACGAACTGAAGGAAGAAGCGCCCCGACTCGCTCAACTTGCCGATCGCTACCTGTCTCTGTCCTCAGAACAACAGGATGCCACCCTGATAATCTCTGGTACGAACGCCTCACGCAAAACCCTCAATGACTACATCCGGGGCAATCTGGGGCTTGCCGGAACCGGCGAAACGTTCACGCTACTTGACCGCGTGGATTCGACACAGGCGGAACGCCGCGACAGCCGTTATTTCAGTAAAGGGCAAATCATTATCCCCGAACAGGATTACAAAAATGGTATGAAGCGGGGCGAGTCTTACCAGGTTCTTGATACCGGGCCGGGCAACAAATTGACGGTTGAAAGCAGCAGCGGTGAGCAGATCGCTTTCAGCCCGCGTACACACACCAAGCTGTCTGTATACCAGGCAGTCAGCGCCGAACTGGCGCCGGGCGATAAGGTCATGGTAACGCGTAACGATAAAACGCTGGACGTTGCCAACGGCGACCGCTTCACGGTGAAAACCGTGGAGGGTGAAAAACTGACGCTTGAGGACAAAAAAGGGCGCACGGTTGAGCTGGACAAAAAACAGGCTTCTTATCTTTCCTATGCTTATGCAACCACCGTCCACAAATCCCAGGGGCTTACCTGTGATCGCGTGTTGTTCAACATAGATACCAAATCGCTTACCACTTCTAAGGACGTTTTTTATGTTGGTATTTCGCGTGCGCGTCATGAGGTGGAAATTTTTACCGACGATAAAAAATCTTTGGCATCGAGCGTGAGCCGCGACAGCCCGAAAACCACGGCCGCAGAAATTGACCGTTTCTTTGGGCTTGAGGCCAGGTTTAAGGATATTGGCCGCGATACCAGTTTAGAAACCCGATCAGCTGAAAAAGGTCTGCCAGAAGCCACGGGGGAAAGCATGGCGTTTAACCAGAAACCCGATGAACATAACATGACAACCGGCACTGATTATCAGCCGGTGAGCAACGCAGAGGACGCCTTTCATCTTAAGCAGAACCCTATGGATGATTCCGTTGGCCTGCGGCGTCATGAAGCACAGCAAAATGATGCAGAACTGGCCCATGATTATGCTGCTGCCGACGATCAGCAGTGGAGCGCGCAGGAGTATGCCGATTACGAGCATTATGCCGAAGCATCAGACTACGACTTTGACAGCAGCATTTACGACGATTACGCCATGCCGCAGACGTCTCAGGCGGAACAGAGCCATACCGGAAAAGAACACACCCATGAGCATGAGCATGAAGAAGGGGGCCATGAAATCTGATGGAGCAGACCGACAAGCGCAAGCAGGATAAACTGAAGTTCGACCGGGTAATTAATCTGGCGCGCAGACTGCCGCAACCGGCGATCCATGACTTACTACGCGCGCTGATACTGCCAATTCAGGCCGATTACTTGCTGGCCGTTGGCACGGAGGGCCAGGACGCGCGCCCGGACATGAACGAGCGCGAGTTCTTCTTCACAAAAATCATCTGGGCGATGGATTACACGCACATGAAATCACTCAGGCTTGCAGCTGAAGATTTTCCCCTGGCGCTTGCGACGGCCAAGATCCTGCCGTGGCCGTGGGGTGAATCAAGCTACCGGAGTGCTTTAGCCGATATAGGGGTTCGAGGTTCAATCGTGTAAAAAACCACGTTAAGGCAATAATTCATTGTTTGAATTGAAATTTAATGGCCTCAACTCTCCCTTCAGAATATTTTCCGGCAGCGTGAACGTATAATGTCCCAGCATGTTGATATGACCGTACATCAGTGGCGACAGGCGTGAGATATGCTCGTCTTCCGGGATCTCACCAGCGCTGCGCAAATGTGATAGCGCTTCCTGCATATAAAGCGTGTTCCACAATACAACTGCGTTAGTGACAAGCCCCAGCGCACCCAGTTGATCCTCCTGCCCCTCACGGTAACGTTTTCTAATCTCACCACGTTGGCCGTAACAGATCGCCCTTGCCACGGCGTGACGGCCTTCTCCCCGGTTAAGCTGAGTCAGTATCCTGCGACGATATTCTTCATCATCAATGTAGTTGAGGAGGTACAGCGTCTTGTTGACCCGTCCCACCTCCATAATCGCCTGCGCCAGCCCTGACGGACGGGAACTTTTTAAAAGCGAGCCCACAAGTTCTGAGGCGTGGACTG
>NZ_CALSBS010000056.1 GCF_943590815.1 Pseudocitrobacter vendiensis | reverse complement strand
GTCCAGCGGATATCAGCGCTGAAAGATGATGGCTGAGCGTGGAGGCAGGAATCTCAAGGTGCTTCTGCAGTTCGCCAACCGGCAGGCCTTCATGACCCGCCCTGACCAGCTCCCGGTATATGCTGAGACGTGTCGGGTGGCCCAGTTCTCGAAGTGCGTTTGCAGCAGTGTTTAAATCCATAATACCTCCTTTATCTATATTTCCAGAATAATAGAAATATAGCCTGCGTCAATCGTTTCTGCCGTGAGGGTACCGCTTTCCCAATCATGCTCTGTCCGCCAGGTTATGGGGGGCAGAGCCAGAGCACTACCGAAATCCTTGCGAATACCCGTGCAGGGAATAATTTCCGCCCCCTTTATGGCCGGAAAAAAAACTGATAAACGTCGCCTTTTCAGAAGGTTGCTTTCTTAACGTGGTTTTTCGCATGGTTGGACCTCAGACCCCATATAGGCAGCGCTAAGGGCAATCCGTGGGTACAGGATATTAACCACCGCGTTACTTTGTGGTTGCCCTGGCGGATAGGCTTTGTACGAGGAGGGAACCATTCTATTGCCAGCGGCGTTCTGGCCGGTGAGGGTGAGGTAATACCCGATACGGTTTATGATATGCGGTATTTGCTCGATATTGTCAGCACTGACGGGTATTACTGGTACATGAGCGGGAAGATCTGCGAGAGAGTCAGTGACTACCGTACAGCCGCCTTTTTTGAAATAGGCCGCCTGCTTACACTGTGATTCCTTCAAAATATCTCAACGAAATTTCCCGACACCTGTTTAAGCTATCTTGCTGATATTTCTGTTTTTCGATTTTTGCCGGCGCGATGCCGGCGACGTTGGCCAGCTGCCCCGTGCGCGATACTGAGATCAGTTTCTTTGAACAAAAAAAACCGCCTTTCGGCGGTCAGTATTCAGTAGCTGGAACGGTAGTCTCTCCCCCGATTCCAGCGGTCTTGCCAGTGTTCGAGGAATGATTCAGCGAGCTTAGGCATGTTCCAGATCACCACCGCATTCTCCGAGTTTTTCGTTTCGGCCGCTTTGGTGAAATTAAAGCTGCCAGTTTCAACGGTCACATTATCCACGATGATCACCTTGTCATGCTGGATAGGGAAATCACTGTCAGTACGCAAAGGGATGCCGCTGTTCGCTATGTAGTTCATGGCCGCAATGCTGGCGCGCCCCGTATTGCCCCTTTCATCAATTACGATTTTCACATCAACTCCCCGTTTTTTGGCTGCTACCAGTGCCTTCATAATATCCGGGGCGGTAAAAGAATAAGCCATCATCCGTATCGAGGTTTTTGCGGAGTCAATGGCGCTCAGGACGAGAACGCGGGCGCTTCCTTCAGGCGAGTAGCCAACCTGAACGGATGGTTCCACCGCAAAGGCGGGCAGGGCGGCTGTCGTAAATGCTGCGGCCAGAAGCCAGGTTGCTAAGTTTTTCATTACAGGCTCCCGTTCACACACTGCATTTTATATTCAGGGTCAAAATAAATTTCTTTGATTTTCCGCTTTTCCATATGCACCACAACGTCAATGGTGGAGTAGAGCATTCGCATAATATCGCTCATATCGAGCATACGGCCGATAGGGGTCGCCTTGATAAGCAGCCCAATACGGTTAAAGGCATCGCGCGCAGAGTTAGCGTGCGTTGACATAACACCGCCTGGATGGCCGGTATTAAGTGCTTTAAGATAATCCCACGCAGCATCATCCCTAAGCTCAGTCATGATGATACGGCCCGGTGTCAGACGCATACAGGCTCGCAGGGCATCAGTGGCGCTGACGCGGCCGATCTTTCCTGCATCGCCGTACATCATATAAACGGCTTCTACAACGTGATCGACCGTGACTTCGTGAACGTCCTCTAAAATAATTACACGCTCGTCTTTATGTAGCGATTTTAACAGCGCGCGCGTGAGTACCGTTTTCCCCGACCCGGTTTCACCGCAGATCACGATAGTGCGTTTCTTCTCAACGGCGGTTTGCAGGAATGCGGGCCATTTTTCGCTGCTGTGCAGCTCTTTAAGGAAAAAATCATCATCCGTTAGGCTTTGCTTGCTGCCGGTAATCTTCCGGCAGTCACTGAAAATCCCCTCGCTGGTCAGCTGCTCCAGATTTTTATCGGCCGCCAAATCCTTACGAAACGCTACGGCCGTTGTACCGTCAATCACCGCAGGGGGCAGACAGATAACGCCCCTGATCCCGCCAGGCAGGATCACGTCATTAATGGCCTGCATGGTCAGCTTGTTGCTGCTCACCAACGATTTAGCAAGGTTCCTAATAAAATCTGCCGTAATTGCCGCGTTCTGCACAACCCTGCGGCCGCTGAACGTATCACAGATAACTTCCTGAAAGCAGTTAATGCGAATTTCAAAAACAGTAGGATCTTCTAAATACTCGCGCAGTGGGCCAAGTTGATAGAAAGCTGCATCAGTCATGATTACTCCTGAAGAAAAGCGGGCGCTAAGCGCCCACTTTTTTAGTTGTCTGCGAGCGTATAAACGCCGCTGAAATCGAGGTCGCGGGCAACAAAAATGCTCACCGCATCACCCTGCTGATCGTAGAGGGTAGGGGGGATAGACATGTAAGAGCGAAGTGCTTCAGACGCCAGCTGCTCACCGCTGTTTTCTGTGCTGTTGTACTGAATGTTATTACTCTGCGTCTGGTTAACCAGCGCCGTTAAGGTGTCAGAGAACAACGAAATCATGATCGCACCACGCAGACGCTCCCACATATGGGTATCCACCTGGCCCGGAATCCCCGCGCTGCCGAGTGAGTTCGTTCCGGCACTGTCAATATTAACGATTGTCCCGTCCTGGTCATTGCGGATACGCTCCCAGAGAACAAACACGCGCGCCTGGCCGTCTTTGATACCACCGGTAATCTGCCCGTCAACCCATGAGCCTTTATCAATCAGCCTAACGAGTCCATCAGCTGAGTAAACGTCCTGTGAAACCCGGCAGGAAACCTGACCCGGAACAGTGGTATCCAGCTCGGTGCCGGTACCACAGGGGATCATTTTGCCTTTCGGAACAGTCAGGCTGGGATTAGCCATGACTCCAGCGCGGCTAGCCTTCAGCCTTGCAGGAGTCAGGTTTTTAGCGAGTGCTGAACTACCTTCGCTTGTTTCGTTGTCCTGGGGCTGCACTCCGGGACTATTGCTTGTAGCCGCCTGATTAGTCTGGGCCAGCTCGCCGCCCAGACGACGCTGCATAGCCAGTTCTTCAGGCGAAGGTTCTTTACGCTTATTAGAGGTACGCGCGGCGGTATTGCTGCTGCCCGCATCTGCATCTGCCTGTGCGGCAGCCTGCACAGCACGGGCATCAGTGGCGCTATTCTGCGCAGTTGCAGGTTTATTAACATCAGGATCGCTGTTAAAGCTGTAGTTTGGCAGTGTATTGGCCTGTTGCGCTTTACCACCGTCTTTATCAGCTTCAGCTTTAGCCGGGGTGCGAATTTTACCCATGACCGTAATCCCGATGAATACCAAAGCAAGCAGCGCCATCAGTATGACAAAGGCTTTCATACCAGGAGCCGAACGGCGGTTACTGCCTTTAAATCCGCCACGCTCGCTTTCAAATTCACCGTCTCCGGTGTTTTCATCGAGTTCCTGATCTACATCGACACTTTTACGGGCCATCAGTTATCCTCCCCAATTTGAACCCTGCGCACATCCGGGGAAGCCGTACCGGTTGCTACCGCACCGGCGCCCGGTGCGAAATTATTATTACGAACGCCAACGACTTTATCGCCCAGACGAATACGCCACTCTTTAGCGACGGTTTCCACCTCGATGATGTTGCGGTTCTCACCCACAACATGAGAGTTAGGCAGCGTTTCTTTGCCACTGGCCGAGATCATGTAGACCTGCGGTAACTCCGCATTGGCCGGAAACTCAAACCGGGTAAAGCGGTAGTTATCCCAGACGTGAACCGGCTGGATGCTGCGCATTTCAGGCTGTTCGCTCATTACGTACTGATAGTTCTTCGCCCCCGCAAAAGCCGTCTGCTTCAGCTTCTGCGTAATGCGTTTTTTATCAGCCGCGCTTTTGGCTTTTTCCTGCTGCTCAAACGGATATTCATAGGTCAGCTGAAGAACGGCCTGGCGCACAGCCCACGGCGTTTCAATAAAGGATTTTGATACCGTACCGTCTGCATTTTTCTTCGTTTCTTCACCGATGAAATGGAGGACGATGTTATAGGTGCGCTTATCGGTGACGATCACCAGGTTGGTATCACTCATGGCCTGTTTCGGCTTCACAAAAAAATGGTTCATTTTGTGCGCAAACGTCCAGCTTTCAGAATCGCCAAAAGCATGAGTGATATAGGTTTCGTCAGGCGCGACAACAATGTGGGTAGCCACACCGGCGATAGCGTCAATTTTGACCACATTAACAGGGTTATAAACAACGCTTTTAATGCGATAGTCATAAGGAGAATTGCGGCCAACCTCAAGCGCCATAACGTTAGTGGCCGCGCCTCCCAGGACTGACAAAACGACTGCTGAAAGAAGTAGTTTTTTCATGGGGCAGCCCTCAGTTAACTTCAGGGTTGACGCGATAACTCGTCACGCGGAAACCCAGCGGGTTGACATAACGCTGCTCAGCATTCATCGCCAGCGATTTATATTCATACCCCATAATGGCAATCCAGCGCTGCGGCTGATCATCAACGGGATTGCTGCGCACGCGGCGAACCGTAGTAAAGCGTATCGTTGCTACGCCGTGCGGTTTATCGAGGATCACAGAGTTAATCTTCACGCGGGTCGTTTCACTGTCGCCCAGAACCTTATCAAGACCGTTGCGGCCCTTGAACTTGCTCTGGTAAGACTCTGCCACGTTCGGCGTGGACATTAAGCCAACGGCCGTATAGTCGACCTGAACTGAATAGAAGTCATAGCTCTCACGGTGAATGACATATTGTGTCAGCCAGAACTTATCAATTTCGTCACCATAAGAGGTCTGGTCGCGGGTCAGCTTGACCTGCTGTACTTCGTGAGTGGCCTCGTTGAGCGTTAGCAGATGTGCGGGGATTGGCTGGCTGTACTTATGCACCACGTAACCAACTAAAGAGAGTGCAAAAACAGTTACCACCGCTGAACCGGTGGCAACCATCCAGGCGGTACGCCGGGACTTCAGCACTTCATCCATCAGATCAACTTCAAGCCCTTTACGGCTTTCGTTGAACTCTTTAATGGCTTCACGTGTAAGCCCTGTTTTTTTATTAGCTTTCATTTGCACCACCTTGCGTATCAACCGGGATTGTTTTGTTTACTGGAACGGTGTTGCTCCAGTCCGGCTCCGGTGGCGGTTTATGCCCGCTGGAACAGGCGCTAATCAGAAGAACTCCCATAAGCAATAAGCTGCGCATTACGGCATCCATTATCGGTTGTTGAACGTACTAATTATAATAAGTCGCCGAAATTGCAATTTCAACGACTTTTGTTTTAATTTTATGCAGCCTTCTTCCCGCGACTGCCCCTTGCCTTACCACTTAAATTAGAACCACTGCTTCCTCCGCTGTTGCTGCCACTTCCTCCACCTGCCGATTGCTGGCCGCCGCCACTGTTACCGCCTCTGAACGCATTACCGCCAAACATGCCGTGGCTGCCCATATTGCCAAGCGCCTGCATGGAAGAACCCGTAGAGCGTGCGGCGTCAGCAACTCCGGCGCTGATACCGCTACCCCAGCTGGCGGCAATTTGCGGAATCTGGAACAGAACGAAAACGGAAATGACCGTCAGTAATAAGGCGGAGATAGAACCAGTGATTGATGAGTAAGCGGCATCAGAGTTCATCGAGGACAGGAGGTTGTCGAACATCTGCATGATGAAACCAAACACGAGCGCAAGAATGACGACGACAAGGCCATAGTTAATGACCGACGCCAGCCAGCGAGCAAAGATGTTTTTTGTCGCTCCCCACAGCAGGCAGAAGATTGCAATCGGGCCAAAACAAAGCGTAACGGCCAGAAGGATCTTAGCCATGATCACAAAGCCCGCACCGAGGCCGCCCAGCACAACGGTAGCAATCATCATAATGCCGCCAATGGCATACGCGGCCAGGCCGCTCGATGAAAACACGTCTGCGGCTTCCCATGCGGTGTTGACGATCTTGATACCTTTTTCAATACCGCTATCAATAATCGCCGGTACGCCACTTGCACCGACTTTATTAGGGGCAGACAGTATCCCGGCAAAATCATCCGGCAGGTGAAGCGCCACGTTGACCAGTTCCTGTTGATACCAGCCGCCCGCCGTTGCAAAGCTCAGGATAAGGGCTATGGAAAGATACTCTTTAATCAGCGAACTCAGGCTGTCGCCCGCCCCCGGATTAAACGCTGAGTACATCCCCTGAACCATCAGCTTGATTGTCAGACAGGTGGCAATCAGAGGCGTTACATCAGAGATAATGGTGGCAACATTGGCGCTCACCATTGACGTAATCGCCCCGTCTACTTTTGCGAAAATGTCTGCGACTAGGGTGAATGCCATATTGCCTCCTTACTCCTAAATTTTCGGTGAATTGATTTCGCCGTCTTTTTTGCCGAACACAAACAGCTGACGATCGGCTTCGCGCGCGTTTTTGCAATCAGGTTTCTGAAGTTCATCCGCGTCTTTCTTGCATTCCTGAATTGTTGCCTTGCGCTCTTTCTCATGTTTTTTGTACCACTCCACGTCATGCGAGGCATCGCAGGCCACCAGGAGGAAAGGGATAACAAGCAGTAGTTTTTTCATAATTACCTCAGTTAATTGAAGGTGACGCGGTAACGTCCCCGCCGGTTCCAAAAACAAAATTGTGGGTGGCACGTTCTTTCTGCGCACGTAATAGCTTGTCCTGTGACTGCTGCAACATGTTCATCAGATTCAGCTTCGCCTGCTCACCCTGAATAGCACCCTGTGACGTCTGGATACGGGCCTGTAAGTCAGCAATCGATTTCAGGTCTGGAGTCGTTTTAATCTGCTCCGTCAGCTCCTGCATATCGGTTAGTTCCTGCATCTGGTTGTTGTAGGCTTTTTCTGCCATAACGCGGTCATAAGCGCCTTTTTCAGCCAGCTTTTTGTTCATGTAGGTAATTGCTTCGCTGGGCGTCATGTCGTCAACTTCCGCATTAAACTGGCCCATCATGCTGTTAACTGAAGGCGTGACGGAAGAACTGGAGTTCATGGCGTCGCTGTAGATCTCCTTCCAGTTGTCCGGCAAATTATTTGCCAGCGTGCTGGTAGACGTCCCCAGCAGATCGCCCAGGTTGGTTGTCTTTGCCATCGACTCATACATATTTTTCTGCGTTTGCAGCTGGCTTTTAAGCTGCTCCAGCTGCTGCGCCATTTGCTGAAGCTGCTCGACCTGTTTAGCCAGCTCAGTAGGGTTGGTCACGATGATGCCTGCGGAAGCGCTTTGCGCGCCTCCCAGAATCAGGCCGGTGGTCAGCAATACTGCCGTCAGTGTTTTTTTCATGGTGTTTTGCCTCGTTGTTAAGCCGTCAGGCGCCAGTATTCTTTGAGCCATACTTCAGGGTCATTACCGAGCCGTTCAACCAGCTCATGCGCAATTTCGGCGTTTTGTGGTTCACCGGACAACACGCTAAGAACGTTGTCCATTGTCTTAATATCTGCATCAATATCGTCGCTGTTGCGAGGGTAGAGATTGAAAGAAGCAATCGCAGACTGTTGCCCTTGTTTAACCAGGAACTGTCTGGAGTGTTCGGTAATCGACATCAGCGCGTCGTATTCAGCATCAGTAAGGAAGGCATAATCCTCTCGGATAGCTTCCGGATCGCGCAGGCAGATTTTTGTGACGGTCTGCGACATGATCGTGCGGCCAATACGGCTGGACAGCGCATCGTTCGGCTCCTGCGTGGCAAACACATAGATAGCGTCTTTCTTACGGTCAGTTTTGATACCACGCTTAACTTCACGCTCGATAACCGGATCGTCAAGGTAGGCGTGGAACTCGTCAAAGCACTGAATGACGCGGCGTTTGCCGTCGATGGAGTCACGTACCCGGTACAGAAGGTACATCATGAGCGGAGTACGGGCCGGGCTGGATACTTCCTCTTTGGCTGCGATAAACTCGGATAAATCGAAGCCAAAAATATCATTCGCGCTGAGATCCAGGCTGTCTTTATCATTGTCAAACAGCCAGCCATACTGGCCTTCGCGCGTCCATTCGCGCAGCAGCCCTTTCAGTGATACGCCATTTTCCACAACTTCATTCACGTACCCGTCCAGGATAGTAACGGTGCGCGCCTCGCGTGGAATAAGTGAGCCTTCCCCCATAACCGCATCAACGCCTTCAGCCAGTTCGGTAGCCATCGTTGCGCTGATAGGCCCGTTATTGGTGGTTTCCACACAAATGCGGAACAGGTTTTTAATGAGGGCAATATTGCGTTTGGTCGGTTCAATCTGAAGCGGGGCAAACCCGGACGGCATACCCTGTTGCAGAACTTTATAGTAGCCACCAACGCTTCGAATGAACGGCTCCATACCGCGGTCACGGTCATAAACAAAAAGCCGCGGGTTGTACTTCATTGACTGCGCCAGCAGGAAGTTAAGCAGCGTGGTTTTACCTTCCCCCGACATACCCGTTATTAACGCATGGCCCAGCGGGCGTTTACCGTAGGAAAGTTCTTCAAGCGGGGTCACATGGAAATTAAAATAGAGTGGCGTACCGCTGATCGTGCGGAACATGGTCAGCGCTGGCCCCCACGGGTTATTGTCAGGCTTGCCACGCATAAAATTGTGGAACGGGCTGAAGTGCAGGAAGTTCCATGAGTTTATCGGAACCGGGCGCGGCGCCCATTTCTGGTTGCCAGGCAGTCTCGCATAATATGCAGCCTCAGAGGCCAGGCTGATAGTCCCGCCAACCACGCCACAGCCGGTTAGCATAACCTTCACACGACGCGCTTTGCGCTGTACCGCGTTTTGGTCATTATCCCAGACATGCACGGTTCCATGATGGTAGCCCATCACGAACTCTCTGGACGTCAGCATATCGAGCGCAGTACCAAGCTGTGCCAGCTGGCTTTGCGCACGGTCGCGCGTTTCCTGCAAAGATTTTTCCTGATGCGTCAGAAACGTTTTAGCTGAAGATTCAGAGAGGCAAGAAAAACTCTGCGTCAGAAGGTATTCAAAATCGGCTTCTTTAAGCATGTTAAGCTGGCCTGGCTCTGTATCTTCTTCGTATTCACGAAATTCAATGCCGGTGGTATAGAAGTTGTGATCTACCGTTCTGATCTGGACAACATCCCCCCACAGGGAGCTAACAGGGCGGTTGTCCATGATGTACTCACGGATACGATCACGGCAAACA
>NZ_CALSBS010000055.1 GCF_943590815.1 Pseudocitrobacter vendiensis | reverse complement strand
CGAGATTCACCAGAATCGAGCGATGCTGACCCTGCCAGGCTACTTCCGCCCGACGAAGCTGTGGGATTTGTTGGTGATCTACAAGGGAGAGCTGATTGCTGCCATCGAGCTGAAAAGCCAGGTAGGTCCCTCGTTCGGTAACAACTTTAACAATCGAACAGAGGAATCTATCGGGACGGCCCATGATCTTTGGACGGCCTTTCGTGAAGAGGCGTTCGGCAAGCAGCCACGCCCTTTCGTCGGCTGGCTGATGATGGTCGAAGACGCGCCGGAGTCCCGCAGGCCGGTGCGTGACTCATCGCCGCACTTCCCGGTCTTCGAGGAGTTCAAGGGGGCGTCGTATCTCACGCGGTATGACTTGCTGTGTCAGCGATTGGTGCAGGAGCAGCTCTACACGACCGCTGCTGTCATTGCGGCAGAGCGCAGTGCGGTGAATACCGGCGACTTCACGGAGCAGTCGTCGATGACCAGCCTCAAGACATTCGTGTCTGCTTTGGCTGGGCACATCGCCGCAGAGGCGGCACGACTGGGCTGATTGGCCGCTTTCGATCATTCTGGCTTGGAGACCGGACGATGATGACAACCACAACTGAAGCGCTTTCAGAGGTTTTACGCGGGTATGGACGCGCCGATGAAACTGCATTGGCATCACTGCTGGAGGTCAGCGACTGGGAGCGCATCGCCCGGCAGGAGCTTGAGCGCCGGGCTACCAGCATCGTGCAGGCGCTGGATGATGCGACCCTTGAGGCCATCGCAGCGGGCACGCTCGACATGCTGGCCATGTGCCGACAGGTGGCCGACGAGATCCACCAGGCCGCCTAAGCCCTCCCCTGCCCTGCCACCGAACCCCGCCGCGTGCGGGGTTTTTTATGACTTCAAATCCTCAAAAGGTGCATTTACTCAAATCCTCAATATGCTATACTGCGCTTGAGTAATTCCTTTTTTCCTCAAACGCTCAATAGCTCAAGGAGCGCATATGCAAGTCATTGCTGTACTGAACCAGAAGGGCGGGGCGGGTAAAACCACCATCGCCACCCACCTTGCCCGCGCCCTGCAACTCGACGGCGCAGACGTGTTGCTGGTTGATTCTGACCCGCAGGGCAGCGCCCGCGATTGGGCCGCCGTCCGCGAGGATCAACCCGTGCCCGTGGTTGGCATCGACCGGCCCACCATCGAGCGCGATCTAAAGAGCGTGGCCCGGAAAGACTTTGTTGTGATCGACGGAGCGCCGCAGGCTCATGACTTGGCCGTGTCGGCAATGAAGTCCGCCGATTGCGTGCTGATCCCGGTGCAGCCGTCGCCCTACGACATTTGGGCAACCTCTGACCTCGTGGATTTGGTCAAGCAGCGCATCGAGCTGACCGACGGCAAGCTAAAAGCGGCTTTCGTGGTGTCCCGTGCGATCAAGGGCACCAAGATTGGTGCGGAAGTCTCCGAGGCGCTGGCCGGGTACGGCCTGCCGATCCTGCAAACGCGCATCACGCAGCGCGTCATCTACCCGAGCAGCGCGGCCAGCGGCACCACGGCCATTGACCAAGAGCCGACGAGCGAGGCCGCCGAGGAAATCCGGGCGCTGGCTGAGGAAGTGCGCCGTTTCCTCAATTGCACCATTTGAGTAATTAAGGAGTAGGTGAAAATGAGTAGCGGGAAACTTGGCATGAAAGCAGGCCGCCCGAGCGCCGCGAAGGCTGGCCCTACCTTGTCCGACCTTGCCGACAAGGCCGCCACCGTCCGGGTGAATTTCGACCTCGACCGGGCCGAGCACACGAAGCTGAAGATTTACGCCGCCAAGACCGGGCGCAGCATCACGGACATTCTGCGCGAACTGGTGCGCTCACTTGATGAAAAGAGTGATTGAGTAATCACTTAACCGGCTGGACGGGTCAAAAGCATGGACTATAGTCCATACATTTTTGATTTGGCGAAATTTAATAATGTTGATGAAATACGGCGCGTGGGGTATAAAGTGATGGTTGAAATGGAACCGTTGAGTCTGGAGGTACTGCCGCCCTCTCATTTCAAGGCGTTTGCGAAGAACGCACCGCATGAGATCAAGGGCGCTGTCATCGAGAACACAGAGCGCGGGCTGGTGATCGTGCTGCACGTTGGCAACGAGCGGCGCATTCTCGGCCAGTACCGGGGAGGCATCCGGTTTTTTCGCTCTTTCGATGGCGCGGCGGCAGTGCTGCGGCAGCATGGCGTGCTGCACTGGACGGCGAATGCAAAAGGCTGGATTCCGCGAACTTTGGAAGCGAAGGAGCGGAGTTCAGATGGATGAAAAAGCAAAGCCCCGCGTGGCAGCGGGGCTTGGCAGGGGGCGGGACTAGTCAGGTGGCACTGGCTAGAACCCAAAGGCGCAACCTATACAGGCAACACCCAGACACGGTTTGCATTGTAGCGCCCCACCTCTTGCCGCACAAGCGGAAAGAAGGTTATGGGACAGGCACAGCTACGACTTTTCAGCCCAGCCGATGAGGCGGGTTGCTATCACGACACAGCCCGGCAGGGCTTTTTCTCGTTGCTCATGGCGACGTGCGAGGGCAGCGGCAAGAAGCAGGACAGTTACCGGCTGTCACAGATGCCCGTGGTGCTCTCCATGCTCGACCACAGCCGGGATACCTGGCTGTCTCAGGCTGAGTTCATCAAGCCCAATCGCCGCGTGGTCAACTTGGCCCGCATCGGCTTGCTGTTCGCCGATCTGGACACCTACCGCGAGCCGTGGGCGCAGGGGCGCAGCCCCGAGCAACTGGCCGCCGCTGTCATGTTCCGCTGCTACGACGAAGGCGTGCCGCCGCCGTCGATCCTCGTTTTCTCTGGCCGTGGCGTGCAAGCAAAGTGGCTGCTGGATGGCACCTTGCCGCGTCAGGCGCTGCCACGCTGGAATGCCTGCCAGCGTTACCTGATCGACCGTCTGGCCGGGCTGGGCGCTGATCCAGCGGCCAAGGATGCAAGCCGCGTGCTGCGGCTGGTCAATACGGTGAACAGCAAGAGCGGCGAGGTTTGCCGCGTCATCCACGTTGAGCAAGGCCCGGACGGCGAGCCGATCCGGTACAACTTCGAGTATCTGGCCGAGGCGCTACTGCCGGTGGCCCGCTGGGACATCGAGGCCGACCGCAAGGCCCGCGCCGACCGTCGCCAGTTCAAGCTGCTGCCGGGCGGCCAAACCGGCAACCTGCGCACGCTCAACGGGCGGCAACTGGCGTGGGATCGTCTGGAGGACTTGCGCACGCTGGCCGCGCTGCGCGGCGGCGTGGCCGAGGGCGAGCGGATGCAGCACCTGTTTTGGCGGCTGAATTTCCTGCTGCTGTCAGGTGCGACGCACACCGGCCAGATGTACCACGAGGCCGCCGCGCTGGCCCGTGAGCTTGACCCACGGTGGAACTACCGCAGCGCCGAGCTTATGACGCTGTACGCCAAGGCCAAGGCCCACGAAGCCGGGGAAAAGGTGGAGTTCGGCGGCAAGCAGTTTGCGCCGCTCTACACGCCCAAGAACGACACGCTTATCAGCCTGTTTCACATCACCGACGACGAGCAGCGCAAGCTGCGCACGCTCATCAGCCGGGACATGGCCGCAGAGCGCCACAGCGAGCGCGAGAAAGCCCGCAGACGTGCCGCTGGGGCTGTCGATCGTGCTTCCTATCTGGAAGCAGCCAGCGCCAAGCAGGCGCAGGCTTTGGCCCTCAAGGCGCAGGGTCTGAGCGTGCGGGCCATTGCTGCACAGATGGGCATTAGCAAGACCGCTGCCGGGCGCTACATCGCAGAGCCGGGAGAGTGTCCCAAGTCCATGCGTATTACAGGCGGGGAGGGCTGATCGTGAGGTGTTCAAAGTCCGTCCGTATTACTAATGGCGGAGCCTTCCGGGCGGGTGTCCCAAGTCCATGCGTATTACTAATGGCGAAGCCTACGCCCGGCGCGTAGCGCCTGCCTTTGAGTAGCGCCTGCCTTTGAGTAGCGCCTGCCTTTGAGTAGCGCCTGCCTTTGAGTAGCGCCTGCCTTTGAGTAGCGCCTGAACGGCGCGGCCCCCTCGTCCAGTTCATCGGGTGGCTGTCATGAGTCGCGCCCGTCGATCCTTTCCGCCCGCGCTGCTGGATTCGTTGCGGGCAATGACGGTGCAGGAAACGCTAGACCGGCTGGGCCTGTACTGGAAACGTGAACCTGGCTTTGTGCCGGTGAAGGAGGGGTTTGGGGAGCAATGGAACCAAAAACCAACGTAAGCCCTACCAACGCTTTTCGGTGTCTTCTTCCCAGGCGCCCATCTCGACAAAACAGTTGCGCATGTCGGCCTCCTGGCTGATCTCGGTCAGCAGGTCATGCACGCTCTTGTCCAGCTCATCGTCGCTCCGATACGGAATGGTCAACTCATAGTGGCCGGCATCCAGCCGCTTCATGCCATAGGGCTCCAGGCAGTAGCGCTCAATGTTCTCCGTGGCCCGCTTCCGGCCGCGCACGAACTTGCTGTTATTCACCACCGCGAGGCGCAGGGTGACGGTGGCCACCCGCTCGGCGGCGGGCGGCTCTGCCGGCGACGCGGCCGAAGGCTGCTGGTCGCGTGACCTGGCGCTCTTCTGGTACGCGCCGATCTCGACACCACGGTGGCGCAGGTAGCTGTACAGCGTGCTCTTGGAGATGTGCAGCTTCTCGCCGATCGCGCTGACGCTCAGGCGACCTTCGCGGTAGAGGGTTTCGGCCGCCATGGCGGTGGCCTCAGCCTTGGCTGGCAGGCCCTTGGGACGGCCACCGATCCGGCCACGCGCCCGTGCGGCCGGCAGACCCGCCTGAGTCCGCTCGCGGATCAGCTCGCGCTCGAACTCCGCCAGCGAGGCGAACAGGTTGAACACCAGGCGGCCTTGGGCGTGGGTGGTGTCGATGGGGTCATTCAGGCTCTGTAAGCCGACCTTGCGCTCTGCCAGCTCGCCGACCAACTCGACCAGGTGCTTGAGGGAACGCCCAAGGCGATCCAGCTTCCAGATCACCACGGCATCACCCGGCCGCACGTTGGCCAGCAGTTTGTCCAACTCCGGCCGGGCGCTTTTCGCGCCGCTGGCGATGTCTTGGTAGATGCGTTCGCACCCGGCCTGTTTCAGGGCATCGACTTGTAGGTCGGCTTTCTGATCCCGAGTGCTCACTCGCGCATAACCGATCTTCATCAAAAGTACTGTTTACTCGACTACGTTAGTAATAGTTGAACTTTGATTAAGCGTACCAGTTATTTGAACCGTAGCGCGGGGAGCTTAACGAACCGAGCCATTCCTCGATAGAGTTCGGCAAAACCTTCGTTTTGTCGAACCATTGCATCGCCCTTTGTGATTGGCGTATAAACACACAAACACCTATTAGCGGAGAACGCTATGAATACCATTCGCTGGAATGTCGCCGTCTCGGCCGACACCGACCAGTCGCTTCGGATGTTTCTGGCCAGCCAGGGCGGCGGCCGTAAGGGCGACCTGTCGCGCTTCATCGAAGAAGCGGTACGGGCACACATCCTGGAGCTGAGCGCTGAGCAGGCCAAGGCCGCTAACGCCCATCTGAGTGAGGCAGAATTGACCAACGCGGTTGACGAAGCGCTCGACTGGGCACGTAAGCGCTGATGCGGGTCGTGTTGGATACCAACATCCTGTTCAGCGCCCTGATCTCGCCACATGGCGCGCCCGATGCGATCTACCGTGCCTGGCGGGCGGCGCGTTTCGAGGTGGTGACCTCGCGGATGCAACTCGATGAAATTCGTCGAGCCAGCCGCTATCCCAAGCTTCAGGCCATCCTACAGCCCGCCAAGGTGGGCGCCATGATCAATAACCTGCAACGGGCTGTGGTACTGGAGCGCCTGACCATCGAGGTCGAAGCCGATGATCCGGATGACTCGTTTTTGCTGGCCATGGCCTTGGCGGGCGATGCGGACTACCTGGTAACCGGTGATCGCCGCGCCGGCCTGCTGCAACGCGGGCACATCGAACGCACGCGGATCGTCACGCCCGCCGTGTTCTGCGTCGAGGTGCTGTGATCAATGCCGGTCGGTTTTCTGACTCAAGAGCAACGCGACGGTTTTGGCCGCTATGTTGATTCGCCCAGCCGTGAAGAGCTGGAACGTTACTTCCACCTGAGCGATGAAGACCGTGAAGCCATCCAGGTGCTGCGGGGTAACCATAACCGTCTGGGTTATGCCGTTCTGCTGACCACCGTCCGCTTCGTTGGCGTTCTGCCGGACAAGCCCGCCGCCGTGCCGGTGGAAGTCCTGCAGGTGCTTTGCCGACAACTGGCGATTCCAGACCCCGACTGCCTCCAGCGCTATAGCGATCATCGCCGCTGGATACATGCCACCGATATTCAGAACCGCTTTGGCTATCGTCATTTCACCGATCCGGGCATCGGCTTTCGCTTGAGCCGCTGGCTGTATGCCCTCTGCTGGACGGGCACCGACCGGCCGGGAGTGCTGTTTGAGCGAGCCACCTCGTGGCTGTTCACACAGAAAGTCCTCCTGCCTGGTGTGTCTCAACTAGAGCGCTTTATCGCCCAGTTGCGCAGTCGGGTCGAAGAACGCCTCTGGTTTACGCTGGGCCGCAGCGTGACTGAGGAACAGCGATTGCAACTGCAAGACTTGCTGACGGTGGCCGAAGGCAACCGCAGCTCCCGGCTGGATCAATTGCGCTCCGGCCCGGTCATGGTCAGTGGCCCCGCGTTGATTCGGGCACTGCGCCGGCTCGATGACGTGCGCGGCATCGGCATCACCTTGCCGGCGGCGGCGCACATCCCTCCCAGCCGTATCGCCGCCCTGGCCCGCTTCGCCAACACGGCCAAGGTCACCGCGATTAATCGGCTGCCGGCGTCGCGGCGGATGGCGACACTGGTGGCCTTCGCACTCTGCCTGGAGGCGACTGCGCACGACGACGCACTGGAAGTCCTGGAGGCCTTGCTGCGCGACCTGTTCAGCAACGCGGAGAAGGCCGACAAGAAAGCCCGCATGCGCAGCCTGAAAGACCTGGATCGGTCGGCCGCGACGCTCGCCGCCGCGTGCAAGGTCGTGCTGGACAGCTCGATCAGCGATGACAACGTGCGCGCCCGGCTGTTCAACGACCTGCCGAGGACCACCCTGGAAAAGGCCCTGGAAGAGGTCAACGCGCTGATCCGCCCGGTAGATGACGTCTATTTTCTTGCATTGGAAGCGCGCTACCGCAGCGTGCGCCGCTTCCTGCCCGACCTGCTCAAGCACATCCGCTTCGGCTTCAGCCCGGCCGGCAAGGGCGTGGCGGCTAGTCTGGAGTGGCTGCAACTGAACCTGCCGCGCCGGAAGCCAGAGGATGACGCGCCGCAGGAGATCGTGGCCAAGGCTTGGCAGAAGCACATCACCCGCGAAGATGGCTCCCTCGACATGGGTGCCTATGTGTTCTGCACGCTCGATGCGCTGCGCACGGCCCTGCGCCGCCACGATGTCTTCGTCTCGCCCAGTTGGCGCTATGCCGACCCGCGTCTTGGCCTGCTCGACGGTGCCGAATGGCTGGCGGCGCGACCGATCATCTGCCGGTCACTGGGCCTGACCATCGACGCCAAAACCACCCTGGACGCCTTGTCCGTCGAGCTGGATGCAACCTGGCTGGCAGTAGCCGCGCGCCTGCCCGACAACCCGGCGATTCAACTGAGCGAGAACACCGAGGGCAAGACCGAACTGTCGCTCGGGGCGCTGGACAAGCTGGACGAGCCCTGCTCGTTGCTGCAACTGCGGGCGGCCGTGTCTGACCTGATGCCGCGTGTCGATCTGCCGGAAATCCTCTTGGAAATCGCCGCCCGCACTGGCTTTTCCGAGGCCTTCACCCATGTCTCCGAACGCAATGCACGCGCCGACAACCTGGTCACCAGCCTCTGCGCGGTGCTGTTGGGCGGGGCCTGCAACACCGGCCTGGAGCCCTTGATCCGCACCGACAACCCGGCGCTGCGCCGTGACCGGCTGTCCTGGGTCAGCCAGAATTATATCCGCGACGACACCCTGTCAGCGGCTAACGCCATCCTGGTCGGAGCGCAAAGCCAACTGGAACTGGCCCAAGTCTGGGGTGGCGGCGAGGTCGCCTCCGCCGATGGCATGCGCTTCGTCGTACCGGTGCGCACCGTGCATGCCGGCCCCAATCCGAAGTATTTCGGCACCGGCCGGGGTGTCACCTGGTACAACCTGATTTCCGACCAATTCTCCGGCCTCAACGCCATCACCGTGCCCGGCACGCTGCGCGACAGCCTGGTGTTGCTGGCGGTCGTGCTGGAACAGCAGACCGAGTTGCAGCCGACGCAAATCATGACCGACACCGGGGCCTACAGCGATGTGGTGTTCGGGCTCTTCCGCCTACTTGGCTACCACTTCAGTCCGCGGCTGGCCGATGTCGGCGGTACCCGCTTCTGGCGCACGCGCCCGGACGCGGACTACGGCAAGCTCAACGGGCTGGCCCGCCAGTCGGTCAAACTCGACCTGATCGCCGAGCACTGGGACGACCTGCTGCGCCTGGCCGGCTCGCTCAAACTCGGCCGGGTGCCGGCGACTGGCATCATGCGCACGCTGCAAACGGGAGATAGACCCACCCGGCTGGCCCAGGCGCTGGCCGAATTCGGGCGGATCGAAAAGACTCTGCACACGTTGACCTATATCGACGACGAGTCCAAGCGCCGCGCCACCCTGACCCAGTTGAACCGAGGCGAAGGCCGGCACAGCCTGGCCCGCGCCGTGTTCCACGGCAAACGCGGCGAGCTCCGCCAGCGCTACCGCGAAGGCCAGGAAGACCAGCTCGGTGCTCTGGGCCTGGTGGTGAACATCATCGTGCTGTGGAACACCCTCTACATGACGGCGGCCGTGGAACGGCTCAAGCAGCACGGCTATCCAGTGCTGGAAGAGGATTTGGCCCGGCTATCGCCGCTGATCTACGAGCACATCAACATGCTCGGGCGGTATTCCTTTGCGGTACCGGAAGAAGTTGCGCGCGGCGAGCTGCGGCCACTGCGTAATCCAGACGACGACCTGTGATCCCCCTAAACGCTATGAGCAACACCCAAGCTGCTGCTGGATCGGCGGGCACTTCACCGAGCCGAACGAACAGAAAACGCAGCAATCCCCTGGGTTGGGGCGCAGCAGCGCCTTGCAGTTGCTGCACTCGTAATAGAACTGGCAGGCGTCCGTGGGCATGGTTTCCGGCTTGGCGAAGCCGCAGCGCGGGCAAGTCAGCACGGACTCAAGGACAATGGCGCTCATCGTGACCTCACTTCTGCACTGTGGAGGGGTATCCCGCGTTCGCGGTCGCCTCAGTCAGTGCCTCGGGCTGGGCCTTATCGGGATCGTAGGTGACGGTCGCCGTCTTCTGGTCGAAATTGACCTGGACGTCACTCACGCCGGACACCTTCTCCAGCGACTTCTTGACCGTGATCGGACAGAGTCCGCACGTCATGTTCTGCACGTCGAGCGTGACGGTTTTCGGGGGAGCCGCCAGCGCCACGAAGGGCAAGGCGAAAAGCACGGCGATCAGCAGTTTGCGCATGGTTAATCTCCTTCAGTAGAACAGCGGGGCGAGCCACGGCACGGCCAATAGGCCGAGCAGCAGCACGCTGACGATCCAGAACACGAGTCGCTGTCGCACGAGCGTGCGCGGATCGGCGCAGGGTGTACCTGGCGTACAAACCTGTGGCACCAGGTAGAGCTTGCGGAATGCCAATCCCAGGAACAGTAGAGTCAACCCGATGAAGAGGGGGCGTAGTGGCTCCATCATGGGGTCACCTCAGAAAACGGAAAAAATCGTACGGTAAGCCGCTGGCATGGTCTAGCTTCTCGCAAACGATCGTTTTTGAGAGGCTTCAATGAGAATCAGATCCGCGCTAGTGCTGGTATGGCATGTTGCTTTCTCGAAAACCACTCTCATATTGCACGGCTGAAACAGCCGAGTTTCGAGAACCACGAAAATGCTGTTTCTAGGGGTTGGCAGCTTGCGCAAAGCCGCGCAGTTGCTGGGTATCGGATCTCTTAACGTG
>NZ_CALSBS010000054.1 GCF_943590815.1 Pseudocitrobacter vendiensis | reverse complement strand
TATAAAATAACCACAAAGCCGGATGTATCTTTACGATTAAATCAATACGCATATTTTCTTATTTTAGATTGGCGCAAAACTTTTCCTTACCCTAAGGTTTACTTACGTCCAATTGAGAAAAAACCCCCTTCCATTTCTTTGAAAAGAAATAAGATAACCTGTAGAGGATAAGAATATGAAACCAACAACCCTGCTGCGCTTCATTCTTCCCTGCTTTGCATTTGCCGTAATTCCAACAGCCAATGCGGCGACGGCGACAGCCACCTTTCAGGTTCTTATTACTATTCTCAAGTCATGCAGCGTGACAGCCGGGGCATCCTCTAATATTAACCTTGGCTCAGTCAATGCCAGCGCCACCAATACCAGCGGGAACAGCACCATTGCGGTGAACTGCTCGAAAACAACGCCCTACTTTATCGGCCTGGCGCCCTCCACCGCCAACGGTGGCGGGACCAGCGGTGCCGGGGCAATGTCATCTGTCGCCAACGCCGCAACGAATACCGATAAAGTGCCGTACCAGCTCAACCAAACCTCTGCCACCGGCCCGGTGTGGGGGAATACCGCTACCACCACTACCGTGGGCAATGGCGTGGCAGGTACCGGTACTGGCGTTGCACAAACCTACACAGTCTACGCGACCGCCGCGAGCGCAAACTTCACCCCGGATAGCTACGCCGACACGGTAACCGTTAACGTTAACTATTGATTAAACGGAATTTTATGAGAATAAAAACCTTTTTAAGGCAGGCTGTTTGGCTGTGCCTGACAGGATTGATCGCCTCACAAAATCTCGCCCTGGCCAGCGGTTTGCAGGTTTCTCCTGTCTCGTTAACGCTTCAGGATAAAAATGCAGACGGCATCTGGCTGAGCAACGAAGGCAGCAATACGATTAACGCGCAGGTGCGTGTCTTTCACTGGAGCCAGCGCGATTTTCAGGACAACCTGACCGCCTCGCGCGATCTGGTCATCAGCCCACCGATGCTCACCC
Source organism: Pseudocitrobacter vendiensis (assembly GCF_943590815.1). Classification (GTDB taxonomy): domain Bacteria; phylum Pseudomonadota; class Gammaproteobacteria; order Enterobacterales; family Enterobacteriaceae; genus Pseudocitrobacter; species Pseudocitrobacter vendiensis. Next base: position 11,095 of record NZ_CALSBS010000054.1, on the reverse strand, counting down.
TGCAACCCGGGCAGCGCCAGTTGATTCGCGTCATTCGCCTGGGGAGCCCAACAAACAGCGTGGAGGAGTCTTATCGGTTATCGGTTAATGAATTACCGTCAGCCACGCCACAGTCCAATAAATTACAATTCGTTTTACATTATTCACTCCCGGTTTTTATTCAACCGAAAAACAGTGGAACGCCGGAGGCGAAATTAACGTGGGGTGTCAAACGTGTAGGAAATGATAATTTCCTTGAGGTCAGTAACAGCGGAAATAGTCATGCGCAACTCTCCGCCGTAACTTATATCAATCACCAGGGTGCCAGAAGGGAAATTACGCCGGGGCTGCTTGGCTATGTACTTCCTGGTTCAACTATGCGATGGATATTAGCGCCAAAGGCCGCAAATATTGCGCCTGGCGGAAAACTCGAAGTCATGATTAATGGCCAAAAAGCGGTGCAAAATCTGTAGAAGGCATTCCCGTCTGGCAAACGTCATTTTGCTTAGCGCAACATGTTTATCGGGAGCCGCGGTCGCGAACAGCACCCACACTGACCCATCGCGGGATATTCCGATGAATGATAACGCGCAGCATGAAGGTATCGACCTCTACCTTGATGTGACGGTTAACGGAAACCCTAAAGGGCTGGTGCATTTTCGCTTTCATAATGAAAAGCTTTACGCCAGCCCCGCTACACGCCGCCAGATTGGCCTCCCGGAGGGTGAGACGCGCGCGCTTAATGACATTCCACAACTCAAAGTCGATTATAACGTTCAGCAGCAAACGCTCACGCTCAACGCCCCGCTTAGTGCACTGGATCTCGGTACCACCGAGGTCGGAAGAGAGAACGTGGCGCAGCCACAAGCCAGCATTTCGCGCGGGCTCCTGCTTAACTACGATCTCTATGCCGCGCAGGATGATGAAACGCGCCTCAACACGTGGAGCGAACTGCGCGCCTTTAATGCCGCCGGAGTTTTCAGCTCGACCCAGTTAAGTCAGAACACCACCGAAAGCACGCCAGGTTATCAAAGCAACGGCTTCACGCGCCTCGATACCAATTGGCGTTCCTCTTTCCCGGAAAACATGCTGTATATCTCGTTGGGGGATACGCTCACCAGCGCCCTGTCATGGTCGCGTTCTACGCGTATTGCCGGCCTGCAAATCGGCACCGATTTCAGCCTGCAGCCCTATCAACCCACCACCCCGCTGCCTGCGTTTTTTGGTTCTGCCACGTTACCCTCCAGCGTCGAGCTATACGTGAACGGGGTGAGAAACTACAACGGCAACGTCCCTGCCGGGAATTTTGAGATTAACACCCTGCCCAATATCAACGGCGCGGGGAACGCCCAGGTAACGATGACCGATGCGCTGGGGCGCACAACCGTGCAAAATTTTTCGTTTTATAACGATCAGTCGTTGTTGCGAAAAGGCTTAACCGAGTGGTCCGCCGAGCTGGGCGTGGTACGGGAAAATTACGGTTACACCTCGTTTGACTACGCCAGCAAACCCGCGCTCAGCGCCACCTGGCGTCACGGTGTCAGTAACACGTTCACCACTGCAGCACACGGTGAAGCCAGTGACAGCCTGATAAACGGTGGCATCAGTAATGACTGGGTGCCTGGCCCGCGCAGCGGTACGATTTCAGTCGCCCTCGCCTTCAGCGGCGATGAAGGAAAAAGCGGCGCGCTGTACAGCCTCGGCTATCGCTGGTCGAACGATATTTTTAGCTTTAATACCTTAACCACCGCCACCAGCGGCGACTACCGCGACATCGCCACCGCCTACGGCCAGGCGCCGCCGGAGCTCAACAGCAATACCGTAGTAGGCTATAACGCCCAGTCACTCGGCAATTTCAGCGTTGGCTATTTGCAGTTTCGCTACCCCCATGACAGCAACCTGCGCTATGTGAATGCCAACTGGTCGAAAGCGTTGACGGAAAAAACCTGGCTTAACCTCGGGCTGAACCAGAATCTTGACGATCATCAGGACAGCAGCGTCTACCTGATGCTCACGGTGTCACTGGAGAACAACCGCACCGTCAGCGGAACCGTTCAGCGTACCAACAATGAGACGGGCTATATGATGAATGCCAGCCAGATGCTGCCGTCTGAAGGCGGCTGGGGCTGGAATATTGCCGCCAATCGACAGGCCTCTGAAACCAGCGGCCAGGGCGAAGTCGGCTATCAGGGACGATACGGGAAGGTCTATACCGGCTTTAACCGTGTTCCCGATGACCACTACGCCTACGCGGGCGCGACCGGTTCACTGGTGATGATGGGCGGTGGCTTGTTCGCCGCGCGTGAAATTAATAATGGCTTTGCGGTGGTATCCACACAAGGTGTGCCGGATGTGCCTGTGATGCTGGAAAATAACGTGGTAGGCACCAGCGACGACAACGGCTTGCTGCTGGTGACGCAGCTTAATAGCTATCAAAACAATCAGATAAGCATCGATACACTGAATCTTCCAGCCAACACGCGCGTCGACCGCGTTAACACCGCCGCCGTTCCCGCCGATCGTTCCGGCACGCTGGTCGAGTTTGGTATTACCACCACGCAGCCTGCGTTGATTGTCTTAGTGGATGCCCAGGGCCACGCGTTACAGGAAGGTAGTCAGGCCACGCTCAACCCAGGGCAAAAGAGTACTGATACGGTGATGATCGGTTTTGATGGGATGGCCTATTTCGACATGGTGTCGCCGCATAATACGCTGGAAGTCGCCCTACCGGGCGGCAAGTGCGCAGTGCAATTCGATTACCCGCGACAGGCCAAAGGCATCCCGCAAATTGGCCCATTGGTCTGTCGCTAACTACAGGAGTCGTGATGTGCGGTTAATTCATCTGGTATTACTGTTGGGATTATTGCTCTGCCCGCTGGCCAGCAAAGCGGTGGTGTGCTCAATGTCTGGCATGCAAAACATCAGCTTTGGTAACGTTAATCCGTTGAGCAGCGCGGATACCAATACCAGCATGACTTTCAACTACAGCTGTACTAAAGAGCTCGGCGATTTACTGGCCGGAGTGACCATCTGCTTTAACATTGGTGCGTCAGCAAACAGCGGGCAAGTGATACCGCGCAGAATGGCTTATGCGGGACCACCCGCCGGGACGCTCGATTATCAGCTTTATCAGGATGCGGGATACACCACGGTTTGGGGCAGTCAGTATCAAAGCGGGACCACTGTTCCGGCGATCCAGCTTAATTTGTTAAACCTGACGCCAGTGACGGGGAGCGTGACGGTGTATGCCAAAGTGCCTGCCAGGCAAACCGCCGTCGTACCGGGAAACTATCAGGATACCTATACGGCGGCGACCGCCAGCATGACCATCAACGTCGGCCTGCTGGCGCCACCGACGACCTGTGGAACCACGCAGGGGCCAACTTTTCCTTTTAACGTCCAGGCTACTGTAACCAAATTTTGCAACGTCACCACGGCGAGTAATATCAATTTTGGCGATACCGCCTTCACCGCTACCAACCTGAGCGCCAGCAACAGTATCGGCGTGGCCTGCACCAACAACACGCCCTATACCATCGGGTTGGTACCGTCCAACAACAGCACGATCGGTAGTGGGGTGATGAAAACCAATACCGGCAATGCCAGCAACAGCGATCAGGTGCCGTATCAGCTTCGCTCCGCCACCGGAACCAGCGGTGCGCCATGGGGGAACAGCACAGGCACCAATACAGTTGCCGGAACGGGGAACGGGCAAACCATTACCTACAATGCGTATGCCACAGTGCCGAGCGCGAATTACACGCCCGACACTTACGCCGATACGGTCACCATCAACGTGACCTACTAAAGCCCGCTCCACCACAGCCGGGCGCGCATACCCCAATAGCTGGTCCAGCCTGTGGTCATGCTCACCACCCGGCCCTGTGAGATTACGACCAGCGTAGGCGTCACGCTCACCTGCCAGCGCGCGGAAAGCTCGCCGCGCGGGTCGTTCACCACGGGCAGGGTCAGGTGCTTTTTCGCCATCCACTGCGCCAGTTGGTTGTCGTCTCCGGAGCGCAGGGCCACGCTCAGTACGTTCTGCCCCTCCTGCGAAAGCTGCGCCACCGCAGGCGTGGTGTAGCGGCATACGCCACACCAGGTCGCCCATACGTAGAGTAACAACGGCTTTTTCTGGCTCAGATCCACCAGCGAATGGGTTTCGCCGTCCAGGGTCTGTAAGGCTATCCCGGAAACATTCTCCGGGAGTTCAGGCTTACGCAGTTGATCCATCCCCCACATCAGCGCCATTGCCAGGAGCAGCAGGACAACCAGATCCTTCAGCCAGCGGCGTAATTTACTGCGCATTGGCTTTCGCCAGCTGTTCTTTCACCAGCGCCTCCAGATCGTCATAGGCGATGGCACCCGCCACCAGCTGATCGCCAACGATCGTTGCGGGCGTTCCCTGAATGCCCAGCACCTGCGACAGGATCAGATTCAGCTTCACGCTGTCCGTGCTTTGCGCATCCGCTTTGATATCCGCCGTCTGGGTTTTCTGCTGCGCATTCATAATAGAAGCGTCATCGTGCGTACCCTTTTTCGCCATTAACCGCTGATGCAGCGCCCAGAATTTTTCCGGCTGCTGACGCCAGGTGGTTAACGCCACGCGGGCGGAAGTCATCGAACTTTCGCCGCGAAACGGCAGCAGTTTGACGATCAGTTGCACCTGTGGGTAATCCTGCACAATTTTCTCCAGCATCGGGTCAAACTGTTTGCAGTAAGGGCAGTTGTAATCGGTAAAATTGACGATCACCAGCGCCGGTTTTTCCGCGCCTTTACGCGGGCTGGACGGATCATTGAAAATCATCTCAGTGAGCTGCGATTGGGTGTCCGATTCTTGTGCCTGACTAAAGGTGGCCATGCACAGCAGTAACATCAGAGTAAATACACGCATTAGTTTTTTCCTTTGGCGTTCGATAACGCATTCAACACCGCATCGCGGCTGAGCAGCGGCGGCAGAATCTCGCCCTGCGGCGTTCCTGGGCCATAAATTTGATTAAACGGGATAGCCGCGCTTTGGCGGCGCTGGAGGAACTGGCTGATGACGGCGGATGGGCGGCTCCAGTCACCACGCAGGGCGACAACATCCGGCGCAGTCAGCGCCTGCTGAACGTCATCGCGTAGCAGCACATTGTATTTATTGGCTTTACAGGTGACGCACCAGTCGGCGGTCACATCGACAAACACGCGCTTGCCGTCACCCAGCGCCGTCTGGATCGCCTGCTCGCTCAGCGGTTGCCAGTCAATTCGGTCGCGCATCGGGGAAGATGATTGCGGAAGCCAGAAAAGCGCCGCCGCGGTCATCAGCATCAGCCCTGCCGCGCCCAATGCCACACGCCCGCGATAGCGCCAGGCCAGTGCGGCGCACAGCAGCAGCGCCAGCACACCGCCAATTCCCCAGGTGACGGCGGCCCCAACATGCGCGTTCAGTAGCGTCAGCAGCCAGAGTGCAGAGCCCAGCATCATCACGCCCAGCACAACACGCACGACGTTCATCCAGCGGCCCGGCTTCGGCAGGCGCAGCGCCAGCCCCGGCCAGGCTGCAACCAGCAGCCACGGCAGGCTCATGCCAATCCCCATCGCAAGGAAAATGCCCCACAGTTTCGGCAGCGGCGCAACCAGCGCCACCGATACCGCCGTCCCAAGGAACGGTGCGGTGCAGGGCGTAGCCAGCAGCGTGGCAAATGCGCCCTGCCAGAAATGCCCCGCCAGCCCGTGACCGCCGCGCGTGGCGAGAAACGTCGTGGCATTTGAAGAGAGGCGAATTTCAAATAGCCCCAGCAGGCTGGCGCTGAACAGCACCATCACCAGCACCATCGCCGCAATAAACCACGGATTCTGGAACTGTATTCCCCAGCCCAGCGCCTGATTGCTCAGGCGGAGTACTGTCATCATCAACGCCAGCGCCAGAAATGACGCCACAATCCCCGCCACCGAGGCCAGAAACTGCCGCCGCACTACGCGGCGCTGCGTGCAATCGCCCTGCAATACCGAGCCAAGTTTCATCGCGAGAACCGGTAATACGCAGGGCATAATGTTAAGGATCAACCCACCGAGCAGCGCCATCGACAGCACCAGCCACAGCGACACGCTTTCTGACGACAGCCCACTCGCCTGGCCAATTACCCGCGTACTCTCCTGCGCGAGGCCCTTATCCACCAGCACCAGCGACAGCGTTTTGCCCTTTAAATCCGGCGCGCTATCGCCCCATTCGTCCGTCACCGGCACGGTCGCGGTGAGCGTATCGCCGTTCATCTGGACACTGGGTTTGGCAAAACTCACGCCATCCAGCGTATCAAGAAACAGCGCGGGCGATTGCCATCCGCCCTCACGCGTGGCGGTAACGATCATTTTTCCCGGGGCGTAATCCGCCTGCAATGTGGTGGTAAGCCCATCTTCGCGTGGCAGGGTGCCCATCGCGCGGGTGAAGTCGTAATCGATGTTTTTATCCGCCGGGTCGCGCAGGTCGAGCGAGAACGGATAGTCCGTCAGAATACAGACATTGCTACAGGTAGAGAGCGTCAGCACACCGCTCAGCGTCGACGTTTTGACATCATGCAGCGTGATGGGGAAGCTAACGTTATCGTGATAGCCCTGCGTCGTAATGCCCGCGACATCAAAACGTTGCGGCACCGGCCAGCGCCAGGTCACCGTCGGCGCATTATCCCAGACGATAGTGGGCGCAATCCCACCCTCGCCCGGCGAGCGCCAGTAGGTTTTCCAGCCCTTCTCCAGTTGAACATCCAGAAGCAGGCGCGTATCGCCGCCCGGAAGAGTTTGCGTGCGCAGCCGCACGCTGGCGTGATTGTTATCGGCGGCGCGCAGCCAGCCGCTGTCCGCCGCCCAGCTTGCGGGCAGCCACAGACAAACCAGGCAGAGCAGAAGCTGCCTGAAAAAAGTAAGCATCGGTTTTCTCCGTAAGTAATTAATTAACCTGAATAACGCAGGCTAAAACTCACTCACGGAAGACGCACAATCGTAGATGTACCCGCAATCGGGGCGGAGAGATAACGCGAGGAGGCCAGACGCGCGTGAAGAAGACGGGCAACGCCGCCAGAACCGCCAGCAGCAGTGCAACGGCAAACAGCGCGCCTTCAAACAGCACCGGCGGCGACGCCAGCAGCGATTTCGCGCTCAGCTCGCAAGGCGTGACGGGCGCATCGACATCCGATGAGACGGTCTGGCTTACGGAGGCAACGTTCATCGTCAGGGCGTGCAGGCTCGCCATGCGCTGCGCGGTGCAAACCAGCACCACCAGACATGCAAGGGCTACCAGTAAAATCGCCTTTCGCTGCCGATGAATCATCATTACCTCGTATAAATACGGGCTTAATCTTAACGGGCGAAAATGGTTTGGCAATCTTATTGCTGTAAAGAAGTGTTGGAGAGAGAGAAACGCCCGGCGTTAACCGGGCGGAAGGATCAGTTATTCACCGGAATAACCGCACCTTTGTATTTGGTGCGGATCCACTCCTGAATCTCTTTCGAGTGCAATACGTTCACCAGCGCCACAATATCTTTTTTCTTCTCGTCGCCGCGATGCACGGTAATGATATTCGCATACGGGTTATTTTCACCGCTCTCGACCGCAATCGGATCATGCACCGGGTCGAGGCCCGCATCAATCGCGTAGTTGGCGTTGATCACCACCGCCGCACCTTCGTCGTTGTTGTACATCTGCGGCAGCAGAGACGCTTCGACGTTCGGCAGGAATTGCAGCTTTTTCGGGTTCTCCACGATGTCGCCGATACGCGCGGTCACTTTATCAATCCCCGGCTTCAGCTTAATCACGCCCTCTTTTTCGAAGATGGTCAGAATACGTCCCTCTTCGGAAACCGCGTCACGCATGATGATTTTGCCGCCTTCCGGCAGGTCTTTCAGCGTCTTGTATTTTTTGGAGTAAATACCAATCGGCTCGATGTGGATCGCCCCGGCACTCACGAAATCATAATCTTTATCGCCCGCATGATCTTTCAGCACGCTGTTCAGATACGGGATGTGCTGGAAGTAGTTGGCGTCAATGTCGCGACCTGCCAGCGCGGTGTTCGGCAGGATGTAGTCCTGGAACGGTTTAATCTCCAGGTCGATACCCTGCTTCGCCAGAATCGGTTTCGCCTGCTCCAGAATTTCCGCGTGCGGCGTGTTGGACGCCCCCACGGTCAGGGTATCAGCCCAGGAAGCAAAGCTCAGGGCGCTCAGAGTGGCGGCGGCGATAAGCGTAAGTGTCTTTTTCATGATGATGGTTCCTGTGTGTGTTATTAGCGTTTATCTAACAGAGAAGTCAGTACGTCGCCGCAGAACTGGATGATGAAAACGATGATGAGAATAGTCACCGTCGCGACCAGCGTGACGTCATTGTGGTTGCGCTGGAATCCTTCCAGATAAGCCAGATTCCCTAAGCCACCTGCGCCGATCACCCCCGCCATTGCGCTGTAACTCACCAGCGCAATCAGCGTGACGGTAATACCGGAAACCAGCGCCGGGGAAGATTCGGGCAGCAGGACGCGAAAAATCAGCGTCGACAGGCGTGCGCCCATAGAACGGGTTGCCTCAATCACCCCTTTGTCGACTTCACGCAGGGCAATCTCGACCAGTCGCGCATAAAACGGAGCCGCGCCAACAATCAGAGCGGGCAGCGCCGCGTTCGCGCCGAGAATGGTGCCGACGATCGTTTTGGTAAACGGGATCAGCAACACAATCAAAATAATGAACGGAATGGAACGGAAGACGTTCACCACCACCGAAATCACGCTGTACAGCGGGCGGTTATAAAAGAGCCCGCCTTTGGCGGTCAGAAACAGCGCCAGCCCGAGCGCGATGCCGAGGACAAACGTCGCCACGCCGGAAAGCGCGGTCATGTAGAGCGTCTCCTGGGTGGCGGCCCACAGGGCATCCCATTTCAGATGCGGTAAGAATTGCTCAGCCATGTTTCACTACCTCGCTGTCGATGCCGGTTTCCTGCAAATCTGCGAGGATGCTTTTCAGTTGTTCCGGGTTCGCCACCACGTGCAGCCAGAGCTGACCAAACGCGCCGTGCGTAGTCTGCGTCATTTTGCCGTGCAGAATGTTGAACGGCAGGCCATAGCGCAGCGTCAGTTCACCGACGACCGGGCGATGGGTCGTCTGCCCGGTAAAGGTCAGCTTGATAATGCTGCCGGTCAGGCCGTCGGTGAGATCGGGGTTAAACGCCTCCTCTTCGACGTACTGGCTTACCTGGCGCACGAACTGCTGGGTAATCGGTTTTTGCGGATGGGTAAAGACCTCCAGCACATCGCCCTCTTCCACCACTTTGCCGTCTTCCATCACCGCCACGCGGTCGCAGATTTTGCGCACCACGTGCATTTCATGGGTGATGAGCACAATGGTTAAACGGAAGCGGCGGTTGATATCCAGCAGCAGGTCGAGAATTTGATCGGTTGTTTGCGGGTCGAGCGCCGAGGTGGCTTCATCGCACAGCAGCACGTCCGGGTTGTTGGCCAGCGCGCGGGCGATACCCACACGTTGCTTCTGCCCGCCGCTTAACTGTGAAGGATAGGCATTTTCACGCCCCTTCAGGCCCACCAGCTCAACCAGTTCCGCCACGCGAGCGCGAATTTTGGCTTTCGGTACCCCGGCAATTTGCATTGAAAAGGCGATGTTTTCGCTGACCGTGCGCGACCAGAGCAGGTTAAAGTGCTGAAATACCATGCTGATTTTGAGGCGTGCCTGGCGCAATGTTTCGCCTTTCGCGGCGGAGATATCCTGCCCGTTAATGACAACACTGCCCGTGGTGGGTTTTTCCAACCCGTTAAGCAGGCGAATCAGCGTGCTTTTTCCCGCGCCGCTGTAGCCGATAATGCCGTAAATCTGCCCCTGCTCAATGCTCAGGTTGACGTTATCGACCGCCGTAATCGTCCCTTTTCCAGGGTTAAAAATCTTTGAAATATTCCTGAGTACTATCATTCGTCTGCCAAATAGCGGTTTAGAAGTATGGACGTCCAGACGATATCGGGAATGAGTGATAGATAGCAAACAACAAAAAGGAATGTGTTATTACGAGAGGTTATAAGCGGGTCGCCGCGCCGGGTGAGGCAATACGTTTTTTTTCGGCAAAGCATAGTCGGAATTTGGCAAATGCGATGTCACCCGACACACCGCGTTTTCAGCTTTTGTCGGTCGGGTAAGCGCAGCGCCACCCGACAAAACCAACGCACTTACTTCTTATGCCAGTACGCCTGAGTCCGCACCAGTTGTTGATCAATCGCGTCATTTTCAAAACGCCTCACCAGCGATTTCGCCACCGCGCCTTCTCCGGTCACCCAGATAAAATAATCCTCCGCAGGCACAGAGAGCGTCGCCAGCTTATCGGCCACGGCTTGTTCGTGATGACCCACCACCCACTCAATATCAAACTCGCTGAACTCCGCCAGATAGTCCTGATACGCCTCATCCGCGATCGTCACAATGGCCTTAACCTGCGGGCACGACGGCAGCTGGCGCAGGCTTTCCAGGCGGCGGCGCAACGCAGGCATACCCGATTCATCGCAGATATAAAGCTGCCAGGCGTAATCCTCCGGCACCACCAGCGAACCACGCGGCCCACCAATCGTTAGCGTATCCCCCACGCTGGCACTCATCGCCCATGAACTTGCCACGCCGCCATCATGAATAAAGAAGTCATAGGCCAGCTCGTGACGCTCGGCGTTATAGAGCGGCGTGTAGTCCCGCGACTGCGGGCGTACACCATCAGGCCAGACAATCCCCTCGTCGGTCATGGTCGGCGGGGCGATACGTTCGCCGGCCTGAGGGAAAAACAGTTTGGTGTGATCGTCAAAGCCGCGTGAGGAGAAGCCTTCCAGCGCCTCACCGCCCAGCACAATGCGCTGAAAAGCGGCGCCGATGCGCTCAACGCGTAACACGGTTAATTCGCGAAAACGCAGTTCATTACGCACACGCTGTGGGTATTTTTTTTCTGTCATAGTGATGTTATCCGTCGCCATCGTGAAAAAATAGATATATCTAAACTTGATGCAAATGATAATGATTGGCAATTAGACAGAAAGCAAGCTTTTTTTAAGATATACTTTATCTATCGCACAAAAAATCGTGGCAATAAAATTAATTTGTTATATTTCAT
>NZ_CALSBS010000053.1 GCF_943590815.1 Pseudocitrobacter vendiensis | reverse complement strand
AGAGCTCGACACACTGTCATTTATCTTTGCAGTCATTGCGCCGACTATCGCAGTGCGCCCCAGATTTATCCAATACGCTGCGCGTATAGTTTCCATAGCGCCGAAGCTCTTCACGTCGTGATTCAGTTCCACTCATACCGGGCTGCCAGCTGCGCGATGTTCCGTATCTCGACCGTTGCCGTGGAGCCGGATACTGTCGCGATCACGACTTCGCGCTCCAAGACAAATCCGTCGATCGGCCGAGTGACGAGGCCTTGCACGGTCGGCGATCGTTCCGGAAGAATGCATATGGCGTGGCCGTCAGCGACGACCCGTTGCACCCAGTCCTCGCGATCTGATCGAAAGCGAGGTCGCATGAGCAAGTCCCGTCGCGCGAAGTGATCGAGGATCCGATCGCGAAACTCGCATTTCAGGCGATCGACGAAAGGAAACTCGAGCAGGTCTTCGCCGCGCACGATCTCGTTGGCAGCCAAGGGATGGTTTGCAGAACAGCCGAGCACGAAGCGCTCCCGAAATAGAGGATGCACATCCAGCTTGCGTTCCGGTCTTGTTTCACGCGGCATGATGCACGCGTGGTATTTTCCTGAAAGCACCTCCGATGTGTCCTCGTTCGACTGGAGCGAGTGCAGCTTGATTTCGATGGATGGCATCTCCGCCAATGCGCTCTCGAAGAATGCCGTAAATTCCTTTGGTCCGACGGTGGGCGCGACGGCGACATCCAGCACGCGGTGCCCCCCCATCGCCCAGTGCTCCGAGTGATTGCGAACGCTCTTCATCGCGACCACCATGCGCCGGAATTCTGCCTCGACGTCATGGCCAAGGCCAGTCAGGCGGCTGTTCTTCCCGTCGCGATAGATCAGCGGCCCGCCAAGCTCATCTTCCAAGCGGCGGATCGCGCGGGTCAGACTTGGCTGTGACACACCGCTCAAGCGAGCGGCCGCTGTGAAATTCAGCGTCTCGGCCAAGTTGATGAAATAGCTGACTTGATTGAGTTCCATAGTCCTTTGGCCCACGCGCCTGACTGATACCTCTTCCGTGAGACCGCCTTTGGAAAGCAGGTCGCAGAAGTATGCTTGGCGCATATAATCATGGTATAGGGGCTTGTCTATATGCGCCAGACATATAAATGATAGCCTGAGATGACGATTACCGGTTGGCGGTGCGCTCCGCTCAGCTCCGTCGAAGGTTCTGAGAGCGCAACCGCCAAGCCGCGTGCTGGAGGTTTGATGGACATGGCAGGAAGATCATTTACGTTTGTCAGTGGGGCTGGCTCTCCGCTGTCCGGGCACCTCGAACCGCCGGAAGGGACGCCGCGGGGCTGGGCGATCTTCGCCCACTGCTTCACGTGCGGGAAAGACAGTCGCGCCGCTGTTCACATCTCGCGCGCGCTGTCGCGTGCGGGCATCGGGGTCTTGAGGTTCGATTTCGCCGGGACCGGGATCGGCGGTGGGACGGGAGAACCTGTGAACTTCGCGTCGGACGTCGAGGACCTTCGGGCCGCCGCAAATGCGATGGCGGCGGCGGGCATGTCACCGTCCCTCCTCGTCGGGCACAGCCTGGGTGGCACCGCTGCGATCGTAGCCGCCGCCGACATGCCTGATATTGCGGCGGTAGCGACGATTGGTGCGCCGGCCGACCTTCAGCATATCTTGCGCCTCTTCGGACCGAATGATCTGGACACCATCGCGAGCGAGGGCGAGGCCTCGGTGGAGATTGCCGGTAGGCCCTTCCTCATTCGCCGAGGGTTCCTTGAGGCGGTTGAGGGGATCGACGTCGAGAAGGCCATTGCCTCCCTGCGACGGCCGGTGCTGGTCATGCACTCTCCGCTGGATCAGGTGGTCGGCATCGACCACGCGTCGCGCATCTTCGTCGCGTCCAGGCACCCTAAAAGCTTCATCTCGCTCGACAACGCGGATCACCTTCTCACCGACGTCGCGGACGCGAACTACGCCGCGGCCATGGTGGCGGTTTGGGCGAGCCGCTTTCTCCCACCACTCAGCGCGGATCTTCCGCAGGTCGAGGTTGCGGAGGGCGTCGTCTCCACCGAAACTCTTGCAGGGACGTTCCAGCTCAAGGTCCGCAGCGGCGAGCACACTCTGTTCGCCGACGAGCCAGCATCGGTCGGTGGCCTCGGGACCGGACTATCTCCCTACGAACTCGTATCTGCCGGCCTCGCAGCCTGCACGGTGATGACGATGCGTCTCTATGCGAACCGCAAGGGCTTTCCGCTCGAACGGGCGAGCACGACCGTGCAGCACGAGAAGGTGCCGGACATGATGCCACCCGACCGGTTCACCCGCACCATTGTCCTCGATGGGCCGCTGAGTGATGATCAGCGCGCTCGGATCCTCGCGATCGCTGATCGGTGTCCCGTCGATCTGAGTCTCATCCGGGGTTCGGACGTGCAGACCGAGCTCTTGAGCGCCAGTCAGGCTGCGGATCCCGCGAGGCTGGCTTGACCGTGGCGCACACGGAGGAGGGCGAACGGACTGTGAGCCAATCGCCTACCGGCAATAGGGCGGCCGCGACAGAGCGAGCAATTCTCGCAGGCGGCTGCTTCTGGGGCATGGAGGATTTGCTGCGCCGAGCCAGGGGAGTCATTTCGACGCGTGTCGGTTACACAGGCGGAGAAATGCCTGATCCGACCTACGCGAGACATTACGGCCATGCGGAAGCAGTGGAAGTGACCTTCGACCCTTCCGTTCTCGCCTATCGCTCGCTCTTGGAACTCTTCTTCCAGATACATGACCCCACGACCTACGAGCAACAAGGCAGCGATGTCGGTCCGAGCTATCGATCGGCGATTTTCTACACCACCGAAGTGCAGAAGGAAGTCGCCCTCACAACCATCGCGGAAATCGAGGCATCAGGAAGCTGGCCAGGCCCGGTCGTGTCGGAGATCAACCCAGAAGAACCCTTTTGGGAGGCGGAGCCAGAGCACCAAGAATACCTGGTGCGCTATCCTGGGGGCTATAGCTGCCACTTCGTGCGCCCGACCTGGCGGTTGGACCGCTCAGACGAACGCCCAGCTGTAATACTTGACAGAAAGAGTTGATGATGACCGAAACCGTGACTAATCAGGCCGCCTGGCAGAAAGCGCCGGGGCAGCCACTGAGGATCGGTGTCACCGCTCTGCCGCATCTGGCGGCGAACGAGATATTGATCCGCAACGCGGCCATCGCGATCAACCCACTCGACTGGATTCTGCAGGACGTCGCGCTTTTGCCATGGCTCGACTATCCCGCGATTCTCGGCAGCGACGTCTCCGGTGAGGTCGCGGCGGTCGGTGGCGCGGTCGAGCGGTTCAAGGTCGGCGATCGAGTCATCGGACAGGCGGTCGGGACAACCGTAAATCAACCTGCGCAGGGTGCGTTCCAGCACCACACGATCGTGCTGGACCACATGGCGGCGCCGATCCCCAACAACATTGCCTTCGCTGATGCGGCAGTCCTCCCGCTTGGCCTTGGCACCGCCGCAAGCGGGCTCTACGGACGGACACAGTTGGCTCTCGCGCCACCGTTACACTCGCCGACCGCGCGTCCAGAGGTCGTTCTGGTCTGGGGTGGATCGTCGAGCGTTGGCTGCAACGCCATCCAGCTCGCGGTGGCGTCGGGCTACAGGTGCGTCGCCACCGCTTCGGCGCGCAACGTCGGCCTGTTGAAGGAGCTGGGTGCAAGCGAGGTTCTTGACCACTCGAGTCCAGCCATCGTGGAAGACGTGATTGAGGCAATGCGCGGGCGCAGTCTCGCTGGAACGCTTCACGCGACCGGTCACATGAAAGACTGTTTTGCCGTAGTTGCGAGATGCGAGGGCTCGCGCCGGGTGGCAGCGACGCTGGCCCCGCCCGACGAGCGTTCATTTGGAGTCGAGGCGACGCACATCTCCGGGACGAGCCTCAAGGATGACGAGGTTGGTCCAATGATCTACCGCGAATTCCTGCCGCAGGCTCTCGCGGCGCGCACGTTCGTCCCCGCCCCTCCGGCGAAGATCGTGGGCCAGGGCCTTGAAATGCTCCAGGCTGCCTTGGAAGCCCTGAAGGCGGGTGTATCCGCAGCGAAAATCGTCGTTACCCTGCCTTGAGTGACCAGCCAGGCGGTTTTTCGCGTTCGCAGTCTGAGGTGGCCCGCACTTTGCCGATTGGGAAGCTCTACCGGGAAAACGCGTTTGGGACGCGCGCTGCGCTCCTGCCGGAGCATGCGTTCCCGAAACCTGTTCCCGACTGCTTTTCCCCGAAACTACCTATCGGACATAGAGAAATGGGAATGCAGCGAGTGGTTTGAACGGCCGCTTCCGAAACCGCGTTCCGATCAATTGAGCGGCTAAAAGTGGGGCGATCACCGACATATTAGAATGAGACCGCCATGCCCGATCGGCCGGCTTGACGCGTAGCCAAAAGAATGCGGCTGATGGTAGGCTCGCTGACATTATGAAGCCCCGCCATCTGAGCAGCGTTGAGCTGCCGCAATTGCGAGTCTCCTACGCGTCGTCGTTCTTCTCGCGGTCCACACCTCGCTCATGCAATTCGGCATCGACGGGGCAGTTCGTGCAGCCCTCGTAGCAGCACAAGCGGCAGATGCGGTATGACTGCTCGAGGTTTTCCAAGCGATTTCGGAGAACGCGTTCAGCGATGTCCGATAAGGTTTTCAGTTCGTCTGGATTAAGGATCGATAGCCCTTCGGCAATCACTTGATCGCGCGAGGCCAGGACCTCGTCGCTCGCGACCTTGCCAGTTGGAGTAAGATAGAGGGATCGCGCGCGCCCGTCTGTCGAATGCTCCCTACGCTCGATCAATCCCTCGCTTACCAATCTATCCACCAGGCGAACAGTTCCAGCATGTGAAAGGCCCACCCCGATCGCAAGCATACGGATCGAGAGCCCGGGCTTGTGCGCGAGCAACGCCAGCGCTGAGGCGGCGGGTCCAGCTTCCGGCGCCCGCGATGAACTAGCGCGAACGATGTCGTCGCTGATCATGAGTGCGAACGCCCCGAAAATGTTTCGATCTCGAGGTCCATCCATTGCCACATCTATATGTGCGCGGAGCATAGACAGCAAGCCATACCGTGGTCCTCTTCCTCCGCGCGGCTTGTGGAAAATGTCCTGTTTTAGAAGGGTTTCGGAGGATTTCGACTGATCGAGCGCGCCGAAAAAAACGGGTCCGGCTCGTTAAGGCCGCGGAACCGTTGATACCTGGCGGCTATAGGGCAAGCCTTTTCGCTCGGAATCGCCGTAGGTCGCGCCCGAGAATCACTCCGCGTCAGCGCTGTCATCCAGGCCGCGCAGGTGCAGATCAGCGAGACCTAGCTTGCCCCCGGCGTCGCACTTCCATCGTGTCACCGCGCGCGATCACGATTGTATCAATCCCATTGAGGAACAGTCCGTGCTCCACGACGTCGGGGATTGCGGCGAAACGGGCGAAGACCGCGTCGCCATGCAGCTGAGCGCCTCCGGGCTCGATATCGCGACGGAGCATCCATGCCCCGCGGAGGTTCTGCAGGATTTGCACGCCCGCCGTCACGAGAGGACCACAGTCACGAGAGCACAAGCGCCCCTCTGTGGCGGACCGAAGCACGCAGCAGCACGAGGGACGCCGCTAGCAGAACTGCGTCCTTCAGTAGAAACTGCCCTGGTGCAGCCGAAATCGCAGGAAAGCCGCCGGCAGTCTGCTCCGCGACACCTGGAGTGGTGATGAAAAAGGTCAGCGTGATCAGATAGGTCGCTGCTGACATTAGTGCGCCTAGCGCAGAGAAGAGTGGACGAAATGCACCAAGGATCAGAACGAGACCGGTCGATAACTCGATAACGCCGATGAAATAGCTTTGCCCCTGCGTCCCGAACATGCCGAGCCAATTCATGATCGGGCTGTGTTCGATAAACGGGGCGATACCATAGGCCTCGTACGCTGTGAACTTCATCGCGCCGAACCACAGAAATACGATCACGAGAGCCCATCTAAGCAGGCCAAGATCCCTCCGACCATGCTCGGGGACAAGAAATTCATAACGGTCGAAAATGCTCATCTAAAATTCCTCAACAGTGGTCCCGTGGGAACGTCACGAACGTCGTCTACGTGCTTCGGGCAGGCGTTGCAGTATATGCGCGACGCATATACCATATACTAATAAGCGAGATATGTCGAGCGGCTGGCTCGCGCTTCGCTGCCTCACGAAGCCATCCTCATCGGCGATGCCTTTACCCAGCAAACGCGCGACCTTTGCGGGATTTTGACTTGATGGGGCTGGCGCTCCGGGTGGGCCTATAGCCCGTTGGCAAACGTCCAGCCTGTACGGATGGACGCGGCCCTGGACGAGATAACCATGCCCACCGAAATCGTAGCAGCGATCGGCGAAGGCGCGCTCGCTTATCGAGAGAGCGGCATTCTCTCACTGGCAGATGGCAGAGTAT
Organism: Pseudocitrobacter vendiensis; assembly: GCF_943590815.1. Classification (GTDB taxonomy): domain Bacteria; phylum Pseudomonadota; class Gammaproteobacteria; order Enterobacterales; family Enterobacteriaceae; genus Pseudocitrobacter; species Pseudocitrobacter vendiensis. Next base: position 5,821 of record NZ_CALSBS010000053.1, on the reverse strand, counting down.
TCTCCGCGTGCCGGCAGTATCGCTATCGCTTGAGCGAGGACAGTGTTGTCGTCGAGTTCGCAGACGGACCTCATATCGGGACGCAGTTCCTCAGCTTGAGTTTCTCGCGGACGGATACCGGGTTGGAAGCGAGTGGCGTCTATGCCTGCGGAGACGACACCTACCATGCAACCTACAGGATTCTGGGGCCGGCGGCCTTTGAAGTGGTCATCATGGTCCAAGGGCCTGCAAAGGCATACGAGCTAGTCAGCCGATATTCCCGGTCGGGATAAATGCTCATGTCAGGAGGGCAAGTCCTCTGTTGCCCTTATCATGGCCGTGAAAGGCAGCGCCGGAATAACTTACCACGCGCTGCAAATCCGAAGACGATTGTCGTCGTCATCAGAAGGTAGGCGACTATCCCACCAGGTGAAAGAGTCGGAACCGCTGCGAGGATCAACCCATCATTCCCGCCGGGTATGAGCGCGATGCCGATACCCATCAATGTGCCGCCGACGACAGATCGCAGAATGCCATTGGCTGTCGGCAGTTGGAGACGCAGATTGCCTTGGCGAAAGGAGGCGGTTAGGGCGCCTGCGATCGAAGAGATCACCGCAGTGAGCGCGACCTCGCCGGCCGGGGACATTCTGAGAGGAAGGGCGCGTTGAATCACGTCTGCGAAGGTCCAGGCCGGCGAGAGTGCATATAGAAGTCCGCCAGTGATACCGAGTCCAATCATCGAAGCGCCGAACGACCAACCCGGCTTTGTTCGCAGAACGCTCTTCGTGGAAACGAAAACGAGTGCCAGCACGAGCACAACTAGGAAGGCTAGGAGAGTAACGAGGCCTGTTGCGCTCGGTTTGGAGATTAAGCTTGGCCATGTTGAATCGTAGCCGAACCTGCCATGGTCGGCAGCCAAGATACCAATCGTTAATCCCAAGGGTAGAGCTAGAAGTCGCATCTCCCCATCCCCAAGCCGCGCCAGCGATCCGAGCAGGCATGTGTCATTAATGAGTGCGCCGAGGCCGAAGGCGATGGCGCCGATGAGCAGGAGGAAATTGATGCTGGTCGAGGGTGCGAGTGTTGCGCCCAGTGTTCCCGTCCAGACTATCGGGACCGCAACCAGGCCTGCCGCTGCCGACGCTGCGAGAAATCCGACGAACATTTTCGGCGGCTGTCTTCTGTGTAACTCATGAGCGGCCACCACTAAACAGGTTCCGCCTTGGTTCGCCGCATATCCGAACCCGAAGGCAAGTACGCATAGAAGAAGTTCGAGCGCAAACGATCCCATTATTTCAAGCCTGCCTGATCATATCGTCAGCCTTCTGATGCGACGTTCCAGCGTGGCGAGCGCCCCGGCTTAGCTTTACCACGGGAAGGCGCGATCCTGCTGTAGCCGCACAGATGGCAAAGGCTGACCGAGCCATCTTTGTCGAAGCCGTTTGCCACAAGGAGCCGCTCCGACAGCATGCCTAGAATGTCGAGGTCATTGGGCGACAGGGGCGAAATACATTCGGAGATCACCTGCTCCCGTGCCTTGAGCAAGGCGTCCGTTATCTTCTTCCCCGAATTGGTGAGGTGAATGAAGCGCGCCCGCCTGTCGGTGATTTGTCTTCGTCGTTCCACCAACTGTTCGCGCTCGAGCCTATCGATCAATCGCACCGTCCCGGCATGAGAAAGCCCGATCGAGGTAGCCAAAACGCTGATCGGCAGTCCGGGCTCCATGCTGAGTAACACCATCACGGCGGTCCCCGGGCCGCTTGGTGAAAACGAGGCCGAGACACTGGCGATGCTGTCTGCAACGGCCAACGCGAGTGCACCTAAATGGTACTTGGCGACCTCAGGCTCCATACCGCAAGAATATATGCTTCGCGCATAGACTTCAAGCGTGTGAAAATGTATGACCGCCGCATGCATCTATGACAGATTCGGACATGGTCATGCTCATTGAGGGGCTCAGCTCGGATTCCACATCTGAGATCAACGGACGTGCTCGTTCCCCAGGCGCTAGCGGGGGTGGGCTCGATGAAAGTGGACGTGCATGGGTGCCGCTCACCGGGCGCAGGCGGTTCGCCGATGAGACCGCCGGTATGATCGGACGGGTCTCATGCCCGACCTGACTCTTGATCTCCGATACCTGAAGTACGCCGTTCAGGTCGCCGAGGCCGGCAGCTTCCGCCGAGCGGCGGAGCGCCTATCGATATCGCAATCCACCGTCAGCCGACGTGTGCAGCTGTTTGAGCGCCAACTTGGCTTTTCTCTCTTCAAGCGTACGCGAGCGGGGGCAGGGCTGACTCCAGAAGGTGAGCGCTTCCTTCAACAAGCGGTGGTGGGAGCGCGCTACCTTCGTAACGCCGCAACGGAGATCCGCTCCGCGCGGAAACTCAAGACCGGGCTCGTGAGGTTTGGAATGCTTGAAGCGTTCCCGGCGTGCCCGATCATCAACATTCTCTCGGCATTCAGAAATAGACATCCGACGATCGAGGTAAAGCTTGAGGAAGGCACTTCAGAAGAAAACACTTTGGGGGTGAAGCGCGGATTACTGGACGCAGCAATCAGCCTGAGTGCGAGCAAGAGCCCTCAGTTCCAAGTTCGACGTCTCTGCGAACCAGATCTGTTCGTGGCATTGTCCCCGCTTCACGAGTTGGCAGCACGGCCACAGCTGTCGTGGGAGGACGTTTGTGACGAAGTCTTCCTCGTTCGCTCGGATGGCGCTGGGCGTGAGCTCGCTGGCATACTCCGGCGCATGGTGGGCGCCGGAGACGGAGCGGTTCAACTCTCGATCCAACAAGTCAGCCGAGAAACCCTGCTGACGATGGTCGAACAGGGCTTCGGCTTGACCATCACCAGCGTGATCTACCGGCCGGATATCGCGTTGATCCCGCTCCCATCGGCGCGGGCGCCGACGGCCGCTATAATTTCTTCCAGTGACAACGACAACCCGACTCTGCCGCTGCTGCTGAAGTGTTTCGACACCCCCTCTAGAGCGGGGACCACGGATTAATCGGCGCTCCCCGGCGTCAACGTTCGCCTGGCTTTGGCGAAGCCACGGTCTGTCGCGATGAACCGTTGTAACATCGGGACGATTAACCGAGCTGGGTCAACAGCGGACTGACCTTGCTCTCGGCCCAATAGGTGGGCGTAGTCAACAAGGTCCTGGTGGAGAGCTGCAGGTAGCTCGACCTGTACCTTAAGCGGCTTGTCGTCCGCGATGGGGCCTAGCTTAAGCTTCGACATCATCACCCTCCATATGGCTCCAGTACCAAGTCTCGCGTCACGAGAACGCGCACGGGAAATCCGGGCCGAATAGTGATCGTGGGCGCGACGTTGAGCTGACGCCTCACAATCTGCTGCCCTGCGTCGTTGATGGTGTCCTGCCCACCGTTCCGGATCGCCTGAACGAGCTGATCGTCGTTGTCGACCGCGAGTTCGGCGCCGACGCTCAGCAGTGTCGACAATCCCGCAGCCTTGGCCAGATCCCACCAATGGTAATCGACGCCATCCTGCAGCCCGGCGAACCCTTCAGCGTCAGCACCAGGCTGGCGCTCGAGAACGATCGAGCGCCCGTTCGGGAAGACGAGCCGAGTCCAGACGAGCAGGACTCGGCTCTGGCCGAACTGCACGTTGTTGTCGTACTGCCCGACCACACGAGTGCCTTGCGGCACAAGCAAGATACGGCCGGTTGGGCTGTCGTAGATGTTTTCGGTGACCTGCGCGGTGATCTGGCCGGGTAGATCGGATCGGATGCCGGTGATCAGCGCCGCGGATATCACTGCTCCCGCCTGAAGGACGTTCGGCGATACTGGCGCAGCGACGCGATCGGGCGCAACCGTCCTGCGATCGGCCGCGGCGTTCAGAAACGCGTTCTGCCGGTCCTGCGCCGAGGGCGTGGCGGGCGGCGGAGCGAGGCCAATGCTCGCCAAATCCGGCACCGGCGCGAGCGCTGGGGCAGCTCCCGCAGCAGCGGGTGTGCCCCGGCTTTCCGATCCGGAGAAGAGACGGCTGGTGCGCGCGGTCTCGATTTCCTGAAGGCGGCGCTGCTCTTCCGGGCTGATGCCGGGATTGGGCGTGGCCGTCCCGGGTGTGGGCACCGGCTGTCCGCGATCCTGGGTACTAAGGATCGGCCGGCCGAGGTCACCGGGAAGAGGGGGACCGAGCTGTGGCACGCCACTGTAATCTCGCGGCAGGCCGGCCAGTCCGTCAGCGGTCGAGCGGTTCTCGGTCGAATAGAGTTCGTCGTTCGGCCGACCGGCGTCGCGGGTCTGAAGCGCGTAGATCAGCGCACCTCCGAGCCCGACGCTGGCGACAAGACCGAGGCCGGCGAGAACCTTCCGCGACAACCGGGTGACGCGGGGCGGTTCGGCCCGCAGCCGCATCGGCGCAGGCCCGACCGGCTCGCCGGTCAGGGGCTGCGCATCGTCGTCCGGCACTTCCTCAATCCGGGGCGGGTTCTCGCTCACGAGGTCGGCCTCCCGTCTGTGCGGACGATCCTGACGCGCTTCTGCTCGCGGCCGGAGCCGAAGCGAAGTTCGGCAGCCGCGAACAGACGATCAACGATCATGTGGTGGCCGCGAACGCGATAGTTCACGAGCTCAGAGGTGTTGCCCTCGGGGCCGACGACGAAGAGTGGCGGCATCTCGCCCTGACCGATGCCGCGCGGAAACTCGATAAAGACCTGGCGTCCGTCGTCGAAGGCGCGCAGCGGCCGCCACGGCGCACGGTCGCCCTCGATCGCATAGCGGAAGTTGACGTTCGCGAGATCGACGCCGCTCGCCACCGGCTGGGCCGCCTGCGCCTCGGCGTTCTGACGGCGCAGCGCAATGAGCTGGTCTTGCGGATACTGCCATGAGACCGACGCCATATAGGTGCGCTCTGTCGAGCGCAGCTCCATGTGATAGGTGCGCATGTTGGTGTTGATGACGAGGTTTGTCATCAGGTCGGCGCGGGTGGGCTTTACTAGGATGTGGATCTGGCGCGTTGCCCCCGATCCGCTCTCGGTGTCGCCGATGATCCAGCGCACTGTGTCGCCGGCGGCCACCGGGCCTGCGCCGACAAGCTGCTCCCCGGGTTGGAGCGCGATGTCGGTGATCTGCCCGACGGCGGTATAGACTTGATAAAGCGCCCCTTGAGTCCACGGGTAGACCTGCATCGAGTTAATGAAGCCGTCGCGCACCGGCTGGACTCGTGCCGCCTCGTTTGCCTGGTTGACGCGAGCGGTCGGATTAGAAGGCTCCGGGGCACGCCGCGTCTCCTCCACACGCTGCAATTGGCCAGGCAGCGGCAGCGGCCGGGGCAGCTCGACCACGGTGACCGGCGCGGGTGGATCGACGGTCTGCACCGCCGGAGCCGCATTGTCGTAGGAAATCTCCGGCGGCGGATTGGTGGTCGCGCAGCCCGCGAGCGCGGTCGCCGCTAGCAGAACGACCGGGAATGCGGCTCTACGGAGAGCCGGGAGTACGTGTGTGTGTGAAGCCGGGTTTCCGGCTTTACGGAAATACGGCTTCATTGCCCAAGCTCCCGTGACCAGTTGATGGCGTTGACGTAGATGCCGAGCGGGTTCGCCCTGAGCCGGTCGGCGTTTCGGGGGATCTGCACGACGATCGTCAGGATCGCGGTCCAGCGCGTGGTCTCGGCGAGCTGGCCATTTTCGTATCGGCGCTCGACCCAGGCGACGCGGAAGCTGTCCGGGGACGCGCGGATGACGCTGGAGACGTCGACAGCGACCTGCTGCCGGCCGACCCGTGTAAAGGGGTCGTTGGAGCGGGCGTAGTCATTGAGCGCCATGGCGCCGCGGTCAGTCGTGAAGTCGTAGGCGCGCAGCCAGGGGTCGTCTCAGAAAACG
>NZ_CALSBS010000052.1 GCF_943590815.1 Pseudocitrobacter vendiensis | reverse complement strand
AAACAGGCACGATGGCCCATTCCATATTTGCGAGGAAATAAAGGAACTCCAGCGCTTTTGAATAAGCGTGAGCCTGCGAAGGTTCAGGCTCGTTGCGTTCGATAACAATGGCTTCGTCAAAAATGTCTGATTCATCGACTTCAGCAAGTTCTTCACGTTCTTTTTTATCAGGCGCAGGAATTTCAACACCGCGTTTGTCACGATAATAGATACCCAACTGCTGAATGCCATACGGCTTCATTGCTTCCAGGATTTGTTCAGAAATATCTTCCAGACCTTCAAGCGCCTCATTCTGCATTTGCTGAATTTCGTCACGAGTCGGCTTTTCAAATTTCGCCAGAAACTTCTGTGTTTTATCCCCTACCTGTTTGTAAATAACGGTCAGATAAAGGTCATTAATCAGCTGCTTGGAATCACCGTGCAGCTTACGGTTATATTGATCAACATAAGCAGGGAAAAAATGGTCATACTCACCATCCGGGTACTCTTTAGCCTCATGGTGATATTCATGCGTCCACAGCTCTACATGGTCTGTTCCGAAGCTCTTGACCAGCGTATTAAGGTCTTTATGCCAGGTGACCAGTTCCCGATCTGATGCGCAGTCATGTGTGCGGCCATCCAGCTTGAAAAAAGCCATCAGATCGCCGTTTTCCATCGAAATCACGTAATCATTGAGGTGATAAGAATAGGGCAAATACTTTTTATTTACTGATGGCTCCTTACGGTAGGCATCAATTTTTTTTGGCTTCGTAGCGGTGGCAGCTCTCATTATTTTAAACCCTTACGTTTGTAGTCAACAGAGGAATAAGACGATCCTCCCCACTGCTTAAACGGAGAATCAAACCAATTACTGAATTTGGTTTTCAACCACAGGCCCATAATTCGAAACATGCGGTCGTCATATTTTGTTAATGCAGCTGAAGGAATCCACAAAAAGACGAACACCAGAATCGCCCACATATGAATAATCATAAAAAGCGAGGCAGAAATCATGAATATCATCATAGCTACATTACGTGGTACACCCAGCGCGCGAGGTAAGCGAGTCGCACCTTTGAAAAGCGGTCTTTTCCCGTCAACGAACATCTTTGTAGTCCTCACTTTGGGGGACAAAAGTCCCCCCTTTTCGCGTTGTTCAGCTTCCTACGCCCGTCAGGGAAACCAGAAATGATGCAGAACCAATACCAATCAGCGAGATTACGATACGAGGAATAAAGCTGGCTGGGATTACGTGAAGCATCCACATAAAGCAACTAACCATGATCGCAATAGCACAACCAATTGGAATCCATGTGCTCAACCACGTCTGGATTGATGTAGCGGTTGATTCACCAGTATCGGTGCCAGCGGCCAGCGCAATTTGCGGCAGGGCAATGGACAAAACGCCCATAACTACCGCAGGGCCATACTTCTTAAACAACGTGGTCATACTTTCTCCTTACTCACTATCTTCTGTTGATTGCAGATTTAACCGGCATTCTTCAACGCCACACTTATCTTTCAAAAACTCTGCCAGTAGCCTTAAATCAGCCCAGGTTCGTAGCTCATGCTCTTTGTTAACCCTAATGGAACATGCGATCTGGCCCAGCTGTTCATCGTCTATCTGAAAAACGGGATACCACTTCTTTAATGAAACCCGTTCTATCGTTACCTCCTTCACTTTTCCTGCTTCAAATAGCTCCAGGATCTGTGATTGCAATACAAGGTACAAACGTTCCATCCATAACCTCATTCCCCCTTCGCTGTTTCCTGTCTGGTTAAAAAGGCATCCGTATTATTTCGGCTGAAGGCATCGCCATCACCCGAACCAAAAACATCTTGTTCACCGTCATACTGCGGCGCCGTACTTTTTGCCTGCTGAGGCTCAGTCGCGGTGCTGTCCTCACTGGTCTGGCCGTCAGGTAGCAGCGTAGGGATTTTCAAATCAGTTGATTGACGCGCCACGTTGATAACTTTCGTGACATACCCGTTAGAAATCCCGTTTGTGAGTGAGCCGGTGTTGTAGCAGGAAAGCGCGTGTCTCAGCGCAACCTGCCCGGCTGGGTAGGATTTCAGGGCGCTATCATAACAGGCTTTAAGGATGGTCTGGCTCGCCCGCAGGTTGATGCAGGGTTTGAAAATATCGTCAACCGAAAGACCCAGGCCCACTAAATTATTTGAGTTAATTTGTGCAAGGCCCATATCAAAACTTTTATTATCCTTCAGCAGAACTTTCGCAACGCTGACGGCCTCAGCTTCAGTACGCGGTTGCTGTTTTAACTGAATACTACCGTTAATATTGATCCTGTACGGCCCATTTGAGGACTCATGGCCGACGATGTACGCCATCGTTAAGGGTGAAACATCAGGCGCACATCTCTGCGCAAGCCTGGCAACTTCATCGGAGGCAGGCGCAGCACTGGCACGGCCAGCACAAGCAAGGCAGGCCAGAGCGAGAACCAGGAGTTTTGGATGTTTACTCATTTATGTTTCACCGCGTAATTGTAATTTCGACGACTTTTGTTTATGATAAGGGCTAATGAGATCGTGTCAAGAAGAAACGAAAAGAAAACCGCTGAAGGAAGGAAGGTGATGCTGGTTCCCCTGAAATCAGAAAAACGACCAAAAGGCGAACCCGTGTATCGTGACCCGGATAACCCTTTTAATACGTGGACTGGTATAGGGAAGCGCCCGGCCTGGCTAACTGCAAAATTGGACGCTGGCATTAGCCTGGAAGCCATGAAGATGCAGGGCGTAGCCAACCCCAGAGAACATAGACCAGCAAAATACCGCGACCCCAGGAACGCAGAAAATACCTGGTCCGGGACTGGCCGCCGACCCACATGGCTCAAAGAGCTGCTTGATAGTGGTTTATCACTTGATGATCTGAAGATATAACCGGAGGGTATAAAAATGGGCGAACTTATTGATTTTGCGGAAAGGCAAAAAAGCAGAAGGAAGAAAAAGGCATCTTCCATTCCGCCCATTTTTAGAAAATTTCGTGTCCATGCGATCAGGTTACTCGCCAGCATCATCAAATCCGGCTCTTATTCAGTTGCTTATATTGTTAAGAAAATTACAGGAAAGTTAATCAAGTTTTACACAATTTTAACGATTTTCGTTTTTGTTGTCGAATATATTGCAGGCGATATAGGTTACAAATCTATTTATAACGCAGCGTTATTATTAATATTGCTTACCGTTATCAACATTCTGGCGAGTGTATATCTGAACAAACTGTTAAGGACAAAACAATGAAGAAACTCTTAATACCTCTGATAGCAGCTGGTAGTCTGCTTTATATTCCTGCCAGCCATGCTGAAGATCCCTGCAAAGTTATTATGTGCATGGCGGGCAAGCTCACCGGCGATAGCGGCGGAAGCGAGTGTAACAGTGCTGAAGCTGCTTTCTTCAATATCGTTAAAAAGAACAAGCACGGCTTTTTACCCAACCACACGAAGGATGCCAGGAAGGCTTTTCTTAATGAATGCCCGGATAATGGCGAAGGTGGAAGTAACCAGTCGATGATAAGCCAGATCATAAGTAAATACGGGAAAGTTCGCTTATAGGCGAACTAGGAATAATCTCAATTTAAGGAGCCAACGTGAAAAAAATAATATTAAGTGCATTAGCCTGTACAGCTCTCTTAACTGGTTGCGTCAGCCAGGATAAAGGTAATGCGATGCAGAGCCAGCTGAATAACCAGCAACGCCAGATTAACGAATTATCCGTTCGTTTGCAGTCTGCGGAGTCCCGGCTATCAAAGCAGGAAGAAAAGCTGCGCAACGAACTGCTGCAATCCAGCGGCTATTGCTATCTGAATGGCGCCCGCTACTCGACCGGCACCGTACTTTACGGGCGGATTTGCCAGAATCAGTCAGGCAGCGCTTCGTGGCAGGTATACAGCCGTCGCTAAACACCAGGGCGGTTTAACCGCCCTTTTCTTTACCCTCAGAAAGCCCACTATGACCATGATCCCCTTCCCCACTACAGAAAACCTTATTCTATGGGCTTGCAGCGCCATCGCACTGCTTGCCGTTGTATTCTTCCGGCGTTCAGTACGGCACAGGCGACACAAAAGGAAGCAGCAAAGTGCGCGGCGGGTGCTGGAGCGCATAAAGACGTTGCCGGGCTTCCCACAAAAAATTAACTACCTGAGGAAAATTGATCCTTTTGTGTTTGAAGAACTGTTGCTGGAAGGATTTGAAGCGCATGGCTTCAGAACCATCAGAAACAAACGCTATACCGGCGATGGAGGCATTGACGGCCAGGTAATAATAGGAAAATATCGCTATCTTATTCAGGCTAAACGCTATCGCGGCCATATTGCTTTACAGCACGTACAGGAGTTCGAGAAGTTGCTTAAACGTCATAACTGTCGCGGTCTGTTTTGCCATACCGGGAAAACCGGCGCAGGTTCAAAATCTGTCAGTATTGCCAGTGAACGGATGGAGATTATCAGCGGCCAGCGCCTGATAGATTTGCTCACGCCCGGCAGCTCCTTCACTATCGCAACCGCCCCGCAGACGATGATGAAGCGTACCGCAGCAACACTAGAAACGAGCACCATTGTTAAAGATGCCGGTAAAGAAAATCGATACCATGAGAGTTAATTAAATGAAGTCAGTAACTATAGAAGCAAAAACATTTGCTGAAATGTTAGGAATAACAGAAGGTGAGTTAATCTTTGCCATTAAGAAAACTGGCACATTCAAAAACAAGACCATCCCACAACCTCATGAGCCACATAAATCAAATAATAGATTTTTATATTCAGACGTAATGAGGTTTATAGAATCACTAAAAGACAAAGAGAACCGGTAATGACTCCAACTTATTGATAGTGTTTTATGTTCAGATAATGCCCGATGACTTTGTCATGCAGCTCCACCGATTTTGAGAACGACAGCGACTTCCGTCCCAGCCGTGCCAGGTGCTGCCTCAGATTCAGGTTATGCCGCTCAATTCGCTGCGTATATCGCTTGCTGATTACGTGCAGCTTTCCCTTCAGGCGGGATTCATACAGCGGCCAGCCATCCGTCATCCATATCACCACGTCAAAGGCCGACAGCAGGCCCAGAAGACGCTCCAGCGTGGCCAACGTGCGTTACCTAACAATAAACCTGTTTAAATATCCAGATAAAAACATTCAATCTGGGTCAAATGAGTGATACAGTTTCACCCATAAGACCCAATGGAGGCAATATGTCTGAATTTGAATTACTGGCGCAGGATCTGCTTGAGAAAGCAGAAGCGGAAGAACAACTGCGACAGGAAAATGATAAAAAGCTGCTCGGGCAGGTGCTGGAAATCTATGACCAGAAGTACGTGGCTGAACTGCTTAGAAAAGTTGGTAAAAATGAGTGGAGTCGCGAGACTCTTAATCGCTGGATTAATGGTAAGTGCTCACCTAAGACGCTGACGTTAGCCGAAGAGGAACTTCTACGAAAAATGCTTCCGGAAGCGCCTGCACATCACCCTGACTATGCCTTCCGGTTTATTGACCTGTTTGCTGGGATTGGAGGTATACGGAAGGGCTTCGAAACCATCGGTGGCCAGTGCGTTTTTACCAGTGAATGGAATAAAGAGGCTGTGCGCACATATAAAGCTAACTGGTTTAACGATGCTCAGGAACACACTTTCAATCTCGATATTCGTGAAGTCACGCTCAGTGATAAACCTGAAGTACCTGAAAACGATGCCTATGCTTACATTAATGAGCATGTGCCGGATCATGATGTACTTCTAGCAGGTTTCCCCTGTCAACCGTTTAGCCTTGCGGGCGTAAGCAAGAAAAACTCGCTCGGGCGCGCGCATGGTTTCGAATGTGAGGCTCAGGGAACGCTTTTCTTCGATGTGGCGCGTATTATCCGCGCAAAAAAACCTGCCATCTTTGTTCTTGAAAACGTTAAAAACCTGAAGAGCCATGACAAGGGTAAAACCTTTAAAGTCATCATGGATACCCTCGACGAACTGGGCTATGAAGTTGCGGATGCAGCTGAGATGGGCAAAAACGATCCTAAAGTTATCGACGGAAAGCACTTTTTACCTCAGCACCGAGAACGTATCGTTTTGGTCGGTTTCCGCCGTGATCTGAACATTCACCAGGGCTTTACCCTGCGCGATATTAGTCGTTTTTATCCGGAACAGCGTCCGTCATTTGGCGAACTGCTGGAACCCGTGGTTGACAGCAAATATATACTGACGCCGAAACTCTGGGAGTATCTCTATAACTACGCCAAAAAGCACGCAGCTAAGGGTAACGGATTCGGTTTTGGCCTCGTTAATCCTGAAAATAAAGAAAGCATTGCCCGTACGCTTTCTGCTCGCTATCACAAAGACGGGTCTGAAATTCTGATAGACCGTGGCTGGGATATGGCCACAGGTGAAACAGACTTCGCGAACGAAGAAAATCAGGCGCATCGGCCCCGCAGGCTGACTCCGCGAGAGTGCGCGCGCCTTATGGGTTTTGAAAAAGTAGATGGCAGGCCTTTTCGCATTCCTGTGTCAGACACTCAGTCGTACAGGCAGTTCGGTAACTCCGTAGTGGTGCCCGTGTTTGAAGCCGTAGCCAAACTGCTTGAACCTTATATCCTGAAAGCGGTTAATGCCGATTCGTGCAAGGTTGAACGAATCTGATCGCTCCTCCCGGTATTTATGCCGGGAGATAATCTATGGAATATCTGCGTAAAGCCCTGTCAGCTCAGCAATAAACGCACCTAGCGTCATTAGCTCAGCTCTCACCGCCTCCGGGTATTTTTTGTGCAGAGATGATGGCACGACCAATCTGACACCCGACTCCCGCATCTCCCGATATTGAGCCAGAGAAACTCCCTCCTGGAGTGTAAACAGATGCACCTGATGAATTTTATCGGCCTCATTCAGTATCTGACGCCAGCGATCCTTACAGGTAGTCTTGACTGCCAGCATGCGCAGATTTTCTACGGGAAACTCAGTATCGTGGTAAGCCCCTGCGGAAGGGAAAAGGAAATCGGGTTTTTTATTACCTTCTGTGATGGCCTGCGTCGCAAAGTGTCGCAGGCCGTGCTCAATGAATAGATGCTCCAGGTGCAGTTCCAGCGACTTCCCGGCTCTGGATTTACGGCGATTGCTGACAGAATTGGCCAGCGCAATAAATTCATCCACAGAGCCAAATCCTTTCCGGATGATATCCAGAACATGCAGTTCCTCAACCAATAGAAATATGTCGTACTCCACGCGCCGGCGGTCAAGAAGTTGCTCATCCGGATCAAGGGAATTTTTCACATAATGGCTGGCTGCATACTGAATAATTTCACTTCCCGACGGAAAGCGCAGGTGCCAGTCTTCAGGTAGAATATATTTATGATTTACTGGCGCTTGCTGTAGAGATAGTCCGCCTAGAATCTGTCCTGCGGGGCCGGATATAAGCGCTCCGGGTATAACTTCACCAATAGCGGTCTCAATGACGTCCTCTTCATCAGTGCTGGCGCATACCCAAATATTTACTTCCTTACAGTCCCCCCCTTGCTCATCAAGCTTGAAAGCCAGGAGCGTCAGAGCCCCTGTATTTTCAGGATCCTGAAGTGGGCTGCCTCTACCCCAGCGGGTAATCCTTTTTTCATTCCGGGTTTTACCAAAATGACGGCTGTTATAATAAATTGCCCTGGCTTCGCTGTCAGGGCAATCATGCGATGACACATGTGCGGTGAGAAAAACCGAAGGGTTCAGTTCACGGGTATGGTTGATAGACGGAAAGAGTTTTTCAACGATACCTGAAGGGATATAAAGCCCTACCTGGTGACCACCTGTTGCGCCGGTATCGTTGGCGGAAAGGCGTTTGATGTAGACGAAGTAATTCTCACATGCGATCTCAAGTAGCCAGTTGTGGAAAACCGACATAAGCATCCCCTGTTACCCTGAAACTCTACTCACCATTTTTTCATGATTATATACAAACAGTGTCATTTTCAGAAGACGACTGCACCAGTTGATTGGGCGTAATGGCTGTTGTGCAGCCAGCTCCTGACAGTTCAATATCAGAAGTGATCTGCACCAATCTCGACTATGCTCAATACTCGTGTGCACCAAAGCGAGGTGAGCATGGCGACGGAGGCTCTGTTGCAAAGATTGGCGGCAGTCAGAGGTAGGCTGTCGCTCTGCGCCGATCAGGCGGCTGCTGCGAAATGGTGGTTGAGCATGCCCATGGCCTCCGTCAGCGCCGAGGGCCCAATGCCAAAAGCTCTCTCCACAAGGCGCACCTCGCCCCTGATGCCGGGCTGCAGGCACCAGGGGCGAGCCTGTCCTTTGCGCAGGGCTCGCATGACTTCGAATCCCTTGATCGTGGCATAGGCCGTGGGGATCGATTTGAAACCGCGCACCGGCTTGATCAGTATCTTGAGCTTTCCGTGATCGGCCTCGATCACGTTATTGAGATACTTCACCTGCCGGTGGGCCGTCTCCCGGTCCAGCTTTCCTTCGCGCTTCAATTCGGTGATCGCTGCACCATAGCTCGGCGCTTTGTCGGTATTGAGCGTGGCAGGCTTTTCCCAGTGCTTCAGGCCTCGCAGGGCCTTGCCCAGGAACCGCTTCGCTGCCTTGGCGCTGCGGGTCGGCGACAGGTAGAAATCGATCGTGTCGCCCCGCTTGTCGACTGCCCGGTACAGGTAGGTCCACTTGCCCCGCACCTTGACGTAGGTTTCATCCAGGCGCCAGCTCGGATCAAAGCCACGCCGCCAGAACCAGCGCAGCCGCTTCTCCATCTCCGGGGCGTAGCACTGGACCCAGCGATAGATCGTCGTATGGTCGACCGAAATGCCGCGTTCCGCCAGCATTTCCTCAAGGTCGCGATAGCTGATCGGATAGCGACAATACCAGCGCACCGCCCACAGGATCACATCACCCTGGAAATGGCGCCACTTGAAATCCGTCATCGTTCCGTCCGTCCAATCTCCGCCAAGCATGCTCAAGCTTCACGATTTTTGCAACAGAGCCCACACGAGTATTGAGCATAGTCGAGATTGGTGCAGATCACTTCTGATATTGAACTGTCAGGAGCTGGCTGCACAACAGCCATTACGCCCAATCAACTGGTGCAGTCGTCTTCTGAAAATGACAATCGTGCCACCGGCTCCAGGTCTTATCGAACAGCTCAGACACATGGTCCAAATGCTGGTCGATCCGTTCGGCCAGTTTTTCGATGGCCTCTTGCTTGAGCTTGTCACTTTCCCTGAACTCGATGTTCAAGGCCCTGGCCACCTGGTTGAGGTTCCGGCCGATAGCTCCAAGCTGCCGGCACGATTCCCGTACGGTGTTCACTTCTTCATCAGTGAGGACCGGCATCCGGTTCAACGACCGCAGTCATTTCTGTACCTAAACAGTCCTGCGAATATGTGAGTTTTGACCTAATGAGCCACAAAAACTCATTTTCGCCCACGATAATTTTTCTACTTCCTTTCTTTGGAATGCTCATTTCAATATTCACATAACGTCGCTATCAATCGCGGAAAAGGCGTAGTGCGCGAAGCGAACGAAGCTTTTTGCCGTCGATTGCATAGCTTTGTTAACCCTTTTTCCAAATTTGATAGCAATAGTTAATGTTTGAAGTAAAGTGTTGCTCAAAAACAACTTCGAAGGTATTTGGAATACTCGGGAAGAAAACATCCCCCTCTGGCTCGATGTCGATCGTCGATAAGTGGAGCGTAGAGGCCATGGGTAATGTTTCTCGGTAAATTTCTCCGCCACCAGACACTATAACGTGACCGGTGAATTCAGCTAGCCTGTCCATGGCCTCTTCGATTGACTGAAATACAACTACATTGTCATCATTTGATGTCCAACCTGAGCGGGTAACGACCGCGTATTTCCTATTGGGGAGTGCGCCCATAGATTCAAACGTCTTGCGACCCACCAGAAGCCACTGATTGTAGGTCAATGCTTTAAAAAGTAGCTGCTCCCCTTTCGCGGACCAGGGTATGTCTGGACCGCAACCAATCACGCCGTTTTTCGCTTTCGCAGCCATCAATGATACTTTCAAGGTTCTCATCCTGGGTTAACTTTGTTTTAGGGCGACTGCCCTGCTGCGTAACATCGTTGCTGCTCCATAACATCAAACATCGACCCACGGCGTAACGCGCTTGCTGCTTGGATGCCCGAGGCATAGACTGTACAAAAAAACAGTCATAACAAGCCATGAAAACCGCCACTGCGCCGTTACCACCGCTGCGTTCGGTCAAGGTTCTGGACCAGTTGCGTGAGCGCATACGCTACTTGCATTACAGTTTACGAACCGAACAGGCTTATGTCCACTGGGTTCGTGCCTTCATCCGTTTCCACGGTGTGCGTCACCCGGCAACCTTGGGCAGCAGCGAAGTCGAGGCATTTCTGTCCTGGCTGGCGAACGAGCGCAAGGTTTCGGTCTCCACGCATCGTCAGGCATTGGCGGCCTTGCTGTTCTTCTACGGCAAGGTGCTGTGCACGGATCTGCCCTGGCTTCAGGAGATCGGAAGACCTCGGCCGTCGCGGCGCTTGCCGGTGGTGCTGACCCCGGATGAAGTGGTTCGCATCCTCGGTTTTCTGGAAGGCGAGCATCGTTTGTTCGCCCAGCTTCTGTATGGAACGGGCATGCGGATCAGTGAGGGTTTGCAACTGCGGGTCAAGGATCTGGATTTCGATCACGGCACGATCATCGTGCGGGAGGGCAAGGGCTCCAAGGATCGGGCCTTGATGTTACCCGAGAGCTTGGCACCCAGCCTGCGCGAGCAGCTGTCGCGTGCACGGGCATGGTGGCTGAAGGACCAGGCCGAGGGCCGCAGCGGCGTTGCGCTTCCCGACGCCCTTGAGCGGAAGTATCCGCGCGCCGGGCATTCCTGGCCGTGGTTCTGGGTTTTTGCGCAGCACACGCATTCGACCGATCCACGGAGCGGTGTCGTGCGTCGCCATCACATGTATGACCAGACCTTTCAGCGCGCCTTCAAACGTGCCGTAGAACAAGCAGGCATCACGAAGCCCGCCACACCGCACACCCTCCGCCACTCGTTCGCGACGGCCTTGCTCCGCAGCGGTTACGACATTCGAACCGTGCAGGATCTGCTCGGCCATTCCGACGTCTCTACGACGATGATTTACACGCATGTGCTGAAAGTTGGCGGTGCCGGAGTGCGCTCACCGCTTGATGCGCTGCCGCCCCTCACTAGTGAGAGGTAGGGCAGCGCAAGTCAATCCTGGCGGATTCACTACCCCTGCGCGAAGGCCATCGGTGCCGCATCGAACGGCCGGTTGCGGAAAGTCCTCCCTGCGTCCGCTGATGGCCGGCAGCAGCCCGTCGTTGCCTGATGGATCCAACCCCTCCGCTGCTATAGTGCAGTCGGCTTCTGACGTTCAGTGCAGCCGTCTTCTGAAAACGACAAACAGCCAGAAAGGCTGTTACAGGCGATTTGATCTGCAACCTATTGGTTAAATTAATGTATCAAAAACGATGGTTTTTGTGACAGTCTTGAAAAGTCCTGACTTCTCCCGAAAAATGACTCCCCTCATGTAACAAAACTCGTTACTGTATCAACATAACAATAACCCCATAACTAATTAGCGAGAAAAGAATGAAAATCGGCTATGCACGTAAATCTACGCATCTTCAGGATGTGGCGCACCAGGTTGACGAACTAACAAAAGCTGGATGTGAGCAAATCTATCAGGATCAGACCTCACGTAGCGGCCCAAAGCGCGACAAAAAAGGTGCGCCGGAACTGGAGAACTGCCTGAAAGCATTGCGCGAGGGAGATACCCTAGTAGTTTGGGCACTAGATCGGCTCGGCGGTTCATTGGGTCAAGTCATTACTTTACTCGACGACCTGAAGAAACGCGGAATAACTTTCATAGCCATCAAGGACAGAATAGACACAAATGCGCCAGTTATAGGGGAAATCTATACTCATCTGATGGCGATATTCTCTAGCTTTGAACGCAACCGCAATATTGAAAGAACGCGCTCAGGCCTTGCAGCTGCACGCGCAAGGGGCCGTGTGGGAGGGAGAAAACCGTCACTTTCTGAAGAAGATGTTAAACAAATTAGAATCTTACTTGCTGATCCTGAAATGACAGTTGGTGCAGTTGCTAAGCGCTTCAACGTTTCTCGCATGACTATTTATCGCTACACCACAAAATCATGAATGACCGCAGCATGGCGGTTTTATTTTCTTATGCCGTCAGGGCATGGAAGGCGACCACGCCGGAGTTAAACGGGCACCGGCCGCAAATCGCCGGAAACCGCAATGCTGAACGTATCGCCCGACCCAGCCCCCTCCCTGCAAAGCCCTAATCCCGCTCACCGCCACACAGCTGCCGTATGTCCCCCACGGGGGTGCGCAGTGGGCGCCGCGCGCCTGCGCGCGGGAACGGCGGCCCGCCTTCGGGTCGCGGCGCCGTACTGCGAGTTAGCGGCCGCACGCGGCCGGTTACGGGGGACACTACGCCATACGACCAGCGACCCGCTGAGCTGCACAATCCACGGATAACACAAGCTACATACATGTCGATATGGGAATCCGCCCATCTTGCCGGGCGCCGCTGTCGTGTGGAAATCCGCCCACCTTACCGGGCGCCGGTGCCGTGTGGGAATCCGCCCACCTTGCCGGGCGCCGGTGCTGTGTGGAAATCCGCCCACCTTGCCGGGCGCCGGTGCCGTGTGGGAATCCGCCCACCTTGCCGGGCGCCGGTGCCGTGTGGAAATCCGCCCACCTTGCCGGGCGCCGGTGCCGTGTGGGAATCCGCCCAC
>NZ_CALSBS010000051.1 GCF_943590815.1 Pseudocitrobacter vendiensis | reverse complement strand
AAATTTAGTTTCATGGCGTTCCTATAAGTCCTGAAACGTTGAAAAACAGTAAGTTAAAGAAACCTGATGGTACTGAAAAGTTCCGTCGGGTTTTTTGACATCCAGAGTTTTTGGGGGCTTAATTGGGGGGTCTGTTGGTTCGATAAACTCTGGAGCCCCCGCTATGCCACTCACCGATACCGCCATTCGTAACGCCAAGCCGCTCGATAAACCTTACAAACTCAGCGACGCGCAGGGCCTGTACCTGCTGATAAAACCCAACGGCTCTAAACTCTGGCAGCTCAAGTACCGCTTTGGCGGCAAGGAGAAGAAGCTGGCGTTTGGCCCTTACCCGACCGTCACGCTGGCGAATGCGCGTAAGCTGCGTGAAGAAGCGCGCGCCGTACTCAGCGCAGGCGACGATCCGGGGGTGAAAAAGCAGCAGGAGAAGCAGGCAAAGAAAAGCGGCAATACCTTTGAGGAGGTCGCCCGTCAGTGGCTCGCGGGCAATATCCGCTGGACGGAGCATCACGCGGCGAAGATCCTGCGCTCGCTGGAGCTGCACGTATTCCCGCTGATTGGCAAAATTCCCGTTGCCGACCTGAAAACCGCCGATCTGCTGATCCCGCTACGGGTAGCCGAAAAGAAAGGCAATCTGGAGACTGCCGCACGGATACAGCAGCGCACCACGGCGATCATGCGCTACGCGGTGCAGGAGAGTCTGATCGCCAGCAATCCGGCTAACGATCTTACAGGCGCTATCGCGCCGCCGCCGAAAAACCATTACCCCGCCCTGCCGCTGGAAAAGATGCCGGAGTTGCTGGAGCATCTGGAAAGCTATTCCGGCAGGCTGTTAACCCGTCTGGCGGTGCAGCTCAATCTGCTGATCTTTATCCGCTCCAGCGAGCTGCGCTTTGCCCGCTGGACGGAGATCGATCTGGATGGCGCAATGTGGACTATCCCCGCCCAGCGTGAGCCGATCCCCGGCGTGCGCTATTCGGAGCATGGCGCAAAGATGAAAACCCCGCATCTGGTGCCGCTGTCAAAACAGGCGGTCACGGTGCTAAAACAGTTGAAGCTGCTGTCCGGCAGCAGTGAGTTACTGTTTCCCGGCGACCACGATCCGCGCAAGCCGATGAGCGAAAACACCATCAACAAGGCGCTGCGGGTGATGGGTTACGATACGAAAGTAGATATTTGCGGTCACGGCTTCCGCACTATGGCCTGTAGCGCGCTGATCGAGTCCGGGCGCTGGTCGAAAGATGCGGTTGAGCGGCAGATGAGCCATCAGGAGCGTAACAACGTTCGCGCCGCGTATATCCACAAAGCAGAGCACCTCGACGAGCGCACGCAGATGATGCAGTGGTGGTCGGACTATCTCGACGCCTGTCGGCAAAAGTTTGTTGCGCCATATCGGTATGACAGGCAGGTTCAGGCGGCCTGAGCCATTCAGCGAGTCATGCCGGAAAGCAGATCTCAGCAGGTCTGCTTTTTTATTTGTGCCAGTTCACCCGGATAAACATCGATCTGCGCCAGTTCCGGCCCTTTTAGCCCTTTCGGGTCAGGCGCTGTTACTCTTAGCGACCCTTTACCCTTCGGCCCTTTACTTTTCATGATTGCACCAGAACAGGAAGTTATTCCTCTTCATGCCGCCCATACACCTGCGCCACATAACGCCCGCGCCCGTCGCCGTGGCCCAAATCCCAGCGCCTCTTTTTCGCTGAATCCCTGCACCAGATAATGGCGGATCGCATCCTGCGCCCAGGCATAGCGCAATGAGTGCGGAGAATATGCGCCAGTAGTTCATGGCCGATTTGAGATCGGACCTGTCGATCAGCCTGCCGTCACGCTGTTCTGCAACGGTCAACGCATTCTCCAGCGCCTTGCGAACTGCCCCAGCATCCAGAATGACCGTTTCGCGGGGCCGACCACCTTTGGTGCCATAGACCACGGTAAGCCGTGTCTCACCGCGTTCAATGGCCTGTTTCCACGTTCTCAGTGACTGCACACTCTGTACCGCCTCCTGCGAGCGTAGCCCCATCAGCCGCGCCAGTTCCAGCGCCGCCGCCAGCCCGGTATCCTGAGAGCGGGCCACTTTCATCACCTGCTGATAATGCTCCGGCGTGATGGCCTGCCGCGTCCCATTGCGCGACGCGCCCGCCAGCCCTAATGATTTATTAGTCAGTCGCGTATGTTCCGCCACCTGACTTCGCCCCGCCTGTTGCAACACGACCCGGAGCGAAGCCATTTCATTTTGCAGCGTTCGCAAACCGATCTCCTGCGCCAGCCTGTCATGAATATAGCTTTCAATGTGACGAACCTTAATCTGCGCCACCCGCTGGATCTGAATATTCAGCGAGCGTAAATGGCGGCTGAACCGTTGCACAATGTGAATGCGGTTATCCACCGTTGTAAAACTGCCGCCCGCTTTTTTTGCCAGCGCCTTCATTTCACCACCTAATTTACCCATAGCTACCCCTTGCCGCTGTTAAAAAGCACAATCTGGCCCCGGCGTATGCTGTGTGGCTGCGCCAGAACGATACCTTCACGCCGGGGTGGCAGGTTGTTGAGGTGTAGGGAGTTTCAGACTGTACGCGGTACAGGCTGCCTGCGTGAGCAGGAAATTCTCCGGGGCATCATGCCCCCCTCGGTATCGATCTTTTTCTCCTTTTCTGAACCGACAGCGGCCTGAAAACGGCGTGTCAGTGTGGGGGATTGAGGGCGCAGGCCAGATTTTCCGTGGCTTGCGTCGGCGTGGTGGAATGGCGTCACTTTGCCGCTTTGCGCGACGAAAGTGACGCCCGGTTCAGCGTTGCGCTCCGAGAACGCAAATTCTGGTGCAGTTTTACGGCCACGCGGCAGCAAAGCCTTGCGGCAATGCAGGCCGCAGCCCGTAAAAGTTAAGGCGCTGGTGTGGCAGCAAGTACAAGGGTTACCGGATCGTTTCCGGCGTAGTGCAGCATTGACCAGAGATCTGGCGCAGGAAAAGGCGCTGAAATTCAGCAGGTGTAAGTGGAACTAGAAATCGGGTGATTTCTGATCGAGTAGAATTGCAGCCGGTGAACTGGCGCAGTGAAAGAATGTATCGAGTGTGACTCCGAGCCTCCGCCGCGATATTCTGCGGCCCGGTGTTTGCAGAGGTCTGCACCGGTCAAGGGATCAACCATCTCCTGACGAATCAGGCGCTTCTTTCAGGCCATGAAGCATTGGGAGCTGCCGAAGCAGCGGAGTGCAGGAGGGAGATTACACCCAGTTTACGAGGATGAAAAGGGGAAACCTTTTTTCTGGAAATTGAGTTGTTTGTGGATTTTTTCACGATTTTATGAATGGCAGTCTGCCGCGCTTCGCTTGCCTTCTCCCGACCTTCCACCAGCAAATGCTGGCAGAAGATCGGGAGAGTCTGTTTTGCTTTAGCGATATTCAGGCTTACGGTAGCGAGAAGGCCAGATTTGCTCTGGTGCAACGCCCAACGCTTCGGCGATCAGCCTCTCACCTTTGGGCCAGTGCCTTATCAGCGCATTTGCCAGCGTGGAGGACGCCAGCCCTGAGTTGCGGGAAACGGCTGAAAGCGACGTCCCGCGCTTTTTCAGCGCCGCAATTATGTCGGCAGAATGCCAGTCCGGTTGCATCATGCCGCCACCCCGTCAATAAACTTTACGCCGTCGGCAGTACGCAACCAGCGTGGGGCTTTCATTTCTGCCGCGAAGTAGTTGATCAGGTCATACAACAGCCAGCTAAGGAATTTCTCCGTTTCTGAGGAAAACCCCTGCCCCGCCAGCGTCTGCGTCAGGGCAAGGCAGTAGTTGCAAAGTTCGGTACATTCTGGCCCAAACAGAGGGGAATTAGCAGGAAGGGTATCAACGGTCAGGCTTTCAACAAGATGGAGAGGGACGGGTTCTAACAGCGTGGGCCGGAGCAGAGTCAGAGCGGCATTAAGTCTGCCACAGAGCGCCATTTTTAACGCTGGATCTTTGCTTTCAATCAGGGTTTCGGCAAAGTTTTCGCAGTGGCTGGCAAGGACGGTGAAGTCCGTGGCGGCGTTGAAGGGAACGGAAAGTAACGGGTGTGCTTGAGTGAGGATCGTAGCCATAGTGGCAACCTCCAGTAAGTGATTAATTGAACCACCACCGAAGAGACCAATCTTGCGGGTGGTGGAACCGGACGGAGTTGGTCTTACCGGCCTTACTGGACACCGGCGCGTCTTGCGACGCCTCCGCCCGGCCCACCATTGAGATGTAGCCGGATGAACGACATAAAAAAGACGCAAAGCGCGTCATATGTCGCCAGTAAGGAATATCTTCAGGAGACCAATCCCGGCACCTGAATTTGCAGGTGCTTGTAAACGATACCGCTATCGATTACAGACAGCAAGGAATTTTTAGTACCTTATTTAATTATCTTCCACCCGTCTATACTACTGTTCTTTAAAGTATAAACTCCACATATCTCCAGCCATTTATCGCCATCGATTTTAATTGGGCGCATTGAATGGATATTCTTCTCACCGGTAACAACCCAAACAATATTTAAATTATTGCTTAATAGAAATTGTTCTAGTTTATCTTTATCAACGATGAGTGCTGATTTATTCTTATACTGAATAGAGGGATCCATGAATATAACATTTCCATCACTGTCTAACCATTCTCCTGTATTTTCAGAATAATTCAACTTCATCCCATGATACATAAACTCGCAAGGTGCCAAGTATGATAGTTCATTATCACCAGACGAATCAGACTCCCAATGATGACTTTCCGATGTCAGACAAACAGTTGCAATGGGTTTTTCTTTCTTTTGCCAATCAGTATGAACATCCTGCCAACCCTTATCCCCGTAATACGGGTCGTCAAAATATTGATATGCAGGTGACCAGTAATACTCTCGGCTAAAGACTCGGTATTGATCATGCGATTCTGGTAAATTTTGGATTAATGACAGATCTTTATTCAAATTATGTATTAACGTTGGCAATTCAACTTCTTTGACTAAATAACTTCTAAAGTAATACCAAAGATGTTTTTTAGCATAGCCATATTCGTCCTCACCAAGAGGAAGTGACTCATCCCATGTAAAAAAGCCATCAAGTAATAAATATTTTTTATCATCAGCAGACAGAACTGATATCAGTTCAAGTGGATCAGGTAAATTAGCCTCTCTCTTCAACCAATCATTAATAGTGCCATCCCAGTCATTATATGGATTTTCATTATTCCAGAAGCTTTTTTGTATTATAATCTCTTTGCTATAAGATGGCGTGGTTGGATCTATTTTTCTGACAAACAACTCCCAGGGTCCCTGAAACCAGACATAATTTTTCGACTCTGACCAGCGACTGCCCCCTTCGGCCACCTGATGATTGTCCGCAATACGCGCCAAAACCTCATACAATGCAATCCATTGGTATTTTTTACCTATTCTTTCTTTTTTATTCCTGCTTCTATCCCCCTCACTGGCGTATCGATCAAACTGTCCATGCTTCTCAACATCATAGCCATATTTCTCAAAAATCAGTTTACAGGCATAGTTACTTAGATCATTAGGGTCAAAATCACACCATCCAGATAATGCACTCTGAAAAGTATAACGTCCGAAATCACCATAGCTACAGATCCCCCGTCCATACTCAGTAACCATTGAGCTTAATATTGCATTTTGTCCCCAATAGTAATCTTTAAAATCCGCAGCATTATAATCATATTTATACGCATCAATTTCCTCATTGGTTGGGAAAGTCGTTGGAAAATCACTTCGATATGGAGGCCGAATAATATCAACACTATCCATTTGATATACTTTTTTATATAAAGCATATTCTATTATATTTCTGGCATAATCCCTGACAAGAATATTAGGATATACTTCTTCAGCTTCAAAAATAGTGGCAACAATATTTTCAGACAGTTTATCTAAATCATCCAGAGTAACAGAATTTAAAACCGCGCCATAAGAGGCCGCCAGGATCCGCTCCAGTACGTAAGGATCATTAACATCTTTAAAGCTGTCTATGAGCGCCGTAATCGTTTTAATACTATTTTTCAATAAATTGGCTAACGATTTCGTTGCGCTATCTCGTAATTTGATATTCGTGCTCGTCAGTAGCCATGACAGCGCCTTAGCAGCCAGTAATCTTGAGTCATCCGATAAATAAAACTTATCCTCTTCCGCGCCAGCCCAGTCAATTAAACGCTGCATCGAAGAAGTTTCGTAATAATCTAAATTATGGAGATACTTCGTCCAGAATGAATCTCTGATTGCCATTGAATGTTTTGAAAGAAATTTGTGTAACTTGTCTGCGTTATAAATATGTTCGGGGTCGGAGGATACGGTATAAACCATTTGCATAAAGGCATCAAAGCCGTTATCAAATGGAATGATATATTTATTAATATATTCAAGCGTCTTTCCCTCAATATTATCAGGCTTACGCCAGATAAGACTTGAGATAAATGCACGAATAATACCATCATGTTTTTTATACTCAACTTCAACCAATTCATAAAGCTCTTTGCCAAATTTCTCAGGCAACTGAATAGAAAGTGATTCAATTATACCCTGATAAAAATAGCTCGATTTTATATATTTATATAACTCACCATTCTCTTTAAAAAAAGAATCTAGTGCATCATTATTATTTATTGAATATTTATCTAAAAGAAAAGATACTGTCAGATGGTCTTCAAAACGTTCATAAGCCAGATATACCCCTTCTTCATAATTATCTTTCGAATTCCAATAGATATTCTTTGACAATATCCCTTCTGAAATTAATTCATCGAGAAAACGACGTCGATCACTATATCGACCAATGATTTTCTCTGCAATATCAAATGCCGCTTCATACGGAATAAAACTCAAGTCATTATTTAGCTTATATTCTATTAATTCATTAATGGTTTTCTCTATAAGCTTAAAATTTTCAGGGTAATTGAAAGAGGAAGGTCTCGATAACTTAGCCTCAATACTGTTTATGAAAAATGAAATGATATTACTTATCCCAGAATATCCTTTCGGAATTTTATTTAATCCAGAACGATATAGACCTTCGCAAAAAATTTTAAGAAAAAGTGGATTACTGAATTCAGGATGTAATATCGGGACACTCGGTTGCTCTATACCATATTGAGAAAAGAAGAACTTAGATGCCTGATATTCGACACTCCCAAAACCAGAATGAGCAATTCGTGTTATTTTATTTTCATCGAAAAAGTCTTTGGGGACAATTAATTTTTCATATGAGCTTCTGATACTCAAAACAAGCCCAAGCCAAGGATATTTAGAGAACTGATTTATCATGCCGGCTATATAATCGGGCCAAAAATACCGTCCTTTCCCTTCATTGATTGCATCAATAATAAACAGCAGACGTTCTCCCTGAGCCTCAGCTCTGGCATTCAATGCCCCTAATAAGACATTTTCTTTACCATCAACACGCAGAATATTTCTTAGTATTTGTGTCCATGGAGACTCTTCTGATACAAAGTTTTGCCCCAGAAGTAATAGGCAAGGAATCCTACTTTTTATTCGATGGTTTGCTATATCCGCTAATAAATGAGATTTTCCAATCCCGGCCTCCCCGGACAAAATCATTAGAGGGCTATTTGCCAATTTCAACATTGTACCCTTGATAAAGTCTGAAAAGTCAGAAATTGCTTGCCATGCATTATTAACCTGATACCTCAGATCGTCATTTTTCTTGTCACTATTATCAATAAATTCATGTTCAAAATCAGATAAGTACTTACTAACATTATCTATGTGACTCAATAATAAATTTATATCAAACTGTTCCAATGCACGGTCTTCGGGAACAAAGCTGTCTTTAACATCAGAAATCCAGCGTTTAAATTGTTCGGATATGTTATTACCAGAATAATGAATGGCTCTATCTGTAAACTTGTTAAGTTTTGCAAGAAAATCATGAAAATATTTATGTGTTACCTTATAAAAATCACTATTTCTGCTAATTGCATCAAAATTTCTAGCAATATCCAGTTCGACATTCAGTTCTGGAGTATATCGCTTGCCAAGGTTTTTAGTGCTCTCTTCTATCTGTTCGCTAAACCAACGAGTGGTAAACTCTTCCGCTGAGAACCAAAAATGTAACCGGCCAGCATTATTCTCTTGTGATAACCGATGGGTTAGTTCCGAGCTTCCCCAATATTCAATACTGATATTTCTTCCTAGCCCCTTAGCGTATTGAGTCCATTCTGCAACCTTTTTATTCCATTTATCCATAAACCAATCCTGATCCTTTCTACGAGGATCCTGTCGATCTAACGGAATACAGATATAATATTTGGTAAGATTTGGATGTGTTTTTAAAGCAGTTTCAAATGATTCTTTTAACTGTTTCCACTGAGCATCACCCATACTAAAAAAATACTTTGCCTGCCAGCCATATTCAGTTCCATCATCAAGTACACAATAGGCTTCGACGCCACCATCTGGCGCTGCCACACGGCGAAAATCTATTTTGTTAATAATAGGTTCTTCTCTTGCTAACTGACAAATCAGTTCTTCAAAAGCATTATTTTGAGAATTGTTGAACGTCCTGATGCTTTCCCATCTTATCGACATATTATTTCCTTACGATGTGCGTTCAAACCAAACAACACGAGGCGCACGTTTATTGAATATCGCACGAATGATATGGACCAGATATAGCATTAAACCGCACTATACCCCTGCTTCGGGTCATTCTTATACTGCGGAAACGCCAGCTTAAGCTCCCCTTGCTCCACCAGCGGTTTCAAGTATTGCTGACGCAGCGCATTAGGGTTACGGCTAAGGATCTGCCCCAGCGCAGCAACAGAAATATACTGCCCCTGACACACATTCAGGATCACACTCTTCATCAGCTCTTTATCCCCCAGACGCAGCCTTTCACGCGGAACCGCTGCTAAAGTAAACAACGAATCCCGGAAAGCTTCGGTGAGATTGTCGACATCATCAATATACGGCCTATCTATAAAGCGATTAAGCAAACGCCCATACTCATCCCGAGATGCGGGTTGATCGTCATCGGCGTTATATGTGGAGCTCTCTTCGTTATGTGTGGACCCCAGCTCATTATATGTGGAGTTCCCCTCGTTATGTGTGGACCTCTGCGCGTTATATGTGGAGCTCCCCTCGTTATGTGTGGACCTCTGTTCGTTATATGCGGAGTTACCCTCGTTATGTGTAGAGCTCACAACCGCACCTAACGAGAAAACCTCATCCGGCGTCATGACCGATACGCCGGGTAAGGTGTAATATTTGCTTTTCTGCTCACCCCCAGCGACTAGAAAACCTTTACTTTCCAGACGTGGAAGCGTCAGCGTGACTTCGCGGGAATGACGGGTTGTTAACTGGCAGGCGCGTTCATGATTGACCCAGCCTTCAATTGCAGCTGTTGCAACAATCACCTGTTCAAAATCATCAAGCTGATCGAAGGTTTCACCAAACCGCTGATGCAAATCATCCAGAACATGCTGCGGGATCAGGCTAGCCGTAGAAAGCTCTAATAGCGTCTGTGCAGGAAACATTTTTTCCCAAAGTTTGGGAGTTCGCCAGTTAGCCGATTTCCAGCCGCTGAAAATCTTCGGCATCCCTGAACCTGCTTTCTCACCCAGACCAATCAGCAAAAACATCTGGTGTAGCAACCTGTTGCGGCAATCACTGACGCCGCCCGCAATCACATCCTCCAACGGCAGACGCATCAAGCCGGGGTTGCGAAAGCCAAACATGTCGGGACGTTTGACGATCAGAATAGAAACCCGATCTGTAAAATCAGCATGGACCAGCGTGTTGACCAGCGCTTCACGCAGTGCAATATGTACTGGCGTATCCGTTCTGCGCTGCCCCTCTTCAAGCGTAAAGGGGACTTTAAGATCGGCGACCAGCTTTTGGTATACCTTGCGATAAAAATCAAACAAGTTCCCTGACCATGTACCATCTGGGCATACCCGATCCACCCAACGCAGCTCCGTTTTAGCCTCGGGGCGTTCCTGGTAATCCACCATGTAGTTGGGCGCTGCGGCAATAATCGCATCCCATTTACCAAACATGAGAACGCCAGCCAGCGTGATACCCTCTTTTCCGGTTTCCCTGTCTTTACGCCATCCACCAACCATTTTAAATAGTTCAAACGGCTCACAGGCCAGATAAGGATGCTGCGGGTTATTTGCCGAAAGCAGATTGCGATATACTTTCAGGCTGTCCAGATCGATATCGTCCTGAAAGGTGTAGTGTTCAGAAAGCACTTCATTATCGCGGCTGTCGTGGATCTGCTCCGCAAGCATCCGCTTGACGGTCATATCATCACAAACGCGATCGCCTTCGTGCAGACGTTGATAGGTGTTACCAAATGGGGATTTTTTCAGGTGAACCGGCTTTTGTTTGCGCATTGCCTGTGGAATATGGATCGCCAGCACATCCGCTCCCTGCAAAGAGACCTGTTGCACATCGTTTTCTGATCTCAGCACATTCGCACTGACCCGATCGCGATCGTTTAACTGATTAAACAGATCGGTCTTAATCTTTTCGGGATCAGCAATACCCACTGGTGTAAATTTTCCGGCCTGTTCTTTTACACCGAGAACTACCCAGCCGCCCCGACCATTCGCCATTGCGGAATAGGTGGGCCAGAAGTCTTTCGGTAACTCGCCTTTGCCGTCTTTTCCCCCTGCCAGCTTGAACTCTACCTGTTCCGACTCAATAAGGGTTTGCAGATCTATAATGTCTTTTATTTGCAAAGGCATAGATGTTCCTCTGGCTGAAAAATGTTCGGCTTTATCATACCGCATCTGCTGATTATCCGGTAGGCAGACTGTGTTAACATAACCTAGCTACAGACTATGTAGCCGTAGCACTAAAATTGTACGACAGGTCCAGAACATCATTTGATATTTAATATATACATGGAGGTTATATGGGTGAACTCATCAATACATTGTTGTCATTAATTTCATCTAACTTTTTTAACAAAAAATCAGAAAGCGAAGCGCTGGAGAAATTTCTACTCACATTCTCTCAACCAAATCACGATCCCCGGCTTGTCGAATATTATTTCGCTCTCGCAACACGACACCGTTATGCCAAATATCATGAAATTCTTTTAATGATGAATACTCACTATCCATTGGCCACCATCTGGATGTACAAAAGCATTAACCGTATTCAGTCAGTTGTGGAATTTACTGACGATGATGCAGTTGAAATTACTTCTCAGACTGGATGGCTGGCAAAATCTTCATTACTTGTTATTGATATATTCTTTACTATTGCATTTCTACTTTTTATTAAGTGGGTAGCAAACGATATAAGCGTAATATATAACGCTATTGGTCATTCTGAGATAACGTTTTCCATGCTGCGCAATGTTATCGGCTCAGGTATCGGTGCGATGGTTTCTTTCTTAATACTATCAATGACTACTTATGGTTGGTGGGAAATCATCAACGCTCGACCATTCGTTAATTACTATAATTCACACCGAAGTAATACTACAGACACAAACTGACCGTCATTCGGCTTATCTCCGTTATGCCAGCACCGCAATCGGATAAATGCTGGCATAAATTATATTGGCATATGGCCTTCAACTATACAGATGGATGAGGGAACATCAGTCTCCAGTCGTGGGTACCGACCATTCTGTCAGCACATAGACCAAAGAGGAGCCAAAGCTCTGAAGCCAGTAAGCGATAATTCTAAGTGATTAGATTGGCCCATGATGTCCAGTGAACTCAACTGGGCACAGGATGATATATCAAAAGTAAAGAAAAAAGACCAATACAATCCATAGGTTAGAAAATACTTCGATTCTTATTATATCAAAACCATCCAAACTAACATATCAATATCAAGTTTGAGAAACATTAAACGAACAGAGAAACAATCCGCCACTCTTCTCTGAAGGGCTATAAGGCTTTGGGAAAATAAGCTGAAAAAATCTCCCCCTCATTTTCCTAACTTATCGAGAAATCTCATCACCAACATTGCGCAGGAGGAGCTGTACACCTGCTGTAAGAGAAAATCCAAATCCTCATGGAAGATCAACAAAGCTGAGTGATCTGCCTCATAAAGCGCCCTGAGACTTGGTAAAAGATTCTTCGTCTTCAGAGACAGATCCCATTCATGTGCTACTGCATTACGTATCTTCCTGATATAGCGACATTTCTCCGCCTCTTGACGATTAATTAAGCCGACGTTGAGTGCTTGCTCAATCCGTGCATTGAAAGTCTTAGGCGGTTTTTCTGCACTCTTCCCCAGAGCAACCGTTCTTAATGCCTCGAACTCCAACATTTCATCAAGAAGATTATCAAGCATAGAGCCCCAAACGATAACAACGCTACGAAACGACTTACGTCTATTCTCCTTATTAGCCTCCAGAAGAAACGTCTCCAATCGCTGATACTTCGCGGGAATATTCAGTTGTGGTAATGGTTGTTGTGGAGATTTTGACTTCATTGATGAAGCAATTGCTCCATACTCGCCAGCAACACACTTGGCAAAAATTTCACGACCATGCGGTTCCGGGTCATATGGCGAAGCGGTAAACGGTACTTCCCGGCAAAGTGTGTTTGTTTTAATTAGGCAATTGATTGCACTATGATCATCATTCACCCACTGCGGATTACGAACCGACAGTATTTCAATTTTGATCATCGTACCCCCTTCACTATCCACTATTGCCCATCGTGGATTAATAATTTTCATCATTGTCCATTTAGAAACGACTTTTCGACAATTTTTCAAACTAACCGTGGTCTGTTCAAATGACATAATGACCACAATTGTATCTTACTACTGGAGATAGAACGAAGTCTTGGGACAACCCGACTCCACACATAACGAAGCCCCATTCGCTAAATAACGATTTTTCGTGATAACCCTCACAAAAACAAAGCGATTTTATGTGGGGGCCTTCGTGGGGGCGCTGTTTACAAGAAATACCAACAAAACCAATAACAAACAGCATGTTAATCGTCGATATGATTCCGAGTCCGGCACCACTATTCCAAAGAACCCAGCCTATGGCTGGGTTTTTGCTTTTCTGGGGTTTGTACTCCACTCTTCCTGTTCTCATCCCTTATGCTTTTAAATCATCGCTGTAATCAACGTGAAGCGTTTTAATCTGCCGGGTATTGTTCCGGGCAGGTATCGTTAAGATGTCGTCAGGGAGAGGTTGTGCGCGCTGTGTTGA
>NZ_CALSBS010000050.1 GCF_943590815.1 Pseudocitrobacter vendiensis | reverse complement strand
ACCCTCTCCCTTTGGGAGAGGGCCGGGGTGAGGGCATCAGCGCGCAGTTATCCTGCAACCGCAATACGTTTCATATCCGTCATATAGCCACGCAGTTTCTGTCCGACTTTCTCAATCGCATGACCACGAATCGCTTCGTTCACATCACGCAACTGCGCGTTATCTACCGCACCTTCCGGAATAGCTTTACCCAGGTCGCCCGGTTGCAGCTCTGCCATAAACGGTTTCAGCAACGGCACACAAGCGTAAGAGAACAGATAGTTACCGTACTCGGCGGTATCAGAGATAACCACGTTCATTTCATACAGACGCTTACGGGCGATGGTATTGGCAATCAGCGGCAGTTCGTGCAGTGATTCATAGTAAGCAGACTCTTCGATGATGCCGGAATCAACCATGGTTTCGAATGCCAGCTCAACGCCTGCTTTTACCATCGCGATCATCAGTACGCCTTTATCGAAGTACTCCTGCTCGCCGATTTTGCCTTCATACTGCGGCGCGGTTTCGAACGCGGTTTTGCCGGTCTCTTCACGCCAGGTCAACAGTTTCTTATCGTCGTTAGCCCAGTCCGCCATCATGCCGGAAGAGAATTCGCCAGAGATGATATCGTCCATATGTTTCTGGAACAGCGGTGCCATGATCTCTTTCAGTTGTTCTGACAGCGCGTAAGCACGCAGTTTCGCCGGGTTAGAGAGACGGCCCATCATCAGGGTGATGCCGCCCTGCTTCAGCGCTTCGGTGATGGTTTCCCAACCGAACTGAATCAGTTTTTCTGCGTATGCCGGATCGGTGCCTTCTTCCACCAGCTTGTCGAAGCACAGCAGAGAGCCAGCCTGCAACATACCGCACAGAATGGTTTGCTCGCCCATCAGGTCAGATTTCACTTCCGCAACAAAGGACGATTCCAGCACGCCAGCACGGTGACCACCAGTTGCTGCCGCCCATGCTTTAGCGATCGCCATGCCTTCGCCTTTCGGATCGTTTTCCGGGTGAACGGCAATCAGCGTCGGTACGCCAAACCCACGTTTGTACTCTTCACGCACTTCAGTGCCAGGGCATTTCGGCGCAACCATTACTACGGTGATGTCTTTACGGATCTGCTCGCCCACTTCGACGATGTTGAAACCATGTGAGTAACCCAGCGCCGCGCCGTCTTTCATCAGTGGCTGTACGGTGCGCACCACGTCGGAGTGCTGTTTGTCTGGCGTCAGGTTAACCACCAGATCTGCCTGCGGGATCAGCTCTTCGTAAGTACCCACTTTAAAACCGTTTTCGGTCGCTTTACGCCAGGATGCGCGCTTCTCAGCGATAGCTTCTTTACGCAGGGCATAAGAGATATCCAGACCAGAATCACGCATGTTCAGGCCCTGGTTCAGACCCTGCGCACCACAACCGACGATGACCACTTTTTTACCCTGAAGGTAGCTCGCGCCATCGGCGAATTCGTCGCGGCCCATAAAGCGAC
The DNA here is from genome assembly GCF_943590815.1 of Pseudocitrobacter vendiensis. GTDB lineage: Bacteria > Pseudomonadota > Gammaproteobacteria > Enterobacterales > Enterobacteriaceae > Pseudocitrobacter > Pseudocitrobacter vendiensis. The sequence goes on along the minus strand of NZ_CALSBS010000050.1, from coordinate 13,080 downwards.
ATTTGCCCAGCTGTGCCAGCTGCTGGCGCAGGTTCAGTGTATTGAAGTAGTTAGCCATGGTGATTCCTCGTGATGTTGTGCTTCTTATTGTTCGGTTCGCTGTTGAGCGAGAATGTCACCACATTACAACAGGAAATTTATTGCGGAAATTGATATATTCACAACGTTATATTGCAATTTCTGCAACGTCCTAACCGGGGGATCAACCAGTGGATTTACGCGACCTGAAAATGTTTCTACATCTGGCGGAAAGCCGCCATTTTGGCCGCAGCGCACGGGCGATGCACGTCAGTCCGTCCACGCTTTCCCGACAGATTCAGCGCCTGGAAGAAGATCTCGGTCAACCATTGTTTGTACGCGATAACCGTACGGTGACGCTGACCGAAGCGGGCGAAGAGCTGCGTGTTTTCGCCCAGCAAACGTTGTTGCAGTACCAGCAGTTGCGCCACACCATCGACCAGCAAGGGCCATCGCTCTCTGGCGAGTTACATATTTTCTGCTCGGTGACCGCCGCTTACAGCCATCTGCCGCCGATTCTTGACAGATTCCGCGCGGAACACCCGTCAGTGGAGATCAAACTCACTACCGGTGATGCGGCGGACGCAATGGAAAAAGTTGTCACTGGCGAAGCAGATTTGGCGATTGCCGGGAAGCCGGAAACCCTGCCCGGCGCAGTGGCGTTTTCGATGCTGGAGAACCTCGCGGTGGTGCTGATCGCGCCCGCGCTGCCCTGCCCGGTGCGCAATCAAGTTTCGGTAGAGCAACCGGACTGGTCGACGATTCCCTTCATCATGGCCGATCAGGGGCCGGTGCGCCGCCGCATTGAGTTGTGGTTCCGACGCAACAAAATCAGCAACCCGATGATTTACGCCACGGTTGGCGGGCATGAAGCGATGGTTTCGATGGTGGCGCTCGGCTGCGGCGTGGCATTGTTGCCGGAAGTGGTGCTGGAAAACAGCCCGGAACCGGTGCGTAACCGCGTAATGATTTTAGAGCGCAGCGATGAGAAAACGCCGTTTGAACTGGGCGTGTGTGCACAAAAAAAGCGGCTGCATGAGCCGCTGATTGAGGCTTTCTGGAAGATTTTACAGGCTCCCTGAGCAAATTGCCGAATGAGATGCCTATTCAAAATGCAATGCTTTTATTCTAATAATTGCAGCATTTCGTCTCTATTTAATTCGTTTTTATCTTCCGCATACCAATGAGGCGCAATCTCTTCTATCTTTGCCTTAGCCCTTGCTGAAAGTCTAAAAAGAACTGGGTATTTCTTATCTTCTCTCGCATAAGAAAACATATAGTTAAGACCTTTATGATGGAGGATTCTATCAAACTTTTTGAAGCCTATATATGTTCCGTCCTTACGAAAACATAAAACAATATCTCCTTGCTTCCAGGGCAATTCTTTTTCTTCACACTGATAGATGAAAAAATCACGGAATTTAACATCCTGAGTGTCTATCTCATCATTTATGGTATGCTCAAGCATATCTGCATCAAACAAAGATTTTGCTAACGCCTTTGTTTTAGCAGAATGCATATACTCCCATACGAATATTTTCATACTTTGATGGTATTCATCATTAAGCCATTCATCAAACCCTAAGTTACTATCTACGACATTATTCCTCATGGCTCGCTGCATACTTTGGTGTTTTACCTTGTACTCGCTCATCTTTGTAAGGAATCTGGCATCATTACTGTTAATAACATCTTTTTTGTTTAATTCTATTTTTAAAAGCTCATGATATTGATTTAATGTTTTATTATTTTTAATAATAACACAAGTATCACGCTCCAGGCTTAACCCAGTTTTTGTAAAGTTTGCACTACCAATAATTATAACATCAGGTTCTATCAGGTAGAGTTTCCAATGAATACTCTGTTGTCCGCGAAAGTCTACCCACAGCGAAATTGATTCACTTTTTTCCTTAGCGCAATAATCTATAAAGGCGGGAGAAGAAAAATAATTTATTGTACCAACAATTATATTTAATTCATTCCCATTGGCTAATAACTCATCAACAACACCTTCAGTTGAAACAGCAAAAGCTGTAACGATTGTTATTTTAGTGTTTTTCACGCCAGATAAATACTGCCTGAGATTAACATCTGCATTAATTATCTTTAATAGATCACTCATCGTCGCACCGTTAAGTTACATTACTATTTAAAACAATATAAAATGCATTATTTCAAAAAAATGTTGTTGCGCTCACACATCTTCAATGCATATATTATGTATAAAATTAAATGTGATGATTTTAAACAAATTCATAAGACATAAAAATGAAAACCAAAATAATATTTTTATCCATTATGTTATCAATCAGTTGCATTGCGCAAGCCAAACCGAAAGGTATCACCGTTCAGGATGTGAAGCACCTGGCGTTGAAAGAGTGTTTAACCTCTCATTACCGTGAACGCACGCCGACGGATGCCTTTTCGGCCCCAGCTCATGACAGCTCATTTCTGCTTGAAAGGTACGCTTTAGATAATGCTGGAAAGTGGAATGCTTTCCAGAAATTTGTCGCCAAAGAGACGAAGGGATTTAGCACCCTCACCCTTGCGCTACATCCCGATAGCGCAAAGGATGCGAATAACATAATGGAGCAGTGTATGAGCTTTTATGAGTCGGAGAAGCTGGATAACTATACCCGTAGTTTACTCAAATGATTCTTCCGCGAGTTTATTATTGCCCACATCCCGGTTTTGGATAAGCGGGATCGTGGGCGACAAGCATACCGCAGTATGGTGAATAAATTAAATCAACTGGAAAAAGCAGGGTGTCAGCGACTAGAGAAAATGGTAAATCCAGCAATAAAGTAAGCGAAAGAGGCTTATCGAAATTAACACTCTCTGCATCGAACTGTGTGCCATGATAATAAGTGTAACGCTCCCCTGCCACCCTCGAGATAATACTACCGCAGCCACTAAGCAAAAAAGTTAGCATAAGAATAACTGGCGCAAATTTCATCTCACCGTCCCTGGTTAATAGTACTTTTAGCATCTGGCGCTTATGCCTGGTCACTAGCTTTGCCCTTTCCATGACAGCCTTAGAATTAATACACCAGCTAATGAGACGTCTACAAAAAATTTAAACATGACCGGAAACGGACCTGACTTCCGGTCACCAACTCAATTAACCTGCCAAAAAGAACCTGAACGCCGGGTTATGGGTTTCGTCGTGGCAATCGTAGCCCAGCTCATTTAGCCGGGTTTCGAAATCCGGTTCGTGGTCGCCAAGCTCGAACGCCGCCAGTACGCGCCCGTAGTCGGTACCGTGGCTGCGATAATGGAAAAGCGAAATGTTCCAGTGGGTACCTAGCGTGTTGAGGAAGCGCAGCAGCGCGCCCGGCGATTCCGGGAACTCGAAGCTGTAGAGGCGTTCCTGCAACGGATGCGATGGACGCCCGCCAACCATATAGCGCACGTGTAGCTTCGCCATTTCGTCGTCGGAGAGATCAACCACGCTGTAGCCGCCATCGTTGAGCATCTGCAAAATTTCTTTGCGCTCTTCGAGGCCGCGGCTTAAGCGCACGCCGACAAAGATGCAGGCGTTTTTGGCATCGGCAAAGCGGTAGTTGAACTCGGTGACCGAGCGCCCGCCAAGCAGTTGGCAGAACTTCAGGAAGCTGCCCTTCTCTTCCGGGATAGTCACCGCCAGCAACGCTTCACGCTGTTCACCCAGTTCGCAGCGTTCCGAGACGTAGCGCAGGCCGTGGAAATTGACATTCGCCCCCGAAAGCACATGCGCCAGTCGTTCGCCGCGAATATTGTTCTGGGCGATGTATTTTTTCATTCCCGCCAGCGCCAGCGCGCCGGAAGGTTCCGCCACTGCGCGCACATCTTCGAATAAATCCTTCATCGCCGCACAGATCGCATCACTATCGACGGTGATGATGTCGTCGAGATACTCCTGGCACAAACGGAAGGTTTCATCGCCGATGCGTTTTACCGCAACACCTTCGGCAAACAGCCCTACGCGCGGCAAATCAACCGGATGACCTGCATCCAGCGCCGCTTTCAGGCAGGCGGAGTCTTCCGCTTCCACGGCGATCACTTTGATTTGCGGCATCAGCTGTTTGATCAGCACCGCCACACCCGCCGCCAGGCCGCCGCCGCCGACCGGCACAAACACGCGGTCAAGATGAGCGTCCTGCTGGAGCAGCTCCAGCGCCAGCGTGCCTTGCCCAGCGATCACCATCGGGTGGTCGAACGGTGGCACCCAGGTGAAGCCCTGCTGCTGTGACAGTTCGATCGCTTTCGCTTTTGCTTCGTCAAAGTTCGCGCCATGAAGCAACACTTCGCCGCCAAAGCCGCGTACCGCATCAACTTTGATATCGGCGGTGGCGGTTGGCATGACGATCAGCGCCTTCACGCCTAACCGTGCGGAAGAAAACGCGACGCCCTGCGCGTGATTACCCGCCGAGGCAGTGATCACGCCATGCGCTTTTTGTTCTTCCGTCAGGCCCGCCATCATGGCGTATGCACCGCGCAGCTTAAAGCTGTGTACCGGCTGGCGATCTTCGCGCTTCACCAGAATCACGTTATCAAGACGCGACGAGAGCTTTTCCATTTTTTGTAGCGGCGTGACCTGCGCCGCCTCGTAAACCGGTGCACGTAGCACCGCTCTTAAATATTCGGCGCCTTCCGGAGCACCAGACAGGGGTTGTGAGTCTGCCATCATTAACCCCCCAGTTTCGATTTATCGCGCACCGCGCCTTTGTCGGCGCTGGTTGCCAGGCTGGCGTAGGCGCGCAGGGCAAAGGAAACCTGACGTTCACGGTTTTTCGGCGTCCAGGCTTTGTCGCCACGGGCTTCCTGCGCTTCACGACGGGCCGCCAGTTCGGCATCGCTTACCTGTAACTGAATGCCACGGTTCGGAATGTCGATAGCGATCAGGTCACCATCTTCAATCAGGCCAATGCTGCCGCCGCTTGCCGCTTCCGGCGAGACGTGGCCGATGGAAAGACCAGAGGTGCCGCCGGAGAAGCGTCCATCGGTGATCAGCGCACAGGCTTTGCCGAGCCCCATTGATTTCAGGAAGCTGGTTGGGTAGAGCATTTCCTGCATGCCAGGGCCGCCTTTCGGGCCTTCATAGCGGATCACCACCACATCGCCCGCGACAACTTTGCCACCGAGGATCGCTTCTACCGCGTCGTCCTGGCTTTCGTACACTTTCGCCGGGCCGGTGAATTTTAGGATGCTGTCATCGACGCCTGCGGTTTTAACGATGCAGCCGTTTTCCGCAAAGTTACCGTAGAGTACCGCCAGGCCACCATCTTTGCTGTACGCGTGCTCCAGCGAGCGGATGCAGCCGTTCGCGCGGTCATCATCGAGCGAATCCCAACGGCAATCCTGTGAGAACGCCTGGGTGGTACGGATACCCGCAGGGCCTGCGCGGAACATATTTTTCACCGCATCATCCTGAGTCACGACGATGTCATACTGCTCAAGGGTTTGCGGCAACGTCAGGCCAAGCACGTTTTTCACATCGCGATTCAATAAGTTAGCGCGATCTAACTCACCCAGAATCCCCAGTACGCCGCCTGCGCGGTGAACATCTTCCATATGGTACTTCTGCGTACTTGGAGCGACTTTACACAGCTGCGGAACCTTACGGGAGAGCTTATCGATATCACTCATGGTGAAGTCGATTTCCGCTTCCTGTGCCGCCGCCAGCAGGTGAAGTACGGTGTTAGTCGATCCGCCCATCGCGATATCCAGCGTCATGGCGTTTTCAAACGCCGCCTTACTGGCGATGTTACGCGGCAGTGCGCTTTCATCATCCTGTTCGTAGTAACGTTTGGTCAATTCAACAATGCGTTTACCGGCATTGAGGAACAACTGCTTACGGTCAGCGTGGGTTGCCAGCAGCGAGCCGTTGCCCGGCTGCGACAGGCCCAGCGCTTCGGTCAGACAGTTCATCGAGTTAGCGGTGAACATCCCGGAACACGATCCGCAGGTCGGGCACGCGGAACGTTCAACCTGCTCGCTCTGAGAATCAGAGACTTTCGGGTCTGCGCCCTGGATCATCGCATCTACCAGATCAAGTTTGATGATTTGATCGGACAGTTTGGTTTTACCGGCTTCCATCGGACCGCCGGAAACAAAGATCACCGGAATGTTTAATCGCAGAGAAGCCATCAGCATCCCCGGGGTGATTTTGTCGCAGTTAGAGATACAGACCATGGCGTCGGCGCAGTGGGCGTTGACCATATACTCGACGGAGTCAGCGATCAGTTCGCGAGATGGCAGTGAATAAAGCATCCCCCCGTGGCCCATGGCGATACCGTCATCCACCGCAATAGTGTTGAATTCTTTGGCTACGCCACCTGCCGCTTCAATCTGTTCAGCAACCAGTTTACCGAGATCGCGCAGGTGAACGTGTCCCGGCACGAACTGGGTAAACGAGTTTACAACTGCGATAATCGGCTTACCGAAATCGGCGTCGGTCATCCCGGTGGCGCGCCACAGTGCGCGGGCACCCGCCATATTACGGCCATGGGTGGTGGTAGCGGAACGATACTTAGGCATGCTTTATTTACTCCCAGTGTCTGTCTAATAAAAGGGACGGTGCGTGCCGTCCCCTTTCTTTGTTAGTGATTAACCTGATCCAACCAGCCCCATTTATCTTCGGTTTCACCGGTAAAGAGACCAAAGAATGCTTGCTGAATACGTTTGGTGACCGGGCCACAGCGGCCTGCGCCGACCTGGATGCCGTCGACGCTACGTACTGGCGTGATTTCCGCAGCCGTACCGGACATAAAGACTTCATCCGCCAGATAGAGGGATTCGCGCGACAGCACCTGTTCGCGAACTTCAATATCGAGATCTTTCGCCAGTTTGATGATGGCGTCACGGGTGATGCCCGGCAGCGCGGAAGAGGTGAACGGCGGTGTAAACAGGATGCCATCTTTCACTTCAAACAGGTTTTCGCCCGCACCTTCAGAGATATAGCCGTTCACGTCCAGCGCGATACCTTCCTGATAGCCGTGACGGCGCGCTTCGCTGCCCACCAGCAGGGAAGAGAGGTAGTTACCACCGGCTTTTGCCGCCGTCGGAATGGTGTTCGGCGCAACGCGGTTCCAGGAAGAGACCATCGCATCAATGCCCTGATCCAGCGCTTCCGCGCCCAGGTACGCGCCCCATGGGAACGCAGCGATGATCACGTCAGTTTTGTAGCCATCCGGCGGATTCACACCCATACCGACGTCGCCCACGAAGACCAGCGGACGAATATAGGCGCTGGTCAGATTGTTTTTGCGGATCACCGCGCGGCAGGCTTCCATTAATTCGTCAACGCTCTGAGAGACCGGGAAGCGATAGATTTTGGCTGAGTCATGCAGACGCTGCATGTGTTCGCGATGACGGAACACCACTGGCCCTTTGTGAGAGTCGTAGCAACGGATTCCTTCGAAGACGGAAGTACCGTAGTGCAGAGCATGGGACATCACGTGAACTTTCGCTTCGCCCCATGGAACCATCTCACCATTGAACCAAATGTAATCAGCTTTTTTCGTCGTCATTTTTCTTCCTTTTGCGCTCAGGCGCTAATTTGTTGTGATGTTGTCTGGCACTGATGGACGGCGACAGAAGCAACGTCCACCAGTTTACTTAACTGACTAAACAGTAATTCGACCGGGCGGGGACTGGCAACGGTCAATTCGATATTTATATTCTGTGCATCAGAGGCCGCTTCCATATTCATGGCGCAGATTTGAAAACCGCGATGGCGAACCACACGTAACACACGTTCCAGCGTTTCCGGATTGAAGCGAGCCTGCACGGCGAGCTGATGTTGCATCATGATAATTTCTCCAGCATTTCTGCATTACTGGCACCGGGCGGTACCAATGGCCAGACGTTCTCAAGTTCGTCTATTGAGACATGAAGCAGGTACGGGCCTTCGCTTGCCAGCAGGGTGTCGAGTGCCGCTTCAACCTGGTCTTTACGGGTGATGTGCTGGCCAGGGATGCCAAAGGCGCTGGCCAGGGTGAGAAAATCAGGGTTATCGGTAAGCGTGGTTTCGCTGTAGCGTTCCTGGAAGAACAACTGCTGCCACTGACGAACCATGCCTAAGCGCTGGTTATCCAACAGAACGATCTTTAACGGCAACTGCTTACGCTTCACGGTGCCCAGCTCTTGTACGTTCATCATGAAGGAGCCGTCGCCGGAGATGCAGATAACCGTGTCGTTCGGGCGGGCAACCTGCGCGCCAACCGCCGCCGGCAGGCCGAAGCCCATCGTGCCTAATCCGCTGGAGGTGATGAAGTTTTCCGGACGGGTGTAGGTCATGTGTTGTGCAGACCACATCTGGTGCTGACCCACATCAGTGGTGACAACGCTGTCAGCTGGCTTACGATCGGAAAGCTGTTTGAGCAGCAATGGCGCATAGATAGCCTCGCCCGGATGATCGTAACGCCAGGCATGCTCGGCACGCAGTTCTGCATTGTGCTGACGCCACGCATCAATAGACAACGACTGTTGCAAAGCGGGCAGTAACGCATTCAGGTCGCCCTGCAGAGCAACGTGTGCCTGACGCAGCTTGTTCATTTCCGCCGGGTCGATATCCATGTGGATCACTTTGGCGTGCGGCGCGAAGGTATTCAGCTTGCCAGTCACGCGGTCATCAAATCGCGCGCCGACGGCGATCAGCAGGTCACTCTCCTGCACTGCCAGGTTCGCGGCTTTGGTGCCGTGCATCCCCAGCATGCCGAGGTAATACGGATAGTCGGCATCCACCGCGCCGAGGCCTTTCAACGTGCACGTGGCTGGCATTTGCGTGACGGCGATAAATTCACGTAACGCGGGAACCGCCTGCGCCATCCCAACGCCGCCGCCGACGTACAGCATCGGTTTTTTCGCCTGCATCAGCATCTGACGCGCAGCATCAACATCGGCGTGCGGGAACGTATCTTCGCTGGCGACGGTGGAAAAATGGGGTTCGAGATCGCCCTTTGCCACCTGAATATCTTTCGGAATATCAACCAGAACGGGGCCCGGACGGCCTGAGTTTGCCACCTGGAATGCTTCTGCCATCACGCGCGGCAACTCTTCCAGCGACTGCACCAGGAAACTGTGTTTGGTGCAGGAGAGTGATAAACCGAGGACGTCCACTTCCTGAAACGCATCTGTTCCGATGAACGGAGAAGCCACCTGGCCGGTGATCGCCACAACCGGAACAGAGTCCAGCAGCGCATCAGCAAGACCTGTGATCAGGTTGGTTGCACCGGGACCAGACGTGGCGATGCAGACACCCGTTTTACCGGTGGCACGCGCATAACCAATTGCTGCCATCGCCGCGCCCTGCTCGTGTCGGCACAACAGGTGCTCCACGCCGCCGTCATACAATGCATCGTAAACCGGCATAATTGCGCCACCCGGATAACCGAAAACTGTCTCGACTCCTTGTGCCCGCAACGCATGTACTACCCACTGTGCCCCATTCATAGTTAGTTCCCCGCCGTAGATCGGGAGAAACAGGATTTTGTGCTACAACTCATAATCTGCTCCTCGCTATTGTTTTTAAGTCATAAAAAAACCCCCGGACCTTTCGGTGCGGGGGTCTTAGTTCGTTAAGGCTTGATTTCTAAGCCTTTCCTCGTCCAAGTGCAGCCCCGCACGGTGGGATAATAATCACCACCACGCTAATCACGACCAGGCTAATCACTCGTAGAAGGGCTTTCATTTTTGTCTATTCTTGCATCTTGTTCGAAGGAATGCCTACAGAGTTACCACAGACGTTAAGAACAGCACAAGTTTTTTTTATTACTGTGATATTCATCATGCTGCGGATTTTGCACAAGATATTTGTTTTATATGACAAAAATTATGAATTGAATTTTTTTCACCTGTTGAGCATTTTCACTACTGTTGCGCCTTCAGGAACGCAAAGGCTTTTGAAAATGCGAGACGCATTCTGATTTTATTGAAATGCCATGAAACAGCAGCGATATGCCGGAATTCTCGCCGTAAAATCAAAAACTCGACGGTTATTCGCATAACAAAGACGCGCATAATGCCGCACATCAGGAGGCATTATGTCACTTTCCATTGTCTACACGCGCGCGGCGCTTGGCGTTACCGCCCCGCTCATTACCGTTGAAGTTCATATCAGCCAGGGGTTGCCTGGCCTCACCATGGTTGGTCTGCCGGAGACAACCGTAAAAGAAGCGCGCGATCGTGTTCGAAGCGCAATTATCAACAGCGGTTATGAATACCCGGCTAAAAAAATTACGATCAACCTGGCACCGGCCGACCTGCCGAAGGAGGGGGGGCGATATGATTTACCTATCGCTCTCGCGCTTCTGGCGGCCTCTGAGCAGCTTAATCCCCATAAGCTGGGTCAATACGAGTTTGTGGGCGAACTTGCGCTTACAGGCGCCCTACGCGGCATTCCCGGTGCAATTTCAGCGGCAATTGAAGCGGGTAAAGCCGGTCGGCAGATTGTGGTGGCTGAAGATGATGCCGCGCAGGTTGGCTTATTGGGCGGCAGTGAATGCTATATCGCAAATCATTTGCAGGAAGTCTGTGCCTTTCTTGAAGGAAAACACGAACTACGTACGGCGCAGCCTGATGCAACTCCTGTACCCCTCATATGTGAGGACTTAAGCGACGTCATCGGCCAGCAGCAGGGAAAACGGGCGCTGGAGGTTACCGCTGCGGGTGGCCATAATCTTTTGCTCATTGGCCCGCCAGGTACCGGCAAAACGATGCTCGCTTCGCGTCTGCGTGGGTTGCTGCCTCCGCTCAACGATCGGGAAGCGCTGGAAACAGCGGCAATCATCAGCCTGGAGAATGCCAGCAACGTGCAGAAACAATGGCGTCAGCGCCCTTTCCGTTCTCCACACCATAGCGCATCGTTAACCGCCATTGTGGGCGGCGGATCCATTCCAGGACCTGGCGAGATCTCGTTGGCGCATAACGGGGTACTGTTTCTTGATGAACTGCCGGAGTTTGAACGCCGGGTGCTGGATGCTCTACGGGAACCTATTGAGTCGGGGCAGATTCATATCTCACGAACGCGGGCAAAAATCACCTATCCTGCGCGTTTTCAATTGATTGCGGCAATGAATCCCAGCCCAACCGGGCATTATCAGGGAAATCACAATCGTTGTACGCCGGAGCAAACACTGCGTTATCTGGGGCGTTTATCAGGCCCGTTTCTGGACCGCTTTGATCTTTCCCTTGAGATACCGTTACCACCGGCAGGAATATTGAGTCAGGCGCGGCAGGAGGAAGAAAACAGCCAGACAGTACAGGCACGCGTCATTGAATCCCAGGCGCGTCAGTACCATCGGCAGGGACAGCTCAACGCCAGACTTGGCAGTAGTGATATTCGTCACTTCTGTGCACTGTGTGATGAGGATGCGCTATGGCTGGAGCAAACGCTCACCACGCTTGGGTTATCGATACGCGCCTGGCAGCGCTTATTAAAGGTGTCGCGCACCATTGCCGACCTGGAAGGGGTAGACGCTATTGCGCGTCATCATCTCCAGGAGGCGCTCAGTTATCGGGGCATTGACCGGGTACTGATTCATCTGCAGAAATTGTTGCATTAAAAAAGGGGCCGAAGCCCCTTTCTTGTTAGTCGTCGCTTTCAGTGTAGTCTTCAGCGCCTTCCACCTGCGGCTTCCCGCCAGACAGCGTGTGGAAACGTTTAGGGCGCTTGATGCGCGTCACATACTTATTCCATACGCGTTCAGCTTCGGTCGCTGGCTCACGTTCGCCACGGCACACCGCAACAAACTGCTTCTCTTCATCGGTAGACGGTTCACGTTTGCCGAGATCGAGTTCGTTGAAGGCATAGCCACAACGTTCAAGCAGTTGAGCCTCTTTGATGGTGAAATCACCATGACGAGAGAACCCGCGTGGATAATTTTTATTGTCGAAAAAACGATTAGTCGTCGTAAAGCTTTCCGCCATCCTACACGCTCCTAATTCTTTGGCCGAGCTATTTATGGCGCGGAGTATTAGTTACGCTTGACAGAGTGTAAAACAAAAGATTTAAATCATAACGACAAATAATTTTGTGGAGAATGCTGTGGATACGGAATTGCTAAAAACTTTCCTCGAAGTGAGCAGAACTCGCCACTTCGGGCGCGCTGCGGAAGCCCTCTATTTGACGCAATCTGCGGTAAGTTTTCGCATCCGTCAGTTGGAAAACCAGTTGGGGGTCAATCTCTTCACCCGACATCGCAACAATATTCGTCTGACCGCCGCCGGCGAAAAACTACTGCCCTACGCGGAAACGCTGATGAATACCTGGCAGGCGGCGCGTAAAGAGGTCGCCCATACCTCGCGGCATAATGAATTCTCCATCGGAGCCAGCGCGTCGCTCTGGGAGTGCATGTTGAATGGCTGGCTCGGTAGACTTTATCAATCCTTTGATAATCTTCAGTTTGAGGCGCGAATTGCGCAGCGTCAGTCACTGGTGAAGCAGCTCCATGAGCGGCAGCTTGATCTGCTAATCACGACAGAAGCCCCCAAAATGGATGAATTTAGCAGCCAGTTATTGGGAAACTTCACACTCGCACTTTACTGCGCATCGCCCTCCAGCGAGAAAGCAGAGCTCAACTATTTGCGTCTGGAATGGGGCCCGGATTTTCAGCAGCATGAGGCTGGCCTGATCGCGCACGATGACGTTCCGCTGTTAACCACCAGTTCAGCTGATTTGGCAAGACAGCAGCTGGAGCCGCTAAAAGGCTGCACCTGGTTACCTACTGCGTGGGCAAAAGAGAAAGGTGGGCTACATACGGTTGCGGACAGCGCGACGCTTTCTCGTCCGTTATATGCCATCTGGTTACAGAACAGCGATAAACAAGCGCAAATTCGCGATATCCTGAAAAATAATGTGTTGATTTAGGGATGTTTTGAAGGAAGGAGTAGGGGTGCGAGATGTCATTTCGCTGAATTTCAGACAAAAAAAATCCTTTGCATAAGCAAAGGATTATATATGGCAGGGGCGGAGAGACTCGAACTCGCGACACCCGGTTTTGGAGACCGGTGCTCTACCAACTGAGCTACGCCCCTAAATTTTCTTATCATTAAGCCTGCTAATGTAGCAGGCTTAATTTT
>NZ_CALSBS010000049.1 GCF_943590815.1 Pseudocitrobacter vendiensis | reverse complement strand
ACAAAAGAGAAGCCAGCAATCAGCCTGACCAAACGGGATAACTTCGGTGAAATCCGGATCAACCTGAACTGGCACCGGGGCAGCGGCAAATCGGGTTTCGCAGGCATGTTCGGCTCCAAAGGAATCGACCTGGATCTTGGGGCATTTGTTGAGCTTCAGGACGGGTATAAATCGGTCATTCAGGCGCTGGGTAATGCATTCGGTAATTATCGCGATGAGCCTTATGTTCAGCTCAAGGGCGATGACCGGACGGGTGATGTATCAGACGGCGAGTGGCTGCATATCAATGGCCGGGAATGGAAGCATATCCGTGAAGTGCTGATTTACGCCTTTATTTATGAAGGTATTCCCAGCTGGGACAAGACTGATGGTGTGGTCACCATTCATGTGCCGGATCAGCCTCCCATTGAGACCCGCCTCACCGAAGGTGAAAACCGTCGCACATTGTGCGCCATTGCCAGACTCGTAAATGAAAACGGCGCGATTAAAGTCGAGCGTATCAACCAGTACTTCAAAGGCCAGGACGAAATGGACCGGGCATTTGGCTGGGGATTTCGCTGGAGCGCCGGTTCTAAATAACACAGCAACAAAGGAAACAGGTATGAGCTTTTTCGACAAGGTAAAAGGTGCCATAAACTCTGGCCGGGACGAACTGACCCGCCAGGTTGGTCGTTTCAAAAACAAAAAATTTATGCACGGCACCGTTGCTGTATGTGCCCGTATTGCCGTATCGAGTGACGGCGTGAGTTCGGAAGAAAAGCAGAAAATGATGGGCTTTCTTCGGTCTTCAGAAGAGCTGAAGGTCTTCGATACCAATGAGGTGATCGAGTTCTTCAATAAACTGGTTTCAAGCTTCGATTTCGATGTTGAAATCGGCAAGGGCGAAACCATGAAATACATCCTGGCGCTGAAAGATCAGCCTGAGGCCGCTCAGCTGGCCTTACGTGTTGGTATTGCCGTTGCGAAAAGTGACGGTAACTTCGATCAGGACGAGAAACTGGCCTCCCGCGAGATCGCTATCGCGTTGGGCTTCGACCCGGCTGAATTTGGCCTCTGATCCACATCCCTAAGGGTAAAATATGGTTTCCACACACATCGGCTTCCCGACTGAAACGGTCATTGTTTTCATTGCGCTTTCAGTCGGTGCCATCTTTATTGACCTGTTTATGCACCGTGATGACAAGCCCATTTCCCTGAAGAGTGCGGCGCTCTGGTCCGTATTCTGGGTTGTGGTTGCGATGGCATTTGCCGGTTTCCTCTACATCCACCACGGTGCTGAGGTTGCCAGCCTGTTTGTAACGGGTTATGCGCTGGAGAAAGTGCTGTCGGTCGACAACCTGTTTGTCATGATGGCCATCTTCTCCTGGTTCGCCGTTCCTGATCGTTACCGCCACCGTGTTCTCTACTGGGGGATCATTGGTGCCATCGTCTTCAGGGGCATCTTTGTCGCCATCGGTACGAGCCTGCTGAGTCTGGGGCCGTATGTTGAAGTTGTCTTCGCTATCATCGTCGCCTGGACGGCGGTCATGATGCTTAAAAGCGGTGATGACGATGATGAAATTGAGGATTATTCCCAGCATCTGGCTTACCGCATGGTTAAACGCTTCTTCCCTATCTGGCCGAAGCTCAGAGGTCATGCTTTCCTGCTTAACCAGAAGGAAGTGGATGCCGAACTGGCGAAACCAGAAAACAGCGATGTCACCATTGGCCGTGGTAAAAAGGCGGCGCTGTATGCGACCCCTCTGTTCCTGTGTGTGGCCGTGGTTGAACTATCGGATGTTATGTTTGCGTTTGACTCGGTACCGGCAATCATTGCCGTCAGTCGTGAACCGCTTATCGTCTATAGTGCCATGATGTTTGCTATCCTGGGCCTGCGTACTCTGTACTTTGTCCTTGAAGCACTGAAACAGTACCTGGTTCATCTGGAGAAGGCCGTTATCGTGCTGCTGTTCTTCATCGCGGCAAAACTGGGCCTGAATGCGACCGATCACATTTGGCATCATGGTTACAGCATCGCGGCCACAACCAGCCTGTATGTTGTACTGGGTGTTCTGGCGCTGGGCATTCTCGCAAGCGTCATGTTCCCGGGCAAACCTGAATCTGAGGAAAAGGGGAGCTGATCCCCTGAAGTGTTAACCTGAACAATTACTAATCGAAGAGGTTATTTTATGAGTGTTTCTCTTTCCAAAGGCGGGAACGTCTCCCTGAGTAAAGCAGCTCCGTCAATGAAAAACGTCCTGGTGGGCCTTGGCTGGGATGCGCGTTCAACAGACGGTCAGGACTTTGACCTGGATGCTTCAGCTTTCCTGCTGGCCGCAAATGGCAAAGTGCGCGGCGATTCAGATTTCATCTTCTATAACAACCTGACGTCATCGGACGGTTCCGTAACGCACACCGGCGATAATCGCACCGGTGAGGGCGATGGTGATGATGAATCGCTGAAAATTAAACTGGACGCCGTCCCGTCTGAAGTTGACAAGATCATTTTCGTTGTGACTATCCACGATGCTCAGGCTCGTCGCCAGAGCTTTGGTCAGGTATCCGGTGCGTTTATTCGCCTGGTAAATGACGATAACCAGACTGAAGTTGCTCGCTACGATCTGACCGAAGATGCGTCCACTGAAACCGCCATGCTGTTTGGCGAGCTGTATCGTCACAATGGTGAGTGGAAATTCCGCGCAGTAGGCCAGGGTTATGCTGGTGGTCTGGCATCTGTATGTGCTCAGTACGGTATTAACGCGTCCTGATCGAAAAGTTACTTTTCTTATCCGGGGCTGTTTATTCAGCCCTAATTCAACTGTTTGCAGGAGCTTAAAATGGCAGTTTCTCTCGTAAAAGGCGGCAACGTATCTCTGACCAAAGAAGCACCAACCATGAATGTCGCTATGGTTGGCCTGGGCTGGGATGCCCGTGTAACCGACGGTCAGGGTTTTGACCTGGACGCTTCCGTATTTGCAGTAGGCGAAGACGGTAAAGTGCTGTCAGATGCCCATTTCATTTTCTTCAATAACAAAACCAGTCCTGATGGCGCGGTAGAGCACCAGGGTGACAACCGTACCGGTGAAGGCGACGGCGACGATGAGCAGGTCAAAATCGATCTGACCAAAGTCTCAGCAGACATCAAAAAACTGGTGTTTGCCGTTACCATCTATGATGCAGAAGCGCGTAAACAAAACTTCGGCATGGTGAGCAACAGCTTCATGCGCGTGTACAACAACGACAACGGCGCGGAAATTGCTCGTTTCGATCTGTCTGAAGACGCCTCAACCGAAACTGCAATGGTCTTTGGCGAACTGTACCGCCATGGCGCTGAATGGAAGTTTAAAGCTGTCGGCCAGGGCTTTGCTGGCGGGTTATCTGCACTGGCAACCCAGCACGGCGTGAATATTTAATAATAAAAATAAACTCAACCCCGGTGCTGTCACCGGGGTTTTTTATAGGTGTTAGCACATGGCAAAGAAAAAAGATGATGGTTCAGCAGTAATACTACTTTTTATTGTGGCTTTTTTTGTGTTCCTGCCGTTTCTGATATTCGGGATGTTTTTCTACCGAAAGCTAAAAAGAAAATATTCAGCTATCCCCAACATTCAACGTGTATATGATATTGGCGTCATTTTTAAAACGTTAAGTGCCTCTATCGCAGTTATTGTGGTTTCAGCAGTGCTCGTTCTGCAACTCAGTGCGCTTCCCGTCAAATTTGTATCGCCAGAAATATCACATTATATAGCAAGAGTTATGTTCGTTCTCTATCCACTTGTAATGATCTGGCCAATGAAAAAAATGGCGGAACGCATCGCCATAGAATATTTCGGTATAATTTTTAACGACAATGACAGAACGATAATTCTTCCAGCAGATTTAGGCAATATGGGATTGGGTGACTGGCTTCGTCTCAAGTTTCTGAGCAGGATGGGTGAGCAAGACAGCATTGAGATTCGAAAAATATCGAATATCACACGCGAGAAAGGTGTCAACTTCTATATCCATGGTGATTTCGGATCCCGACGCATCAACTTTTCGAACAAGCAAAAGCGCGATGAGTGTATTTCAGCACTTCAGGCCAGAACCCGGGTAAAGGGTGGCAGAGACTACGGTTACTAAACAAGGAACAGAGTCATGCAATTACAGTCAGGTCAAAATATCCTTCTATCTTCATCATCAGTCACTCTTAATTTGCGATACCCGGTACGTCCCGGTTTTAACGGCGAACCCGACACCTGCGTTTTCATGCTCAACGCACAAGGTAAGGTGAGCGGTGATAACGATTTCATCTTTTTCAATAACCTGAGTTCACCGGAGGGGGCTTTAAAACTGACGGCAGGGACGCAGCAATCAAGCGTACATATTGATCTTAACCGCGTTTCCTCGGCTGTTCAGAAAATCGCCATAACCCTCGTGATAGACGGAAGCGATACTATTACAGGCTTGCAGAATCTGAATTTGCAGGCCTCCGGTATTGCATCGTTTGATCCCGAAACAGCAGGGCGCAGCGAGAAAGCTATTATCGTGGCGGAGGTGTATCGCCATAACGGCAGTTGGAAGCTACGGGCGCTTGGCCTCGGTTTCAACGGTGGGCTTGAGCCCCTGGCGATGAGTTATGGTGTTGATGTTGCACAGACAGCTCCGCAGCCAGCACAACCTGCTCGTATCAGTCTGGAAAAGAAGCTCGAAACAAAATCTCCGCGACTTATAAGTCTCGCTAAAAAGGCCTCAGTCAGCCTCACTAAAAATAAACTGGAAACCCTGGAGGCAGCAGTTGCGTTTGTTCTTGACGCGTCCGGCTCAATGAGTGGCCAGTTCAGTAAGGGTAACGTTCAGTCCGTGCTGGATCGCATCGCCGTCCTTGCCGCCCAGTTCGATGACGATGGCGAAATGGATGTCTGGGGCTTTGGAGAGAAGCATAAGAAGTATCCAAATGTCACTCTGGATAACCTTGACGATTACATTCAGACCATTCGTGGATCCGGAAAGCGTTCAGCCTGGGAAAATTTGCCGGGGCTTGGTGGGACTAACAATGAACCACCGGTAATGGAAGAAATTGTCGACTACTTCAAAGACTCAAAAATCCCGGTTTACATAGTGTTTATTACCGATGGCGGGATAAGCAAGACCGGAGCAATTAAGAATGCTATCCGGCGCTCAGCCAACTTCCCGATCTTCTGGAAATTTGTCGGCCTCGGTGGATCTAGCTACGGAATCCTGAAAAACCTGGATGATTTTACAGACCGCCGCGTTGATAACACCCATTTCTTTGCAATGGATGACTTCGGCTCTATCAGCGATGAAAAATTATACGATAACTTACTGGAAGAATTTAGACCGTGGATAGATGAAACAAAAAGGTTAAATATCCTTTAGCTTGCTTCCTGATAAAGCTTAATTAGAGGGCTCTGGCGAGAGACCCAGCCAGCTGGGTCTTAAAGGTATCAACGGCCAAACACTGGTCATGGACAACTGTGAAAGCTAGCCCCGGTATATTATTTAAAACGTTCATGTTGTGCGATTTTAGACCCTGAACGACTCCTTTTTTAAGCGGTGTATAAAAGCTTTTTTTCTGTCCCAACGAGGATGGAAGTGCCGCCAGTGGGCATCTTTGGCGGCTGCCAGCAATTCATAATCGCCCCGAGTGTCCCCCCAGGCTCGAAGATGATACTGATCTAATGGTCCGTAAATAGACTCCAGCCGGTTAATTTTCTGTATGCAACGACAATTGTGCCCTGTAATGCGCCCGGTCAGGATACCATTAACGCTTTCCAGCTCTGTACCGATGAGCTTGATCCCCAGTCGTTCAGCAAACGGAGCAAGTACAAGCCTCGGTGAGGCTGAGCAGAGTGTCACCTCAACATTGTTAGAAACTTCCGTTGCCACGGCCAATAGGCCTGATGCTCTCATCAGACGCCCCCAATAAAGGTTGCAATAGGCTTCAGCTTTCTCCTTGACCCACTTTTCCTCGATACCAGTGAGAAACGTTGATATTAAAATTTCTTTGAGTTCATCACGAGTTAGTTTGCGACTCAAACACCGCAGGGTAGGAAGAGCGAGTTTAACCAACCGGCGGGTGAAGACACTGTTACCGAAGGCAAAGCGCAAAAAGGGGATAAAGCTGTCATGTCGGGTAAGAGTTCCATCAAAGTCGAAAACGGAAAGAACCTTTATTTCTGCACGAAATGAATTATCCACAAGCAGCCCTTTTTGAATTAGATAAATTTTCCATATTTTATCATCTGACGAGGGTGACTCAAAGCATGTCAGAATTGGATTGGACCATGAAGATCTCGCAGTCTTACACTGCATCTTGTTATCCATGCCGTGGTCAACTAATTGTGGCCCACAACCTGGCTGTTCGTGGAACAGTTGTTCTGATTCATTTGGCGTTTAGCAACTGTTCTCTCTGGCGCTGCATTTAGGAAAGATATAATGGCGCTAAGCCATATTTTATGTAAGGGTATGATATGGTTCAGCGGATTTTCATTCACGATACTGACAACAGGATTTACCTATGACTATCGATACCGACGATTTCGATCCGGTAGATGTAGATGTAGATGTAGAGGTTGCAGAGGCGTTAGAGAAGCACATGGCACAGTTACGGGACCTGGAAGCATACTGGCCGTACAGCACGACAGCCGTTATTGATTGTTTTTTTGACCAGGCTACCCGGGCAACTCACGCTGAATTGTGGTTGGCTGCCTGTACAACTTTCCTGAACGGGATTGAAACCTCACTGAGGGTGACGCTTGAACTGATGGAGTCACAGGCGCATTCGCAGCCAGCCGCAACGCTGGTGGATTTAAGTGATATGGCCACACTCAGTAATGCCCTAATGAGAAGGGCGCACATGGCTGGTATGCCGGTGACGCTGCTGGCGTTTCCCGAGGAGCAGGATCTGCTGACCAAGATTGCTGAAGGTGCCCCGAAAAGGCCCTATGCGGAAATCGTGAGGGTTCGTCACAATTTATGTCACGGGAACATCCTGGAGCACATCATCACTGTGAGTGACGATTTGGGGGAGCCAGTCCGGTTATTCACACCTGAATGTATGCGTGTCCTGGCAGAGACGATGTCGGCAATCTCGAAACAATGGGTTGCAGGCATGCATCAATATTGGCGTGATAACAATTTATCTATGCCTTGAAAATTCCGGCCGGATTCTGTTCCCGGCGTCAGTTTAACGCCGGGATGAAATAATTATGATCCACAACCAGAAATAGCTGTTTATGGTTGAGAAAATATTGTGGTATAAAAATTATGTTTTTAACTTGGTGATAGTCATGGAGAAACAAATGAAAATTAAATGCATCGTATTGGCAGGAATATTTTCACTGGTATTTTCTGTTCATGCCAGCGAAACACAGAATAAAAAAAGTGATCCAGTACCTGTCTTTGGGCACGCAACAGCTGTTTCAAAAATGTGTGGTGAACTTCTCGGAGAAACTAATCCAGTTAAGATGAGAGATGGGGCTACTAAGATACTAAACGAGACTCTTAGAAGATTACCTGATGCCGAAGTGTCAGATGAAGGGAAAAATGTAATCGAGGCATTTGTTACTCGATCAAGATCCCCGTCTGACATACCTTCTCGCTGTGAAACCAGTGTTAACGAGAGATACTGGGAAATCGTTCAGTCCAAAAAATGATCTGACGTTGGTTGACTGTAAAAAAACATTTCGCCCGTTAAGCTTCTGTCTCTAAAATATATGACTTAATGGGCTATTCAACTCCTTCCTATGTAATATATGAAGTCATTCCCCGATGATTTAATTAACGAAGGTTTAATCCACATGTTCAAAACTGATAAATTGGACAGGCTCAATTTTAATTATTTTACCTCTTCCCGTACTTCAGGTTATTTGGCTGACAATCCAATCTGGTATGATGCTTATAACAAACAAATTCGGAGGGTATAGTGAATGGGTGGCCTGGTCAGCAAAACTAACATTGATCGCCTTGAACGTTTTCATTCTCTGCTGGCGGGGCAATACTGGTCCGCCCTCGTCGATATTCCGGCAGAGGCGATTGCGGCCGGGGATACACTCCTCATCAACTCGTTGCGGTACGTGGATGACAATCTGCATACCGTCATCCTTCGTGCCCACCCTCGGCACTACGGGGAATGGGTAAACGTTGAAGTCGTTGCTGAGAACGGCTCAAAATCAACGAAAGACAAGAAACTGAATGAACATCGGTTTCTGACGGCCGATTTTCTCGCCTTGTTTGAATATCAGCCCGACCATGAATCGATCCGTCAGTCAGAGCTCAAAGGCATTCAGGACGAGGTTGCTGACCTGCAAATGCGTCTCACCGAAACACTGAAAAATCCCTCAGATCTCCGGGAACTGGCTATGAAAAGGATCGAAGACGAAGAGGCCAGTAAAAGGGGGGGCGAGTCAGACGACAGAATGCTTCCGGTCGTCAGAAATGCAGAAGATGCCGCAGTTACCATGGCGCTGGGTACGGTGCAGAATGCCCTTTCTCAGGGAATTTCCGAAGCTCAGGTTTCTCTGATGGCGAAAGTCGCGGAACGGGAAGGGAAGATTGCCGGTGCCGTAGCTAACATTATTACGTCGCGTACCGGTGCTATTACCCGGGCGCTGGAGAAAATGCATCCGTATTATGCGGAGCTGGCCGCTGCCAAGTTGGCCGGAACGCAGGAGGGCATTGAGCAGGCTAACAAAATTCAGGCCGGTGTTCTCACGCTGGAATTATTCGTCGGCAAAAACGTGACGGTAGTCGATATTGCTGAAGGCGAGCCAGCTGACAGCAGCATTCCGCTGACGCTGTGTCAGAAGAAGCTCGTAGTGGATGAGGAACTTTCAGCCTGGTGTGACATCGACGAACACTTTGATTTCAGGAGTCTTTCCGCATTCCACAAGGCGCTAAAAGATAACCCTGGGCTGGTGGAGCAAATTTTTCCGACTGAGCGATGTGTACTCGTCATGGTAACCACCCGCAGATTTATTGACTATGGTGATACCTGGGCGAATTCAGAATACAATGAAAAGAACAGCATCGTGTTTCTGATGGTCCGCAACGGGCAAAACATCAAACAAATCTATTCCCCGGTGGAAAGCCATCTTGGAGCATCACGGTTATTTCCGTCTGAAGATGAGCAGCAGGGCCACTTTCGTGGGTTTGACGGTACCACCATCAAATTTGAAGATGTGGCCTATACCGATCGTCTCAAATCCCATGACCTGATGGCTCTGCATTACCGACGTCTGCTTATCATGCTGTTTGGTCTTGACCAGCGGCTGGCTCTCTTTGGTCAGTTCTATCCCAAGCATGAAAAGGCTAATTTCCTGAATCTGAGCTTCCAGGAGCGGTACTTCCATTTTCTGCACGATGAAGACGGCACAGGGCTGCTGGCATCACCAGACTCGCAGACGCTCGATGAATTTATTAGTGAAAAAAACTCCTATATGCAACCGGGCTCGCGGCTGCTCTGCAACTGGCGTGAGCTTATGACCCCCAGAACAGCACCTGGTGCCGTCAAAGAGGACAGCAGCTATTCAGGGTACTCCTTCATCGCTGAACCAGAGAATAATGTCTCTGCTGCGGTTGTGTATCGTCAGGGAGATAGTCTGGCAGTTGATGTGGCGGTGAAGCGCTACAGAACAGATAAGATGTTTAACTGTAAGGTAAACGTTTCTGGCTACAGGCCGTGGCGCCGGGGAGAAGCAGAGCTTGCATATCTGTGCCTGGATGCAGTGGGCCCGGAGGAACTGAACCGTTTTATCCAGCAGCGCAAATTCCGGAGTAACCACCTTTTTTACATTCGATTTTTTAAGGCCGCAATCAAATTCCTGGAGCAGGAACGTGAAAGAGAATTGCCGCACCGGCAATATCTGCTGACTGCAATGCAGGATTCGGGGTTGCGCCTGCCGGTGAACATTCATGAACTGATTCATCAGTGCATTGCTTCATGGAAGACCGGTAACCGTGGCGTTTCGCTTGATGATGGAATGCGTTTCGAAAAAGGGCGCCAGGCCCTGCTGAATCAACTTTACAGGCTCACTCAGGGTGCAAGCGAAATGGCATCGGTCATTCAGGAGCAGGTAACTGCGTCCGGATCGCAACTGCTTCGGGCCGGGGTCAACTCGTCAGGGAATTACGTCGCGTTTATCGCGCCTAAACCCTATGAGTGTGATAACAGACTTGAAGCTCATGCGTGGGTCCATCGTGTTGTCTATGCAACCGGAAAACGAAACATTCGGGAAACCAGCAGATCCTGGGTCTCTATGCCGGAGCGTTCGGCATCCGAAATTACCCTTTGGGAAGATGAGGAGCAGTCTAGGAAATGGTACTCCATGAAACCGGTATTCAGTTCGTGGGCCGAAAAACAAAAGCTATTTGAAATGTGCGAAAAAGGTGCGGAATTACTGAAAGGGGCCATGGGCAAGTCGGGACATGAGGAATATAGCGATCTTTTTGAGATGTGGGGAGATGCTTATATTGCATGCAACTCCAACTCTGGCGCGGAATACGTAACAACCCCGGATATGTTCCTCCCGGTTGGCTTGATTAAGTCACGAAACTCATTACAGCTAATTGCATTAGGGACATGCTCAACGGAGCAATGGATGTATGCCCGGGCAGGGGATGATGACACACGGGAGCTGTTGCTGGAGTTGTATACCAGTTGGTATGAATGCCCGGATAAAGCGCGAGCAAGGGTCCTGTCGATGGCAGAGAAAAACTCAGGTCTGAGGTTTGTGTTGCTTGAAGGAAAGGCAAAGAAACTGGAGCGGTTTGTTGTCAAACGGCCAGAAGAGATTGTTAACTGGCATGCCGGTGATTTAAAGGAATTCCCGACAATGCTGAATGATCAATGGGCATGTCACATGGCAATGGTCAGTCGGAATGATAAAGTTTATCTGACGCCGGATTTGCTGGATGATGATGGCCTACCAAATTTTAATGAAGTCACAAGGCAGGAGCCCGGAGACGGTTATCAACCCGTCAATGTCTATGAATTTGAGAGTGATTATTTTAACGCGATCTATGATGCAGACGGTAAGAAAGTGGTACTTTGTCACTGGTATGATGTGACGGGTGATTCATATACTGCTGAAGATCTTACAGGGAATATGCCTCATGACGCATTTAAATTCCTTCAGTATAGGCTGGATAATATCGAGCAGGCTGAGGCATTTATCAAATACAGAAACCGTAATTATCAGTCCCGAGAAAATTCAGATTGGCCCGAACCGCCTGAAGGTGTAAAGCGTTACGTCATCAGAGCCCGAAGCTAAGTGAGCAACATTAAGCTAAAAGTTCAGTATGGAAATAAATAAATCATACTGAACAATAAATATAACTTTATGCATAACACTATGACGGTATCTTATTAGCAGGTGCTTCGGAAAAAAGTAACTTTCCAAAGGTAAGTAAGCGCAGCGGGAGATATGCTAACATGAATACATCACGGGGACAGTGCTGGATACTGGCCAATCCATAATTTGCATATGATTAAAATGTACTTAGATGTTGCAATACTGATGAATTGTGTTAAAAGATAGCCGTCGTTACCTAAGTTAAATTTTATGAAGTATGGTACTGTTATGGCTAAGAAAAATTTATACTCGGAAGAGATTGTGATTGCCAAAAAGCAACTCAATCAGCTATCCACGCTTAAAGATAAAGTCAGCCTGCTAACGCGTCAGTGGGAAGGTGATATTGGCAAAAATCTGCCTGGTTACACTGAGCTATATGCTCACGTGGAAAGAATTGAAAGACAGATTCATGAACAAATTGGTAGCTGGAAGAAAAGTCCTACAATGTAAGATTACGGCGATCCATTCTGAAGCGGTGTATTTGGTTCAAGAATGCATAAATAACATTCCTTTATAACTCAATTACCCGCTTTTAAATCTCTTTATTTTCAATCCCGCTCATCCATTTGAGGAACTTTGCGCGGAAGTTCAGCGGCATCATAAACTGTATGGGACAGTAAGAATTGCACTGACATTAACTGGTACAAAATGCAGGGCTATTGAATCCCTTCAGTGTACGCAAGCCTCACGTGTTCATCTACTGTAGCTTGGTTGCCGGGGATATATCGCGGAAAGTCCGACACGTCATTGGCATTTTTGACAATGAAAGAAGGGTATCCAAACTGCTCGGCAGCAATATCGATATAAAAAGTCATTCCTCCAGCACTCAGCTCACACCAGTAGTGGCCATGTCCTCCATACTCATTGAAAAGACCTCCATTATCTGTACCATTCCCGCCGCGTATACTTGCGACCATGCCTCTGAGTCGTGCAAATTTACAAACCAATATACATGCGAACATGCATGTTCCGGTTGTGTCACTTGTTCCAATTTCCTTAAGGTTCTCTTTTAAGGACTTATGGGCTTCTTCTGCAAGCTCCAGGATTGGCGTAAGAACTAAAATAGATGTCTTGTCAGTCACGAATAATGTCTCCGGTAAACAGAACAATGGTAAGGCTAGAATCCCGTTTAAAATAATTTTAGTATCAGGTAACAAGTACCTTGAACAAAGCACTTGATTCACACAGATCAATAAAAACCTTTCGAATAAGGAAAATACGAAAATTTGTGAAAGTACATTATCGAGTTTTAACATGAATCTATTCTGAGTCGCAAGGGTTTTCAGTTCGGACAGAAGGCTTCTAAAATTTCATGAAGTCGTCCAACCATCTTTAACTACTAGGTAACAAACCATAATTATTGATTTCATGAAAATAATTAAACTCAGAAATTGTGTTGTTGAGGTTATTAGAGATGGATATAGGATGTGGTATATTTGTTTGGAAATAAAAACAAAGGTTAGAACTCAGCTTTCGTACAATCTAGTTCAATCAAATTATGACGCTTAGGAGTATAAATGAGCATTAACGACAAAGATTTTAGTTCTTTAACAGTAGAGCAATATGGCTGGAATTTGGGGGTTTTTAATCATTCAACCCCATTTACATCACACTTTATTTATGTCTACGATTGTTATAAACAGTATGTTGGATTGATTTCCATTTCACAGGAGGATTTTAACACCACTAAAATTTCCACATCGTTAAGCATTCATATGTGTGTGGCAAAGCTAGGTAAAATCCTTAAGAAAATGTCAAATAAAAAGGCTTTGTCACAAACGGAAGAAACTGAATTGGCCCCTCTTATTATTAATTATGTAAAGCAAACGATGACTTTTAGGCAATGGGTAAGTCAATCAGAATTAAATCAACGCATGCATTTTCTAATTAATATCTACGGTTCTAAAGATGATAAAAAAGGGGAGGTGGTTCTACGACCATTAATTTCGAATCCAGATGCCTTAATTTTAACACCGACGGAAGTCATTGAATTGAACACGCAAGTTATTAAAGCTGATCGTATGCGACATCCGGAATGGTTCCGTTAAGCAGATTTACCGCATTCACCATTGGAACCTTCGCCAGTAAGAGCTCGATGGTAAAATTACAATCTGAGATGGTTCAAAACGGCTATAGAGTTTTGAACCTCAAACGGGAATATTTTCACATTCATCCTTTGAAAGAAAGTCGTGGCTAAAAGAACTGAAGTAACCCTATCAAAGCCAATTTTCCTAACGACCGGAGTTATCTACTATTTACCGGATAACATTATTTCATTTGTCCTGTCGAATACCATGCCAACGTAGATTCCGGGATGCAGATTTTTGAGGCGAATCCATCGGTAATTAAATCGAGCAGATTTGGGGCTAGTAGATTACACGGTGCTGGCCTCAGTGGTTCATAATGATGCTTCGGGTAATGAAGGCTGCTGAAAATGCCATGGGGCGCCCCTGAGGCTTTATCTGGGCCACAGAAAAGGTTAATCCACATCCGGAGGCGGTAGTCCACCGTGAAGCCGTCGATTTGCAACCATAAGTGGGGGGAGAGCACAAAATCACATCCCTTAACGGTAACTTTCCCAAGGAAGCGAAGATGTGGGATCTTAGCCTCCATCAAGGCATGGCTGAGCATTAAAGTATGCCCATCGCATTCCAGCTTTGCACTGTCTACCGCTAAAAAGGCATCATTAAGGTCAGAGAGATGTATAGGTGTGTTATTCACTGTTACCATTGTGTCTCTCAATTTTTATCCTTTGTCCTGAGATTTGCTATAGTTAAGTTAATATAAACGACTTTATCCGCAAATATTCCGCCAGACTCTCGCAAGCTAAAGCGTATGGTTTGATGATGGGTGCTGTGCATCATTTCAAGTTTAATATTTCTGTTTTCTTTTTGGTAGTCTTCAAGCGCTGATTCAGTGTGTTTACGAATATTCACAAATTTATGGTCAAAGCAGAATAACACCAGATATAGGTCAGGCGGAACGATAAATGACTGAGCAACAGAGTCTGAATACTTTGTATAAAGTTGAAATATTCCTTTTGTTATTACAGATTTTATTGGCACTTCGGTGGAATGTTCTTGTATTAACTTGGATTCGATAATGCAAACTCTCACACCTGAAGAGAAAATAGAAATATCACTTCGCCCGTTTGCGATCTGATCTTCCTGGACCACCATAAACTTTTTAAGTTCAAGGCTTGCTTTCAACCAGGTTAATAATGATGCTGTAAGGTTATTTTCATAAAACAGAATGTCGTTTTTCACACGATACAAATTACTGTTGCTGGTAATGTTCTGAATGCCAGTGAAAATAGTATTAGGCAGAAGGTCGATTGTCTTGCTTTTAACATCGTAATTATTAAATGAATCAGCTAATACACCTAGTTTAAAAGCGAGCGTCCGTATTTTTTCTGT
>NZ_CALSBS010000048.1 GCF_943590815.1 Pseudocitrobacter vendiensis | reverse complement strand
GTTTTCTGAGACGACCCCCTTATGGCAGCACTTTAAATTGAGTCTCATACAGTATCTGTTTTCTTTCTCTTCATCTCTCATGACCTGCTGCCCACTTACAGACTCCAGGGTAAAGCAAAAAATTCTCCACCGGTGAGCAGAGTATATTGCATATGCCAGTTTATGAGTGTATATATAGCATATGCCAATAAGGAGCCTTCATGCCAAGACCCAGAATTCCCCGTAACATCTGTGGCCGCCCTGCGGATACCTGTTTTAAGCCCAATGCGCGACCGATGAGCCAGCTTGAACATGTTCATTTAAAAGAAGATGAGTTTGAAGCGTTACGGCTGGTCGATTTACTGGGCATGCAACAGCAGGAAGCGGCTGTTGCAATGGGGGTTTCAAGGCAGACACTGGCCAATGTCCTGAAAGCAGCCCGTTTTAAGGTTGTGGACTGTCTCACTCAGGGCAAGGCCTTAATAATGCACTCTGAAAGGGAAGGAGTTACACAAGATGATCACAGCCATTCCAGTGAATGACGACCGGGTAGCAAATCATTTTACCAAAGCGAGTCACCTTGTCCTGGTGGATGAGCGCGGTGTGGAGCTCAGCCGGACAGAAAATCCCGCGCTGGGCGCAGATTGTTCAGGTAAACGGAAGCTGGTTGACCTGCTGGTTCAACAGCAAGTCAGCCGCGTTGTGGTCCGTAACATCGGGGAACGGATGCTGGGTAAATTACTGGGGCATCAGATCGCGGTGTACCAGACTGACTGTGGTCGTCGTTTGTTCACTGAACTGTGTGATCCGGATACCCGTGTTCTGACTGAACTGAATAAGCCGGAGCAGGGACGCCAGTCCTTTCATCATGAGGCGAAAGGGAAAAAATGCTGTCACTCTGACGGGAACACAGCAGAAAATGCGTGCCAGGGTGGGCGTCAGCATCATCACGGAAACGGGCGCTGTTGCCATTCATGAGTTTATTTCATCACGGGCGGTGATTTTTATCAGACCCGTATTGTGTATAAACCAGGAGCCGGAATGTGTGGAGGAGGCAGTAATGATGCCGGGGGAGCCCCTCAGCTGACTGAATTCCGGATGCCTCCCGTCAGTACAACCGGACGCTGAGCAGAAACAGATGAATTGTTATCTTGATGCCAGAAAGGCCCATACCTGTTGTATGGTCTGTAGTTCCCGCGACAACAACCCTGATACGGTGAACTTAATGTTTTCAGAGCACCCGGATGGCTCTGTATGTGCGGACTACACGGCCAATCACAGGCATCAGGGGTATACGGGTCTTTTACATGGCGGAATGACGAGTACCCTGCTGGATGCAGCAATGACTCATTGTTTGTTCATGCAGGGTGTGCAAGCCCTGACGGCTGAACTGACGGTAAGATTCATTTCACCCGTTTGTACCGGAGACAAACTGATGGTATGTGCCAGACTGCTTGGGCAACGCAGGGGGATTTACCTGCTTGAAGCATGGCTGACAAAAGGACAGCAGACAGTGGCACGTGCCACGGCGAAATTCATTGTTCCGTCGCAGGATATTGCTCTGGCGCATCGCTAGTGTGACAGACGACAGGTGTACCTGGTTATTATAAAAATTTGAGGCGTGTTTTGCTCAGACCGGAAAGAATAATCGCATATCGTATATTCCACTGAAACCGTGTAAGAGGTAGTTATGAGTAAACAAATCATTGATATTGGTATTGCTGAATCATCCCGGGTGGAGATTGCAGACGGCCTGTCCCGGCTTCTTGCTGACACCTATACCCTGTATATAAAAACACATTACTATCACTGGAATGTAACTGGCCCCATGTTTAACAGCTTACATTTAATGTTTGAAAATCAATACAATGAGCTGGCCACTGCCGTTGATGATATCGCTGAACGTATACGCTCGCTCGGATGCTTCGCGCCCGGCACATATCATGAATTTTCACGTTTAACAGCGGTTAATGAAGATAAGGATATTCCGGCAGCAAAAAACATGATTGAAAATCTTGTCCAGGGCCAGGAGACCGTGGTTAAAACTGCACGCTCCCTGTTCCCGCTCGTTAATAATGCGAATGATGAAGCCACAGCAGATCTGCTTACACAACGTATCCAGTTACATGAGAAAACTGCCTGGATGTTGCGTAGCCTGCTTGAATAATGTCACCCCGTGGCAGCAGAAAAAACGGTTTGTCAGCCACAGGCTATTACTGACAGTGCAGAATCATCCGTGTTCCTGTGGCTGTTTTTTCTGACCGTCACAGTATTAAACACCATTGAATCAGTGGGTTAATCAGTGAATGCGTGAACGAGAAATACAGTCCGTGACGGGCATCATCGGCTGGTATATCCGGACCACTGTTGTTTTCCCGTTAAGGTATCGCAGGTTCCGGTCTGGCATTTCACAGCCTGAACAGGGTTAATGATGCATGGATAAAACGGTTTACGGGGAAAGCAGGATCATATTATTCGTTGTTATGGCTTCCTTTACCGGTGCCTGCCTGCGGGCAGTAGAGATCATATAAGGTATTTAACAACGTCATGATACGGTTATCCTCAATACGGTAATATACCATTTTACCTGCCCGTCGGGTCTCGACCAGCTTCAGGCGGCGCATTACACCCAGCTGCTGGGACAGGGTCGGCTGAGTGATACCGACCGCCGCTTCCAGCCCGGCCACATTCGCTTCCCCCAGGCTTAACTGACACATCAACAGCAACCGGTCGCTGTTGGCCAGTCCCCGTAAGACATCTGCTGCCCTCAGGGCCGCATTCTTCATATCTGTCTGACGTTTTGTGTCTTCATTCATGAGCATTGCTGATTTCTCATACTATGTGTTTTTATATAATATAATTTAGTATACTAACGGTATCGTAATTTTGCCATCGTGTTCGTCAGGTCTGCAGCGTCCTGCCGGCCCGGGGAAACGATTATATCTGGCAGGCATTTTTGCCCCGGGTGAACAGAGAGGATGTAATGAAAATAGTGATTGTTGGTGGTGTTGCCGGCGGGGCATCCGCTGCAGCCAGAGCTCGTCGGTTATCAGAGGATGTCAGTATTGTTGTGTTTGAACGGGGAAGCGATGTCTCTTTCGCCAACTGTGGATTACCTTATCATATAGGCGGAAAAATTCCTTTAAGGCAGTCACTGATTCTGAAAACCCCGGAGGATTTTAAATCCCGCTTTAACATAGACGTCCGTATCTGTCATGAAGTGACGTCAGTGGATCCGGTTAATAAAACGGTGACGGTTAAAAATCTGACCTCAGGGGAGGTCTATAGCGAAGAATGGGATCGTCTGCTCCTCAGTACCGGCGCCGCTCCGGTTGTCCCTCCTTTGCCCGGGCTACAGGAAGAGGGTGTCTTTACGCTGCGAAATCTTACTGACATGGATGCTATCCTGGGGTGGATTGAGCAACATCACGTAGCTCACACCACGCTTGTCGGGGGGGGATTTATCGGACTTGAAGTGATGGAGGCTCTGAGCGAACGGGGGATCAGTGTGACCCTGCTGGAGATGGGGGAACAGGTTATGGCTCCGGTTGATCCTGAAATGGCATCTGCCCTGCATCAGGAAATCCGGAGTCATGGCGTGGATCTGCGTCTCAGAACGGCGCTCACCGAGGTACTGCGGACAGAGACGGGATTCCGCGTTGCACTGTCTGAGGGTGGGTTTCTGCAGACCGACATGGTTATTCTCGCCATCGGGGTAAAACCTGAGAACAGCCTTGCCACAGGAGCCGGGCTCGCAGTGGGTAAACGGGGAGGCATAAGCGTCAATGCCTGTATGCAGACCAGTATCCCTGACATCTACGCCGTGGGGGATGCCGTTGAAACTCCAGACTTTGTCTTTCAGGAACCCGCTAATTTTCCTCTGGCAGGGCCCGCCAACCGCCAGGGACGCATTGCTGCTGATAACATGCTAGATCGTCACAGCCTTTACCATGGCAGTCAGGGGACATCCATTTGTAAGGTATTTTCGCTGAGTATTGGCAGCGTCGGTGCGAATGAAAAGCAGCTGAAAGTTCATGGCACCCGATACGAGAAGGTTTACGTCCATGCCGCTGATCATGCCGGTTACTACCCGGGGGCAACGATGATCAGTCTGAAACTGCTGTTCAGCCCCGATACCGGTAAAATTCTCGGGGCTCAGGCATCAGGGAAAAAAGGGGTTGATAAACGCATCGATGTCCTGTCTGTCGCACAGCGCGCGGGGCTTACCGTCAACGATCTCGAACATCTTGAGCTGACTTATGCTCCACCTTTTAACAGTGCAAGGGACGTCGTTAACCAGGCTGGTATGGTGGCGACAAATGTAATGAAAGGAGATACGGTCATATGTCATGTCAGCGATGTGTTACAACGGGAACCGGGCAGTTATTGTTTACTTGATATTCGCTCTCCTGCCGAACTGAAACAATTTGGCGAATATCCTGACGCGCTATCCATTCCACTGGATTCCCTGCGGGAGAATCTTGAAAAAGTGCCTAAAGATAAAGAGATTTTTATAGGGTGCCAGAGTGGCCTGCGCGGGCATGTGGCATACCGTATTCTTCAGGCCCACGGCTTCAGGACATATAAT
Organism: Pseudocitrobacter vendiensis; assembly: GCF_943590815.1. GTDB lineage: Bacteria > Pseudomonadota > Gammaproteobacteria > Enterobacterales > Enterobacteriaceae > Pseudocitrobacter > Pseudocitrobacter vendiensis. The sequence goes on along the minus strand of NZ_CALSBS010000048.1, from coordinate 11,002 downwards.
CTGAGTGGTGGCTTTATAACCTGGCAGGCGGTAACGGAGTCAATAAGTAAATAAGAGATGAGGTGCCATACACATGGCACCCTGAATCGCCACAGGTTTAACAGTGAAGTGGTCTGCTGAATTTGTTCACCTGAACAGAGGTGTGGACTGACCCCGCACCGTTATAAGGACAGTTATGAAAAAAATAACTTTTCAGATCAGGCATATAATGTCAGATTCATGGTCACTATAGGAATGGCAAGGACTGGATTTTCATTTTGCAGCCATCAGGCTGCTTAGTTCAGAGATAGGTCTGTGTAATGCGTAACTTCGTGACTCGATTGAGAGTATGGTTTCCGCCCCCACTCATCTTATTGCTGTTTTTCGTCACTGATGTGTTGACTGCAATCCCGCGTTTTACCTTCGACATCGTGAATATAGTGCTAAGCGTGTTGCTGACCGGTGTTTGTATTACCATGATACTGCACACCGCTTGGCAGATGAGCACGAACGGCACGACGCTTAATCCGCTTCATCCGGATAGAACCACCAAGCTGGTAACTGTCGGTTGTTACGCATGGAGTCGAAACCCTATTTACCTTGGAATGAGCGGGCTCCAGTTATCCGTTGCTCTCTGCTTTGGCAGCCTGGTGGGGATACTTGCTGTACCGTTGTTTATGTTTGTAGTAGCCAGATTACATATCCATGTTGAAGAGGTACAGCTTCGAAAACGTTTCGGGTTGGAATGGGAACGCTATACCCAACGGGTTCGTCGCTGGTTATAGCAACCCCGTGGTGTTGCAGGAGACAAATAACGTCGAAATCATAAAGAAAAGAATTCATCATCCTTGAGCTTTTATATCGTAATCGTAAACCAGGTGCCGTATGTAGCCATTGAGCCAGTGCTGGTACCTTAGGGAAGGTGCGAATAAGCAGGTCATTTCTTCCCAAGCTGACTCGCTGATTAAAATTTCGCGGATCTGGGCCGATTTTTTTCCCGCAAACACATCGAATCAGCCTATTTAGGCTATTTTTTCCACCATTTCTGGCGTTATTTCCGGTTTTTACTGAGATCTCTCCCACTGACGTATCATTTGGTCCACCCGAAACAGGTTGGCCAGGGTGAATAACATCGCCAGTTGGTTATCGTTTTTCAGCAGCCCCTTGTATCTGGCTTTCACGAAGCCGAACTGCCGCTTGATGATGCGAAACGGGTGCTCCACCCTGGCACGGATGCTGGCTTTCATGTATTCGATGTTGATGGCCGTTTTGTTCTTGCGCGGATGCTGCTTCAAGGTTTTTACCTTGCCGGGACGCTCGGCGATCAGCCAGTCCACATCCACCTCGGCCAGCTCCTCGCGCTGTGGCGCTCCTTGGTAGCCGGCATCGGCTGAGACAAATTGCTCCTCTCCATGAAGCAGATTACCCGGCTGATTGAGGTCATGCTCGTTGGCCGCGGTGGTGACCAGGCTGTGGGTCAGGCCACTCTTGGCATCGACACCAATGTGGGCCTTCATGCCAAAGTGCCACTGATTGCCTTTCTTGGTCTGATGCATCTCCGGATCGCGTTGCTGCTCTTTGTTCTTGGTCGAGCTGGGTGCCTCAATGATGGTGGCATCGACCAAGGTGCCTCGAGTCATCATGACGCCTGCTTCGGCCAGCCAGCGATTGATGGTCTTGAACAATTGGCGGGCCAGTTGATGCTGCTCCAGCAGGTGGCGGAAATTCATGATGGTGGTGCGGTCCGGCAAGGCGCTATCCAGGGATAACCGGGCAAACAGGCGCATGGAGGCGATTTCGTACAGAGCATCTTCCATCGCGCCATCGCTCAGGTTGTACCAATGCTGCATGCAGTGAATGCGTAGCATGGTTTCCAGCGGATAAGGTCGCCGGCCATTACCAGCCTTGGGTTAAAACGGCTCGATGACTTCCACCATGTTTTGCCATGGCAGAATCTGCTCCATGCGGGACAAGAAAATCTCTTTTCTGGTCTGACGGCGCTTACTGCTGAATTCACTGTCGGCGAAGGTAAGTTGATGACTCATGATGAACCCTGTTCCATGGCTCCAGATGACAAACATGATCTCATATCAGGGACTTGTTCGCACCTTCCATAGCTAAACATGATTTCCCCATCAAACAGTAAGTCGTGTCAATTCCTAGAGTTAACACATTTCTGATCATGACTCACACGTTACGTTCAGTCGGTAGCCATCTGTGCAAAAAATGCGCTTAGCGTAGGATAATTTCCTTTTTCCAAGCGGACCCCTTATTAGGTGTGTAATTCGCGACGCCGTCATTTTGTTGCCCTTAGCCCAATGTGTGCAATCACTGTCTATCAGTCGTAACAGCCCCTCATCCGTGATAACGACCAAAGAGGAGGCCCGAACAACTATCCCATTATACATTTAGTCATGCCTTTACTAATAACTAGTTACCACAAAAAAACCTCGCGAGGTGACGGTGTCACGCTTATTGGCCTTTTTTAGCTCACTTTATGTACTATGGGATTTAATTATGGGTAAATCCCATCGTTCAAATAGCACCCCCCATAGTGTAATTGCGGCTAAAACCCTTATTAATCAGTCATGTAACGCAATGGTTGTGCATTCAGGGGATGCGATCGCCACTTAACGGGTTGCGGGTTGTTGGTCACCCGACATCTGTGTGCTAATCTTTTTCATCATTAGTCACTAGTAAAGGCTTCACTATATATGACGCTACGAGAATTTTTTTAACGAGAGAGGTGGATAGGCCAGTGAAAATCTCTCAGCCAAAACAGTGGGAAAAGGATCGTGAAATGAGCATGAATTCGCAGCCGGAACTGAAGTTGAGTACCCGTACCGAACAACTCGCCAGTAGTCGTGATGCCGCTATGCAAAAATTTCTGGACGGCATGACGCTGATTGCCGAAGCCTCAGCAATTTGCGGGTTTTCACTGTTTAACAGCAAAATTATGGCCCCTAATGCTTTTGGCCTTCCTGCGTCCCTGGCCGCAAGCATCGAGGAAGGGCGACAGCAAATAGACCGTAAGACATGGAACAATCTTTTTGAAGAAACGGGTATTGACCGATTCTGGAATCACAACCAGCGGGCAGAGTTCCGTGAGTCTCTCCGGAACGCTCCGCCAATTGCGTCGTTAACCGTAATCCGCAGTACATTGCGCCAGGCAGTTGCCATGCGCAGCATTACACTTGCTGAAGGGTTTGTTGATCTGCTATGCCAGCTTGATCGCCGGTATAAAACTAATGCCCAGCAATTTGTGATGCCAAAAAAACTGGTACTACGCGGCATTTTTCCCGACTCGAACATGATGAGATATAATGGCTTTTCTCAGGATAATCTCTTCTATTTAAACGACTTTGAGAATATCGTTTGCATCTGCTCCAATGCAGCAACACCGCCTGTCGGCAGTGGAATGAACATGTACGATCGGCTTGCTGTCTTACGGAAAACCGATTTTACGGGTGACATTACCGACCCGAAGGGCTGGAAGTGCCGATTGTTCGAAAATGGTAACGTCCATATCTCAGTTGAGTGTGAAAGCCTGCATAACGCACTGAATGACCTGATTAGCATTTATTTTGCCAACCAGATCCCGGCCAAAGGATAAGAATGATGACTGACAATGTAAATTTGATGAACGGGGATGAACAGACAGCGTCCAGTTTAAGTGAAGATACTCCAAAAACGCCCCCTCTAAGCCCCGAGTTACTGAAGAATTCCCCTTACTCGTCAATAGCTAAGGTTAAATATTTCACCGAGATTGAACAAATCTGCCTCGATAAGAGCATCAGCACCGAAAACCTCGACCAGTTTTTCAAAGCCCACTGGCTGCGGGATAAAATGGGGGGGTCTTTTGCCCGGGCTCAGGAGATGCTGGCGGCCTACAAGCAATACGTGGACGAGGTGCCCGAAGAAGCACGCGCGATTGAAATCCCTGACCAGATTAAAGATGCATTCAGTGATTTTACTGCGTTTATCACCTGGTACTTCCGCTTAAGCTATACGGCTATCCAGAGTGATAGCGTGAAAATTGCGAAGGCAGAAATTACTCAGTTACGGCACCGGAATGCTGAAATTCTGGAAGAACTGTCACAGTCGAAAGAACAGGCTACAGTCCTGAATAACGAAAAAGTTAACCTGATTAACCTGCTGGAGCAGCAGCGTGAACTCTCCAGTAAATTAGAAGATTCACTTCAGGAAGCAGAAGAAACTCTGGCAGGAACTCAAAGTGAATTACAGCATGCCCAAAACGAGATCCAGCTTTTACAGCAGACAGTAGGGACACTGAACCAGCAACTGAGTGAGCGCAAACAGGAACTGGCCTCGCAGCAGGAGTATCAGAAGCAGCTTAATGATGAAAATAAAGCGCAGCAGGTAGAGCTGACCGCCCTCAACAGCCAGAATGAAAACTTACAACGGACCGTGTCTGATTTAAAGTCCAGTGTCAGTCAGCTTGAACAGGACCTTTCTTCATCACAATCCCATGCCTCTGAATTGAGCTCATCTTTAGCCGAAAAGGACACGGCCCTGACGCTCGTCCGGTCGGAGCTCTCAACAGCTAAAGGGACGAATGAACAACTACGAGCTGAAGCACAACGCTTAGCTGATGAGAACCTGGTGTCCAAAAAGGTCCAAACAGATCTGACAGAAGAGCTTCAGCAGCTCAGGAATCAGATGATGTCCATGGAAGCGACACTCAATGCGGAAAAGACCATTGCAGAGTCTTTACGAGGAACAATCAAGCAGCTTACCGAAGCTATGACCGGCGTAGTTGCTATCAAACCTAAATCCCCAGGGGCATCAAAACCGCGAAACAAAAAGACGACATAACTGCTCCCGCCAGGAATTTGCTATAAACTTAAATTCCTGGCGCCCGTAGGCTCTTTATCCCGTCCGGAGGAGTTTACGTCCTTCCGATAGCATTTGGCTGATTTTCCCCGAGTCACTGATCTCAAGAGCATCAACCAGGCTAGTGATCCCGCCAACAGCTTGCTGCTGCGAAATAGCTCCCAGCTTATAGTCATCGAGTACTGCCGCCAAAAACGCTTTCAGTTTAACCTGTTCACTCATCGAAAGTATGTACGCCATTTTTAACCCCATTTTAAGGTTGTGATTCGGGTGAATTGTATTTTTTAGCTTCAGGGAAATGAGGGAGATCCTGGGATTCCGTCTTCTCCGTAGCATCCCAGTGCCACCATCCATAGGCCCCATATTCCTGGTTGTAATACGCCTTCTTAAGTTCCTTTCGCGCAAGATAGGCTGGTGTCGACATTCCGAAAACCTCCATCGGGAACGGCTTATCACTCCGGGTATCAAGTAAATAAAAATCGGGGAATACATCGCTCGCACTTGCGTCATACCGCATAGGCTTAACATAGTGCCGGTGTTCGGCATCCAGTTTACGGGATACAATCGCTTCGTATGAGGAGTCCAGAGGTATCCAGTTATCACTCACCAGCATAAGCACTATCTGATGAGCTCGTGCAGAGAGACCTCTAGTGGTCACAGATACGGGAGAGGTAAGTGCAAAAACAACAACTTTGCCACCATTTTTCCAGGCTGCATATTCCAGTGGGAATCGCCGCTTCACGCTATCCCAGTGCCCGTCTGAGTTAAAGAAGGTAAGGGGCATACCGCCGAAGTTACGCATAGGAAGAAACTTCAGTGGCTTCTCATGCTTTTCTGCGTCATAGCGCGGCAGTACTGATAGCAGCAGCAGTCGCTTGTCGCTCAGTTCTGCGGACGACAACAGCTTAACCTGCTCACTGGCCACTTTGCTTTTAGAGTCCGCCACCCCGATAAAGAGATGGTCGCCAATACACGCTCTACCTGATTTGACCTGCTTTGCGGCGTCCAACATCCGGTAGCGAACCAGCGAATCATTTCGCTTCCCGGCCATATTCGGATACCAGACATTAAGACCGGCTTCAGTCCACAACAGACTCAGAAGTCCGGACAGGGTCATTGAAGCCTGTCCACCTTCAGGTCGCTGGATTTGGGGCGGGGTAGGAACCTCTGACTTTTCCGGCGGATCTTTCTCCGTCATGCCTATTCCGAGGCGTATTGACATGGTCCCCTCATTGTTGATGCGTACAACATTGCTGGCATAACCCTTTAACCCCGTATGCCTGGCATCAAGGTCGAAAAACACGCACGATGGATCATGCTCAGTGCCGGTATTTGCAGCCTTAATCAATATGAAGGTATCACTGTTTGGTAGCGACCGGACGTACAGACGCTTTGCGCCTTTGCCCCGGCATCCGCAGGTGATCACAGATTTCTGCCCGGACGTGTGGTGTGCTTTCTTTAGGGCCGACTGCCATCCCTTTACATACTCGTTCTGCGTCTGAAATTCAGCCGAGTATCGTTTCGTGTTTGGTTCGTCATCGTAAGCAATAAATACTGCAAACTTCTGGCCCATGGGACCTCCTGAAATTTAAAAGACTAATAGCCCAGCCATCTCAATACATCCTGCGCGTTGTACTCTTCCTTCTCACCCAACTCGGAAAAAAACACGTTGATGTCGCTGGCCTCAACGCCATGTTTAGCAAGCTCTTGGAGAGCCCTTTGTTTTGTAATAGTAAGATCTTCAGCTGAATCAAAATACGTCATCAGTACCTCCTGATGAAGGCGATAACTGAAGCAGGCTTACTCTTCCTGCCCAGGTTTTATCTGCGTGAATGTTAATATTTTGTGAATTAAACCATTACGTTACCCTGTTAAATCACACAGAAGAATGACTATGATGCCGCTTCAAACTCTCCCTTGAGCCGAGCCGAAACGGCAGTCTCAATACGGCTCCGAAGCAAACTGGCCACGGCCGCAAATACGTCGACGATGACCGAATTCCCGAACTGGCGATAGGCCTGCGTATCAGAGACTGGAATGCGAAAAGTAACTTTTCCCGGTTGCTCGAACCCCATAAGGCGGGCACATTCTCGCGGGGTTAAACGGCGTGGGCGCCTTGCCAAATTGACAGGATCATTAAAGTGCTTTTCGCCTATGCTAAAATCCCATCCCCGGTCTAATAAAATTTCAGATCCATCCCGATAATAGCGTGCGCTGAGTGTTCTGCAAACCACTGTTTCTATTGATGAATCTACCAAACCATAGCCAAATCCATTGCCTTTTGCCTGGTGCTTTTTAGCGTAGTTATAAAGGTATTCCCAGAGCTTTGGAGAAAGGATGTAACGGCTATCGACCTCAGCGTCCAGCAGCTCCCTAAGGGTTGGCCGTCGTGAAGGATAAAGAGCGGATACACCACTTAGCGAAAAGCCATCATTGAGTTTCAGATCACGGCGGAAACCGACCAGCACGATACGTTCCCGGTGCTGAGGTCTGAAGTTCTTACCGTCAATTATTTTGGGGTCCTTTGCTCCGTGAGCATCGGAGTCGGCAACATCGTAGCCGAGCTCATCAAGCGCATTCATGATGATGCGGAACGTATTGCCTTTATCGTGACTCTTCAGATTTTTTACGTTCTCCAGAACGAAAATGGCAGGCTGTTTGGCTCGGATGATCCGGGCAACATCAAAAAAAAGGGTCCCCTGGGTGTCGCATTCAAAGCCGTGCTTTCGGCCAAGGGAGTTCTTTTTGCTGACACCGGCAATACTGAACGGCTGGCATGGGAAACCTGCGAGCAAAACATCATGGTCTGGGATGGATGCATCGATAGAAGCATAGGCCTGGTCATCCGAAACATCGGGAAGATTACTGAGTGTAATGTCCCGGATATCTGAGTTGAAATGGTGCTCAGTCTCGTCACAGTACCAGTTTGCACTGTAAGTCCGTCGGGAGAACTGATTCCACTCACTGGTGAACACACATTTTCCGCCGATGGCGTCAAAACCACTCCGGAGGCCACCGATCCCAGCAAACAAGTCAATAAATCGGAAAAACTTCTGGTCATAGTCCGCTGGCCGAGAGGGGAGCAACGTTCGAAGATAACGATATCCTTCCTGGGTGATTTGGCATTCATTAACTGCACCTTTAATCTGGCGAATAAGCGTTCCCCTCGACCATTCGCTGCCGGTTGCAGCATTAAGTTGCTCAGCCAAATCCTTCACGTCGTAGATGCTTGCAACCTGCACCAGTAATTTATGGATAGAGGAAGGTGTCTCATCATTAAGCAATGCTGTTATTGCAGGCTCAGTTCTATCGTTGTACATCCTTACTCCGTGAAATGTGATTAATTTAGGTTCTCAGACTACCACGCGGTGAAAATTCAATTTTTTGTTAAAGGCCTTTATTTTCATCTCCTGTATTAAAATTTTTACCCACTCAAATTGCCTCCGTTAACAGAAAATCGCCGAGTTTCTAATTGGTACAATAAGCGCGTCAAATCACACGACTTATTTGTTACTACGAACCATCTAATTCAGGGAGAACGTATGACTCTTTTGAAAAAGTTACTTTTGCCGACATTAATCGTCCTTTTCCCGGTGGCAACTCTTGCTACCCAATCATCATTTGAAGCGAAAGTGGTAAAAATTATCGACGGGGACACAATCACCGCGCTCGATGGTCAGAATACAAACATCAAAATCCGCTTGTACGGTATTGATGCCCCCGAAAGTAAGCAGGCCTTTGGACAAAAGGCTAAACAAGCGTTGAGCTCCGCGATTGCTGCACAGAATATTACGGTAATAGACCACGGACCTGATATTTACGGCAGGATGCTGGGAACCATTTGGCTTGATGGTTATGACATAAACGCCTCAATGGTAGACAGTGGCTATGCATGGGTATACCGGTTTGACGGTAATGCCATCGTCCCAAACTATCTGAAATTCGAAGCTTCAGCGCAGAAAGCAGTTAAAGGCCTCTGGGTAGATCCGAATCCCGTTGCCCCCTGGGAGTGGCGCCAGCAAAACCAGAAACCTCAAAAGACGAAAAGCAGGGGGTGACCGCGATGACAAGACAACATCCTTTATTGAAAATTGCGCTTAATAACGATGGACATCTTTCGTGGCCAATTTTACCCGGACAAACTCAGCGCTGCCCAACGTGTCTGCGAGACGTTATTCCGGGTCCGGATGGGGATTTAGTACATCAAGTGGAGGAGGGCGTTAACCCCTGCACGCCATCTGTAGATGTTGTCATTTCAAAGTCGATCATTGAACTCCTCAGCGCAGGTGAGCGCCTATATGTTAACCCAGTTAAGAACGCGAATAGAACACTGGCCCCATCGTTTATCTTTCTGCACAAAGACCAGCAACTTCGACCATTTATAAATACGGACTATCAACCAGCAGGGGCCACCTGGAGAAGTGATAAAGGGAACAGACTTGGTCTTTTCTATATGGATGAGCGAGCGTCTAAAATTAATAAGGACCAGTTCGATTTTATTGCTGTAATAGACCCATCTACTTTTCAAGCAGAATTTGAGACCTTATGGTCCATGGGCGAATTTGATAACCCCCTTACCGCGTTACAGCACTCACTGGTTTCAGAGAATATGTCATCTGTCTGGGTGAAATGGCCTGTTAAAAACCTGCAATCGAGGAAAGAATCGGTGAAGTCCGATTACTGGTATGACTATTATACACCTCACTACCCAGAGGAGCAGGCAGCTTGCACGGCAACCGTGATTGGAATAGACGGAAATGTAACCGGGGAAACTATTTACATGCTCCAGATCGCCCTAGACCGGTCGACAGTTGAGTACCAGCTTGTAAAATCGCTAGGGGTCATATTGCTACTGGATAATACGGGAAATTTCGTATCGGAGGCGCAGCCTCACTTTGATATAATCATCAAAGCTTGCATCTCGGGCGTCAGAGACTTTGTACGTCAAAATCCTCGAATGCGGAGTGTGGAGCATCAGATTACCAGTGCAATGCCTGGTTAGTTAAATCATGAAGGATTTCCAATGACATGCAGCCGGTTGAGTTCTGATTCGATTGACGGGTTCACCTTTTTCATTTCGCCTCACGGTCAGGGATGTAGACTGTCTGTCGAACCTGAATACCGCCGCAATGGAACACAAAATTTCGATGGCTGGTTCCCTCGATATTACACTAAGCCACAATACGCTAAAGCAGCATTGACACGGTTTCTTGGGGAACCTGTTAATTGGTTGGATTGTAATGACCATAATTAGGGCTTTCAGACAGTTAGCCAACAAAAAAATCTTTAACTCACCAACAATATTGAGAATTACCAAATGGAAAATCTGGATGTTGTATCAGCGGTAGATTTTTACTTAGAAAAAGCATTTTATTTATTTGGATTCATAATGTTAGGTATGGCATGGCTTACTTTCCGTGCTGGTTCAACTTATCAGCATTTTAAAAATGCTGATAAGTTAGTCAGTGAAGGTAGAGGATCTTTCTCAAGCGGTGAAGAACCTGAAATGATCCGGCGACTTAAGTTCCAAACATTGATCTGGTACATTGCTAATTGTGTGGTGTTAGCACTATCCACTATTGTTTTTGGGTATCTATTTTATCTACTTCACAGTTAATCAAACAAGGAGATATTTTTATGCACGAGAATCAGGCACATCAAATAATTGACGCACTAAGTAAAGATAAGTATATCTACATTGCCCTTATGATTTTAGTCATTCACCTCTTGATGAAGCAAGTGAATAAACATCACGATAAGCTTGTAACTTCAAGGCGTATTTATGATGACCATAAATCTGGCAAAGCACTCGATGAAACACCAGCCGAAACCTTGACCATGATGAAAAAAAGCTTTATTTCCATCGTAGTTAACTTATTTTCAATTATTAGCGTCACGGTACTGGCTGCATGTTTTTTCATCTATTTTTAGTTCAGTAATGGTACAGATAGTTCCGCTGGTACCTATGGCGGTCTATCTGTATGAGTTTAAAAAATTTTTCTAGTAACGAAGGACCTAAAATGATTAGGTAAGAACGGGGTAAGCCCGTCCTATGTCCTGGATGGTGATAATGCAGGTTGCCCACAGGAAAATCATCATGGAAATCCCAAATCCCAAATCCCGTGCCAGTGCGTAATCCAAGAAGTAAAACGTAACCCATTGATTTATA
>NZ_CALSBS010000047.1 GCF_943590815.1 Pseudocitrobacter vendiensis | reverse complement strand
GAAGGTCGGAGCTGAGCTCAAACAATTGTGCTGTTGCTTCCCCTCACCCCGGAACTCTCCCACAGGGAGAAGGAGAAGGTCGGTGACAACACTACGTATTTGCACTATCGGTCCCCTCTCCCTGTGGGAGAGGGTTAGGGTGAGGGGCCAGCGCTCTACTTCAGCGTCCCCACCAGCGCCTTACGGCTGTCCTCAAGCGCAATCACACGCCCGCAGACATCTTTGCCGAACGCTTTGAAATCCGCTTCCTGGTTTTTCCATTCGTTCTGAATGGAGGTTTGCAGGCCGCCCAGGCTACCCAGCACGCCCTGTAATGGGTTACCGCCGCCTTTCAGCACCGCTTTTGCACCCATTTCATTGATGCTGTCCTGCAAAATACCGCCCATCGCCTGATTCACCAGGTTCTGGCCGTCAGCGCGGACTTCATCAATCGCTTTATAATGGAAGGTCAGGCCATCGGTGCGATGCTCGATAATACGGTTCATCTGCGCTTTAAGCTGGGCATCCAGCTTGGTCAGACGACTGCGCATGTTGCTGCTCTCGCCCACTTCTTTGGCGATGATTTTATCCAGCGCAACGCGGCCCTTTTCAACGCGCGTTCTCGCGCCTTCGTCAATCCACGGCAGCGCGCTGCGCAGTTCGGTTTGATAATCTTTTGCCTGTTCGCGCTGTGCCGCATTCAGGGAATACTGTTTGCCGTTAAAGGTCACGCCACCGTCGGGGGTGATGACCAGATTGCCATTCTCGCCTTTGACCTGCACCGTTTGCGGGCTCAGGATCACATCATCACGCGGGGTGACGCTGCACTGATAATCCGCATGGGCGGGTAATGCCGTTAACGAAAGTGCCGCCGCCAGCAGCGTTTGACGCATCATACAAATCCCTCGATAGAAAACGGGCCAGCGTATGCTGGCCCCGATGGTAATTTAGTCCCACCAAACGTCGAAAAGTTCGCTGGTGCGGACCTCTTCGAATTTGTGGTCTTCAAGCCATTTACGCACCTGAGCCTGATGGTCTTCGGTGCATTTGCCGATTTCCTGGGTGCAAATCAGACCTTCCCAGGCCAGATAGCCGCTGCCATCAAATGCCAGCTTGTTCGGCTCGATCACTTCTTCAATGAACTTATCAACCGTCTGGTCAATCTGCTCTTCGCTGGTGCCTTCCGGGAAACGCCACGCAACAGAGAAGCCAATTTCCTGAAACTCATCGATGTGCATTTTTTTACGCAAACGACGGCTACGATTCTTTGCCATTATTTCACCCTCTCGAACATTAAGTCCCATACTCCGTGACCAAGACGATGGCCACGTTGTTCAAATTTGGTTACCGGACGTGATTCCGGACGCGGTACATAGTCGTTGGTTTCTGAGCGGTTTTTATACCCTTCAATGGAAGACATCACTTCCAGCATATGTTCCGCGTAGGCTTCCCAGTCGGTTGCCATATGGAAAACACCGCCCAGTTTGAGCTTGCTCTTCACCAGTTCAGCAAACGGTACCTGAACGATACGGCGTTTATTATGACGCGCTTTGTGCCACGGGTCAGGGAAAAAGAGCTGAACCATGGTTAAAGAATTGTCAGGGATCATTTTGTGCAGCACTTCCACCGCGTCATGGCACATCACGCGCAGGTTTTCTACACCCTCTTCATGTGCGGTCGCCAGGCAAGCGCCAACGCCCGGCGAATGAACTTCAATGCCGAGGAAGTTCTGATGCGGATTCGCTTTCGCCATCGCCACCAGTGATGCGCCCATGCCAAAGCCGATTTCCAGCGTGGTTGGCGCTTCGCGGCCAAACAGCGTGGCAAAGTCGACAGGATCTTCGCTGAATTCAACGCCCATCACCGGCCAGTAGTTTTCTAATGCATGTTCCTGCCCTTTAGTCAGTCGCCCCTGGCGACGTACAAAGCTGCGAATTCGGCGCAGCGGGCGGCCGTTTTCATCAAATTCCGGTGAAATGACGTCGTTCTTCATAAAAGTATTGTCTGCTTGTGAGAGTGTTCGGGAAACGGGCATTATCCAAAGTTAGTTGCCGGATGCAAGCACCGGAAAGTTCCTGTTTACACCATAGTGCCGCTGTGCTGCAATCTGCCACCCAAATAGTGCGATATCGGAAACCCTGCTTTGACCTTACAAGCGTCTCAATTTTCGGCCCAGGTGCTGGAGTGGTATGACAAATACGGGCGTAAAACGCTGCCATGGCAACTCAATAAGACGCCCTACAAAGTATGGCTCTCAGAAGTGATGTTGCAACAAACTCAGGTTGCCACCGTCATCCCCTATTTTGAACGCTTTATGGCGCGTTTTCCCACGATAACCGACCTGGCCAATGCGCCACTGGATGAAGTGCTGCATTTGTGGACCGGCCTTGGTTATTACGCCCGTGCACGTAATCTGCATAAAGCCGCACAACAGGTGGCGACGCTGCACAACGGGCGCTTCCCGGAAGCCTTCGAGGACGTTGCCGCCCTGCCAGGCGTCGGACGCTCAACGGCAGGGGCGATTCTTTCTCTTTCGTTAGGACAGCATTTTCCTATTCTTGATGGAAACGTTAAACGCGTGCTGGCGCGCTGCTATGCTGTAAGCGGCTGGCCCGGTAAGAAAGAAGTGGAGAAAAAACTGTGGGAGATCAGCGAGCAAGTCACGCCCGCGAATGGCGTGGAGCGGTTTAATCAGGCGATGATGGATTTGGGCGCTATGGTCTGTACCCGCTCGAAACCGAAGTGCGAGCTTTGCCCGCTGAATACAGGTTGCGTGGCGTACGCGCATCATAGCTGGGCGCAATATCCGGGTAAAAAACCGAAGCAGACGTTGCCTGAACGCACCGGTTATTTCCTGATGATTCAGCAGGGTAACGAGGTGATGCTGGCGCAGCGTCCACCGAGCGGTTTATGGGGCGGGCTATACTGTTTTCCGCAGTTTGCAGATGAAGCTGCCCTTCGCGAGTGGCTGGATGCCCGACAGATACCCGCTGAAAATCTCACGCAACTCACCGCGTTTCGCCACACATTTAGCCATTTCCATCTGGATATTGTGCCAATGTGGCTTCCCGTGTCCTCCTTCACCTCTTGCATGGATGAAGGCAGCGCTCTCTGGTATAACTTAGCCCAGCCACCGTCCGTTGGACTGGCGGCGCCCGTGGAGCGGTTGTTGCAGCAGTTACGCGCTGGCGCATTAGCGTAAGCGTCAGTGAACAAAGAGGATTTATCATGAGCAGAACGATTTTTTGTACTTTCCTGCAGCGCGACGCTGAAGGTCAGGATTTTCAGCTCTATCCAGGCGAGCTGGGTAAGCGCATTTATAACGAGATCTCCAAAGAGGCGTGGAAGCAGTGGCAGCACAAGCAAACCATGCTCATCAATGAGAAAAAACTGAGCATGATGAACCCGGAACATCGCAAACTTCTGGAAGAGGAAATGGTGAATTTCCTGTTTGAAGGTAAAGATGTGCACATCGAAGGCTACACTCCGCCAGAAAAACAGTAAGGGCCCTCTGGCCCTTTAGCCCAACACAACACGCGCTCCCGGAATGATGAAAAAATTATTTGCACTGGCTCTGATTGCGCCGTTGCTCATCTCCTGCTCAGGCTCCAAAAAAGGTGATACCTATAATGAAGCCTGGGTTAAGGACACCAACGGTTTTGATATTCTGATGGGGCAATTTGCCCATAACATTGAAAACATTTGGGGATTTAACGAAGTTCTTATCGCGGGCCCGAAGGACTACGTTAAATACACCGACGGCTACCAGACCCGTAGCCACATCAACTTCGACGAAGGTACGATAACCGTCGAGACCATTTCAGGCACAGAACCGGCGGCACATCTGCGTCAGGCGATTATCCAGACGTTGCTGATGGGCGACGATCCGGGTTCAATCGACCTGTACTCCGACGCCAACGATATCCAGATCTCAAAAGAGCCGTTCCTTTACGGTCAGGTGGTCGATAATACCGGCGAGGCGATCCGCTGGGAGTGGCGCGCCGCGCGGTTTGCTGATTATCTGCTGCAAACGCGGATGAAAAGCCGCAGCAACGGCATTCGGATGATCTACAGCATCACCATTAACCTGGTGCCGAACCACCTGGACAAGCGTGCGCATAAGTACATCAACATGGTACGTCAGGCGTCGCGTAAATATGGGGTGGATGAGTCGCTGATCCTGGCGATTATGCAGACCGAATCCTCTTTCAACCCGTACGCCGTCAGCCGTTCCGATGCGCTGGGGCTGATGCAGGTGGTGCAGCACAGCGCCGGGAAAGATGTGTTCCGTTCGCAGGGGAAATCAGGCACGCCGAGCCGCAGCTTCCTGTTCGACCCGGCCAGCAACATCGATACCGGTACCGCGTATCTGGCGATGCTGGGCAATGTGTACCTTTCGGGTATCGATAACCCAACATCGCGGCGTTATGCGGTGATCACCGCCTATAACGGCGGCGCGGGCAGCGTACTGAGGGTCTTCTCGAACGATAAGATTCAGGCCGCGCAAATCATTAACAGCATGGCGCCGGGCGATGTGTATACCACCCTGACCACGCGTCATCCGTCTGCGGAATCTCGTCGCTATCTCTATAAGGTGAACACTGCGCAGAAGAGCTACCGGCGCAAATAACGTTAGTGCATCATTACCCTCTTCCTTTTGGCGGAAGGGGGTAATGTTTACATTCACCCAGCACCCATGCCACTGACAGCAAATCCGCGCTTCCGCCCGGGCTGAGGTTCCGCTCAATCAGTTGCTTATCCATCCTGACCAGGTCGTCATACTCCCAGCCTCGCGACAGTAGTTGTTGCGCATACATTTGAACATCGCGTAATCCGACGATCCCCCCGCGCGATACCAGATTGCTGTCTGGATTTACGGCCATCAGGCGCAGCAGCATTTCGTGCATTGCGCGCGGGTTCCAGTACGGCAAGACATAGCGCATCACCGTGGCAAACCCGCTTTCGGCCTCACCACGTGCGCCGGTCAGCCCAAACTGGTGAAACTGACGCTCTCCCGCCGTCGCCATACTCGTGCGACTGGCCAGTTCTCTTTGCACCATTCCCTGGCATAACCCACTTACCTGTGAGGAAAGCGACAGGGCATTAATCTGTTCTCCGTTCTCTGCCAGACGCCCGGCAGCAAAACAGAGCAGCCCGAGGGCAAAAACCCCGCCTTTATGCGTATTCACGCCGTGGGTTGCGCGCAGCATCGCCTGTTCGCAGGCAATACCCATTGGCCGCAGCAGTGAAAGCTGTTCACTTTTGGCACGCCGGGAAAATGTACGCCCCGCCTCTTCAAAACGCGAAAACCACGGCGAGATGGCCTGAATACTTCGCACGAACAACGCATGGTCCATATCGCGGTGTGAACCGTTATTGCTTTTATCCACCAGCCCCGGCTTCGGCGTCAGTTCAAGCTCCTGCCACAGCGCCTCTTCAGCCAGCGCCGCCACGTTGATGACGCGGGGTTTAATCGCGAGCAAACCAGCCATCAATCAGGCCCTCCACGCGGGCGACAACCTCTTCAACCGGATGGGCGCGCGAGCGGGCGCAGGCGTGCGCGGCTTCGTCACAAATCAGGCAACGGCGCATATGCGTGCCTAACGATAAGCGCCCGACATGCCCATTCTGCGGGCAAATAACATCCAGATCCCACAACCGCCCCAGCGGGTGGGTTTGTTCCAGCGCCGCACAGTGCGCTTTGATTTCCGGCGCCTGATGCGCCACGCACCACAGCGCTTCCGGGCCCGTGGGCAGCCACAGCACCTGGCGGTCTAGCACCTTCCAGCCATTGCCCCACAGCATCTGGTCGCAGGCCTGCAGCGCCACGCCCATCGTATTGCGATAGCGAATGCTGTCTTTTACCGCGCCTGGCGTCACCAGCGTCAGCGAAATCAGCGATTGTTGATAATGTTCCAGCCAGTCAGCCTGACGCGCGGCGCGGCGCTCCTTTGCCGTCAACAGCGCATCAAGACTGACGCCCTCAATATCGGGCGTCATCATTTCCATTATTCGTACTCCTTCACCTGACGGACGACGTCAATCACACTGCCGTCGCGATAGCGGATCACACCGACAATTTTGTCAGTAAATTCAATCGGTTTCGGGTTGCCGGTCAGGGAAATTGCGCGTTGATAAAGGTCGTCGATATCCACCACTTTTAGCCCCGCCGCCAGCAGACGCTGGCGAATTTCCGGGCGAGCCGGATTCACCGCGATGCCGTGGTCGGTGACCAGTACATCGATGCTTTCGCCGGGCGTTAAGCGGGTCGTTACGCGTTTCACCACGGTTGGAATGCGGCTACGCAGAAGCGGCGCAACGACGATGGTGAGGTTGGCTGCTGCCGCTACATCGCAGTGACCGCCGGATGCCCCGCGCATTACGCCGTCCGAACCGGTTATCACGTTGACGTTAAAATCGACGTCAATCTCCAGCGCGCTCAGGATAACCACATCCAGTTGGTCACAGCAGGCGGCTTTACTGCCTGGGTTGGCGTAAACGTTCGTGGAGATTTCGACATGATTCGGATTTCGCGCCAGCGACGCTGCAGCCTGGCCGTCGAAGCACTGGGTATCAAGCAGTTTGCCAATCAGCCCTTTCTCGTGAAGATCGACCAGGCTGCCGGTAATCCCGCCGAGCGCGAAACTGGCTTTAACCCCGCTGCGCTCCATTTTCTCTTCCATAAAGCGCGTGCAGGCGGTCGCCGCCGCGCCGGAACCGGTTTGCATCGAGAAACCGTCGCGGAAGTAGCCGGAGTGCTCAATCACATCCGCCGCATAACGCGCAATCATCAGTTCGCGCGGGTTGCTGGTCACACGCGCCGCCCCGACGCTGATTTTCGCCGGGTCGCCAACGCTCTCAACCTTCACGATGTAGTCCACCTGATCCTGCACCAGGCTTGCCGGCATATTGGGGAACGGCACCAGTTCTTCGGTCAGCAGCACCACGTTGCGGGCAAACTGCGCATCCACCATCGCATAGCCCAGCGAACCGCAGCATGATTTCCCCTGCGTACCGTTGGCGTTACCGAATTCATCGCTACACGGCACACCAAGAAACGCTACATCAATATTCAGCTCGCCGTCCTGAAGCAGCTTCACACGCCCCCCGTGAGAGTGAATTTGTACTGGCTCATCCATCAGACCGTGTGAAATGGCGTCCGCCAGTTTGCCGCGCATGCCGGACGTATAAATCCGCGTAATCACGCCGCGCTCGATGTGCTCAATCAGCGCGTCGTTACAGGTCATCAGCGAACTGGAGGCCAGCGTCAGGTTTTTAAACCCCATTTTCGCCAGCAGGGCGACGACGGTGTTAATCACCCGGTCGCCTTCGCGAAACGCATGGTGGAAGGAGATGGTCATACCGTCACGCAGGCCGCTACGTTCAATCGCCTGTTCCAGCGAGTCGCAGAGTTTACGCTGGTGTTTCGTTTCCAGATTATCCAGCCACGGCGTGGCGCTGTGTGCGGTATCAAAAGGTTTTAACGCCCGCAGGTGCGGGAAATTCACGTGAAGAAGTTCTGTCTGATTCATTTTTCTGTCCTTAACGACGCACGCCGGACGCGGCGGCGCGTTCCAGCACTCGCTGCGCGTGGTTAATAATCGGTGCATCGACCATTTTTCCGTTGAGTGACACGACGCCCAGGCCGTTACGTTCACCCTCTTCCGCCGCTTCAATAACGCGCTGCGCGTGGTCCACTTCCTGCTGCGTTGGCGCATAGGCGTTATGCAGCAGGTCAATCTGGCGTGGGTTAATCAGCGATTTGCCGTTAAAGCCCATTTTGCGGATCAGCTCAACTTCGCGCAGGAAACCGGCTTCGTCATTGACGTCTGACCACACCACGTCGAACGCATCGATCCCTGCGGCACGTGCCGCATGCAAAACGGCGCAACGCGCGTAGAACAACTCGGTGCCGTCGCTGCGCTCGGTTTGCATATCCATCACGTAGTCAAACGCCGCCAGAGCGATACCAATCAGACGCGGGGAGCTGCGGGCAATCGCCACGGCATTAATCACGCCCACAGCAGATTCAATCGCCGCCATCACGCCCGTGGAGCCCACGTCGCGCCCACATTCACGCTCAATGCGCTCAAGGTGGCCTTCGAGTTCGAAGATATCTTCCGGGGTATCGGTTTTTGGCAGGCGAATCACATCAACGCCCGCACGCACCACCGCTTCGAGATCCGCCAGACCAAACGGCGTGCTCAGTGGGTTAATACGCACCACGGTTTCGATATCCTGGTACATAGGGTGCTGCAAAGCATGGAAGACCAGCAGGCGCGCGGTGTCTTTCTCACGCAGCGCCACGGCGTCTTCCAGGTCGAACATAATGGAGTCGGGGCGGTAGATGAATGCGGTTGAGAGCATGGCGGCGTTCGCGCCGGGTAAAAACAGCATACTGCGGCGAAGTTTGTTCATCAGAGAACCTCCCAGGCGATGGCTTTTTCATCGGCGGCGCGCAGCAGCGCACTCTGTAAACGGGCGCGGATAACACAATCCAGCGCGCCTTTGTCTTCGATGATAATGAGCCCCTGCACCACGCCCATGCGCTGTAGCGTCTCGTCAACCACCCGGCGGATCTGCTCGCCAAACTGTTTAATCACTTCACTGTGAATGACAATCTCCAGCTCGCCGTCGGCGGGGGCGATTTTCACCATCAGGTCGCTGGACTCCTGCGTACCGGCCAGCGCCTCCCTTACTATTTTCATGATGTATTCCCTGAATGTTTACGCCACTTCCGCCGCGCCATAATGCGCTTCCAGGTGGGCAAAAGTGGTTTCTGGTACGATTTCCCGAATGCGGGAAAACTGTTCTGTTTTTAATAATCGGCGCACTTCAGATGCGGATATTGCGCTGCCGGTCGCCCGGATACGCGGCACTTCCACCACCTCGATGCGGCCTGCCAGCAACTGATGCAGCGTTTCGTTGTACTGCCGCGTGACGTCGCAAAACGGTTCCGAGCCGATAAAACGGTGGGTAATGCCTAACGCCGGGGCGATGTGGTCGCGAAAAATCAACGCATCGATTTCGCTCCAGGCACGCTGCACCTTGCCGGTTTCTTTCAAAAAGTAGGCCGGGAAAGTGGCGCGCGAGATGATGTACTGCGAACCTTCATGCACCGTGACATTCGGCAGATGGGCCACACCTGCGCGCACCATCGCCAGCCGGGCGCTGAACGGGAAAAATGACGCATCTTCGCGCACCACAAAGAGATGCAGCCAGTCACAGCGCGAGGCCGCCAGTTCAACCAGATGGCGATGCCCCAGCGTGAACGGGTTAGCGTTCATGACGATGGCGCCAGTGCGCGCGCCTTCATGGCGATAACGTTGCAGCGAGCGGCAGTAGCGGGCGATCCCCTGCGGTGTGTTTTCCATCAACACAGCATTACTGCCGCTTTGCGCAATTGGCCAGAAACCGCTGCGCTGAAAGCGCTCTGCATTACAGGGGCGGGTGCAGAGGAAGAGGTGAAAGTGACCGCGATCCACGGCCACGTTTTCCACTTCCGCCAGCAGCCTGGCGCTGAGATTTTCGCCACGGAGTTGCTTATCCACCGCTACGCATTTGATAACGTTGTCGGCGAGGCCCGCGCAGCCCACCAGCTGCGAATCGGACCAGGCTTCAACAAACAACGTGATGTCGGCATCCATTCCCAGGCCGCTGTCCGCCAGAAGCTGGCGGATCTGAATCAGACGTGCCGGGTGTTTAGCGACTTCCGTCACCCTGAAGTCGATTGCGGGTTGCGACTGCATCCTGTCACCTGCCGGTTAGTGTGCTGCCGTCAGCGTCTGCGCTGGCGCTTCCATAATCACATTGCTGAGATGACCGATATGTTCGATCTCGACTTCAATGCGATCGCCTTCGTGCATAAACAGCGGCGGATTGCGCTTTTTACCGACGCCGCCTGGGGAACCGGTGATGATCACGTCGCCCGGGCTTAAACGGGTGAAGGTGCTGATGTACTCAATCAATTCGGCCACTTTGTGGATCATGCTGCTGGTGTTGTCTTCCTGTACCATGCGGCCATTGAGCCAGGTGCGAATCGCCAGTTGGTGCGGATCGGGGATTTCATCCGCCGTTGCCATCCACGGGCCAAAGGCCCCGGTCTGACGCCAGTTTTTCCCGGCGGTAAACCAGGTGTGCTGCCAGTCGCGGGCGGAACCGTCCATATAGCAGCTGTAGCCTGCCACGTGGTTCAGGGCATCATCACGGGTAATATTTTCGCCGCCTTTGCCGATGATGACCGCCAGCTCACCTTCGTAATCGAACTCATTAGAGCTGCGCGGTTTCAGTACCGGCGAGTTGTGACCGGTTTGCGAGTCCGGGAAACGCACAAACAGCGTTGGCGCCGGGTTGTGCTGGTCAAACTCCTTGCGTTTTTCGGCGTAGTTCATCCCCACACAGAGGATCTTTTCCGGATGCTCAATCACCGGTAAGAAAGTGATGGCCTCCATGTTCAGATCCGCCGCTTCATTCGCGAACCGGCGGGCCTGTGTTAAACCATCGCCCTGTAATAGAGCCTTGAGGTCGCTGTAGCGGTCGCCAAGACGGCGACCTAAATCCACCACACCTGCGGCATTCACGATGCCGTAGCTGCGATTACCCTGATAAGTAAAGCTTGCGAGTTTCATTGTTCTTTTCCTGCGTACATCAATTAAACAAGGAAGTTGCCGAGTACCAGCAGCGAGACGGAGACGTTAATCGCGCCGCCGATACGCGTGGCAATCTGGGCGAATGGCATCAGGCTCATTCGGTTGCCTGCGGTCAGAATCGCGACATCGCCTGTCCCGCCCTGGCCGCTCTGGCAACAGGAGACGATGGCGACATCAATGGGGTGCATACCGATTTTTTTGCCGACGAAGAAACCGGTGGCCACCAGCGCAGAGACGGTGCTGACGATTACCAGCAGGTTGTTGAGGGTGAACGCATTCACCAGTTCCTGCCATGGGGTGATCGCGACGCCCACGGCGAAGAGAATCGGATACGTAACGGAAGTCTGGAAGAATTTGTATACCACCTGTGAGCCTTCCAGCAGGCGCGGAGACGCTCCGTTGCACAGTTTGACCAGCACTGCGACAAACAACATGCCAACCGGTGCAGGCAGACCAATCAGTTTGTGACCGAGCATTCCAATCATATAAAGCAGCACCGCCAGCAATGCGCCAGATGCAATGGTGGTGACATCCGTTTTGCCTGAGACAACAGGCTGTGAAGAGGTGGTATCTGCATTTGCGTGATTCGGCATCAACTGCCCTTCACCGGTCAGATGCGGGTAGCGTTTACCCAGTTGGTTAAGGCAACCGGAGATAATAATCGCCGTCAGGCCGCCGAGCATAACCATCGGCAGAACACGTCCCAACGCTACGCCCTGGTCCATATGCAGCAGCGTGGCATAACCGATGGAAAGCGGGATCGCCCCTTCCCCGACGCCGCCCGCCATAATCGGCAGAATGATAAAGAAGAAGATCTGGAACGGTTCCATCCCCAGCGCCAGACCGACGCCCATCCCCACAATCATGCCGACGATTTCACCGCACAGCATCGGGAAGAAGATACGCAGGAACCCCTGAATCAGCACCGTGCGGTTCATACTCATAATGCTGCCAACGATAATGCAGCAGATATAGAGATAGAGGATGTTGGTCGATTTGTAGAATTTGGTGGTGGACTCCACCACGACATCCGGCAGCAGCCCGTAGTAGACCATCGCCGACGGAATAAAGGTGGCACAAATCGCCGCCGCACCCAGCTTGCCGACGATAGGCAGGCGTTTACCAAATTCACCACAGGCAAAACCAAAGAACGCCAGGGTGGCAACCATCACCACAATATCGCTCGGCAGCTTGCCGCCTAAACAGTCGATGGCAATCAGTACACCTGCCAGTAAGAACAGCGGCAGCGGGATAATACCCACTTTCCAGGTATCCATAATGTGCCACCAGCGCTCTTTCAACGCCGGGCGCTGCATATCTATTGGGTCGTGAGGTACAGAGAAAGAATCATCAGTTGTGCTCATAATAAGCCCCTTGGTTATTTTTCACGTTCAGCTTAGGGCTACGAAGGCATACTTTATGTGAGGGAATGCATATTAAAACCAGAGTTTTAATGGCATCTATGGTTTTTAAGGTTTCTTTTGTTTTGTGTGATTTACCGCTTATTTATTAGCGTGGTTTTTATGGTTTCTTTTATTAAATTGCGAATAAATACTTTCTTGTAGGAATTATTTCTGCGACGGTTCAAGGTGATGTGCAAAGGCTCACAACTTTCCGTAAAAACAGAAGCCACACGCACAAAAGGTGATACATTAGGCCTTCCCGTTGCTAACGTGCGTGATAGTCATGAAGTTGTCATTTCAGATAAAACTGTTTATATCGCTGGTTGCCTTTTTCTCGGTGCTGTTTGCATTACTGGGTGGCTATTATTATGTCGATATGGAAAGACAGCTTTATCAGGAAATGAGCGGGCGTGCGAGAATACAAGCAGAAGAGATTGCACTAATTCCTTCACTGCGTCAGGAAGTCGCTGAAAAAGATATTGCAGCAATTAAAACGTATATGCAGAAACTGGCCGCGCATAGCGATGCCAGTTTTATTGTGATTGGCGATAATAAGGGAATGCATCTGTTTCATTCAGTGTTTGAAGACCGCGTGGGAAAAGAACTGGTGGGCGGCGATAACACCGAGGTGCTGGCCGGTAAAAGCACCACTACCATTCGCAAAGGTGGGCTTGGGATCTCACTGCGCAGCAAAGCGCCTATTTTAAATGACGCCGGTCAGGTGGTTGGCATTGTTTCGGTGGGGTATCTCACCAGCTATCTCGATGCGATCACCGTGAACAAAGTCGTCAATATTCTGCTGGCCGCCGTTCTGCTGCTGATCGCCCTGTTTATATTTTCATGGTTCTTCACCCGCAGCATTAAGAAGCAGATTTTCTCGCTGGAGCCGCGCGAGATTGGCCTGCTGGTGCGCCAGCAAAAGGCGATGATGGAATCCATCTATGAAGGGGTCATCGCCATCGATAAAAACTGCCGAATTGAAGTGATTAACCAGGCCGCACGTAAATTGCTTTCGTTGAGTCAGCCGACGCGCCATCTGCGCGGGCAGCTTATTAGCGAGGTTATCTCGCCCGTGCCGTTTTTTGCCCCTGAAACCATGCTCGCCCGCGATACACATGACGAAATCTGCCACTTTAATCAGTCGATGGTTATCGCCAGTCGGGTGCGCATCATGCTTGAGAACGAGCTTCAGGGCTGGGTGATCACCTTCCGCGATCGCAACGATATTGACTCGTTGAGCGCGCAGCTCAGCCAGGTGAAGCGCTATGTCGATAACCTGCGCATCATGCGCCATGAACAGCTTAACCGTATGACCACCTTATCTGGGATGCTGCATATGGGCCGCTACGAAGAGGCGATTGGCTATATTCAGGCGCAGTCTGAACACGCGCAGGAGCTGCTTGATTTTATCTCCTCACGCTTTGCTTCGCCGACCCTGTGCGGACTGCTGCTGGGTAAAGCCGCACGCGCACGTGAGAAAGGCGTCGAACTGGCGTTTGACCCTGCCTGTCTAATGGATAAGCCCTTCACCACTCTGAGTGAGACGGAGCTGATTTCCATTATCGGTAACCTGCTGGACAACGCCATTGAAGTAACGCAACGCTCGGCACTACCGCACGCGCCCGTTGAAGTACTGATTAAACTCACTGAACATGAATTGATTATTGAAGTAGCGGATCAGGGCGTCGGCATCGCCCCTGAACTACGCGAACGCATTTTTGAACGCGGAATTACCACCAAAACTCACGGCGACCATGGCATTGGCCTCTACCTGATAGAAAGCTATGTCACTCAGGCAGGCGGTGCGATAGAAGTGGCGGATAACACGCCGCGCGGCGCCATTTTTTCTCTTTTTATCCCCGCAGGGGGAGAGGCACGACACGCCAGCGCAGGAAGAGACTGATTATGCAACATGAACTTATCGATGTACTGATCGTTGAAGATGAAAATGAACTGGCCCAGCTTCATGCGGAACTGATTAGCAAGCACCCGCGATTGCGCCTGGTGGGGATCGCCGGATCGCTCGCCGAGGCGCAGATGCAGCTAGCTGAAAAGCAACCGCAGCTGGTTTTGCTGGATAACTATTTGCCGGATGGTAAAGGCATCACGCTTATCAATAATCCCCTGGTGATGCGGGCTAACTGTTCGGTGATTTTCATTACTGCCGCCAGCGATATGGATACCTGTAGCCAGGCCATTCGCAACGGGGCGTTCGACTATATTCTCAAGCCGGTGTCGTGGAAGCGGTTGAGCCAGTCGCTGGAGCGTTTTGTACAGTTTAATGAGCAACAACGCGTGTGGAAGATAGTCGACCAGCAAAAAAATCACTGCAACACATAGCCAAACAAACGCTCGATTCCATCGGCATCGGTTTCGCTGTAAACCCCCTGCAACTCAGGTGAGAAGCCCGGCAGCAGGTTTACGCCCTCTTCCAGCGCCAGGAAGTAACGCTGGACCGCACCACCCCATACTTCGCCAGGCACCACACAGAGGACGCCTGGCGGGTACGGTAGCGCGCCTTCCGCAGCAATCCGTCCTTCCGCTTCACTGATACGTACCAGCTCCACGTTGCCACGAATGAACTCACGATTGGCATCCTGCGGGTTCATCACCACCTTCGGCAGGCTCTCTTTGCGGAACATCGCCTTTTGCAGATCTTTCACTGCAAAGCTGACATAAAGATTGTGCATCTCCTGGCACAGTTCGCGAAGGGTGTAATCGCGATAACGCACCGGATACTTGCTGAAGATCGTCGGCAGTACGTCAGCCAGCGGCGTGTCGTCTTCGATGTGCTGTTCAAACTGGGCCAGCATCGCCACCAGTTGCGCCAGCTTCTCGCGGCTCTCGGCAGGCGTCAGCAGGAATAAAATCGAATTGAGATCGCACTTCTCCGGCACGATGCCGTTCTCACGCAGGTAGTGCGCCAGAATCGTCGCCGGGATCCCGAATTCCGTATATTCACCGGTCGTGGCGTCGATCCCCGGCGTGGTGAGCAGCAGTTTGCAGGGATCAACAAAGTACTGATCCTGCGCGTAACCTTCAAACCCGTGCCAGCGCGCGCCTGGCGCAAAACTAAAGAACTTACGATCGCCGGCAAGCGTTGGGGTCGAATAACTCTGCCATGGGCGGCCATCCACCTCTGGCGGCACGAACGGCTGGATCATCTTACAGTTAGCAATGATCGCTTTACGCGCATCGATCCCCAGCTCAACGCATTCTGCCCACAAACGACGTCCGCTTTCACTTTCATGAATTTTGGCGTTGATGTCCAGCGCGGCAAACAGCGGATAGAAGGGACTGGTTGAGGCGTGAAGCATGAAAGCATTATTCAGCCGCTTGTGCGGGCAGAAACGTGCCTGACCGCGAATATGGTTATCTTTTTTGTGGATCTGCGAGGTCTGTGAGAAACCAGCCTGCTGCTTATGCACCGATTGAGTAACGAAAATCCCCGGATCGTTCTCGTTAAGTTCCAGCAGCAGTGGAGAGGTATCGGCCATCATATCGATAAACTGCTCGTAGCCGACCCACGCTGAATCAAACAGGATGTAGTCGCAGAGATGGCCGATTTTATCCACCACCTGACGCGCATTATAGATAGTGCCATCGTAGGTGCCGAGCTGGATCACTGCCAGGCGGAAGGGACGCGCGTCCTCCGCTTTTTCCGGCGCAACGTCGCGGATGAGCTCACGCAGGTAGCTATCGTTGAAGCAGTGCTCATCAATACCGCCAATAAAGCCGAACGGGTTACGTGCGGCTTCCAGATAGACCGGCGTCGCCCCGGCCTGAATCAGCGCACCATGATGGTTAGATTTATGATTGTTACGGTCAAACAGCACCAGGTCGCCGCGCGTCAGTAATGCGTTAGTGACGACTTTATTCGCGGCCGACGTGCCATTAAGCACAAAATAGGTTTTGTCGGCGTGGAATACTTTTGCCGCGAATTTCTGCGCATCTTTCGCGGAGCCTTCATGGATCAGCAAATCCCCCAGTTTGACATCGGCGTTGCACATATCGGCACGAAAGACATTCTCACCGAAGAAATCGTAAAACTGGCGGCCCGCCGGGTGCTTTTTGAAAAACTCACCGTGCTGATGGCCCGGGCAGGCGAACGTGCTGTGGCCCATTTCGACATACTGGCTCAATGTATCGAAAAACGGCGGCAGCAGATTTTCTTCATAGCGGCAGGCGGCGGATTCCAGCTCCAGCCACTCCTGTGCTTTGCCAGTGATCACTGCATCAACGCCCGCAGGGGCATCGACTCCCTCCATCGCGAGCAAAAAGACCGGCAGATTAAACCCGGTACGCTTAAGCAGCGCCAGAATGCCGCTGCGGCTGTCCGCCACGGTAATGACGACGGCCGCAACGTCGGTAAAGTCAGTACTGTCCAGCGCCACCACGCGACGGTGAGTGGAGAGTTGAGAGACCAGCTCCGCGCTGGCGGCAATATGCAGTGATTTCATCGGCGCAACAACCCATTTCGGATAAGTAAAAACCAGGACAAGACAGTCAGCCTTGCCCCGCGAAACATCAGGGGCCCAACGGAGTTCCAGCTTCGACAGCGATGGCGTGGCTGGAGAAAAATCGCGCAATCATGGCACCTTTCCTCCTGAGGGGCAAGATGAAAACCGGATCCCTACAAATGTCGATTTATGCCCCACTGAACCGATTAACCAGGCCATAATAGCGTCATTGGCAAGGAATCAATTTACAGGAGTCATTGTGGTTATTGGGCCATTTATTAATGCCGGGGCAGTTTTAACAGGCGGTGTCCTCGGCGCACTTCTCAGTCAGCGTTTACCGGAACGTATTCGTAGCGCCATGACCTCAATATTTGGTCTGGTATCGCTTGGGATTGGTATCTTATTGGTGGTGAAGTGCGAGAACCTGCCGGTTATGGTGTTAGCGACATTGCTGGGAACGCTCATCGGTGAATTCTGTCTGCTCGAGAAAGGCATCAACAATGGCGTAAGCAAGCTCAAGAAACTGCTGTCGCGCAAAAGTAAGAGCAACAACAATCATGAGACATTCATTCAGAGTTATGTCGCCATTATCGTACTGTTTTGCGCAAGCGGTACGGGGATCTTCGGCGCGATGCGGGAAGGGATGACCGGGGACGCATCGATTCTTATCGCTAAAGCGTTTCTCGATTTCTTTACGGCGACGATTTTCGCCTGCACGTTGGGCATAGCCGTTTCGGCAATCGCCGTGCCGATGCTGGTGATTCAGATTGCATTGGCCATGAGCGCCTCGCTATTGCTGCCGCTCACCACGCCGATGATGATGGCAGACTTCACCGCCGTCGGCGGCATGCTGCTACTGGCGACCGGGTTGCGGATTTGCGGTATCAAAATGTTTGCTGTGGTAAATATGCTACCGGCCCTGATACTGGCGATGCCGATTTCTATCTTGTGGACCGCCTTTTTTGCCTGAGTCGCGTGCAAATGCAGCAAGGTGATGATATATTGCGCAATTCGCATCAAATTTTATAAATTCCGTTGACGCGGAGAGGTGAATAAGGTTTAATGCGCGT
>NZ_CALSBS010000046.1 GCF_943590815.1 Pseudocitrobacter vendiensis | reverse complement strand
CGTTGCCCGGATAGCTCAGTCGGTAGAGCAGGGGATTGAAAATCCCCGTGTCCTTGGTTCGATTCCGAGTCCGGGCACCAATATTCATAAGGCCTCGCTGCAAAGCGGGGCTTTTTCCTTTCTTGGCTACGGTAGATTTCTGGTCGTTGCAACACGTTATTTGTTTGCTGGATTTCTCGCCATTTTCGCAGATGTTCGTTACTTTTAGACACCTCAACATCTTCTGATGTATTTTTTTCTTACCTCACAGCTACGGTCTCTCTACGGTCCTCTACGGTTCCTTTCTCTCAGATCATTCATAATGAAGTAGAAAACACGGGGGAAACGGGGAATTATCATTCTGCCTTAATCCGCTGTCCTTAACGTGATTTTGTCGCGGGGAATAAGGTGGGGAAATCCCCAATAGCAAGCGGGGAAACTTGGCAGCATACACTCTCCACCATTCTCATGGGGATCTTCACCAGTCCGTCCACCTGCAACAAGCTCTTTTTTCCCTTTCACTTCTTACCTTTTCAGAATCCCCCGTTCTCCACGCCATCATAAAATGATTTATCCGTAAGCTAAACGTACTGGACTGTTAAACCTGAGTGTCCGCTGTGAGCGAAGAGGGGAAATTTGACAAACGGATGTACGAATTGAGGAAAGATAAGGTTTTTACCACAACACTTTTGCCGAACGATGTTATGGTTGAGACTACTCACGCAACCTTAACCACGGTGGTGCCTATAAATGAGATGGCGTCTACTCAGTACAACTCTACTTCTATCCTGCGCCATCTATCCAGGCAAAGGTATCGCTGATCAGTGCGAAAAGCTGGATAAGGAGGGGCTTCTAATATATCAGCAGTTTAAGAAATCCAAGATGTGTAAGGATTCGACTATCAACGCTGGATGGACCGACTGTTTATTTAAAGCCTACGGCACTAATATTCTTCTTTCTGGTGCAATAGGAACAACCATCGACGAACGCACCACGGGAATGTTGGGTAGCGGATTCTATGTCCTCTCTGTTGATGAACGTGCCAAGGTTAGAACGTTTATTGATCGGAAATTGGGTCTTCTATTGAGGGTGGACGGGAAAGACAACGTTGAAAAGTCTGGATGCATTTACAACGAGGTGTTCATAACACTTGATGCTCGGGTACTGGATCCAGGTGAATTTAATAAGTTGACCATGGGGATTAAGTAGCATCAAGAGGCATCAGGTAAGATTGGGGTGATGACTGCTATTTTGAACTCCATCATGTTCTTAATATCCGCTTCTGGCACTAAGCGGACCGCCTGAAACGCCCTAAAGCCTGCCATGAGCGAGGAGCCGAAACTGGCCTAGATCATACTTGAACGTTCTCTGGAAATTCTATATAAGCAAATAGTTTTGTTAAGCCGGATGCTTACATTCAAAAGAAGTAATAACGTGAGCGCGATGCAGCAGTCATGATTATCATGGTGTTATTTTCATGTATTTATCCTGAAAACGCGATGTATAATTACAAGGCCATTTAAGCTTCTGAAACGGAGTGGACAAACTAAGTGCGCCAAGGACCCGAAGTGAGTGAAGAGCAGACGTCACATTAAAATATTCAGTTGCCAGATTCCCAAGTTTGTATCTCTTATAAGCTTCCCGCTTATCCATTGTAGATGCGTATCAGAATTGCTCTCTCTAACGTTGACACAATGTACCAAGAAAGATGTTTTCTCGTTACCTTGTGGTAACAAGGAATGTTGCTAGTCATGTTTGAGAAGGTCACTCCTTTCCAGTCCGGTACTTTTACAGGCAGTGACCCTCTTCATAAGAAAATCTATAAATAGATTACCATTTATAATGGGTGTTTAAAAAAACTATTTTAACATGTAATCCAGCTCATCTTTTATAGGTATAATCTGTTCATAAAGTCGATGATATGCTTTACCAATAGCGCCTCTAAACTGTATTAACTTAGGCGGCATAGTTCCAATGTTAATAATATGGTCTTGCGTTATCCCCGGATAAGGATCAATAAAGACAACCTCAGAAATACCAAGTTGATATGCTTTTTTTGCACATAATTCACATGGGCTCGCAGTAGTATATAACTTCCCGCCCACAATACCGATCCCACCATATTTTGCTAATTGTAAGAAAGCATTCTCTTCTGCATGCAAAGCACGAGTATGCACTTGGTTACTTTTATTATCTATACTGTTATGTATATCTTTAAAACAATATGAAATATTTCTTCCTTTAAAAGAATTTGATTGCTGAATTACTGGCTTAAAAATATCATAGAACTCTCGCGCCTTCTCTCTAAATTTTTCGTTATTTCTTTCATAATGGCTATATGTTTCTGAGTGAAAATCATTTATTAATCCATCAATTGACCTCATAGCACAAGGAACCTGCCCTTGAGCAACATCATTCCAACCAACTGATTTTATTGAGTTATCGCTATCGGTAACAACTGCACCCACCTGCCTTGAAATACAACCAGAGTTTAATTTTACTGTATATGCGACTTGCATGACCCTTTCCATTGATGTAGGGGATATTAATCCAGGGTGTTGCATTAACGCTATATACCATGCGATTTGGGCTTTTAGCACATTGTTATTATCATATTCATTCTTTGGGTTAAATAAATGTATATCAGATATTTCTATGCATTTTTTTACATTTGGATTCGTTAAGTGTTTATATTCACTATCTCCTTTACCCGACTCTTCGTCATCAATTTTTTTAATTTGCTCTGGTGAAAATTTATGCAGCTTTTGTAAATATCTTGTTCTGTGTTCATCCGGCGCATTAATTGAAACTAAATGAAATGCTGCATATCGATCTTTAAAGAACTTAGCTTCATAGGGATTTCTTATTGCATCAATAACGACGTATGCTCTCTCATTTTTCACCTTCCTTATTGACTTAATAACTCTATTAATGGTCTCCGGCAAATGGAAAACAGAGCTTGGAATGAAGTCTTTGCTTTCATATTCTGCATCAACCTTGCCAATTCGTCTAATTGATTTACCCGCAGATTGATAAACCGAGACATATAAACCGGATTCTAACTGGTTTAATTCAGCCTTAAGGTCTCTCGTAAATTTTCTAACCAGCTGTAGAATCCTGATGAATGAACGTGTTATTTTTGGATCACTGAAATCAATTTCAGAGTGATGATCTAAAAGTTGTTTTATGACATCACTATAATTTTCTTTTAAAAAACTTTTTGATAAAACACCTTTTCTTACTAAAGACTCGCAGGATTTTTTAGCTATATTCTCTCCGCAAGAATATATGAAACTAGTTAACTTTACAGCAGGTAATAATAGTAAGTATATTGATATAAGGTCACTGACCTTTATCGAATAAAAATTCTCCCAATGCTCTTCAGCAAACTTTTTAACTATAGAGTAACGCCTTTTATCTAAACCCTTATAAAACCCACTCAAACCACTTAATTCAGGAAAGGCAATGCTTTTACTTTCTAATATATTTGCTGTAGTAGTACAACCTGAACCAGTCCTCCCAGTTAAACCAACCAGGATGAATTGATTATTTTCTAAAAATAACTCACTTATGAATTTTTGTTCCGCCATCGTTTTGATCCGTTATACTTTAGCACATAATATTTACATGGTCCCTCCAATTATCATCCAGAACTCAAAAAAATCAACAAGTTAATTGACTTTTTGAAAAAAATAAACATCGGTTTTGAAAATCAATCTACACATGAAATTAACCCATTGAAAAATAATGATTCGTTAGTTTGTAGCCCAACGTTAAATTCAATTTTTTTGTATGTAATGATCCCCACTCCCTTCTAGGCACATAGCCGTATGAAAAACCTGCCACATACGTGCAACACTTTTGGTTCTTAGCGCATGTAATTGCCCCAGACAGGGGGATATATTATTTCTGTGTTGTCCTCCCCTGAGGGTACTTTTTCAATAAGACCACAACTAGACCGTAAAGCCTGCTCTTTCTGCATTTCCCGTCTTAATTCATCCCATGTGGCACCAGCATTCCCTTCGCCACACCAGAAAATCAACTCCCCCATAAAAAGTGTCGTGCCGGGGATGGGTCAACCCTGACGTTCTTTACACCAGTCACAGGAGGTTATATGTCCAGCCCGAAACGCTTCCGTTTTACTAATCAGCTCATTAAATCCCTGCCCCCTAACACATCCGATGCACGCAGTACCGATGCCGAATACAGCGACACCGAGATTTCCGGCCTCAAGTGTCTGGTCAGCAGAAGAGAAGGTCGTAAAAAGTTTTTGCTACGCTACCTTTATCATGGACGAAAACGCGCCATCGCCATTGGTCACTGGCCTGAAGTGGACGTCAATCTTGCTCGTCAGATTGCCATAGAACACAAACGTTCCCTTGCCACCGGCACTGACCCTAAGCAGGAGCGTGAAAACAAGAGAATGGAACTGACGTTCGATGAACTCTTTAATCAGCATTATCTGCCATGGGCAAAATCCGCTAAACGCAGTTGGGGAAAGGATGTTCAGCGCTACCGCGATCATATCCGTCCCGCCATTGGTCAGAGGCTGCTGAGCGATATCACACCAGCGAGCATTCTGCGCCTTCAGCAGACGTTAAGTACTTCCCTGTCAGCGGCTACCTGTAACCGTGTCATCGTACTCATTAAAGCCGTCTTTACATGGGCCGGAAGGCAAAGCATGACCTCTGTCCATCCGGCAAGGGTGGTACAGCTACTCAGGGAGAACAACGCCCGACAGCGTTATTTTACCGAGGACGAAATTCGTCGTATTTTTCTCTCCGCCGATAACGATACCAGCCCTGTAGCTGCCCGCTATGTCAAACTGCTGTTACTGACCGGCCTTCGCCGCGATGAGCTGCGTCTGGCAAAGTGGGAGCATGTTGACCCGGTTAAACGCACCCTGTGGCTCCCTGAAACCAAGAATGGCTATGGACGGATTGTTCACCTTAACTCACTGGCGATGGACGTAATCAGAACGCTGCCAACGCAGCGGGGAAATCCGTGGTTGTTTATTGGTAAAAAACAGGGAATGCCGCTGAGTAACCCGGTTAAAGCCTTTCAGCGTATCGTGCGTCGGGCGGGAATTTTCGACAAGGAAGTGTGTATTCATACCTGCCGCCATTCGGTTGCCGCCCTCATCGTGTCCTACGGCGGAACACTGTATGACGTTCAGGCTCAACTGGGGCACCGCAGCAGTCAGTCTTCACAACGGTATGCGCATCTTCATCCTCAGCGCTTACAGAACACCAGTCAGTTACTGGCGGAAAGGATAACGGCTCAGTTACCTTCCTTGCGATAACAAAAAAAGCAGAGGCAAATGCCCCTGCTTTTTTTACTGTTCAGCTATCAGTCAGAACGGGATATGCTCATAATCGGTCTCATCCTCATTACTTCTGGCAAGATATCGGGCTTTATTGCGAGCCTGATCGATTGATAGTGTTGGAAATTCGCCAAGATAATCATAACGAACGTTACCTTTGAAAATATAACTGGTGAAGAAACGAATATTTTCATTTCGGTTAATCATTGCTTTTAATTCAGGATACTTACCGTCGGTCACTTCCCTACAGATACCATAAAAATTGCATTTAGCCTGCGTCATGATAAGACCATGAGGCGTAAATGGTGGGCGAAAAGTTTCACAGCCTGTAATAGCACCAGGAAAAG
This sequence comes from Pseudocitrobacter vendiensis, assembly GCF_943590815.1. Classification (GTDB taxonomy): domain Bacteria; phylum Pseudomonadota; class Gammaproteobacteria; order Enterobacterales; family Enterobacteriaceae; genus Pseudocitrobacter; species Pseudocitrobacter vendiensis. The sequence goes on along the minus strand of NZ_CALSBS010000046.1, from coordinate 17,559 downwards.
TGTGATTTTCATCTAATTCGCAGAATTCAGTCATGGGGTTCCCCTTCTGTTAATTTACTCAGAATAATAAGTTTAAATATAAGTTAGTTAACTACATTCAGATAATGCTCTAAGCACAATTCAAATCAGCACTGATAAACCCTCGCTTAATGTGGTAGTAACACCTGTCCATACCAGTAAGAGGACGCTTTTTGTAATGCCCTTTACTTTCTGCCCGCAGCAGTTTTCGACGTACCAGTTCCTTAGCGACGTCACTGGCGCTTAAGGAATGTTTCTGACACCACTCTTCAAATACAGGTGCGAAGACTAAAAAATCTTCACTAGCATGATGAATATACCCCCAGTGATTTGCGGGTTTACGGTTGTCCGGTTCTTTAAGACCGATAAAATGCGCACCTTCTCGCTTTACAAGGTCACGCTGAATATCAATAAGAGCCAGCAATACGGGGTTATACTGGTTAGGTTTATCATCAAGCCAGCGTCGAGCGGCACTCATTACCGCATCTGCAATAACATCCTCATCAAAGGGAAGAATATTCCATTCAGTTGCGAGAATCCCAGCGCACCAGCACAGAGCAAAACGTTCTAATGCACGCTTCTGAATATTACTGAGAGAATAGCCTTCTTTCTGCAACTCACCGATCAGAATGCCATAGCAATCTTTTGATGCACCCTGGATGAATTTACACATCTCCTGATAAGATAAGGCCTCATCATTTTCACCCTTCAACGTTAGAAGGCAGGCAATAAATTCCTTACCCGCAGTGCCGTAAGTCTCACACAACCCATGTTTCAGTCTCTCAGCTCGATTACGTACGTCTTCAGAGGTCTCACCGTCTTTACGGGCATCTTCGGAGCGGATGTTAAGACTGATGGCACGATGCTCCTGCCCTCCCTGAATTTGCTCTTTCTGCGTGGCAAGCTTCTCAGGGATAGACATTTCCCCTGACGAAAGAATAAACATTTTCCAGGTAAAGGCCTCATCTATCTCCAGATGCTGATTCATTCTATCCTTACCCTTCGAAGCAGTAATATTGTACAGCAAGGAAGCAAAGTCCTTCTGTTTGTAAGCACCCAACTCATCAATACAGGCTAATATCCCTGAATACCGACTCAGGTTTTTCTCAAGCGCATTCGCTGTAGTATTCCAGCGTAAAATGTTCACATCTGGCGCACTGCCGGGTTCTCCACCATGGCCGTGAACTGACATGGGAAGCTGAAGAAGAATTGTTTTTCCGGTCGTTGACCCCCCGTAAAAATGAAACAATGCGACATCCATTTTGCACAACGACAGCAGCATCGAAGCAAAAGCTGTGGATAATGCAAAGACCTGAGGCCAGCCATGAACCAGCTCAGCTACCATCGTTTTCCAGTCATCCAGCGTTCCCGACTCGACAAGCCCTCGTGGAACACGGGAAGCCGGAATCAAATAGTCAAATTCCAAAAGGTGCTGCGCGATAGGTATACTGCCGTGAAGAAATGCTTTGTTGCCAGGCACAAAACCCATCGAATCTGCGACAAGATAAGTAGGCAATTCCAGCGATTTCTTCATACACACCTGTAAGAATTGCACCAGAAGCTCTTTAGACTTTATCGTCAGGGAGATACCAAAACCTTTGCCCGCCAGAGAAGCCATGACGTGATCAGGTTTTACCATTGCATCACTTAATGAGACATCAGCACAGGCGAACTCTCCAGCATGGTTGATAGTCATCAACTCGACGCCCATATTGCGCGTTTTACAATCAGAATAATGCCTGTAGACAGGGAGAATGGGGGTCGAGCTTAACTGGTACCATTTTTTTCCTTCATAATAGAAAAGCCCTTTTGCAGTATTGACAAAGCCTTCAGGCAGACCATCACGGCATCCGCACTTAGAAATGTCATCGAGATCGATGTCGATTGCAGCAGCCTTGTTCAGGTTTTTTCTTACCACCTTCATATGAAGAGCACGACGAGCCAGAAATGCATTTAATTTCCTGCAGGCAAAACGAGCGGGGGTCGTTGTAGTCAAGGGGGATGGTGTTGATTTATTATTCATTTACAGGTTCCTTTTGAATGTGAACCACAGGCAGTAAAGCGCAGAACTCACTTGCCTGAGGGGGAATTCTGTTTAGGCCGGAAAAACATTCATCGCCCGGTTAACAGCTTCGTGGTAACGCGCCGGGGAAGCGTGCAAGTAAAGCTCCGTCACTTTGATAGTGCTGTGGCCCAGTAAGTCTTTGACGGTGTGAATGTCGGCCCCGCTCTCAATGAGTTTTGTCGCAAAGGTATGGCGCATCTCATGGATGGTGAACGGTGGAATACCCGCAGCCTCACAAAGCCGTTTTTGCAGGCGACGCGGCTCAGAAACCGGATTGTCGGTCCCCTTGCCCGGAAATACCCAGCCTTCATCACCCAGATGCTGACGCTGTTCTGTCAGAAGAACGAAAGCCTTATCACATACCGGTACACGGCGGAGTTTGCCGTTTTTGGTATGGCGAAGGGTGATAACCTTGCGGCTCCAGTCCACATCTTCAAGACGAAGGTGACGGGTTTCCCCCAGACGCAGCCCCGTCAGGGCAAGGAACATGAGCAGAGCAAGGGCTTCATGATCGGGTTTACCATTACGCCAGCACTCACAGACTTCCATCCAGCGCTGAAGCTGGGAGTCATCCATGGCGCGGCGATCTGACGTCACTTCAGGCAGCGCTTTGATATAAAGCGCCGGAGAGCGGCTGGTGTATCCCATGCGTATAGCCCAGGTAAAGACCGCTTTAATGAGCGCCAGGTGGCGGTTGCGTGTGGCAGGCTTAAGATCGAGATCGTGCAGATAGCTCAGAACATCTGCCTCCGTCATACCTGCCAGCTTTTTGTCACCGAGAAGAGGGCGCAGGTATTTACGGATCTTAGAAAGGTCGGTGTTAGCTGAACGCTTAACGCCCGTGCTGAGTACGCTTTTCTCATACTCATCCACAAGCTCATTAAACGTCATTTTACTGTGAGTAAGAAAACGCTCACCGTAAGCCTCAACGGCGGTCTTGAGCTCCTGAATTATTTTAAAGGCATGCTCCCTTGCATCTTTAATTGAAATTTCCGGGTAGCCTCCTACGGCAACGTAGATATTCTTTCCGCGAATACTTTTGCGGACAATAAATTTAATGCGACCTGATGGATAGAATATTGCCTTAAGTCCGGTTAACTTCTTATCGCTGGTCTCGATTGTTTGTGCAGCTTGTACTGCACGGATTTTATATTCATCAAAAAGGGCTTTAGTAAAAACACCTCCAGTATTTTTAGGTGCAACCCCTGGATATTCTACAACATCAGATACTCCAGAGTCGGAATACCCCTGAGCTTCCACATCTACATTGAAGGAATTTTTATGAGCAGCTGTGATGCTCTTTTCATCCAGCACTTGCGTTATTTTATTTAAAGGGTAATTAACTTTCATAATATGTACATGGTCCTCTGAAAATTCAGATGATAATGAGTAATTTAATATGTCGGCCAACAATGGGATAAGCTTATTTATTCGTGGCATCACTTTCAAGCCCATGAAAAATCAGCTCTTACATGCCCATTGACATTTAATACTCAAGTCAGAAAGACCATGATGATTCATCAGGAGTACTCCTGCTCAGGGAAAAGGGAAAATAGCGTTAAACCCTATAAAAAAATTGTGTTCCGGATGCATCGCCCAAAGTAAGTCAACTTTTGAGGCCCTGAAATAAGAAAATGGTAATAGACCCCACCGATTTTCGACTAAAAAACAACCCAATAAGGCATTTAAAATTAATGCTATTTAAATCAATAGATTAAAGTGATGATTTTGACAATATGCAGCCCAACTTAAGGGTAAATCAACCTTTCAACAATCAAAACCACACTCCATTAATTTTTATTATTGTGACAATCATCACATTTTACACCTGCGGGTGCTTTGATTTTGTACATTCACAAAGCTCACCAACCCCAACGACTATGAACGTAAAAAACCTCTTTTTATGCACATATTATTTCCATGTAAATCAATTCATTATGGAGATAATCATGTTCAAGCTCACGACACCCACCAGTCTTCCCCTTCTCAAACTGCCCGCCTCCGCGCTGGAAGCCCTCAGCAATGAAATCCTTGGCCCCGTCGATGATATCGACCTGTTTACCGCCTTCTGGAACGAAACGGAAACCCTGCTCTGGCATCTCAACCATGATGACACGCTGCCCGAAGACCCGCTGCTGGCAGTGGCACTGGCTAACCCGGAATACGTCACCGCACTTGATGATGGCTGGTATCTCCTGCTCGGTATCGTCTGCGATAACGGACAGGGTATCTATCTGGTGTTCCCGGACACGACAGTTATCACTCAACTCCAGAACCTGATTGAGGCGCTGAACCATGAGTAAGAAAAAAATCGCTACCGAAGCCGCCGTCATCGAAAGCTATACCGTGTTCTACAGCGGGGAAGCAGAGAAAATCAGCCCCCATAGCAAGGGACTGCTGACGTATGAGCTGGGTAAAGAGGGTGAAACCGGAAGCCTTGCCCTGCGCTTAACCGCCAATGGCGAAGGAGGCCTGTTCTCCCGTGAATGGGTAGCGCTTGATGCGATTCACGCCATTCTGGAACAGCAGCAGGACAGCTTTCCATCCCGTGTATTTCGCCCACTGTTTGGTCAGGGCAGCACCAATAACGCAGGTTTTCTTGCTGCTGTGCTCAGAAGTCCGGATATCTGCCTTATCGAAGCGGACAGCAGCAGACTCTTTATGCACCGCTGCTACGCCGACTGGCAGCACCGTCTGACGCAGCTTGCCGCAATCAGCCAGGACTAATCCCCCGCTTTTTCTGTGTTCCATACCCCTTAAAAAGGAAATTCACTATGTCATCACCCGCTATATTGCAGGGCGGCTATGTGCTGCCGCTCTCCCGGTCGTTCACTCAACTGCTTCTGGGTATCGTTGCGCAAAAACCGCCTCATCGTCACCCCATCACCGGATTAACCATTAACTTCCGTGACCCTGAATACTCACCGGAAAAGGGCGGCTGGCATCCGGTCGAAATACGCCTCATCCCTGCCGGAGAAGACTGGCAGCTCGATTACGTCACCGATTTTCACTATGCAGGACATCCATGGCCTGAGCTTGAAAAAGATGTCGATGTGAGCTGGACGCAACAATACACGTGGCTTTCCCGTTGTGGCGATATCTCTCATGTCGACGCCCGTGAGTTCTGGTCGCTATGGGAAAGTAACTTTATGGCTTACCACGATATGGGGGTTTTCACGGTCCGTACGTTGTGGGAAAGCTGAGTGTTCACTACGTTTCCCCCGCATCCCCCCTCTCCCCCATAGTAAGGAACTGAATGTTATGTACCGGCTTCTGCTGCTTAACTTCGTGGATTCATTTATCGATAACTGCATTCTGTCCTGCGTCGATGAACCGGCTTACGGCGGTATCGTGCAGTGCGAACTGCTTTTTGGCCTTGCCGCACACAGCGGTATCTATGTGGGTAACGGCGATATTGTTCATCTTGATGGCGATGGAACCGTTATCAAAAGTAAGGCTAAAGGTTTTCTTGACCGGCTCGATGGCTGGAACTCCGCTATCTCGGTGTATACCGACTGTATGGATTTGACGCCTCAGGGTTGTGCGCGGGCCGCTGAACGGGCAAAGGCGGCAGTGGGTCAGCGCTATCCTTATAGCCTGCTCGACTTTAACTGCCACCGGTTTACTGCCCGCTGCGTTACCGGCGATTCGTGCCCTGATATCTGGCTTGCCAGACACCTCGATTCTTTTCAGAAAGGGGACCGATGGCGCGTATGGCAACGATGAAAGCCAGCCGTTGCAGGCAACGTGTCACCGGACAGGGAGAACGGCTTATCCGGCTGACCATGGCGCTGTTTTACGGTCAGACAATATCTGTTCGCTACATCATCCGGCAGTTTGACGTATCTCCCCGTACCGCAAGACGGGACCTCACCCATCTGGCCTTTGTGCTCGAATCCGCTGGACCTCACCGCTGGCGACTGGCTCCCTCGCTGAAACCCTGACTTTTTTCTCTGCCGGACATCTCCTGACCACTCCGTATGGCAGGCTGTCTCCGCTTTTCAATCCATAAGGGAACATGATGAAAATTTTTAAACTGTTAACCGCCACAATTTTGCTTTCAGCCTTCAGCCACAGCGCGTTCGCCGACGAGCAGGCTGACGCTCAGATGATTGCCAATTCGACCTTCTGCGCGATGTACTCCACCCGCCTGACCCAGACCAGCGACAGCGGCCTTCAGTTAAAAGGCGTCAATCTCAATGCCCGCATCAACGGACCGGTATTCAACAGGGTACTTCAGGTGATGAACCAAACCTATGGCAGAACCTGGCTCGAATCAAATGCCCGTAACGGCAGCATGACCGCCATGCAACTTTCGCAGTCGGAGCTTCTGTATAACCCGGAATATGCCCGGCAGTGCGATTCTTTTGCGGATAAAGTGGAAAAGGAATGGCGCGGAAAGTAATCCCGACGCGTTATACCTCCATCCGGTGAACAGAAACCTGCTTTCGGGCAGGTTTTTTTTTACTTTTTTGTTTTTCAGGCGGACAAACCCTGTCCGGGGGCTTCCTTAAACTGTCAGGTCCAATATCTGCAATGAGGTGAAATATGGCTACCTACCGACACGACCCTGACCTTGAGTTTCTGCGCCACTGTCATCGTGACGATCTGGATTTACTGGTTTCTGTGCTTATCTGCGATCCGAAAGACGGACTGGCACGCATCACGGAAACGCTGACCTACGATCCTCAGTATAAAAAACACAAGCCCAACCACCCGCGCTACTGGGATGCCATTGCCGCCGAGGTTCAGACGTTTGGGGCGAACAGCTTTGCCACGCTGCTCCGCTGGGGTAAAGGGGTGCTGTACCGGGAAATTCTCACCGATGCCTGCGATAAAATGAAGGTGAACTACAACAACAAATCCAGTGTTGAAACCATTGAAATGAATCTGCTGATGAAGATCCTGGAGAAAAGTCTTGAGAAGATGACGCCTGACCAGCTAAAGACCGTGGCGGAAGAATTGCAGACAGGCTACAGCAACCCCACGCCGGAGTTGCTGACCATGGCAATCCAGGCGGGGATAAAAACATCCGGGTTTGCGGCCTATCAGATGGCACTTGTTGTCACAAATGGTGTGGCGAAAGCCCTGTTAGGCAGAGGGCTGACCGTTGCAGGAAATGCCATGCTGACGCGTACCATGGGCGCTTTTGCCGGTCCCGTGGGCTGGGTGCTCAGTTCTCTCTGGCTGCTGATTGATTTAGCCGGTCCCGCATACCGGGTGACGCTACCATCCTGCATTTTTATTGCCTACATGCGCCAGAAGCATCTTTATTCACCTGAGAATACTGACGTTTAGCACTTACATTTAAGGTATTCAGACTTTAAAAAACTTCAGAGGGCGGACAAATCCTGTCCGCTACTGCTGGCATCATTTCCCGGCTAAATTCGGAAATGATGTATGACGCTGATAACACAAGAAAACGAACATGACAGACTGGCAACCCGCCTTTCCATCATCCTGAGCCGTTTGTTTCAGGGTGAAAAGCTGCATATCGGGACGCTGGCAGAAGAATTTGGAGTGACGACGCGAACGCTGCGACGGGATTTCAACGTCCGTCTGACCTACCTTGATATTGAACAGAGCAACGGCGTGTATCAGCTTGCCTCACATTACTTTCACCGCCGCACGGAACGGGATATGAAGATACTGGCGAGGTTGCTGCATCTTGACCGTCTGTTACCCGCGATGGATGCCAAACTACTGAGTCTGATGCTTGACGGGGAACGTCCCTCGCCATACAGGATTATGCTACCGGAGCCGCGCCAGAAACCCACCCTTTTCGGTGATTTCAGCAGACTGACGCTCGCCATACTTAACCAGACCCTGGTGCGTATCAGAACCGACGAAAACGTCAGCCATACCGTTCATCCCTACCGTCTGCTTTGCAGCCATGCGGAGTGGTTTCTTGCCGGATGTACGTCATCGGGCGTGTTCGTTATTTCCCTGTCCCGAATCAGGCTGGTTGAGGTATTACCGGATACAACGTTTGAGATCGATAACACACTCATTTCGCTGATTGAACAGTCTGACTTTATGGAAGCCTTACCCCACATGAACATTATTCATAAGATAATGCATTATGGGAGTAAACAGACGAATAATCGTAATTAAAATCACAACATATTATTAGTGATGATTAAATCACATTAACATGATAAGTGAGAAAGTTATGATTATCGATAAAGAATACGCACTTGTAGATGCAACAGCAAGACTTAACACTGACCTGAGGGATTATGAATATGAAATAAACAACGCCGCCATCATAACATTTGGCAATGACCTCATTGAGGTAATCGTATATCAGTTCAGCTTTGTCATCAGCATCAGGGCAGAGGGTGAAAAAATAAAGCACGGCCTACTTGTTAACTTCGGTAAAAATATAGCAAGACAGGTTTCATCACTTTGTGCATCCGCAATGCGAGTCTACCCGAATGAAAAACACAAACCGAGCCGTCAGCTTTTCCATTGCATAAATTAGTTTGTGCAAAGACTGTACTACCGACACGCAATAAATTAAAATAGGCCAGCTAATATAACATATGAGGTTTATGATGGCTGGCCAGTATGAAAAAGCAATAACGATAAAACAAGCGATAGATTCAATTAATTTACGCCACTATCTTCTGCCTGCAATTCAGAGGAAGTTCGTCTGGAGCAGCAGTCAAATATGTTTGCTGTTTGATTCCATCATGCGAGACTACCCGATAAACTCTTTCATGATGTGGGATATCCGTAGTGCCAGTATTAAAAACGATTACAAATTCTATGAATTCCTGAAAGAATACTGTCAGCGATTTAATGAAGAAAACCCCTGCGTAGCAACAAATGCTGGATTTCATGATTTCAAGGCGGTGATTGATGGTCAGCAGCGTCTCACATCATTATATATTGGATTGTGTGGAACGTATGCGTATAAACAGCCCCGGGTGTGGTGGCCTTCGGCACAGGATGATCGCATCCTGCCGCCCAGAAAGTTTTACGTCGATTTAACCGCGCCACTTAAGTCAGACGACGAACTCATGATGAAGTATAACTTCAGGTTCCTGACCGACAAGCAATACACTGATTCACTTACAGACAACAAACATCACTGGTTCTGCCTGCACGAAATATTCAAATACGAGCAGTATGATTCCCCTGATGATATTTTATTTAACGTTGTCGTACCAGAACTCGAAAAAAGAGGACTCATTTCCAGTGAATTTTCCAGAAAAACATTACTGAGACTTTATACAAAAATAAGAACTGAGAACATCATCCACTACTTCAATGAGAGCAGTCAGGATATTGACCATGTGCTGGATGTTTTCATACGCACGAACAGCGGGGGGACAAAACTTGAGTTCTCCGACTTACTGATGTCAATAGCGGTAGCGCACTGGCAGGGTGATTTCAGAAGAGAACTGGATGAACTGACAAAAAACATTTATCAGAATAATGAAATGGGGTTTTATATTGAAAGAGACTGGTTCTTAAAAACCAGCCTGATGCTTATTGACTCTGACGTCCGGTTCAAAGTAAAAAACTTCACTTCAGAGGAGGTCGGTAAGATACAACAACAATGGTCTGAAATAAAATCCTGCATCAAGGAGACTTTTATTCTTATCAGGCGATTCGGCATCAATCCACAGTCTTTGATATCTAAAAATGCAGTCATTCCTGTGGTCTACTGGCTTTACAAAAAGCAAATCAGTGGACATCCATTATATACAACGATTAATCTCCTGAATAAAAACCACAATGAACGCTCAGTAATTAGCCAGTGGTTTTACATGGTACTTCTGAAAGGGATCTTTGGAAGCCAGGCGGATGCGCTACTCACAAGCATCAGAGACGTAATGAAGAATAGTCTTTCAGATGTTCATTTTCCTCTTGAGAAAATTATTGACAGATATAAAGGCTCGAATAAAGACCTCAGATTTGACGACGAATACATCGAAAGCCTTCTCAATATCAGATATGGCGAAGGTCGTTGCCGCGCACTATTGCATCTTCTGTTCCCTGAAATGAATCCGACCGAGGTGTTTCATATTGATCACCTTCACCCAAGAAATCATTTTTCAAAGAAATATCTTGAAAAACTAGATTATATTGCGAATTCACCTGAGAAGCTCAGCTTTTATGAAAATCCGGAATACTGGGACACCATACCGAATCTTCATTTACTGAATCACTCTCAGAATATAAGTAAACAGGATACTTCCCTGAAACAATGGCTATCTCATTCATCAAACAACTATACGCCATCAATGCTGTTAGTTTCAGATGAAAATATTGAGTTCAGTCGCTTCCCGGATTTCTACAATGAGCGAAGAAGCGCCCTGAAGCAAAGACTGCTGAATCGGGTATTTCTTACAACAAAAATAGATTCATCACCATCCACAATGGATACGGATGAAGAAATTCTCACCGACTGAACGTTCAGCCCCGATAGTATTGGGGCTTCAGTATTTATCGTCAGCACAACGTTTCTACTGGCCTGACTGAAAGAGTGTTGGCTACACAACCGGGCAAACGAACTCTCAGTGCAACGTATGACATACAAAGCCTGTCATCCATATGAAATTGCGATAAAATCGGGCCAATAACAGTACTTAAGAATCATACAACAGGATACAAAATGACAAGCCTTCAGCAGCGTGCAGAGCTACACCGTCAAATCTGGGCCATTGCCAATGATGTCAGAGGCTCCGTAGATGGATGGGATTTTAAACAGTATGTACTCGGTGCACTTTTCTATCGCTTCATCAGTGAGAATTTTTCCAGCTACATGGAAGCAGGGGATGAGAGCATACATTATGCAGCACTTGATGACAGCATCATTACCGGTGACATCAAAGACGATGCCATCAGGACTAAAGGCTATTTCATCTACCCGAGCCAGCTGTTCTGCAACGTTGCCGCTAAAGCTAACACCAACGACAGGCTGAATGCTGATTTAAACAGTATCTTCGTCGCTATTGAAAGCTCGGCCTACGGTTATCCATCCGAGGCTGACATCAAAGGCCTCTTTGCCGATTTCGATACAACCAGCAATCGACTGGGGAACACCGTCAAAGACAAAAACAGCCGTCTTGCCGCCGTTTTGAAAGGCGTTGAAGGGCTGAAGCTAGGGAATTTTAACGAGCACCAGATTGATCTGTTTGGTGATGCCTATGAGTTCCTGATTTCTAACTATGCGGCAAATGCCGGTAAGTCTGGCGGGGAGTTCTTCACTCCTCAGCACGTCTCTAAGCTGATTGCGCAACTGGCGATGCACGGTCAGACTCACGTCAACAAAATCTATGACCCTGCCGCAGGTTCTGGCTCACTGCTGCTTCAGGCGAAGAAGCACTTTGATAACCATATCATTGAAGAAGGTTTTTATGGTCAGGAGATAAATCATACAACCTTTAACCTGGCGCGTATGAACATGTTCCTGCACAATATCAACTACGACAAATTTGATATCAGACTGGGAAATACTCTGACTGAGCCTCACTTTGGCGATGAAAAACCGTTTGATGCGATTGTCTCTAACCCGCCGTACTCGGTTAAGTGGATTGGCAGTGACGACCCGACCCTGATTAACGATGAGCGCTTTGCTCCGGCTGGCGTACTGGCCCCGAAATCAAAAGCTGACTTTGCGTTTGTGCTACATGCGCTGAACTACCTGTCAGCTAAAGGGCGTGCAGCAATAGTTTGCTTCCCCGGTATTTTCTACCGTGGCGGTGCAGAGCAGAAAATCCGCCAGTACCTGGTCGACAACAATTATGTTGAAACTGTGATTTCACTCGCTCCAAACCTGTTCTTTGGCACCACCATTGCCGTTAACATTCTGGTGATGTCAAAGCACAAAACAGATACCCGCGTTCAGTTTATTGACGCCAGCGGGTTGTTTAAGAAAGAAACCAATAACAATATCCTGACTGATGGTCATATCGAAAAGATTATGCAGGTCTTTACCAGCAAAGCAGATATTGACCACCTAGCGAAAACAATCCCTTATGAAACAGTAGCCGCAAATGACTATAACCTGTCAGTAAGCAGCTACGTCGAAGCCATGGATACCCGCGAAATTGTCGATATTGCAGAGCTGAATGCCGAGCTAAAAATCACCGTCAGCAAAATCGATCAGTTGCGCAAAGACATTGATTCAATAGTGGCTGAGATTGAAGGTGACGAGGTTCAGGAATGAGTAAGTTGAGCTATCTGGAAAAACTGCTGAATGAGGCTAAATTTGAGTGGAAAAATTTGAGTGATGTGGCTCGTATCAAAAACGGCAAGGATCACAAGTCCCTTGGCGAAGGCAAGTTCCCGGTTTATGGTTCCGGTGGAATCATGCGATATGCAGACAACTACGCCTATAATAAGTCCTCAGTCTTAATTCCGAGAAAGGGCTCACTTGGTAATCTATTCTTTGTCGATGTTCCATTCTGGACCGTTGATACCATCTTTTATACGGAAATTGATGAAGCGCAAATTCGCCCAAAATATCTTTACTACTTCTTGACGACGGTAGGTCTTGGCGACATGAACCAAGCGGGTGGCGTGCCAAGCCAGACACAATCAGTTTTAAACAAGCTAAAAATCCCTGTCCCCTGCCCGGAAAATCCTGAAAAGTCTCTTGCCATCCAGGCTGAAATCGTCCGGATTCTGGATAAATTTACAGCACTTACCTCTGAACTTACTGCTGAACTTGCCATGCGTAAAAAACAGTACAACTACTACCGCGACCAGTTGCTGAGTTTTGAAGAGGGTGAGGTTGAATGGAAAACTCTCGACGAGGTAGCTTCCTTTAGGCGGGGCTCATTTCCCCAGCCGTATGGTAATAGTGAATGGTATAATGGTGAAGGCTGCATGCCTTTTGTTCAGGTTGCGGATGTTGCCGATTTTGGATTCAGATTGCACAGAAGCACCAAACAACAAATTTCGAAGTTAGCTCAATCCAAAAGTGTATTTGTTGAAGCGGGGACCGTTATCGTGTCACTGCAGGGAACTATCGGTCGCGTAGCGTTAACGCAATATGACTGTTATGTGGATAGAACGCTAGCAATATTCACGAAATACAAAGCAGCAGTAAATAAAAAATATTTTGCTCATCAGTTAAAAGCAAAATTTGACCTGGAAAAGGAATTTGCAAGGGGAAGCACATTAAAAACGATTACGAAAGAAGAGTTTTCGAAGTTTCAAATACCGATACCACCATTAGAAGTACAGAACCGCATCGTAGCCCTGCTGGATAAGTTCGACAGATTGACCCATTCGATTGAAGAAGGCCTCCCTCGCGAACTCGAACTACGCCAGAAACAGTACGAGTACTATCGTGAGTTATTGTTCAGCTTCCCGAGACCAGAAACCGCCAGCAACTGACGGACCATTGATACCGGCAGGGTTTGTTCTCACCCGCCCGGTATCAGGCTTTACGAATACCGGAAGATGCTTCTGATACCCTTCCGGGCTTTACCAGATGACGCACAGGATGCACCATGACACAACAGACACACACCATTGCTGAATCCAATAACTTTATCGTCCTTGATAAATTCACCAAAATTCTGGAGACCGGTGACAGCTACCAGAGCGAATCGGACCTTGAGCGGGAGCTGATTCAGGACCTTCTTAATCAGGGGTATGAGTTTATCTCCGTTAAGTCACCGACTGCGATGCTGGCGAATGTGCGGGACCAGCTTCAGCGTCTTAATGGTGTGGTGTTTAACGAAAGTGAATGGCGGCGCTTCGCAGAGCAGTATCTGGACAGCCCCAGTGACAGCAGCCTGGACAAAACCCGTAAAATCCATATCGACTATATCTGTGATTTTACGTTTGATGATGGTCGTCTGGAAAACATCTATCTGATAGATAAAAAGAACCTGCTGCGCAATAAGGTGCAGGTCATTCAGCAGTTTGAACAGACCGGCTCACACGCTAACCGTTATGATGTTACGATTCTGGTCAACGGCCTGCCACTGGTGCAAATCGAACTCAAAAAGCGCGGCGTGGCGATTCGTGAAGCCTTTAACCAGATACACCGTTACAGCAAGGAAAGCTTTAACAGCGATAACTCCCTGTTTAAATACCTGCAACTCTTCGTGATTTCCAACGGGACTGATACCCGGTACTTTGCCAGTACCACTAAGCGGGATAAAAACAGCTTTGATTTCACCATGAACTGGGCGAAATCGGATAACACCCTGATAAAGGACCTGAAGGACTTTACCGCCACTTTCTTCCAGAAGCATACCCTGCTGAATGTTCTGTTTAATTACAGCGTGTTTGACAGCAGCCAGACACTGCTGGTCATGCGTCCCTATCAGATAGCGGCCACTGAGCGCATTCTCTGGAAAATCAACAGCTCTTTTAAAGCGAAGAACTGGTCAAAACCCGAAAGCGGCGGGTTTATCTGGCATACCACAGGGTCAGGAAAAACCCTGACCAGTTTTAAGGCCGCACGACTGGCAACCGAGCTGGACTTTATTGATAAAGTCTTCTTCGTGGTCGACAGGAAAGACCTCGATTACCAGACCATGAAGGAGTATCAGCGCTTCTCTCCGGACAGCGTCAACGGTTCGGATAATACAGCTGGCCTCAGAAGAAACCTGGATAAGGACGATAACAAAATCATCGTCACAACCATTCAGAAACTCAATAACCTGATGAAAGCCGAAGCTGACCTGCCCGTCTATCAGCAGCAGGTGGTGTTTATCTTTGATGAGTGTCACCGCAGCCAGTTTGGTGAGGCCCAGAAAAACCTCAAAAAGAAATTCAGACGCTTTTATCAGTTTGGTTTTACCGGTACGCCTATTTTCCCGGAAAATGCACTGGGGGCAGAAACCACCGCCAGCGTCTTCGGGCGTGAATTACATTCTTACGTAATTACTGATGCGATTCGTGATGAAAAAGTGCTGAAGTTTAAGGTGGACTATAACGATGTCCGCCCACAGTTTAAGTCTCTTGAAACGGAAACAGACGAGAAAAAACTCAGCGCGGCTGAAAACCAACAGGCATTTTTGCACCCCCTGCGTATCCAGGAAATAACGCAATACATTCTCAATAACTTCCGGCAGAAAACGCACCGAACCTTCCCGGGAGCTAAGGGCTTTAACGCCATGTTAGCAGTTAGCAGCGTGGACGCGGCGAAAGCTTATTACACGACGTTTAAAATGCTACAGGAAGAAGCAGAGAAGAAATCTGGCAGCTATAAATGCCTTCGGGTGGCAACCATCTTCTCCTTTGCTGCAAATGAAGAGCAAAGCGCCATTGGTGATATTACTGACGAAAGCTTTGATACCAGCGCGATGAACAGTAGTGCGAAGGAATTTCTGGATGCAGCCATTGATGACTATAACGCCTGCTTTAAAACCAATTTCAGCACTGACAGTAACGGTTTCCAGAACTACTACCGCGATTTAGCTCAACGAGTGAAAAATCAGGATATTGACCTTCTCATCGTGGTGGGAATGTTCTTAACCGGCTTTGATGCTCCGACGCTCAATACTCTGTTCGTTGACAAAAACCTGCGTTATCACGGTCTGATGCAGGCATTCTCACGCACCAACCGTATCTATGATGCAACCAAAACCTTCGGCAATATCGTGACTTTCAGGGACCTGGAGCGTCCGACCATTGATGCCATCACACTTTTTGGCGACAAAAACACCAAGAATGTGGTGCTGGAAAAAAGCTACGAAGAGTACATGCAGGGCTTTACCGATGCGGCAACCGGTGAGGCTAAACGAGGTTTTATGGCTGTTGTTTCGGAGCTGGAGCAGCGCTTCCCTGACCCTGCCAGTATCGACAGTGAAAAAGAGAAAAAAGCCTTCGTCAAACTGTTTGGTGAATATCTGCGGGCAGAAAACATCCTGCAAAACTATGATGAATTTGCCACGCTGAAAGCCCTGCAGAAGGTTGATATTAGTGACCCGGAAGCGGTAGAAACCTTTAAAGCAGAGCACTATGTGGATGATGAAAAATTTGCTGAATTACAAACCATTCGTCTCCCGGCAGAACGTAAAGTTCAGGACTATCGCTCAGCATACAATGATATCCGGGACTGGCAGCGACGCGAAAAAGCATCAAACGACAGGGATAAATCAACCACAGACTGGGATGACGTGGTGTTTGAAATTGACCTGCTGAAGTCGCAGGAAATTAACCTGGATTACATCCTTGGTCTGATTTTCGACCACAATCGTCAGAAAAAAGGTAAAGAAGCCCTGACTGAAGAGGTCAGACGCTTAATCCGGTCAAGTCTGGGCAACCGTGCCAAAGAAGGTCTGATTGTTGACTTTATTCAGCAAACTAACCTTGATGACATGCCGGACAAGGCCAGTATCATTGATGCATTCTTTACCTATGCTCAGCGTGAACAGCAGCGGGAAGCAGAAGCGTTGATTAAGGAAGAAAACCTCAATGAAGAGGCTGCAAGGCGCTATATCCGCACATCACTAAAACGGGAATATGCTACCGAAAATGGGACGGAGTTAAACGAGACGCTACCAAAGCTCAGTCCGTTGAATCCTCAGTACAAAACGAAAAAGCAGACTGTATTCCAGAAAATTGGGGCGTTTATCGAAAAATTTAAAGGGGTTGGAGGACACTTCTAGTTGCCAGATAAAAGAACAATGCGCCACCGCAATTTATAGGTAAGATTGTATCTTTTAAACTGCGTCAGACCTGTACGATCGATGAAGCGCTGGTTAATGTTAATGCTAACTGGATGAATTTTTAACGCACATTCAAACAATTAGCGTCCAGAACTTACAGAAACCAGTGCTTGATTTTGGATGGTAAAGTACTGAATGGATGTATCACAGGAGAATACTTATGAGCGTAACTATAAAAGACGATCGACTCAGGACTATCGCGACCTTTGATGGCAAGACCTTGAAAGATGATCGACTGAGGACCATCGCGACGTTTGATGGTAAAGCCCTAAAAGACGACCGACTCCGCACCATCGCTACCTTTGACGGTAAAAGCCTGAAAGACGACCGACTCCGCACCATCGCAACATTTGATGGGAAGACCCTGAAAGACGATCGACTCCGCACCATCGCAACATTTGATGGTAAAACACTTAAAGACGACCGACTCAGAACCATCGCGACAGTTAATGGTAATGTCAGTATTGTTGTTTTGGCGTTTGCTGCTCGGCTATTTTAGGGCTAAGAGCCTATCTCAACAGAGATTAATACTTTACCCAAAAGATATAATATCAGTATCTAAAAGCCTGCACCGTCTGATTTTTAGTCATTGAATCGCGAGAACGGGAGATAATTTCTCTTCTATGGGTATAGGCTCATAATGGTAGGATTCTGGTAGCTTCGAAACGCCGTATTTAAGCATTACTTAAGTCACGTATAACCGAACTTAAACATTTTTCTCAAGGTAAACTAGTAAAAAACTGTCAGTGCTGATGGGCCGTTTGGCCCCTTTTAAAGGGATTGAAAATCCCCGTGTCCTTGGTTCGATTCCGAGTCCGGGCACCA
>NZ_CALSBS010000045.1 GCF_943590815.1 Pseudocitrobacter vendiensis | reverse complement strand
CCCAATTCCCCATTAATTCCCCTGTTTTTTATTTACCACCTGATAATACCTCCCGAAATTATATTCTATAAATATTCGTGTTTATCGTTTGTTTACTATTTTATTACATGATCGTTTTGCGTTAATAAAATGTTTTATCAGGATTGTCTAATTTCGAATTCATCCATCAAATAAGCCAACTTGATCCGGTTTTTACATTTTGTTACATGTGTCAGCTATTCATTTGTGAATAATTCAATAATGTATAAATCGCTTCACAAAGAAGCACGTATGAATAGTACTTTCGGACCTTTCATACTCTTAAAATTAAATATAATGATGGTGGCTTAATATGAAAAAAATTCTCGCAGTCGTTATTCCTGCCATTCTGGCCGCAGGCGCAGCACACGCAGCAGAAATCTATAACAAAGACGGTAATAAACTCGATTTATATGGCAAAGTTGACGCTCGCCATATTTTCTCTGACGACAAGGGCGCTGATGGCGATAACACCTATGTTCGTTTCGGTTTCAAAGGGGAAACGCAAATCAATGACCAACTGACCGGTTACGGCCAGTGGGAATACAACATTCAGGGCAACAAAACGGAAGATGGCGCTGATACCGCAACCCGTCTGGCGTTTGCCGGCCTGAACGCTGGCGAATACGGCAGCTTTGATTACGGGCGAAACTACGGCGTTATCTACGACGTAGAAGCCTGGACCGATATGCTGCCGGTCTTCGGCGGTGATTCTTACACCCAGACCGACGGCTTCATGACCGGTCGTGCGAACGGCCTCGCGACTTACCGTAACACCGGCTTCTTCGGCCTGGTTGACGGCCTGAACTTTGCCATCCAGTACCAGGGTAAGAACGGTGGCAAGGGTGAAACCAACAACGGTCGCGATAACGTGCTGAAGCAGAACGGCGAAGGTTGGGGCGGTTCCGTGTCCTACGAATTCGCTGAAGGCTTCGCGGCTTCTGCAGCGTACTCCGGTTCTAAGCGTACCGACCAACAGCAGCAATTCACGCGTACTCAAAACACGGCTGAACACGCAGAAGCCTGGGCGGGTGGTCTGAAATATGACGCGAACAACCTGTACCTGGCAGCGACCTATGCGGAAACCCGTAACATGACCGGCGGTTCGTATGATTCCAATACCATCGCGTTCGACAAAACTAAAAACATTGAACTGGTTGCTCAGTATCAGTTTGATTTCGGTCTGCGTCCGTCCCTCGCATATCTGCAATCTCGCGGCGACCATAATGGTTCCGGTGATATGGATATCGTGAAATATATCGAAGTGGGTGCGAACTACTACTTCAACAAAAACATGGCCGTCTACGCAGATTATAAAATCAACCTGCTCGACAGCGATAATGCCAATGTTCAGCGTCAGGGTCTGAATACGGATAACCAGGTTGGTATCGGCGCTGTTTACCAGTTCTGATTAGCCTGAATACGTCAGCCTTTACGCTGGCGTAAGCTTTACTACCCTCTATGCCTGTTATTTGCCGGATGGCATTATGCTATCTGGCAAATACTTTTAGCCTTTTTCCTGCTGTCTTTATCTCTGTCATTCCATTATTATTGCGCGTCGAAAAAGTGTGCAGCGCAGGAAAGAGTGAGATTTTGCTAAAGACTTCCCCATTATCGTTAACCCTTTTGATGGGAATGTTCCTGACGGGCTGCCACTCCTCGCTATCCAGTAATCCGGTTGATACGCTGAATAAGACGACGTCACTGCACGCGATCTGCGATGCCCCCTTAGACCGCCAGATAACGCAGCTCGCCCGCGACCATTTTGCCCGCCAGCGTTCCACTGCACTGGTGATTGGCGTGATTTCACGCAATCAGCCGCCACAGATCTTCAGCTACGGTTTTACTGATTCAGATAAACGCGTGCCGGTAACCGGCGATACACTTTTTGCCGTAGGGTCGGTTACCAAAGGCGTAACCGCCGAAATTGCCGCATTACAGGTGCAACAGAATAAGCTCGCATGGCATACAACGCTCCGCGAATTATTTCCATCTGAGAAAGACCTGAGTCCGGACGCGCAAAAAATCACGGTCGAGCAGCTTGCCAGCCATACGGCGGGCCTGCCAAGACAGGCTTATAATTTACCGATGTTAGGTAAACTGGTGCGCTATGTTTTCACCGGCGAACCCTTTTACGATGATCTGGATCGCGGTGAGTATCAGGATTATCTCAGCACCTTCCACGCGCCGGATAACGTTCAGGTAAATTATTCCAACCTGGGTTACGCCATTTTAGACAGCGCGCTGGAAACTAACGCCTCGCGAACCATTCCCGAAATGGCACAGCAGTCGATTTTTACCCCGCTAAAGATGATGCATACCGGCTATGTGCCGGAAAAACTTCCCGGCTATATTCTGCGTGCGCGTGGTCACGCGGGCGACCAGCCAAAATTCGTCGCCCGTGGAGAAGTGGTGCCGGAGTGGCGCTTCAGCCATGATATGGTCGGCGCAGCATCCATGTGGTCAACGGGCAATGACCTGTTGCGCTATTTGGAGGCACATCTCTCCGGCACGGGTAATGCGCAGTTGGATCTCGCTTTTGCTGATGCCATGACCCTTCGCCGCTTCCAGAACGATGATGACGCCGCGGCCCTGGGCTGGTTGGGCTATTCCGCCTATGGGCAAACCCTGCTCTATCAATCCGGTTTTATAGGTGGTTACAGCAGCTATATCGGCCTGGATAAACGCCACGGCAACGCCATCGTGGTGCTACAAAACAGTTTTAACTGGCAGAACGACATTGGCCATCGCCTGTTGCTGCGCATGGCGGTTGCCAGCGATCATCCCCGGATCTGTACCGCGCCGTAACCCGCGTGTCCGCTTGTTTAGACCTGGTTTAGCCCGATCATCGGTGACCGGGTTGTGCGACTTATTTCCCGACACCAACGGGTTTCATGTGATCAGACAAGGTTAATGGCTAGAGATTATGAATCTGGATCATAAATCATCGAGCCAGGCATATCGCCTGCGATTGACCCATGACAAAGCGGCGCGATTCGTCTGCTCCGTATAATCAGGCCTGTTTGCTCACTGATGGTATGAAAAAATGGCTTATCAACTTAACCTCAACTGGCCGGAGTTTCTTGAGAAATACTGGCAGAAAAAACCTGTTGTACTGAAGAAAGCGTTCGCTGACTTTGTTGATCCGATCACCCCGGATGAACTGGCTGGCCTGGCGATGGAACCCGAAGTCGACAGCCGACTGGTAAGCCATGCCAACGGAAAATGGCAGGCGAGCAATGGCCCGTTTGAACATTTCGATGGCTTAGGCGAGACGGGCTGGTCGCTGCTGGCGCAGGCTGTGAACCACTGGCACGCGCCATCAGCGGAGCTGGTGCGTCCGTTCCGCGTCCTGCCGGACTGGCGTCTGGACGATTTAATGATCTCCTTCTCTGTACCGGGCGGCGGCGTGGGCCCGCATATCGATCAGTATGATGTGTTTATTATTCAGGGCATGGGCAGCCGTCGCTGGCGCGTGGGCGATAAATTGCCGATGCGTCAGTTCTGCCCGCATCCGGCGCTGCTGCACGTCGATCCGTTTGAGCCGATCATCGATGAAGATCTGGAGCCGGGCGATATTCTCTATATTCCGCCAGGATTCCCGCACGACGGTTTCACCCACGAAACGGCGCTGAACTATTCCGTTGGCTTCCGTGGGCCAAACGGACGCGATCTGATCAGTAGCTTCGCGGATTACGCGCTGGAAAATGATCTGGGCAGCGAACACTACAGCGATCCAGATCTCACCGTTCGCGAGCACGCCGGGCGTATTGAAGAGTATGAGCTGGACCGTGTGCGCGGAATGATGATCGAGATGATCAGCAAGCCGGACGATTTTAAACAGTGGTTTGGTAGCTTTGTGACCACGCCGCGTCATGAGCTGGATATCGCCCCGGCAGAACCGCCTTACGAGCCGCAGGAAGTGGTAGACGCGCTGATGGACGGAGAAACGCTGGTGCGTTTGAACGGACTGCGCGTATTGAGCGTGAGCGGCAGCGTGTTCGTTAACAGCGAACCGCTGGACGTCAGCGACGCGGCGGCGGCAGATGCGCTCTCGCGCTACACGACGCTTGGCAAGGCTCAATTGGGCGAGGTGTTAACCAACCCGGTGTTCGCTGAAGAGCTGACGGCGTTGATTAATCAGGGGTATTGGTTCTTCGACGAGTAGTGCGCCTTTTCCCCCCCTCACCCTAACCCTCTCCCTCAAGGGAGAGGGGACTGATTGTGCACAGTTGCTAAGCTCTGCATCGGTTTTCTCCCTCTCCCTGTGGGAGAGGGCCGGGGTGAGGGAATCAGCGCGTACATTCCCCCATTTTGCATTTCCCTGATATACGCGGTATAACAACACCTTCATCTGGATGTTTAGATGTCCATACGTTTAGAAGGTCATAATGCAAACAACACAACAACAAGGTGGGCAACTCAAGCGCACCATGAAAACGCGTCACCTGATTATGCTGTCGCTGGGTGGGGTTATTGGCACAGGGCTATTTTTCAACACAGGCTATATCATCTCGACCACTGGCGCGGCGGGTACATTGCTGGCGTATTTGATTGGTGCGCTGGTTGTCTGGCTGGTGATGCAGTGCCTCGGCGAACTCTCCGTCGCAATGCCGGAAACCGGCGCATTTCATGTTTACGCTTCACGCTATCTCGGCCCGGCCACCGGTTACACCGTTGCCTGGCTTTACTGGCTCACCTGGACGGTGGCGCTGGGGTCCAGCTTTACTGCCGCCGGATTCTGTATGCAGTACTGGTTCCCGCAGGTACCCATCTGGGCCTGGTGTCTGGTGTTTTGTGTGCTGATTTACGGCCTGAACGTTATCTCTACGCGCTTTTTTGCGGAAGGTGAATTCTGGTTCTCGCTGGTTAAAGTCATCACCATCATTGCCTTTATTATCCTGGGCGGCGCGGCTATCTTCGGTTTTATTCCAACGCAGGACGGTTCACCCGCGCCTGGGCTGCATAATCTCACCGCAGAAGGCTGGTTCCCGCACGGCGGATTACCCATCCTCATGACCATGGTGGCGGTAAACTTTGCCTTCTCTGGCACTGAGCTTATCGGCATCGCCGCCGGGGAAACGGAAAACCCGCACAAAGTGATCCCGGTAGCCATTCGCACTACCATCGCCCGCTTAATCATCTTCTTTATCGGTACCGTTTTTGTGCTGGCGGCGCTGATCCCCATGCAGCAGGCGGGCGTAGAGAAAAGCCCGTTTGTGCTGGTCTTCGAAAAAGTGGGCATTCCGTATGCGGCAGATATCTTTAATTTTGTCATTCTGACGGCGATTCTGTCGGCAGCGAACTCGGGGCTTTATGCGTCCGGGCGCATGTTGTGGTCGCTTTCGAATGAGCGTACGTTGCCGCACTGTTTTTCTCGCGTCAGCAAAAATGGCGTGCCGATGGTGGCGCTTTCGGTCAGTATGCTGGGCGGCGTGCTGGCGCTCTTTTCCAGCATCATCGCGCCGGATACGGTATTTGTCGCACTGTCGGCGATTTCCGGGTTTGCCGTCGTGGCGGTGTGGCTCAGCATTTGTGCCTCGCACTTTGTCTTCCGTCGCAGACATCTGCAGCAGGGGCGGGCACTGAGCGAACTGCAGTACCGCGCGCCGTGGTATCCGCTGGTGCCGGTGCTGGGCTTTATCCTTTGCCTGGTTGCCTGCCTGGGCCTGGCATTTGACCCGAGCCAGCGCATCGCGCTCTATTGCGGTTTGCCGTTTGTTGCACTGTGTTATGGTGCTTATTATTTAACGCGTTCCCGTCAGCCTGTTCAGGAGATCCCACATGTCGCAGAGTAATCCATTAACCGCCATTCTCGACGCTGAGCCGTTTGTGTTGCTGGATGGCGCGATGGCCACCGAACTGGAAGGGCGGGGTTGTAATCTGGCTGATAACCTGTGGTCGGCGAAAGTGTTGATGGAAAATCCAACGCTGATCCGCGATGTGCATCTCGACTATTTCCGCGCCGGGGCGCGGGTGGCGATAACTGCCAGCTATCAGGCAACACCTGCGGGTTTTGCAGCGCGTGGGCTGGATGAAGCGCAGTCTCGCGCGTTGATTGCCCGCAGCGTTGCGCTGGCGCAAGAAGCGCGAGAGTTATATCAGACGGAAAATTCGCAGGCGGGCACATTGCTGGTGGCCGGGTCAGTCGGGCCGTATGGCGCGTATCTGGCGGATGGTTCGGAATATCGCGGTGATTATCAGCGTAGCGCGGAAGAATTTCAGGCATTCCATCGCCCTCGCGTAGACGCGTTGCTGGAGGCGGGGGCCGATTTGCTGGCCTGCGAAACGCTGCCGTCGTTTGCGGAGATTTCGGCGCTGGCGGAACTGCTCACGGCATACCTTACGGCGCGCGCCTGGTTCTCGTTTACCCTGCGCGATGCACAGCACCTCAGCGATGGTACGCCGCTGCACCACGTGATCGCCACGCTGGCCCGTTACCCGCAGGTGATTGCGGTAGGCATTAACTGTATCGCGCTGGAAAATACCAATGACGCCCTATGTCATCTGCATAGCCTGACACCGCTACCGCTGGTAGTGTATCCGAATTCTGGCGAGCACTACGACGCCGTGAGTAAAACCTGGCACCACCACGGCGAGGCGTGCGATACCTTGGCGCACCATTTACCGCAGTGGCAGGCGGCGGGCGCGCGGTTAATTGGCGGTTGCTGCCGGACGACGCCTGCGGATATTGCGGCATTGAAACGCCTTCGTTAGCCCTTGTCGGATGGCGTCGC
Organism: Pseudocitrobacter vendiensis; assembly: GCF_943590815.1. GTDB lineage: Bacteria > Pseudomonadota > Gammaproteobacteria > Enterobacterales > Enterobacteriaceae > Pseudocitrobacter > Pseudocitrobacter vendiensis. Next base: position 16,938 of record NZ_CALSBS010000045.1, on the reverse strand, counting down.
CGCCATCCGATATGTTCCTTCCTCATATCTTATCTATCTAATCCCACTTTTTTTCTAAAAACGAAAAGGCATTAACAAGACGTTTTAATTCCTTTAACAAAATTCCGCACCCGGAAATACTGCACCCATAACAAGACACAGAGGGAGCAGACAATGGCTATTTCATCGCGTATTTCACTCTTCGCCGCCGCAGCACTGATCGCATTTCAGGCGCAGGCCGTGGACGTTACCATCGCATACCAGACTTCCGCCGAACCGGCGAAAGTCGCACAGGCGGATGACACCTTCAGCAAACTGAGCGGCGCAAAACCTGACTGGCGCAAGTTTGACAGCGGTGCGAGCATTGTTCGCGCGCTGGCCTCTGGCGATGTTCAGATTGGCAACCTGGGTTCCAGCCCATTAGCGGTAGCGGCCAGCCAGCAGGTGCCAATCGAAGTGTTCCTCCTTGCCTCTCAGCTCGGTAATTCGGAAGCGTTGGTGGTGAAGAAAAACATCACCAAACCAGAAGATTTAGTCGGTAAACGTATTGCCGTGCCGTTTATCTCCACCACTCACTACAGCCTGCTGGCTGCGCTGAAACACTGGGGCATTAAGCCTGGGCAGGTACAAATTCTTAACCTTCAACCACCGGCGATTATTGCCGCCTGGCAGCGCGGTGATATCGATGGCGCATACGTCTGGGCACCTGCGGTGAACGAGCTGGAAAAAGACGGTACGGTGCTGACCGATTCCGAAAAAGTAGGCCAGTGGGGTTCGCCAACGCTTGATGTATGGGTCGTGCGTAAAGACTTCGCCGAGAAGCATCCTGACGTGGTGCGCGCCTTCGCGAAAAGCGCTATTGATGCCCAGCGCGGCTATATCGACAACCCGGAAGCCTGGCTGAAACAGCCGGATAACATCAGCAAACTGGCGCGCTTAAGCGGAGTGCCGGAAAGCGATGTTCCGGGGCTGGTGAAGGGCAATACCTATCTGACCGCCGACCAGCAGGTGAAGGAGCTGAACGGCCCGGTTAATAGGGCGATTATCGACACCGCCGAGTTCCTCAAAGCGCAGGGTAAAGTGCCTGCGGCGGCGACGGATTACAGCCAGTACGTAACCGATCGCTTTGTGAAATAAGGAGTCTGTGATGCTGCAACTCTCTCATCTTTATTCCGATTACGGTGGCAAACCGGCGCTGGAGGATATCAACCTCACGCTGGACAGCGGTGAACTGCTGGTGGTGCTTGGCCCGTCAGGCTGCGGCAAAACCACGCTGCTGAACCTGATTGCCGGATTTGTCCCGTATCAGCAGGGCAGCATCACGCTGGGTGGAAAACGTGTAGAAGGACCGGGTGCAGAGCGCGGGGTGGTTTTCCAGAACGAAGGGTTGCTGCCTTGGCGTAACGTGCAGGATAACATCGCGTTGGGTCTTCAACTGAACGGAATGGCGAAGGCGCAGCGGCTGGAAATCGCCCGAGAAATGCTGAAGAAAGTCGGGCTGGAAGGGGCGGGAAAACGCTTTATCTGGCAGCTTTCGGGGGGACAACGCCAGCGAGTGGGGATCGCCCGGGCGCTGGCCGCGAATCCGCAACTGCTGTTGCTGGATGAACCGTTCGGGGCGCTGGATGCCTTTACCCGTGAACAGATGCAAACCCTGCTGCTGAAGCTGTGGAATGACACCGGCAAGCAGGTCATGCTGATTACGCACGATATCGAAGAAGCGGTCTTTTTGGCGACCGAGCTGGTGCTACTTTCGCCGGGGCCGGGCAGGGTGATGGAGCGTCTGCCGCTGGAATTTGCGCGTCGTTATGTCGCCGGGGAGTCCTGTCGCAGCATTAAATCTGACCCGCAGTTTATCGCCATGCGCGAGTACGTACTGAGTCGCGTATTTGAACAACGGGAGGCCTTCTCATGAGCGTCGTTGCTAATGATAAACCGCGCCTGAAAACGGTGAAGTGGCGCTGGCCGCTTTCCCGCCAGATAACCCTAAGCCTGGCGACGCTGCTGGTGCTGTTGACGGTGTGGTGGGGTGTGGCGGCCCTGCAACTTATCAGCCCACTGTTTCTGCCGCCGCCGGGGCAGGTTCTGCAAAAACTGATAGCCATTGCCGGGCCGCAGGGCTTTATGGATGCCACGCTGTGGCAGCACCTTTCGGCGAGCCTGGCCCGTATTCTGGCCGCGCTGCTGGCAGCCGTATTGATTGGCGTTCCTGTGGGGATCGCGATGGGTCTGAACGCCACGGTGCGCGGTATTCTGGATCCGATCATTGAACTTTACCGTCCGGTGCCACCGCTTGCTTATTTGCCGTTGATGGTTATTTGGTTCGGTATTGGGGAAACTTCGAAGATCTTGCTGATCTACCTGGCGATTTTCGCACCCGTTGCGATGTCAGCGCTGGCAGGGGTCAAGAGCGCGCAGCAGGTACGCATTCGGGCAGCGCAGTCTCTGGGTGCCAGCCGTCGCCAGGTGCTGTGGTATGTGATTCTGCCTGGCGCGCTGCCGGAAATCCTTACCGGGTTGCGTATTGGCCTGGGCGTAGGCTGGTCGACGCTGGTCGCGGCTGAACTGATCGCCGCGACGCGGGGATTAGGTTTTATGGTGCAATCGGCTGGTGAGTTTTTAGCAACCGACGTCGTGCTGGCAGGCATTGCGGTGATTGCGATTATCGCGTTTGTTTTAGAGCTGGGGCTGCGCGCATTGCAGCGTCGTCTGACGCCCTGGCATGGAGAAGTGCAATGAGTGAGCGTCTGACTGTTACCCCGCTGGGGCCATATATTGGTGCAGAAATTAGCGGCGTGGATTTAACTCGCCCGCTGAACGATAACCAGTTTGAGCAGCTTTATCATGCGATGCTGCGCCATCAGGTCATTTTCCTGCGTAATCAGGTGATTACCCCTGAGCTACAGCGTGACCTGGCATTGCGATTTGGCGATCTGCATATTCACCCGGTATATCCTCATGCGCCTGGCGTAGAGGAAATTATCGTTCTGGATACGCATGACAATAATCCACCGGATAATGATAACTGGCACACCGATGTGACGTTTATCGACACGCCGCCTGCGGGCGCGATCCTGGCGTCAAAAGAGCTACCCTCCACCGGGGGCGATACGCTATGGACCAGCGGCATTGCGGCATGGGAGGCGCTATCGGAGCCGTTTCGTAAACTGTTAAGTGGCTTGCAGGCGGAGCACGATTTCAAGAAATCATTCCAGGAATACAAATACCGCAAAACCGAAGAAGAGCATCAGCGCTGGCTGGAAGCAGTGGCCAAACACCCCCCGCTGCTGCATCCGGTGGTGCGCACGCATCCGGTAACTGGTAAGCAGGCATTGTTCGTCAATGAAGGATTTACCACGCGCATTGTGGATGTGTCGGAGAAAGAGAGCGAGGCGCTGCTGAATTTCTTGTTTGCGCACGTCACAAAACCAGAGTTTCAGGTGCGCTGGCGCTGGCAGCCGAACGATGTGGCCATTTGGGATAACCGTGTTACGCAGCACTATGCCAATGCCGATTATTTGCCGCAGCGACGCATTATGCACCGTGCGACGATTCTGGGGGATAAGCCTTTTTACCGTGCTTGATGGGGGATATGTGCGGGCTGATCCCCTCACCCCGGCCCTCTCCCACAGGGAGAGGGAGAAAACCGGTCCCCTCTCCCTTGAGGGAGAGGGGTAGGGCGAGGGGGATAAAAAGCATCCGCTATCGCAGAATTTTCTTCTCTGCCAAATCCAGTGCAAAGTAGCTAAAGATAAGATCCGCTCCTGCACGCTTGATCGCGCCCAGGCTTTCCAGCACCACTTTCTCTTCATCAATCGCACCCGCCTGCGCGGCGAATTTGATCATCGCGTACTCACCGCTCACCTGATACGCGCCAATCGGCAACTCAGTGCGTTCACGGATATCGCGCAAAATGTCCAGATACGGACCCGCCGGTTTCACCATCAGACAATCCGCACCTTGCGCTTCATCCAGTAGTGATTCTCGTATTGCCTCACGGCGGTTCATCGGATTCATCTGATAGGTTTTACGGTCGCCTTTCAGCGCCGTACCCGCCGCTTCGCGGAATGGGCCATAAAACGAAGAGGCGAACTTGGTGGAGTAGGACATGATCGCGGTATCGGTAAAACCTGCGGCATCCAGCGCCTGGCGAATGGCCTGAACCTGACCATCCATTGCCGCAGACGGTGCGATAAAGTCAGCACCCGCAGCCGCGGCGACAACGGCTTGTTTACCCAGGTTCAGCAGGGTGGCATCGTTATCCACGCCGTGATCGCACAGCACGCCGCAGTGGCCGTGAGAGGTGTATTCGCAGAAGCAGGTGTCGGACATGACAATCATTTCCGGCACGGCGTCTTTACAGATACGCGACATGCGCGCCACCAGGCCATCTTCCTTCCAGGCATCGCTACCGGTAGCATCCGTGTGGTGCGAGATGCCGAAGGTCATTACCGAGCGGATACCCGCATTCGCGATACGCTCGATTTCACGGGCGAGATGTTTCTCCGGGATGCGCATCACGCCAGGCATGGCGTCGATGGCCTTGTAGTCGTTGATCTCTTCTTCAACAAAAATCGGCAACACCAGGTCGTTTAAGCTCAGTGTTGTCTCTTCAAACATAGCCCGCAGCGCTGGCGAGCGGCGCAGACGGCGTGGGCGAGTGATTAAATCGGTCATGTTTTGCCTGATGTTTGTGGAACAGACGTCCATTGTAACCGAATCATCAAGGCGATGTTTTACTAAAGTTGTGCTTATAAAGGGGGAGGTTGGCGCAGGGAGACGCAGAGGACTTCAGGGAATTCTTAAATTATTGTAGGTGATGGATTGGGTGGGTGATTTGGTTATTTTTATATATAACTGACCGTTTGATTTTTGCATTAATCATAGATGCTGATTTTATTTTTTCTTGCGGTTTATGCTTATATTTATTCAATAAGTTAGATAAATGATTTTTTCAAATATTGAAAATGAATGATTTATTGTTTTTAGCATCTTTTTACTTTTTTTCAGGGAATGCCGGGCTGTTGTTAGATATTGATATTGTTCGTTTTATTTTTGGTTTTGGTGGGCTTTAATCACTCAATTAAGTTGTCCGAATACAGACATTAAGTAAAGATTAATTGAACCTTTTATCCGGTGCGTCGCATAATTACATCCGCAACAATACTCATATTGCATTGTTAATTGATGGACCAACGAATATACGTCCCTGAGGAGGGATGACAAATGCACTCCTGGAAAAAGAAACTTGTAGTATCACAATTAGCATTGGCTTGCACTTTGGCAATCGCCTCTCAGGCAAATGCTACCGCATATGACACTTTTGGGTTCCATGATGATGCGCTGACTCCGTACAGCGAATTCAATGACTGGACCTCTTTAGATCACGACTATGTTTCCTACAGCGGTTATGTTTATAACAATGCTGCTGAAGGTAATTACGACACCACCTTCAACGGTGATACTGTAAATGGTGTAATCTCTACTTATTATCTGAATCGCGATTACACCGATGCTGCTAATACTCTGAGCCTTTCTAACACAACCGTTCACGGTATGATCACTTCTTACCGTCCGGGTCATTTTGATAATCTCGTCGATGGATTGCCTAGCGACAACAGCACCTTCTACACCTGGGGTGAAGCAGTTGCACATGATTGGGTTGATGGCGATACCTTCACTCTGAATGTCGCTAATACGACCATCGATGATGATTACGAAGGTCTGTATTATACCGATACATGGGTTGATGCAGATGGCAAAGCCTACGATAACTTCCCATACGAAGGTAAATACGATACTGCTGGCTTTGGTACCGCAGTTACTCTGAATGTGGAAAGTGATATCAACATCACTGCTAACTCCCATGTTGCGGGTATTACCATGATTCAGGGTGATACTACTCACTCTGATGTAACTTATGATGGCTCTCACCAGTGGGATAACAACATCAAAGTTACTGATTCAACTGTAACTTCTGGTTCATTGACCGATCTTGAAGATGATGGTCACTTTGGTGATTCCGGTGAGCCGAGTGATTACGGTAGTACTGCTGATGTAGGTATTAATAATGATGCTGCATTAGTCTTCTCTGACAACGCAGGTTCTGACTACCGTATGGTCAACAATGTTGAGTTTGATAACTCCACATTGATGGGCGATGTGTACTTTGACAGCACCTTCAATAGCAACTTTGATAAGAATGGTCATCTGGTTGATAACTCTACAACCGTGTATACCAACGCAGGCTGGGCAGACGACAACCAAAACGTTGATCACCTGACGCTGACTCTGGATCACAGCAAATGGGTCGGTGCTGCATGGATCGATTACGAACAAGTTGTTCCAGCTAACTTCTATGATGTTGCTGCAAACAGCCTGGCACCAGAATCTTCATCTGTTGATTACTGGAACCGTGTTAACTCTGCTGACAACTTCCAGAGCGGCATCTTTGATGTTGTGCTGAATAATGGCTCTGAGTGGGATACGACTAAAGATTCCCGCATTGATAGCCTGACTGTTAATAGCGGTTCCCAGGTGAACGTATCTAGTTCTACTGTAACTTCCGATACCATTGCGCTGAACAACGGTTCTTCCATGAATATCGGTGAAGGTGGTTATGTTGATACCGATCATCTGACCATTAACACATACAGTACCGTTAATCTGGATGCCTCTACCGGTTGGTCTACTGATGCAGCTCTGTACGCTAACACCATCACTGTGACTAACGGCGGTGTGCTGGATGTGAAAGTTGATCAGTATGATGCTAATCCGTTCCAGACTGATACTTTGGAACTGACCAGTGGTAATCGTGCTGACAACAACGGCAACGTATACTCTGGTGTATTCGATATCCATAGCAGCGACTATGTGCTGAACGCTGACCTGGTCAACGACCGTACTAACGATACCAGCAAAGCAAACTATGGTTACGGTACTATCGCTATGAACTCTGACGGTCACCTGACTGTTAATGGTAATGGCGATATCAACAACGCTGACGAAATGGATAACAGTGCTGTTGACAACGTAGCTGCTGCAACCGGTAACTACAAAGTTCGTATCGACAACGCTACAGGTAAAGGTTCTATCGCAGACTACAAAGGCAACGAGCTGGTTTATGTCAACGACAAAAACAGCACCGCGACCTTCTCTGCTGCCAACAAAGCTGACCTGGGTGCATACACCTATCAGGCACAGCAGAAAGGCAACACTGTTGTTCTGCAACAGATGGAGCTGACCGACTACGCAAACATGGCGCTGAGCATCCCGTCTGCTAACACCAATACCTGGAATATGCAGCAGGATACCCTGAACAACCGCCTGAACACCTCTCGTCATGGTTTTGACGATAATGGTGGCGCGTGGGTGAGCTACTTCGGTGGCAACTTCAACGGCGACAACGGCACCATCAACTATGACCAGGACGTCAACGGCATCATGGTCGGTGTTGATAGCAAAATCGACGGTAACAACGCTAAATGGATCGTCGGTGCTGCAGCTGCCTTCGCGAAAGGCGACATGAATGACCGTACTGGTCAGGTGGATCAAGACAGCCAGTCTGCCTATGTCTACTCTTCTGCACGCTTCGCGAACAACGTCTTTGTTGATGGCAACTTAAGCTACAGCCGCTTCAACAACGACCTGAGCGCAACCATGAGCAATGGCGACTATGTTGATGGCGACACTAATGCCGATGCATGGGGCTTTGGCTTGAAACTGGGCTACGACTGGAAAATCAACGACGCTGGCTACGTAACACCGTACGGCGCAATTTCTGGTCTGTTCCAGTCTGGCGACAGCTACAGCCTGAGCAACGGTATGGATGTTGGCGGTCAGGACTACGACAGCCTGCGTTATGAACTGGGCGTTGATGCTGGTTACACCTTCAACTATGGTGACCAGGCTCTGACTCCTTACTTCAAACTGGCTTATGTGTATGACGATTCCAACAACGATACCAACGTCAATGGCGACAACATTGACAACGGCGTTGAAGGTTCCGCTGTACGCGTAGGCGTGGGCAGCCAGTTCAGCTTCACCAAAAACTTCAGCGCTTACACCGGTGTTAACTACCTCGGCGGCGGCGATGTTGATCAGGATTGGGGCGCAAACGCGGGTGTTAAATACACCTGGTAATGGCTCTTCGGTAAACAGGGAAGGTGATTTCCCTGTTTAACTGAACGTTACTCATGCCCGTCATTGCTATGGCGGGCATTTTTACATGGATGGTAGAAAATGCCTGCATTGAGTAAACCGCTGAGCGAATTTGTTACTCTTGATAAGCACTTATCTCCTCGCGGTATCCATTTCGATTTACCGGCAGGTTCCACTATTTTGCCGGAAGACAAAAAGACAGAAAACCATACCCTCGTGATTACCCAGGGTTCGATTTCTATCAGGCGCAATTCGGGTAGTATCATGTTCGGCATGTTGCAGAGCCCGGCGATTTTTGGTCTGGTCGGCGCCATCATGAAGATCCAGCAGAATTACACCATTACCACCGAAAGCGATTGTCGCGGCTATTATCTCCCCGCGCAGGACTCGCTGCATTGCCTGACACGCTATCAACTTTGGCGTGAAGCGCTCTATTGGCTGACGTGGCAACATCGCATGCTGGAAGTGCGTGATGCGCAGCTTATTGGCTCCAGCAATTATCAACAAATCCGCAGCACGCTGCTGGTGATGGCAAAGTGGAACGATAATCTGCGTGCCAGAGTTGGCGTGATGAAGTTTATCCAGCAAAGAACAAATATCTCGCGCTCGGTGATTGCCGAAGTGCTCTCGGCGCTGCGCCAGGGAAATTATATCCAGATGGAAAAGGGCAAACTCGTCAGCATCACGCGTTTGCCCAACGACTATTAAGAACCAGGCACCGCCAGTGGCTGATTGCCGCTTAACTCAGTTACCAGATTATTGATTCCGTCGCTCATATTGACGAATCGGGTAAGTGGAGAACGGGTAACGACCACAAATGCGCCCACGTTTTCCTGCGGAATCATTGCCATATAGGTAATGAACCCGCCGCCGCCGCCCGTCTTCTGAATAATCCCTGGGCGGCCATTTTTCGGCGACATATAGACCCATCCCAGACCCAGTGCGTCTGCTTTGCCCGGCACATCCATACCGACTACACGAGTAAGCTGACTACGTTGATAAATCAGCGTCTGCATCCTGTCCGCCTGATTACTGCGATGATAGAAATCAGAAGAGAGATACTGCTGCATCCAGCGCATCATATCGCCAGGCGTGGAATAAACTCCGCCGCTACCGACTGCGGCCAGCGTATTATTACACGGGCTGGCGCCTTTCTCGGCCACCATCAAACGACGGCACTGATCTGGCGACGGCGTAAAGGTGGTGTCTTTCATGCCCAGCGGGCGGCTGATTTGCTCTTCAAACAGCTGTGAATAGGGTTTACCCGCGGCATTGCCCAGCGCATCGGCCAGCAGATCGAAAGCCAGATTAGAGTAGCTGGCTTGCGTTCCGGGTGCGGATTTCAGCGTCGCGTTATTAAGGTAAGACCAGCGTTGTGACTGAGTAGGCCAGACAAACACCGGTCGATGCGCCGCGCCACCCGGCTGTTCGCGTGGCAGCGAGCTGGTGTGCGTGGCGAGATTCACCAGGCGAATCGGTGATCCCTGATAGGTTGGCACATGTGCGCCTGGCGGAGCGTATTTGCTTAACGGGTCGTCAAGCTTCACCACGCCCTGATCGAGCAGTTTCACCAACATCTCGCTGGTCATCAGCTTGGTCAGTGACGCAATACGAATCACTGAATCTAACTGTGGATGCACGTTGTTGCCTGGACGAGTTTCGCCAAAGCTGCGGAAGACGCGCTGGTTGCCATCGATAACCACCAGTGCCATCCCCGTAGCGCCGCTGCCGTAGAAGATATGGTTAGCGTAGCGGTCGACAATATCGGAAGCAAAAACGGGATCGGCGATCGGCTGAGCCGCCTGGACCGATGTCAATGACGCCACGCAGAGCGCGGCAGAAAAAAGCAGACTACGTTTCAACGAAGGCATCCATAAATAAAAATGGGAGAACAGTGCGTATTTATACTACTTACACTGTGAATCGGCACCTGATACGGCGCCACTAATCGCTATCATAGCGGGAAAAACGTAACGGTGAGTAACCGTGGTTGTGAAACTTTGTATTGAAGACACACTTTTGTGATCCGTCGCGTATGATAGATGCGATGAATATTCCATTTGTGTCGCGGAATACGGTTAAAACGTGAATCAAACCTTCCTGGAAGCCTCGTTACAACTGAAATATCGTTAAGGCGATTTTGCACCTTTTGCCGGCGAACTAAGCGCCTGTTTATCGGTCTCATTGTGCGGTTATCTTTCGTTTTTACGTGGTATCCCTTTGGTTGCAGTACATGCTGCGACAGGACTTGTGTTGTACACAGCAAACGCCATAACCATAAGAAGTTAGCAGGAGAGCACTATGTTTAAGTCTTTTTTCCCTAAGCCGGGGCCCTTTTTTCTCTCGGCATTTATTTGGGCGTTGATTGCCGTTATTTTCTGGCAAGCAGGTGGTGGAAGCTGGCTACTGAACCTGGTTCATGCGTCGAAAGATGTCCCAATTAGCGCAGCCCGCTTCTGGTCGTTGAACTATCTGGTTTTCTACGCGTTCTACGCCGTTTGCGTCGGGCTTTTCGCGCTCTACTGGTTTGTGCGCAGCCCGCATCGCTGGCAATACTGGTCGGTACTGGGTACCGCGCTGATTATTTTCGTCACCTGGTTTTTGGTGGAAGTGGGCGTGGCGGTCAACGCCTGGTATGCCCCGTTCTGGGACCTCATCCAGCAGGCGCTGACCTCGCCCAATAAAGTTTCCATCAATCAGCTCTATCACGAAGTCGGGATTTTCCTTGGTATTGCTCTGATTGCCGTTACCGTCGGCGTGCTGAATAACTTCTTTGTCAGCCACTACGTTTTCCGCTGGCGCACGGCGATGAACGAACACTATATGGCGCACTGGGATCACCTGCGTCATATCGAAGGTGCGGCACAGCGTGTGCAGGAAGACACCATGCGTTTTGCTTCCACGCTTGAAGATATGGGCACCAGCTTTATCAACGCCATCATGACGCTGATTGCCTTCCTGCCGGTACTGGTTACGCTCTCGGCCCACGTGCCGTCGTTGCCAATTTTGGGCAGCATTCCCTATGGTCTTGTGATTGCCGCGATCATCTGGTCGCTGATGGGCACCGGGCTGCTGGCGATTGTCGGTATCAAACTTCCAGGTCTGGAATTCAAAAACCAGCGTGTGGAAGCAGCGTACCGTAAAGAGCTGGTCTACGGGGAAGATGACGAAACCCGCGCCACGCCGCCAACAGTGCGCGAACTGTTCAGCGCTGTGCGTCGTAACTACTTCCGTCTCTATTTCCACTATATGTATTTCAACATTGCCCGTATCCTGTATCTTCAGGTCGATAACGTTTTCGGTTTATTCCTGTTGTTCCCTTCGATTGCGGCTGGTGCAATCACGCTGGGCCTGATGCAGCAGATCCTCAACGTATTCGGTCAGGTACGCGGCTCGTTCCAGTATCTGATTAGCTCCTGGACGACGCTGGTGGAATTGATGTCCATCTACAAACGTCTGCGCAGCTTCGAACACCAGTTGGATGACAAAGATCTCCAGGAAGTGACCCACACATTCAGTTAATTTCTACAAGGAAGCACGATGACGCCAGTATCACGTTATGTCTCACTCCCGTTAACGTTGCTGGCGGGGCTGGTATTAAGCGCCTGTACCAGCCAACAGGCGCCAACGTTGAAGAAAGGGGAAAAGCCCGTTGACGTGGCGTCGGTGGTGCGGCAAAAAATACCGGCCAGCGTAAAGGAGCGGGAAGCCTGGGCGCAGGCGCTGGCAAAAACCTTCGAAAGCCAAAAGCTGGCACCGACAAAAGAGAATATCTGTTCGGTGCTGGCGGTGGCGCAGCAGGAATCCAATTATCAGGCGGACCCCGCCGTACCGGGGCTGAGTAAAATCGCCTGGCAGGAAATTGATCGCCGCGCTGAACGCATGCATGTGCCGTTGTTCCTCGTCCACACTGCCCTCAAAATCACCTCGCCAAACGGTAAAAGCTACAGCGAACGGCTGGATAACGTGAAAACGGAAAAACAGCTGAGCGCGATTTTTGACGACTTTATCAATATGGTGCCGATGGGACAGACGCTGTTTGGCTCGCTGAATCCGGTACATACGGGCGGCCCAATGCAGGTGAGTATTGCCTTTGCCGAGGCGCATACGCGCGGTTATCCGTGGAAAATGGATGGCACCGTGCGTCAGGAAGTCTTCAGCCTGCGCGGCGGACTGTGGTTTGGCACGTACCATCTGCTGAACTATCCGGCCAATTACACGGCCCCAATTTACCGATTCGCAGACTTTAACGCAGGCTGGTATGCCAGCCGTAATGCGGCGTTCCAGTATGCGGTCAGTAAAGCGACCGGCGTTAAGCTGGCGCTGGATGGCGATTTGATCCGCTATGACAGTGATGACGCAGGGAAAACCGAGCTGGCAGTGCGCAAGCTGGCAGGCAAACTTTCGCAGAGCGATGACGAAATCCATCGCCAGTTGAAGAAGGGCGACAGCCTGGCATTTGAAGAGACCGAACTCTACAAAGGCGTGTATAAAATAGCGCAGCAGAAAACCGGCAAAACTCTGGTGAAAGAGATGTTACCTGGGATTCAACTGGAGAGCCCGAAGATCACGCGCAATCTCACCACGGCGTGGTTCGCGAAGCGCGTAGACGATCGTCGGGCGAAGTGTATGGCGAACTAAGATTAGCGCTGGCGACGCCAGCGCATCACGAGTGCCACGAAGCCTAGAATCGCACAGCCACCCAAAAACGGCACCAGGCCAAACAGGGTACCGACGGCCAGCCCCATTTCTACACGCGGGCGGCCCGTATCCTGCATCTGCATCAAATGCTCATATACGCCTGGCGCATGCACCAACAGGTTTAGCAATTGTGCACCAGCCCAAAAGCAGAGCAGAACAAACACCGCATAGGCGACGTTGCCCGGCGCAGAAGATGCGCTTTTTTTCCCATTCAGGATGAGCTTAGAGAAGGCGAAATCTGTCATAAAGACCTCCCGGACTTCATTACATGACCGTGATACTGGCATGAGTGTGACAGCCTTCTTCGTAGGGCAGTATAAGAATTATGGTAATTTCGGTTAAGGATTCGTCCTGGATTGCCGGGAGTCGTGCGGCGATCACAAATCCAGAGTGTAAACATTTTGCTAACATTAAATAATTGCTGTTCACACCACAGACCCGCAGCCTGGGATGTGTGAAGATGAATTTTTTATCTTCGGAGCCGTTATGAAGCTGCCTGCAAAAATTCGCCGTGACTGGCACTACTATGCGTTCGCTATTGGTCTGATTTTTATTCTTAACGGCGTAGTTGGCTTGCTGGGTTTTGAAGCGAAAGGCTGGCAAACCTACGCGGTTGGGATGGTCACGTGGGTAATTAGCTTCTGGCTGGCGGGGTTAATTATTCGCCGCCGCCCGGAAGGCGACGGCGTGGAAGAGAGAGTGAATTAAGCCTCTTTTACATCGTGGTTTTAAGGGCGCTATCAGCCTGATGGCGCTCCAGTGCCAGTTCAATTAAACGTGTGATCAGCGACGTGTAATCCAGCCCGCTTGCCTGCCACAGTTTTGGGTACATGCTGATGTTGGTGAAACCCGGCAGCGTATTGATTTCGTTGATCACCACCTCATTTTCCGCCGTCAGGAACACATCGACACGCGCCATGCCACTGCAACCCAGCGTCTGATACGCCTGCACCGCAACATCGCGGATTTTGTCGTTGAGCTCTGCCGGTATCGCCGCCGGAACCACCACTTTCGCGCCGTTATCATCAATGTATTTGGTGTCGTAGGCATAAAATTCGCTGTTCAACACAATTTCGCCACAGGTACTGGCCTGTGGTTCATCATTGCCCAGCACTGCGCATTCGATCTCGCGGCCTTTAATACCCTGCTCAACCACCACTTTGTGGTCAAACTGGAATGCCAGCGCCACGGCCTGCTGATATTGCGCTTCGCTGTTGACCTTGCTGACGCCAACGGAGGAACCCTGATTAGCAGGTTTCACAAACAGCGGCAGGCCCAGCTTCGCTTCTACTTCCGCAAACGAAATACGGTGACGGTTGCTGCGCGTCAGGGTAATAAACGGCGCGATGGCAAGCCCGGCGTCGCGTAGCAGGCGCTTGGTGACGTCTTTGTCCATACAGGCGGCAGAACTGAGTACATCGGAACCCACAAACGGTAGATTCGCTACACGCAGCATACCCTGCAGGGAGCCATCTTCGCCGAGCGTGCCGTGAACAATCGGAAAAATAACGTCAATGGCGCCCAGCGGTTGGCCGCTTTCTGCGTTGATCAACTGCTGCGAGGTTTTCCCTGGAATTTGCGCCAGCGTCACATCAGAGTGGCGAAGGGCGATTTTTGCCGGGTCCTGCGCATTCAGCAAATAGTTTTGCGCATCGTTTATGTGCCACTGCCCCTGCTTATCAATGCCCAGCAGTACTACGTCAAAGCGTGTTTTATCAATGGCTTCAACGATATTCTTAGCCGATTGCAGCGACACTTCGTGCTCTGCTGATTTCCCGCCGAAAACAATCCCAACCCGCAACTTCGCCATCTTTAATTCCATCCGTTCCAAACGCAAAACACATAACATACCACGTGATTTCCGGGCTATCTGCCATAATCTTTAACTTTATTGCAGGCAGGAGAGCCGATGAAAATCACGCGCTGGCTGGTATTTGTGGGGGTTATCGCTATTGGCTATGGTGGCTATCAGATGCTGCCATCCTGGTACAATCCATTTACGCCATTAATGCTTAACGATCCGCCCGGTCTGGTGACGCGCTGGAAGCTCAAAGCGATAACGGATGCGCAGTGTCAGACGCTGCTGGCCGAGGCAAATCAGCAAAATCTTATCAGTACGCTGCGGGTGGCACCGAGCGGCGGCGCGTGTCCGCTTTCGGATGTGGTACAGGTGCGTGATTTTGGCACAGTGAAACTCAGCAATCGCTTTCTCGCCAGTTGCCGCCTGGCGCTGAGCAGCGCGTTGTATGTGGAACAGCAGGTGAAGCCACTTTCCCGCCAAATGCTGAACAGTGAAGTGACGCGCATTGACCATCTGGGGAGTTTTGCCTGCCGCAATATTTATCATCGCGCCGACGGCCCGCTGAGCGAACATGCCACCGCAAATGCGCTGGATATCAGCGGCTTTCGTCTGGAGAATGGCAAACAGATTAGCGTGCTGAAAGGCTGGGCGCAGCCGCAGATCCAACCGTTTCTGCAAACGCTATTAGCGAATAGCTGCCAGTATTACGGTAATGGGCTTGGGCCCAACTACAATGCGGCGCATGCCAATCATTTTCATCTCGGTATGCGCGGCTACGGGCTTTGTCGCTAAGCATAACTCTCTTTTTGCTGGAAATTAAAACGTGAGATCGTTCACAGAAAATAGCAAATCAATGATAAAACCCTAAACTCACCGCGACCGCATCTCTGACAATACCGACTGCCATACAACTTGCTACCCTGTGCACTTGTCCGCATAAGTGAACGAAAACGCGTAGTTATGGAATCCTGGAAGGTTAATCTCATCTCTGTCTGGTTCGGCTGCTTCTTTACCGGCCTCGCAATCAGTCAAATACTGCCCTTTTTGCCGCTCTACGTGGCGCAGTTGGGCGTCACGTCTCATGAATCGCTCTCGATGTGGTCAGGGCTAACGTTCAGTATCACTTTTCTGGTTTCGGCGATTGTCTCGCCCATGTGGGGGAGCCTGGCGGATCGTAAAGGGCGCAAATTGATGCTGTTGCGCGCGTCGTTGGGTATGGCGATTGCCATTTTGCTGCAAGCCTTTGCCACCAACGTCTGGCAACTGTTTATTCTGCGCGGCGTAATGGGGCTAACGTCGGGGTATATTCCGAACGCGATGGCGCTGGTCGCCTCGCAGGTGCCGCGCGAACGCAGCGGCTGGGCGCTGAGTACGCTCTCTACCGCGCAGATAAGCGGTGTCATTGGCGGCCCACTGCTAGGCGGTTTTCTGGCGGATCACATGGGTCTGCGGATGGTCTTTTACATCACCGCGTTTTTGCTGATGATTAGCTTTCTCGTCACCCTGTTTTTAATCAAGGAGGGCGTGCGTCCGCAAACCAGCAAATCAGAGCGCCTGAGTGGCAAAGCCGTATTCGCGTCGTTGCCGTATCCGGGGCTAGTGATCAGCCTGTTTCTCACCACCATGGTGATTCAACTGTGTAACGGATCGATTGGCCCGATTCTGGCGTTGTTTATTAAATCGATGACGCCGGACAGTAACAACATCGCTTTCCTGAGCGGGATGATCGCCGCCGTACCGGGCGTCTCGGCGCTGATCTCCGCGCCACGGCTTGGCAAGCTGGGCGACCGCATCGGTACGGCGCGCATTCTATTGGCGACGTTGTGTTTTGCGGTGGTGCTGTTCTTCGCCATGTCGTTTGTTACCACACCGTTTCAGCTTGGCGTGCTACGCTTTCTGCTTGGCTTTGCCGACGGCGCGATGCTTCCGGCGGTACAGACGCTGCTGCTCAAGTACATCAGCGAACGCGTGACCGGGCGAATTTTCGGCTACAACCAGTCGTTTATGTATTTGGGCAACGTTGCCGGGCCGCTGATCGGGGCGTCTGTTTCTGCCATGGCGGGCTTCCGCTGGGTATTTGTGGCGACGGCGATTATTGTGCTGATCAATATCTGGCAACTGGTGGTGATGCTGCGACGCAGTAGAGACAACCCTCACCCCGGCCCTCTCCCTGAGGGAGAGGGTGAAAAACAGCGTCATATGTAAGCCCAGGCACGGCCAGTTCCCTCTCCCTGAGGGAGAGGGTGAAAAACAGCGTCATATGTAAGCCCAGGCACGGCCAGTTCCCTCTCCCTGAG
>NZ_CALSBS010000044.1 GCF_943590815.1 Pseudocitrobacter vendiensis | reverse complement strand
GGGGTCTGACGCTCAGTGGAACGAAAACTCACGTTAAGCAACGTTTTCTACCTCTGACGCCTCTTTTAATGGTCTCAGATGTCCTTTGGTCACCAGTTCTGCCAGCGTGAAGGAATAATGGCCGAGCATATTGATATGTCCGTGGCAAAGCGGGGAGAGGCGTGCGATATCTTCATCATTCAGTGTTTCACCTTGCGCCCGGAGATGATCCAGGGCTGCCTGCATATACATAGTGTTCCATAACACGACGGCGTTAGTGACCAGCCCCAGTGCGCCCAGTTGATCTTCCTGACCGTCGGTATATCGTTTTCTTATCTCACCTTTTTGACCGTGACAGATGGCTCTGGCAACGGCATGGCGGCTTTCTCCCCGATTAAGCTGGGTCAGAATGCGCCGGCGGTAATCTTCATCATCAATATAATTAAGCAGATACAGCGTTTTGTTGATGCGCCCCACTTCAATGATTGCCTGAGTCAGTCCGGAAGGACGTTCACTTTTCAGCAATGAACGGACCAGCACTGAAGCCTGTACTTTGCCCAGTTTCAGGGAGCCAGCGGTCCGGATCATTTCGTCCCACTGAAGGACTATTTTTCGGGGATCTGATTGCCCTCTGGCAATATCATTCAGCACGCCATAGTTGGCATCATGGCCCATTCGCCAGAAAACCGAAGCACCGGCATCAGCCAGGCGTGGAGAAAACTGGTATCCCAGCAGCCAGAAAAGGCCAAAGACAAGTTCGCTGGTACCTGCTGTATCGGTCATAATTTCGGTTGGATTCAGCCCGGTCTCCTGTTCCAGAAGGCCTTCCAGCACAAAGATAGAGTCCCTCAGCGTCCCCGGTATAACGATGCCATGAAAGCCGGAATACTGATCGGACACAAAGTTGTACCAGGTGATCCCTCTGTTATTACCAAAGTATTTGCGGTTCGGTCCGGCATTGATTGTTCTGACTGGCGTAACAAAGCGCATTCCATCTGCAGATGCCACTTCTCCGCCACCCCATATCTGTGCCAGTGGCAGCGTTGCCTGAAAATCAACCAGTCTGGCATTAGCGCTGGTGATAGTTTCAGCCCGCAGATAGTTCGCTTTTGTCCAGTTCAGCCGGTGTCGGGTCAGTGCAGGAACATTTGATCTGATCAGTGGTTCCAGACCGATATTGCAGGCTTCAGCCATCAGCACGGCGCTGATGCTGACGGGCAGATCATCAACTCTGGCACTGGCTTCACTAGCATGGAAAAACTCATCAGCAAATCCGGTATGGGCGTTAATTTCGAGCAGCAACTCTGTTAAATCCACCGGAGGGAGCAGATCACTGATCATTTTGCTCAGTCGTTTCAGACTGTCCGGCTCATCAAGACTGGCGAGGGGAGAAATTGTCAACCGGGGCTTCGGGCCAGAAACATCGAGTTCGACAGCCTCATTTTCGCCAAGACGTGCAGCAACCTGTCTGTAACGACTATCAAGCTGATGACCCAGAGATTTTATTGCTTCCTGCGGGTCTGTCGGGTGTCCCAGAGAACGATAAACCTTAATCCGGTTTGCCTGCCAGTCAGCACCCTGTAGTAATCTTGCTCGGGGATCTCCCCACCGGTTACTGCCGGTAACGTAGACATCCCTCCGCCTCAGACTATCCTGCAGTTTACTGAGAAAGCAGAGCGTGTATCCCCTGCGGGTGATATGTTTTTCCTTGTTAATCACCAGCCGTTTCCATGACCGACTGATAATTTCCGTTGGTGCGTCGTCAAAAAACTGCCGCCGTGAGCTGAACTCCCGGCTGAGGTAGTCACAGGCATTCAGAGTGGTAACCCCGGCAGGTGCGGATGAAAATTTAACGGTATTCAGCAGATGGGGCAGGAAACGACGAACGCGCCCGTACTGCTCCACCATTTCTTCATGAAAATTATCGTCTGAGGGCCGGGAAATTTCACGGACAAGCGTGATGATTTCAGCCAGCTTTTGCCTGGGGATGTAGCTGAACACCTCAGCACGAATCGATTCGTCCGGTGTTTCTTCTTTCAGCAGGTACGAACATGCGCTGGCGAGCGCCAATGCAGATTTATCCAGATCCTTCAGCGAGCGGAGCCGTTTTTTCTGCCCAATCTTTCTGGCGTCACGGATGATAACGGCCAGCATGGCGTCCAGAACGTCCAGTGCATCATCCAACGCCAGCGTTTCCCATGCAAGGACAAAGGCAACCAGAACCGCCATCCTTTTCTGCGGTGACATCCTGGCAATATTGAACACCGAAGTCATACCAGCATAACGTGCGAGATTTTTCAGGCGCACAGCCGGGAGTGTACTCAGGTTGTCAGCATGCAAGCCAAAATCGTTCAGAGTTTTCCAGCGTTCAATTGCTTCATTAAACGCCGGACCACTGATGGTCACAGGGCCTTTTTTCAGTGATTCCAGTAAAGACAGGCGGCTGCAATCAGTTGGCCCCAGCAGCATCTCCAGCTGTGAACGTTGTTCGGCTGACGGTATCAGTGCCAGTTTGTTCCACAGGCGCAACGTCGCCTTTTCCCTTACCTCTGAAATCAACCGGGTCAGCGTAGTGGCTCCGGGGAGAATAATACGATGTTGCATAAGCCACCCTGTCGCCAGATCGAAAAGCAGGCCAGGACGTTCGTTGCTTATCCAGCTCCGGGTATATAAAAGACGGGTAAGGCGAAATCATGTACAGGACCTTAAGCGGCGAGTCCATTTAAAACGCCTTCCAAGGTCCTGTTCTGTATCGACTTTCTCTGCTTGGTTCGGCAGGCGTTCTTGGCCAAATAATCGGCAGCCCATTCCAATCTTTCCCTTATTTCTGTCAGCGCCCTATGGGCCACTGCTTCCAATAGCGGTAGCCACCACGTCGCACTGTTCTTCGACGCTTTCAGCATCGATAGCGCCCCACTCATCACACTCTGCGCGACCCGTCTCTTCATCACCAGCGACAGCAGGCTCGTCCACACCAACCCCTCGGCAATCGCTTTCTCGCCCGTCACAAACCCCTTGAGCCGGTTGTGCGATTTCCACTCTTTAAATAACAACTCCACCTGCCAACGGCAGCGATACAGGCTCATCACCTGCTCTGCTGACCATGCTGCTCGCGGTAGGTTCGTCATCCACAGACAGAACCGCTTTTCCTCAGCAAACCAGCGCCGGATCAACCGGTACTCGACCTGGCCGGACTTCACCACCATATCCAGTACCTCGGCCCGACAGCGTCGCCGTCCGGCCTCTCTCAGAGATAGTCCCGCCAGCTTGGGTACTTCCCGTCCATCACCGCGCCAGGCTTGGATTATCTTGGGGTTCAGGCTTTTCGTGCCGCGCACCAGATAAAATCCGCCAGCGTCGTTCACCTGCTCAAACCAAGCCCTGTCAATGTAACCTGCGTCAGCCAGCAGCAGGCAGTTGGTCAGCGTGTGGGCTTCAGGCAGAAATTGCCGTTCCCCTGCGGTATCGGCAGACACACTCATGCACAACGGGCTCTGCTCCGACAGTGACATGGTCATATGGCACTCGATAGCTGCCGGACTGATGGTCTTGAACCGGCCGGGAAAATCAGCAGCAAGGCGCCGATGCACCGCAAAGGAGGTGCCATCGTGCAGTAACACCTGCTTGAACGCGCCGAGGGAGGCTGCTTTGAGTTGATGGTCGATACGCAAGGCGATGGCCCGCTCGACCAGGGCTTTCATAAACAGGGCAAAGCTCTCTTTGCGCAGCTGATTGTGAAACGGTTTGTAAGAAACCTGATGGGTGTTTACCAGTTGCAAGGCATTGAAATGGCGGTGTAAACCGGCAATGTCATTGACCTGGTCGCCTCCCATGGCCCGCAGCAGTGCAGGTACGAGCATGGCTGGGGTAATGGCACGCTGACGCAGACAAAACTTGCAGAGCCGAGCAATGCGCTCGAGTGCGGCGGGAGCCAAGAGTTGCTCCAGATAGTAATTAGCGTTGATAATAGTCATAGGCTTCGCGCGTGTTGATTTTGTTTGGCGATAAAATCAGATCACAAACGAAGCCTTTTTTATATCTATTTCAATTGGTTGCCGCTAAAGATCCTGTACATGAGTGAGGGTTATGGTGGCTATATGCTGGATATTGCTATTCAGATGACAGCCATATGGGGAAGATTACAGGCGCCTGAAATAACAGCAGAGTATGGAGTGACTACCACGGCTGGAGGTTGGCACGGGCTGATCCCCTCTCCCTTTGGGAGAGGGTTAGGGTGAGGGGAGCTGGCTGACCGGGTGTAGCAACCAGGCGGCATTACACCGCTGAATCTTCAGTTATTGAAATTCCACGCGATCGGCAGTTCGACGTCGAAGATAAGTGCATCCCCGTCGAGGCGAAAGGCCAGGCTGGTCTGGTGCTGGTCGTATTCGTTGATAATCAGGCAGCTCTCGGCGAAGTTGGACTCGTAGTTGATATGGGCCACTCCTTCACGGCCGTCAGCGAGTTCGATGCTGAGCACCCGCAGCGGGTTCTCCTGACTGAGGTTGACCCGGGTGTCCCCCACGTCCACCAGCCGTTCCAGCAGAGGGAAGAAATCTTGTCTGTGGGTCGTTATGGCCTGGGTGATGGCCTGCTCCAGCTCAGCCTGGGTGGCGAAGGGGCCGCCGAGTGGGTAGCGGGTCTGGATCCTTTCCTGAGTCATTGCGTTTCCTCCTGAACTGAGATGTGGCAACAGTTTGGCCGCTGCAGTGACCTGTCATGTACAGGATCTTTAGCTACAACCAATTGAAATAGATAGAAAAAAGGCTTCGTTTGTGATCTGATTTAATCGCAAAAAAAAACCGACACGCCCGAAGCCATGACTATTATCAATGCAACCCAGTACCTCAAGCAACTTCTTAGCTCTTCTGAACTCAACCGGATCGGTAAATTTACCGGTTTTTGTCAGCGACTCCGGGATATCCAGCCTGCGAGACTACTCCCGGCTCTGCTCTCAGGGCTTGGTTGCGACAAGGTGGATGGTATTGCTGGTTTGCATCGCCATTTCAATGCGTTGCAGCTCCATGATACTGACCAAATAGCGTATAAACCCTTTCACAACCAGTTACGCAAGCAGGGTTTTCCCTTGTTCATGCGCGCACTGGTTGAACGAGCCATCGCCTTACGCCTCAAGGAGTGTCTACCGGACGCCCACGGACTGGCAGGCTTTGAGCAGGTACTGCTGCAGGACGGGTCGTCATTCGCGTTACATCCGCAATTGGCAGAACATTTCCCGGGCCGATTCAATAAGCACAGCCCCGCTGCGGTAGAGTGTCATATGACCATGTCCTTGCTGGACCAGTCGCCGATATCGATGAGTATCACGGCGGATACCGAATCGGAGCGCAAGCATCTTCCGGCCGAAAATTCGTTAAATAACAAACTGTTATTGGCGGATGCCGGTTACATCAGCCGCGAGTACTTTGCTGATGTGACCAAAGCCAAAGGAAGCTATCTGGTCAGAGGGAGTCAAAATCTCAATCCCAAAGTACAGGCAGCTTACCGACAGGACGGCAGGGAAATGCCCAAGTTACTCGGAAAAAAGCTCAAGGATATCGATCGGAGAAGCTGCAGAGCCGAGGTTCTGGATCTGGATGTGAGTTCGGGAAAGTATAAATATCGACTCATAAGACGTTGGTTTGCAGAGGAAAAACGGTTCTGTATATGGATGACCAATCTTCCGCGTGAGCGATGGCCAGCCGAGAAGGTGATGGCATTGTATCGTTGCCGTTGGCAGATCGAACTGTTGTTCAAAGAGCTGAAATCACATAACCGGTTGAAGGCGTTCGCGACACGACAAAAAGCGATAGCGGAAGGCTTGATCTGGGCTAGTTTGCTGGCCTTGCTGGTCAAACGTCGGCTGGCGCTGACGCTGATTGGCAGCGCGGAGTTATCGATGCTGAAGATTGCCAAAAACAGCGCGCTTTGGTTAATGCCGATATTGGCGAGCATCATCCATGGTGCGTGGCAGGAAATAACAGAGAAGTTGGAGTGGGCAATGGTGTATTTATCCAAAAACGGCAAAAAGAGTAGGCAGAGAAAATCCAAGCAAAACAACACGTTAGACGGTATTATTAATTCGCTTGCCGCTTAAGGTTCTGTACATGAAGGCGAAATGTCCAGGGCCAGGCAAATTCACGATACTGATAGTGCTGACGTATCAGCGCTGCATGCTCACGGCGGGTATTTTCCCTCTGACCGTATTCTGCAAGAACGGTGATATCACGAATCCCGAGCTGTCTGGCGGTAAAATGCCGGACGCCGGAAGGAATATGATTCATATCGGTGAGGAAGGTGCCCAGAAAACGGACACATCCAATTTGCAGGGCAATGCCCAGACGGTTGTGATCACCTCTGCTTTTTCCGATAAATTCCTTGTCTGCTTCATCAAGATGAAAATATCGTGCCAGCTGAAGCTCATCCGGTTCACCGGTGAATCTGCCATAGCTTTCAGTCTGCTCAGTGGTCAGAAAGTCAACGGGCATATCGGCCTCCCTGCCTGACGGGCATTTAGTAACATTTTTGCAACCGTCCGAAATGTTATAAATTATCAGACATAGTAAAACGGCTTCGTTTGAGTGTCCATTAAATCGTCATTTTGGCATAATAGACACATCGTGTCTGATATTCGATTTAAGGTACATTTTATGCGAATTTTTGGTTATGCGCGGGTCTCAACCAGCCAGCAGTCCCTCGATATTCAGATCAGAGCGCTCAAAGATGCAGGGGTAAAAGCTAACCGCATCTTTACCGACAAGGCATCCGGCAGTTCAACAGATCGGGAAGGGCTGGATTTGCTGAGGATGAAGGTGGAGGAAGGTGATGTCATTCTGGTGAAGAAGCTCGACCGTCTTGGCCGCGACACCGCCGACATGATCCAACTGATAAAAGAGTTTGATGCTCAGGGTGTCGCGGTTCGGTTTATTGACGACGGGATCAGTACCGACGGTGATATGGGGCAAATGGTGGTCACCATCCTGTCGGCTGTGGCACAAGCTGAACGCCGGAGGATCCTAGAGCGCACGAATGAGGGCCGACAGGAAGCAAAGCTGAAAGGAATCAAATTTGGCCGCAGGCGTACCGTGGACAGGAACGTCGTGCTGACGCTTCATCAGAAGGGCACTGGTGCAACGGAAATTGCTCATCAGCTCAGTATTGCCCGCTCCACGGTTTATAAAATTCTTGAAGACGAAAGGGCCTCGTGATACGCCTATTTTTATAGGTGTCTGGACTCGTGGGATCATGTACCCATGCGTAGCTGGCCGCTCTTCAAGGCCAGACACGTTTTGCGTACACTGTTCCAATCCGACTCTTCACTGGCAACTCGATGACCCAGGCACTGCACAGCCAAGCCCGTACTACCCACCTGATCCGTGAGGAAATCAGGAACTCGACGCTCCCGCAGGCCGAACTGGCCAGGATGTACAACGTCACCCGCCAAACCATCCGAAAGTGGCAAAACCGCGAGTCTCCTGAAGACAAGTCGCATGCGCCGAACAAGATGTACACGACGCTCACGCCCGAGCAGGAGCTCATCGTGGTGGAGCTGCGCAAGACGTTGCTGCTGCCCACGGACGACCTGCTGGCGGTCACGCGCGAGTTCATCAATCCAGCCGTCTCGCGTGCCGGCCTGGGACGTTGCCTGCGCCGCCACGGTGTCTCGGATCTACGTAACCTGGTCGAGCAGGAAGGCACTGCGCCCGCCACGAAAAAGACCTTCAAGGACTACGAGCCGGGCTTTGTGCACATCGACATCAAGTACCTGCCGCAGATGCCCGACGAGACGGCAAGGCGCTATCTCTTCGTTGCCATCGACCGTGCTACGCGCTGGGTCTTCATCGAGCTCTATGCCGACCAGACCGATGGCAGCAGTGGCGACTTCCTCAACAAAGTCCAGCAAGCCTGTCCCGTCAAGATCGTCAAGCTTCTGACCGACAACGGCAGCCAGTTCACCGACCGCTTCACGGCTGGCGGCAAGAAGAAGGAACCCAGCGGCACACACGTGTTCGACCGCCTGTGCAAGCAGCTCGGCATCGAGCACCGGCTCATCCCGCCTCGTCATCCGCAGACCAACGGCATGGTGGAGCGCTTCAACGGTCGTATCAGCGACATCGTCAACCAGACCCGTTTTGGTTCAGCTGCCGAACTGGAATCGACGCTGCGCAATTACGTCAAGATCTACAACCACAGCATTCCGCAACGCGCGCTCCAACACAAAACACCCGTTCAGGCGCTCAAGGAATGGCATGAAAAACGCCCTGAATTGTTCAGGAAACGCGTGTATAACCAGCCGGGTCTTGACATATAGGTTAATGTCATGATAATAATGGTTTCTTAGACGTCAGGTGGCACTTTTCGGGGAAATGTGCGCGGAACCCCTATTTGTTTATTTTTCTAAATACATTCAAATATGTATCCGCTCATGAGACAATAACCCTGATAAATGCTTCAATAATATTGAAAAATGACTTGGTTGAGTACTCACCAGTCACAGAAAAGCATCTTACGGATGGCATGACAGTAAGAGAATTATGCAGTGCTGCCATAACCATGAGTGATAACACTGCGGCCAACTTACTTCTGACAACGATCGGAGGACCGAAGGAGCTAACCGCTTTTTTGCACAACATGGGGGATCATGTAACTCGCCTTGATCGTTGGGAACCGGAGCTGAATGAAGCCATACCAAACGACGAGCGTGACACCACGATGCCTGCAGCAATGGCAACAACGTTGCGCAAACTATTAACTGGCGAACTACTTACTCTAGCTTCCCGGCAACAATTAATAGACTGGATGGAGGCGGATAAAGTTACAGGACCACTTCTGCGCTCGGCCCTTCCGGCTGGCTGGTTTATTGCTGATAAATCTGGAGCCGGTGAGCGTGGGTCTCGCGGTATCATTGCAGCACTGGGGCCAGATGGTAAGCCCTCCCGTATCGTAGTTATCTACACGACGGGGAGTCAGGCAACTATGGATGAACGAAATAGACAGATCGCTGAGATAGGTGCCTCACTGATTAAGCATTGGTAACTGTCAGACCAAGTTTACTCATATATACTTTAGATTGATTTAAAACTTCATTTTTAATTTAAAAGGATCTAGGTGAAGATCCTTTTTGATAATCTCATGACCAAAATCCCTTAACGTGAGTTTTCGTTCCACTGAGCGTCAGACCCCTAATCCCAGCTGTAGCGGCCTGATTACATCCGGCCGCTACACCTAGCTCCACCTTCAAACAAGGAATATCGTTGATGTCACTGTATCGCCGTCTAGTTCTGCTGTCTTGTCTCTCATGGCCGCTGGCTGGCTTTTCTGCCACCGCGCTGACCAACCTCGTCGCGGAACCATTCGCTAAACTCGAACAGGACTTTGGCGGCTCCATCGGTGTGTACGCGATGGATACCGGCTCAGGCGCAACTGTAAGTTACCGCGCTGAGGAGCGCTTCCCACTGTGCAGCTCATTCAAGGGCTTTCTTGCTGCCGCTGTGCTGGCTCGCAGCCAGCAGCAGGCCGGCTTGCTGGACACACCCATCCGTTACGGCAAAAATGCGCTGGTTCCGTGGTCACCCATCTCGGAAAAATATCTGACAACAGGCATGACGGTGGCGGAGCTGTCCGCGGCCGCCGTGCAATACAGTGATAACGCCGCCGCCAATTTGTTGCTGAAGGAGTTGGGCGGCCCGGCCGGGCTGACGGCCTTCATGCGCTCTATCGGCGATACCACGTTCCGTCTGGACCGCTGGGAGCTGGAGCTGAACTCCGCCATCCCAGGCGATGCGCGCGATACCTCATCGCCGCGCGCCGTGACGGAAAGCTTACAAAAACTGACACTGGGCTCTGCACTGGCTGCGCCGCAGCGGCAGCAGTTTGTTGATTGGCTAAAGGGAAACACGACCGGCAACCACCGCATCCGCGCGGCGGTGCCGGCAGACTGGGCAGTCGGAGACAAAACCGGAACCTGCGGAGTGTATGGCACGGCAAATGACTATGCCGTCGTCTGGCCCACTGGGCGCGCACCTATTGTGTTGGCCGTCTACACCCGGGCGCCTAACAAGGATGACAAGCACAGCGAGGCCGTCATCGCCGCTGCGGCTAGACTCGCGCTCGAGGGATTGGGCGTCAACGGGCAGTAAGGCTCTGAAAATCATCTATTGGCCCACCACCGCCGCCCTTGCGGGCGGCATGGATTACCAACCACTGTCACATTTAGGCTAGGAGTCTGCGCGGCAGAGCCGTGTGACCGGTTTTCTGTAGAGCACTGACGATGGCGGCGGCGCTCTCTGCAATTGGCAAGGCGTCGGCGCCAAGGATACCAATCTTGCGGCGCGCGGCGTGTTATGACGACTGGGGTGCATTTGAGCCGCCCCATTTAACCTTCGCCCTCACAGATACGCCATTCGCCTCAGATTTAGCGCCATGCAGACGAGCTTCCACTCGGCTTGCACCTTGTCCAGGCCCCTCATGCTGAACTGACGCAATCCCATCACCGCCTTGATCCAACCATTCGGAGCCTCCACGATCGACTTGCGCCGGCGGTAAGCTGCATCGCCTTGCTCCGTTTTCAATTTCGCCGCAATCGCCGCCGTATGCGGATGGGTCTTGGCATTGACCTTGGCATCTTCACGTCCCTCGCGGCCGAGGGCAACGATGACATCGCCGTGGTGATCGGCGACCTTTGCCAGAACAGCCTCACTACGGAATCCCGCATCCGCCAGCGTCTGGGCCGGCATTTCTCCGGTGTTGGCCTGAACTGCTGCCAGCATGCCCAGCAGCGCCTGACTGTCCGCGGCGCAGTTGGTCAACTCCGCCGCCACGATGATCTGGTGCTCGGCATCGACCGCTGTGTACCCGTTGTAGCTCTGCTCGGAGCCACCACCGGCGTGTTTCATGATCCGGCTGTCCGGATCGGTGAAGCTTTCCTGATCACGGTCATCCGGCACACCAAACTCGCGTTTGTACGAGCCACCGCCCTTGTCCGAGCCATCCGGATGGCGAGGCCGGCGGCCATCGTCTTCGCTGCGCCCCCGGGCCTGGTCCGCTTCACGCTGGCGCGCTTCCAGGCGCGCCTTTGCCGCCTGGATCGCCTCCAGGCGCTTCTCGCGGCGAGAAATCTCGGCAGGAATGTCCAGCTCCGGCTCGTTACGCTCCTGGTCGTCGGTAGCCTTGGCGCGATCAAGCAGCGCCTTGATCTCGCAATGCAATTCGTCCTCGGCCGGCTTCATGCGCTTATAGCTCATCGCCTTGTGGTCGCCATGTTTGGCGGCTTCGTATTCAGGTTCTTTAGAGAGATCCTTTAGATCGCCGTTCCTCACTACTGCCGGGAAGTCTCCCCAGGGAGCACGTTCGGCCTTATGTTCGGTCATGGTTTCAATCCCGGTCAGCGTCCCATATAGCCCCGAAACCTGCCAGGTGGGCCAAGATAGACCAGGCACCATAAGCAATAGGGCTAGGGTTGGTTTTGCTCACCCAACGCCTGAAGGTTCGGGTTCCCTTTCCGCTGCCTCTCTCACCAGGCAAACCAACGAGATCAGCGACATCAACGCCACTGAGAGGCTTACTAAGCCCTTTTCGTTGCCTAATCAGCTCCAACACCTCTTTGATTTCATCGGCGGTTGGAGCCTGCCAATCTTCAGCGAACGGCCTAAGCGTTTCAGGTCTAATCATGCGATAAATCCTCAAATAGCCCCGGTCAATGCCGGGGCTTTTTTATCAATGGGTAACGGTCGCGGCGGCCTCCCGATACGCCTTCAGTTCAATCAAGAGCAAGCCAAGCTCCCGCATCTTCATGCGCGGCATATGAACGGGGCGGCGGGCCGTCAGAGCGTCGCCAATGTGTTTTGCAAGTGATACAATATCCGTATTCATCGCGTTTATCCTCAAATTGACCGGTGAAAGCCCCTGTGATTGGTTGCAGCCATACCAGGGGCACCATTTCTTTTTCTACCTATGCACCTCCTTTAAGAGCCCCGGCCATCACCGGGGCTTTCTGTTGCTAGTCTATTGCGGCCAAGATGGCCTCTTTTTCGTCATGCTCACAAGCCCAATCCCGCAAGCTGTGATACAGCCTTGAAAACCGCTCCTGGTCAGCGCCTTCTGTGTGAAATGACAGATGGCTATAGAGGTAGAGGCAAGCGGTAATCCCGGCAGCATCGGCGCTCATTTGGCCACTAAAGTAGTTCATGGCCTCGATGTTCAGCATTTCATCACGACGCCCAGGAGCCATATAAAAGCCGCCGTTCGACAGCTCCCACATAAGCCAATAAGCCCCGCGATACTCGCGGCAGAGCCCTTTCATTTGCTGGTAAAGCATCGACTCGAAAACCACATAGAAACGGCCTACATAGCGGGGCATTGCAGCCATACGGCGAGGGGTGGCGACCAGGGAGCAGATCAGGGGATTAAGTTCTGTTTGCATCATCGGAGTTCTCCGGTATTGACCGTGGCGGGTGCCCGGCCTTCTGAGATATATAATAGGCCATTTTGGCCTATTGTGTCAAGCGGGTACAATAAAAAATAGGCCAAATCGGCCTACTTTTTTTCTCTCCAACTGAGCCACATTTTATTCAGCTCCAGGCTGCGGGCTGGCCAATCTGGCAGATTCACCGCATGGGCGCGGTAGTTGATCCGAGTATTCAGAGTGCAACGGGGAAAGGGGTTGGCCACCTTGCAGTAACGATAAAACAGACCGACGAGGCGAGCACCGTAACGATCACGCTCCCAGGTCAAAACGTTGTGCATATGCTCGCGGCGTTCGCGTATCCATTCTCGATAGAGTTGGTGAAAGGTGCGGTTAGCTGTGTGGATCATCGGAGTTCTCCGGTATTGACCGTGGCGGGTGCCCGGTCTTCTTAATTAAGATTATAGGCCAAAATGGCCTACTATGGCAAGAAAAAGCGCGCTCTACGTTAAAAAAATCACGTAGTCGCGGGGGATTGCCGCCAAGATTTCGCATAGCGTCGCCTGATTTCGTACGTACGAAATGGGCCACCTGGTCGAGCTGCTGCCGATGCCTGGTGAGTTGGCCACCTGGTTGATTTCCTTCTGGCGTCCAGATCTGAACTTGGCCACCTGGTCGAGCTGCTGCCGGTGCCTGGTAAGTTGGCCACCTGGTTGATTTCCTTCTGGCGTCCAGATCTGAACTTGGCCACCCGGTCGAGCTGCTGCCGGTGCCTGGTAAGTTGGCCACCTGGTCGAACTGCTGCCGGATCTAAAGGTGGAATATTAAGCAGGTAGTGATAGACTGAGATCCAGCATGGCTATACGCCTGCTAACCCCTCAAAAGAAAGCAGCCTCTAGGGCTGCCATCCGTTACGAAATCTCACTCACTTTGAAATAGCCATCTAAACGGCTTTACACCTGGCCGCCTGAAGGGCAACCGCTGAGGCTTCGCCATTAGTAATAGGGGAGGGACTTGTCTCACTGTTTTGTTGAGGTGAAGGCTTGCCCAGGCGATACCATTTAGCCCGGCTCATGCCCATAGCTTCCCAGGGCTTTTGCCTGCTCAATGAGTTGGCTTCATAGGCTTCACGCTCAAGCTGGCCAGCGGCGCGGCGACGTTCTTCATCACGCAGTCTATCGCGCTCTCTGCGGCGCTTCTGAGCCTCGTCAGTGCTGATAATCGTCTTCAGTTGCTCTTGTTCTTGCTGTGAGATCTGGAATAGGTTGATCAGCGTGTCGTTTTTGGGCGTGTATAGCGGTGCAAACGACTTTCCGCCGAACTCGACACGTTCCCCAGCCTCATAGGATTTCGCCTTGCTGTAGAGCGTCATAAGCTCTTTGGAGCGGTAAGACCAACGAGTATCCAGCTCGGAGGAAAGAGCGGCGGCCTCATGGTACATCTGGGCGCTGTTTGTTGCCCCGGAGAGAAGGAGAAAGTTAAGACGCCAGAAAAGATGCCTCATTCGCTCGCCTTCGTTGATTCCACCTCTGAGCTGGCCCAACTTGCGTAGGTCTTCCAGGGGGAACCGCAGAATTCGGAAAAAATCGTACGCTAAGCTAAGGAAGGTCTGAAAAAGCCCCCGCTCGAGAAATGCATCCCAGCAACCATGCGGGTTACAGAGCGGTGATTTCGCGAAACATGGGCTTTTTCAGAGCTTCCTTAGCGTTACGATAAAGCTAGCATGGAAACGATAGGTGCAAGCAAGTTAAGGGTTGCATCGCGCATGTCAATCTAGGCTATACCTCAACTGGGCGTCAGTCGGCTCACTGGCATCGCGTCAGACTAGGGCCGCTTTCTGCATTATCTGACGCCTAAACGTCAAACTCTATGGCCTCAACCTGACAGGCCGCATGCTTAGCGTACGATTTTGTCCGTTTTCTCTACCGTCCCCATCCAGGGGCTGATCGGTCGCCAGCGCGACCAGAACCGGCTTGAGGTTATCATTCGTGCAGCGGACTCCTGATACTGTTCGTTCAATAGACGACTGCACAACAGCCTTCAAACCGCGTTGTCTGGTGCAGTCGTCTTCTGAAAATGACAAAAACCGCCCCTTGCGGCAACTGTCCAACAAACCACCGTTTGCTGAACACTTGCCGGGTTACGATGAAACACCAACAAATGCCGCTCACTGCCTGCCCTGCCACGCCTTCACGGCCTCGGCCTGCGCCTGTGCCGCATATCCTTCATCGAGACTGCCGAAGGTGTCCGCCGCTACCTCGTCCATTAGGGTCTGCAAGGCCGTGTCGGCACTATCCGCTTGCGCAACAAGTTGGGCCTGTCGGCGGGCTTCCATCGCTGCCTCGGCGGCTTGCAAGTCCTCTCGGTCTTGCAGTTCCTCCACGATGTTTTCGCGCCAAGTCGCATCACTGCCCGCCTCGTTGCATAGCTCGCTGAGACGCTGCGCGGCATCCTCTGAACGAGCAAAAAGCCGCGCACATCGCAGGATGCGGGCGGCTTCTTCCGGGTTGCCTCTGGCTTGGTCGAACAAGAGCATTTCGCCCACGGCGGCGAGGGCTTCAAGCTCAAGCTGCTTGTCGTCGCCGCTCATTTCGCGTGCGCCTTGTGCGCCTCAACGTAGGAGCGCAAAACAGCATTCATGCGCGACTGATAACGCTTGCCGGTGTGCTTGAAGAACTCCAACACTTCGGCATCAATGCGCAGCGTGATTTGCTTCTTGGTGTGGGGCAATTGCTCCGCTGCCTTCATCCAGACAGCATCAGGCAGATAGGGTGCATCGCTATAGTCGATCTGCTCATCCGGCATCGAGGCCACGGCATCCAGTCGCGCCTTCTGCTCGGCGCTCAACTGTGGCGGCTTCTTGAGGTCAAGAGTTCGCTTCACGATATTGCTTTCTTTCGTCGGCATTTGCTTTCCTCGCAGAGATAAGGCGGATGGTTTCCTCGTGTCGGACGGTGTAGACCACATACAGGACAGCCGAGTAGGCAAGCCCAATCGTTGCCCAACGATCTTCCCCGTAGTCCTCGCGTCCGTCGTAGGCTTCAACCCGCCCGGAGTCGTAAAAAACAAGCTCGGCATCCTCGAAGGAAACGCCGTGCTTTTTCAGGTTTCGTGCCGCTTTATCGGCGTCCCATTCAAGTTCCATTGTGTTCTTATTGTAGCGTCTTTTTGTAGTTACATCAAGTCTTATCGACTCATGCCGGGTGAGTTGTCGCGCTCGATCTTCTGCGCCTTGGCCTGCTCCTGCTGGCGTACAGGCTCGCGCCCTTCCAGCTTCTCCCACTGCTGGCGGTACTTCCCAAGCTCGGCGGCTTGCCGGTCGCCTGCGGCGCTGTAGGCATAGCGGGCGGTGCGCTGCGCGTAGTCGTTCCAGTCGCGCCCCTCGTCCTTCTGCCGGGTGGCCGGGGCGCACTGGCGGATAGCGCCCTCGATGGCGGCTTGATCGTGGCCGGTAACGCGCATCCGCACGGCAATCATGGAATCCACGCGGGACAAGTCCACCTCGCCGCCACGCTGCCGCTTGATCACGTCGCGGTAATGCCGCTGGTAAGCGTCGATCGCGCTGCCGCTGGCCGCTGCAAGCTCCAAGGCGGGCTTGGCTTTGCTGCGTTCTGGCTGCTGCGCCTTCAAGGCGGCCTGACGCTGATACTCGGCGTCGATCTGGCTGGACAGGGCCAGCGCCTTGACGCACTCGCGGCGCTCGGCCTTGAGCAAGCGCACTTCGGGATAGCTGCCGTCCTCGCGCTGGTGCTTGGGCTTGCGATTCTCGTAGCCGGGTGCGCGGTGCGGGTGGATGGCTCCCGATAGCTTCGGGTCGCCGTATTCACGGTTCAGGGCATCGCTCAGCCGGTTGCCCACGTCCTTGTCGTGGGCCGTCCCCAGCTTCGGCACGGTGATGATGGCCTGATAGTTGCCGGGGCTTGATTCCAGCACAACGGCGGGCCGGTAGCCGTCACGGATAAGCCGCTCCAGCTTCTCCCGGTTCATGTCGTCGATGAGGATGTGATGCTTCTTGTCCGATAGTGGCGTGTAGTAGAGGTTTTCGCCCCGGCGCTGTAGGCGCAGCATCTCCGGCGTGCGCTGCTCGATCTCCTGCGGCGTGAAGCCCCGCGTGATGCCGTCCTTCTTGTCGAGGATGAAGGTTTGCTTCCTTCCGTCTGCCTGCATCTTGATGGACGTTACCCGGTAGCGCTCCGCGCCTACCGCTTCCGCGTACAGCTCAAACTGCTTTAGCTGCTCCGATTTCATCGCCTGCGCCCTCTCCTGCTGTATCCGCTGCCGCTCCTGCTGGATGCGCTCCTGAAGCTCAGGATTCGTGATCTTGAAACCGTGCTCTGCTGCTAACTTCGCGCACATGGCCTTGTATTCGTCGTTCCCGGTTACGGTGAAGCTGCCCCACTTCTGCGCCGATAGCTGCAAGGCGGCAAGCGTGCTGTCCCGGTTGCGCCAGTCGTGAATATCGATGCTTTTTCCCTTGTCCACGAAAGACACACCCCCGCCCGCCCCCGCTTCTTCCTTCCGGCTGTAATGCACCTGCTGGCCCACGATTTCAGGCTGATAGGCGCGGATGTCTCGCGGCGTCGGCGGCTCGCCGCTCGCGCCCTCGATGCGCTGCGGCTCGCTGGCGCGGTGCCGCCACTGCTCGGCAAGCTCCGGGCTTTTCTGCATCCGCTGCCACTGCTCCAGGTCGGGATAGGGCCGGAACTGCTGCCGGTGCTGCTCGCGCTGCTTCTGGTGCTTCTCTTTCAAGGCTGCTTTCTCTGCGGCCTGCTCGGCGGCAATCACGCTGCGCATGGCGTTGAGCACTTCGCCCTTACCCTTCCAGTTGCCGCGCATGAGTTCATCGCGGCGGGCTTTCTGCTGCTCGGCAATCTGCTTGCGCTCCTGCTCCTGCCGCTTGTCCAGTGCCAGCTTGGCCGCGTTCTTTTCCGCGTAGTGCGCCTTGCGCCCGGTGATGTAATCCTTCCATCCCGGCACGTCTGGCTTGATCGGCTCTGGCTCGCGCTGTGCTACCTGCTGACGCTGCGGCGGCGGCTGGTAAGCTCCGAGTCGCTTTTGTAACTTGGATAGGCTCGCGTCCCGGTCTGCGCTGCTGGCCTTCACGCCAACATCACCGACAAAGAGCGTCGCCCCGCTGCCTGTTTTCTCGTAGCGCATCCCCTTGGCTGCTAACTCGCGGTGCAACTGCTCCCACGTCTGCGCCTTTTTGATGATCGGTGCGCCGTCCTCAATGGCGATGCGTTCGGCGGATTTCTCCCCGGTGCGGTTTTCCATGTCGCGCTTCGGCTGGGCTGGCTGGCGCGGCTTGTCCTTGTCGATGTGCTCCCGGCCTAACTCACCATTCTCCAACACCTGATAACGCCCGTTCTGCTCACGCTGCCAGCCTTGTGCGTTCTCGATTCGTGCTATCGCCTTGTGCGCTGCCTCAATGTCGAAGCCGTTATTGATCTTCACCACCTTGAGCGTTTCAGGATGCACGCGGTTGATGGCAAGGTGCAGGTGCAAGTTGTCCGTGTCGGCGTGCAAACCATAGATGGCTTGATGGTCTTTAACACCTAGCTCATCCATGAAAATGCTTACCGCTTCTTCGACCTGCTCCGGGCTGGGCTGCTCGCCTTCTCGCCAACTCAGGACATAGTGATTGATCGTGTCCTTGCTTCGCACTGCCTCTTGTGACAAGGCAATCATTTCTGCCGTCTGGCTCTGTGGTTCATCGGTGATGAATCCACGCGCCCCGGCATGGATGCACTTCTCCTGCGAGTTCTCACGCTCCGGCTCGCGGATGTAGTCGGTTAGGCGAGAAACGCGAACCGCCTTGCTTGCTGCCTTCTGCGGGTTCTTAACCTTCTTGACGATCACGGCTCAGTTTCCCGATGTAGGCTTTCAGGGCCACAAGTGCCCCGGCTGTGTCCTTGTTGTAAATGCCTCCGCTTTCGTTGTGGATGTGCTTGAGCAATCCACCGATGCGCCGCAGCTCCTTGAGCATCACAGCGTCAGCGTTGGCAATGATCGGCCTGCCGAAGTAGCGGCGGCGGACAAGCTCGGACATGCTCAACCCGGCAAGGTCGGCATCCTCTTTCAAGCGGGCCTTCTCCGCTGCGGTCAGCCGTACATTGATAACGGCGTCCAGCGGTTCCGGCCCCTGCGTTTCAAATGGCATCGTGTCTCCTTCTCGCCGGGGCGGGGGGCGGGGTGTGTCTTGGACAGTAAGAAGCGAGAGCGCCGCACTGTCCGGGGTCAAGGGGATACCCCTTGCAGGATAAGCCAGACCGTGAGAAGCGAAGCGCCGAATGGGCAGGCGTCCGTTGGAACCACGTGGCGAAGCCATGTGTGTTACAACGGTCATCCTGTATTGCTCATCCGCTCTACTATCGTATCAGCAGTTTAGGTGCACGGGACGCACTTTGCAACAAGCACAAATGGCGCTATGCTGTCAACTCCGCAACAAGTAAGCAAAGGAGTTAGCACGATGAAGCATACGACAGAACAGCTAGAGGCTATCGCTGCAAAGCTGCGAGAGATGCCGCCAGTCGAGAAAAAGAAGCAAGAGCACAGCAAGCAAGATGCCGTGCGCATACTCTCGAAGGAAATCGCCTTGTTGCAAAAGCGTGGATACACGCTTGACCAGATTTCCGAGACGCTGCGCGGTGAAGGTCTGAGCATCGCAACTCCAACACTCAAGAGCTACTTGCAGAGAGCAAAGCCAGCGAAAAAAGCTCCGGTGCACGCACCGGGAGACACACCCCGCCCCCGCCCCGCCGTCAAGAAGCCTGCGGATACATCAAAGGCGACATTCACCCCGAAACCTGACAGCGACGACATTTAAGGAGTAAGCAACATGGCGAAAAGCATTTACCTGATCGGTGGCAGCAAGGGCGGCGTTGGCAAGTCGCTTGTCACGATGGCAACGGTTGATTACCTGCAAGAGCGCGGCGAAAGCGTCTTGCTGATTGAGTCTGACACCTCTAACCCGGACGTATGGAAAGCCTATAAAGAAAGCACGGAAACGGAGCTTATCAATCTGGATGAGGCGGACGGATGGATTCAGCTAGTGAACTTGTGCGATAGCAAGCCGGATAGCGTCGTGGTAATCAACACGGCAGCACGGAATAACAAGGGCGTGAGCGCCTACGGTGAAACACTGAATAGCACGCTTGAAGAACTCAAGCGGAAGCTGGTCACGCTGTGGGTGATTAACCGCCAACGGGATAGCCTCGAACTGCTCAAGGAATACATGGACGCAATTCCGAATGCGGATGTTCATGTGGTACGCAATGGACACTTCGGGGAAGAAAATAAGTTCGAGCTTTACAACGGCTCCAAGCTGCGCACGGCGGTAGAGGAACGCGGCGGGAAATCGGTGACATTCCCGGACATGGCCGACCGTGTGAGCGATGACATTTACAGCAAGCGCATGAGCATTGCGGTAGCACTCAAGGAATTGCCCATTGGCAACCGTGCGGAGCTTACGCGGTGGCGCAACGAGGCCAAAAAGGTATTGGAGGCCGTAGTCCATGAGTGACCTAGACGACAGCTTTGCAAAGCTGCTCGGCAGGCAACCTAGTGACGCGGAGCGGCAAAGTCTTTACCGGGTTCGGGATGCACTCGGCCTGAAAAACAATGATGCGCTGTGGCTGGTGCTCATGGCCTTGCAACACTACCAAGGCCAGTATGAGAAGTTCCCGCAAGCGATAGCACAAGCAGCCAAAGATACCTTGGTCAATTTCAAGGTAACGGCGGATGCAACCGTGAAAGCATCAGCGGAAGCAGCCAAGGCGGATTTGGCGCAAGCGGTAGCAGCAGCAGCGCAAGAGGTCGCGCACAACACATCAGCAAAGCAGATGTGGCAGTGGGCGGCGGGCTGCATCGCCGTGGCCTTCCTGTGCGTCGGCCTGTTCGGCTGGTACATGCACAGCAGCGGCAAGGATTCGGGCTATCAGGCCGGATACGGCGCCGGATACGGCGCGGGATACACCGAAGCCAAGGACGAGAAAGCGGCGGCGGCATGGGCCAACACGCCAGAGGGGCGCTTGGCCTACCGCTTCGCTCAAACGGGAAGCCTCGCCAGCTTGGCGAAGTGCGATAGGCCGGGGTGGTACGTCGAAAAAGGCGTGTGCTACGTCAAGCCCGCATCGGATGGCACCTACGGATGGAGGTTGCCATGAGAATCAAGATCAAAGGAGAAATCACGGCAGAACGCCTAG
Source organism: Pseudocitrobacter vendiensis (assembly GCF_943590815.1). Taxonomy (GTDB): domain Bacteria; phylum Pseudomonadota; class Gammaproteobacteria; order Enterobacterales; family Enterobacteriaceae; genus Pseudocitrobacter; species Pseudocitrobacter vendiensis. The sequence goes on along the minus strand of NZ_CALSBS010000044.1, from coordinate 3,308 downwards.
CGGAAGCACTGCACGCAGCAGCAGAAAAATACGAAGCTGTGAGGCCGGGGCACAAGGTCTATGGGGCCAATCTTTACCTCACGGCATTCGATGCGGATGGTCTGCCTTTCGATCTGGTAGACCATCGCGGCGAACCGCTTTCGATCACCATCGAGGCCAAGTCTGGCGAACTGGTAAAACCAGCACTCACAGCAGAGGGTGAAGCACGCCGACAGAAAGCCAAAGAGGAAGCACGAAGGCAAGCTGAAGAAGCGGAAGCTGAAGCACAGCGCAGACACAGGCAAACCTTAGACGAATACGAACAGGAGCGGCAAAAACGACGGAAAAAGGAAGCCGAAGCAAGAAAGCAATTTGAGGACGCGAACGCAATCACTGCCGAACTCTTGAAAACCATGCCGGAACGCTTCATCGACGAACTGAACAAAACCGTGCAAGGCGTTTGGGACGACCTCAAGCCAACCGAAACGCAAGGCAAGAAGAAGGGCCAGCCGAAAGCACTACCAGTCTTTTCCGTCCATGCGGACGGCCTGTTGCTCTCCGTCGAGACATGGAAGAACCCACGCCGGGTGCTCAATCCGCTTTGCACACTTCAGCACGGAAAAATAGCCCCATTCTGGATGCACGAAGCGTGGTTAGAAGCCATGTGTGGGATGCGAATAAAGATTCATCCGTACAAATAAAGTCTCATTCTTTGAAATAGAGTTTCATCCTAAAACAGAGGGCAAAGCCTCCTGCGGGACGGTGGCCACTTTCGGCCCTGCCGGTCGCCGTCCGTTCGTGCGGCGCTGCAAGTATCGCAGCACACCCAGCGTCATGCGGGCGTCGGCAAGGGCGCGGTGTGCGCCGTCTTCTGCCACGCCGCAGTCGGTCGCAGCCTCGATCAGCTTCAACCATCGCCAGCGGTCGCGGCTCCGGTCGTACTCTCCATGCCACTCGGCATACATCAGCATCGCGCAAGCGGTCGTCAACACTGGCGCGGTGATTCCGTGTATCTGATAGGTCTGCCGCAGCAAGCGCGCATCAAAAGCGACGTTGTAGGCAACGACGGTTCGGCCAGCAACGGCGGCGGCGTACTGCTCGGCCACCTCGGGCCAGCTCGGCGCACTGGCCACCATGGCGTCGGTGATTTTGTGAATCGCTGTCGCCTCGACCGGGATTGGCCGGGTCGGGCGTACCAGCGTGTCGAGGATCGGTGCGCCGGTCACGTCGAGTATGGTTATCTCGCAAATCTCGGCGTCATCACCGAGGCCGGTGGTTTCGGTGTCGAGCACAATGCAGCCTGCGGCGATCAGGTCTTTTGCCTGCGCTGCGACGTGCTGGCGACGGACTTGGGCACGCCCAGGCATCCAGCGCCACGGCACGCACTCGGCTGGGTTGTACACATCATAAGCCCCCTGACCTTGCCAGACACTGCCAGCGGGCTTGGTGTTTAGTCCCGGCATGAGGCGGAGGCGTTCCTTGAGGTGCTTACGGCATAGAAGCCCCTTGGCCTCTGCTTCGGTCGGGGTGAGGTGTTTTCGGGTTTTGGGCATACGCCCCCCTTGTTGGTGTCTCAGTCCCGGCGGTAGTGGGCGACGATTCAGACGCTCGAAAGTATGAGACTTTATTTTCACGATTCAGGCCGCGCCCAATGCCACGCGATCCTTTCAGAATGACACTTTACCCGCCTGCCAAGCCTGAGTCTTTCAAAACAGTCCTGAAAATTGGCGTAGCTTAGGATGGGACTTTATTTGCATCCCACAGCTTCGCTGTCTGCGGCCTCTCTCGCCCACCATGCAGGCCGGGCGGCTGCGGATGACAGCGCCCCCACGGCCCACAATGCAAGCTCCTGATCGCCCAGGTTCGCAGCCTGCACGATCACCGCCCCAAGCTGCCGCAACTCATCGGACAGCGCCTGAAATTCTGCGGCGCTTGGCATCACTCGCCCCCCTTCCCTTTCGGTGCCTTCGTGGCCTTCTCGGCGGCCTCGGCTTTGTCCTGCTGCCGTTGCAGCGCCTCAAGCTGCCCGGTAAGTCGTGCGGCCTGCTCGCGGGCCTCTGCTGCCACCTTGCGAGCCTCGTCACGCTCGGCCTGCGTCTGCCGGGTTTCCTGCGCTGCTGCGGCGCGGGCGGTGTCGTGGGCCTGTGCAGCCTTGGCGGCCTGCTGCTCGATCTGCTCGGCGCGGGCCTCTGCGCGGCTCACACGGTCGGCGCACGCCTCCAGCTTGGCGGCCAGCACGGCGGCCTGTTGTTCGGTGGCGGTGCGGCCCTGCTGTGCCTCGGCCAGTGCGGCGCGTAGGCGCTCAAGCTCGGCGGCCTGCTCGCTCACGCGCTCGGCCTGCGCCTCGATCTTGTGCCGGGCGGTTGCCACCTCCAGCCGGGCAGACTCTGCCGCCTGCTGCTCGCGCTCGATGCGCTGCTGCGCCTCGGCCAAGTCGGCGGCCTGCTGGGCGGCTTTGCCTGCCAGCGTGTCGCGCTCAGTGGTCAGCACGGCCACCTGCTCGGCCAGCTCGTCGCGTTCGCCTTCCAGCACCTCGCCAGCGGCGGCCAGTTCGGCGGCCTCCGCCTGCGCCTGCACCAGACGGCCCTCGATCTCGCCGCGTGCCCGCGATGCGGCCCGCTCGATCTCGGCGGCAATGGCAGCGGTCAGCGCCTGCGGCAGTTCCGGCGCAGCGGCTGCGGCCACCGGGCGGGCCTCGCGCCACGCGGTCAAGTGCTTGTGAATAGTGTTCGGGCTGCCGGTGTCGCCCAGCTTCTCCCGCACCGCCCGGATGGTCGGCTGCTGACCCTCGCCTGCCAGCGCATCAGCGACGGCGGCGACCTGCTCAAAAGTGATGCCCTGACGTGCCATGATCGTTGCTCCTTTCGTACCATATCAGCGTAAATCGTACCAATACAGATATGATACGCAATACAGATACGATATGCGAGCGGTTTTCGTAACGTACCGCTGCCCGGTCGGCTGCTCGTTTTTGGTGAAACACCGTGCTGACGCCTCGCCTTCGGCTCGTTGTCGGCCAGAAACGGGCCTACAGCGCGTTTTGAGAGGGTAAGAAAGGGGGCAGGACGAAGGGCGAAGACCGCTACCCTGCCCCCAGAGCCTCACGGCGGCGAGTGGCCTCCGGCGGCCCTGCCGGGGGCATCTTGCAAACACGATCAAGGCGACAGCCGTTTGACCGCATCCACAAATGACAATCTGAACAGGTGCATGGTCAGGTCGATGGCACCGCCGCCCTGCTCTTTCCGCGTGTCGTACCACTTCGGCCCGGTCGCCAGTAGCTCAACACCGCCGCCACCAATGGACACATTCAGCCGCACCGTAGCTTTGTC
>NZ_CALSBS010000043.1 GCF_943590815.1 Pseudocitrobacter vendiensis | reverse complement strand
TTCTGGCTTGTCAAAGGGTGTCTCTCCACTTTGTGTTCGTTTGCTGACAATTTCAGCAATTCACGGGTGATTGGCTATTTTTTCGTTGATTTGCACCGGGGTGGTGCGAATTTACCCCTAATGGGGCAGATCAACATCTTCTGACTGCCTGCGAAAATGCGCTTATCGATTGGAAAGCCTTGTTACGCGCCCGTGACGCCTTTTCTTAAAAAGCTGGCAAGCATCTTGCAACTCCTTCGATATCTAAACGCCATTGTTGGCAGTACAGGAGGCAAAATGAACTTAAGACGACTGAAGTACTTTGTGAAAATCGTCGATATCGGTAGCCTGACCCAGGCCGCTGAAGTGTTACATATCGCACAGCCCGCACTGAGCCAGCAGGTTGCCACTCTGGAGGGAGAGCTCGATCAGCAATTACTGATCCGCACCAAGCGCGGCGTTACACCAACGGAAGCGGGGAAAGTGCTTTATACCCATGCGCGTACGATATTGCGCCAGTGTGAGCAGGCGCAGCTGGCGGTGAATAATGTTGGACAAACGTTAAGCGGCCCGGTCTCCATTGGTCTGGCGCCGGGTACAGCGGCATCGTCCATCACCATGCCGCTGTTGCAAGCCGTGCGTAACGAACTGCCGGAAGTGCTGATTTATCTTCATGAAAACAGCGGCGCGGCGTTGAATGACAAACTGCTGAGCAGCCAGCTGGATATGGCGGTACTTTACGACCGCTCTCCCGTGGCGGGCGTTAACAGTCAGCCGTTGCTGAAAGAAGATCTCTACCTGGTTGGCACGCGTGATTGTCCGGGACAGAGCATCGATTTAACGGCAGTTGCTGAAATGAACCTGTTCCTGCCGCGCGACTACAGCGCAGTCCGTGCCCGGGTAGATGAAGCATTTTCGCTGCGTCGTCTGACGGCCAAAATCATTGGTGAGATAGAATCTATTTCTACGCTGACGGCGGCGATTGCCAGTGGGATGGGCGTCACCGTTCTGCCAGAGTCCGCCGCGCGAACGCTATCACAGGCGGCAAATGGCTGGATGGCCCGGATCACCACGCCATCAATGAGCCTGCCGTTGTCGCTAAATATGTCAGCCCGTGGACAGCTCTCTCCACAGGCGCAGGCGGTGAAAGACATTCTGATCTCGCTGGTCAGCCGCCCGGCGCTGGATAACCGCGAATTGCAGCTGGTGAGCTAACGTATATTCTTTTAAGTAATAAGTTGCTGGTTTTTATTATTTGTTAGCGGACGCGACAGACTTTAACAATAGTGCAATGTCTGTTTGACCCGGAGGGGAAGGTGAACTTCCAGCAACTAAAAATAATTCGTGAAGCAGCAAGGCAGGATTACAACCTGACTGAAGTTGCCAATATGCTATACACATCGCAATCGGGTGTAAGCCGTCATATCCGTGAGCTGGAGGAAGAGCTGGGGATTGAGATCTTCATCCGCCGCGGAAAGCGACTGCTGGGGATGACCGAACCGGGTAAAGCGTTGTTGGTGATTGCCGAACGTATTCTGAATGAGGCAAGTAACGTTCGACGTCTTGCCGATCTTTTCACCAACGATGGTTCGGGCGTTCTGACGGTCGCAACCACGCATACCCAGGCGCGCTATAGCCTGCCACCGGTGATTAAAGCCTTTCGTGAAATATTCCCTGATGTACGTCTGGAACTGGTCCAGGGAACACCGCAGGAAATCGAAACGCTGCTACATAACGGTGGCGCGGATATTGGCATTGCCAGCGAGCGATTGAGCAATGACAGTACGCTGGTGGCTTTTCCCTGGTTCCGCTGGCATCACAATGTGCTGGTACCGCAGGATCATCCTCTGACGCAAATCACGCCGCTGACGCTGGAAGCCATCGCGCGCTGGCCGCTGATTACTTATCGCCAGGGGATCACCGGGCGCTCGCGTATTGATGAAGCCTTCAACCGCAAAGGGCTGTTGCCGGATATCGTGCTCAGCGCGCAGGACTCAGACGTTATCAAAACTTACGTTGAATTGGGGCTGGGCATTGGGCTGGTGGCTGAACAGTCTGGCGATCTTCAGGAGTCCGGGAAACTGGTGCGATTGGATACGCATCATTTGTTTGATGCCAATACGGTGTGGTTGGGGCTAAAACGCGGACAGTTGCAGCGTAACTATGTCTGGCGTTTTATCGAATTATGTAATGCCGGGTTATCGCTGGAGGAAATTAAGCGGCAGGCGATGGAGCCTGATGAGCTGGCGCTGGATTATCAAATCTAAAAAGCAAAAAGCCCGCGATAAGCGGGCTTTTCTAAATTTGGCTCCTCTGACTGGACTCGAACCAGTGACATACGGATTAACAGTCCGCCGTTCTACCGACTGAACTACAGAGGAATCGTGTGAACGAGGCGAATACTACTGGCCTCGTAATATTGTGTCAACACTAAATTTAACTGACTGATTCAATTGCATGAATTTAGCGCAAGCTGTTGTTTTAGTGAACTACAGGCGAAATATCTTCCTGCGTGTCGTTATCTCGCAAACGCGTGAGCGGATCCTGGCGGTAGAACTGGCAAAAACGCTGCCACAGTGCCGGGAAGCGCGGAGCGAAAAGTTCGGGGGCGCTGAAAAAATACTCGGACAGCACGGCGAAACACTCTGCTGGATCAGTAGCCGCGTAAGCATCAATGCTGGCGGCGCTTTCACCGACTAAATCAATCTCATCCTGAATATTATCCATCGCTGCATGGAGATCGTGCTCCCAGCCCGCGACTTCACGCAGAGGTATTAACGGAATGCCACTGGCGCGATCGCCATTACGGGTATCGAGTTTATGTGCGACTTCATGGATAACCAGGTTGAAGCCGGATGCGTCGAAGGAGTCCTGAATGTCGAGCCAGTTAAGAATAATGGGCCCCTGTTGCCAGCTTTGGCCGGACTGCACCACGCGTTGATTATGCACAAGGCCAATATCATCTTCCCATTCATCATCCACCACGAAGGGGGCGGGGTAGATGAGCACCTCGTGGAAGCCATCAAGCCATTCAAGCCCCAGTTCCATTATCGGCAGGCAAAACAGCAGCGCAATACGTGCCTGAGTGATAGGCTCCAGCACTAATCCCTGAAGAGGAACCAGCCGCTTTTGCTGCAAAAAACGATCGGCAAGCACGCGGAGTTTGCTTTGTTCATCTGCGCTGAGATTGGCTAAAAGTGGGACGGAGAACGCTTGTTCCCACGGGATGTCGGTTTTTTCAGCAGACTCATCTGCCTTCCAGGGCCATTTAATCATCATTTTGCTCGCAAACTCGTCACTTGAACGCAATTGAAGAGACTGGGTCTGTTAAAATGCCAAATAACCTGGCATCATGGCAACCATCAAAACGGAGAGATGCCAGAGCGGCTGAATGGACCGGTCTCGAAAACCGGAGTAGGGGCAACTCTACCGGGGGTTCAAATCCCCCTCTCTCCGCCACTATTCAAGCACTTACCGCATTAATTTTCAGTGACTCAACTCGCATTGAGGTAATCTGAGAGAATCCCTACCTAAAATCTTCCGCAATTGCTCATTGCTTTACTCAGTATTAGCAAAAAAAAGCATGCACGCCTTGCACACACCCCGTAATGGTTCAAAACCGGATTAATCCTTATACGCTTCCTGTCTTTTCTTACGTCTACAACGGATGCAAAACAAACTCTCTCGCGCAGGACAATGACCATAATGAGCTTTGACTAAACCAACGTAGCGGATTCAACAGAGGTGGCGGTACTTGATTCAGCAACTCGTTAAGCGGGCTGCTGAATCAATCAGGCCAAATACCCTGACAGTGTATTGGCTTTTAGAACAGGGAATAAAAAAGCGCAGAAACGGTCAGAATACCGCCAGTCAGCACCACCACTGGGCGAATACCGCGCAAACTTTTGAGTGCACTTCGGCTGTAGATTAAGTAAACAGGGATCAGAAACAGGAAGATGGCCTGTAGTGGTCCGCAGAATTTCTCAATCAGTTCGATAACATCGGGGTTAATATACACAACGGCATAAGAGATGCCGAACATGATAAGCCACGCAATGCGTTTCCCTTTTTTATGTGGCGTGTCTTCTTTTTCGCCAATCGCATCGCTGACCATGTGGGCAAAGGTTTCAGCGACGGATAAACAAATGCCTAAAAACGACTTGGTCATGCCGATAATGGCAATAAACGGGGCAATATAAAAAAGAACAATATTGCTGTTATCTTTTTGCAGTACGGAAAGCACGTTCAAATTCTGTGATTTAGCCACAGCGAAGACATCATGCGGAATACTTAACAGGCAACTGGTAACAAAGAAGATAATACTGGCGTAGATGCTGAAATAAGCGACTTTGATAACCCTTACGGATTTCTTTTCACCGCCGTGCCCGGCTTCACGATAAAACGACGCCAGTGGCGACATCAACGGCACGGAGCAGAAGGCGAAGGTGATAAGGGGAATGGTAAGCCAGATGTTTTTAAGTGAGTTGCCTACGGGCTGCTGCCCAACACCATGAATAGCAGGCATCACATTGGCGAGGTTCCATTGTGGAATTTGAAAGGCTGCGATGAGCGTGACGGTGACAGCGAAGGGTAAAACAAGTACCGACATCATGCCGACAACTTTATCTCGGCCCCGGCTCAAAAGTAGAAATAAAATCGCCACAACGATAAACGACAGCACCGCACGGTTAATGCCCGGTAAATGTAAATGGGTTATCACGTAGCTATTGATAGCATTAACCAGCGAAATACCGTAAACCAGGGTAACCGGAAAGTTAGAAAAAAAGTAAAAGACTTTAATCGCCTTTTTACCTTTGTGATCAAAGAAGCTATTGAAGAGCGGAAGTGACTTATCCTTCGGACCTTCTTCGCGCATAAATACGCGACAAATCAGCATATGCGGGATCATCGATAGCGGCAGGCTAAGGATAATCAGCAACAAATAGACCAGCGGCCCGCGCATAGCTATTTCAACCGGAAGGAACAAAACACCGGCTCCGACGGTTGCGCCATAGACTCCCATGGACCAGATTGTATCTTTAAACTTCCATGCTGATGTGGGTGATGCAATATTGTTTATTGTGTTGGTAACCATTTTTATTATTAATGCTCGTAACTGTCAAAATATAACTGTCATGTTTTCTTCCGTTTGCATATGAAATAACGGTTCCTTATGTTACCTGTTGTAAACTCATACATTGGTCAAGGTGTGAACAATGAGTGAATGTGAGATGATGCTTAATTTTTAAATATGAAGTGATTAAGTATAATCCCGTTCATTATTTTATTATCACAATTAATCTCTTCTTTAAAGATTAAAATGAAGATATTTAAATATTCAGTATTATTTAAACTGCGCGTAGCATAATTGTTTCAATGGGTTAACTTAAGGGTGGGTAAGTGATTACACAGCGACTACTTTTGATGCACTCCGACGTTCGAACAATGAGCGGGGGCGACGACGGTTAATCCGCAAAGATGAACCTTCAGGCGCTGAGGATGGGCAGACGAATATTTGGATGATGTGAAACCCTGCGTATAGATATCTGCATAATTTAAAATATGGGTAAGTAACCCCATTCGTTTCAGGTGTATTTAACTCAACGGTCAGAAAACAGGCTATGCTAAAAAAACCGACTGCATGTCGGGTGGAGAAAACAAACAATAAAGGAGCTTATATGTTTGAGTTTTGTCCAAAGTCTATGAAAACTAACGTAGATTTCATTGCTTTTACCGTTGCGAAAATGGAGTATGAACAACGTGGCCTGTGCGCACGCGCTGTCGAGGGTAATATGCCTTTAGAGATGTCTGAGCACTTCCAACAGCGTTTGCGCTTCTATCGCGATCAGCTAAAAGGATTTGCTCCGCAGCAAGTCGAACGTTACCCCTCTTCGAAGCCTGATGTCCTCGATTTCCGTTAAACACCCTGTACGCCCTGGATAAATATTCGGGGCGCTTTCAACACTATCACGTGTAATACACATACCATTAGGCTAAATTTAATCCACGACTTTTTGTTGAGGATGAATAATGACGACCAGCGCCTCCAGTGGCTTTGGCCCATTACGCCAGACTGTATTCGCAGTTCTGTGGGTAGCAACAATTATTGGTAATATAGGTTCTTTCGCACGTGATATTGCCAGCTCATGGTTAGTGACCGATCTCTCTTCTTCGCCTCTGGCTGTTGCGATGGTTCAGGCTGCCGCGACGCTGCCGGTTTTCCTGCTCGCCATCCCCGCCGGTGTGCTCTCTGATATTCTCGATCGCCGCAAGTTCTTAATTGGTATTCAGTTATTGATGGCAAGCGTCAGTATTTGCCTGTTGCTGCTTTCCGCAACGGGGCTGCAAACCATTCTTTCGCTGGTGGCGCTTACCTTTGTAGGTGGGATCGGCGCGGCGTTAATGGGGCCGACCTGGCAGGCGATTGTACCTGAACTGGTGAAGAAGCAGGATCTTCGCGATGCCGTCGCGCTGAACTCGCTGGGCATCAATATTGCACGCGCAATCGGCCCGGCGCTGGGCGGGATTGTGCTGGCAACCTTCGGTACGTCAGTCACTTACGGCGTGGATGTGATCAGCTATCTGTTTGTGATTGCGGCCCTGCTGTGGTGGAAAAGAGCCAAAACCGATAGCGATGAGCTTGCGGAAAAATTCCTCGGCGCCTTTCGTGCCGGGTTGCGCTACACCATGGCCAGCCGTGAGCTACATGTCGTGCTGCTGCGCACGTTTCTGTTCTTCGCGTTTTGCAGCTCCGTTTGGGCGTTGTTGCCGCTCGTTGCACGCCGCGTGCTGGGTGGTGATGCGGGCTTCTACGGGATTTTGCTGGGCGCAGTCGGTGTCGGTGCGATTGCCGGCGCGTTTCTGTTACCCAAATTGCGGCAAAAATGCAGTGCGGATGGCCTGCTTTTACTGGCGTCGATCATTACCGCTTCTGTGATGGCGCTGTTGTCGATTGCGCCGCCACAATGGTTGGCCGTGGTGGCACTGGTGGTGTTGGGCTGCGGCTGGATTATTGCGCTGACCACATTCAACGGCGTAGCGCAGTCGATTTTACCGAACTGGGTTCGTGGCCGCTCACTGGCGGTCTATCTGACCGTCTTTAATGGGGCGATGACGGCGGGGAGCCTGGCCTGGGGAGCACTGGCGCAATCGGCTGGCGTTCAGGAAACCCTGTTCATTGGCGCTATTGGTATCATTGTTATTGGTGTTGTCAGTTATCGCCTGCGCCTGCCAAAAGGGGAATCGGATCTGCTGCCGTCCAACCATTGGCCAGAGCCGCTGACAGCCGAGGTGGTTGAACACGATCGCGGGCCCGTGCTGATTCAGATTGAGTACGACGTCGATCCGCAGCATCGCGGGCCTTTCCTGAAAGCCATTTATAACCTGGCATACGAGCGGCGGCGGGATGGGGCCTATAACTGGGGGATCACCGAAGATTCTGCCAATCCGCGCATTTTACTGGAGTGGTTTATGGTGGAGTCCTGGGCGGAACATTTGCGCCAGCACAGAAGGGTGTCAAAGGCTGATGCGGATATCCAGGCAGAACTCCTGCAATATCACACGGGTGATGAACCGCCAAAAGTACGGCACTTTATTACCACATCCAGGCCATAAATAACCGCGTCAGGGGCGTGGCCCCTGACGCGAATTCATCACGCTTTCTTCGCACTCATCGCCGCAGCAACCAATCCGTCCAGCCACTCCTGGTGCCCGTTAAGCATTGGGTTAGGGCGTGTGGCGGCGAGTGCTTTTGCTGGCTGGCCGTTCTGTGTTTCCTGGGTCAGAATACGCACGCGGTTACCCGGCAAGTCTTCCAGCAGCCACGCGTGGTGTACATCGAGACGATCGGCGGCATGCTCTTCACCAGACCAACCGTGCCAGGCGACGCGCGCGGGTTGTCCCTCAGCTGGCGGGACATACTCGACGACCTGAGATTCCACCGGGAAGCCGAAAGTGCTGAAGTAAAAACGGACGCCGTTTTCCAGTTCCGGGCCTTTATTATCGTAGAAACGAACATCTGCGGAATTTTTGTAGTAGTCCGGCCACAGGAAAGGCTGGTTCAGGAACGGCCAAACGTCGCTCACGCTAAGCCCGGCAATGATCATTTCGTTTGAGACGAAGTTATCGGTGAAGCCCGGAACAAAACCTTCTGGCCAGTTAATTGCGTTCATAGTGTATCTCCTCAAATCATGTCAATGGCGCTGAAGGCGTGTATCTCAGCGGTATGAAGCTATTATCGGTAAATTCACTTATAAGACAAATTAGCAATCACGATATAATTCATAAGATAACTTATATCAGGATTAGGCGTTCTGGCTAACCTCGACGCAGAGCGCCCGTATCCACTGATGCGCAGGGTCACGATGGTTACGTTCGTGCCAGGCCATACTTTTGGTGAAGCCGGGTACGTCCAGCGGTGGCGGCATAATGGTCAAATGTTCATGCTGTAGGGCAAGACGGCGGGGCACGACGGCAATCATATCCGTCATTCGTAAAATTTCTGGCAATACAAGGAAGCTGTTTACGGACATGCCGACATGCCGTGTGCGGCCAAGCGCTGCCAGCGCCTCGTCAGTCACGCCCCAGAAACCGCCTTCTGAGGAAACGAGAATGTGGTCCTGCGCGCAAAACTGGTCGAGACTGAGTGTGCCCGAGACGGCAACAGGATGATCGGCGCGCAGCATGCAAACATACTCCTCCTCATACAGCGCACGCCCGTGAAGATCGCCGGGTGTCGTTGCAGGCGTGACCAGCGCCAGGTCAACATCGCCACGCTCCAGCAGGGAAAACAGACGTTCATCATCAACCGGACGCACGGCGACACGAATACCCGGTGCGCGTTTTTTTAGCGCACTCATTAGCGGCACTATCACCGCTTTTAACGCGTAATCGGTGGCCATAATCGAGCAGGTCATTTCGGCGCTCAACGGGTCGAAATGGGCGGGCTTCAGCAGGATAGAGATATCGGTCAGGATCTGCTTCACCGGCGCGGCAAGCTCGCGGGCCCGTGCCGTGGGCACCATGCCACGCTGCGCGCGAACAAACAGCGGATCGCCAAAATAGTCGCGTAAGCGTGTCAGCATGCCGCTGGGCGGCGCGGGTGACGCTGCCTTCGTCAATCAATGCGTCGAGCGCCTTCAACAGGTTGAGATCCAGCGATCTGATATCATTATTCATAATGTAAGCGTCACGATGCGATAAGAATAGTTATGGAATGCTAGCGTCTGGGCGGGGTGGTGTCTATGCAGCGGCGAAGCAAATCGGGCGACGAGGTGTCGCCCGAGGGATCAGAGGTGTTCCAGAAACTCAGCGACGTTGTGGGCCATGGTATCAATGCCCGATTCAACGCGCCGATAGTAGGTCCATTTTCCAACCTTGCTGGCCTCCAGCAAGCCCGCTTCCTGCATCGCCTTCAGGCACAGGGACGTGGCGGGCTGCGAGAGTCCGGCTTTGTCCTGAATCAGACTGGCGCAGACACCATAGACATCATAGTCATAAAGTTGGCTGTACTCGGCGAATGACTCGTGCGGGTTTTTCAGCCACTTCAGAATGGCAACGCGCGTGGGATTCGACAGTAACTTCATGGCGTTTTCAGGTGTCATGCGACCTCATTACTCTGTTTATGAATAAACCGGGTAATCAGTATACCCGTTACTGCCGCCGCCATACATGGATGATTCATCCACCGCATTCAACGGGAAGCCGTTTTTCAGGCGTGCCGGAAGGTCAGGGTTGGCGATAAACGGACGACCAAAACCAAACATATCGCCCCAGTGATTTTCCAGCATGTGCTGCGCTTTTTCTGCCGTGTAACGGCCCGCATACATAATCGGATTGCGGAATGCGACGCGCAGTGCCGCGCGGAAATCTTCTGGCAGATCCGGGCTGTTGTTCCAGTCTGCTTCTGCAATGGAGAGATAACCCACACCGGCATCGTTCAGCAAGCGGGCCGCGGTGGTCCAGGTCTCATGCGGATTAGACTCTACCAGGCCGAGGTAGACCCTGTCTTCGTCTGTGGTGGTGAACAGCGGCGAGAAACGCACGCCGACGCGCTGGCTGCCAAACACATCGCTCACTGCATCGATGACTTCTTTTAAAAAGCGCAGACGGTTTGTCAGACAACCGCCGTACTCGTCCGTACGATGGTTGGTGTGTTCTGATATGAACTGATTGATGAGATACCCATTTGCCGCATGCAGTTCCACGCCGTCAAAGCCAGCGTGTTTAGCGTTAATCGCGGCCTGACGGTAAAGCTCAACCAGTTCTTTAACCTCTACCGTATTCAACTCACGCGGCTGGCTTGGGGCGGTCAGCATGCCTTCACCAGGCGCAGTTTCGATAAAAACGCGTACGTTCGTGGCCGCGATGGCCGACGGTGCGACGGGCGGCTGTTGATTCGGTTGAAGCGAGGTGTGTGAGACGCGCCCGACGTGCCACAGCTGGCAGAAAATCACACCGCCTTGTTGATGGACGGCATCCGTGACTTTTTTCCAGCCTTCAACCTGAGCATCGCTGTGAATGCCCGGCGTCCAGGCGTAGCCCTGGCCTCGGGGTTCAATCTGCGTACCTTCGGTGATCAACAGCCCGGCGCTGGCGCGTTGGCGATAATATTCAACCATCAGTGGGCCAGGCACATTCCCCGGTTGTTCGCTGCGACAGCGAGTCAGCGGCGGCAGGATCACGCGGTTGCGTAAGGTCAGGCCGCCGAGGGTGAGTGGGCTAAAGATAGTGTCGTTTTTCATAATAAAGCATTCTTCTGCTACTAAAAGGTGCGAGTTATTATATTTATAAATTTAAATGTGTAAATGCAAAATGTCATATTTAGATGACGATCTCTGTGCAGATTACTGGCATAGTGAGTAAAAATAAGTCTAAGAGACAACCGGTTACTGATTACAATCTGAGAAAGAGGTGAAAGATGAAAATCGCCCACGTTGCACTTTGGACGCGACAGCTTGAGACTCAGGCTCGCTTCTGGGTTGATTTCTTTGAGGGATCAATCAACGAAAAGTACTGCAGCAAAACTAATCCCGGCTTTGAATCTTACTTTGTTAAGATGGGTGAGGATGTGGCTATTGAACTGATGACCAAACCAGGGTTAACCGCGCGTGAGTCGGATAACATCACCAGCGGTTGGGTACATCTGGCGATTGCCGTCGGCACGAAGGCAAAAGTAGATGCCCTGGCACAGAAGGCACAAGAACGGGGGATTTTAGTCTCCGCCCCGCGTACCACCGGAGACGGTTACTACGAAGCAGTTATTAAAGATCCCGATGGCAATTTAGTTGAGATTGTTGAGTAAATGCTGTTTCGTCATTTTAATATCATTCCCTGATGTCACTTCTAATACCATCAGGGATTATACTCTGTATTCTTACGTATCTTTTGTGATAACTACGATATAACTTCATGGTAATTTTCTTTTATTAAGATATTTGCATCTGAAAATAATCTATTGAGATATTGAGCATCGGTGTCGATTGTGGCTTACTATGATAAAATAATAATAACAAATGATGGAGGGGCTTATGCTGTGTAATAGGAAAACACCATTGCTCGTTTTTTTCATGTTATCAAGCCCTGTATTGGCGAATGATTCCTATATTCCTGTTTTATATAACCTTTCATTGTTATATGGATTTGTGCCTATCAGAGGGGATGTCAAAGAATTAAACGTCTCCATTGAGGATGAAAAGGGACGGCAAATATATGAATTGGACGCGACGCTGAGTCAAAGTGGGTGTCTTGACAGTCTGCAATTTAATGATAAACGAAAACGATCGGAATTGATTCTCAGGCGTGATGGGCGAACACTTAAAGGCATTAAAGACTGGTCAATTATTACTATATCATTAGATGAGAAATGTAATATTGTGTCAAAAACTGAGAACGGCGGTTTAGAACAATATGAAATCGCAGATAATGGTCTGCTGATGTCGACACGTTTTATGGGCAATAAGGTCTCTGAATATTTGTACGATGAACGCGGCAACGTCAATATGACGAAGTTTTACTCCTCGCGCGGTGTAACGGCCTCGAATGTGGTGATGTACAGTGACCCGCAGCATAAGCCGCTGGATTACACACTGATCAACTCCTCGCGCTATTCAGAAAACTATGCCACCAATAGCGTCTGTCAGTATGATGAACGCGGTACGCCGGGAAAGTGTGATTTAACCATTACCTGGGAAGATAAACCCGGTAAAAAGCCGCTCAGGTTGAAGGTGTATACGCAAGCGACGTTTTATTGAGCCAAACACAAAAAAGCCAGGCGGATGCCTGGCTTCGTTATGCAGGCCTGATGCGCGTAGCGCATCAGGCTTTTTTTACGTGATTAACGCTGTGAACACCCTGAACACTGTTTGTTCTGAATCTGCTGGAAGAAGTCGTTCCCTTTATCATCCACCAGGATAAAGGCCGGGAAGTTTTCCACTTCGATTTTCCAGATAGCCTCCATACCCAGTTCAGGATACGCCACGCATTCCAGACTCTTGATGCTGTCCTGCGCCAGAATCGCCGCCGGGCCGCCGATGCTGCCGAGGTAGAAGCCACCGTGCTGTTTACAGGCATCGGTGACCTGTTGGCTGCGGTTGCCCTTCGCCAGCATCACCATGCTTGCGCCATGCGACTGCAGCAGGTCCACGTAGCTGTCCATACGACCTGCGGTGGTTGGGCCGAGAGAGCCAGAAGCATAACCTTCCGGTGTCTTTGCCGGGCCTGCGTAATAAATCGGGTGATCCTTCACGTACTGCGGCAGTTCTTCCCCGTTATCGATCAGCTCTTTCAGTTTGGCGTGCGCGATATCACGGGCAACGATAATCGTCCCGTTCAGCGACAGGCGGGTAGATACCGGATGTGCTGAAAGCTGTGCCAGAATTTCACTCATCGGCTGGTTCAGATTGATAGCAATGGCACTGCCTTCACCCTGCTGACGCAGTGCTTCCGGGATATACTGCGCCGGATTGTGCTCCATCTTCTCGATCCAGATACCATCGCGGTTGATCTTCGCTTTGATATTACGATCCGCCGAGCAGGAAACGCCCATGCCGACCGGGCAGGATGCGCCGTGACGCGGCAGGCGGATCACGCGGATATCGTGAGCGAAATATTTGCCACCGAACTGCGCGCCGAGGCCCAGGTTCTGCGCTTCCTGTAACAGTTCTTGCTCCAGCTTAACGTCACGGAACGCCTGACCGTGTTCGTTGCCTTCGGTTGGCAGGCTGTCATAGTAGCGGGTTGACGCCAGTTTAATGGTTTTCAGCGTGCTCTCAGCGGATGTACCGCCAATCACGAATGCGATGTGGTAAGGAGGGCAGGCCGCCGTACCCAGCGTACGCATTTTCTCAACCAGATAGTTTTTCAGTTTCGCCGGGGTGATCAGCGCTTTGGTTTCCTGGTAGAGATAGGTTTTGTTCGCCGAACCGCCGCCTTTGGCGACGCACAGGAACTTATACTCGTCGCCGTCAACGCTGTAGAGATCAATCTGCGCAGGCAGGTTGGTTTTGGTGTTCACCTCGTTGTACATATCCAGCGGGGCGTTCTGCGAGTAGCGCAGGTTATCTTCGGTGTAAGTGTTGTAAACACCGCGTGCCAGAGCAGCTTCATCTCCGCCGCCGGTCCATACACGCTGGCCTTTTTTACCCATGATGATAGCAGTACCGGTATCCTGGCAGGTCGGCAGGACGCCTTTGGCGGCGATTTCCGAGTTGCGCAGGAATTGCAGCGCGACGTATTTGTCGTTTTCGCTGGCTTGCGGGTCATTCAGGATGGCGGCAACTTGTTTCTGGTGAGAAGGGCGCAGCATGAAAGAGGCGTCATGGAAAGCCTGCTGTGCCAGCAGCGTCAGCGCTTCAGGTTCAACTTTGAGGATTTCCTGACCTTCAAATTCGGCAACGGAAACGTGCTCGCGGCTCAGCAGATAGTATTCGGTGTCATCTTTGCCAAGCGGGAAGGGGTTCTGGTAAACAAAAGGTTTATTCGACATAGCTATTGCTCCATAAAATAAAACCGCCGGACGTTACCCTCCGGCGGTTGAGAATCAGAACATCATGGACATCCACGGGTAACCAATCAGCAGCAGGGCAGCCAGGAAGATGGCACCGAAGATGGTGCCTAACCGCCAGTAGTCTTTGGTCGGCAGGTAGCCGCTCCCGTAGTAAATCGGGCTCGGGCCAGTACCGTATGGGGTGATGATCCCCATGATACCCAGTGAAGTCACCATCAGCAGGACGAACACTTCCATGTTCATGCCCGGAATAGTGGCGGCGATGGTCAGCATCGCTGGCAGTAGCGCCGTGGTGTGCGCGGTGGTGCTGGCAAACAGGTAGTGCAGCAGGTAGAACGCCAGCAGCAGAACAACGGTTGCCACACCCGGAGAGATACCGCTCATCAGCAGGCCGCCTTCTTTACCCAACCAGCTGATGAAGCCAGTAGAGGAGAGGCCATCGGCCAGCGCCACTAACGTTGCGAACCAGACAAAGGTGTTCCATGCGGCTTTGTTGCCAGTGATATCGCTCCACTCCAGCACGCCGGTCCACAGCATCAGGCCAACGATTAACAGCGCCGCCATGGCAGGCTCAATCCACGCTGCAGCGAAGATCCACATCAGCAGCGCGCAGCATACGAAGACCAGCAGCAGAATTTCGTTACGTGACAGTTTGCCCAGTTTTTCCAGTTCACGGCTCGCCCACAGCGGCACTTCGTCGTTCACTTTCACTTCCGGCGGATAGAACCAGTAAGCCAGCAACGGCATAGTCAGAATCAGCAGGATACCCAGCGGCAGGAAGGCGATGAACCAGGTGCCCCAGGAAATGGTGATACCGAGGATGCTTTTCACCAGCGCCAGCGCCAGCAGGTTTGGTGCCAGGGCGGAAAGGAACATAGAACTGGTGATA
Source organism: Pseudocitrobacter vendiensis (assembly GCF_943590815.1). Lineage (GTDB taxonomy): Bacteria > Pseudomonadota > Gammaproteobacteria > Enterobacterales > Enterobacteriaceae > Pseudocitrobacter > Pseudocitrobacter vendiensis. The sequence goes on along the minus strand of NZ_CALSBS010000043.1, from coordinate 9,854 downwards.
CACGCGGCGGTAATCGCCACCCACATCAGATAAGAACCAATTTTACGCGCGCTCGGGTCGTTCGGTTTTGAACCGTACAGCGGCGGCAGGTTGGCGATAATCGGGTAGATCGTCCCGCCGCTACGCGCGGTGTTGGATGGAGTGAACGGCGCCAGCAGCAGGTCCGCAAAGGTTATGGCATAACCGAGCGTCAGGCTGCGACGACCCAGATATTTCACCAGAATCAGCGCCAGGCGGCGACCAAAGCGGGTTTTGTCATAACCGGCGGCAAACATAAAGGCACCGAAAATCAACCAGACGGTGGAGTTACCGAAACCGCTCACTGCCCATTTAAAGGACGCGCCTGCCAGTTTGAATTTAGGATCGGCCAGCTGTTCCGGGCTGAAAAGCACCCACTGGCTGCATAATGCGATGGCGACGACGCCCGTCAGACCGATCACCGCACCCGGCAGGGGTTCGAAAATCAGGCCGACAATCACGCCGACAAAGATAGCGAAGTAGTGCCAGGCATACGGCGGCAGCCCTTCAGGAACCGGCACAAACAGCAGCAGCACGGCGACGATAATCGGCAGTGCCATCATCATCAGACGGTTTTTCTTTCCGTCTTTTGGCTTGCTCGCCACGGGGGGCGTTACGGCGGTTTTCTCTTTCATAGTTTTGCGTCTTAAGTTGTTAATAATTCGGTTATGCCAGGAATGACTTTTTGCTTTCTTTAGTTTTTTTACTTTATTTAATTATTAAAGGCGGCTTTTTGTATTACTGGCATGGAAATTTAGCGCTAATTTGTCAGCGATAAATCAGGAATTCTTTATATTTATTTAATGCTCTTTTAAAGAATAAGGCAATTGATCTCGATCAAAAAAACAGGACGATAACGCGCTTTTTATTATTTTTGAATAACCCTGTTGGACTATAAGGGTATTGGCCGTTAATTGCTCACGAGAGCGTGGGTATCTTAAATATAGAACATAAGTTGATGCTTGTCTAAGCCATTGATTTATATTAGTTGTTGCGGGTGAAATTACGGGGTTTACTGCATCTCAAGAGGTAGCGTAAAAGTAATAATATTTTAAATAATTGTGAACAAAATATTTTTTATTAATAACACCATGGGGGTATTGGTGTTATAGCGGTACTTAATTAGTTTTTTAACTAACGTAATTACTTTAGTAACTAAAAATACCATTATATTAATAGCATCAATATCGGCAAGAAAAAATAACTCAAATACACACCGATTCAGAATTCGCAGATTTCAATTTTTAAAGTTTGGAGTTTTTATATGATGAACACAAACCATCGCATACTTGAGTCATTCACCTTACCGAACGGAACTGAAATTAAAAACCGTTTGTTCATGGCCCCGATGACCACCTGTTCGGGTTATTACGACGGTTCAGTCAGCAGCGAGCTGATTGAGTACTATCGCGCCCGTTCCGGCAGCATCGGTACCATCATCGTCGAGTGCTGCTTTGTTGACGATCTCGGCCTCGCTTTCCCGGGCGCACTGGGTATCGACAACGACGACAAAATCGCCGGCCTGGCGAAAATTGCCGAAGCGATCAAATCTAAAGGTTCGAAAGCGCTATTACAGATTTACCACGGTGGCCGCATGGTCGAACCTAAGCTGATCGGTGGGCGTACGCCGGTAGGCCCAAGCGCCGTTGCTGCACCGCGTGACGGAGCCGCAACCCCGGTCGCCCTGACCACGGAAGAAGTGTATGGCATGGTCGGTAAATTCGGCGATGCGGTACGTCGTGCCATCCAGGCCGGTTTCGACGGCGTGGAAATTCATGGCGCCAACACCTATCTGATTCAACAATTCTACTCGCCGAACTCCAACCTGCGTGACGATGAGTGGGGCGGTAGCCGCGACAATCGCGCGAAATTCCCGCTGGCAGTACTGGATATCACCCATAAAATGGTGCGCCAGTATGCTGATGATTCCTTTATCATCGGCTATCGTTTCTCGCCAGAAGAGATGGAAATCCCGGGTATCCGCTTTGACGACACCATGTATCTGCTGGAAAAACTGGCGGAGCGCGGCGTCGATTACCTGCACTTCTCAGTAGGCGCTACGCTGCGTCCTTCTATCGTCGAAACCAACGATCCGACGCCGCTGATTCAAAAATATGTCGCCATGCGTTCTGAAACGCTCGCGCAAATCCCGGTAATGGGCGTGGGCGGCGTCGTGAACGAAGCGGATGTCGATACCGCGCTGGATAACGGTTACGACCTGGTCGCCGTGGGACGCGCCTGCATCGCCTATCCGGACTGGACTGACCGCATTGCGCGTAATGAAGCACCGGAACTGTTCATCGACAGCACCCAGCGTGAAGCCTTATGCATCCCGGAACCGCTGTGGCGTTTCTTCCTGGTTGAAGCGATGATCCGCGACATGAGCATGGGCGAGTCCAAATTCAAAGCGGGTACCTTCGTGGAAACCGTGATGGATGACACCAATGAACTGGTTATCAACGTCAGCCTGGATACGGACCGTATTGCCGATATCGAACTGGCGAGCGCGCCGGATCAAAGCGTGGAATTCACCACCAGTTTTGAAGAGATTCGTACCCGTATTCTCGATGCGAACACCCCGCACGTTGATGCTATCTCCGGCGCAACCAGCCAGAGTGAAGCGGTGAAAAAAGCCGTCTCTAAAGCGATGCTGAAATCAAGCAAAGCGCGGGTGGCGGAAGAGGGCGGCGACGTCGAAGAAGCGAAAAGCTACGACGTCGTGGTTGTCGGTAGTGGCGGCGCGGGTCTGGCTGCGGCGATTCAGGCGCACGACGAAGGCGCAAGCGTGCTGATTGTCGAAAAAATGCCAACCATCGGTGGGAACACCATCAAAGCCTCTGCCGGGATGAACGCGGCGGAAACGCGCTTCCAGCGTGTGAAAGGGATTCAGGACAGCAAAGAGCTGTTCTACCAGGAAACCCTGAAAGGCGGGAAAAACAAAAACAACCCGGAACTGCTGCGTCGCTTTGTCGAAAACGCACCAGAAGCCATCGAATGGCTGGCTACGCGCGGCATTATGCTGAACGACATCACCACTACCGGCGGGATGAGCATCGACCGTACCCACCGTCCGCGTGACGGATCGGCGGTTGGCGGCTATCTGATCAGCGGCCTGGTGCGTAACGTCAACAAACGCAATATCGATGTGATGCTCGATACTTCCGTGGTGGATATCGTGATGGAAGACGGTGAAGTTTCCGCAGTCCGTCTGCTGACCGAAGAGAAAGAGGCGCTTACCGTCTCGACCAAAAGCATTATCGTGGCGACCGGTGGCTTCAGCGCCAACAGCGCGATGGTGGTGAAATACCGTCCGGATCTGGCCGGCTTCGTGACCACCAACCATAAAGGCGCAACCGGTGGCGGTATCTCACTTCTGGAAAATATCGGCGCAGGCACGGTCGATATGAGCGAAATTCAGATTCACCCGACCGTTGAGCAGAAAACATCGTACCTGATTTCCGAATCTATCCGCGGCGGCGGGGCGATTCTGGTGAATCAGCAGGGCAACCGCTTCTTTAATGAAATGGAAACCCGCGACAAGGTGTCCGCGCAAATCATCGCGCTGCCGGAAAAATATGCCTACATCGTGTTTGATGAGCATGTTCGGGCGAAAAACAAAGCCGCTGATGAATACATTGGCCGTGGCTTTGTCACCAGCGCCAGCTCACCGCGTGACCTGGCGAAAAAACTGGGGCTCAATGAAGACGCTTTCCTGGCAACCCTGGAACGCTATAACGGTTTCGTTGAAAAACAGCACGATGATGATTTCGGTCGTACGACCGCGCTGCGTGCGCCGATCAACGAAGGTCCGTTCCATGCGATTCAGATTGCGCCGGGCGTGCACCACACCATGGGCGGCGTGACCATCAATACCGAGACCTGCGTGCTGGATAAAGCGCACAAGGTGATCGCCGGGGCGTACGCCGCAGGCGAGGTGGTTGGCGGCATCCACGGTGGCAACCGTATCGGCGGTAACGCTGTCGCCGATATCATTATCTTTGGTACACTCGCCGGTCATCAGGCCGCAATGCGCGCAAAACGCAGCTAGCAGCCCATGAAATCCCGGTAGCCCAAGCTACCGGGTTCTCTTTTATGAAAGGAGGCTGGAATGTCAGACGATGCACGCGTATACAGTTATTCCGCGGTCCTGATGGGCTCGCCCATTTTGCTCAAACTCTTCGAACACAACGAACCGCTCGCCTCCCGTGTTTTTAAGCTCATCAAGCAATACGAAGACCTCCTCACCGTTAACCGCGCACAATCGCAGGTGATGGATATCATTCACGCCGCCGGCGTCAATCCCGTCAGCGTCAGCCGCCCGGTTTATGAGTTGATCAAATGCGCCAAAGCCGCAAGCCTTGTCCCCGGCGGCGCGTTTAATCTGGCGATTGGCCCGCTGGTGAAACGCTGGAAAATCGGTTTTAAGGGCGATAGCGTGCCGCCCGCCGAGGATATTGCGCAATTACTGACGCTCACCGATCCGCATAATGTGGTGCTGGATGATGCTCAAAGCAGTGTATTTTTGACGCGTGCCGGAATGGAAATCGATCTGGGGGCGATTGCAAAAGGTTACATCGCCGACCGCGTGCGCGACTATTTGCGCCAGCAGGGCGTGACGCTGGGGCTGATTAATCTTGGTGGAAATGTGCAAACGCTCGGTTCACCAGAGGGCGGTTGGTCGATTGGCCTGAAGAAGCCCTTTGCGCAGGATAACGCGTTGCTCGGGACCATTGAGGTGGTGAACAAGTCGGTGGTGACCTCCGGCGTCTATGAGCGCTTTTTCGAGCTGGACGGGCACCGCTATCACCATATTCTTGACCCTCGCACCGGGTATCCCCTGGATAACGAGCTCGACAGCGTGACCATTATCGCCAGCGAATCCCTCGACTGTGATCTCTGGACCACGCTGATTTATGGAATGGGTGTAGAGAAGGGTATTGCAGCGCTACGCGGACGCCCGGACATTGAAGCGATATTTGTCACCAAACAGCGGGAGATCATTCTCTCATCGGCCAGACATTACCGGTTTACGCTGCTTGATGACGATTGTCGGCTTATTGCGCGTACTGCTTAAGCAGACCGTACTGTTCCGCCAGCAGATGATAGCGATACACCGGGCGCCCGGTTGCGCCGTAGTGAATGCTGGTAAACAAAATATTAATCTGCGCCAGCCAAATCAGGTATTTTCGGCATGATACTCGCGAAATATTCACTGCGTTCGCCAGGTCGTCGGTAGAGAACTCGCTTTCCGGATGCGCGTCAATCCACTGACAAATAGTGCGCAGTGTTTGCGGTGTTAACCCCTTCGGCAGACGTTTGGCGTCAGCCAGTTCCGGCGCACCGCCATGCAGCAGGCGATCGACATCAGCCTGTTCGTAATACTTATGGTTACCCATCAGCTGTTTTTTCTCACGCCAGCCGGTTAACGCCTCTTCAAAGCGCGGGAACTGGAACGGTTTGATCAGGTAATCCACCACACCATAATGCATCGACGTTTGAATAGTTTCCGCATCTGAAGCGGAAGAGATCATGATAACGTCGATAGCCCGGCCCGATGCGCGAATGATCGGCAGCAGATCCAGCCCATTATCCTGCTGCATATAAACATCCAGTAGCACCAGGTCGATGGGTTGCACACTCTCATCAATAAATTTGCGAGCCTGGCTGAGGGTTGACGCGATTCCACAGCAGCTAAATCCCTCAACCCGTTCGATATAGAGACGGTTCAGGTCGGCCACCATGGCATCATCATCAACAATTAACACATTAATCACTCGGCATTCCTCTCGCTGTCCCAGGGGATTTGTACAAAAAATTGCGTAAAGACGCCCGGCTCTGATTCCACGGCGATGCTGCCGCCGAGATTTTCAGTTTGTTGCCGGGCCAGAAATAGCCCGACGCCGCGATTCTCGCCTTTCGTCGAAAAACCTTTGGTAAAAATAGCATCAATTTTATCCGGGGCGATGCCAGGCCCATCATCACTGACTTCACTGGAGAGCCAGCCATTTTGATAGTGCAGCAGCAGGCTTATCTCGCCTTCCGGCTGGCCGGACATGGCGTCCAGCGCATTTTCTATCAGGTTGCCCAGCACGGTGACCAGTACCGCCACCTGTTGTTCGTTGGCGTTGTCCGGCACGCGCGACTCTTCGGCAAGTGTCAGCGTAAACCCGGCCTCTTTCGCGCGATTGATTTTGCCAAGCAGGAAACCGGCAACAATTGGTGATTTAATTTTATGCTGAATTTCGCCGATATCGGTCTGATAATTTTGCGCGGTTTGCAGAATGTACTCTTCCAGCTTGTCGTAGCGCTTGATGTGCAAAAGCCCGAGGATCACGTGCAGTTTATTCATGAACTCGTGAGACTGAGCGCGCAGCGCATCGACATAGTTCACCATGCCATCCATGCGCTGCATCAACTGGCTGACTTCGGTTTTATCGCGGAAGGTGCAAATCGCGCCAATCACACGGTTCTGACTGCGGACCGGTACGGTGTTGGTGAGTAACAGACGCCCGTTGCAGCCCACTTCTTGATCCGGAATCGCGACTCCGGTAGACAGAACCTGTTGCAGGTTTCCCTGTAACGGCGCATGCGGCGGTTCTCCTGGCTGGCGATTGTTGGCGGAGAGAAGAATTTGCCGCGCGGTATGGTTAATCAGCGTTACGTTTCCGAGGCTGTCGACGGCGATGACGCCTTCTTTAAGCGATTGCAGCATCGCCTGACGCTGTTCAAACAACGTAGAAATTTCGTAGGGCTCAAGCCCGAAAAGAATATTTTTCAGTACCCGAACCAGCACCCAGGTCCCGAAGCTACCAATAATGGCGCTGAACAACACAAACCAGATGGCATTCCAGCGGCTGGCGTTGATTTGCGCCTGAACATCGTTCATCGAGATACCGACAATCACCACGCCAATCTGACTGCGCTCTTCATCATAAACTGGCGTAAAGACGCGCAGCGCCTCTTCCAGTACGCCATGGTTCACCGAGACATTTTCCTGACCAAGCAGGGCGGGTTGTAAATCTTCTCCGATAAAACGCTGGCCGACACGGCGGGGATCAGGGTGCGAATAACGAATGCCATGCATATCTGTCACCACCGCATACAGCAGATGATTACGTTGTTCCACGGCGGTTGAAATCGGCTGAATAATATCGCTGTAAGAAGGCGAGGTGAGGCCGCGTTTGATTTCCGGCGAATCGGCGAGGGTGCGCGCGATAGCAAAGGCGGTATCCTGCAAACCCGTACGCGTGGCTTTGGCAATTTGCGCAAGATAGAAGGTGTAGATAACCAGCAGGACGGCACCGATGACACCGCAGACCATCAGGGTGACCAGCGTACTGAGCTTCATCGGACGTTTTGGCGCGCGTTGAGGCTGCTGTAAATCGTGCATCGGGATCCCTGTCATCATTAATAAACAAGCATTATCGCTGATAAGCCTGATTTCTTAAAGCAGTGTAGCCCTTAGCAAAACAAACGTCTCTTTGTGACGCCACTCTCAGGCTATCCATATGAAACACTTTATATTGAAAGGCAACTCATAATAAGGAGGCAGTTTATGAGCATTAAGCTTACCGATGCAGTCATGGAACGACGCAGTACTGTTACCGCCGATATCGACAGATTGTCCACCGAGGACATGCTTAACGTTATCAATCAGGAAGATAAACGTATTGCCGATGCCATCACGCCTTGTCTGGATGAAATCACCCGTTTAGTGGATCAAGCTGCGGCGGCGCTGAGTCGCGGTGGGCGCTTAGTGATAGTCGGTGCGGGCGCGTCGGGGCGTGCCGGGATGCTTGCTGCCAGTGAGTTTACACCACAGGGTCACGGTCCGATTGTCGGGCTTATCGCGGGTGGGCCGCAGGCGATGCTGAATGAAAAAAGCGAAGCCGCATACGATTACGATCGTGGGGCGCTGGACCTTCAGGCCATCGGCTTTAATGATAAAGATATGCTGCTGGGCCTGACCGTCGGCGGAAAAACGCCGTGGGTGTGGGGCGCACTGCGTCATGCGTGGTCTCTGGGTGCGCCGGTAGCGGTGCTCACGCGCAATCCGCAAAGCGAAGCTGCACAGTTGGCGTCGTTGGTTATTGCGCCACAAACCGGGGCGGAAGTCGTGGCTGGCTACGGTAATCCGAAAGCCAATGCCGCACAGAAACTGGTTCTGAATATGCTGACCACCGGGCTTGCGATTCGCAGCGGTCGGGTTTACAGCAATTTGCGTGTGGATCTGCAAGGGGATACCACCCAGTGGTGCGAGCGTCAGATTGCGATTGTGATGGAAGCAGGAAGTTGTTCACGCGCCGTGGCGAAAGCGGCGCTGGAACGCTGCGATCATCATTGTAAAACCGCAATTCTGATGGTGCTCACAGGAATGGAAGCCAATGATGCCAATGCCCTGCTGGCGCAGAACAATGGTTTTGTGCGAGTGGCGTTGCAGGAAGCGCCGTAACGCCTTCATAAGAAATAAAAAAAGCCCGCAATGCGGGCTTTATAATATGTAGGGATTAGAACTGATAAGTCAGGCCAACACCCACAACGTCATCGGTGGAGATGCCATTGTCCTGATAGAATTTCACGTCGTTATCCAGCAGGTTGATTTTGTAATCGACGTATGCGGACATGTTTTTGTTGAAGTAATAGGTCGCTGCAACAGAAACGTAGTTCACCAGCGCTTTGTCGGTGTATTCAATTACGTGATGCTGACCGTTGTGGCCGTTGTAACCACCCAGGTCTTCACCTTTAGAGTAAACCCACGCTAAAGACGGACGCAGACCGAAATCGAACTGATACTGAGCAACCGCTTCAAAGTTTTGCGTTTTGTTGGCAATGCCGCCTTCATACTTCTTGCCACCACGGTCCCCACTACCATATGGGGTCATGTTACGTGTTTCAGCGTACATCAATGCAAGGTAGACATCATTAGCGTCGTATTTCATACCAATAGTCCAGGCTTCCGCTTCGGAGCCACCTGCATCTTTACTCAGGTGATTATGAATCCCACCCGCAGCAACTTGGGAGTTTGTACGGTCAGAAGAGGAGAATGCCGCACCAACGCTTAAGCCTTCCAGTACATCACCGAAATCATAGGTGGTGGACATACCGAAGCCATCACCATTCTGGAAACGATAATCGTCGTGACCGTTTTTGGTGCCTTCCTGATCTTCGTTTGTGTTGCCGCCTTCGTTGTTGCCCTGATATTGCAGCGCGAAGTTCCAGCCTTCAACCAGACCGAAGAAATCAGTATTACGGTAGGTCGCTACGCCGTTAGCACGGCCAGTCATGAAGTTGTCAGTCCAGGTGTAAGAGTCGCCACCGAATACTGGCAACATATCGGTCCATGCTTCGACGTCGTACACGACGCCGTAGTTACGACCGTAGTCGAATGAACCTGCATCGGCATAGCGCAGACCGGCGAAGGCCAGTTTCGCATACATGTTGTCGCTACCTTCGGTATCGCTGGCTTTCACTTTCATCAGCGCGTTACCAAAGCCGGTCAATTCGTCAGTGATCTGCGTTTCACCTTTGAAACCCAGTTCAATAATAGTGTCATCACCATCATCACCCGGATTGTCAGAGAAAGTATGACGAGCATCGACTTTCCCATAGAGATCCAGTTTATTACCGTTTTTATTATAGATTTCTGCCGCATTTGCTGCACCAGCCACTAACAATGCCGGGACAATAATTGCCAATACTTTTCTTTTCATTATTTATTTCCTTTAAATAATAATGGTTATGAATGCTTTTAAATAAATCAGCATTGCAGCGGCGATATTATCTATAGAGTTCATTTTATTTTACGTCAAAGATGTAACTATTTTATATTAAATATT
>NZ_CALSBS010000042.1 GCF_943590815.1 Pseudocitrobacter vendiensis | reverse complement strand
TGTCAAAGCTAAGTAGAGATGTCCGGGGTGGGGCAAAGTTCAAATGTCCTTTGATAATATTGAATTCCTGGATAAAAATCGCATCTTAACCTCTTCGTTTGAGTACCTTGTTGGGTTGACCCCGTATTCGCTTTATTTGTAGTATTGGGCTGCTTTGAAGTGTTTCATGTTCAAACGCGACGTGTTCTGTAAGTTCTTCCTGACAACAGAGCCGACAATATATACACATCCGCTATGGAGAATCTGACAACCGCTATGCGTATTACGCCACCCTGAGTTTTTCCTTCCTCTGTCGTACTGAGCAAGCCTCAGCACGCACTCAATAACATCCCGTCTGCGGATGTGCTTTACCGTACGTAAAAATGTAGCCCTCCAGGGCTGACTGTATCTAAAAACTGAGAAATTACTATGTTGCTGTCCTCGACGCGTAAGGACTGGCTGGGTAACGTCCGTGGTGACGTTCTGGCCGGTATTGTTGTCGCGCTCGCACTCATTCCAGAAGCGATCGCCTTTTCCATTATCGCCGGTGTTGATCCCCAGGTGGGCCTCTACTCGGCGTTCTGTATTCCTCTCGTTATGGCCTTCTTTGGCGGACGTCCGGCGATGATTTCGTCCTCCACCGGTGCAATGGCTCTCCTGATGGTGACGCTGGTGAAAGATCATGGCTTACAGTATTTACTGGCTGCCTCCATACTGACCGGGGTATTCCAGCTGATAGCCGGATATCTGAAGCTTGGCGGGCTGATGCGTTTTGTTTCACGCTCAGTGGTCACGGGGTTTGTTAATGCACTGGCAATACTGATTTTTATGGCCCAGTTGCCTGAGCTGACCAATGTGACATGGCATGTTTATGCCATGACTGCGGCAGGGCTGGGGATCATCTATCTCTTCCCTTATATCAACAAAACCATTCCTTCACCGCTTGTGTGCATCGTGGTGCTGACTGGGATTGCCATGTGGCTGCATCTGGATGTGCGAACCGTCGGGGATATGGGGAAACTTCCCGACAGTCTGCCGGTCTTCCTGCTCCCGGACGTGCCTTTAAATCTTCAGACGCTGCTCATCATCCTGCCATATTCTGCGGGGCTTGCGGTGGTTGGCCTGCTTGAGTCGATGATGACCGCCACTATCGTGGATGACATGACCGACACGCCAAGCGACAAAAACAGGGAGTGCAAAGCTCAGGGCATCGCGAACATCTGCACATCCTTTATCGGAGGAATGGCAGGCTGCGCGATGATTGGGCAATCTGTTATCAACGTAAAATCCGGTGGACGCGGACGACTTTCAACCCTCACGGCGGGCGTGGTGCTGCTTTGCCTGATTGTGTTCCTGCGCAACTGGGTCTCCCAAATTCCGATGGCAGCGCTGGTCGCGGTGATGATTATGGTTTCCATCGGGACATTCTCCTGGCGCTCCATTGCCAACCTGCGGACACACCCCCTTTCAACCAGCGTGGTCATGCTTGCCACCGTAGCGGTTGTGGTGGCAACACATAATCTGGCCTTCGGTGTGCTGACCGGTGTACTGATTGCTTCGCTCAATTTTGCCACTAAAGTATCCCGGTTCATGCGTGTAACCTCAGTTCTGGAGGGGACGAGCCGGACGTATACCGTCACCGGCCAGGTATTCTTTGCATCAGCAGACCGCTTTACGAGCCACTTTGATTTCCGTGAAGCGATTGAGAATGTGGTGATAGACGTTTCACATGCCCATTTCTGGGACATCACGTCCGTCAGCGCCCTGGATAAGGTGGTCATTAAGTTCCGCAGAGAGGGCGCCGGGGTTGAAATACGTGGGATGAATGAAGCCACCCGCACCATCGTTGACCGGTTTGGTGTTCACGATAAACCTGAAGAAGTCGAAAAACTGATGGGCGGTCATTAACAGACTGGAGGGAAAACTATGAATAATACTGTTACAGCTTGTGTGGACGGTTCACTTTCAACGCGGTCAGTGTGTGAATATGCGGCGTGGGCAGCCCGCACTTTGCAATCACAGCTAGCACTGTTGCACGTTATCGAAAAAGACAGCACCCCGGTAGTGTCAGACCTGACCGGCACTCTCGGCATAGACAGTCAGCAATTGCTGACCGATGAGCTGGTAGAAATTGAAGGGCAACGTAATCGCCTGCTGATGGCCCAGGGGAAAGCAATACTGGAAAGTTGTGCTGAACTGCTTCAAAAACAGGGAAGCCCGGATGTGCTTTTGATGCAAAAACACGGTACACCGGATGAAGTTCTGGCAGAGCTGAGCGACCTTCGTCTCATGGTGCTGGGGCGTCGGGGTAGCCAGCATCCGGTAGGCTCTCATCTGGAAAGCGTTATTCGTCTGCAAAAGAAACCCCTACTGGTTGTTCCGGAGAACTACTCAGTGCCTTCCAGAGTCATGCTGGCTTATGATGGCAGTGAAGAAAGCAGGAGTAACCTGGAACGTCTGACGATGAGTCCCTTACTCAGGGGGCTGGAGTGCCACCTTGTCATGGTAAACGGTAAGAAGGAAGAGCTGCTGACCGCACAGCAAATTTTACGTGACGCGGATATAGAAAACAGCACAACACATCTTACCGGGCAATCAGTCGGGGACGCGCTTATTCGTTACGCCGAGGAAAATGCTGTCGATCTGATAGTGATGGGGGCCTACGGTCATTCCAGGTTGCGGCAGTTCTTTATCGGTAGTCATACCTCCGAAATGCTGCAAAAGACGCAACAACCGCTTCTTATCCTCCGTTAGCACTGATTATCTTAAATAAAAAAGGGCGAGTTCTCTCGCCCTTCGTCACAAGAACACGTTTAGTTCAGCCGGTTACCTTTTTCATCAACTACCTTCTCACCGTCCTCTTTCGTGAACGCGCTTTTCTGCGCATCGGGAAGAATATCCAGCACGACTTCAGAAGGGCGGCATAGCCGGGTACCCAGCGGCGTTACCACGATAGGGCGATTGATCAGAACAGGGTGCTGCAACATAAAATCGATTAACTGCTCGTCAGTAAAGCGGTCTTCCGCCAGCCCTAACGCTTCAAAAGGTTCGACATTCTTACGCAGCAGCGCTCGTACCGTGATCCCCATATCCGCAATGAGTTTTACCAGCTCAGCTCGTGATGGTGGGGTTTCAAGATAATGAATAACGGTCGGCTCTGTACCGCTGTTGCGGATCATTTCAAGGGTATTGCGTGACGTGCCGCAGGCCGGGTTGTGATAAATGGTAATGTTGCTCATATCAGTATCTCATTACAAAGTGAAAGACAGACGAAGCGCCAGTGCTGCAAGCGTGACAAACAGCACGGGGATTGTCATGACAATGCCCACCCGGAAGTAATATCCCCAGGTAATTTTGATATTTTTCTGCGACAGAACGTGCAGCCACAGTAACGTTGCCAGACTGCCGATAGGGGTAATTTTTGGCCCCAGGTCGCTGCCGATGACGTTGGCGTAAATCATCGCTTCTTTGATAACACCGGTCGCAGTGCTGCCATCAATCGACAGCGCCCCGACCAGCACGGTCGGCATATTGTTCATCACTGATGACAGGAAGGCCGTCAGGAAGCCCGTACCCAGCGTTGCCGCCCACAATCCCTGCTCTGCCAGCTGATTCAGCAAGGAAGAGAGATAGTGGGTCAGACCGGCATTTCGTAAGCCGTAGACCACCAGGTACATCCCCAGCGAGAAGATAACGATTTGCCAGGGCGCACCACGCAGCACCTTACCGGTGTTAATGGCATGCCCTTTTTTCGCAACAGCAAACAGAAGCAATGCACCAGCGGCTGCGACCAAACTGACCGGTACGCCCAGCGGCTCCAGTCCGAAGAATCCCACCAGAAGCAACACCAGAACCAGCCAGCCGGTTTTAAAGGTATTCACATCACGTATAGCGTCTTTCGGTTCTTTCAACAGAGAAACGTCGTAAACGGCGGGAATGTCCTTACGGAAAAACAGATGCAGCATCACCAGCGTAGCCGCAATCGCGGCCAGGTTAACCGGGACCATCACGGCGGCATATTCTGAGAAACCAAGCTTAAAGAAATCCGCCGAGACGATATTCACCAGGTTTGAGACAATCAGTGGCAGGCTTGCCGTGTCAGCGATAAACCCTGCGGCCATGATAAACGCTAAGGTTGCCCCCCGGCTGAATCCCAGCGCCAGCAGCATCGCGATAACGATAGGTGTCAGGATCAGTGCCGCACCGTCGTTGGCAAACAGTGCCGCAACCATCGCACCAAGCAGGACGATCCAGGTGAAGAGCAGCCGCCCCCGGCCATTCCCCCAACGGGCAACGTGCAGCGCGGCCCATTCAAAGAAGCCGGATTCGTCGAGCAGAAGACTGATGATGATCACGGCGATAAAGGTGGCGGTCGCATTCCACACTATCTGCCAGACCACCGGAATATCCCCCAGATGAACGACGCCAGTCAGCAATGCCAGAATTGCGCCCAGTGAGGCACTCCAGCCAATCCCCAGCCCTCTGGGTTGCCAGATAACCAGGACGAGCGTGAATAAAAAGATAGCACCAGCCAGTAACATCAGAAACTCCATTCACATTTGTTTATTCGGATATATATATCGCCATCAGCAGGAGACAGATGCCACGCTACTGAGCTTGTTGCGTATGTTTTCTCGTTCACAGTTCCAGGCTGTATCAATAATACCCGCAGCCCATGCTGGCATGTGTGGCGACAGTCGGTAATGCACCCATTTTCCTTCGCGACGGTCGATGACCAGCTCGGCTTCACGTAAAAGGGCCATATGGCGAGAAATTTTTGGCTGAGACTCTGCGGTTGCCGCACAGATGTCACAGACGCACATTTCACCGGACTCCCTGAGAAGCATCACGATAGTTGAACGGGTCTCGTCGGCGAGCAGTTTAAAAAGCTGAACAGGCTGTAGCATGCTTAACCTCGTAAAAAAATAACAATACATATGGTATTTCATATGTGATAACTTTTAAAGCATAGCTTATGAAATGGAGATTTTTTATGACCGACTTACCAGCAATCGAACCGGCTTATTTTGATGATGCGCTTGCCAGCAAACTTACGGGCAACAACGAAACCATGCCGCGAATTCTCATCCTGTACGGTTCAGTACGAGAGCGGTCCTACAGTCGTTTTGCAGCGGAAGAGGCCGGGCGGTTGCTGGCAAAGATGGGGGCTGAGGTGAAAATATTTAACCCATCCGGTCTGCCGTTACCCGATGATGCGCCCGAAAGTCACCCCAAAGTGCTTGAACTCCGCGAGCTGGTCAGGTGGTGTGACGGAATGGTCTGGAGTTCTCCGGAAAGACATGGCGCCATGAGCTCGGTGATGAAGGCCCAGATTGACTGGATACCCCTGAGTGAAGGTGCTGTTCGTCCTTCCCAGGGTAAAACGCTGGCCGTCATGCAGGTTTGTGGTGGTTCACAGTCGTTTAACACGGTCAATCAGATGCGGATACTTGGCCGCTGGATGCGGATGTTCACCATCCCCAATCAGTCGTCAGTGCCAAAGGCATGGCAGGAATTTGATGATGAAGGGCGCATGAAACCCTCACCCTGGTATGACAGGATTGTCGACGTTACCGAAGAGTTGTTCAAAATGACGTTACTCCTGAAAGGGCACACAGCCTACCTGTCCGACCGCTACAGCGAAAGGAAAGAGAGTCATCAGGAGCTCGCGGCACGGGTCAATCAGGCCAAAATCTGACAGCCAGGCATGCCCGGATGGATTACCGGGCTTTAAATCGGTTTCTTTCCAAATATCTCTTCAGAGCGTGACTGAAGTTTCACCAGGGCATTGAACATATCGTCCTGATCAAGGGAGCGCTGAGATTTCTTCGTTGTGGGGGCTTTACGCCTGCGTGAAGGACCGTCGCCGGATGGAACGGACTGCGACCGGTTATTATCCCGCTCGGCCTGGACCAGCTGCGCCATTTCCAGGGCCCGCCCCAGACGTTTGTTGTCCACAATGGCCCCCTGATCGATTTCAGAAAGCTTGTCATAGGTGGAGTAGGGAAGTGACACGCCATTAAGCCGGAGCTCTTTATGTCCATCCGGGTAATGCCAGACATCGATGTATTTACCAATCGCCCGACGACTGAATTCGCTGTCTTCAATCAGATAAAGGACTTTGTCGTACTGCACTGTGAGTGATTTCGACACTTTACGAGCTTCACGCCAGTTAAATACCATATCAAGATCATCATCGACATCCAGTTCCCGATGAACATCAAACGCCTGGCGAGGCGCTTTTGCGAAACGACGGTTGTAATCGTTCATGAACTCTTCGGCAAATGCGTTCGCAGCTTCCATGGAACTGATACCCTGGAGCCTGAGCTCCTTGACCAGGCGGTCCTGAAGCGTTAGGTGCGCCCGTTCAACGCGGCCTTTGGCAGCACTGGTTTCTGCACAAATGGTCTGAATGTTCAGTTCATGCATCGCACGGCCAAACTGGGTATCGCCGTCGCCGCCGGTTGCGTTTTTATTGTTGATCCTGAATACACTGGCTTTGTCGCTGTACAGTGCCAGCGGCTTGCCATGTTTTTCAATATAGCCCCGGGTCGCTTCAAAATAGGTGAAAGTAGACTCAGATTTCACGAAAAGAAGCTGCATTAAACGACTGGTTGCGTCATCAACGTAAACCAGCGCCGTACACTTAGGTCCCCGGTTTTCAAACCAGTGGTGGTCGCAGCCGTCGATTTGTATGAGTTCACCGGCACAGGCACGGCGGTAACGCGGCTGCTGAATTTTTGGCGCACGTTGCTTACGTGGGACCCAAAGACTGGCCTGAGTCATCAGTTTACGGACGGTTTCTTTAGAAAGATGAACACCGTGAACCTCAGACAGCTTTTCACAGGCCAGTGTCGGACCGAAATCGTTGTAGCGCTCGCGAATAATATTCAGCGCGTATGCGGCCAGTCCCAGAGGCAGCTGATTGTTGCTGGATTTACCACGACGGCGGCTGGTCATGCCAAGCGGACCATCTTCACGATAACGCGCAAGCAGACGGCGGCACTGACGGTCGGAGATACCAAGCTGCTGAGCTGCCATCTGTGTTGTCAGACGCCGGTCGATGACGTCCTGAATGATCTTGAGTCTGTTAACTTCATCCAAAGTGAAAAACTCCGCTGCGAGAGCCGTCATGGTAATCCTTACTTGATTATACACGCCGGACATCTTAACTTAGCCATTATCGGACATTACAACTTTGCTACTACATCATTGGTGCGCATAATGTATATTATGTTAAATATGGTGGGTTTGCTCTTAAGTTCATGAGTCCCTCTCTTTCAGGAACTTACCGATGAATCAGTCAGTTGCCAAAGTTTAGTTGTGGACTTACGATGACTTCATAACACAAAAATTACGGGGCATCCGCTAAGTTCATGGCATATACCATCTTACATTTATCGAGGAACAACCAGAGAACTCATCTCATAGTTGATGATGTGACTACCCTACCGGTCATGTTCGCCACAATTTATGGAATGAATGAACTGAGCAAGAAAAGCCTAGGGACTCAAGAAAACATTTTGTGTTCGCTGCGTTTCTTTTACGTCTATTACTATAAGAAGCATAAACAAACATTTGACTACGATTTCTATCGGTCTGGCTACAATATCTCCTGTTTTATCAGGGAGCTTGATGGCTTCTTTACTTATCTGCTCGGGAAGCAGCACCTGAGTGACGAGACCGACATAATCTCTAACGGGTTTTTACATTCGGCACTCTCCAGAACCAACAAGTCCACCTATGGTAACCACGTCAGAAACGTTGGCCGATTCCTTAAGTATCTCAACTATAGATATATGAATCTGGCATACCAAGATATGTCACCTACTGAAGCTCACCAGATTAACCAGGCGAACCATAGAGATCTCGCTGCCAGAATTAAGGTCTTCAATAGAGTTGAAGTATCCAGGAACGAACCAGCTCACCGATACAAAAGTATCACCAGCCAGCAAAGTATCGAACTAACGAACATGTTAATCCCCTCCACTCCTGAATTTTCAGATATCGAGACCGGCGAACTATTCACGGCCGTGGTTAATCCCCAAAACCCATTCGATTCAGGATTTCAACAATACCGTAACTACCTTATTCACCGGTTAATGTTTAACTATGGCTTACGTGTTGGTGAAGTTCAATTGTTGATGAAGGATTGCGTGGGGCCAACCCTTCCAGACTCACGAGGTAACATTCGTTTCATCCTGATTGTACAAAATCTACCAGATGATGTAGTTGACCCAAGGAAACAACAACCTTCACTCAAGACTGAGCATTCACAGCGACAAATCGAACTAACCGAAGATGACTTCATTATGTTTACCATTTATATGGAGCAATATCGGTCCCCATTATTTGAAGAGAAAAAAATTGTTGACCATGAGTTTGTTTTTATTAAAGGCTCAGGTAGGTTAACTCCATTAACTTACGATGCAATTCGAACATTTTATAAGGAAAAAATTGATCCGGCATTCATTGCCCTATTCCCTCATTATCGTACGAAAAGTAATAAAAATATTAATAATATGGTTAATATAACACCACACGTTGGGCGGCATACTTGGGCTAATATCACTCTTGAGTTTATTTACAATAGTCTCCTGAGTGAATCACTAATACTGGCGCAAGACTATGGTATTCGAGCAAGGATGAATGGAGTACTTGAACCAGCTATTGAACAACTTCGTGCTTTAGGCGGCTGGTCACTGACCAGTAAAGTTCCATTAAGATATGCCAAGCGGTTTATTGAAGTGGTGAGTAACCAGAGCAACTATAAGCGTACGAAACATTCAGATATGCATTTAGCTTCCCCAGAAACAAACATTTCGCAAAGAAAAACCTCCAACTTGCTAGAAGATAATGTTTATGACGAAGACTTCACATTCAAAGATCTATTCAACTGAGAGCGGTATCACCGGGGGTGGTTTTTTTAAAACCCATCCCCTTCACTTTACAAAAGAACAGCTTGAATGGATTGAAAATATTCAGCTCCCTAAACGATTGTTTTTAATAAGTGCAACAGAATTTGATGACCGATATTTATATCTACATGATGATTGGCGTTACAGATTCTCAGGTAATAATTTGGCTATATTATTCTCTACTGGTAAATACTTTTGTGATTTATCACCAGTTTCACTCAAGCTCTTGAAATACTTAACGATCGCGTACATTAATGAGAACTCGGCAAGTGTTGCTGATAAATTTGCTCAGTTTGTCGCAACAACTTTCAAACAAATTGAGGTTATCACTCGCGAAAGCCTTATTGAAAAAATGCAAATGCTAGTTGCGAAGACTGAGCGAAATCACTCAGACAGCAGTCAGTTCTATTACACCCTCTATGCATTACGAAAACTTGATCGTAATGGATTCTTCGAAAGTAAGGATGACAGTGATGAGCTGGAAGATCTATTGCTGGAAGTGCCACGCCCTAGGAACAATAACTGGGCTCGCTACCAAAACCTAGACCTCGTTATACCAGAAGAAGTATGCCTAATGATAGAAAATGGCATTCAACGTTGGGCATCTAAGCTATGTCCAAAAATTGATGTTGAAGAAAATAAAAACATTCATCTGGAAACTGTAAGGAAAACCATTAAAATTGATACATTACGGGACTGCATTATTATTGGCATAGTTTATTACATTGGGGCCAGACCTGTACAGATCGGTAAACTTTCCGGAGGCGATTTTATCGTTGATACCGAGAATAAGTACGGGATGCGTTATTCAGTACTTGTGCCATATGCCAAAAAGTCAAAACTAACTATCGATCGAGTTCGAGTTGCAATTCCGGAAGAACTTGGAAAGTTAATCTTACTGTATAAGTACCTAGTTGGAATTGGTGATACCGACCCGATGTTTTCCATCATAGTATCTTCAATGAAGATGGTGGAAGCGTCATTAAAGAAAATGCTTTTCAGATTTTCACCACAAGAGATTCAGGAGGCAGTAAAAAACGATGATTATCAACTACCTGTATATACCGCAAGCCTCTTTCGTCACAACGTTGGTCACTCAATGGCAATGAGTGGTGCCAGTGCTCCTGAGATAGCTTATATATTGGGACAATCCTCTTATGTTGTTGCAGATCGATACATTGCAGCCACCCCTGAGCTGGCTGATATTCGTGAGGCAGCTTTGGGTCGCAACCCTGTGTTTAAGAACATGATGGCACTCATGTTGACTGGGAATTTAGTTCACAGCAGCGAATGGGAAGGTCGCAATGTTGCAGGGTCAATTGGTGGGCAACTTCATTACCATCTCGGTGGATGTAATTATGAAGAAGACATTTGCCCCTTTGCACAGGGTCGTGGATGTTACGGTTGCCTGTATTTCAAACCATTTATAGATGGAAACCACAAAAAAGTATTTCTTTCGCTGAATGATGAAATCCAAAATGTTCGTGATGTTGCCGATGATGCTGGCATTTTAAATCATCCACTTCTCAAGGAATTAGTGCGGCGGAAAGAGCATGTAAATCAGGTTATGGCTCGCATTGAAATGGCAAAGGCCGGAGGACTATTTAATCGATGACTACACAAATAACAATACGTAATAAACAGGCGGATAATCTTCTTATTTATATAGAGAAATATAAAGCAAAATTTGAAGAGCGTCTTGTTGCCTACAATGCTGTTGGACAACTGGAGTGGAATGCCGGTTCCTGGCGTTTTGGTGAGAAAGGTGTTGCATGGCTTAAAGAAACAAAAGATCGCGGCTTTAAGTGGGACGAAGTTTCTAGTCGTATTAAGGGGCTCTCACAAATGAATATTTCTTCGGAATTTCAGGATTTTATGCGAGCTTATCACATGCATCTGGTGTGTATCATTGGCGGATTACCATCAGGTTCTACACTAGACAAACCATTACAGGTCATGAAGCGCTGGTATTGGGAAATGGTAAATAAAACAGGTCAAACGCATCCAATGTATCTGACTTCCGATATTATTCATGCAGCGATGGAGCGGCATCATGAGAATTCTGACAGTCCTGATAATGTCAGTGACTATTGCGATATTGCAGTAAAGGCCATTGCTTTACTACGTCAATATGATCTTTTCTTAGTTAATATTGAAGTCAAAAATAAGTATCCTTATCGAAATGGTTCTAACAGCACTAAAGAAAGGAAGAAAGCGCAAGAAGCCACCCCTGATCAAACTGATGATGAAAGACTCATATCAATCCGTGCATTTATGTGTGTTATTGAGTTGATCGCTTTAGCTGAGAATAGTTATCAGCGTATCTTTTACAATATGTTGTTACTCACAATTATTTGCGGTTTCCGTTTCCAGGAAATAATGTTGCTGAAAATGACTTCTTTGGTTAAGCGAGAAATTACGGATAAAGATAAACGTCAGCACGCAATAGATCAAGACTGGCCTACTTACAGGTTGGGTATTGAGTATCTTGGTGCAAAAAAGGCTGGATGGCGGATCCATTGGCTGGCGCCAAGCACTTATTCTGTCGTTGAGATGATTTATAAATCTGTTCGAGAATTGACCTCTGGGTTCCGTAAAACGATTCAGGGCTTCAGAGATTCTAATTTCACTAATATGCTCCCAGGTAAGATCGCTGATTTTCCTGATGAATGGATTGAGCAAAATTATCTTGAAGACATCATGTTTAGTGGTTCTGGTGGCTCCAGGAATGATCTTGGAAAGAGTATTCGGAATTCCATTGCGAACTTTAGCGGACATAAACCTAAGGTAATACCCGTTCATAAACAGAAGAACAGCTGGTACTTCACTAAAGAACAGTTGAATGATTATGTCTATCAGCGTTACGCTCAAGCAAAAAACTTTGAGCCTGGGCACCAGTGCATAATTTCAGCCAAAAACAATGGTGACTGGGAACACTTCAATTATGAAGACCTGATGTTCATCATGCCGGAAGGTGCATTTGGAATTGGTAAAGATTTTGTTTCATTGCAACATATTTTCCCACTTGATGAAAACTCAATAGAAGCTTGGTTAGGCGGAACACAAAACCGAAAATCTATCTTTGATCACTTTAATCTTTTTGAAGATGATGGGTCCCGTGTCATTATCAAAAAGCATGTACCGAGACATAACATAAATACATTCTTGGCAATCGCTGGAGTGACGGATCATATTCAGGCCATCCTAATGGGGCGTGTTGATATCACCCAGAATAAACACTATCAGCATCAGGCCGAATCACAGTCCTATCAGACCGCTTCTCTAGCAATCAATATGCTGGAAAAGGCTTATGATGAGAACAATCAAGCTCTCACGAAGAGTTTCCAGCTATCACTCTTTACTACGCAGCAGAAGCCCTGCATTCCGGTCAACCTACCCTCCCCCAGAACTGAGGTTAGCCGCAGAATGGCAGCTCTATCACGGTCTTCCAAGACGGTAAAAAACACAGGTGTTGGAAACGTTAAATTAACAACCTCACTAATGATAAATCCTGAGCTCAATACCGAGCATAATCTGAAGCAGAACATGCAGACTTTTGGTGAAACAACTGCTGAGGTTGTGGACTATATAACTGGCACAATGTCCGATAAGTTTCTGCCTGAACTAAAACGTGCACATGACAAGTTAGTACAACAAAATTTGGCTGATAAGGCGAAATCACTGCTTCAACGCCATGCAAAACTGCATCCTCTTGGATTTGGAGCCTGTACGAGAGATGTAGCTCGCTGGGGTTGTCCTCATGCGCTTAAGTGTCAGTCTGGTCTACCTTGTGGCTACTTCACTCTTACAGGTCGTCTTGGCGAAGCGGAAGAAGCATCACGACGTTTATCAAACAAGCGAAAAGAAATCATTCAACTCCGTAAGTTGACTATAGTGAATCCAGGCTTCATGCTGGCTTTAAAAGAACAGGAAGAAGCTCTCATCGTGCTCGAGGCTCTTGAAGCTGATGCTATAAAGGTTCAAGGCGAGAAAAAACTGGTTTCCCTGTTTTCTGATGATCTGAACAACCCATTATATAAAGTTATTGAGCGAATTAATAAACAAATGCTAATTGGCAAAACCCCAAAAACCCTAGCTGATCTTTTCTTTATTGAACAGAAACGTATAGAGAGAAATAATAATGGCTAAGACCCCACGCAGTCGCAATGCAGACGATAAAGTCATTCAGGGTAAGGAACTTGATGCTTACATCAAAGCCGAGCTACAAGCCATGGTGCAAGAGGGACTGGAAAAATCCCCAATTCAGCCATCCACGTTACATGCCCGTCTTAAAGCCAAAGGAATAGTTAAAGGTGGCATTAGTACCCTCACCTCTCGAAAAATTATCATCAATAATTACAGGCTTCGCCAGCATAACAACTATGAAGATGGTAAACGAGAGTTGACAACAGATGAAAAGGCTAAATTGGCTATGGGGCGAACCGGCGCTGCTTATATAAGTAAGGCAAATCGTCTTGATGCTGAAATTATAGCATTGAAAGCTAAATATGAACGAAATGTACTGGCGCTCGCCGACATCATTGAGTATATCGACAACGCAACTCCTATCAAAGTTGAGGACATGCTTGCAGACGATCTCATTCGAGAACTTGCTGAGCGCAAAAGAAATTCAAGAATGAGCTAATGAGTAAACGCCCTACTCTATTCGTAAAATTAGCGCGCTAATTATCAATACTCCCTCTTCTATGTCCTTTATGTCGAAGGGAGTCTTCCATTCTAATGGCGATTTGGCTCTTTACACCAGTTTAATGCTGCACTTTATTACCTTCTAAAAGATCAATAGCCTTTTGTAGAACATCAGTTGTTACCACCATGTTTTACACCTGAAGACGTTTTGAGTGCTTCGATAAGGTTACTTCGCTCTTCCTCTGTCATTCGGGAGATGAGTAATGCAAGTTCTGCTGTTGTCTGATCATCACAAAAAAAATAGTTCAACGGTACGTTTAACTCTGCCGCCATTCGTCGAAGCGTATCAATATCGGGGACATGGCGTCCTTTCTCATAATGATTCATACGACTGCTAGCCGATGCGGGATCAAAGCCAACAAGGAGACCCAGAGAGCGCTGTGATAAACCCGCCCTGCATCTCGCTTCCTTAAGTCGTTCTGGTATTGGATTTTTTTCAGACACTGATTCATCTTCATTGGCCTCGAATGCTTAGATTGTCTAAGTATCTGTCATTGTTGTATACTTAGCAATCCTAAGTTAACAGCCTTGTTTTGTCATATGAATAGTCGAGTAACCAACCCTGAGTCGTACATATTTTCTGCAATCATCTTAATTGGCAAAGATAACTTCACCAGTAACGAAGTAGCAAAAATTCTTATCGAGCGATTTTCACTTCCGAAAAATTATTTAAAGGCAAAAGCTTTTGCTTATAACCAAATTCAATCCCTGGTTAGAAAAGGATTATTAAACAAAGTAAGAAAAACAGGCGTGTATCAATATTTATACTCAGTCACATCAGAATTTAATATCGCAACAGAATGCGTGGAATTAATTGAGGCAACCCCAAAGTCTTCCTGTCAACTTGTTTCAAGTGCTACCAACCATGAACACAGAAATGTAAATATCCAAATAAAGTCTCTTATTGAAAAATACAGCAGTGAGTTGGCGAAAGTATCAGGAGCAAAGGAGATTTATGAAGAATTGATAGTTGCTGTGCCGAGCAGGGAAAATGAATTCAGGAAGCTTTCTCTTGAACAAGAGAAAAAACACATCAAGATAAATGAAAAAATAAATACATTAATTGGAATTATTAATCAATCTCTTGCAGTAACGCAATGAATTTTAACAAGTATTTGAAGATAAATGGAGTCATGAAAAAGAGAGGGCAAAGCCGAGCCCGCCCTCTCCCTTCATGCACTGACAAGCCTCATTAAAATGAGATTAACAGCGACACCCCTATATGCTAGACGTATATAAATATAATGTCAGCCAGTCCCGGATGCAACTCCTTAATGAAGTTCAGTACTCTCTGTTTATTAGTTACCGAAATGATAGTTGGTTATAGGTTTGTAAAATTCCGCTCGGGATGAAGCAAAGCAAACATTCGGTAAAGGGCTTTTTTATTATCGGTGACCCGTCCTGAATAACTACATATCAGCCAACAGCATCCCGGCTATCCCGTCCAGGCGTTTTTTTACCTTTTCCCAACCCGGCATAACCTGCCCCATCAGCCGGTAAAATTTCTCGCTGTGATTGTGCTCAGCGACATGGCATAACTCATGGAGCAATACATAGTCGATGCATTCCGAGGAAGCCTTTACCAGCCACGGGTTAAGTGTCAGGCAGCCTTTTGCAGAACAGTTTCCCCATTGCGTCTGCATGGCTCGTAAACGTATCGGAGGACGCTCACTTACCCATAAGGTTTGCGGTATCAGTAAATCCAGTCTGCGTTGAAACACATCTCTGGCGCGTTCCCGATACCACTCAACCAGCACCGCCTTAACGCGTTCAGCGGATTTGTGTCTGACGGTGACTTCCAGACGGCCCCGCAACATTTTCACTTTTTGCGTAACAGCAGCATCTTCTGTTACTTTCAACTGGTATTGTTTGCCAAGATAGTAATGGCTTTCGCCACTCACATACTGACGCGGAACGATATGCGTTTGTTGCTCCCTGAAGTCGCGTAGTTGCTGGTATATCCAGCGCCCTCGCTTTTTCAGCGCAGATATCACATCCAGCTCCGGCGTTCCGGGTGGTACAGATGCGACTACCCGGCAGTCCGGATGAACCTTGATAAGTATCCTGCCTTTAACAACCTGCCGTGGTACACACTGAACCACGATGGTTTCATCACCATAAACAAAACGTACAGCATTCATAGATAGTGACTTTTTCTCACTCATGATTTCATCAAACCAACGCGCAGGATCTGTATGATGGTTTCAACGATACGGTTTACCTGGTTCATTCCAGCACCGATCTCTCGACAGGCAGTAAACAGTCGCGGCAACAGGCTTGTCTTAACGGCTTTCTCGATATCCTGAGGATTGAGGGAATTTTCCGCAACCTCTTTGACAATAATAGTGTCCACTTCGAAAGCCAGCTTCGTCCATTTATGCTGAACCTGATCATCGTTTACCGCGAAAACCTCAGGTAGCTCTTTTTTAAATACTCCGTAGTATGCCTGCGCATGTTTGTTTACGGCCAGCGCATCCGGGATGTCGCTGAGTTTGCGGGCTTCCACCTGCGCCTCAAACTCGCGGAAAAGGAGATATTGCTTCAGCGGATGGTCGAACAGTTTTTCAGTCTCTTCAATAACCATACGCAGGAGTTTTGAGAATGCCTCCTGAGCATAGGGATCGTCGCACAGTTCATGTTCAATCATCTTCGTGACGCGGGTTTTAATGATGTCGGGGCTTTGTTGAATAAATCGAACTTTTGCTGAGTTGAAGGATCAGATCACGTATCTTCCCGACAACGCAGACCGTTCCGTGGCAAAGCAAAAGTTCAAAATCACCAACTGGCCCACCTACAATAAAGCCCTCATCAACCGTGGCTCCATAACTTTCTGGCTGGATGATGAAGCTATTCAGGCCTGGTATGAGTCAGCAACACCTTCTTCACGAGGCAGACCTCAGCGCTATTCTGACCTTGCCATCACGACTGTGCTGGTCATTAAACGCGTATTCAGGCTGACCCTGCGCGCTGCGCAGGGCTTTATTGATTCCATTTTTTCTCTGATGAACGTTCCGCTACGCTGCCCGGATTACAGCTGTGTCAGCAGGCGGGCAAAGTCGGTTAATGTCAGTTTCAAAACGCCCACCCGGGGTGAAATCGCACACCTGGTAATTGATTCCACCGGGCTGAAGGTCTTCGGTGAAGGCGAGTGGAAAGTCAAAAAGCATGGCCAGGAACGCCGCCGTATCTGGCGTAAGCTGCATCTCGCCGTTGACAGTAAAACACATGAAATCATCTGCGCTGACCTGTCGCTGAACAACGTTACGGACTCAGAGGCCTTCCCCGGGTTAATCCGGCAAACCCACCGGAAAATCAGGTCAGCCGCCGCCGATGGCGCTTACGATACCCGGCTATGTCACGATGAACTGCGGCGTAAGAAAATCAGCGCGCTTATCCCTCCCCGAAAAGGTGCGGGTTACTGGCCCGGTGAATATGCAGACCGTAACCGTGCAGTGGCTAATCAGCGAATGACCGGGAGTAATGCGCGGTGGAAATGGACAACAGATTACAACCGTCGCTCGATAGCGGAAACGGCGATGTACCGGGTAAAACAGCTGTTCGGGGGTTCACTGACACTGCGTGACTACGATGGTCAGGTTGCAGAGGCTATGGCCCTGGTACGAGCGCTGAACAAAATGACGAAAGCAGGTATGCCTGAAAGCGTGCGTATTGCCTGAAAACACAACCCGCTACGGGGGAGACTTACCCGAAATCTGATTTATTCAACAAAGCCGATACAACTACTGTCTGTTTAAGGGACTACATCACTGTCCGCTATCATCACTATTGGTAGACTAGGGATGTTTATATTAAAAGATTATTCATTCCAAATACCTATAAAGAAAATTCGACAGTGTCAACTATCGATCAATAGGATTAGCCTATTTTTTTACATCAAACAATAGGCTGTAATGGCATTTTTTTTAAGAAAAATACGATTCAAACATGGGATAATAAATTAAAATTCTGTCTATTTTTGGATTAGGGAGTCAATATGTCTGAAGGAGTTTCTAAAAATTCCAGATATGAAATCATTGCAATTCTGAGAGATGAACTCAGGATTCAATCTAAATTGTACTTCTATTGTAATGATATAAAACACCAGTCAACCCTAAAAAAAATAGAAGGAAATTTTTTCTATATAAAACCATCTACCTCTCATCCAGGCCTTCCTAAAGAGAGCATTTTTTATTTTATCATCCACAGCCCATTAGGAAAAATAGAATTCACAACCAACAATCGAATCACTGACAAAAGCAATTCAAACAATCTTCTATGCTTCATTATCCCTGAATCATTATCAATACTACAACGAAGGACATCACCAAGAATTAACGTTGGGTACGAAAGCCAGTTTTATTGCTCTGGAAGATACAGAAGTGGCACTATTTATAAATATCACTTGAATGATATATCTGAAGGTGGTTGCTCGTTTATATCCCTGGAACCTTTGCATAGTTTTATTAGAAATGGAAATAAACTTGAAAATTCAGTGTTAAATCTTGGGGAGTACGGACAAATCCTTGTTAATTTAAAGATAAAACATATATCCGAGGAAAATAATCGCAAACAATGTGATGCAACAAGCTTCAGAGTATCTTGCATGTTTTATTACGAAAGTGAAGAAAAAAAAGAGAAGATAGAAAAAATAATTGTCAAATTGATAATTGATAGAAAAATAATAAACAGGCGAAGCCTAGTTTAATTCATTTGATGAAATATAATTTCAATAAAACACAACCACTTTAATCTAAAACACTATTAATTCAATAGCACACAAGACATTTTTTGATAACGATAGTCAACAGGAAAATTTAACACATTGAAAAACACATTACTTTATACTGACGACAATATCATCGGGCACTCAATCCATGATTATATGATTGATAACAAAAAAAACATCACCACTCTTAACTTCCAGGATATTGTTAAGGGGACCAGCGCGCCATCAACCACTACCATTATTGTCAACACTATCCATAAGGATATCTCTGCAGCCACAACGGTCGCATTGCTTAATACCCTGCGCAAGCGTCTTACGCACTGCGCTTTGCTGGTTTTAATTGTAAAAAGTGACCTCTCCAGACTGTTCCGGGAGCTGCTTTATATTGATAATATATTGATTTTGAATGAAAAATCTTCTTTATCAGATTTCTCAGCCATCATCAACAGACCTTTGACCGCCGATGGCTGCCAGCGGTTATGTACCCGGCGTAAGCTAACCGCTAGGGAGCTTCAGGTTCTGGAGCTAATCATTGCCTGTAACAACAATAAAAGAATCGCATTACTCCTCGATATTGATCACAAAACGGTACACAGTCATAAGGTACATATTATGAAGAAACTGGGGATGAATAACTCACGGATAATGAATAAAAGGATAGTCAATATGTATCGGTGCTAAAGCCAAAAATATGTGGGCGACTAATCAAAAACCGATAATTCATTGGTAATCTGCCTTTAATAATCATTCCCATAGACATAAACCTGACCTATAATAAAGTTATCTTCTCTTTACCTCCGACCTGATTTTTGACGAGAGATAATGAACGCGACTCTGTTTTCCAATCATAATTTATCACGTAGCGATATATCCGTTCGTTATGTCTTTCAAAAGATGTTTTCCCCAAAAGGTACGCTCGTCGCCGTAGAGTGCCTGAGTCGTTTCGATAGCCTGTCTATCTCTCCAGAAAATTTCTTCCGCTATGCCAATACGGGATTGCGCGAGAGCATATTCATGGAGCAACTGGCGCTTATTGAAAAACATAAACAGTGGTTTAATAAAAACGGCATCTCTGCAACAATCAATGTTGATGACCATATACTCAACATATTGCTAAGACCAGAGATTAAAAACCTCGTTGGCCACATTGGCTGCGTTCACTTTGAGGTAACAGAAAACTCGAATAAATTATTGAACAATGCTCTTGCAACCTGGAGCGATCCGCGAAGTACGACGCTCTGGCTCGATGATTTTGGCTCAGGCAATGCGGGTATTAGCGCGATTCGAGGCTACCATTTTGATTATGTCAAAATCGATAAAGACTTCTTCTGGCATTTAATGCAAAAAGATTCTGGCCGACCATTGATGGATGCGCTGATCACCTTTCTTTCCCGTAACCACCATAATGTGATTATTGAAGGCGTAGAAAGCGAAGCGCACAAGAAATGGTTACAGGGCATGGAGTGGTTTGCTATTCAGGGACACTACTGGAAGGAAGTCAGTATTGAACAACTGGTCAAAGAAGATATCAAGGTTTAAAAAAATGCCGGAGCATTCCGGCATCAATATTAACATTCGCGCAATAAAGTCAATCAATCACTCAATTATAAACTAACTCCCAGGTCGCCCAGCTGGTCAACGGACCGCTGGTCGCTTTTTCCGGCGCTGGCGTAACGTAGCCAATGTAATAAGTAAATATCCCGCCATCCACCGCCTTTTCGACCAGAGGCACCCGGTTTTGCTGCGGGTCAGCCGGGACAATTTTATTGCTCTTGTCCAGAGTATTATTGTCGTTAGTCGACAGCGCCAGGAAAATATGGCTGGCCCCATCCGCGCGCGTATTCGCCAGATAACCAGCGTTTTCATTGCTGACGGAATTAACCATAAACCCATCAATCCAGCGCACATTCACCATCCGAACTTCATCTTTATCCGCCGCGCCGCCATCATGACGAAGCTGGCAGTTTGAGAGTTCCAGCGTGAAAGGCTGTGGTTTCATAAATGCCCCCGCCCCGCGATCGTGTACTTCTGCCAGGCTGACCGGCGCCAGCCAGACGCTTCCACTCCCTGCATTATTGCCGCCGTTAAGCGCCACGCTACAGGAGATGTCTGTCACCCGTCCGGCAAAATCAACCCGCCCACGATCGTAATTCGTCTCGAATCCCCACGCCGAGGAGGCAATAAGCGTCCCGCTTATCAGGGCCAACTGAATGAGTCGTGTGCTATTTTTATACTTTGCTGAATCACTCATACCCGCCTCCCGCATTAATCGTACGTCAGGTTAAAGACCAGGTGCGACTCCACTTCACCGGTACTGGTAGTCGGCGCATATTGATAGAAGCGCGCATGGAGAGGCAGGGTGATATAACGAGTTTCCTGGTTTTGTAATGTACCAATATTATATTTTTTGTTGAATTCCAGAGGAGTGTTGTCCTTTATAACCTGCACACCAACGCCCTTAGCAGCAGAATTTCCGGTCTTTTCGTTTAGTAGAACACCTTGATTCGCTGATGTATTTGTAGCTAATGTTCCAGAAAATGAGGTGTTAATATTTGCATAACCACTGACACTGACTCCCCCACTACACTCCAGTTTAATATCAAATGGTGTACCGCCAGCCCAGGTCCCCACCCCTTTTAAATCAGCTCGTTTAATCGTGCCTATATCGACATTCATATTTTTGCCACCTAAAATGGTACAAGAAGGTGAAACAATTGTAATGGCATCAGCATTAAGGCTGGTTTTAAGGATTGTAAATCCTGGTCCGTACTCTGTATACGGCCCACTGGCTAAGGTTCCACTCCCTGTTGTGGTACTGGTCTTAATTATATCTAATGTGAATGTTGAACCTGCGAGTCTAAAGGAGGAACCTGTCGTGGTATAACTATCAGGGTAGATCATACTGATCTCCCCTTTACGTGAGAAACGTAAACCAATTCCAGGAATTGCAGTTGAATAGACTTTATTGGCCCCCTGAACCAAACCAGCAGCAACAATTTTCGCATCTGATTTCAGAGTAGTAATTCTATCACATGTAACATAAATCGTATTATTATCCGGCATTGTCCATGTTTTAGTTGCAATGACACTCCCTACTGGTAAGTCCGGGCTAACAACCACGCGCCCCATAGCCATATTAATTTCATAGGCACTATTAGATTGCCAACATGATGCCCATGCTGACGTTGTCCCCAGCGCCATTAAGCCAATAAAAAGCGTCAGTTTTTTCATTAGCGACATAGCGTTTCCTTTGTTTTTTCCTGACTTAATTCCACCGAGCACTGTCCGCCGCTCCACTTAACCGTGGCCTTCGGCGCGCTGGCGTCGCTGATAAACATCATGCTGCCCTGCCCCACCACGCCGATCTCTTTCCCGGACGGACCGAATATCGTGGCGGCAAACGGTAACGGCAGGCCATTAGCCTGGCGCGCCCGCAGAGTGATGTTGTTCTGCAGCGTGGTATCGAAGGAGACCTTGACCACGCTCCCTTCCCACGGCACCACCTGCGCCACGGTACTGCCGAAGGCGACATCGTCATTGCTGCCTTTCGGGTCAATTTCAACGGAATTTATCCGGTAAGGCCGCAGATACGGCAGAATGGCGTAGCCGTTGCTGTCGATGCGGGTACCCGGCGAACCGGGCAACATCGCGCCCGCGGCATCTTTCGCTTCGATCAGCGCCATAGTAGTGCCGGTTTCCGGCGAGAATACGACGCCGTGCTGATGCGCGATTAGCGTCCCGCTGGCGCCCACGCCGCTCTGGCGATAGCCTTCGCCCTGGCTATAGCTGCCGTTCAGCGTCGTCCACGGGGTACGGTAACTGCCGTTCAGCGCCACATCGTGCTGGCCGCCAGTGGCGGTGGTCGTCGACACGCCGTAGTTAAGGTTGTTTTCGCTATCCAGCGAACCGTTGACGCCAATCTGCGAGCTGGCGAAACGCGAATTGTTAAACGCGGTATTCGATGTCAGGTTAGCGGTGCGGTTTTCACCGAACCACAGCGGGTAGCTAAAGTTGAGAGACACGCGATCGTCGCGGCGGTGGCCGGAACTATCCGGGGTATAGACGCGCTGGGCGCTGACCGACCACGAGAGCCGACCGTACATGTTGTTGTAACTAAACTGATACTGCTTTTCCGTCCCCGAACGGTTCCAGTAATCCGCCACCCGACCGCTCAGATAAAAACCGCCCCAGCCGTCCGGCAGGTTCTGGTTGACGGTAAAGGTCATCCCGTTTTTCTGGCGCCACACGGTGTAGTTGCTGTTGTAGTTCTTCTCCTGATCGACGGCGTAGAGGGCGTCGTTCAGGTTGTAGTAGCCATTGGTGGAGTAGCGATACGCCGCCAGCACGATGCTGGTCTGGGTTTCGGTAAACATGCGGTTAAAGGTGGCGCGATAGCTTTGACCGTGCTCGTCAAGGGTATCGCTCTTCAGCCGCGAGTGAGTCACGTCGAAGGAGAGCGCGCCGATGCCGGTGTTCATCCCGGTCCCCAGCAGGAACGCCTGATAGTCATCAAATCCGGTGACGCCGGTATAGCCGGTAAACAGGTTATTTAAACCATGCTGCCAGGTTCCCTGGTAGAGCATCGGTTTATTACGCAGCGAACTATCGTCGACTTTACCGGCGGAGAGCGCGTAGCGGGTCATCCCCGGACGCAGCAGCTGCGCTACCGAGGCGTAAGGTACGCTGAATACCTCGACCGAACCATCGCCCTCTTTAACCGACACTTCAAGGTCGCTACCGTAGCCGGAAGGATAGACATCCTGCAGGGTAAACGGCCCCGGCGGCACCGTGGTCTGATAGATAATATTGCTGCCCTGGCGCACCGTCACCAGGGCGTTGCTTTGCGCCACGCCGCGAATTTCAGGGGCGTAGGAGCGCATGCCGTCGGGAAACATATTGTCATCGGTCGCCAGGTTAACCCCGCGCAGGCCGATGGTGTCAAAGAACTCGCCGTTGGTAAAAATCTGCCCGCCGCTGACTATCGAGTTAATCTGCGGAATCGGCCGCTGCAGATAGGTCTGGTTGCTGTTCCAGTGCGCTTTCCCCTGCTGCTGCTGCCAGTTCAGATTACCGATATGCTTGAGCAGCCAGCCGTCCCACGACAGGCCCGCGTTAACGCCAAGATACGCGCTGCTGTTATCGGAACCGTTGGCCGAGGAGATATGGCTGTTCCAGGCGTTGGCCATCCAGCCTAAATTCAGCGCCGCAACGCCTTTATCCCAGAATTGCGGGCTGACAAAGTTTTTCAGGCGCTGATCTTCGTAGATTTGCGGTACGGCAATATCCAGTCTCAGGGAGGACTGAATCAGCGTGTCTTTGACGTTATCTTCGTGACGCCACTCCTGCAGGCGTCCGCAGAAGCCCTCTTTTTCGCTGAGCTGCGGATTTAATTTATCCGGCGAAATCCCATACTGCATCAGCATCGCTTTGGTATAGCAGACGCCCATTTTGCCGTCTTTACCGGCGGTGATTTTCAGGTCGTAGCGCCCTTTCCATTCGCCGTTGGTATAGACATCAAGGGAGTAGACGCCCTCGCTGATAGCGCTGGTCGAGAAGCGCGACAGGTCGACCTTTTCGCGACTGCCGACGATAAAACCATCGTTAAATTGATAGATCGTTCCCGGGTTTTCCTGTCCGCTGGAAAATGGCGGAAAGCAGCACAGCGCAACCGCAATAGCCGTGCTTAATCTTCCCGGGCAGATTGACCTCTGCTTCATGATCGTTTCCCTTATTTGACGGTAACTTTCACTGCGACATCTGCACCATAATCATTAATGTTGTTAACGGTCAGGGTCTCGCCTTTGCTCACCGCTGAAGAGAGGGCGATGGTCTGGCTGGACTGCGGGGCAAACATGACCGTTTTGCTGTTGAGCGCTTTGCCGCCGTTACGGGAGATACGGCTTACGGTGATATAAAAGGGCGTTGGGTTACTGACGGACAGGCTGCTGCCGTTAGCGGAGAGCGCCAGTTTTTCTGCCGCAGCGTCGCGATTGCCTAGCCCGGCAGGGCGATAAATAAACTTAAAGCGCGAACGAATCGCCAGCTGCAGAATATTTTGCCCTTCGTTTTTCTGGCTGGCCTCAACCGGCGGTATTTCCAGAAGGTTCAGCCACCACAGCGTCTCTTTATCTTTAGCCAGCCCTGCATTACTGCCGAGCTTAATACGCAGGGTTTGACCGCTTTTCGCATCAACGCGGGAAATAGGCGGCGTGATAATAAAGGGGGTCGTAATGGTATCCGGCGTCGCGTCGGCATTACCGTTATCCAGCCAGGCTTGCGCCAGCGCCGGACGGTCGGCGGTGTTAGAGAGCTGCACCGTTATTTCTTTTTCATTTCCTGGATAAATAAAGCGGGTACCGTTAACAATAATATTATTGGCATGGGCCGCAAAACTAAAAATGAAACAGAAAAAAAGGGCAATACGCTTCATGCTGACCTCAGAATAAAAAAATAAGCGGCAGCAGTGGCCGCTTTATTATTGTTGTATACCCTGAATAATTCGAATTGCAGAAAGGCGGCCAGAGAGTGACTGGGGTGAGCAAACGTCGCCAACGCCTGTGCCATTCGAAGTATGACGGGTATAGACCGCCCCGGCGCGAGACGGCTTTATCTCTCAGTCGATATTACTGATAAGTAATTTCGTAAGTCGCGTAGCTGTTAACCACACCGGTGGTAACCGTGGTCGGGGTGCTGGTCGCATAGCCGACGTAGTAAGTGAAGCGCGCGCCATCCTGAACGGCAGAGGCATCACCGGCCGCTTTAGGCTGGGTGCTGTCGCCCGGGATGATTTTGTTGGTCAGCGCGGTGGCGTTATCGGTGGAGAGAACCAGCTGGATATTCTGCGCGCCGGCGGCTTCGGTGTTAGCCAGGTAGCCCTGCTGTTTAGCGGTTGCGCCCGACAGCAGGTTACCGCCGGTCCAGTTCACACCCAGTTTGCTCACATCATCCTGTTTGGTGCCATCAGCCGCCTGGCAGTCAGAAACATCGATGGTGAAAGATTTCGGTTTCAGATAGGTATCCGCCGCGGCAGCTTTAACTTCCGTTAAAGTCACTGGTGACAGATAAACGTTCGCATCGCTGCCCTGGCCGTTTACGGAAACAGTACAAGATACGTCGGTAACTTTACCGAAGAAATTAACCTGACCGCCGCCTACATTGGTATCAGCAGCATTTGCCGCAGCCATACCAAAAAACGCAGTTGCCATTGCAGCAGAGAGAAGAACCTTTTTCATTGCCATTTCCTTGTCAGAGTGAATTAAGTATCAATGAGCAAACAGTTAATACGCACAAAAGTCAGAAGCGATTTGCGATGCTCACTTGTGCAACTGTTAATAGAAACTTCGACTGACCGGAGGCCGCAATATTTAAGGCGTCAGGAACGAATTCAATGAAATAATTCGTCGAGGCTGTCGGCGTCAAAGAATGCTATTTCGAAATTAAATATACATTCTTTTACAACTTGATTGAGACTGTTTTATGGATTAGCGCCTATTAATAAACAAAAAACAATCAGCAATTCCATCAAAGACATGTTGACTTTTGTCAAACATAACATA
>NZ_CALSBS010000041.1 GCF_943590815.1 Pseudocitrobacter vendiensis | reverse complement strand
CCGGCTGTTTGTGTGAAGTGATTCACATCCGCCGTGTCGATGGAGGCGCATTATAGGGAGTTTGCTTCTTAGCACAAGGCCTTTTTAGATCTTTTTTTCTGACTGCTGTTTTTTCAAACTCTTTGCCTTCTAACTGCGCAATTTGCTTAAATTTTGAGGTGAGAAACCGTGAAATCGGGGCAATAATGATCGTCTGTTCCCTAAAACGATCGTTTTAAAGAGGTAATCATGGCCGCAGACTTACGCCACTATAAAGATCTTTTCCCAACCATTGGCGCTCGCGTGCTGATTGATCCCACCAGCGTAGTGATTGGCGACGTTCGTATTGGCGATGATGTCAGTATCTGGCCGCTGGTCGCCATTCGTGGCGATGTTAATTATGTCCAGATTGGCGCGCGCAGCAATATCCAGGACGGTAGCGTTCTCCACGTGACCCATAAATCGACGCATAACCCGGACGGTAATCCGCTCATCATTGGCGACGACGTCACGGTTGGGCACAAAGTGATGTTACACGGCTGCACGGTGGGCAATCGGGTTCTGGTCGGGATGGGGTCTATCTTGCTGGATGGCGTGGTGGTTGAGGATGACGTCATGATTGGCGCGGGTAGTCTGGTGCCGCAGCATAAGCGCCTGGAAAGTGGCTATCTTTATCTGGGCAGCCCGGTTAAACAGATCCGCCCATTAAAAGCGTCTGAACTGGAAGGGTTGAAATACTCAGCCAACAACTACGTGAAATGGAAAGATGATTATCTGAATCAGGATAACCAGACCCAGCCCTGATTATCTTCCTGCTGGTCGCGGATAAGATCGCTGGCTTCCTCTTCCAGGTCCCAGCGATTTTCCTGAAACAGCGCTACCCATGCCTGAGGCGTTTCGCCGCCAAAACGGGCGATCATCGTTTCGCGGCGGATGGCACACATTAGTTGCATACCTTGCACCAGCGCCGGAAAACAGACGGCACACAGGTTGTCATCCCAGTGCTCGCGGTCAGGAAATTGAATGGCCTGATTCATGCGCGCAACGCCTGCGTCATCTGTTCAATCACCGGTTCGATTTCCGGCAGCACGCCATGCCAGAACAATACCGCATGCGCCGCCTGCCCCACCAGCATACCTAATCCATCGGCACACTGTTTTGCTCCATGCTGTCGACACCAGGCGAGGAACGGTGTATCCCCTTTCTGATAAAACATGTCGTAGCAATAAAGAGAAGGATGAATCAGCGATTCAGGGATCGCCGGGATCTCGCCATTAATGCCGCTCGAAGTCGCATTGATAATTAAATCAAATTCATGCCCTTCCAGCGCATCCAGCCCCAGCGCCTTGACACTGCCCGTATGCGCAAAAAGCTGCGCCAGTTCTTGCGCACGGGATGCGGTACGGTTGGCAATGGTGACGGCGCAATCCATCGAGAGCAGCGGCAGCAGGACACCGCGCGTCGCGCCGCCCGCGCCCAGTAGCAGAATTCGCAGCCCCGGTCGAATAAAGGAAAGACGCTCCAGGTCGCTCAGCAAACCAATGCCATCGGTGTTATCCCCCAAAAGACGCCCGTCCTCCAGTCGCTTGAGCGTATTTACCGCCCCTGCCAGTGCAGCGCGCTCGGTCAGTTCATCTGCCCGGGCGAACGCTTCTTCTTTAAAAGGTACGGTGACATTCGCCCCCTTTCCCCCCTGCGCAAAGAAAGCGTTGAGCGTATTAACAAAATCATCAAGTGGCGCCAGTACGCGCCCATAAGGATGTGTAATGTTCAGCTGCTGCGCAAACTGTTGATGAATAAAAGGCGATTTGCTGTGCGCAATCGGGTTACCAAAGACGGCATAGGTTTCCATGAGTTACCCCTGGCGGAAAAGTTCGCCCGTCAGGGCATCACGGATTTCAGATGGATTGAGTCGACCACCGGTCAGGGCATCCACCACCGGGAACGCATCGCCAAACTGCTGGCGAACTTCCTCTGTTGTGCGACACGGCGGCTGACCGGTAAGGTTCGCGCTGGTCGAGACCAGCGGTTTACCGTACGCATTGCAAAGCGCGATGACCACCGGGTGATCGGTGACGCGCACCGCGAGGGAGTCAAAACGCCCTGTCAGCCAGCCGGGCGTTGTGGCTTTCGCCGGGAACACAAACGTGACCGGTCCAGGCCAGCAGGCAAACACGGCATCACGCTGCGCGGTCGTTAACGCGGCATCATCAATATACGGTTTCAGTTGTTCGAAGCTTGCCGCAATCAGAATCAGCCCTTTTTCAACCGGGCGTTGTTTGAGTTCCAGCAGGCGATGAACGGCGATTTCACTGTCAGGATCGCAACCGACACCAAAAACGGCTTCGGTTGGATAAGCGATGACTTCTTTATTCTTCAGAGCGACAACCGCACGCTGTACGGCTTCTGATGGCAGGTTATTATTCACTGATTTATTCCGCCGGGATCGGCTTTCCACATTGTTTACTGGCACAGTAGCGTTTAAGACCATGCGCCGTTTTCTTTTCGATAAGTAGCGGGTAATGACACTCAGGACACTCGCCCGCAACAGGGGTGAAGTTAAGCACAAACTGACACTCCGGATAGCGATCGCAGGAGTGGAACGTTTTGCCATAGCGTGAACGGCGCTGAACCAGATGCCCTTGCTGGCATTGCGGGCAGGAGATAGCCGTTTCATCAGGTTTGTCGATAAGTTCGGTATGCTCGTAGGCCGGATACTGGCTGCAACCAATAAACATCCCAAAACGCCCCTGACGAAGCGCCAGCTCGGCGCCACATTCCGGGCACAACTGCCCCTCCAGAATTTTGACGATATGCCCATCCGCCTGACTCTTCAGGGGACGGACATAGTCACACTCTGGATAATGGGAACAACCAAGAAACGGCCCATGCTTGCCGGACCGTATTACCAGTTCAGCCCCGCACTGCGGGCAGGGCTCGTTTTTACGCACTGTAAAGAGTGCTGATTTGGCCATAACAACTCTTACTGCTGCACCATCGAATTAGTGCAGCATACCTTCATTCACGTCGAAGAGTAATTCTTCCATTTGTTGATACGCGTTTTCACACCCCGGAAGATTGAACAGAACCATCAGAATCACCCATTTGAGATCTTCCAGTTCGAACTCTGCGGTATCCAGAGCCATCACGCGTTCAATCACCATTTCTCGCGTTTCGAGGTTTAGCACCTGAATCTGTTCCAGGAATAACAAGAATCCCCGACAACTGGCATCCAGTCTCTGGCTCTCGTCCGCCGTAAAGATGCGAACAGAAAGCGGATCGGAAGCCAACTGCATCGGTTCGACAAGCCCTTCCTGATAATCAGCGAGCTTCTCCAGCCACATCAACGCGTTGAAAATGTCCTCACGTTCAAAACCTGCCTCGGTGAGATCCCGTGTCAGTTTATCCTGATCCACGCGCATTTCAGCTTCGTTATGGATGTAAGTTTCAAACAAGTACAGTAGTACGTCGAACATGGCATGCCCTCCTTAATCGGACATAGCCGCCGGGTACAGCTGCGATCCATCCTGCTAACTCCAGTTCGAGTAGCTGAGCCACGGTCACTGGCACAGGTTGGCCGGCACGTTCAGCGACGACGTCAACAGGTGTTACCTCATCTCCTACGTTAGCCAGGAGCTCAGGAAATGGCAATGCTACAGAATCCTGATCTGGTGAATATTTTGACGTATCCTGCGCATTTGCGGACTGAAAAAGCGCAATTTGCCGTGTTTCAAGAATATCTTCAGGCGTTGTGACTAATATCGCGCCCTGTTGAATCAACCAGTGTGGCCCCTCACTGCCCGGATTACCCAGCGGCCCAGGGATCGCATACACCTCCCGCCCCTGATCCACTGCGCAACGCGCCGTCACCAGCGAACCACTTTTCAACGCCGCTTCAACCACCAGCACGCCACGGCTGAGGCCGCTGATAATACGATTACGCCGAGGAAAATTATGCGGCAACGGCGTCATAGCGAGGGGAAACTCCGAGACCAGCGCGCCGCCAGACGCCACAATGTCATCTGCCAGCTGGCGATGCCGATGTGGATAGATGTGACTCAGACCATTACCCAATACGGCAATGGTTGTACCCGCCATGCGCAATGCACTGCGGTGAGCAATCGCATCAATGCCCAGCGCCAGGCCGCTGGTGATGGTCACCCCCTGCTGCGCAAAGGCCTCGCAGAATGTACGCCCCCAGCGTTCACCATACCATGACAAATTTCGGCTGCCGACCACGGCCAGTTGATAAGCGTTCAGCAGCGGTAATCTACCGCGCACAAAAAGCGCTGCCGGGTAATCACTGATGGCCCGCAGCGCTGTGGGATAAAACGTCGAACTGGCCAGCAACAGATGATTATCAGGCTGCGAGAGCCACTCCTCGCTTTCGTAAATCTCTTGCGCCGTCATCGATAAAAAACGAGTCGCCTGCTTCGCGGTTAACCCGACATCACGCAGGTTTTTCAATGTAACGGTCGTTTCATTAATCAGAGCGTTGGCGATATTTTGCATCCTGTCGCCGTAGAGATCGTTAACCTTTATCAGGCGGAGCCATAACTCAGTAGGTGACATCCTTTTCCCCTTGCCACAAGCGGCATCAGCAATCTTTGCGATTGGTCACTGATGCTGTCAATTGGAGGGGGTTTTGTCTAGAATAGAGGTAATATTCTTTCCAACTCCTGAACAGACCTCTGGAGATTTATGGCAGTTTTGCAAGTGTTACATATTCCGGACGAGCGTCTTCGCAAAGTCGCTAAACCGGTCGAAGAAGTGAATGCAGAAATTCAGCGTATCGTCGATGATATGTTCGAAACCATGTACGCCGAAGAAGGTATTGGCCTGGCTGCAACACAGGTAGACATACATCAGCGCATTATCGTGATTGATGTTTCTGAAAATCGCGATGAGCAACTGGTGCTTATCAACCCGGAGCTGCTGGAGAAACACGGCGACACCGGTATTGAAGAAGGTTGCCTGTCGATTCCAGAACAGCGTGCGCTGGTGCCGCGCGCCGAGCAGGTGAAAATTCGCGCGCTCGACCGTAACGGTAAAGCGTTCGAGCTGGAAGCAGACGGCCTACTGGCTATCTGTATTCAACACGAAATGGACCACTTAGTCGGTAAGCTGTTTATCGATTATCTGTCCCCGCTGAAACAGCAGCGTATTCGTCAGAAAGTCGAGAAACTGGATCGCCTGAACGCGCGTGCCTAAGGATAAGGATCAACGTGTCTGATTCACTACGTATCATCTTTGCGGGTACCCCCGATTTTGCAGCGCGTCATCTTGACGCGCTGTTGTCGTCTGAACACCAGGTGGTGGGCGTGTTTACTCAGCCCGATCGCCCGGCGGGACGCGGCAAAAAACTGATGCCGAGCCCGGTAAAAGTGCTGGCCGAAGAGAAAGGCGTACCGGTATTTCAGCCAGGTTCGCTGCGCCCTCAGGAAAATCAACAGCTGGTTGCCGATTTACAGGCCGACGTCATGGTCGTGGTGGCCTATGGATTAATCCTGCCAAAAGCCGTACTGGATATGCCACGACTGGGCTGTATTAACGTGCACGGTTCCCTGCTGCCGCGCTGGCGTGGCGCTGCGCCAATTCAGCGTTCCCTGTGGGCGGGCGACGACCAAACCGGCGTGACCATCATGCAAATGGATGTTGGCCTTGATACGGGCGATATGCTGCATAAGCTCTCCTGCCCGATCACGGCCGACGATACCAGCGGCAGCCTGTACAATAAGCTGGCCGACCTGGGCCCACAAGGGCTGCTGCATACGCTGGCTCAGCTCGCTGCGGGCACCGCTAACCCGGAAGTTCAGGATGAAGCGCTGGTCACTTATGCTGAGAAACTCAGTAAAGAAGAAGCGCGCGTCGACTGGTCGCTCAGCGCGGCACAGCTTGAGCGCTGCATTCGCGCCTTTAATCCATGGCCAATGAGCTACATCGTGATTGATGAACAGCCTGTGAAAATCTGGCAGGCGTCAGTCATCAACACCCCAACGAGCGCAGCACCAGGCACCATTCTGGAAGCCAATCGCCAGGGTATTCAGGTGGCAACCGGCGAGGGTATTCTTAACCTGCTCTCTCTGCAGCCAGCGGGTAAAAAAGCCATGGGCGTGCAGGACCTCCTGAATTCACGCCGGGAGTGGTTTATTCCCGGAAACCGTCTTGCCTGACGGTCACTCTCATTTTTAAGCCCGGTGTCGCCGGGCATTTTTATTTTTGCGGTTATGAAAAAAAACATCAATTTACGCAGTCTGGCGGCGCAAACCGTCGAGCAAGTTGTCGAGCAGGGGCAATCGCTAAGTAACGTCCTGCCCGCCATGCAGCTAAAAGTGTCCGATAAAGACAAAGCCTTGCTCCAGGAGCTGTGCTTTGGCGTGTTGCGCACGCTTTCTCAGCTGGAATGGTTCATTCACAAGCTGATGTCGCGGCCGATGACGGGTAAACAGCGTACCCTCCACTATCTGATTATGGTCGGTCTCTACCAACTGCTGTATACGCGCATTCCACCTCACGCCGCGCTGGCGGAAACGGTAGAAGGCGCAGTGGCGATTAAGCGCCCGCAGTTTAAAGGGCTGATCAACGGTGTACTGCGTCAATTTCAGCGACAACAGGATGAGCTACAGGCCGAATTTGCACAGACCGACGTCCGCTATCTGCACCCTTCCTGGCTGGTAAAACGTATCAAGCAAGCCTATCCACAACAGTGGGAAGCCATTCTTGAGGCCAACAACCAGCGCCCGCCGATGTGGCTGCGCGTAAACCGCAACCACCACTCGCGCGACGCCTGGCTCGCGCTGCTGGCAGAAGCTGGTTTAACCGGCTTCCCGCATGCGGATTACCCGGATGCCGTACGCCTCGAAACACCGGCACCTGTTCATGCGCTTCCGGGTTTTGATGAAGGTTGGGTAACCGTTCAGGATGCCTCCGCGCAGGGTTGCATGACGTATCTGCAACCTGAAAATGGCGAGCAGATCCTCGACCTCTGCGCAGCGCCTGGCGGTAAAACAACCCATATTCTGGAAGTGGCGCCTGAGGCCAATGTCATGGCCGTCGATGTGGATGAAAAACGCCTGTCCCGCGTCTATGACAACCTGAAACGCCTGGGCATGAAAGCGACAGTGAAACAGGGTGATGGCCGCTTCCCTGAGCAATGGTGTGGCGAACAGCAATTTGATCGCATTCTTCTTGATGCCCCCTGTTCCGCAACGGGTGTCGTTCGCCGTCATCCGGATATCAAGTGGCTGCGCCGCGATCGCGATATTCCGGAACTTGCACAGCTACAATCTGAGATCCTCACTGCAACCTGGGCGCACCTCAAACCTGGCGGCACGCTGGTTTACGCGACCTGCTCCATTCTACCGGAAGAGAACAGTCAGCAAATTGCAGCCTTCCTGCAACGTACACCGGATGCCGTGTTGAGCGAAACTGGCACGCCGGAACAGCCCGGTAAACAGAATTTACCTGGGACAGAAGAAGGCGATGGCTTCTTTTACGCTAAGCTAATCAAAAAATGATGAGATAACGGGTCGCGACTGATGAAAATTATCATTCTGGGCGCAGGGCAAGTAGGCGGAACGTTGGCTGAAAACCTGGTCGGAGAGAATAACGACATCACTATTGTGGATACCAATAGCGAGCGTCTGCGTGGTTTGCAGGATAAATTTGACCTGCGCGTCGTCCAGGGGCACGGCTCTCATCCGC
This sequence comes from Pseudocitrobacter vendiensis, assembly GCF_943590815.1. Classification (GTDB taxonomy): domain Bacteria; phylum Pseudomonadota; class Gammaproteobacteria; order Enterobacterales; family Enterobacteriaceae; genus Pseudocitrobacter; species Pseudocitrobacter vendiensis. The sequence continues at coordinate 18,348 of NZ_CALSBS010000041.1, read as the reverse complement.
GCGTGCTGCGTGAGGCTGGTGCCGACGACGCAGATATGCTGGTTGCCGTAACCAGCTCGGACGAAACCAATATGGTGGCCTGCCAGGTCGCCTATTCCCTCTTTAACACACCAAACCGTATCGCCCGTATTCGTTCACCCGACTACGTACGTGACGCGGAGAAACTGTTCAATACTGACGCGGTACCTATCGATCACCTGATTGCGCCTGAGCAGTTGGTCATTGATAACATCTACCGTCTGATTGAATATCCAGGCGCGCTGCAGGTGGTTAATTTTGCTGAGGGGAAAGTGAGTCTCGCGGTGGTGAAAGCCTATTACGGTGGGCCGCTGGTGGGTAATGCACTCTCTACCATGCGCGACCATATGCCACATATCGATACGCGTGTTGCGGCCATTTTCCGCCACGACACGCCGATCCGCCCACAAGGTTCAACCATTGTGGAAGCAGGCGATGAAGTGTTCTTCATTGCGGCGTCCCAGCATATTCGCGCCGTCATGAGCGAATTGCAGCGTCTGGAGAAACCGTACAAACGCATCATGCTGGTCGGTGGTGGCAATATCGGAGCGGGTCTGGCACGCAGACTGGAGAAAGACTACAGCGTGAAGTTGATCGAGCGCGATCAACAGCGCGCTGCCGAACTGGCAGAGAAGCTACAAAATACGATCGTCTTCTTTGGCGATGCATCGGATCAAGAGTTACTGGCAGAAGAACATATCGATCAGGTTGATCTGTTCATTGCCGTCACCAATGACGATGAAGCGAACATTATGTCCGCGATGCTGGCCAAGCGGATGGGCGCAAAAAAAGTGATGGTGTTAATCCAACGCCGCGCCTATGTTGACCTTGTTCAGGGGAGCGTGATTGATATCGCTATTTCGCCGCAACAAGCCACCATTTCTGCCCTGCTGAGCCACGTGCGTAAAGCCGATATCGTCGGTGTGTCTTCCCTGCGCCGCGGCATCGCTGAAGCAATCGAAGCGGTAGCCCACGGCGATGAAAGCACTTCGCGTGTGGTCGGCAGGGTCATTGATGAGATAAAACTTCCGCCGGGTACGATTATTGGTGCAATCGTACGTGGTAATGACGTTATGATCGCCAATGATAATTTACGTATTGAGCAAGGGGACCACGTAATTATGTTCCTGACGGATAAAAAATTTATTACCGATGTCGAACGATTGTTCCAGCCAAGTCCCTTCTTCCTTTAATTACAAAAGGCGTTCTGCGGAACGCTTTTTAATTAACCCTCTATTATTTAAGGCTAAATCCGCTCAGCTGAATTATTGTTAATAATGGAAATTACATAAACATTTGTTAAACTTATAAACGTCAGCTGGCACAAGGAGAATAACATGAGCATTATTAAAGAGTTTCGCGAATTCGCGATGCGTGGAAACGTTGTTGATTTGGCGGTGGGTGTCATTATTGGTGCTGCGTTCGGTAAGATTGTATCGTCATTAGTTGCCGATATTATTATGCCACCGTTGGGCTTATTAATTGGCGGGATCGATTTTAAACAATTTGCGCTGACGTTACGCGACGCGCAGGGAGATGTTCCGGCTGTAGTGATGCACTACGGCGTGTTCATTCAAAATGTCTTTGATTTTGTGATCGTGGCTTTCGCCATCTTTATGGCGATCAAACTGATCAACAAATTGAACCGCAAGAAAGAAGAACCGGCTGCGGACCCGAAACCAACGAAAGAAGAAGTGCTGCTTTCTGAAATCCGCGACTTGCTGAAAGAACAGAATAACCGTTCTTAATCACGCGGCTAAAAGCAGAAGGCCAGTGGTAAAGAAGCGATTCGCTTGTTTGCCACTGGCCTCCCAGTTACCCCGTTTTGCATGTTTGTTTTTACGCAGATAACTTCCTTTCCCTTTTTTATTCTTCTCAACGCGCTGTCTGAACAGCGGGTCATGCAGTAATGCCTCAATGGCGTTATCATTAATTTGCCCTTTGGTGTGTTGATAGCGGCTCATCATTTTCTCCTGATGGGTGATAATACGGCGCGAGTGTAGATCCGAACGGTGATAAATTCAACAGCCTTTAACATTCTTGTCAGCCCCCTGCTCCAGAGTTTCCAGGATAGAGCAATAAACGCTGCTATGTGCAGTTCCGCAGCAGGCATCATTCAGTTTCTTAAGCGATCTCTGCATTGATTGTAGCTCTTCAATACGTGACTCTACTTCGCTGAGGCGAGCCTGGACAATACTCTTGGATTCCTGACAGGTGTGATGTTCAGGGTCAACGCGGATTGATAGCAGTTCGCGGATTGCCTCCAGGGTAAAACCCAGTTGGCGGGCATAGCGAATAAACTTCAGTCGCTGAAGATCGGTTTCGGTATACAGGCGGAATCCACCTTCTGTACGAACTTCATGATCCATCATCTGCTGCTTTTCATAGTAGCGGATGGTATCGGGCGTTACGCCAGCCAATTTTGCCAGTTCACCAATGCGATACATGGATAGTTACTCCTCGTTAAACCGAACTATCAATTTTTCTGCGTACTCTCCACGCATAAAATCGGTGCTTATGCCAGCCTGGCGCAACTTCAGTTCCATTAATGCGAGCCGACGACTTAATTCCTGATAGCGTTCATCTTCTTTGTGAATGCCTTTCAGCAGATCAACCAACGCCAGTGCTTCTTTACGCTGCTCGAGCTCAGGTGGCAAACAGCCTGCGTTCTTCAACAAGCGATAACCTGCACGTAGCTCTTCAGGGACAGCCGAATCATCGTCCAGCATCAAAGGCTCACCTTGCCCGGGTAAATTATCGAACTCACCGTTTCGCTGGGCATTAGCAATATGACGCTCTGCCCACAGGTCGACTAACCACATGACAGCACTCCGGAATACGCAGTAGGAATAAAACTATTGTAGAGAGATGGGGGAAGGGGAGATATAAAAAAACCCGCCGGAGCGGGTTTTTTTACGTTGCAACAGATTACTCTGCAGCAGCTTCTGCTTTCTCTGAACGATCAACCAGCTCGATGTAAGCCATCGGCGCGTTGTCGCCTGCACGGAAACCACACTTCAGAATGCGAGTGTAACCACCGGCACGGCTCGCGAAACGCGGGCCCAGTTCGTTAAACAGTTTTGCCACGATCTCGTTATCACGAGTACGGGCGAATGCCAGACGACGATTAGCAACGCTATCAGTCTTGGCAAGAGTAATCAGCGGCTCAACTACGCGACGCAGTTCTTTCGCTTTAGGCAGGGTCGTCTTGATGATTTCATGACGAACCAGTGAACCTGCCATGTTGCGGAACATAGCCTGGCGATGGCTGCTGTTGCGGTTCAGTTGACGACCACTCTTACGATGGCGCATGACCTTATCCTTCTCAGTAAAACCTTAACCTGTGATCCGGTTACTCGTCAGCAATGCTTGCCGGTGGCCAGTTTTCCAGGCGCATGCCCAGAGAAAGTCCACGGGAGGCCAGCACGTCTTTAATCTCGGTAAGAGATTTTTTACCCAGGTTAGGCGTCTTAAGAAGCTCAACCTCGGTACGCTGTACCAGATCACCGATATAGTGGATAGCTTCTGCCTTAAGGCAGTTAGCAGAGCGGACAGTCAATTCCAGATCGTCAACAGGGCGCAGCAGGATCGGATCGAATTCTGGTTTCTCTTCTTTAACTTCTGGCTGACGTACATCACGTAAGTCGACAAAAGCTTCCAGTTGTTCTGCCAGGATGGTTGCCGCACGACGAATCGCCTCTTCAGGATCGATTGTGCCGTTGGTTTCCATTTCGATGACCAGCTTGTCCAGGTCGGTACGCTGTTCTACACGCGCTGCTTCAACATTGTAGGCAATACGCTCTACAGGGCTGTAGCAGGCGTCGACCAACAGACGGCCGATCGGGCGCTCATCTTCTTCCGAATGAATTCGGGAAGAAGCCGGCACATAACCGCGACCGCGCTGAACTTTGATACGCATGCTAATAGCTGCGTTTTCATCGGTCAGGTGGCAGATCACGTGCTGCGGCTTGACGATTTCGACATCACCGTCGTGGGTGATATCGGCTGCGGTCACAGGGCCAATGCCAGATTTATTCAAGGTAAGAATAACTTCATCTTTACCCTGAACTCTCACCGCCAGCCCTTTCAGGTTGAGCAGGATTTCCAGGATGTCTTCCTGAACGCCTTCTTTGGTGCTGTACTCATGAAGTACACCATCAATCTCAACCTCGGTCACCGCGCAACCCGGCATCGATGAGAGCAGAATACGGCGCAGTGCGTTACCCAGAGTATGGCCAAAGCCACGCTCTAAAGGCTCAAGGGTCACCTTGGCGTGCGTCGAACTCACTTGCTCGATATCTACCAGGCGCGGTTTTAGAAACTCTGTCACAGAACCCTGCATTGTGTCCTCTCTTTGGTACTAAGCTTTACTTGGAGTAAAGCTCGACGATCAGGTGTTCGTTAATGTCCGCAGACAGATCAGAACGCTCAGGCTGACGCTTGAACGTGCCTTCCATCTTGCCAGCATCAACTTCCAGCCAGGTTGGCTTTTCACGCTGTTCAGCCAGCTCAAGAGCGGCTTTCACGCGAGATTGCTTTTTCGCTTTCTCACGGATGCTAACAACGTCATTCGCTTTAACCTGATAAGAAGCGATGTTAACAACACGACCGTTTACCATGATTGCTTTATGGCTAACCAGCTGGCGTGCTTCAGCACGAGTGGCGCCGAAGCCCATACGGTATACAACGTTGTCCAGACGACCTTCCAGCAGAGCCAACAGGTTTTCACCGGTGTTGCCTTTCAGACGTGCTGCTTCTTTGTAGTAGTTACGGAATTGACGCTCCAGCACACCGTACATACGGCGAACTTTTTGCTTCTCACGCAACTGCACACCATAATCAGACAGACGCGGTTTACGCGCACCGTGCTGGCCAGGAGCTTGTTCAATTTTACACTTGGTATCGATCGCGCGAACGCCAGACTTAAGGAATAAGTCGGTGCCCTCACGACGGCTCAGCTTGAGCTTAGGACCCAAATATCTTGCCATTTTCTTTCTCCAACTAACCTGGAAAACGTAGCGTTATACGCGACGTTTTTTCGGCGGACGACAACCGTTATGAGGGATCGGAGTCACATCAGTAATATTAGTGATGCGGAAACCAGCGGCGTTCAGAGCACGAATAGTAGATTCGCGACCCGGACCCGGACCTTTGACCATAACTTCCAGATTCTTGATGCCGTATTCTTTTACGGCTTCTGCGCAACGCTCTGCCGCAACCTGAGCTGCGAACGGAGTGGATTTGCGAGAACCACGGAAACCGGAACCACCGGCTGTTGCCCAACCCAGCGCATTACCCTGACGATCGGTAATAGTCACGATGGTGTTGTTGAAAGAAGCATGGATATGAGCCACGCCGTCAGAGACTTGTTTTCTTACACGTTTACGTGCACGAATTGGTGCCTTTGCCATTATTCAATCACCCCGATTATTTCTTGATCGGTTTGCGCGGACCCTTACGGGTACGTGCGTTGGTCTTGGTACGCTGACCGCGAACCGGGAGACCACGACGATGACGCAAACCGCGATAGCAACCAAGATCCATCAGGCGCTTGATGCTCATGCTGATTTCACGGCGCAGATCACCTTCAACGACAAATTTGGCAACTTCGTCACGCAGCGTGTCGATTTGTTCTTCAGACAGCTCACTGATCTTAACATTTTCAGCGATGCCCGCCGCAGCTAAAATAGCTTTGGAACGGGTTTTGCCGACACCGAAGATCGAAGTTAATGCGATCACGGCGTGTTTTTGATCAGGAATGTTAATGCCTGCTATACGGGCCACTATGCACTCCTACTATTTAATATGTACGCACCATGCTGAAAAGCCCGTTTTCAGGATACTCAAATGGAAACGTACAGACATACAAAAGATTGGCTGGCTAATCTAGCCAGCTCAACCCAACTTTGCAAGAAAAATATGCGAATAAATCAGCCTTGGCGCTGTTTATGCTTCGGCTCGGCACTGCAAATCACACGGATGACACCATCACGCTTAACGATTTTGCAGTTACGGCATAATTTCTTGACGGAAGCACGAACTTTCATTTTTACTCTCCGTAACTTCTCGGGCGACCAATTATCGGCCGTAGCCTTTCAGGTTCGCCTTCTTCAATGCAGACTCGTACTGACTTGACATCATCAGAGTTTGCACTTGAGCCATAAAGTCCATAATCACGACAACAACGATAAGCAGTGAGGTCCCACCGAAGTAGAACGGTACTTTCATTGCATCACGCATGAACTCCGGGATCAGGCAGATAAAGGTAATATACAACGCACCAACCAGGGTCAGGCGGGTCATTACTTTATCGATATACTTCGCCGTTTGCTCTCCCGGACGAATTCCTGGTACAAATGCACCGGACTTCTTCAGGTTATCTGCTGTTTCACGCGGGTTGAAAACCAACGCCGTGTAGAAGAAACAGAAGAAGATGATCGCAGACGCATAGAGTAACACATAAAGTGGTTGCCCAGGCTGCAAATACAGCGAAATTGTTGTCAGCCAGTTCCAACCAGTCCCACCCCCGAACCATGACGCGATGGTTGCCGGGAACAGAATAATACTGGAAGCGAAGATTGCCGGGATTACCCCTGCCATATTCACTTTCAGCGGTAAATGTGTGCTCTGTGCAGCATAGACACGACGACCTTGCTGACGTTTCGCGTAGTTTACCACAATGCGGCGTTGACCACGCTCAACAAATACAACAAAGAACGTCACTGCAAATACTAATACTGCAACCAACAGCAACAGGAGGAAGTGCAGGTCGCCTTGACGCGCTTGCTCGATAGTATGGGCAATGGCTGGCGGGAGTCCCGCAACGATACCAGCGAAGATAATGATTGAGATACCGTTACCGATACCGCGCTCAGTAATCTGTTCGCCGAGCCACATCAGGAACATGGTCCCTGTAACCAGACTTACAACAGCGGTGAAATAGAATGCAAAGCCTGGGTTAATTACCAGGCCCTGCATACCAGGCATATTCGGCAGACCGGTAGCAATACCGATCGACTGGAATATTGCCAGCACCAGAGTACCGTAGCGGGTGTACTGGCTGATCTTACGACGACCAGACTCCCCTTCTTTCTTAATTTCTGCCAACGTTGGGTGAACCACCGTCAGTAGCTGGATAATGATCGACGCCGAAATATACGGCATGATCCCCAGAGCAAAGATAGAAGCACGGCTGAGAGCACCACCAGAGAACATGTTAAACATCTCAATGATGGTGCCTCGCTGTTGCTCAAGCAGTTTGGCAAGTACAGCGGCATCAATACCAGGGATCGGAATAAAAGAGCCAATACGGAACACAATAAGCGCACCGATTACAAACAGCAGTCTGCGTTTCAGCTCGCCTAAGCCACCTTTGGCACTTTGAAAATCTAATCCCGGTTGTTTAGCCATCTGCTACTTATTCCTCGATTTTACCGCCAGCAGCTTCGATAGCAGCACGAGCGCCTTTAGTAACACGCAGGCCACGAACAGTTACCGGAGTAGTGACTTCACCAGCCAGGATCACTTTCGCGAACTCGATCTGGATACCGATAATGTTAGCTGCTTTCAGCGTGTTCAGGTCTACAACACCGCCTTCCACTTTCGCCAGGTCAGACAGACGGATTTCCGCTGTAATCGCTGCTTTGCGAGAAGTGAAGCCGAATTTCGGCAGACGACGGTACAGAGGCATCTGACCACCCTCGAAACCACGACGTACGCCACCGCCAGAACGAGACTTCTGACCTTTGTGACCACGACCGCCGGTTTTACCGAGGCCAGAACCGATACCACGACCCAGACGGCGACCCGCCTTTTTAGAGCCTTCGGCCGGAGACAGAGTATTTAAACGCATCTCTTACTCCTCAACTTTAACCATGAAGGAAACCGCGTTGACCATACCACGAACAGCAGGAGTATCCTCGCGTTCTACGGTGTGACCAATACGACGCAGACCCAGGCCAAGCAGCGTTGCCTTGTGTTTCGGCAGACGACCGATTGCACTGCGGGTTTGAGTAATTTTAATAGTCTTTGCCATGGTTTATTTCCCCAGAATTTCTTCAACGGATTTACCACGCTTGGCAGCGACCATTTCCGGAGATTTCATATTTTCCAGACCATCGATAGTTGCACGAACCACGTTAATCGGGTTAGTGGAACCATACGCTTTAGCCAGAACGTTACGAACTCCAGCGACTTCCAGAACGGCGCGCATTGCACCACCGGCGATGATACCGGTACCTTCGGAAGCCGGCTGCATGAATACACGAGAACCCGTGTGAGTACCCTTAACTGGGTGCTGCAGGGTGCCGGTATTCAGCGCGACGTTAATCATATTGCGACGGGCTTTTTCCATCGCTTTCTGGATCGCTGCTGGAACTTCACGCGCTTTACCGTAACCAAAACCTACGCGACCGTTACCATCGCCTACTACAGTCAGAGCTGTGAAGGAGAAAATACGACCACCTTTAACGGTTTTAGATACGCGGTTTACCGCGATCAGCTTTTCCTGCAGTTCGCCAGCTTGTTTTTCGATGTGAGCCATCTTACACCTCTACCTTAGAACTGAAGGCCAGCTTCACGGGCAGCATCTGCCAGTGCCTGGACACGACCATGATATTGGAACCCGGAACGGTCAAAGGATACATCTTTGATGCCTTTTTCCAGAGCGCGTTCAGCAACAGCTTTACCCACAGCTGCAGCCGCGTCTTTGTTACCGGTGTACTTCAGTTGTTCAGCGATAGCTTTTTCTACAGTAGAAGCAGCTACCAGAACTTCGGAACCGTTCGGTGCAATTACCTGTGCGTAAATATGACGCGGGGTACGATGTACCACCAGGCGAGTTGCGCCCAGCTCCTGGAGCTTGCGGCGTGCGCGGGTCGCACGACGGATACGAGCAGATTTCTTATCCATAGTGTTACCTTACTTCTTCTTAGCCTCTTTGGTACGCACGACTTCGTCGGCGTAACGAACACCCTTGCCTTTATAAGGCTCAGGACGACGGTAGGCGCGCAGATCCGCTGCAACCTGACCGATCACCTGCTTATCAGCGCCTTTCAGCACGATTTCAGTTTGAGTCGGACATTCTGCAGTGATACCCGCAGGCAGCTGATGGTCAACCGGGTGAGAGAAACCTAAAGACAGGTTTACTACATTCCCTTTAACCGCTGCACGATAACCTACACCAACCAGCTGTAGCTTCTTAGTGAAGCCTTCGGTAACACCGATAACCATTGAGTTCAGCAGGGCACGCGCGGTACCAGCCTGAGCCCATCCGTCTACGTAACCATCACGCGGACCGAAGGTCAGTGCATTATCTGCATGTTTAACTTCAACAGCATCGTTGAGAGTACGAGTCAGCTCGCCGTTTTTACCTTTGATCGTAATAACCTGACCGTTGATTTTTACATCAACGCCGGCAGGAACAACGACCGGTGCTTTAGCAACACGAGACATTTTTTCCTCCGATTAGGCTACGTAGCAGATAATTTCGCCACCAAGACCAGCCTGGCGCGCTGCACGATCAGTCATAACACCTTTAGAGGTAGAAACAACTGCGATACCCATGCCGGCCATAACTTTCGGCAGCTCATCTTTACGTTTGTAGATGCGCAGACCTGGGCGGCTGACACGCTGAATGCTTTCTACAACAGCTTTACCCTGGAAATACTTGAGAGTAAGTTCCAGTTCCGGCTTGGTGTCGCCTTCAACTTTAAAATCTTCAATAAAACCTTCTTCCTTCAGCACGTTGGCAATTGCCACTTTCAGCTTGGAGGAAGGCATGGTGACCGCAGCTTTGTTCGCGGCCTGACCGTTACGGATACGGGTCAGCATATCCGCGATCGGATCTTGCATGCTCATCTGTCTTTACTCCCGTGATTCAATTGGTAATTACCAGCTAGCCTTTTTCAAGCCTGGTACTTCACCGCGCATAGCGGCTTCACGAAGCTTAATACGGCTCAACCCGAACTTGCCCACATAACCATGTGGACGACCTGTTTGACGGCAGCGGTTACGCTGACGAGACGGGCTGGAATCACGCGGCAGACTCTGCAGCTTCAGAACAGCGTTCCAACGATCTTCATCGGAAGCGTTCACATCAGAGATGATAGCTTTCAGTTCAGCGCGTTTCGCGAAGAATTTATCAGCTAAAGCTACGCGCTTTACTTCGCGTGCTTTCATTGATTGCTTAGCCATTCAGTAACCCTTACTTGCGGAACGGGAAGTCAAAGGCAGCCAGCAGAGCACGGCCTTCTTCGTCAGATTTCGCAGTAGTGGTAATGGTAATATCCAAACCACGCACGCGGTCGACTTTATCGTAGTCGATTTCTGGGAAGATGATCTGCTCACGGACACCCATGCTGTAGTTACCACGGCCATCGAATGACTTAGCGGACAGGCCACGGAAGTCACGGATACGCGGTACAGCAATAGTGATCAGGCGCTCAAAGAACTCCCACATGCGTTCGCCACGCAGAGTTACTTTACAGCCGATCGGATAGCCCTGACGGATTTTGAAGCCTGCAACTGATTTGCGTGCTTTGGTGATCAGCGGTTTTTGACCGGAGATTGCTGCCAGGTCAGCTGCTGCGTTATCCAGCAGTTTCTTGTCAGCGATCGCTTCACCAACACCCATGTTCAGGGTGATCTTCTCGACCCGAGGGACTTGCATGACAGAATTGTAGTTAAACTCAGTCATGAGTTTGTTAACTACTTCGTCTTTGTAGTAATCATGCAGTTTCGCCATCGTACTACTCCAAATTACTTGATAGTTTCGCTGTTAGACTTGAAGAATCGGACTTTTTTGCCGTCTTCGAATCTAAAGCCTACACGGTCGGCCTTGCCGGTTGCCGCATTGAAGATTGCAATGTTAGAGATCTGAATAGCTGCTTCTTTCTCAACAATGCCGCCTGGTTGGTTCAGGGCCGGAACCGGCTTCTGATGTTTTTTAACCAGGTTGATACCTTCAACAATGACCTTGCCGGAAGACAGGACATTTTTTACTTTACCGCGTTTACCTTTATCTTTACCGGTTAACACGATAACTTCGTCATCACGACGGATCTTCGCTGCCATGATTCGCTCCTTAGAGTACTTCTGGTGCCAGAGAGATAATTTTCATGAACTTCTCGTTACGAAGTTCACGAGTTACCGGCCCAAAAATACGCGTACCGATAGGCTGCTCGCTGTTATTGTTTAAAATAACGCATGCATTACCATCGAAGCGAATGACAGAACCGTCCGGGCGACGAACACCCTTCTTGGTGCGCACCACTACCGCCTTCAGCACATCACCTTTTTTGACCTTACCACGCGGAATTGCTTCCTTGATGGTGATCTTGATGATGTCGCCTACGCCTGCGTAGCGACGGTGCGAGCCACCCAGAACCTTGATACACATTACGCGACGTGCACCGGAGTTGTCGGCGACGTTCAGCATAGTCTGTTCTTGGATCATTTTAGTGCTCCGCTAATGTCAACTACTACTGAGACCCGAAAATCAGGCCATTAAAAAGCCCCATATATCGAGGGCGCGGCATTATAACACCACTCTCAAGATATGGGTAGAAAAAATAAACGGCTCATCGCTGAGCCGTTTATTCGTATCGAGAACGAGTACTGTATTACAGAACCGCTTTCTCTACAACGCGAACCAGCGTCCAGGACTTAGTCTTGGACAGCGGACGGCATTCACGGATTTCAACCTTGTCGCCGATACCGCATTCGTTGTTCTCGTCATGTACGTGCAGTTTGGTCGTACGCTTAATGAATTTACCGTAGATCGGGTGTTTCACAAAACGTTCGATAGCAACAACAATGGATTTCTCCATTTTATCGCTAACAACGCGACCTTGCAGAGTACGGATTTTATCGGTCATTACGCACCCGCCTTCTCAGTCAGTAAAGTCTTAACACGTGCAACATCACGACGCACTTGCTTCAGCAGATGAGTCTGTTGCAGCTGGCCACTTGCAGCCTGCATGCGCAGGTTGAACTGCTCACGCAGCAAGTTCAGCAGCTCAGCGTTCAGATCTTCAACGCTTTTTTCACGCAGCTCTTTTGCTTTCATTACATCACCGTCTTAGTTACAAAGGTGGTTTTGATCGGCAGTTTCGCGGCTGCGAGGCCGAATGCTTCACGGGCCAGCTCTTCCGGTACACCGTCCATTTCATACAGGACTTTGCCCGGCTGAATCAAGGCAACCCAATACTCCACGTTACCTTTACCTTTACCCATACGAACTTCAAGAGGCTTCTCGGTAATCGGTTTGTCCGGGAATACACGGATCCAGATTTTACCTTGACGCTTCACTGCACGGGTCATAGCACGACGTGCTGCTTCGATCTGACGTGCAGTCAGACGACCACGGCCAACAGCTTTCAGACCGAAAGTGCCGAAGCTAACATCCGTACCCTGCGCCAGACCGCGGTTACGGCCTTTGTGCACTTTACGGAATTTTGTACGCTTTGGTTGTAACATCAGCGACGCTCCTTATTTACGGCCTTTACGCTGCTGCTTTTTAGGTTGAGCAGCCGGTTCCGGTTGTTCAACAGCAGCCATACCACCCAGGATCTCACCTTTGAAGATCCATACCTTAACGCCGATTACACCGTAAGTGGTGTGCGCTTCAGAGGTGTTGTAGTCGATGTCAGCACGCAGAGTGTGCAGCGGTACGCGACCTTCGCGGTACCATTCGGTACGTGCGATTTCCGCGCCGCCCAGACGGCCGCTAACTTCAACTTTAATACCTTTAGCGCCCAGACGCATTGCGTTCTGTACAGCACGCTTCATAGCACGACGGAACATAACACGACGTTCCAGCTGAGAAGTGATGCTGTCAGCAACCAATTTAGCGTCCAGTTCAGGCTTACGAACTTCGGCGATATTGATCTGAGCAGGAACGCCAGCGATATCCGCTACGACCTTGCGCAGTTTTTCTACGTCTTCGCCTTTCTTACCGATAACGATACCCGGGCGAGCAGTGTGAATGGTTACACGGATGCTCTTAGCCGGACGCTCGATAACGATACGAGATACGGACGCTTTTGCCAGTTCCTTCGTCAGGTACTGACGTACTTTAAAATCGCTGTCCAGGTTGTCAGCGAATTCTTTGGTGTTCGCGAACCAGGTAGAGTTCCATGGTTTGACAATACCCAGGCGAATACCATTAGGATGTACTTTCTGACCCATTGCTAGTCTCCAGAGTCTCAGCGATCGGACACAACCACAGTAATGTGGCTGGTGCGCTTCAGGATGCGATCTGCACGACCTTTTGCACGCGGCATAATGCGCTTCATGCTCGGGCCTTCGTCTACGAAAATTTTCGCAACTTTCAGATCGTCAATGTCAGCGCCATCGTTGTGTTCAGCGTTAGCAATGGCAGATTCCAGTACTTTCTTGACCAGTACAGCCGCTTTCTTATTGGTGTAGGTCAGAATATCCAGGGCCTGCGACACTTTCTTACCGCGAATCAGGTCAGCAACAAGGCGAACCTTCTGAGCAGAAGAACGAGCATGGCGATGTTGAGCTAAAGTTTCCATCTCTTCCTCCTACCTTATTTCTTCTTCGCTTTTTTATCAGCAGCATGGCCGCGATAAGTACGAGTCGGTGCGAATTCACCCAGTTTGTGACCAACCATTTCGTCGGTTACAAAGACTGGAACGTGCTGACGACCATTATGGACAGCGATGGTCAAACCGATCATGTTAGGAAAGATCGTTGAACGACGGGACCAAGTGCGCAGGGGCTTCTTGTCTCCGCTTTCCACCGCTTTCTCTACCTTCTTCAGCAAGTGCAGGTCAATAAAAGGACCTTTCTTGAGAGAACGTGGCATGGCTTATCCTCTAAAATTATTTGCTACGGCGACGTACGATGAATTTATCAGTACGCTTGTTGCTGCGGGTCTTCTTACCTTTGGTCTGCAGGCCCCACGGGGATACCGGGTGCTTACCAAAGTTACGACCTTCACCACCACCATGTGGGTGATCGACTGGGTTCATCGCAGTACCGCGAACGGTAGGACGAACACCACGCCAGCGTGCAGCACCTGCTTTACCCAGAACGCGCAGCATATGCTCAGCATTGCCAACTTCGCCCAGAGTTGCACGGCAGTCTGCTTCGACTTTACGCATTTCACCAGAACGCAGACGCAGGGTGACATAAGCACCATCGCGAGCAACGATCTGAACGTAAGTACCAGCGGAACGTGCCAGCTGACCGCCTTTACCTGGTTTCATTTCTACGTTATGAACGGTAGAACCAACCGGGATATTGCGCATCGGCAGGGTGTTACCTGCTTTGATTGCAGCATCAACGCCAGACTGAATCTGGTCGCCAGCTTTCAGGCCTTTAGGGGCCAGGATGTAACGGCGTTCGCCGTCTTTGTACAGAACCAGCGCGATGTTCGCGGAGCGGTTCGGATCGTACTCAAGACGTTCAACTGTTGCCGGGATACCGTCTTTGTTGCGTTTGAAGTCAACAATACGATAAGCCTGCTTATGGCCACCACCGATGTGACGAGTGGTGATACGGCCATTGTTGTTACGACCACCGGATTTGCTGTTTTTTTCCAGCAACGGAGCAAAAGGTTTGCCCTTGTGCAGCTCAGGGTTAACCACTTTAACTACGTGGCGACGACCCGGAGATGTCGGTTTACATTTAACAACTGCCATTGTATTACTCCTCCGACTTACTCAGCGCCGCCAACGAAGTCCAGATTCTGGCCTTCTTTCAGGGTGACGTAAGCTTTTTTCCAGTCGCTACGACGACCGATACGCTGTCCGTGACGTTTAACTTTCCCTTTAACGACCAGGGTGTTAACGACTTCGACTTCGACTTCAAACAGTTTCTGCACAGCAGCTTTGATTTCTGCTTTGGTCGCGTCTTTAGCAACTTTGAGAACGATGGTGTTAGTTTTTTCCATCGCAGTAGACGCTTTTTCAGAAACGTGCGGTGCGCGCAGCACCTTCAGCAGACGTTCTTCACGAATCATGCCAGCATCTCCTCAACTTGCTTAACAGCATCAGCAGTCATTACGACTTTGTCGAAGGCGATCAGGCTAACCGGGTCGATACCCGTTGCATCGCGAACGTCAACCTTGTGCAGGTTACGTGCTGCGAGGAACAGATTTTCGTCCAGCTCACCGGTGATGATCAGCACATCTTCCAGAGCCATGTCTTTCAGTTTCTGTGCCAGCAGCTTAGTTTTAGGCGCTTCTACAGAGAACTTCTCGACAACGATCAGACGATCCTGACGTACCAGTTCGGACAGAATGCTTTTCAGCGCGCCGCGGTACATCTTTTTGTTAACTTTTTGACTGTGGTCCTGCGGACGAGCAGCGAAGGTCACGCCACCGGAACGCCAGATCGGGCTCTTGATAGAACCTGAACGCGCACGGCCGGTACCTTTCTGGCGCCATGGTTTTTTACCAGAACCAGTTACTTCAGCACGAGTCTTCTGAGCACGAGTACCCTGACGAGCACCAGCTGCATAAGCAACAACAACCTGGTGAACCAGCGCTTCGTTGAAATCACGACCGAAGGTAGTTTCGGAAACAGTCAGCGCGCTCTGCGCGTCTTTCAATACTAATTCCATTGCTATCCCCTTACGCCTTCACAGCTGGTTTAACGATCAGGTCGCTACCGGTTGCACCCGGGACCGCACCTTTCACCAGCAGCAGGTTGCGCTCAGCGTCAACACGTACTACGTCCAGGCTCTGAACAGTTACACGTTCGTTACCCAGCTGACCTGCCATTTTCTTGCCTTTGAACACTTTGCCCGGAGTCTGGTTCTGACCGATAGAACCCGGAACGCGGTGAGACAAGGAGTTACCGTGAGTAGCGTCCTGGGTACGGAAGTTCCAGCGCTTAACGGTACCAGCAAAACCTTTACCTTTAGAGGTACCGGTTACGTCAACTTTTTTAACTTCAGCAAACAGTTCGACGCTGATGTTCTGACCAACGGTGAATTCTTCACCCTCTGCCAGACGGAACTCCCACAGGCCGCGGCCAGCTTCTACGCCAGCTTTAGCGAAATGGCCAGCTTCCGGCTTGGTTACACGGTTTGCTTTTTTAGCACCGGTGGTAACCTGAATAGCACGATAGCCATCGTTAGCCAGGTCTTTAACCTGAGTAACACGGTTTGCTTCAACTTCGATTACGGTTACTGGGATAGAGACGCCATCTTCAGTGAAGATGCGGGTCATACCCACTTTTTTACCGACTAAACCAATCATTGTATCAACCTCTCAATCGCTCGATGACCTGATTAACCCAGGCTGATCTGCACGTCTACACCGGCAGCCAGGTCCAGACGCATCAGAGCATCAACGGTTTTCTCGGTTGGCTCAACGATGTCAACCAGACGCTTGTGAGTGCGAATTTCGTACTGATCGCGCGCGTCTTTGTTAACGTGCGGAGAGATCAGAACGGTAAAGCGCTCTTTGCGGGTCGGCAGCGGGATCGGACCGCGAACCTGCGCACCAGTGCGCTTGGCAGTCTCGACGATTTCCGCGGTTGATTGATCGATCAGACGATGATCAAACGCTTTAAGGCGGATACGGATTCTTTGGTTCTGCATGAGACCAGAGCTCCAATTATTTTATAGACGAAATGATTACTCCTCAAACCCATTACGATTGATGGGAGAGTGTAACCGTTCTTACGTAGCTCCCCGATTGGGAGCATTGTTGATGACCCAAAAGCGCCATCTGGTTCAGATCGAACCGCTGTCAATATTAGACAAGCCCGCGCATTATACGCAAATACCAGCGCGAAGCAAGGGGTGTTTAGAAATTAGTCATGATAATTTGCGGTGCCGGGCGCACGCCTCGCGGTAATAAATGTCATCACCTGAAAAATACCGGAAAGCGTCTCGCAGCGTGAGAATTTGCCTTTTGCGCTTACGTTCTACCCTGGCCAAACTCGTTGTCCTGAACAACTTACCGGAGTCGAGTATGGCTTATGCGCCCCTGCCCTTCTTTATTTTCTATACGCTCTTCACGCTGAAGCTTAGCTGGCATGACTGGCGTACCGGCCTGTTGCCTGACAAACTGACCTGCCCGCTCTTGTGGGGAGGTGTGTTGTATCATCTGTGCCTTTTCCCAGACCAATTATCTGTATCGTTGTGGGGTGCCATCGGTGGATACGGTGCGTTCGCGCTGATTTACTGGGGATATCGGGGCGTGCGCCACCGGGAAGGATTAGGCTACGGTGATGTGAAATTGCTTGCTGCGTTGGGCGCATGGCATGGCTGGCAGGTGCTTCCAGTATTGATACTCACGGCCTCGTTGCTGGCCCTGCTGTTTACTGGACTGTCAGCGTTCAAGTTGCGTAAATGGCAGGCAATAAAAAACCCGCTGCCATTTGGCCCATTTCTGGCCGCAGCGGGTTTCATCATATTCGGGCTTAGGGTGTTTTAGTCTTCGACTTTGATTTGCGACTGCAGATAATTTTGCAGGCCAATCTTGCCAATCAGGTCAAGTTCGGTTTCCAGCCAGTCGATATGATGCTCTTCTTCACTGAGGATATTGATAAGCATATCGCGGCTCACATAGTCGTGAACGCTGTCGGCATACGCAATGGCTTCGCGCAGATCTTTCGCGCCGTCCAGCTCAAGGCGGAGATCCGATTGCAGCATCTCTTCCACATCTTCGCCAATTTGCAGTTTGCCCAGATCCTGGAGATTCGGTATCCCTTCGAGAAATAAAATACGCTCGATATATTTATCTGCGTGCTTCATCTCATCAATTGATTCGTGATACTCGATATCGTTGAGGCGCATCAGGCCCCAGTTTTTGAACATTCTCGCATGGAGAAAGTATTGATTGATTGCGACAAGCTCATTTCCCAATAATTTATTGAGATAATTTATAACCTTAACATCACCTTTCATTATGTAGTCCCTCCGCTTCCACTTATTGAAGCGTAGATCGGGCTACAGGGATGTCAAAAAAAGAATCAGGCTCAGGCGATTTCCTGATATTCAGGCATCTGGGTTAATTCGTCTTCCATCACTTCGCGGGCCGCACGTACGCACTTACCGCATTGATTTCCCACGGGTATAAATTTGCGTAATTGCTGGAAAGATTGAGGATGAAACTGGCGAACTACCTGGCGAATTTTTTTATCGCTTACACCGTTACACAAACAAACGTACATAATGACTCCCGCTTAATTTATGAACAGAGTGTAAATGAGAATAGTTATGATTACAATAGTAGATGACAAATGACGCAGCGGGTGCGCATTTTTAAATAAAAAATGAATGCTGGAATAATAGACAGCAAAAAGGGCGCCGAAGCGCCCTTTTTAAGCTCAAAACTAATTAATTAAT
>NZ_CALSBS010000040.1 GCF_943590815.1 Pseudocitrobacter vendiensis | reverse complement strand
ACAGGGAGAGGGTTAGGGTGAGGGGCATTAGTTACGGTACAGCACCTTAATGATGTGATAGCCGAACTGGGTGTGCAGTGGGCCGGTTGGCTCCAGCACCGGGCAAGAGAACACCACTTTATCGAACGCCGGAACCATCTGCCCCTGACGGAATTCACCTAAATCACCACCGCGTTTGCCTGACGGGCAAATAGAGTGCTTCTTCGCCAGCTTGCCGAAATCGGCGCCGTTTTTAATTTGCTCCAGAAGATCCAGAGCGGTTTTCTCATCTTTAACCAGGATATGCAGTGCTGCTGCTGTTTTTGCCATGATATGCGCCTTCGAAAGGGGTCAATTAGGCTGGCGATTTTAGCATGCGTTATCGGCGATATAACACCTTGATGATGTGATAGCCAAATTTGGTTTTCACCGGCCCGTAAGGTTTCAGCAGTGGGCAACTGAAGACGGCGTCATCGAACGGTTTCACCATCATGCCTTGCTTGAATTCGCCTAAATCGCCGCCGTTGCGCCCGGACGGGCAGCTCGAATAGCGTTTTGCCAGATGGTCAAAGCTGACGCCGCGATCCAGCTTGGCGAGGATTTCAAGGGCGAGTTTTTCGGTTTTGACCAGGATATGCAGGGCTGCGGCGCTCTTTGCCATGGTGGCCTCGTATAGAATTTGTGATCCCTGCGTTATACAACAATAATCCAAAGAGAGTATGCTTATTATTTCGTATTGAAATTATTCGCAAGGAGTTAGCGATGGCCAATCGTGCCTATCTGTATAGCCTGAGTAACCGCCCCACCTCTTATTCCGATCGTCCTGAAAGTGTATCCAGTTTGTCTGAATGGGGTTATCTTGTTCCTCTTTCCTATCGCATTCTGATGTCAGGCGATCCTCAACTTTGCGCTTCACTCATTTCTGACGGTTTCGACGAAGAGCCTGCTGGAGAAAAAACGAAGCTGCATGCCATTAGTAGTGACTTTGAGATTGGCTTCGCAAGGTTAAAGAAATTTTTTACCGTTCTGAAGGCCGCTATCCCTGCCGCCGAAGCACCTTATCTCTCTGAAGAAATCACCGAAGCTCTGGATTTCCTGGAGTCCCATCGTAATAGGTATCTGTTACTTGAGACGATTGAGCTGGATATGATGACGGAAATCAGTGAGGCGGGACTTGAACAGAGAGTTAAGGATGAACTATCCAATTGCTTTATGGCTGGAATCGCGGTGAAGGCGCTTTCAGATAATGTTGATGAAGCAGTGGAACAGATGCGTCATGCGGGTGAGTTTTCTGCTGGTCTGGCGATGGTTCCTTTCAGCCTGCTCCAACTGAATAAAAATTATGATCGTAGTGACGATGGATATCCTGCCGGTGTAGGTTACTGGAGCGAGCATTTATACTTTGGTCTCTGGAATCGAGCTGAATTTGAAGCTTCTCTTCAGGATTAATATTTGATGTAACCCCGCGGCCACGTAGCCGCGGTTACCGGTCGACACTCCCTGCCTACTTTCTGCTACAATCCTCCCCCCGTTCGAAGACTGAGCAATATTCCTATGCGTTTAAACCCCGGCCAACAACACGCTGTCGAATTCGTTACCGGCCCCTGCCTGGTGCTGGCGGGCGCGGGTTCCGGTAAGACTCGCGTGATCACCAATAAAATCGCCCACCTGATCCACCAATGCGGCTATCAGGCGCGACACATTGCTGCGGTCACCTTTACCAATAAGGCGGCGCGCGAGATGAAAGAGCGTGTCGCGCAGACGCTGGGGCGCAAAGAGGCGCGTGGCCTGATGATCTCGACGTTCCACACCCTCGGGCTGGACATCATCAAACGCGAATATGCCGCATTGGGAATGAAATCCAACTTCTCTCTCTTTGACGATACGGATCAGGTCGCCCTGCTGAAGGATCTCACCGAAGGGTTGATTGAAGACGATAAAGTGCAGTTGCAACAGTTGATCTCGACGATCTCCAACTGGAAAAACGATCTGAAATCACCCGCGCAGGCGGCGGCTGGCGCGAAAGGCGAGCGGGATCGTATTTTTGCCCACTGCTATGGCCTGTACGACGCGCATATGAAAGCGTGCAATGTGCTCGACTTTGATGACCTGATTTTGCTGCCAACGCTGCTGCTGCAACGTAATGAAGAGGTGCGCGAGCGCTGGCAGAATAAAATTCGTTATCTGCTGGTGGATGAATATCAGGATACCAACACCAGCCAGTATGAACTGGTGAAGCTGCTGGTGGGGCAACGGGCGCGTTTTACAGTGGTGGGCGACGATGACCAGTCGATTTACTCCTGGCGCGGCGCGCGTCCGCAAAACCTGGTGCTGCTGAGCCAGGATTTCCCGGCGCTACAGGTGATTAAGCTTGAGCAAAACTACCGTTCCTCCGGTCGCATCCTGAAAGCGGCGAATATCCTGATCGCCAATAACCCGCATGTTTTTGAAAAACGTCTCTTCTCTGAGCTGGGTTATGGGAAAGAGCTCAAAGTGCTGAGCGCCAACAATGAAGAGCATGAAGCCGAGCGCGTAACCGGCGAGCTGATCGCCCATCACTTCGTGAACAAAACGCAGTATAAGGATTACGCCATCCTTTATCGCGGCAACCATCAGTCGCGGGTGTTCGAAAAATTCCTGATGCAGAACCGCATCCCGTATAAAATTTCCGGCGGCACGTCGTTTTTCTCGCGTCCGGAAATTAAAGATCTGCTGGCCTATTTACGCGTGCTGACCAACCCGGACGACGACAGCGCGTTCCTGCGTATCGTTAACACGCCAAAGCGTGAAATCGGTGCGGCAACCATGCAAAAGCTGGGTGAGTGGGCGATGACTCGCAACAAAAGTCTGTTTGCCGCCAGCTTTGATATGGGCCTGACGCAGACGCTCACCGGGCGCGGGTACGAATCCTTAACCCGATTCACCCACTGGCTGGGCGAAGTGCAGCGCCTGTCTGAACGTGAGCCTATCGCGGCGGTGCGCGACCTTATCCACGGTATTGATTACGAGTCCTGGCTGTTTGAAACCTCCTCCAGCCCAAAAGCCGCCGAAATGCGCATGAAAAACGTCAATACGCTGTTTGGCTGGATGACGGAAATGCTGGAAGGCAGCGAAATCGACGAGCCGATGACCCTGACGCAAGTGGTCACCCGTTTTACGCTGCGCGATATGATGGAGCGCGGGGAAAGCGAGGAAGAGCTGGATCAGGTGCAACTGATGACCCTGCACGCGTCTAAAGGCCTGGAATTCCCGTATGTGTTCCTGGTCGGGATGGAAGAGGGATTATTGCCGCATCAGAGCAGTATCGATGAAGATAACGTTGATGAAGAGCGCCGCCTGGCCTACGTGGGCATTACCCGCGCGCAGAAGGAGCTGATCTTTACCCTGTGCAAAGAGCGCCGTCAGTACGGCGAACTGGTGCGCCCGGAGCCGAGCCGCTTTTTACTGGAACTTCCGCAGGATGATTTACAGTGGGAGCAGGAACGGAAAGTGGTCAGCGCGGAAGAGCGGATGCAGAAAGGGCAGAGCCATCTGGCGAATCTGAAAGCGATGATGGCGGCAAAACGCGGTCAATAAAACAATGCCGGGTGATGACCCGGCTTACAACTTATTGATATAGCAAAATTTCTCTGTCGGTCGGATAAGCGAAGCGCCATCCGACATCTGCTTTCTTACTGCACGATCAAAGGCCAGTGCACATAGCTCTGCCACTGACACTCCTGATCGACAATCTCTTTACCCAACGGATGATGTTCCAGCCAGCCCGCAGGTAGTCTCAGCGTTAACGTCTCTTCATTGGCTGTAATCGTGATTTGCGGCAAAAGATCGTCGCGGCGGCGGTTAGCAAAGATAATCGCCAGGCGCAGCAGACGACACAGATGCTCGGCCACGCGTGGCGGCACGGCATTTTGCTGATGCAGCGACGAGAGATCGATAGCATTGGTTTGGTTGAGCAGCAGCGTCGCCAGCAGTTTTTTCTGCGCGGGCGTAAAGCCTGGCAAATCAAGATTGCGTACCAGATACGCCGCATGTGCTGGCGCTTGTTTGAAATCGACGCTCAAACCAATTTCATGAAGATGGCATGCACTGAGCAGCAGTTCGCGGCTTAATGGCTCAATATCCCACAGACTTTCTACTTGATCGGCGAAGTGAGATGCCAGTTGCGACACGCGCGCCGCCTGTTCGGTATCGACAATAAACCGGCGCTGCACGTTGCGCAGCGTGCGGCTGCGGATGTCTTCATCCACAGCCAGGTGAAGCATGCCGTAAACCAGGCCTTCACGCAGGGCACCACCGGCCAGCGTCATACACTGGATATTCAGTTCAGTGAAAATGGCGATTAAAATCGCCAGACCGCTCGGGAACACTAACGCGCGTTCCAGCGTAAGGCCTTCAATTTCCAGCTCTTCCAGACGTCCACACTGAATCGCGCGTTGTTTTAACTGCTGAAGTTTGGCAAGCGTGATGCGCTCGTCCATCCCCTGCGCCATCATGATTTCCTGCAACGCCTGTACCGTACCCGACGCTCCTACGCACACTTTCCAGCCGTGCATGCGCAGCTCATCAGCGACCGGACGGAGCACATCGCGCGCGGCTTTTTCCGCTTCGTCGAAGTTTTCCTGCGCCAGATTACGATCGGTAAAGAAACGCTCAAGCCAGGTAACGCAACCCATCGACAGGCTGAACAGCGAAGTGGTTTGCGCACCTTTGCCCGTGACCAGCTCGGTACTGGCGCCGCCGATATCGACGACCAGACGACGATCGTCGCCGCCGGTGGTATGCGCCACACCCTGATAAATCAGGCGCGCTTCTTCTTCACCGCGAATCACCTGCACCGGGCAGCCAAGAATGTCCTGCGCTTTATCGAGGAAATCTTGTGCATTAACGGCCAGACGAAGCGTCGCGGTTGCGACGACGCGGATTTGCGGTTGGGGAATATCCTGTAAACGTTCGGCAAACAGGCGCAGGCATTGCCATCCACGCTCCATCGCTTCTGCCGACAGAATATTGTCGCTGCTGAGGCCAGCAGCCAGACGGACTTTGCGCTTGATGCGCGTCAGCGTCTGAATACTTCCAGCCACCTCACGAACAACCAGCATATGGAAACTATTGGAACCAAGGTCTATAGCTGCATACAGCGAGGTGGAGCTGGGCATATTCTTTTAACCTGAACGACGACGATTACGCGGCGCACCGGAACGGCGCGGACCATTGCCCTGACGCACGCGCGTCAGACGTAACGGTTTCGGCAGTTCGGTTAACAGCGCATCAGGATTGTACTTACTGACCGGAATGGAGTGGCCGATATAGGCCTCAATCGCCGGCAGGTTCAGCGCGTACTCTTCACAGGCGAGGCTGATGGAGTGACCGCGCGCGCCCGCGCGACCGGTACGGCCAATGCGGTGAACGTAGTCTTCGCAGTCGTCCGGAAGATCGTAGTTAAAGACGTGCGTAACGGCAGGAATATGCAGGCCGCGCGCAGCAACGTCGGTCGCAACCAGAATATCGAGGTCGCCACGGGTAAATTCTTCGAGAATACGCAGGCGTTTTTTCTGCGCCACATCGCCGGTCAGCAGACCTACGCGATGGCCATCTGCCGCCAGGCTTCCCCAGATATCTTCACAACGGTGCTTGGTGTTGGCGAAGATAATGGTGCGATCTGGCCACTCTTCTTCTAACAGCGTTTGCAGCAAACGCATTTTTTCTTCGTTAGACGGATAGAAAAGCTCTTCTTTAATACGGTGGCCCGTTTTCTGCTCAGGCTCGACTTCAACGTATTCGGCGTTGTTCATCTGTTCGAACGCCAGTTCGCGAACACGGTAAGAAAGGGTGGCAGAGAACAGCATGTTCAGGCGCTGGTTGGCTGGCGGCATACGACGGAACAGCCAGCGAATATCTTTAATGAAGCCCAGATCGTACATGCGATCGGCTTCGTCCAGCACAACAACCTGAATTGCCGCGAGGTTAATATGGTTTTGCTTCGCGTAGTCGATCAGACGGCCAGTGGTGCCGATAAGAATATCGACGCCGCTTTCCAGCACTTTCAGCTGTTTATCGTAGCCGTCGCCACCGTAGGCCAGCCCCAGTTTCAGGCCCGTTGCCTGAGCCAGCGGCTCGGCATCGGCGTGAATCTGCACGGCGAGCTCACGCGTCGGCGCCATGATCAGCGCGCGCGGTTGGTTCACCTGGCGGTCAGCAATTGCCGGGTGAGAAAGAAGATAATGAAACGTCGACGTCAGAAACGCCATCGTTTTCCCGGTACCGGTTTGCGCCTGCCCGGCAACATCACGGCCCGCCAGCGTCAGCGGGAGTGCGAGTGCCTGAATGGGCGTACAATTATGAAACCCTTTAGTTTCAAGGGCTTCAATCACCTTCGGGTGCAGGGCGAAGTCGGAAAACTTCTGTTCTGTTAAATGTGTTTTGCTCATAGTGTGGTAGAATATCAGCTTACTATTGCATTAAGAAAGCGTATCCGGTGAAATAACGTCAACCTTTGTTGGCGAAAGTAGAATCAACACGCCGTTGATTAATGCTACACAACACATCAGGCTTATTCCTGTGGAGTTATATATGAGCGATAAAATTATTCACCTGACTGACGACAGTTTTGACACGGACGTACTCAAAGCTGACGGGCTGACACTCGTCGATTTCTGGGCAGAGTGGTGTGGTCCGTGCAAAATGATCGCCCCGATTCTGGATGAAATCGCTGACGAGTATCAGGGTAAACTGACCGTTGCTAAACTGAACATCGATCAGAACCCGGGCACCGCGCCGAAGTATGGCATTCGTGGTATCCCAACCCTGCTGCTGTTCAAGAACGGCGAAGTGGCTGCAACCAAAGTGGGCGCACTGTCCAAAGGTCAGCTGAAAGAGTTCCTCGACGCTAACCTGGCGTAAGAGATCCTTAAACGGGCGTGCAGTGGTCCTAAAATAGCCAGGACTCTGGACGCCCGGCTTCAGTCGTGCTAAGTTAACTTTGACTTCGTTTTAAACATATCTTTGTTTGAATCTTGTTCGACCCGATACTTCCCGTTGGTACAACGCGTGAAGTTGACAGATTCCTGGCTTGTCACTCTTTCCGTCTTGTCGTTTCAGCTCTGTGTACGCTCTTGTTACCAGACCGCGAACAGACATGAGTTGATGGCCGTAAACAGGCATGGATGACCCTGCCATACCATTCACAACATTAAGTTCGAGTATTACCCCGAGTTTAAGAACCCACACCATTATGAATCTTACCGAATTAAAGAATACGCCGGTTTCTGAGCTGATCACTCTCGGCGAAAATATGGGGCTGGAAAACCAGGCTCGTATGCGCAAGCAGGACATTATTTTTGCCATCCTGAAGCAGCACGCAAAGAGTGGCGAAGATATCTTTGGTGATGGCGTACTGGAGATATTGCAGGATGGATTTGGTTTCCTCCGCTCTGCAGACAGCTCCTACCTCGCCGGTCCTGATGACATCTACGTTTCCCCCAGCCAAATCCGCCGTTTCAACCTCCGCACAGGTGATACCATCTCTGGTAAGATTCGTCCTCCGAAAGAGGGTGAGCGTTACTTTGCGCTGTTGAAAGTTAACGAAGTTAACTACGATAAGCCGGAAAACTCGCGCAACAAGATCCTGTTCGAGAACTTGACCCCACTGCACGCAAACTCTCGTCTGCGCATGGAACGTGGTAACGGTTCTACCGAAGATTTAACCGCACGTGTGCTGGATCTGGCCTCGCCAATTGGCCGTGGTCAGCGTGGTCTGATTGTCGCGCCGCCGAAAGCCGGTAAAACCATGCTGCTGCAGAACATCGCGCAGAGCATCGCTTACAACCATCCAGACTGCGTACTGATGGTACTGCTGATTGACGAACGTCCGGAAGAAGTCACCGAGATGCAGCGTCTGGTAAAAGGTGAAGTTGTCGCTTCTACCTTTGATGAACCGGCATCTCGCCACGTTCAGGTTGCGGAAATGGTTATCGAGAAGGCGAAACGCCTGGTTGAGCACAAGAAAGACGTTATCATTCTGCTCGACTCCATCACCCGTCTGGCGCGTGCTTACAACACCGTCGTTCCGGCTTCCGGTAAAGTGTTGACCGGTGGTGTGGACGCCAACGCCCTGCATCGTCCGAAACGCTTCTTCGGTGCGGCGCGTAACGTGGAAGAGGGCGGCAGCCTGACCATCATCGCAACGGCGCTTATTGATACCGGCTCCAAAATGGACGAAGTTATCTACGAAGAGTTTAAAGGTACAGGCAACATGGAACTGCACCTCTCTCGTAAGATTGCTGAAAAACGCGTCTTCCCGGCTATCGACTACAACCGTTCCGGTACCCGTAAAGAAGAGCTGCTCACCACCCAGGAAGAGCTGCAGAAAATGTGGATCCTGCGCAAAATCATTCACCCGATGGGCGAAATCGATGCCATGGAATTCCTCATCAATAAACTGGCGATGACCAAAACCAACGACGACTTCTTCGACATGATGAAACGTTCGTAAACATCGTTGAGTAGAAAAACGCCACGCTTAGCGTGGCGTTTTTGTTTTTCGCTTCCATACTGTCAATTAATAACAAATTTATCACTGATAGTTATCCTTAACGGCGACAGGATTGCTTTGTTTGTAGAATTGGTTGTAAATCAGTCGATTTTAGGCAAATCTCATCCGACTTCCTCTTCTGATGAAGGCCTATCGTGGGTATACTTTCGCTATTAATATTCTCTGCGAGTATATATTGTGAGTTTGCTGACCGTCGGTGCTGATCTGATCAGTATTTTCTTGTTCACAACCCTGTTCCTCTTTTTTGCACGTAAAGCGGCAAAAAAAGTGGGTTTGGTGGACAAACCTAACTACCGTAAGCGTCACCAGGGATTAATTCCGTTGGTTGGCGGGATTTCTGTGTACGCAGGGATCTGCTTCACCTTCGGTATCGTGGATTACTACATCCCTCACGCTGGACTCTACCTGGCCTGTGCCGGTGTTCTGGTGTTTATCGGCGCGCTGGATGACCGCTTTGATATCAGCGTGAAAATCCGCGCCACGATTCAGGCGCTGATCGGCATCGTGATGATGGTGGTGGGCAAACTCTATCTCAGTAGCCTCGGTTATATCTTCGGTTCATGGGAACTGGTGCTGGGGCCGTTTGGTTTCTTCCTGACGCTATTCGCCGTGTGGGCCGCCATCAACGCCTTTAATATGGTGGATGGTATTGATGGCCTGCTGGGCGGGCTTTCCTGTGTCTCCTTTGCGGCGATGGGGCTGATTCTGTGGTTTGACGGACAGACCAGCCTGGCGATGTGGTGCTTTGCGATGATTGCCGCCATCCTGCCGTATATCATGCTCAACCTCGGTATCCTTGGCCGCCGTTATAAAGTCTTTATGGGGGATGCGGGCAGTACGCTTATCGGCTTTACCGTTATCTGGATCCTGCTGGAAACCACGCAGGGGCAGCGTCACCCGATTAGTCCGGTTACGGCCTTGTGGATTATTGCGATTCCGTTGATGGACATGGTTGCCATCATGTATCGTCGTCTGCGCAAAGGGATGAGCCCATTCTCTCCAGACCGTCAGCACATTCATCACCTGATCATGCGAGCCGGTTTTACTTCCCGTCAGGCATTTGTCCTAATTACGCTTGCCGCTGCGCTTCTGGCCTCCATTGGTGTGGCCGCGGAGTATACTCACATCGTGCCGGAATGGGCCATGCTGATATTATTTTTGGCTGCTTTTTTCCTGTATGGTTACTGCATCAAAAGAGCGTGGAAAGTGGCGCGTTTTATCAAACGCGTGAAGCGCAGAATGCGCCGCAACAGTGGCAAAACACAAAACTTAACCAAGTAATACTGGGGATGTAATGACTCAACCATTACCGAAAGCGCCGCTGCAAGGTGCTGAGAATGAACTGGATATTCGCGGTCTGTTTCGCGCGTTGTGGTCGGGAAAACGTTGGATTATTGGCTTTGCGGTTTTGTTTGCCGTCATCGTCCTGATTTATACCTTTTTTGCCCGTCAGGAGTGGAGCGCTACGGCGATCACCGATCGCCCAACGGTGAACATGCTGGGCGGCTACTATTCCCAGCAGCAATTCCTGCGTAATCTTGATGCGAAGGCGAGTCCGGCAGGCACTATCCAGCCTTCGGTAATGGATGAGGCGTATAAAGAGTTCATCATGCAACTCGCCTCATGGGATACGCGTCGCGATTTCTGGTCGCAGACCGATTACTACAAGCAGCGCATGGTGGGGAATTCTCGCGCCGACGCGGCGTTGCTTGATGATTTGATTAACGACATTCAGTTTATGCCGGGCGACGTGCTGAAAAGCGTGAGCGACAGTGTGAAGCTGACGGCGGAAACCGCGCCGGACGCCAACAACCTGTTGCGTCAGTACGTGGCATTTGCCAGCCAGCGCGCGGCGGGTCATCTTAACGATGAGCTTAAAGGCGCCTGGGCGGCACGCACTATCCAGATGAAAGCGCAGGTCAAACGCCAGGAAGAAGTGGCGCAGACCATCTTTAAACGCCGCATCCATAGTGTAGAATCTGCGCTGAAAGTCGCGGAGCAACACAATATTTCACGCAGTGAAACGGACGTTCCCGCCGAGGAACTCCCGGATTCCGAACTGTTCATGCTGGGCCGCCCGATGTTGCAGGCGCGTCTGGAAAACCTTCAGGCCAGCGGGCCGACTTACGATCTGGATTACGATCAGGGTCGCGCCATGCTCAACACGCTCAATGTTGGCCCAACACTCGACCCGCGCTTTCAGACATATCGTTATTTGCGTACGCCAGAAGAACCTGTAAAACGCACCAGTCCACGCCGCGCATTCCTGATGGTGATGTGGGGTATCGTGGGTGCGCTGGTCGGTGCGGGTGTTGCGCTGACGCGTCGTCGCGTCCAGTAACTGCATCGTCATAATGAAGGACGATGGGCCTGTCTCATCCAATCGAAGAGAATCGATGTGAAAGTACTGACTGTATTTGGTACGCGTCCGGAGGCGATCAAGATGGCGCCTCTGGTTCATGCGCTGGCAAGAGATCCTCATTTTGAGGCCAAAGTCTGTGTCACCGCACAGCATCGCGAGATGCTCGATCAGGTGCTAAATCTCTTCTCCATTGTCCCTGATTACGACCTCAACATTATGCGTCCGGGTCAGGGGCTGACAGAAATTACCTGCCGAATCCTGGAAGGATTAAAACCGGTTCTGGAATCATTTAAACCGGACGTCGTGCTGGTGCACGGCGACACCACCACCACCGTGGCTGCGAGTCTGGCCGCTTTCTATCAACGTATTCCGGTCGGTCACGTTGAAGCCGGGCTGCGGACGGGTAATCTCTACTCACCGTGGCCGGAGGAAGCCAACCGTACCCTGACCGGGCATCTGGCCATGTATCACTTCGCGCCAACGGAAACGTCGCGCCAGAATCTGCTGAAAGAGAACATTGCTGACACCCGTATTTTTGTCACCGGCAACACGGTCATTGATGCGCTATTTTGGGTGCGCGATCGCGTGCTGAGCAATGAAACGCTGCGCAATACGTTGTCACAGCGTTATCCTTTCTTAGCCAACGGTAAAAAGATGATTCTGGTTACCGGCCATCGCCGCGAAAGTTTTGGCCGTGGATTTGAACACATCTGCCATGCGCTGGCCGAAATCGCGGCTACCCATCCGGATGTGCAAATTGTTTATCCTGTGCACTTGAATCCGAACGTGAGTGAGCCCGTGAACCGCATTCTGGGCCATGTCGACAACGTCATTCTGATTGAGCCGCAGGATTACCTGCCTTTCGTCTGGTTGATGAATCACGCCTGGCTTATCCTCACGGATTCCGGCGGGATTCAGGAGGAAGCGCCGTCGTTGGGTAAACCGGTGCTGGTGATGCGTGACGCTACCGAGCGCCCGGAAGCCATTGATGCCGGTACGGTGCGTCTGGTGGGCACAGACAGCCGTAAGATTGTCGAAGAAGTGTCACGGCTACTGTGCGATGAAAACGAATATCAGGCGATGAGCCGGGCACATAACCCATATGGTGATGGCCAGGCGTGTGAACGTATCTTATCAGCCCTCAAAAATAATCAGGTAACGCTATGAGTTTCTCTACCATCTCGGTAATTGGTCTTGGCTATATTGGCCTCCCTACTGCTGCGGCCTTTGCATCACGGGAAAAACAGGTCATCGGCGTGGATATCAACCAGCACGCGGTTGATACGATTAACCGTGGCGAAATTCATATTGTTGAGCCCGATCTCGACAACGTTGTTAAGACAGCGGTAAGCGCAGGCCACCTGCGTGCGACCACCACGCCTGTTGAAGCCGACGCGTACCTGATTGCTGTGCCGACGCCGTTTAAAGGCGATCATGAGCCGGATATGGTCTTTGTTGAAGCGGCGGCGAAGTCGATTGCGCCGGTGCTGAAAAAAGGCGCACTGGTGATCCTCGAGTCGACCTCCCCGGTGGGCGCGACGGAGCAAATGGCCGCCTGGCTGGCTGATTTGCGCCCGGACCTCACCTTCCCGCAGCAGGCAGGTGAGCAGGCGAATATCAACATCGCCTACTGCCCGGAGCGCGTATTGCCGGGGCAGGTGATGGTCGAACTCATCAAAAATGACCGCGTCATTGGTGGTATGACGCCGGTGTGTTCCGCGCGCGCCAGCGAGCTGTACAACATTTTCCTCGAAGGCGAATGCGTGGTGACCAACGCCCGCACGGCGGAGATGTGCAAGCTGACAGAAAACAGCTTCCGAGACGTGAATATCGCCTTTGCCAACGAACTGTCGCTGATTTGCGCCGATCAGGGCATCAACGTCTGGGAACTGATTCGCCTTGCGAACCGCCACCCGCGCGTAAACATTTTGCAACCAGGTCCGGGTGTTGGCGGCCACTGCATCGCCGTCGACCCGTGGTTTATCGTGGCACAGAACCCGCAGCAGGCGCGTCTGATTCGCACCGCTCGTGAAGTGAACGATCACAAACCATTCTGGGTGATTGACCAGGTCAAAGCCAACGTGGCGGATTGCCTGGCGGCAACCAACAAACGCGCCAGCGAACTGAAAATTGCCTGCTTCGGCCTGGCATTTAAACCGAACATTGATGACCTGCGTGAAAGCCCGGCCATGGAAATCGCCGAACTGATTGCCCAATGGCATGCCGGTGAAACGCTGGTCGTTGAACCGAATATTCATCAATTGCCGAAAAAACTCGACGGACTGTGTTCGCTGGTTTCCACCGCTGACGCGCTGTCTCAGGCAGACGTGATCGTCATGCTGGTTGATCACAATGAATTTAAAGCCATCGCCGCCGAGAGCGTGACGCAATCCTTTATCGTTGATGCGAAAGGGGTGTGGCGTTGAAACGGATTCTGGTCACCGGCGGGGCCGGTTTTATCGGCTCCGCGGTCGTGCGGCATATTATCGAACAGACGGCGGATGCCGTCGTGGTCGTCGATAAACTCACCTATGCGGGAAATCTGGCGTCGCTGGCTCCTGTTGCCAACAGTGAGCGTTTTGCGTTTGAGCAGGTCGATATCTGTGACAGTGCGGCGCTCACGCGCGTCTTTAGCGAATACCAGCCTGATGCGGTAATGCATCTGGCGGCAGAGAGCCATGTCGATCGTTCGATCGACGGCCCGGCCGCTTTTATCGAAACCAATATCGTCGGCACCTATACACTGCTGGAAGTGGCGAGAAGCTACTGGAATACGCTGGCAGAAGAAAAGAAATCGGCGTTTCGCTTCCATCATATCTCGACCGATGAAGTGTATGGCGACCTGCATTCCGTGGATGATTTCTTTACCGAAACCACACCGTACGCGCCCAGTAGCCCTTATTCCGCGTCGAAGGCAAGCAGCGACCATCTGGTGCGCGCATGGCTGCGTACCTATGGTCTGCCCACGCTCATCACCAACTGTTCCAACAACTATGGCCCGTATCACTTCCCGGAAAAACTGATCCCGTTAATGATCCTCAACGCGCTGGCGGGAAAACCGCTTCCTGTGTACGGCAATGGTCAGCAGATCCGCGACTGGCTGTATGTGGATGACCATGCGCGCGCGCTTTATCGGGTAGCGACGGAGGGTGCCGTAGGCGAAACCTACAATATTGGCGGCCATAATGAGCGTAAAAACCTTGAGGTGGTTGAGACTATTTGTGCCCTGCTTGAAGAGCTGGTGCCACACAAGCCGCAGGGCGTTGCACACTATCGCGATCTCATTACTTATGTTGCCGACCGTCCGGGGCACGACCTGCGTTATGCAATCGATGCGTCGAAAATCGAACGTGAACTGGGCTGGGTGCCTGAAGAGACGTTCGAAAGCGGAATGCGCAAAACCGTGCAATGGTATCTTGCCAACGAAACCTGGTGGAAACAGGTGCAGGACGGCAGCTACCAGGGCGAACGTTTGGGTCTGAAGGGTTAACCCGGAGGAGAAAACGGATGAAAGGTATTATTCTGGCTGGCGGGTCTGGTACTCGCCTGCATCCTATTACGCGCGGCGTATCGAAACAGCTACTGCCTGTCTATGATAAGCCGATGATTTACTATCCGCTGTCTGTGCTGATGCTGGCAGGGATCCGCGAAATCCTGATTATTACCACGCCTGAAGATAAAGGCTATTTCCAGCGCCTGCTGGGCGACGGCAGCGAATTCGGTATTCATCTCGAATATGCTGAACAGCCGAGCCCGGATGGGCTGGCGCAGGCGTTTATCATTGGCGAAACGTTCCTCAATGGTGAACCTTCTTGCCTGGTGCTGGGCGATAACATCTTCTTTGGCCAGGGCTTTAGCCCGAAACTACGCACCGTCGCTACGCGAAGCGAAGGCGCAACGGTCTTTGGCTATCAGGTGATGGACCCGGAACGTTTCGGTGTGGTGGAATTTGACGACAACTTCCGCGCGATTTCGCTGGAAGAAAAACCGAAGCAGCCAAAATCCAATTGGGCAGTAACCGGCCTCTATTTCTACGACAGTAATGTGGTGGAGTATGCGAAACGGGTAAAACCTTCCGAGCGCGGTGAGCTGGAGATTACCTCTATCAACCAGATGTACCTGGATGAAGGGAAACTCACGGTCGAGTTGCTGGGGCGTGGCTTTGCCTGGCTCGATACCGGCACGCATGACAGCCTGATTGAAGCGAGCATGTTCGTACAGACGGTTGAAAAACGACAGGGGTTCAAAATCGCCTGTCTGGAAGAGATCGCCTGGCGCAACGGCTGGCTGGACGACGAAGGCGTTAAACGCGCTGCTGCTCAGCTTGCCAAAACGGGCTACGGCCAATATCTGCTGGAGCTGCTTCGTGCCCGTCCACGCCAGTATTGAACCGCTGAGCTGGGAGAACCAGTTCTTCGGCATTAACAGCGCGAAGGTTATTTTTGACGAACAGGCCGCGCCGTTGACGCCTGAAGCGCTGGACGGCTGGTCACGCGTACAGGCGAAAATTGCCGCCCATCAGACGGACCAACTGGATGCGTTACAACAGTTGGGTTTTCAACTGGTGGAGGGCGAGGTGGATTTGGCGCTGACGGTAACCACCGTTGCCCGTTCATCTGCCGGGGTGGCGACGGTTGACGATATTCCACAACTCCGCCAGCTTGCCGCGCAGGCATTCGCCCAAAGTCGTTTTCGCGCGCCGTGGTATGCCATCGACGCCAGCGGGCGGTTTTACGCGCAGTGGATTGAAAACGCAGTAAAAGGTACGTTCGACGATCAATGTCTGGTTTTTCGACGTGATGACGGCACGATCCGCGCATTTGTTTCCCTGCGTGAAGTGAACGCCAGTGAGGCGCGTATTGGCCTTTTGGCCGGGCGCGGCGCGGGAGCAGAATTAATGCTGGCGGCACTGTGCTGGGCACAAAATCGCGGCCTGTCGACGTTGCGGGTGGCGACGCAAATCGGCAACACCGCCGCACTGAAACGCTACATTCAAAGCGGGGCGAATATTGTCAGCACCGCATACTGGTTATACAGGTGACACCATGATTCCATTTAACGCCCCGCCGGTGGTGGGAACCGAACTCGACTATATGCAATCCGCGATGGCTAGCGGCAAACTGTGCGGCGATGGCGGTTTTACCCGTCGCTGCCAGCAGTGGATGGAGCAGCATTTTGGTAGTGCGAAAGTGCTGCTGACGCCGTCTTGCACCGCATCGCTGGAGATGGCGGCGCTGCTGCTGGATATCCAGCCGGGCGATGAAGTGATCATGCCCAGCTACACCTTCGTTTCCACCGCCAACGCGTTTGTGCTGCGTGGGGCCAAAATCGTCTTTGTCGATGTGCGCAAAGACACCATGAATATCGACGAAACGCTGATTGAAGCGGCGATCACCGATAAAACCCGCGCGATTGTGCCGGTGCATTACGCAGGTGTGGCCTGTGAGATGGACACCATTATGGCCATCGCGAAAAAGCATAATTTGTTTGTCGTTGAAGACGCCGCGCAGGGGGTGATGTCGACCTACAAAGGCCGCGCGCTGGGATCTATCGGTCATATCGGCTGCTTTAGCTTCCATGAAACGAAAAACTACACCGCGGGCGGGGAAGGTGGCGCGACGTTAATCAACGATAAAGCGCTGGTAGAACGCGCGGAGATCATCCGCGAGAAAGGCACCAACCGCAGCCAGTTTTTCCGTGGCCTGGTGGACAAATACACCTGGCGCGATATTGGCTCCAGCTACCTGATGTCTGATTTGCAGGCGGCCTATTTATGGGCGCAACTGGAAGCCGCTGAGCGCATCAACCAGCAGCGTCTGGCGCTGTGGCAAACCTACTATGATGCGCTGCAACCACTGGCGAAAGCCGGGCGAATTGAGCTGCCCTCGGTGCCGGAAAACTGCGGCCACAATGCGCACATGTTCTATATCAAGCTGCGCGATAACGACGATCGCAGCAAGCTTATCGCCTTCCTGAAAGAAGCAGAGATTCTGGCGGTATTCCATTACATTCCGCTGCACACTTGCCCGGCGGGTGAGAAGTTTGGTGAATTCCATGGAGAAGATCGTTTCACTACTCAGGAAAGCGAGCGCTTGCTCCGTCTGCCGTTGTTCTACAATCTGGCGGCGGTCAATCAGCGAACGGTGATCAACACGCTGCTGAATTACTTCGCCTGATATGTCGCTGGCTAAAGCTTCTATGTGGACCGCCGCGTCCACACTGGTAAAAATTGGCGTTGGCCTGCTGGTGGTTAAACTGCTGGCGGTGTCATTCGGGCCGTCAGGCGTTGGGCAGGCGGGTAACTTCCGTCAAATGGTCACGGTGCTTGGCGTGCTGGCGGGCGCAGGGATTTTTAACGGCGTAACGAAATTTGTTGCCCAGCATCATGATGACCCGGCGCAGCTACGTAAAGTGGTCGGCACGTCGTCAGCGATGGTGCTGGGGTTTTCCACGCTGCTCGCCATTGTTTTCCTGTTGGCCGCCGCACCTATCAGCCAGGGGCTGTTTGGTCACACGGAGTATCAGGGACTGGTGCGTCTGGTTGCGCTGGTGCAGATGGGCATCGCGTGGGCGAACCTGCTGCTGGCATTGATGAAAGGCTTTCGCGATGCGGCGGGCAATGCGCTTTCGCTGATTGCCGGGAGCGTTATCGGCGTCGTGGCCTATTACGCGTGCTATCGCTTTGGTGGCTATCAGGGCGCGCTGCTCGGTCTGGCGCTGGTGCCGGCGCTGATTGTTATTCCGGCGGCGGTGATGTTGACGCGCCGTGGTACCCTTCCGTGGGGATATCTGAAGCCGCAATGGGACAAGTGGCTTGCCGGGCAATTAGGTAAATTCACCCTGATGGCGCTCATCACCTCGGTCACGCTGCCCGTGGCATATGTGATGATGCGAAACCTGATGGCGGCGCATTACAGCTGGGATGAAGTGGGGATCTGGCAGGGGGTGAGCAGTATCTCTGACGCCTATCTGCAATTTATTACCGCGTCTTTTAGCGTCTATCTGCTGCCAACGTTATCGCGCTTAACGGGAAAATCGGAGATCACCCGCGAAATTCTTCGTTCGTTGAAGTTTGTCTTACCCGCTGTCGCGGCGGCGAGCTTTACCGTTTGGGTGTTGCGTGATTTTGCCATCTGGCTGCTCTTCTCCGCGAAGTTTGCCGCCATGCGCGACCTGTTTGCGTGGCAGCTGGTGGGTGATGTGCTGAAGGTTGGGGCTTACGTATTCGGTTATCTGGTGATTGCCAAAGCGTCTCTGCGCCTGTATATCCTTGCGGAAATCAGCCAGTTCACGCTGTTAACGGCGTTTTCACACTGGCTGATCCCGGCGCATGGCGCACTGGGCGCGGCACAAGCCTATATGGCAACCTACATTGTTTATTTCGCCCTTTGTTGCGGCGCGTTTTTAATCTGGCGTAAACGGCTATGACAGCACTGATACATGTACTGGGATCGGATATCCCTCACCACAACCAGACCGTACTGCGTTTCTTTGCCGAGGAACTGGCGAGCGTAAGTGAGCATGCGCGTCGGTTTATGGTGGTGAGTCGCGACGAAAGCCTTGCGGCGGCATTTCCTGCCCTGGCCATCGAGTGTTACCCCGATAAAGCAACGCTGGCGAAAGCAGTCGTCGCGCGGGCAAAGGCGTCACGCGCGCAGCATTTCTTTTTCCACGGTCAGTTCAATACTGGCTTGTGGCTGGCGTTGCTGAGCGGCGGTATTAAACCTGCGCAGGTTAGCTGGCATATCTGGGGAGCGGATCTCTACGAGGTTTCTCAGGGGCTGAAGTTCCGTCTGTTCTATCCATTGCGCCGCATGGCGCAGGGGCGAGTGGGACGAGTGTTCGCCACGCGCGGCGATCTCAGTTATTTTTCCCGTTTGCACCCGCGCGTGCCCGGCGAGCTGCTCTACTTCCCGACTCGTATGGACCCGGCCTTAAATACGCTGGCGCCGGATGCGCCGCGTAGCGGAAAACTTACCATTCTGGTGGGGAATTCCGGCGATCGCAGCAATGAACATATCGCCGCGCTGAAGGCGGTACATCAGCAGTTTGGCGACACGGTCACGGTGATTGTGCCGATGGGCTATCCGGCCAATAACGATGCGTATATTAGCGAGGTCCGTGCCGCGGGTCTGGCGCTGTTCAGCGAAGAAAATCTGCAAATCCTCAGCGAAAAGCTGGAGTTCGATGACTATCTGACATTATTACGCCGCTGCGATTTGGGCTACTTTATTTTTGCCCGCCAGCAGGGCATTGGCACGCTGTGTCTGTTGATCCAGGCGGGCGTACCCTGCGTGCTCAACCGGCAGAATCCCTTCTGGCAGGATATGACCGAGCAGCACATCCCGGTACTGTTTACCGAAGACGCGCTGGATGAAGCGGTCGTGCGTGAGGCCCAGCGTCAGTTGGCGCTGGTTGATAAAAGTGCGATTGCTTTCTTCCGCCCGAACTATCTTGCGCCCTGGCATTGTGCCTTGCGTTTAGCCGCCGGAGAGCCGACATGACGGAAATGCAATTCACCGGCCTGTTGGTCGTTTGGCTGCTGTCATCGCTGTTTATCGGCACGCTCACGTGGTTTGAATTCCGCCGGGTGCGTTTTAACTTCAACGTTTTCTTCTCGTTGCTGTTTTTACTGACGTTCTTCTTCGGCTTCCCGCTCACCTGTACGCTGGTGTTCCGCTTCGATGTCGGTGTTGCGCCGCCTGATGTCCTGCTGCAAACGCTGCTGGCGTCAGTCTGCTTCTACGCCGTGTACTATGTCAGCTATAAAACGCGCCTACGTCCGGCCTCGTCCACGTCGCCGCGCAGGCCGCTGTTTACCATGAACCGGGTGGAAACGAACCTGACGTGGATCCTGCTGATGGGGCTGGCGCTGCTGACCGTTGGCATCTTCTTTATGCATAACGGCTTCCTGCTGTTTAAGCTGCGCTCGTACAGCCAGATTTTCTCCAGTGAAGTTTCCGGCGTAGCGCTGAAGCGTTTCTTTTACTTCTTTATTCCGGCGATGCTGGTGGTGTACTTCCTGCGTCCTGGCTGGAAAGCGTGGATTTTCTTCCTGCTCAGCACCGTCGCATTTGGTTTGCTGACCTACGCCATCGTTGGCGGCACGCGCGCGAACATTATTATCGCCTTCGCCATCTTCCTGTTTATCGGCATTATTCGCGGCTGGATCTCTCTGTGGATGCTGGTGGCAGCGGGCGTAATGGGCATTGTCGGCATGTTCTGGCTGGCGCTGAAGCGCTATGGCATGAATGTAAGCGGCGACGAAGCGTTTTACACTTTCCTCTATCTGACGCGCGACACCTTCTCGCCGTGGGAAAACCTGGCGCTGTTGTTGCAGAACTACGACAAAATCGAGTTCCAGGGGCTGGCGCCGATTGCGCGCGACTTCTATGTTTTCATCCCGACCTGGCTGTGGCCGGACCGTCCAGGCATTGTGCTCAATACCGCTAACTACTTCACCTGGGAAGTCCTGAATAACCACTCCGGGCTGGCGATTTCACCCACGCTGATTGGGTCGCTGGTGGTGATGGGCGGCGTATGGTTTATTCCACCAGGCGCGGTAGTGGTGGGGCTTATCATTAAATGGTTCGACTGGCTCTACATGCTTGGCAATGAAGAGACTAACCGCTATAAAGCGGCCATTCTGCACAGTTTCTGTTTTGGCGCTATCTTCAATATGATTGTGCTGGCAAGGGAAGGGCTGGATTCATTCGTTTCGCGCGTGGTCTTTTTCCTGATTGTTTTCGGCCTCTGTTTACTGGTGGCAAAAATGTTGTACTGGCTGTTTGAAAGCGCGGGGCTGGTTCACCAGCGATTTAAACAGTTTAAGCATGTTTGAAAAGGATACTCATGACTGATTCACATACCGCGCCAACCTACGAGCTGCGCGGTCTGAAGCTTGTCGGCTGGCGCAACATGCAACATGCGCTGGACTTTCTGTATGCCGATGGGCAGCTCAAAAGCGGTACGCTGGTGGCGATTAACGCTGAGAAAATGCTCACGGCGGAAGATAACGCGGAGGTCCGTACCCTCATTAACGCAGCGGAATATAAATATGCCGATGGCATTAGCGTGGTGCGCTCGGTACGCAAAAAATATCCGCAGGCGGACGTTTCACGCGTTGCCGGGGCCGATCTCTGGGAAGCCTTAATGGAACGGGCGGGCAGAGAGGGTACGCCCGTCTTTCTGGTGGGCGGCAAACCGGAAGTGATGGCACAGACGGAAGCGAAGCTGCATCAGCAGTGGAACGTGAATCTGGTCGGCACGCAGGACGGTTACTTTAAACCAGAACAACGGCAGGCGCTGTTTGAGCGTATTCGCGACAGCGGGGCGAAAATCGTTACCGTTGCCATGGGCTCGCCTAAGCAGGAGATCCTGATGCGCGACTGTCGCGAAATCTATCCGGATGCGCTCTATATGGGCGTGGGCGGCACCTACGATGTCTTTACTGGCCACGTTAAGCGCGCGCCGAAGTTCTGGCAGAATCTGGGGCTGGAGTGGCTTTATCGCCTGCTTTCACAGCCAAGCCGCATTACCCGCCAGCTTCGCCTGCTGCGCTATCTGCGCTGGCACTATACCAATCAGCTGTAATCCCTTCCTGAAAATGTGAATGGTTGTGCACTATTTGCGCGATTCATTCACATCTTTAATACTTTATTTGCCATTTATCAAAAATTGTTAAACCATTCGCCCCCTTGATGGAAAATCCGTCGGTTTTTTGTTATCTCCCTACCCGTCAACGCAATGCGTTATACACATAAAAATAACCGGCAATGACCGGAATCATGCAAACACAAGAGGATTTATGGCAGAGAAAAAACCGGAGCTCCAGCGCGGTCTGGAAGCCCGTCACATCGAATTAATCGCCCTTGGCGGCACCATCGGTGTCGGCCTGTTTATGGGCGCCGCAAGCACGCTGAAGTGGGCCGGTCCGTCGGTACTGCTGGCCTATATTCTGGCTGGTATATTCGTCTTCTTCATCATGCGCTCAATGGGCGAGATGTTGTTTATCGAGCCGGTCACCGGGTCGTTCGCCGTTTACGCGCACCGCTATATGAGCCCCTTCTTTGGCTATCTCACCGCCTGGTCCTACTGGTTTATGTGGATGGCGGTGGGGATCTCGGAAATTACCGCCATTGGCGTCTATGTACAGTTCTGGTTCCCGGAGATGGCGCAGTGGATACCGGCGCTGATTGCTGTCGGGCTGGTGGCGCTGGCGAACCTGGCTGCGGTGCGTCTGTATGGTGAAATCGAATTCTGGTTTGCGATGATCAAAGTCACCACCATTATTGTGATGATTGTGATTGGCCTCGGCGTGATCTTCTTTGGTTTTGGTAACGGCGGCCACTCGATTGGTTTCGACAACCTGACGGCTCACGGCGGCTTCTTTGCGGGCGGCTGGAAAGGCTTCCTGACGGCGCTCTGTATCGTGGTTGCCTCGTATCAGGGCGTTGAATTGATCGGCATGACGGCAGGTGAAGCGAAAAACCCGCAGGTCACGCTGCGCAGCGCGGTGGGTAAAGTGCTGTGGCGTATCCTGATTTTCTATGTTGGCGCAATCTTTGTCATTGTCACCATCTTCCCGTGGAATGAAATCGGCACCAACGGCAGCCCGTTTGTTCTGACCTTCGCGAAGATTGGGATTACCGCTGCAGCGGGCATTATCAACTTTGTTGTGCTGACGGCGGCGCTTTCTGGTTGTAATAGCGGGATGTACAGCTGCGGCCGTATGCTCTATGCGCTGGCGAAGAATCGTCAGCTTCCGGCTGCAATGGCGAAAGTATCGCGTAGCGGCGTTCCGGCAGCGGGCGTGGCGCTCTCAATCGTGATTCTGCTGATTGGCTCGTGCCTCAACTACATTATTCCTAACCCGCAGCGCGTGTTCGTGTACGTATATAGCGCCAGCGTTCTGCCGGGGATGGTACCGTGGTTTGTGATTCTGATTAGTCAGATTCGTTTCCGCCGCGCGCATAAAGAGGCGATTGCCAGCCATCCGTTCCGCTCGCTGCTCTTCCCGTGGGCCAACTATTTAACGATGGCGTTCCTGGTTTGTGTGCTGATCGGCATGGGAATCAACGAAGATACGCGCCTGTCGTTGGTTGTCGGCATTCTCTTTTTAGCGATTGTCACGCTGGTTTATAAAGTTTTTGGCCTGAATCGGGGCGTAGATCTGCAAAAAGTGGAGAAATAAGCGACAAAACGCACAAAGCATGAGCAAACGATAATTTTCTTTAAAAAGGCACTAGACAGCGGGGTAGGAAGTCCGTAATATCCGACCCCGCAACGGCGCTAAGCGCCCGTAGCTCAGCTGGATAGAGCGCTGCCCTCCGGAGGCAGAGGTCTCAGGTTCGAATCCTGTCGGGCGCACCATTTACCCGGTGCTGGAGCTGCGGTGGTTTTGAAGACCGCGTAAAAGATTTGTAGTGGTGGCTATAGCTCAGTTGGTAGAGCCCTGGATTGTGATTCCAGTTGTCGTGGGTTCGAATCCCATTAGCCACCCCATTATTTAAAAGTTGTGACAATGCGAAGGTGGCGGAATTGGTAGACGCGCTAGCTTCAGGTGTTAGTGTTCTTACGGACGTGGGGGTTCAAGTCCCCCCCCTCGCACCACGACTTTAAAGATTGAACTAAAAATTCAAAAAGCAG
The DNA here is from genome assembly GCF_943590815.1 of Pseudocitrobacter vendiensis. Classification (GTDB taxonomy): domain Bacteria; phylum Pseudomonadota; class Gammaproteobacteria; order Enterobacterales; family Enterobacteriaceae; genus Pseudocitrobacter; species Pseudocitrobacter vendiensis. The sequence continues at coordinate 3,349 of NZ_CALSBS010000040.1, read as the reverse complement.
TATTTCGGCGAGTAGCGCAGCTTGGTAGCGCAACTGGTTTGGGACCAGTGGGTCGGAGGTTCGAATCCTCTCTCGCCGACCAATTTTGAACCCCGCTTCGGCGGGGTTTTTTGTTTTCTGCGCGTCGCGCACATTTCTGAATTTCTCCCCATTCGCAAAAAACGCCCCTTTCGCCGCGCTGCACATCACTATGATGGCGGATTCTGATGCTTAAGGATGGCGACGATGTCACAACAGATCCCAATCCGCGCGTTTCATGCGATGGCGAAACCCAGCGGATCCGAATGCAACCTCAACTGTACTTACTGTTTTTACCTGGAAAAACAGGCGCTCTATCCTGACGCCAGCGCGTGCTCGCGAATGAACGATGCGACGCTGGATGCCTACATCAAAAACTATATTGCTGCCGTTGAAGGGCAGGCGGATGTTGCATTTACCTGGCAGGGAGGCGAGCCAACGCTTTTAGGTCTCGACTTTTACCGCCGCGCGGTGGCGTTACAGGCGAAATATGGCGCAGGCCGACGCATCAGCAACAGTTTCCAGACCAACGGCGTGCTGCTGGATGACGCGTGGTGTACTTTTTTCCGTGAAAACCACTTTTTAATTGGCCTGTCGCTGGATGGTCCGGCGGATATTCACAACGCATATCGGCTGACAAAAGGTGGAAGACCGACGCACAAACTGGTAATGCGCGCGCTGTCGTTGCTGCAAAAGCATGGCGTCGACTATAACGTGCTGGCCTGCGTCAATCGGCATAGCGCGCTGGAACCGCTCAACGTTTATGATTTTCTCTGCGACGCCGGGGTGAAGTTCATCCAGTTTATACCCGTGGTTGAACGACATGCCGGGGCGTGGGAAGCCAATGTGGGGCTTTCTCTGCACGGGCCGGGAAGTGAACAGGCGGTAAAGGGTGTTACGGCGTGGTCTGTTCGCCCGAAAGAGTATGGCGAGTTTCTGACGGCGGTGTTCGATAGCTGGATCCAGCGTGATGTTGGCACTATCTTTGTGATGAACATTGAATGGGCTTTTGCCAACTTTGTCGGCGCGCCAGGTGCCGTATGCCATCATCAGCCCACCTGCGGGCGCTCGGTGGTGGTGGAGCATAACGGTGATGTTTATGCCTGCGATCACTACGTTTACCCGGAATTTCAACTGGGGAACATTCATCATGATACGTTTGCAGAGATGATTGATTCATCCGCCCAGCAGCAGTTTGGCCAGGATAAATATGCGCGTTTACCCATGGCCTGCCAGCAATGCGAGGTATTAAGAGCCTGCTGGGGAGGCTGTCCGAAGCATCGCTTTATGCCGGGAAATGACGGCGAGATGAATTATCTCTGCGAGGGTTTCCGTCACTACTTCCGCCATTTGCCGCCCTATCTGAACGCCATGCGCGACCTGCTTGCCAGCGGTCGTCCGGCCAGCGATATCATGAAGGCACATCTCATTTTTCCGCAAAAATAAAAAAAGCCCGCCGAGGTTCGGCGGGCCTGTATAAGCGTTACAGCTTAACCTGCACTTTAGGTGGGTACTTCTTCAGAATTTCCATATAGGCATGGGCTTCGGTCTGCAACGGTACGCCCATCGGGATGTGACGTACGCCAACAGAATCCGACTCCTGCGGATCGGTATACAGATTAAATACCATTGATCCGGCCGTTTGCATCACGGCCCCGGTAAAGCCACCCTGATAGCCGCTCTGGGTAAAGGCATACGGCTGCTGAATGACCATATGGTATTTGAACTCATCCATACGGATCGCCGCCAGTTGACCGTTCAGGAAGTAATGCTCAGCCTTACGATTAGACTGGCCATTATCACCGACGAAGAACGAGGTTTGATCCACGCCGTCAATAAAGGTGGTTTTAGGAACCAGTTTAGTCAGCTCCGCACCCGGGTGACCGGCAAGGCTCAACGCGGTGGGGAAGAGGTCAGCCAGATCGACAATACCGTCCGATTTACGCGGCTGAATCATGCCTTTCCAGTAAACGAAGGTGGGTACGCGTACGCCGCCCTCCCAGGTTGATCCTTTAGAGCCGCGGAACGGTGTACGTCCGTGTGGAGGAACTTCCGCTTCCGGGCCATTGTCGGAAGTAAAGACAATCAGCGTGTTGTCCAGTTGACCATTTTTCTCCAGCGTTTTATACAGGTTGGCGAAAACGTCGTTCATCTCAACCATGCAATCGCCGTAGGAGGTGCGTGCCGGGGAGCTGCCCGCGTATTTAGCATTTGGATAGTTATCGAAGTGGCAACCACGTGTACCGTAGTAGAGGAAGAACGGTTTATCGCTTTTCGCCATCTTATTGATAAAGTCGACGCCGTATTTCATCCAGCGCTGGTCAAGATCTTCCATATATTTTGGCGTGATATCAGCGACCGCTTCTTGCTTACCGCCGCGCACAGCGTGAACATCATCTTTGCTGAACGGCAGTTTTTTGATGTATTCCGAACGTGCCGGGCTGAGCGCGACTTCCGGGTTAACATGTACGTCACGCCACTCGGTGTACATATCCGACACGGAGTTGAAGCCACGGAAATCATCAAAGCCGACGTTCTGCGGCTGCGAGCCTTCGTTTTCCCCCATATGCCATTTACCAATGGCCTGGGTCACGTAGCCTTGATCGTGCAACAGCTGTGGAAGCGTAGTCAGCCCTTCAAGCCCGCCAGGCATGCCGTACATGGGTGGCATCAAAATGCCGTGGTGAACGGAATACTGCCCGGTCAGAATCGTGGCGCGGGTGGGGGAAGAGCTTGGTTGTGAATAAGCAGAGGTCAGGATTAACCCCTGGCTGGCAACGGCGTCGATATCCGGCGTTGGGTTGCCCACCGCCACACCACCGCCGTTAAAGCCGACATCCATCCAGCCCACATCGTCGAGGATAAATATCACGACGTTCGGTTTTTTACCGGTTTTTTTTTGCAACTCAGCCAGTTTCTGTTGTGTTTGTTTGTCCTGCGCCGGGTGCTGCATAACCGGCATCAGGTTGTCGGCAATTTTGGTTGCCGGGGTAACAAGGTACTGATTAGGGTGATCGTACCCTGCGAAGCCTTGACGCATAGTGGCGGAAGCAGGGGTATCAGCAGCGCTGGCGAGTACGGGAATTGCTGCGGCCATCGCGACAACCAGCAATTTTGGTGAAAAAGAAAAGTCCATTATTGATGCTCCAGTTTCATATCATCCACATGAAGGAGTAATTGCGTAGTGGTACACAAAAATATTAATTTGATAAATGGATAAAAATATTTTTATGTCGAGATTATCCTACTCGTAGCCTGTCTATTTTGTAAGATAAAAAGAAAGCATCTCTTTGATTATTACTGCTATTTTATATTCTCGATATTAATATAA
>NZ_CALSBS010000039.1 GCF_943590815.1 Pseudocitrobacter vendiensis | reverse complement strand
GCTGATAACATTTGACGCAATGCGCAATAAAAGGGCATCATTTGATGCCCTTTTTGTACGCTTTCGAAGCAGAACCTGGCTCATCAGTGATTTTTTTTGTCATAATCATTGCTGAGACAGGCTCTGAAGAGGGCGTTTAGTCCGAAACTTACTTTCGGTTTGGATCGCCTCGCACCCGCGGGGTGAAAATGTTTGTAGAATTCTTCTGACAGGTTGGTTTATGAGTGCGAATACCGAAGCTCAAGGGAGCGGGCGCGGCCTGGAAGCGATGAAGTGGGTTGTGGTTGCGGTGCTGCTGATTGTGGCTATCGTCGGCAACTATCTTTATCGTGACATGATGCTGCCATTGCGCGCGCTGGCCGTAGTAATTCTTATTGCTGCAGCGGGTGGTGTCGCGCTGTTAACGACAAAAGGAAAAGCGACCGTTGCGTTTGCACGTGAAGCGCGTACTGAAGTTCGCAAGGTTATCTGGCCGACTCGCCAGGAAACACTGCACACTACGCTTATCGTTGCTGCGGTTACCGCGGTAATGTCGCTGATCCTGTGGGGACTGGATGGTATTCTGGTTCGCCTGGTCTCTTTTATCACTGGCCTGAGGTTCTAAGATGTCTGAAGCACCTAAAAAGCGCTGGTACGTCGTTCAGGCGTTTTCCGGTTTTGAAGGCCGCGTAGCCACTTCGCTGCGTGAGCACATCAAATTACACAACATGGAAGAGCTGTTTGGCGAAGTCATGGTCCCGACTGAAGAAGTCGTTGAGATCCGTGGCGGCCAGCGTCGCAAAAGCGAGCGCAAATTCTTCCCGGGTTACGTTCTGGTCCAGATGGTCATGAACGATGCGAGCTGGCACCTTGTGCGCAGCGTGCCGCGCGTAATGGGCTTCATCGGCGGTACTTCTGACCGTCCGGCGCCGATCAGCGACAAAGAGGTTGATGCGATTATGAACCGCCTGCAGCAGGTTGGTGATAAGCCGCGTCCGAAAACGCTGTTCGAACCGGGTGAGATGGTTCGCGTTAACGACGGTCCGTTTGCCGACTTTAACGGTGTCGTTGAAGAAGTGGATTACGAGAAGTCTCGCCTGAAAGTGTCTGTTTCTATCTTCGGTCGTGCGACTCCGGTAGAACTGGACTTCGCGCAGGTAGAAAAAGCGTAACGCAGCGATCAAAAAAGCAGCGATTTAATCGTTGCATGGGGCGCGAAATTGGCATACAATTTCGCGCCTTTTGTTTTTACGGGCATTGCCCGTAAAACGATATTTATCACGGGGAGCCTCACCGAGGCGCTATTACCCACTCAGAGGAAATTGCAATGGCTAAGAAAGTACAAGCCTACGTTAAGCTGCAGGTTGCAGCTGGTATGGCAAACCCGAGTCCGCCGGTTGGTCCAGCACTGGGTCAGCAGGGTGTGAACATCATGGAATTCTGCAAAGCGTTCAACGCTAAAACTGATTCCATCGAAAAAGGTCTGCCGATTCCGGTTGTTATCACCGTTTACGCTGACCGTTCTTTCACCTTCATCACCAAGACTCCGCCGGCAGCAGTTCTGCTGAAAAAAGCGGCTGGTATTAAGTCTGGTTCCGGTAAGCCGAACAAAGAGAAAGTTGGTAAAATTTCTCGCGCTCAGCTGCAGGAAATCGCGCAGACCAAAGCTGCCGACATGACTGGCGCCGACATTGAAGCGATGACTCGCTCCATTGAAGGTACTGCACGTTCCATGGGCCTGGTAGTGGAGGACTAAGAAATGGCTAAACTGACCAAGCGTATGCGCGTGATCCGTGAAAAAGTTGATGCAACTAAACAGTACGACATCAACGAAGCTATTGCTCTGCTGAAAGAGCTGGCCACTGCTAAATTCAACGAAAGCGTTGACGTTGCTGTTAACCTCGGCATCGACGCTCGTAAATCTGACCAGAACGTACGTGGTGCAACTGTACTGCCGCACGGTACTGGCCGTTCCGTTCGCGTTGCCGTATTTACCCAGGGCGCAAACGCTGAAGCTGCTAAAGCTGCAGGCGCTGAACTGGTAGGTATGGAAGATCTGGCTGACCAGATCAAGAAAGGCGAAATGAACTTCGACGTTGTTATTGCTTCCCCGGATGCAATGCGCGTTGTTGGCCAGCTGGGTCAGGTTCTGGGTCCGCGCGGCCTGATGCCAAACCCGAAAGTAGGTACTGTAACGCCTAACGTTGCTGAAGCGGTTAAGAACGCTAAAGCAGGCCAGGTTCGTTATCGTAACGACAAAAACGGCATCATCCACACCACCATCGGTAAAGTGGACTTTGACGCTGACAAACTGAAAGAAAACCTGGAAGCTCTGCTGGTTGCGCTGAAAAAAGCAAAACCGACTCAGGCGAAAGGCGTGTACATCAAGAAAGTTAGCATCTCCACCACCATGGGTGCAGGTGTTGCAGTTGACCAGGCTGGCCTGAGCGCTGCTGCAAACTAATGCCTTTACGTGGGCGGTGATTTTGTCTACAATCTTACCCCCACGTATTCTGCTAATTGCAGACGTATATCCGAGATATTCAGGCTGTGGCAAGGCGACAACTGAGTGAATCGCCAGGAGCATAGTTCACTATGTGACGGGTGTGAACGAAGGCAGTCAACGCCGCTACAGATTGAATAGCGACGGATAGAAAAGATTTGTTCGTTGGAGCCTGGCCTATCCAGGCCTCCGTCGAAGACCGCAGGTGTTTCGCAAGAAACTTAATCCCCTGCGTAGACGGTGACAGAACGCTAAGATTATTTTTTAAAGTACTCTTTGGCTTGTTTCTGCTCACCGTATTTAAGACGCTCTCTCCATTTTGGAGGAGTGAAGTGAGTTCCAGGGCATGAGCCCTGGCAAACATCCAGGAGCAAAGCTAATGGCTTTAAATCTTCAAGACAAACAAGCGATTGTTGCTGAAGTCAGCGAAGTAGCCAAAGGCGCGCTGTCTGCAGTAGTTGCGGATTCCCGCGGCGTAACTGTGGACAAAATGACCGAACTGCGTAAAGCAGGTCGCGAAGCCGGCGTATACATGCGTGTTGTTCGTAACACCCTGCTGCGTCGTGTTGTTGAGGGTACTCAGTTTGAGTGCCTGAAAGACGCGTTCGTTGGTCCGACCCTGATTGCATACTCTATGGAACACCCGGGCGCTGCTGCTCGTCTGTTCAAAGAGTTCGCGAAAGCGAATGCAAAATTTGAGGTCAAAGCTGCAGCCTTTGAAGGTGAGTTGATCCCGGCATCGCAAATCGATCGCCTGGCAACCCTGCCGACCTACGAAGAAGCAATTGCACGCCTGATGGCAACCATGAAAGAAGCTTCGGCTGGCAAACTGGTTCGCACTCTGGCTGCTGTTCGCGATGCGAAAGAAGCTGCTTAATCGCAGTTATCTTTATCAAGTATTCGCTTACGTATAAACTTATTCTGATTTTCAGGAACAATTTAAATGTCTATCACTAAAGATCAAATCATTGAAGCAGTTGCCGCTATGTCCGTAATGGACGTTGTAGAACTGATCTCTGCAATGGAAGAAAAATTCGGTGTTTCCGCTGCTGCTGCTGTAGCTGTAGCTGCTGGCCCGGCTGAAGCTGCTGAAGAAAAAACTGAATTCGACGTAATTCTGAAAGCTGCTGGCGCTAACAAAGTTGCTGTAATCAAAGCAGTACGTGGCGCAACTGGCCTGGGTCTGAAAGAAGCGAAAGACCTGGTTGAATCTGCTCCGGCCGCTCTGAAAGAAGGCGTGAGCAAAGACGACGCAGAAGCACTGAAAAAATCTCTGGAAGAAGCTGGCGCTGAAGTTGAAGTTAAATAAGCCAACCCTTCCGGTTGCAGCCTGAGAAATCAGGCTGATGGCTGGTGACTTTTTAGTCACCAGCCTTTTTGCGCTGTAAGGCGCCAGTAGCGTTTCACACTGTTTGACTACTGGTTGTCCTGACAATGCTTGTTTCTATCGACGACTTAATATACTGCGACAGGGTGCTCGCTCTGTGTAAATCGCAACGAAATGATTTAAGCGTGATAGCAACAAGCATTGCGGAAAGTGTTCCATTTTCCGGTCAACAAAATAGTGTTGCACAAACTGCCATTCAATTGGGCAGATGGGTCGACTTGTCAGCGAGCTGAGGAACCCTAATGGTTTACTCCTATACCGAGAAAAAACGTATTCGTAAGGATTTTGGTAAACGTCCACAAGTACTGGATGTGCCTTATCTCCTTTCTATCCAGCTTGACTCGTTTCAGAAGTTCATCGAGCAAGATCCTGAAGGGCAGTATGGTCTGGAAGCCGCCTTCCGTTCCGTGTTCCCGATTCAGAGCTACAGCGGTAATTCCGAGCTGCAATACGTCAGCTACCGCCTTGGCGAACCGGTGTTTGACGTCCAGGAATGTCAGATCCGTGGCGTGACCTATTCCGCACCGCTGCGCGTAAAACTGCGTCTGGTGATCTACGAGCGCGAAGCGCCGGAAGGCACCGTAAAAGACATTAAAGAACAAGAAGTCTACATGGGTGAAATTCCGCTCATGACTGACAACGGTACCTTTGTTATCAACGGTACTGAGCGTGTTATCGTTTCTCAGCTGCACCGTAGTCCGGGCGTCTTCTTTGACTCCGACAAAGGTAAAACCCACTCTTCGGGTAAAGTGCTGTATAACGCGCGCATCATTCCTTACCGTGGTTCCTGGCTGGACTTCGAATTCGATCCGAAGGACAACCTCTTCGTACGTATTGACCGTCGCCGTAAACTGCCTGCGACCATCATTCTGCGTGCGCTGAACTACACCACTGAGCAGATCCTTGACCTGTTCTTTGAGAAAGTTGTTTTCGAAATTCGCGACAACAAGCTGCAGATGGAGCTGGTTCCGGAACGCCTGCGTGGTGAAACCGCATCCTTTGACATCGAAGCTAACGGCAAAGTGTACGTTGAAAAAGGCCGCCGTATTACTGCGCGCCACATTCGCCAGCTGGAAAAAGACGATATCAAACATATCGAAGTTCCGGTTGAGTACATTGCTGGCAAGGTTGCGTCTAAAGACTACGTTGACGAATCGACTGGCGAGCTGATCTGCCCGGCTAACATGGAGCTGAGCCTGGATCTGCTGGCTAAGCTGAGCCAGTCTGGCCACAAACGTATCGAAACGCTGTTCACCAACGATCTGGACCACGGTCCGTACATCTCTGAGACTGTACGCGTTGACCCAACCAACGATCGTCTGAGCGCGCTGGTAGAAATCTACCGCATGATGCGCCCGGGTGAGCCGCCGACTCGTGAAGCAGCTGAAAGCCTGTTTGAGAACCTGTTCTTCTCCGAAGACCGCTATGACCTGTCTGCGGTTGGTCGTATGAAGTTCAACCGTTCTCTGCTGCGCGACGAAATCGAAGGTTCCGGTATCCTGAGCAAAGAAGACATCATCGAAGTGATGAAAAAGCTCATCGATATCCGTAACGGTAAAGGCGAAGTCGATGATATCGACCACCTCGGCAACCGTCGTATCCGTTCCGTTGGCGAAATGGCGGAAAACCAGTTCCGCGTTGGCCTGGTACGTGTAGAGCGTGCGGTGAAAGAGCGTCTGTCTCTGGGCGATCTCGATACCCTGATGCCTCAGGATATGATCAACGCCAAGCCGATTTCCGCAGCAGTGAAAGAGTTCTTCGGTTCCAGCCAGCTGTCTCAGTTTATGGACCAGAACAACCCGCTGTCTGAGATCACGCACAAACGTCGTATCTCCGCACTCGGCCCAGGCGGTCTGACCCGTGAACGCGCAGGCTTTGAAGTTCGAGACGTACACCCGACTCACTACGGTCGCGTATGTCCAATCGAAACGCCTGAAGGTCCGAACATCGGTCTGATCAACTCCCTGTCCGTGTACGCACAGACTAACGAATATGGCTTCCTCGAGACGCCGTATCGTAAAGTGACCGACGGTGTGGTAACTGATGAAATTCACTACCTGTCTGCTATCGAAGAAGGCAACTACGTTATTGCTCAGGCGAACTCCAACCTAAACGATGAAGGCCACTTCGTAGAAGACCTGGTAACCTGCCGTAGCAAAGGCGAATCCAGCTTGTTCAGCCGTGACCAGGTTGACTACATGGACGTATCCACCCAACAGGTGGTTTCCGTCGGTGCGTCCCTGATCCCGTTCCTGGAACACGATGACGCCAACCGTGCATTGATGGGTGCGAACATGCAACGTCAGGCGGTTCCGACTCTGCGCTCTGATAAGCCGCTGGTTGGTACCGGTATGGAACGTGCTGTTGCCGTTGACTCCGGTGTTACTGCAGTTGCTAAGCGTGGCGGTACCGTTCAGTACGTGGATGCTTCCCGTATCGTTATCAAAGTTAACGAAGACGAGATGTACCCGGGCGAAGCAGGTATCGACATCTATAACCTGACCAAATACACCCGTTCTAACCAGAACACCTGTATCAACCAGATGCCTTGCGTATCTCTGGGTGAGCCGGTTGATCGTGGTGATGTGCTGGCTGATGGCCCGTCCACCGACCTCGGTGAACTGGCGCTGGGTCAGAACATGCGCGTGGCATTCATGCCATGGAACGGTTACAACTTCGAAGACTCCATCCTCGTATCCGAGCGTGTTGTTCAGGAAGACCGTTTCACAACCATCCACATTCAGGAACTGGCCTGTGTGTCCCGTGACACCAAGCTGGGGCCGGAAGAGATCACCGCCGACATCCCGAACGTGGGTGAAGCTGCGCTCTCCAAACTGGATGAATCCGGTATCGTATACATCGGTGCAGAAGTGACCGGTGGCGACATTCTGGTTGGTAAGGTAACGCCGAAAGGTGAAACCCAGCTGACCCCAGAAGAGAAGCTGCTGCGTGCGATCTTCGGTGAGAAAGCGTCTGACGTTAAAGACTCTTCTCTGCGCGTGCCGAACAGCGTGTCTGGTACCGTTATCGACGTTCAGGTCTTTACCCGCGATGGCGTGGAAAAAGACAAACGTGCGCTGGAAATCGAAGAAATGCAGCTCAAACAGGCGAAGAAAGACCTGTCTGAAGAACTGCAGATCCTCGAAGCTGGCCTGTTTAGCCGTATTTACGCTGTGCTGGTTGCCGGTGGCGTTGAAGCTGAGAAGCTCGACAAACTGCCTCGCGATCGCTGGCTGGAACTCGGCCTGACCGACGAAGAGAAACAAAATCAGCTGGAACAGCTGGCTGAGCAGTATGACGAACTGAAACACGAGTTCGAGAAAAAACTCGAAGCGAAACGCCGCAAAATCACCCAAGGCGACGATCTGGCACCGGGCGTGCTGAAAATCGTCAAGGTATACCTGGCCGTTAAACGCCGTATCCAGCCTGGTGACAAAATGGCAGGTCGTCACGGTAACAAGGGTGTTATCTCTAAGATCAACCCGATCGAAGATATGCCGCACGATGCTAACGGTACACCGGTAGATATCGTACTGAACCCGCTGGGCGTACCGTCTCGTATGAACATCGGTCAGATTCTGGAAACTCACCTGGGTATGGCTGCGAAAGGTATTGGCGATAAGATCAACGCCATGCTGAAACAGCAGCAAGAAGTCGCGAAACTGCGCGAATTCATCCAGCGTGCGTACGATCTGGGCGCTGACGTTCGTCAGAAAGTTGACCTGAACACCTTCAGTGATGAAGAAGTTCTGCGTCTGGCTGAGAACCTGCGTAAAGGTATGCCAATCGCAACGCCGGTCTTCGACGGTGCGAAAGAGTCTGAAATCAAAGAGCTGTTGCAACTGGGTGGCCTGCCGACTTCCGGTCAGATCACACTGTTTGACGGCCGTACAGGTGAGCAGTTCGAGCGTCAGGTAACCGTGGGTTACATGTATATGCTGAAACTGAACCACCTGGTTGACGACAAAATGCATGCGCGTTCCACCGGTTCTTACAGCCTGGTTACTCAGCAGCCGCTGGGTGGTAAGGCGCAGTTCGGTGGTCAGCGCTTCGGGGAGATGGAAGTGTGGGCGCTGGAAGCATATGGCGCGGCATACACCCTGCAGGAAATGCTCACCGTTAAGTCTGATGACGTGAATGGCCGTACTAAGATGTATAAAAACATCGTAGACGGTAACCATCAGATGGAACCGGGCATGCCGGAATCCTTCAACGTACTGTTGAAAGAAATCCGCTCGCTGGGTATCAACATCGAGCTGGAAGACGAGTAACTCTCGCTCAAACAGGTCACTGGTGCTGGCGTAACAGCCGGCACCAGATTGTGCTAACTCCGACGGGAGCAAATCCGTGAAAGATTTATTAAAGTTTCTGAAAGCGCAGACTAAAACCGAAGAGTTTGATGCGATCAAAATTGCTCTGGCCTCGCCAGACATGATCCGTTCATGGTCTTTCGGTGAAGTTAAAAAGCCGGAAACCATTAACTACCGTACGTTCAAACCTGAGCGTGACGGCCTTTTCTGCGCCCGTATCTTTGGGCCGGTAAAAGACTACGAGTGCCTGTGCGGTAAGTACAAGCGCCTGAAACACCGTGGTGTGATCTGTGAGAAGTGCGGCGTTGAAGTGACCCAGACTAAAGTACGCCGTGAGCGTATGGGCCACATCGAGCTGGCGTCTCCGACTGCGCACATCTGGTTCCTGAAATCTCTGCCGTCCCGTATCGGCCTGCTGCTGGATATGCCGCTGCGTGATATCGAACGTGTTCTGTACTTCGAATCCTATGTGGTTATCGAAGGCGGTATGACGAACCTGGAACGTAACCAGATTCTGACCGAAGAACAGTATCTGGACGCGCTGGAAGAGTTCGGTGACGAATTCGACGCGAAGATGGGTGCGGAAGCTATTCAGGCCCTGCTGAAAAGCATGGATCTGGAGCAAGAGTGTGAAACTCTGCGTGAAGAGCTGAACGAAACCAACTCCGAAACCAAGCGTAAAAAGCTGACCAAGCGTATCAAACTGCTGGAAGCGTTCGTTCAGTCTGGTAACAAACCAGAGTGGATGATCCTGACCGTTCTGCCGGTACTGCCGCCAGATCTGCGTCCGCTGGTTCCGCTGGATGGTGGTCGTTTCGCGACGTCTGACCTGAACGATCTGTATCGTCGCGTCATTAACCGTAACAACCGTCTGAAACGTCTGCTGGATCTGGCTGCGCCGGACATCATCGTACGCAACGAAAAACGTATGCTGCAGGAAGCGGTCGACGCCCTGCTGGATAACGGTCGTCGCGGTCGTGCGATCACCGGTTCTAACAAACGTCCTCTGAAATCTTTGGCCGACATGATCAAAGGTAAACAGGGTCGTTTCCGTCAGAACCTGCTCGGTAAGCGTGTTGACTACTCCGGTCGTTCTGTCATCACCGTAGGTCCATACCTGCGTCTGCATCAGTGCGGTCTGCCGAAGAAAATGGCACTGGAGCTGTTCAAACCGTTCATCTACGGCAAGCTGGAACTGCGTGGCCTCGCCACCACCATCAAAGCCGCTAAGAAAATGGTTGAGCGCGAAGAAGCTGTCGTTTGGGATATCCTGGACGAAGTTATCCGCGAACACCCGGTTATGCTGAACCGTGCACCAACATTGCACCGTTTGGGTATCCAGGCGTTTGAACCGGTTCTGATCGAAGGTAAAGCCATTCAGCTTCACCCGCTGGTTTGTGCGGCATATAACGCCGACTTCGATGGTGACCAGATGGCTGTTCACGTACCGCTGACGCTGGAAGCCCAGCTCGAAGCGCGTGCGCTGATGATGTCTACCAACAACATCCTGTCCCCTGCGAACGGCGAGCCAATCATCGTTCCGTCTCAGGACGTTGTATTGGGTCTGTACTACATGACCCGTGACTGTGTTAACGCCAAAGGCGAAGGCATGGTGCTGACTGGCCCGAAAGAAGCTGAGCGTATTTATCGCGCTGGCCTGGCCTCTCTGCATGCGCGTGTAAAAGTGCGTATCACCGAATATGAAAAAGACGAAAACGGCGAGTTCGTTGCTAAAACCAGCCTGAAAGACACGACTATTGGCCGTGCCATTCTGTGGATGATCGTACCTAAAGGTCTGCCGTTCACCATCGTGAACCAGGCACTGGGTAAGAAAGCGATCTCCAAAATGCTGAACACCTGCTACCGTATTCTGGGTCTGAAACCGACCGTTATTTTCGCGGACCAGACGATGTACACCGGCTTTGCTTATGCAGCGCGCTCAGGTGCATCCGTTGGTATCGATGACATGGTCATCCCGGAGAAAAAATACGAGATCATCAGCGAAGCGGAAGCGGAAGTTGCTGAGATCCAGGAACAGTTCCAGTCTGGTCTGGTCACCGCGGGCGAACGCTACAACAAAGTTATCGATATCTGGGCTGCGGCGAACGATCGTGTATCCAAAGCGATGATGGATAACCTGCAAACCGAAACCGTGATTAACCGTGACGGTCAGGAAGAGCAACAGGTTTCCTTCAACAGCATCTACATGATGGCCGACTCCGGTGCGCGTGGTTCTGCGGCACAGATTCGTCAGCTGGCAGGTATGCGTGGTCTGATGGCGAAGCCAGATGGCTCCATCATCGAAACGCCAATCACCGCGAACTTCCGTGAAGGTCTGAACGTACTCCAGTACTTCATCTCGACCCACGGTGCGCGTAAAGGTCTGGCGGATACGGCACTGAAAACCGCGAACTCCGGTTATCTGACCCGTCGTCTGGTTGACGTGGCGCAGGATCTGGTTGTGACCGAAGACGATTGTGGCACGCTGGAAGGCATCACCATGACCCCGGTTATCGAGGGTGGTGACGTTAAAGAGCCGCTGCGCGATCGCGTACTGGGTCGTGTAACCGCGGAAGACGTTCTGAAGCCGGGTACTGCGGACATTCTGGTTCCTCGTAACACGCTGCTGCATGAGCACTGGTGTGACCTGCTGGAAGAGAACTCCGTTGACTCCGTCAAAGTTCGTTCTGTCGTATCCTGTGACACCGACTTTGGTGTATGTGCGCACTGCTACGGTCGTGACCTGGCGCGTGGCCACATCATCAACAAAGGTGAAGCCATCGGCGTTATCGCGGCACAGTCCATCGGTGAGCCGGGTACACAGCTGACGATGCGTACGTTCCACATCGGTGGTGCGGCATCTCGTGCGGCTGCTGAATCCAGCATCCAGGTGAAAAACAAAGGTAGCATCAAGCTCAGCAACGCGAAATCGGTTGTGAACTCCAGCGGTAAACTGGTTATCACTTCTCGTAACACCGAGCTGAAACTGATCGACGAATTCGGCCGTACCAAAGAAAGCTATAAAGTGCCTTACGGTTCTGTTATGGCGAAAGGTGATGGCGAACAGGTTGCTGGCGGCGAAACCGTTGCAAACTGGGATCCGCACACCATGCCGGTTATCACCGAAGTAAGCGGTTTTGTTCGCTTCACTGACATGATCGACGGCCAGACCATTACTCGTCAAACTGACGAACTTACTGGTCTGTCTTCGCTGGTGGTTCTGGATTCCGCAGAACGTACCGCGGGTGGTAAAGATCTTCGTCCGGCACTGAAAATCGTTGATGCTCAGGGTAACGATGTTCTGATCCCAGGTACCGATATGCCTGCTCAGTACTTCCTGCCGGGCAAAGCGATTGTTCAGCTGGAAGATGGCATCCAGATCAGCTCTGGTGATACCCTGGCCCGTGTTCCGCAGGAATCTGGCGGTACCAAGGATATTACCGGTGGTCTGCCGCGCGTTGCGGACCTGTTCGAAGCACGTCGTCCGAAAGAGCCGGCAATCCTGGCTGAAATCAGCGGCATCATTTCCTTCGGTAAAGAAACCAAAGGGAAGCGTCGTCTGGTTATCACCCCGGTAGACGGTAGCGATCCGTACGAAGAGATGATTCCGAAATGGCGTCAGCTCAACGTGTTCGAAGGTGAACGTGTAGAACGTGGTGACGTGGTTTCCGACGGTCCGGAAGCGCCGCACGACATTCTGCGTCTGCGTGGTGTTCATGCTGTAACTCGTTACATCGTTAACGAAGTACAGGACGTATACCGTCTGCAGGGCGTTAAGATTAACGATAAACACATTGAAGTTATCGTTCGTCAGATGCTGCGTAAAGCCACCATCGAAAATGCAGGTAGCTCCGACTTCCTGGAAGGCGAACAGGTTGAATACTCTCGCGTTAAGATCGCTAACCGCGAACTGGAAGCGAACGGCAAAGTGGGCGCAACGTTCTCCCGCGATCTGCTGGGTATCACCAAAGCGTCTCTGGCAACCGAGTCCTTCATCTCTGCAGCATCGTTCCAGGAGACCACACGTGTCCTGACCGAAGCAGCTGTTGCAGGTAAACGTGATGAACTGCGCGGTCTGAAAGAGAACGTCATTGTGGGTCGTCTGATCCCGGCAGGTACCGGTTACGCGTACCACCAGGATCGTATTCGCCGCCGTGCAGCAGGTGAAGTTCCTGCTACTCAGCAGGTGAGTGCGGAAGAAGCGTCTGCCAGCCTGGCAGAACTGCTGAACGCAGGCCTGGGCGGTTCCGATAACGAGTAATCGTTAAGGTAGCGCTTAAAAAGCCAGTCGGTTTTCCCGGCTGGCTTTTTTTATGTCTGTAAAAAACCAATGGTTAAAAATTCTACGCATATCAAAAAACCACATTTATAAAGTGGATATAGTCGAAGC
Source organism: Pseudocitrobacter vendiensis (assembly GCF_943590815.1). GTDB lineage: Bacteria > Pseudomonadota > Gammaproteobacteria > Enterobacterales > Enterobacteriaceae > Pseudocitrobacter > Pseudocitrobacter vendiensis. The sequence continues at coordinate 17,956 of NZ_CALSBS010000039.1, read as the reverse complement.
ACCATAGTAATCAAATGAATGACTTACAGACCCGGCACAGCACCGTCGGACGGGGTTTATTTGCCCTGAAAAAGGCAAAGGAGGAAATCCAAACAACAAAAATCAGCGCTCGACAAAATAGCGGATATTAACGGACAGGATTTGGGGGATGCATGGAATTTGCTATACAACTCATTATCATCTTAATTTGTTTGTTCTACGGCGCGAGAAAGGGCGGTATTGCGCTGGGGCTTTTGGGCGGCATCGGGCTGGTTATTCTGGTCTTTGTTTTTCATCTTCAGCCGGGTAAACCGCCTGTCGATGTGATGCTGGTGATTATTGCCGTAGTAGCCGCATCGGCAACCCTTCAGGCTTCAGGCGGCTTAGATGTGATGCTGCAAATTGCCGAAAAGCTTCTGCGGCGTAACCCGAAATATGTTTCCATCGTCGCGCCTTTCGTGACCTGCACACTGACCATTCTCTGCGGTACCGGGCATGTCGTGTATACCATTTTGCCGATTATTTACGATGTGGCGATCAAAAATAATATCCGGCCCGAACGTCCTATGGCGGCGAGTTCTATCGGCGCGCAGATGGGCATTATTGCCAGCCCGGTCTCGGTTGCCGTGGTGTCATTAGTGGCGATGCTCGGTAATTTCACCTTTAACGGCAAGCATCTCGAATTTCTCGATCTTTTATCCATTACCATCCCATCGACGCTGCTCGGCATCCTGGCGATTGGTATTTTTAGCTGGTTCCGCGGAAAGGATTTAGATAAAGACCAGGCCTTCCAGGAGTTTATTGCTGTACCGGAAAACCGTCACTATGTGTATGGCGATACGGCAACGCTTTTGGATAAAAAACTCCCCACCAGTAACTGGGTGGCGATGTGGATCTTCCTGGCATCCATTGCGGTAGTGGCACTGCTGGGGGCATTTTCAGAACTGCGTCCGGCCTTTGATGGTAAGCCATTGTCGATGGTGCTGGTTATCCAGATGTTTATGCTGCTGTCTGGCGCGTTGATTATCATCATCACCAAAACTAATCCGGCATCGATTTCTAAAAACGAAGTTTTCCGTTCCGGGATGATAGCGATTGTTGCGGTGTACGGTATTGCCTGGATGGCGGAAACCATGTTTGGCGCACACATGTCAGAAATTAAAGGCGTGTTAGGCGAAATGGTGAAGGAGTATCCGTGGGCCTATGCGATTGTACTGCTGCTGGTCTCCAAGTTCGTAAACTCACAGGCGGCAGCGTTGGCGGCGATCGTTCCGGTCGCACTGGCGATCGGCGTGGACCCCGCTTATATCGTGGCATCAGCGCCTGCCTGCTACGGTTACTATATTCTGCCCACCTATCCCAGTGACCTGGCGGCGATTCAGTTTGACCGTTCAGGCACCACGCATATTGGTCGCTTCGTGATTAACCACAGCTTTATTCTGCCGGGCTTGATTGGCGTGAGTGTCTCGTGCGTATTTGGCTGGGTATTCGCCGGGCTGTACGGTTTTCTGTAATAAAAAAGCAGGTGCCTTATGGCACCTGCTTTAATGCGTTTGATTACGCGGTACGACGATAGAGTTCGATCATATCCGTTGCTAAATCCTGAATCACCATCGCGTTCATCAGATGGTCCTGAGAGTGAACGGTAATCAGGTTTACCGGTAATTTACCGGTGCCTTCATCCAGACCAATAAGCTGGGTCTGAATGGTGTGTGCATGCTTCACGTAGTCGTGTGACTCCGCCATCGCTTTTTCTGAACCGGTGAAATCGCCTTTACGCGCAAGCTGTAGCGCGGTTAATGCAGCACTACGCGCAGCGCCAGCGTTCACCAGCAGCTCCATAATGGTGGTTTCCAAATCTTCCATGCCAGCTTACTCCATCAGTTTGAGGGCTTTTTCCAGAACGGCATCACCTTTCATCATGCCGTAATCCATCATGTCGATAACCGCCACTTTTTTGCCCAGCGGATCGGCCTGCGCCTGCAGCTTAGCTTGCTCATACTTGACCTGTGGGCCAAGCAGGATGATGTCGGCTTCATTGAGATTGTCTTTAAACTCCGCGACCGGCACGGCCTTAATGGAAACCTCAATACCTTTCTTCTGAGCTGCGTCTTTCATACGTTGAACCAGCATACTGGTAGACATACCTGCAGCACAGCATAAAACGATGTTCTTCATAATTCGCCCTCATGTTCCTTGATGTCACATCTTTATCGCGGGCGAGAGGGTTCAACAACTGCTTTGCAGCGATTGTGTGTAAGCCATCACAAAGAAAGGCTGAAAAAACTGAAACCGGTTACATTTTTGCTGGTGGTATAAAAAAAGCCCACTGCTGTGGGCTCAATGAGAGAAAGCAAAATCAGGCCACAGTCGTGCGCAGAATCCTGTTTTTCCCCTGCTGTTTTGCTTTATAAAGCGCTTCATCAACGCTAACAATCAACTGCTCCAGCGATTCCATATTCCATTCGCCCAGCCCACCGCTGAAGGTCACGGTAAGCCCCTCTTCACGCCACGTGCGTTGCGCGACTTTCTCACGCCAGTTTTCCAGCAGGGTACGAGCAGAATCGATATAGGTTGCCGGGAAAATAACGGCAAACTCCTCACCACCATAGCGATAAATTGATATCTCATGCGGTTGCAGAATTTGTAGTCCCTCACGCGCGACGTTACGCAGCACAATATCGCCGTTCAGATGACCCCAGGTATCGTTGATCGACTTGAAGTTATCGATATCGACCAGTGCTAATGCGAAAGGCTGGTGATCGTTCATCAGCGCGGCAATGTCGCTGTCGAAGGCGCGACGGTTTTTACAGCCGGTCAGGGCATCGATGGTTGCCTGGCGGACGTAGGCAATTTCGCGTTCTTTATTGGTTTCAATGGCTATGCTTAACATCGCTTCCAGCCTGGGCGCGCGGTTAACGTCGCCCGTTTTAATGGCATTGATGATATTCATCAGCACGGTGCGCGAGGCGTGGCGTAAATAGAGGGCAAAGACGATGATGACAAAGGCGGCGACGGCAAATCCCCAGGCCACAATAACCGTTTCATGGTGGGCGAGGTCGGCGAGCGTATGGTCGGAGACTTTATAAATGACGAACCAGTCGGGATTGGTGAACGAGTAATAGTAGAGCCAGGTTTTGTTCTTGCCGTCGTGGATTTCCCCTTTCGCATTGGTCATTTGGTCCATCAGCGTTTCAGGCACCATATTACTGAACAGACGAGTGGTATCCGGATGAAGCACTGCCTTACCATCGCGGTTAACCACAAAAAATTCCCCGCTAACCGGTGATTGCATTTGTCGCAGGGTATAACTCATTGACGGCAAATCCAGGTGAAATGCCAGGGTTCCTTTCAATTTCCCATCCGGAGAAACCACAGGCTTGGCCATGGTGATGGTGGTCTCGCGGGTAAAGTAGTCTGTATAAGGCTGTGTGTAGCGCGAAAATAATCCAGAGTCGCCCTGCGCCCGAAACCAGGGACGCGTTGTTGCATTGAACGCTCCGCTGTCGGACGTCGCCATCACCTGCGGGACGCGCAAATAATTTCCATGAGGGTCGGCGACAGAGATGGATGTTACCGTTGGCATCAGTGCCAGCAGATGCATCATGAGCTCAGTGCCTTTCTCCGGATCGCGATTAACGACGTTATCCAGCTGTTCATTGTTTGCTAAAAAGGCCGTCGCGCGGCTTAAAATATAATCATCTTCGCGCAGGATCGATTCCATGTAATTCACCGCCATGTTGTGGGTGAAGTTACGGTTGATATGGTGGTAATCCTCAATGATATCTTTACGCTGATTGAGCATCACCAGGGTGGCAATGACCAGGAAGCTCAAAAGGATACCGGCGAAACTGATGATTATCGGCGTGGTAAATGACAGTTTCCTGCTATGAGTACTCATAACGTATTCTTCTTTCCAGAAGGTGAATGGCAAAAGTATAAGGGCCAGGAGATGTTGTGCGGCGATATATAAAAGTTATGCTTTCCTTGTTGTTTATAGGGTAATTAAATCAGAGACGCAAAAATAGTTGCCGATTATCTTAAAAGCGAAGTGGGGGCAGGGCGGTAGAGGAAGGAAGAGCCGCCCTGGTCAACATCCTGCTGACGAGGGCTAGCGTATTCCTTGATGCTGTTTTCAACAATGTGCAAAGTGATGCGCTGCGAGTCTCTTCGCAGACAACATTATGCGCTTACATCGCTCTCCTCAGGGTTGCGAGGCGCGTCCCAGCCAGCCGTCCCAGTCTTTCCATACTGGCTGTAATCCTCGCTCGCGCAGGGCATCCGCCACCGCTTCCGGTCGGCGGGCATCGTGCGGGGAAAATTGTTCCAGTTCAGGGTGATCGTCGGCATAACCGCCGGGTTGCGTTTTTGAGAATGCGCTAACGTTGTTGATTGCCAGGGGAATCACGTTGTCGCGGAACCACGGCGATTCACGGGTGGAGAGCGACAGCTCAATTTCCGGTGAGAAAAGGCGAAATGCGCAAATCACCTGTACCAGCTGCTTTTCATCCATCAAGGACGCAGGTTCTACGCCGCCTGCACATGGACGCAGGCGGGGGAAGGAGACCGAGTAGCGGCTTTGCCAGTAGTGATGCTGAAGCCACAACAAATGCTCGGCCACCATAAAGCAATCCACCCGCCAGCTGTCCGACAGGCCAATCAGCGCGCCGAGGCCGATTTTATCTATCCCCGCCTGGCCCAGGCGGTCCGGCGTATCCAGCCGCCAGAAGAAATCCTGCTTTTTGCCTTTCAGATGATGATGGGCGTACTGCGCCTCGTGGTAGGTCTCCTGATACACCATCACCCCATCCAGCCCCAGTGTTTTCAGCTCAGCGTACTCCTCGGTAGAGAGCGGCTGGACTTCCATTTGTAACGAGGAAAACTGGCTGCGGATGGCGGGAAGATGGCGGCGAAAATAGTCCATCCCGACTTTACTCTGATGCTCGCCGGTCACCAGCAGCAGGTGCTCGAAATTCATGGCGCGGATGGCGGTGCATTCGCGCGCGATTTCAGTTTCGTCCAGCGTCTTACGCTTGATGCGATTACTCATGGAGAAACCACAGTAGGTGCAGTCGTTGGCGCACAGGTTTGAAAGATACAACGGCACGTAGAAACTGACGGTGTTACCGAAACGCTGACGGGTGAGTTGCTGCGCGCGCTGCGCCAGCGGTTCAAGATAATCGGCGGCGGCGGGAGAAAGCAGCGCCATCATATCGTCGCGCGTCAGATGACGGGCGGCCAGCGCGCGTTCAACGTCGGCTGCGGTTTTACTGCTGATTTTCAGGCGCAGATCGTCCCAGTTGAGTTCGCGCCAGCGATCGCTAAAGGCACTCATAAACTGGCCCCCAGAAAGCCGGTTAGCGGGCTGGTGGCGACGGCGTGCGTGCGGCGTGCGCCCGGTACTGCCTGTCGTGCCAGAATACCGGCATCGACTGCCATACGAAACGCGTGTGCCATCATTACCGGATCATCGGCGACGGCAATGGCGGTATTCACCAGCACCGCGTCGGCACCCATCTCCAGCGCCTGCGCGGCGTGGCTCGGCACGCCAATGCCCGCATCAACCACTACCGGAACATTCGCCTGAGCGATGATAATCTCTAACATCGCGCGGGTTTCCAGCCCCTGATTCGAACCAATCGGCGCACCCAGCGGCATCACGGCGGCGCATCCCGCTTCTTCAAGACGCTTACACAATACCGGATCTGCGCCGCAGTACGGCAGCACCACAAAACCGTCTTTTACCAGCAGTTCAGCGGCTTTCAGGGTTTCGATCGGGTCGGGCAACAGCCAGCGTGCGTCAGGGTGAATTTCCAGCTTCAGCCAGTTTGTGCCCAGCGCTTCACGGGCTAACTGCGCGGCGAATACTGCTTCTTCCGCCGTTTTTGCGCCGGAGGTATTCGGCAGCAGCGTGACGCCCGCTTCGCGCAGCGGTTCCAGAATGGCATCGTTATTCTGACGCAAATCGACGCGCTTCATCGCCAGCGTGACAAGCTGGCTGCCCGATGCGCGAATGGCATCGACCATCACCTTCGATGAGGCGAATTTCCCGGTACCCGTAAATAAATGAGAATCAAAGATTTTATCGGCAATGCGTAACATATCAGCCCCCGGCTATAACCTGAAAAAGCAGGATCTGATCGCCGTCCTGCACAATGTGATGTTCCCAACGCTCGCGCGGCAGGATTTGCTGATTGAGCGCCAGTGCGATGCCCGGCTTTAACTGTTCAAGTTGGGTGAGCAGGGCGCTGACGGAGAGCCCCTCCGCGCACGGTATGAGTTCGTCATTAAACTGAATCTGCATGGCGACCTCCACAAACCGGGCAGCCCGCTGCGCGATTCAGCGCCAGGTTTCGCCACTGGTGCGCGCGTGCGTCAAACAGACGCATGGTATTGTGGGTGGGCATACCACTTAACAGCTTGATGGCTTCCAGCGCCTGCAATGTACCCATTACGCCCACGACCGGGCCGACTACGCCTGCCGTGCGGCAGTTGCGTTCCGGTTCGGCGTCATCGGGCCACAGACAGCGGTAACAGCCTTGCGTCCACGGCGGCGTCAGTACCATCATTTGCCCACCGAACCCCACCGCGCTGGCAGTAATCAGCGGCGTGTTCAGCGCCACGCAAGCCGCGTTGATCGCCTGGCGCGTCGCCATGTTATCGGTGCAATCAAGCACCAGATCCGCGTCTTGCACCGCCTGCTTTAGCGCATCACCCGCCAGACGCTGGGTGATCGTTGTGAGAGTGATATCCGGGTTTAATGCCGCCAGTCGCGCGCGCGTCGCTTCTGCTTTTGAGCGAGCGATATCGGGCGTGGTAAAGATTATCTGACGATGCAGATTACTCAGATGCACCTCGTCATCGTCAGCAAGCACCAGTGTGCCGACGCCCGCACCGGCAAGATACAGCGCCGCAGGCGCGCCTAAACCGCCAAGTCCGACGATAAGCACCCGGCTGGCGAGCAGTTTTTGCTGTCCTTCCACGGCGATATCCTCCAGTAACATCTGGCGGCTATAGCGCATAAAATCGCGATCATTCATCGCCCACTCCCGCCAGTGCCAGCAGTTTCGCGGTGGCATCGCGCCAGTCTGCGGCTTGCGTAATCGCGCTCACGACGGCGATGCTGCCAACGCCCGTCGCCAGCACTGCCGGCGCACGTTCAAGGCTAATCCCGCCAATGGCGACGGTAGGGTAATCGTCCAGGCGTTGAATATGCGCGGCGAGCTGTTCCAGCCCCTGCGGCGCGGAGGGCATCTGCTTGGTTTGCGTTGGGAACACGTGACCCAGCGCGATGTACGAAGGCTGCGCCGCCAGCGCCACGTCAATTTCCATATCATCGTGGGTCGATACGCCAAGCCGTAAGTTGGCCGCGCGAATCGCATCAAGATCGGTGGTTTCCAGATCTTCCTGCCCCAGATGCACGCCATAAGCCTGGTGTTTAATCGCCAGGCGCCAGTAGTCATTGATAAACAGACGTGCGTTATAGCGACGACCAAGTTCAATCGCGGCAACCACATCGGCCTCGACCTCGTCGTCATGTTTGTCCTTAATGCGTAACTGAATTGTGCGAACACCCGCGTCCAGCAAACGTGCGATCCACTCCACGCTATCAACTACCGGGTAAAGCCCTAAACGGAAAGGAACCGGGGGAAAATGAGGCTGGTACATTATAAATTCTCCTGAGGGATATAGAGTTCGCCACCCCGGGCGCGGAACTGACCAGACATCTCGTTCATCCCGGTCTCTGCGGCCTGTTTTGCCGCGTAATCGCGAACTTCCTGGGTGATTTTCATTGAGCAGAATTTGGGGCCGCACATCGAGCAGAAATGAGCCACTTTGCCCGATTCCTGCGGCAGCGTTTCATCGTGATAGGCGCGAGCGGTAAAGGGGTCGAGCGCCAGGTTAAACTGATCTTCCCAGCGGAATTCAAAGCGTGCTTTCGACATAGCGTTATCGCGAATCTGCGCGCCGGGGTGACCTTTTGCCAGGTCGGCTGCGTGGGCGGCGATTTTGTAGGTGATAAGACCTTGTTTCACATCATCTTTGTTAGGCAGGCCAAGGTGCTCTTTGGGTGTGACGTAGCAGAGCATCGCGCAACCGAACCAGCCAATCATCGCCGCACCAATCCCGGAGGTAAAATGGTCGTAGCCTGGCGCAATGTCGGTGGTGAGCGGCCCCAGCGTATAAAACGGCGCTTCGTGGCAGTGCTTCAGCTCTTCGGTCATATTGCGGCGGATCATCTGCATTGGCACGTGGCCGGGTCCTTCAATCATCACCTGCACGTCATATTCCCAGGCGATTTTGGTCAGTTCGCCCAATGTGTGAAGTTCGGCAAACTGGGCTTCATCATTGGCATCCTGAATCGAGCCGGGACGCAGGCCGTCGCCCAGCGACAGCGATACATCATAGGCGGCGCAGATTTCACAAATTTCACGGAAGTGCTGATAAAGGAAGTTTTCCTGATGATGAGAGAGGCACCATTTCGCCATGATTGAGCCACCGCGCGACACAATACCGGTCAGGCGTTTGGCGGTCATCGGTACGTAACGCAGCAGCACGCCTGCGTGGATGGTGAAGTAGTCCACGCCCTGTTCGGCCTGTTCCAGCAACGTATCTCGGAACGCTTCCCAGCTCAGATCCTCTGCGATCCCATTGACCTTCTCCAGCGCCTGGTAGATCGGCACGGTGCCGATGGGTACCGGGCTGTTGCGCAGTATCCACTCGCGGGTTTCGTGGATGTAACGCCCGGTGGAGAGGTCCATCACCGTGTCGGCGCCCCAGCGCGTTGCCCACACCAGTTTTTCCACCTCTTCTTCAATGGAGGAGCTCACTGCGGAATTGCCAATATTGGCGTTCACCTTCACCAGGAAGTTACGCCCGATGATCATCGGTTCCGATTCCGGGTGGTTAATATTGGCCGGGATAATCGCCCGGCCTGCCGCCACTTCGGCACGGACAAACTCAGGGGTGATGTTTTGTGGTAACAGCGTGTCGAAGCTTTGGCCCGGATGCTGCTGGCGCAGCGTTTCGCTGCGAATACGTTCGCGCCCCATGTTTTCACGTAGGGCGATAAATTCCATTTCCGGGGTGATGACTCCCCGACGAGCATAATGGAGTTGAGTGACGCGCTTGCCGGGGCATGCGCGTTTTGGCGTTAGCAGGCCGGTGAAGCGCAGTTCGTCGAGGAATTCGTCCGCGAGTCGAGCCTGAGTATAGGCGGAACTTCGCGCCGTTAAGGTTTCGCTATCAGCACGCGCGTCAATCCACGGCTGGCGAAGCTTTGCCAGGCCCTGGCGGATGTCGATTTTTTCAGCCGGGTCGCCGTAAGGGCCGGAGGTGTCATACACCGGGATCGCTTCGTTTTCTTCGTACTGAGGGTTGTCCTCGGTACCGCCGATAAACGTGGGGCTAAGCTGAATTTCGCGCATGGGCACGCGTACGCCAGGCTGTGAACCTGCAAGATAAATACGGCGCGAGTGAGGGAAGGCGGTACCTTCCAGGGTATGAATAAAGCGTTGAGCTTGTTCGCGTTGTTCGCGGCGGGTCAGTTTTGTTGTAGACATAGCGCATACCAAATAAAAAAGGATATGGCTTGTCAGACGACGGATGGAGTAATAGATGCACAGCGCCCGTGAAGGCAGAGGCATAAAACTGAATTACTCTTGTTCCCTTCGCAGGTATTAGCCTGATCAGGTTCCGCGGATCCCGAATTAACGGTCTCAGCCTGTGTTTTCACACGTGGCACTCCGACAAGATGTAGCCCCATCAATGGGACAATGAATGTAAACTACGCGTTAATGCGTAAAATCTCAAGCGGGACGTTTGATCCCGGCGTTCTCGTGCATGGCATCCAGCACAAGCATGATGAGCTTATCTTCAAGCACAAAACGTGCCTCCAGCGCCTCGCCGATATCCGACAATGCTTGTTGAAATTCAAAGCAATTATCGTGATCAATAGCGGTTTCAAGGCTGGAATCGTAGTAGTCCATAATCACCTGGGTGTTGGCTTCCAGCTTGGGCCAGATTTTAGTGGCCGTTAAAAGCGCGGCGTCGCCTTCCAATTTATGGAGAATGCGTTCATAAATACTGAAGTGGCAGGAGGAGAGGTAGTCCACCAGTCGCTGACAAAAATCATCCAGTGCTTTTTCATTCAGCCGTATAAACGATTCTTTGCCAGGCTTAATCCCAATCAGGTTGGAATAAGCGACAAGCAATTGCTTGCGTATGTTGAGCCAGCGGTCGACCAGTTTGTTACTGCCTCCAACATGCTCCGTCAGGCTTTCGAGCTGGTTTAACATGTGATTGACTCCGCACAAGTGGGTTTAAAGACTGCGCACTAAGATGTAACGATAATGTAAATAACATGCCAGTGAAGCAAAGGTAGTGCAATAGATATGGATCGTATAATTGAAAAATTAGACATCGGCTGGTGGGTCGTCAGCCATGAGCAAAAATTATGGTTGCCGGGCGGAGAATTACCCTGGGGCGAAGCGGGAAATTTCGATCTGGCGGGGCAACGCGCGCTGCTGATGGGTGAATGGCAAGGCTCGCCGGTGTGGCTGATTCAGCAACAGCGTCGTCATGATATGGGCTCGCTGCGGCAAATTCTCGACCAGGATGCCGGGCTGTTTCAACTCGCCGGGCGCGGCGTGCAGCTGGCGGAGTTCTACCGCTCGCATAAATTCTGCGGCTACTGTGGGCATACCATGCACCCCAGCAAAACCGAATGGGCGATGCTGTGCGACCACTGTCGCCAACGCTACTATCCGCAAATCGCGCCCTGCATCATCGTCGCCATTCGTCGCGATGACACCATCCTGCTGGCGCAGCATACCCGTCATCGCAACGGCGTACACACCGTGCTGGCCGGGTTCGTTGAAGTGGGCGAAACGCTGGAGCAGGCCGTCGCGCGCGAAGTGATGGAAGAGAGCAGTATAAAAATCAAAAACCTGCGTTATGTCACCTCCCAACCGTGGCCGTTCCCGCAATCACTGATGACCGCGTTTATGGCCGAGTATGACAGCGGCGAGATCGTGATCGACCCCAAAGAGCTGCTGGAAGCCAACTGGTATCGCTATGACGATTTACCGTTACTGCCGCCGCCGGGAACTGTCGCACGTCGACTCATTGAAGATACTGTCGCACTCTGCCGGGCAGAGTATGAGTGACACTCATGTTACACTGGCGTGAAAGAGCTCAAGGAATGGAAAAATGACCGAACTGAAAAACGATCGTTACCTGCGTGCGCTGCTGCGTCAGCCTGTAGATGTCACCCCTGTCTGGATGATGCGCCAGGCGGGCCGCTATTTACCGGAATATAAAGCGACCCGTGCCCAGGCCGGGGATTTTATGTCCCTGTGCAAAAACGCCGAGCTGGCATGCGAAGTCACGCTTCAGCCGCTGCGCCGTTACCCGCTGGATGCGGCCATTCTGTTCTCCGATATTCTGACTATCCCGGATGCAATGGGCCTCGGGCTCTATTTTGAAGCGGGCGAAGGCCCACGCTTCACCTCGCCAATTACCTGCAAAGCGGATGTTGATAAGCTGCCGATTCCGGACCCGGAAGGCGAACTGGGTTATGTGATGAACGCGGTGCGTACAATCCGCCGCGAACTGAAAGGCGAAGTGCCGCTGATTGGTTTCTCCGGCAGCCCGTGGACGCTGGCGACCTACATGGTCGAAGGCGGCAGCAGCAAAGCGTTTACCGTGATCAAAAAGATGATGTATGCCGAACCGCAAACGCTGCATCTGTTGCTCGATAAGCTGGCGAAAAGCGTCACGCTCTATCTGAATGCGCAGATTAAAGCCGGCGCGCAGTCAGTGATGATTTTCGACACCTGGGGCGGCGTACTCACCGGGCGTGATTATCAGCAATTCTCGCTGTATTACATGCACAAAATTGTTGATGGTCTGTTGCGTGAAAATGATGGTCGCCGTGTGCCGGTGACGCTGTTTACTAAAGGCGGTGGACAGTGGCTGGAAGCGATGGCGGAAACTGGCTGTGATGCGCTGGGCCTCGACTGGACGACCGATATCGGTGATGCGCGTCGCCGCGTGGGTCACAAAGTGGCGCTGCAGGGCAACATGGACCCGTCCATGCTTTACGCACAGCCTGCGCGCATTGAGGAAGAAGTGGCGACTATTCTGGCGGGCTTTGGCAAGGGGGAAGGCCACGTCTTCAACCTCGGTCACGGCATCCATCAGGATGTGCCGCCGGAACACGCCGGCGCATTTGTCGAGGCGGTACATCGCCTCTCTGCGCCGTATCACCAGTAAGGAGTGGTTATGGATCTCGCGTCGCTACGCGCTCAACAAATCGAACTCGCTTCTTCCGTGATCCGCGAGGATCGCCTGGATAAGGATCCGCCGGATCTGATCGCCGGGGCTGATGTGGGTTTTGAGCAGGGCGGTGAAGTGACGCGCGCGGCGATGGTGCTGTTGAAGTACCCATCGCTTGAGCTGGTGGAGTATCAGGTGGCCCGTATTGCGACCACCATGCCCTACATTCCCGGCTTCCTGTCATTTCGTGAATACCCGGCGTTGCTGGCGGTGTGGGAACAGCTGTCGCAAAAACCGGATCTCGTGTTTGTTGATGGTCACGGTATTTCGCATCCGCGCCGTCTGGGCGTCGCCAGTCATTTTGGCTTGTTGGTGGATGTGCCGACGATCGGCGTGGCAAAAAAGCGCCTCTGCGGCACATTTGAGCCGCTCGAGAGTGAACCCGGCGCGTTATCACCGCTGATGGATAAAGGCGAGCAACTGGCGTGGGTGTGGCGCAGTAAAGCGCGCTGCAATCCGCTGTTTATCGCGACAGGGCACCGCGTTAGCACTGACAGCGCGCTTGCCTGGGTGCAACGCTGTATGAAAGGCTATCGCCTGCCAGAGCCAACCCGCTGGGCTGACGCCGTCGCGTCTGAACGCGCCGCCTTTGTGCGCCTTACAGCAAAATAACCACAATTCAGGTAAACTGCGGCTAATTTCCGCATTTGAGAACTCATCATGTTACAAAACCCGATTCACCTGCGTCTGGAGAAGCTGGAAAGCTGGCAGCACGTCACCTTTATGGCCTGCCTGTGCGAACGCATGTACCCGAACTACGCCATGTTCTGTAAAGAGTCAGAGTTTGGCGACCCGCACGTTTATCGCCGTATTCTGGATCTCATCTGGGAAACGCTGACGGTAAAAGATGCCAAAGTGAACTTCGATAGCCAGCTTGAAAAGCTGGAAGAAGCGATCCCGGCGGCGGACGATTTCGACATGTACGGTGTTTACCCGGCAATTGATGCCTGTGTCGCGCTGAGCGAACTGGTGCATTCTCGTTTAAGCGGTGAAACCCTGGAACACGCCATCGAAGTCAGTAAGAGTTCAATCACCACGGTTGCGATGCTGGAGATGACTCAGGCTGGTCGCGAAATGACCGATGAAGAGCTCAAAGAGAACCCGGCGGTGGAACAGGAATGGGACATTCAGTGGGAAATTTTCCGAGTTTTAGCTGACTGCGAAGAACGGGACGTTGAACTGATAAAAGGCCTGCGCGCAGACCTCAAAGAGGCTGGCGAGAGCAATATTGGTATAAATTTTAAGCAATGAGTCAACAAAACGTGATTTACCGCCTGAATTGTCGTGCCTGAAGGCTTCCCTTCCGCCCCCCGTCTGGTCTACATTTGGGGGGCGAAAAAAAGTGGCTATCGGTGCGTGTATGCAGGAGAGTGCTTTTCTGGCATTTTCGTCGCACTCGATGCTTAGCAAGCGATAAACACATTGTAAGGATAACTTATGAACAAGACTCAACTGATTGATGTAATTGCAGACAAAGCAGAACTGTCCAAAACCCAGGCTAAAGCTGCTCTGGAATCCACTCTGGCTGCTATTACTGAGTCTCTGAAAGAAGGCGATGCTGTACAACTGGTTGGTTTCGGTACCTTCAAAGTGAACCACCGCGCTGAGCGTACTGGCCGCAACCCGCAGACCGGTAAAGAAATCAAAATCGCCGCAGCTAACGTGCCGGCATTTGTTTCTGGCAAAGCACTGAAAGACGCAGTTAAGTAAGACCGCGTGGCAGTGAACAGTTTTAGCGAAGGGGTGGTCTCACCCCTTTTGTCTATCTGGCGTTCCGTGGCGGCGTTGGGTGGCGTACTGTTGCTGTCTGCCTGTAGCCATAACAGCGCATTGCCGCCATTCACCGCCAGCGGATATGCTGACGATCAGGGTGCTGTACGCATCTGGCGCAAAGACTCCGGCGAAGAAACCCATCTTCTGGCGGTCTCCAGTCCGTGGCGCAATGGGGCGACCACAACCAGCGAATACCGCTGGCAGGGCGATCAGCTCTCGCTGATTGAACTGAATATCTACAGTAAACCTCCCGAACATATTCGTGCCCGTTTTGATAGCCGCGGTGAACTGAGCTTTATGCAGCGGGAAGTCGACGGACAGAAACAACAGCTTTCCAGCGATCAGATAGCGCTTTACCGCTATCGTGCTGAGCAAATCCATCAGACCAGCGATGCATTGCGTCAGGGGCGCGTGGTGCTGCGCCAGGGGCGCTGGCATGCGGATCATAGCGTAACGACCTGCGAAGGCGAGGTGGTGAAGCCTGACCTCGATAGCCGCGCGCTGGCGCATGTTGAGAATCGCCAGCGTCGTTCATCGGTAGAGGTGAGCATTGCCTGGCTGGAATCGCCAGAAGGGACGCAACTGCTGCTGGTGGCGAACCAGGACTACTGTACCTGGCAGCCACGGGAAAAAAGTTTCTAAGCGAGCCTGAAAGGTACCTCCCCCTTGCGGGAGAGGATAAGGGAAATTACTCGCCTTGCTCGCGCGCAATCGCCCGATAACCGATATCCGAGCGGCTAAAGCTGCCATCCCAGTGAATATCGCTCATCAGCGCGTAGGCGCGTTTCTGCGCTTCAGCGACGGTATGACCCAATGCTGTCACGCACAGTACGCGGCCACCGTTGGTCAGTACCTGCTCATCCGCAGAAAGCGTTGTGCCTGCCTGGAACACCTTACCGCCTTCAATTTCCTCCAGCGGCAGGCCGTGAATCACATCGCCGGTGCGGTAATCGCCCGGATAACCGCCCGCAGCCATCACCACGCCAAGAGAAGCGCGTTCATCCCACTCGGAGGTTTTCTCGTCCAGCTTGCCTTCACAGGCCGCCAGGCAGAGTTCAACCAGATCGGACTTCATGCGCAGCATAATCGGCTGAGTTTCAGGATCGCCAAAGCGGCAGTTAAATTCGATAACCTTCGGATTACCCTGTTTGTCGATCATCAGGCCCGCATAGAGAAAACCGGTGTAGGTGTTGCCTTCCGCCGCCATACCTTTCACGGTTGGCCAGATGATACGTTCCATCGTGCGCAGATGAACTTCATCGGTCACCACTGGCGCAGGGGAGTAAGCGCCCATACCGCCCGTGTTCGGCCCGGTATCTTTATCGCCTACGCGTTTGTGATCCTGGCTGGTGGCCATTGGCAGCACATGCTCACCGTCCACCATCACGATAAAGCTCGCTTCTTCGCCGTCGAGGAACTCTTCGATAACAATACGATGACCCGCGTCGCCAAAAGCGTTGCCCGCCAGCATGTCATGCACGGCGGCTTCAGCTTCTTCCAGCGTCATCGCCACGATCACGCCTTTCCCGGCAGCCAGACCGTCCGCTTTAATGACGATTGGCGCGCCTTTCTCACGCAGATACGCCAGTGCAGGTTCTACCTCGGTGAAGTTCTGGTATTCCGCCGTAGGGATCTTATGGCGGGCCAGGAAATCTTTGGTAAACGCTTTCGAGCCTTCCAGTTGTGCGGCGCCTGCGGTTGGTCCGAAGATTTTCAGCCCGGCGGCTCGGAAGGTATCGACCACGCCTTTCACCAGCGGCGCTTCCGGGCCGACGATGGTTAAATCTACCTTTTCATTTTGCGCGAAATCCAGCAGTGCCGGGATATCGGTCACGCCGATAGCGACGTTTTGCAGCGCGGGTTCCAGTGCAGTGCCTGCGTTACCCGGAGCAACAAAAACAGTCTCAACCAGTGGCGACTGGGCCGCTTTCCAGGCCAGCGCGTGCTCGCGCCCGCCATTACCAATCACTAATACTTTCATCTGTCGCTCCATTAATGGCGGAAGTGGCGCATGTCGGTGAAGAGCATCGCAATACCGTGCTCGTCGGCGGCGGAAATCACTTCGTCATCACGGATAGAACCGCCAGGCTGGATTACGCAGGTCACGCCCGCAGCGGCCGCGGCATCAATACCGTCGCGGAACGGGAAGAATGCGTCAGAAGCCATTGACGAACCTTTCACTTCCAGTCCTTCATCGGCAGCTTTAATACCGGCGATTTTCGCGGAGTACACGCGGCTCATCTGGCCTGCGCCAATACCGATGGTCATATTGTTTTTGGCGTAGACAATGGCGTTAGATTTCACGAACTTCGCCACCTTCCAGCAGAACAGCGCATCACGCAGTTCCTGTTCGGTCGGCTGACGTTTGGTGACGACGCGCAGTTCTTCTGCACCAACCATCCCCAGGTCACGATCCTGAACCAGCAGACCGCCGTTCACGCGTTTGAAATCAAGGCCTGGAACACGCTCGGCCCACTGACCACATGTCAGGACACGTACGTTCTGTTTAGCGGCGGTGATTTTCAACGCTTCTTCGCTGGCGGACGGCGCAATAATCACTTCAACAAACTGACGAGAAATGATGGCCTGTGCGGTTTCAGCATCCAGCTCGCGGTTAAAGGCGATAATGCCGCCGAACGCCGAGGTGGGGTCGGTTTTATACGCGCGATCGTAAGCATCAAGAATGGAATTGCCGATAGCCACACCGCAAGGGTTGGCGTGCTTCACAATCACACATGCCGGCTCGGCGAACTCTTTCACGCACTCCAGCGCCGCATCGGTATCGGCGATGTTGTTATAAGAGAGGGCTTTACCCTGAACCTGGGTTGCGGTGGCAACGGAGGCTTCTTTCACATTCTCTTCTATATAGAAGGCAGCCTGCTGGTGGCTGTTCTCGCCGTAGCGCATATCCTGCTTCTTAATGAAGTTCAGGTTCAGCGTACGCGGGAAGCGACCGGCGGCTTCTTTGCTTTCACCGTGATAGGCTGGGACCATGCTGCCGAAGTAGTTGGCAATCATGCTGTCGTAGGCGGCGGTATGTTCAAAGGCTTTGATAGCGAGATCGAAACGGGTTGCAAGCGTCAGCGATGCTTCGTTGGCATCCATCTCTTTAATAATGGCGTCGTAGTCGCTGCTCTTCACCACGATTGCGACATCTTTATGGTTCTTGGCGGCGGAGCGCACCATCGTTGGACCACCGATATCGATGTTCTCAACCGCATCTTCCAGCGAGCAGCCTTCACGGGCAACGGTCTGGGCGAACGGATAGAGGTTAACAACTACCATATCGATAGGTTGGATCTGATGTTCTTCCATAATGGCATCGTCCTGGCCGCGACGGCCCAGAATGCCACCATGCACTTTTGGATGCAGGGTCTTCACGCGTCCATCCATCATCTCCGGGAAACCGGTGTAATCGGAAACTTCGGTTACCGGCAGACCCTTTTCTGCTAACAGACGGGCAGTGCCCCCTGTAGACAGCAGCTCCACACCGCGTGCGGAAAGTGCCTGGGCGAATTCGACGATACCGGCTTTGTCAGAAACACTGAGCAGAGCGCGGCGGACTGGACGACGTTGTTGCATGGTAAATCCCCTGGATTTGACTATTACAGAGAGCGTTAGCTGAATTTTTCGCGAAAAACTCAGCTAACGCCCCTTACGGGGCATCCTTGTTTTGCGGTGGCATTGTAACGAAAACGTTTGCGCAACGCTCGCGAATTTTTCTTTTTCATTTGGGCTGTCCGGATTTTTCCATCACGGCACCCTTTATAGAGAGAAAAGATCGGCTGAATTGTGGATAACTCTGTGGTTAAGTGGGTATAAAGCGGGGTTTTGCTGTGGAATGCGGCAGTCAGTGAAACAGGTA
>NZ_CALSBS010000038.1 GCF_943590815.1 Pseudocitrobacter vendiensis | reverse complement strand
GAATTGGGTGCGTTTGCGAGCATTCCCCCCTCACCCCGGCCCTCTCCCTCAGGGAGAGGGGGAAAATCGCGCATTCTTAACCATTGGCTCGATCAGTTCCCTCTCCCTGAGGGAGAGGGTTAGGGTGAGGGTATCCTCACCGCTCGCGTAGCGCTTCCTGCACTTTATTAAACGGTTTTATTAAATAATCGAGTACGGTTTTACTGCCGGTGCGGATATCCACCGTCGCGATCATGCCGGGAAAAATGGGTGATTTATGGCCGTTTTTATTCTCGACAAAGTTGTGATCAGTACGAATATAGACGCGGTAATAGTAAACATCGCGTTTCACATCATCCTGGATCGTATCAGGTGAAATCATGACCACCTCACCTTTTAAACCACCATAAATCGAGTAATCATACGCGGTAATTTTTACCAACGCTTCCTGACCGGGGTGGATAAATGCGACATCACGCGGTGAAATATGCGCTTCAATTAGCATCTGATCGTCAAGTGGCACCATACTCATTAATTTGCCATTCGGCGGGATAACGCCTCCGACAGTGGTCACTTCAATATCTTTCACAATACCGGTAACCGGCGCGGTAAATTCCAGACGATCGAGCGAATCCGTTCGCCCACGAATGACGGAGCGCTGGGCGGCAATTTCCTCTTCCGCTTTCGATAATTCCTCACGCGCGCGAACATAATATTGCGTATTCATTTCGGTAATACGGCTGTTGAGATCGTTTTTCTGCCGTTGCAGACGCAACACTTCCACGTCACTGGCCGCCCCTTTGTGAACTAACGGTTGAGTCATCGCCAGCTCGCGATCGACCAGCACGATGCCATCCCGAAGCCCCTTTATGCCTTCTGTTAAACTGCTGCGACGCGATTCATACAGACGCGTCTCCTGTGCAATCAGCGAAGGATACTGCTGTAACTCTTCCGGGAACGTCAGTGCAGTATCGTTCACTTCCGCATTTAAACGCGCGGCGCGCGCCAGCGCAGCGTTGTAGCGCGATAAACTCTCCTGCACGCCAGATTCCGTCTTGGTGCGATCGAGCTGCGCCAGCACCTGCCCGCGCTCAACGATATCGCCCTCTTTCACGCTAAGTCGCGTTAAAATGCCGCCTTCCAGCGACTGAATGATCTGTTCGCGAGAGGAAGGCACCACGGTTCCGCTACCGGTTGTCACCTCGTCGAGTTCGAAAAACCAGGCCCAGACCACAAAGAGCCCCAGCAGTAAGGCCAGCGCCCAGGCGACAATCGTCGCGCGCGGCAAAGGAGGTTCGTTAAAATGTCCATCATAGAGGTCTTCACGTCTCATATCGTCTCCTCCTTGCTGCTGTCAGCGGCTGAGCGATTCAGCGTGGCACGCCGGACGGGTTGCGCCTGTGTGGCTGCCTCAGCGGGACTCTGCTGTTTGAGAATGACATCGCGAGGGCCATCCATAACCACTTTGCCCTTGTCCAGCACGATAATGCGATCGACCAGATGGAGGATCGCCAGCCGATGGGTGGCGATCACCAGGGTGCGGCGCCCAATCCATTGCTCCAGATAACCAATCAACCGCTGTTCACTGATCTCATCCAGCCAGGCCGTTGGCTCATCCATCAATACAATGTTTGGCTGCGTAATCAGCATGCGCGCCAGAAGCAGAGCCTGACGCTGCCCACCCGAGAGGCCAAAACCACCTTCCAGTATCTGATAGTTAAGGCCGTTTTTTTGCTGGCGAACAAACTCCAGCGCCCCGCTCATCGTAAGCGCGCGGTGGATATCATCGTCGGAGGCCAGCGGCCTGCCCATCGTGATGTTTTCCCGTACCGAGCCGAAAAAGAGTCGCGCATTCTGGCTGAGAAACGCCATGTCACGCCGCACATCAGCAACGTCCAGCAACGGCAGGCTGATATCATCCAGTGAAACTGTTCCGGCCTGCGGGTCCTGCATTCCGGCGAGCAGTTGCAGCAGCGTACTTTTCCCTGAACCATTTCGTCCAAGAATCGCCACTTTTTCACCAGATTTTATCTCCAGCTTCGGTATCGTCAGGACGTTAACCTTCTCCTCTTCATCGTAGTAAAAACCGACGTTATCAAGCAGATAGTGGCCGCTTAGATTGGTACGATGCACGCGCTCGCGCGGCTCCGGCTGATCGACCGGGCGCTTCATCAACTCATCGAGACTTTTACGCGCCACTTTCGCCGCCTGCCAGCGCGACAATACGCCGGAGATCTGCGCCAGCGGCGCAATCGTGCGCGAAGCCAGAATCGAGGTCCCCACCAGCGCACCGGTGGTCATATCACCGCTCATCACCAGATAGCAGCCCACCAGCAAGACCACCGCATAAACAATCGACTGCACCTCCTGTGTCCACGTCATTAGCAACCCCGTGAGCCAGCGTTGCTTCATGCTGATAGACGCAGCGACATCGTTACTGTTGTTCCACTGGTTCTGGAATCGACGCTCGGCGCGCAGCAGTTTGATATCTTCAATACCCTGCACCGCTTCAACCAGCGTGGCGTTGCGGATCGCACTTTCGCGCATGCCGTCGTTAGCCAGCCTCGATAGCGGCCTCTGGATCAACATGCCGGGGATAAGTAACAGCGGAATCGCGAGCAGCACCACAAACACCAGCGGGCCGCCAATCATCCACAGAATAAAGACGAACAGCAGGAAGAACGGGATGTCACTCACCGTACTGATGGTGGTGGAGGTGATCAGCTCACGCACGGATTCCAGTTCGCGCAACTGGGAAATAAACGTTCCGGTCGATTTGGAGCGGGCGTTATTTTTCAGACGCAGCGCACGGGCGAATACACGGTCAGAAATGCGTAAATCGGCGCGTTTTCCCACCACATCCGAGATATGCACGCGGATCATACGCATGGTAAATTCAAAAATGATGGCGAGCATCACGCCGCCAAACAGTACCCACAGCGTGGCTTCGGACTGAGAAGGCACGACGCGGTCATAGACCTGCATCGAAAAAATCATGCCGCTCAATGCCAGCAGGTTCGCCACCAGCGCCGCCAGCATAATATCGCTGTAGCGCCGCCAGTCTTTCAGCGCCAGTTGCCAGAACCAGTTTTTCTTATAGGGTTTGATGTACTCATCGACACGCACGTCAGGAATGGTGTCCTGCGGCCTCGCCACTGCCAGCGACGTCAGGCGGGAGGCCAGCTCATCGCGGTTGACCACCGTTTGCTGTTCACCGTCGCCGCTCATCAGCAGGATAAAATTGCCCTCGCCATCCATACGCGAGATTACTGCCACAGCCTCATTATCCAGTACAGCAATCAACGGCAATCGCCACGGATCGATAAGCGAGAGATCGGGCGGTGTGTAGCGTAATCCAAGCCCGAGCTGACGGGCGATGTCTTCCTGGATTTCGCGGGCGGAGTAGTTTGTGCCCTGGTTCACGGCAACCCGCACATTTTCCTCGGAAAAATCGAGGCGATAGTGCCGGGCGACGCTTAACAGCGCCAGCAGCCAGGGTTCGTGTTGGGTTCGGGTTCTCATGGTGTATCACTTCCTGTGGCAGCCTGGCGGGATGAGCCAGTGGTTTGTCCGGGTAAACCGTCAACCATTATCCCGTCCACGCTGTAAAGATACGAAAACGCCTGACAGGATTTCTCCGCCAGGCCAAAAGAACTGCAAAGACCCGCCGCACACGGCGGACGGGTCTGTTAAGGGTTAGCCTACAATTAACTGATGGTTTGCCAGCAGCGTCGCGAGGTCGGTCTGAACGCCGTTCAGCGTCACCAGCGTGGTGTAATCGCCGCCCTGCCCGGTCAGGTCAACCTGAATCAGCGTGTTGCTGCCATCCGTGGTGACTTTCAGATAGCTCAACAGTTCGCTGTTCGGATCGTCCATCTGCGCAATGCCATTGATGTAGTGCGCGCTTTCATTGGCGGTGTAGCCACTGCCCTGCAACAGGTCGCTGAGGTCGATGCGATCCGAGTCCGCCGTCCCTTCCCAGGTACCGAGCGTGAAGCCTTTCACCACATCGCTACCGTTGCCGCCGGTGGCGTCACTACCATTGAGCAGTTTGTAGAGCAGCGTGTCCTGACCACCGTTGCCGATGTTGAAGGTGTCGTCACCGCCACGGCCTTCGAAAATGTTATCGCCGGTGCTACCGGTAAACACATCGTTGCCGCCACCGCCCGCGATACCTTCAATATTGACGAAGGTCGCTTTGCCGAAGCCGGTTTCCTGGGCACTGGCGTTACTCAGGTCAACCTTCAGCGCCGTATCACCCGCCAGTTTGTAGTCAACGATGTCCATACCGCCTGTCGAACTCCAGACGTTTTCATCGGAGACCACCACGCTGCCGCCCGCGCCGTTATAGACATGCGTGCCTGCTGTCGCATACAGCGTGTCGTTGTAGCCCGTGCCCAGAATCCCGGTGGTGTTACCATTGTCATCAGCCGCCAGCGCACTGTCGGCCGCTTTATCGCCGTTTTCAGCAGTCAGGACGTAAGCGTGGTTTTTCTCCACCGCTTTCAACCCGGCCCAGGTACTATTAACGTTAGCAACTGACGTCAATGTGCCGGAGTTATCAAGGGAGAAGTTTTCAACGCCACCGTAGTGCTGACCGTTTGCCAGCAGCACCGCGCTGTACGACTTGCTGGCATCCAGCCCGTAGAAGTAGACCAGCGCCGTCGAGTCGTTCATGTTGACCCCACCCTGCGGGTTGATGATTTGCGAACTGACCACTTTGCCTGTCGCTTCATCCACCAGCAGTACCGTGTTGCCGTAGAAGACGTTAATGCCGTTAGCATCAGTCAAACGCAGGATCATGCTGGTGCCATCTTTAATGACGCTCTTGTTTTCGACATAGGCGGTTGCACCGCCCTGCGCCCTGAACACCACCAGGTCGCGGTCGCCGTCATAGTCAAGGTCAATCGCCAGCCCACCGGTGCTCACATACGTGCTGCTCAGGTTGGCGTTTTGCAACAGCGTCTGCGGCATGCTCCAGTTCACCTGTCCGGTGGTCACGTTCGTTCCCTGGTTGGTCCACAGAGCGACGATGTTATTGGCGTTACCGAGGGCGGTACTTCCCCTTTCCCCTGCAATTTCAATCACATCCATTTTGCCGTCGCCGTTCCAGTCAACGGCGATGGAGGTCATGCTGCTGATCTCATCACCGAAGTTTTGCACACTGTAACCGGCGCCTACGCCATTGGAAGCCGGGGTCAAATTCCCCTTACCATCGTTGTAATAGATAGCGCTATTGGCACCATAACTTCCACCTTGTCCACCCAATCCACCAATGAACAGATCCATAAAACCATCGCCATTAAGATCTGCCCACATCATGGTAGTAAAGCGGTTGGCCGTGGTTCCGGTATTGCCATAGAACACATCTGTGACGATCTGGGTATTCGTCAGCGTCATATTTCCGGCATCATTCACCCCGTTACTGACAATCACCAAACGCTTGTCAGACGAGCTTGAACCGCCCTTCGATGTGGTATTCGAACCGCCAGTACCGTGATAAGCAAGGTCAACATAACCATCGTTATTCAGGTCAACGCCCGACAGCTCACGGCTTGGCTGGGCGTTGTTGTTGTTGGTTGACGCCACCCCATCCTGAGTTGTGGAGGTATAGACATAGGCGCCGGTTTTATCGAATCCGAGAATGGTACCGTCGGTGTTCATGACCAGTTGCGAGTCATAGCCACCGCGCGCCTCGGAGTCGTTTGGCGTACCATCGCCGTAGGCCACATCCACGTAACCGTCACCGTTGAAGTCAATGCCTATTACACCCGCCCACCAGGAGTAGGTATTGGCATTGCCGTCATTGGTTTGCCCCGATACACCATAAGATCCAACCTGGAATGTGGTGTAGGTACCATCGCTGTTGTACTTAAATGACTGCTGCCCGTTACCGTATTCCGTATCCGATCCCAATAGATCCATCAGGCCATCGCGATCGAAGTCGATAAACGATGAAGACTGCTGTCGGTCTGTGCCACTGAGTGATACGGAATTAAACGAGCCCAGCGTCGACGAGGTGGTTCCATTCTGCGTAAAGATGGTGGAGTTGCTCAAAATACGCCAGGTTCCATCCTCATCGAGGGTCATCGCCGTACCACTGTCACTGCTGGTTGCCGCTGTGGAGCTAAAGCTTATTACCGGCGCGGCCGATACCGTCAGTTCACTGCCGGTTTTATCCCGGCTGATCTCCTGACCATCTTTATTGAACAGCACGGCAGAGACGTCATAGGTGTCAACATTCAGCGCATGTAAATCCTTCAACTGCACGTACCAACTGTTCTTGTTCGGCTCAATCACCACATCGCCCGTGCGTGAGCTGTAGGTTGTACCGGCAATCGTCACTTCCAGATACTCGTCCGCGTAGCGGTTAAAGTTCAGCGTACCGCTGATAATTGGCGTCGTATCCAGCGTGTCCTGGATGTTGATGGTAATCGGCAGCTCAACCGTAAAGTTCATCACCTCAGAGAGCGTGCCTTCGTTACCTGCTGCATCGACCACTGCCGCCTGATAGCCGTAGGTCTGGCCGTCGCGCAGTGGTTCCGTCAGCGCAAACGTCCACTCTGTACCGGTCACACTGGCGCGTCCCAGATAGTCGCCATTGCTGTCGTAAACCCGGACAAATTCGCCCGTTTTCAACGTCTCAAGCAGCGTACCGCGCAGAACCGGTAAGCGTTCATCCGTAACGGTGTTCGCGCCAAAGTTCCCGATATCCGACCCGGTATTATCGATGTAACCCACCACTTTGGTGACGCCGCCCGGCGCATTGGTATCCACCGTGACAATCTGCTGCGTCGTCTGCCCGACGTTTCCGGCGTTATCGACAACGCGCAGCTGGTAGAGGTTTTCACCGTCATCCAGCTCGCGGGTGTCGATGTAGCGCCAGTTTGTGCCATTCACTACCACATCAATCCAGGTTTTGCCGCCATCGAGGCTAATCTGTGCGCGTTCATCCGCGCTCAGTTCTGCCCCCAGCGTGCCGTACAGCGTGATGGAGGTGTCATTGGTCAGGAAGTCGCTATCGCTGTACCCGGTATCATCAGAGATGCTGTCGACCGTAATGGTTTTCGTATCGTCCGGTTTCACCGTATCGATGGTGACGGTGGCACTGTCTGTCGTCCCGACGTTACCTGCCGCATCGACCACACGCACCCAGTAGTCATGGTTGCCATCCTCCAGAACCTGCGTGTCGTTGTAGTACCAGGAGGTCCCGATAGCGATGGTATTCACCCAGGTGACGCCGCCGTCCATGCTGATCTGGACATATTCACCCGGCTGGAGCGTGCTCACCAGCGAGCCGTGGATCGTCAGCGTTTTATCATTGGTAATAAAGTCGCTGTCGCTCAGGCCACTGTCGTCCGAGATATGCGTGATAGTGACCTGGTTCGCCATATCCGGGCGTACCGTGTCCACTGTGACGGTTTTGCTGGCGGTCTGGCCGACGTTACCCGCATCGTCAATAACGCGTAGCTGATAGGCATAGGTTCCATCAGCCAGCGCCTTGTCATTGGCGTAGATCCAGTCGGTACCATTGACTTCCAGCTCGACCCACGCGCCGCCGTTAACGCGAATTTGCAGATGCTCACCGGTATTCAGCACCGCGCCCAGTCGCCCTTCCAGCGAGTAAGTCGTACTGTGAGTAATAAAGTCATCGTCAGCAATCCCCGTATCGCTGGAGATACGGTCGATGATGATGTTCTGGCTGGCATCCGGCGCCACGCGGTCAAGAACCACGTTCTGGCTGTCGGTCGCGCCGACGTTACCCGCCTGATCAACGACCCGCACCTGATAGTTGTGCGTACCATCGGCAAGCGTGCTGCCATCTTCATAACTCCATTGCGTACCATTGACGACCAGATCAATCCAGCTTATGCCGCCATCGAGGCTGATCTGCGCTTTATCACCCACCCCGAGCGTTGCGCCAAGCGAACCGTTCAGCACGATATTACCCACGTTGGTAATAAAGTCGTTGCTGGCTAACCCGCTGTCGCTGGTCAGGCTATCAATTGAAATGGACATCTGCGGCGGCGTGAGGTCAACGCTAATGCCGTGGACGCTTTCACCGCTGTTGCCAATGGCGTTAGTGACGCTGGCTTTTATCTCATAAGCATTGCCGTCGGTCAGCGCCATCAGCGCAACCGCCCCCACCAGCACCGACCAGATGCCCCCCGCCTGCACGGTGGTTTCATAGGTGACGTTATTCAGCGTCACCACCACTTTCTGGCCCTGCGGCGCCGTGGTCGTACCGGAGATGGTCAGGCTCTGACCGCGTTCAGCGGCGTTGATCACGTCATCCTGCGCCACGGTATTGATGGCGATAACCGGTTTTTCGCCGCTCAGCGTCACTTCATGCTTACCGCTTCCGGTATTGCCCGCCGCATCTTTCACGCTGGCAGTAATGGTGTATTTGCCATCCACCAGGCCGACAAAATCGAGTGCCGGAACGGTGACTTTCCAGGTTTCATCCGCCGCCACTTTCGCCGTATAGGTGCGCCCGGCAAGTTCTACGGTGATGGTCTGCCCGGCTGCGCCTTCCGCTTTACCGCTCACGGTCTGCGCCACCAGTTGCTCTGGCGAGTTCACCAGGTCATCTCCGGCGACGACGTTAATCGTCACGACTGGCGGTACGGTATCCACAACAAAGGTTTCGCTGCTGCTGCCGAGGTTGCCGGATGCATCGCTGACCATCGCATCCACCTGAATGGTGCCGTTACCCATCTGGGCGACATCGGCTTTCGGTACGGTTGTCTGCCAGCTACCGTCAGCGTTCACCGTCGCGGTGTAGCTGTTACCGTTAACGGTCAGCGTCAGGGTACGCCCCGCTTCTGCCGTTGTCGTACCGCTGATCACCAGCGCCTGGCCGTGTTCTGCGGCATTGAGCATGCCGTCACCGGAAACCGGCGCGATGATAATTTCTGGCGGCGTGGTGTCTACCAGCAATGTTTGACCTGCCTGGCCGATGTTGCCCGCACTGTCCTGAGCGCTCACCGAAATGGTGTAACGCTGACCATCGGTCAGCAAGCCTAAATCGGTTGCCGGGATCGTCGTCGTCCAGCGATCGCCCGTTACCGTCGCGGTGTAATGCTTGCCGTTCAGGGTGATCGTCACTTCGCTGCCTTCCGGCAGGCCGCTGCTCGACCCTTTCAGCGTCAGCGCTTTGCCCTGCTCGCTGGCGTTCAGCACGCCATCGACCGCAGGCGTATCCAGCGTCAACAGGATATTCGAGGTATTGACCGTGACCACTTTGCCCTGCGTGGTGGCATTGCCCGCGCTGTCGGTGACGGTCGCACTGATATCGACCGTACCGTTGTTGAGCGCAGAAACGATATCGGCCGGAACCCCAATGCTCCATTTGCCGTTAGCATCGACAACGGTACTGACGGTGTAATCGCCCACGGTAACGGTGACGGTGTTACCCGCCACGGTTCCCGTCGTCGTACCGCTAACAACCAGCGCCTGACCATGCTCCGCCAGGTTAATAACGTCGTCGCCCGCCGTGGTATCAAAACTCACGTCTGGCGGCAGAGTATCAATCGTGACAGTCTGACTGACGCTTGCCGGGTTACCCGCCGTATCGGCAATCGTCACCGTGCAGGTATATTGCCCGGAGGCCAGCGTCGCCAGTGCCTCAGGAGACATGTCAACCTGCCAGGTACCGTCAGCCAGTACGCTACCGCGATAATCCACGCCGTTCAGCGTCAGGGTAACCGTTGTCCCCACCGGGGCGTCGGTTGCGCCCGTGACCGCAACACCGGCTTCGGCTTCGGCGATATTAATCACGTTATCCGCCGTGACCGGGTTCAGCGTGATGTGCGGTGCAGTGGTATCCACCTGATATTCATGGCTGGTGCTGGCCGGGTTACCTACTTTATTGGTCACCTCAACCGACAGTTGCGCCGTGCCATCACGCAGGGCAGACAACGCAGCCGCAGGAATAACCTGGCTCCATGTGCCATCAGCCCCAACCGTGGTGGTGTAGACGTTGCCGCCAAAGGTCAGCGTGACGGTTTGCCCCTGTTCAACACCCGTTGTGGTGCCGCTCAGGGTCAGATCCTGTTTCATCTCCAGCGCGTTAAGCACGTTATCGTCGGTAACGTTATTCACCGAGACAGAGACAGGCGCGAGGTCAACGGTGACTTCATGGCTAATCTCTACCGGATTTCCCGCTGCGCTGCTGGCGCTAGCGGTCATCTCCAGCTTGCCTTCGCTCCACGTCTTCACATCGTCGGCATCAATACCCACTGACCAGCTACCATCTGCGGCAACTACGCCGCTGTAGGTATTCGTGCCAATAACCAGCGTGACTTTCGTACCGACTGGAAGGTCTTCACTGCTGCCTTTCACCACCAGCGCCTGATTATGTTCGCTGAGGTTAATCACATCGTCGCCGGCCACGATATCAAAGCGGATACCCGGCTCGTTGTAGTCGACCATGAAATCATGCTGGGCACTGCCGAGGTTGCCGTGGCTGTTGGTGACACTGGCGGTGATCGTCAGTGCGCCATCACCAACGGCGGAGAGTTCGCCCGCCGGGATCGTCGTTTGCCAGTTCAGGCTGGCATCAACGGTCGCCTCATAGGTTTTCCCTGCCAGCAGAACGTACACAATGTCGTTTTCCGCCGCGCCGGAGACCTTGCCGCTCACCACGATTTCCAGCGCAGATTCATCCTTGTTAAGAATGTTATCGTCGGTAATCGTGTTGATGGTGACGGTTGGCGCACGGGTATCTACAACCAGTTGCGCAGAGCCGGCGGCTGGGTTCCCCGCTTCGCTGCTGGCGTTTGCCGTAACGGTGTACGTGCCGTCGCCAATCAGTGCCAGATCCGCTGGCGTTACTTCCAGCGACCAGTTACCGCTGGTATCAATTTGCGTGCGGTACTCTTTGCCGTTCAGTGTGACCGTCACCCACGTTTCCGCCGCCAGACCATCGCTGGTACCGTTAAGGGTCAGGTTGACGCCCTGTTCAATGGCGTTCAGTACGTTATCACCAGCAATCGCTCCAAAGCTGAGCCATGGCTGACCATTGTCCACCACGACCGGGCGAGACGCGTTGCCGGTGTTACCCGCGCTATCGGTTATGGAGACGTTTACGCTCTGCTGACCCGCATCCAGCGCCTGCATATCGGCAGCCGGAATGCCCACGCTCCAGCGCCCCTGCGCATCCAGTTGAGTGATGTAGTCGTTGCCGCCCACTTCCACTCTCACGCTATCACCTGTGGTGCCACCAACGCTGCTACCGGTCACAACCAGCGCCTGGTTCTGCTCTGCGGCGTTGATGATGTCATCACCGGAAATCATGTCGATGGTCACCGTCGGCGCAACGGTATCAACGGTCAGTTGATGCGTCGCGGTAGTGCTGTTGCCTGCTTTATCGGTTACGCTAACGGTCACGCTGGCACTGCCCGACTGAAGCCCTTCGAGCGCGCCACTGGTGAGCGTCAGGCTCCAGTTTCCATCGCTGTCCACCGTGACCGGGCCGCCATAAGACTGGCCATTGATAAGCACAGTAACGCTCTGGCCCGCCTCAGCGCTGGTGGTACCGCTGAGGGTGACTACGCCTTCAATTTCGGCTTTATTCAGGACGTTATCCGCCGTCACCGCCGCAATTGTCAGCGTCGGCGCGGACGCATCGACGCTGAATGCCCACTCGGTGCTGGCACTGTTGCCATGCTGATTGGTGACGCTGGCGGTGGCGTTTGCTGCGCCATCGCGCAGTGCGTTCAGCGCCCCTGCCGGAACGCTAAACTGCCAGCTTCCGTCATCCTGTACCTGTGCGGTCCAGGCTTTGCCCGCCAGCATCACCGTGACCGTCTGCCCACTTTCCACGTTACTGGTTGCGCCACTCACCGTCAGCGCTTCGCCGCGCTCAATCGCGTTCAGCACGTTATCAGCCGTGAGGGCATTAATGGTGATCGCCACGGGTGCGACATCCACCGTGACCTGGTGATCCATGGTGGAAGACGTCCCGGCGGTATTCTCCGCAGTGGCGCTCAGTTGCACCGTGCCCGCGTTCCAGCCTGCAACTATATTTTGTGGCACAGAGACGGTCCAGCTACCGTCAGCGTTGACGTTTCCGGTCCAGCTTCCCCCCTGACCGTCAGTCAGGGTAACGATGGCATTTTCTGCCAGCCCGGAACTGGTTCCCGTCACCGCCAGAGCCTGGCCCTGCTCGATGCTGTTAATCACATCATCACCGGCAACCGTATCGAAGCGGATCCCCGGCGTACCGGTATTGACAGCGATATCACGGCTGTCCGAACCGGTATTCCCGTGCGCATTCTCGACGCTGGCGTTGATAGTCAGCGGGCCGTCACCAAAACCGGCAACATCGCTGCTCTCCACGGTGACCGACCAGAGGCCATTCGCCTCAACAGTAGCCGTGTGCGTTTTGCCCGCAACAATCACCTGCACGCGATCGCCAGGCGCTGCACCACTCACCGAACCGGCGATCGTCAGATTCTGGCCCGCTTCGCTAACGTTAATCACATCATCGCCCGCGACCAAATCGATATGCACCACCGGCAGGCGGGTATCAACCTGCAACTGCGTGCTGCCGGAAACCGGGTTACCGTTGGCACTGCTGGCGCTGGCGCTAACCGTATAGCCCGCGTCACCCAGCAAGGCCAGGTCAGACGGTGCTACAGACAGTGACCAGTTGCCGCTGTTGTCGGTTTGCGCGGTATATTCACGCCCACCCAGCGTGACGGTCACGATTGAGCCTTCCGCCAGACCGCTGCTCTTACCGCTAATGACCAGATCGGTTCCACGCTCAATGGCGTTAAGTACATTGTCCTCGGCAATATCATCAAAGGTCAGCGTCGGTACGCCCAAATCGACTTCAAACGCCTTCGTGGCGGACGAACTGTTCCCGGCGCTGTCGGTAATGGTTACCGTCAGTTCACCGCTGCCGTTCGCCAGGGTCGCCATATCCTCTGCGGTGACCCCAATGCGCCATGTACCGCTGGCATCCACCTGCGTGGTGTACGGTTTGCCATTAAACTCCACCACCACCGTATCACCGACATTCGCGTTAACAGTTGTCCCGCTGATCACCAACGCCTGGCCTTTTTCCGCCGCGTTGATGATGTTATCGGCGGTCAGATCGTTTACCGCTACTGTCGGTGCCTGGGTATCAATCAGGAAGGTGTGGTTACCGGAAGCCGGGTTACCCGCCTTATCGCTCACGCTAACGTTAATGGTGGTTAAACCTTGCGCCAGGTTACTGAGCGCACCGGCCGCAAAGATAGCCGTCCAGATGCCGCCTGCGGTCACCAGCGCGGTCTGTTCAACCCCGCCAATATTCACCGTGACCGTCTGACCCACTTCCGCCGTGGTTGTGCCCGACACCGTCACTTCTCCGCTCGCTTCTGTACTGTTAAGCACGTTATCTGCGGTGACCGCATCAATGAAGACTGTCGGTGCGGTGGTATCAATAACGAAATTCAGGCTGTTACTGGTGCTGTTGCCGCTGGCGTTAGAGACACTCACCTGCACGACAGCATCACCATCGCGAAGCCCGTTCAGTGCCCCCGCATCCAGCGTCACGCTCCAGGCGTTATCCTGCACCGTGCCGGTAAACTGCTTGCCGTTTACCGTCACCGTCACCGTACGCCCGTTGTCGATGTTAGTGGTGTCGCCCGTCAGAACGATTTCGCCTGATTTTTCCGTCGCGTTCACCACGTTATCAGCCGTCACCGGGTTGATAGAAACGGAGGTTTCGCGCAGATCCAGCGCCACGGTCTCGTTAATCGCAGCGACATTTCCGCTCACGTTCGCCACACTGGCGTTCACGGTGATCGACGCCCCACTCCAGCTTTCCATCTGATCTGGGGTCAGTTGCAGCAGCCACGAACCGTCAGCCCGTGTTGCCGCGGTTCCCACGGCGGTACCGTTCACGCTGACCGTCACAATGCTGCCTGTCGCGACATCGGTGGTTGTCCCGCTGATCACCAGGTCGGACGCACGCTCAGCGAGGTTCAGGGTGTTATCCGCCGTCACGCTGTCAATACGAATACCCGGTTCAGTGCTGTCGAGCATTATTCCGTGCTGGCCGGAGCCGATATTGCCATGACCGTTGGTGACGCTCGCGGTAATGGTAAGCGGCCCGCCGCCCAGTGCAGACAGTTCGCCTGCATCCAACGCAACCGTCCAGGTACCGTCACTCTTCACGTTTGTGGTATGCGATTGCCCGGCGATAATCACCGTCACCACATCATTTTCTGCCGCGCCGCTCACCGTACCGTTAATCGTCACGACACCCGCCATTTCGGTCATGCCGATAATGTCATCTTCGGACACCGGCAGAATGGTGACCGTCGGTGCGCGGGTATCCACCAGCAGCGACGTCGTATCCGTCACGCTGTTTCCGGTATCCCCTGCGGCACTGGCGGTCAGCGTATATTCCGCTTCGCCCAGTTTCGCCAACGCATCAGCCGGAACAGAGACCGACCATACGCCACCCGCGCCGACGGTCGTCAGATAGTTCATCCCGTTCAGCGTAACGGTGATCACCGTGTTTTCTGCCAGTGAGCTGGTTCCCGATATCTCCAGAGGCTGCATCTGTTCAATGGCGTTAAGCACCCCATCAGTAGACAGGGTATCAAAGCGTAGTGTCGGAATGCCGGTATCAACGTCAATGGTGTGTTGCAGCGACTGACTATTGCCCGCGCTATCGGTCACCGTCACATCAATTTCGTAACGGATACTTTCCAGCGCGGCCATATCCGCCGCCGGAATACCAACGCTCCAGTTTCCGTTTGCATCCAGTTGCGTGGTGTACGGTTTACCGTTCAGTTCCACACTCACTTTATCGCCCGTCGCGCCGTTCGTGGCGCCGCCGCTGATCACCAGCGCCTGGCCCAGTTCCGTGATGTTGATCTTGTCATCACCCGCTACCGTGTTGATGGTTGGCGTTGGTGCAACCGTATCGACCAGCACGGAATGGGTACTTTCAGTGCGGTTGTTCGCCGCATCCGTAATGACGAGGGTGATGTCGTTCAGCCCCTCGCTCATGCCATCCAGATCCCCTGCACTCACGCTCATCGACCAGCGACCATCACTCCCCACGGTAGTGGTGTGCTGTTTGCCGTTCAGTGTCAGCGTCAGCGTCTGACCGATAGCATCGCTGGTACCGGTTAAGGTCAGCGGCTGGCTAAGTTCAGTGCCGT
This sequence comes from Pseudocitrobacter vendiensis, assembly GCF_943590815.1. Lineage (GTDB taxonomy): Bacteria > Pseudomonadota > Gammaproteobacteria > Enterobacterales > Enterobacteriaceae > Pseudocitrobacter > Pseudocitrobacter vendiensis. The sequence goes on along the minus strand of NZ_CALSBS010000038.1, from coordinate 19,460 downwards.
TCAGAATGTTGTCAGCCGTAACCGGATCAATAGCCAGCACCGGTGCGTGCGTGTCAACGTCGAAGGTATGGCTGTTGGTCGCTTTATTACCGCTGGCCGTGCTGACGCTTAACTGCACGGTCACCTCGCCGTCGCGCAGCGCGCTGAGAGAACCGGCGGGAACGGTGGTGCTCCACGCGTTGTCATTGACCGTGGCGGTAAACTGCTTATTGCCCACGGTAATGGTGACAACTTGCCCGTTTTCGATACCGCTGGTTGTGCCGCTCAGCGTCACGACGCCCGCTTTTTCTGCGGCGTTCAGGACGTTATCGATGGTGACAACATCCATCGCTACCGATACCGGCGCCTTGTCAATCTGCACATCCTGCTTGATAGCCGCGGAATTACCTGAGTTGTCCAGAACGGACGCGGTAACGGTAATCTCATCACTCCAGCCGCCAGTCTCACTCGGTGGGACGCTGAACGCCCAACTGCCGTCCGGGTTAACGGTCGTTTGCCAGGATTCAGCGCCGATAGTGACGTTCACCATCGCGCCCGGTTCAACGCCGTAGGTCATCCCGGTTACCCATACATCCAGCGCCAGTTCCGCAATGTTCAGTATGTTATCGCCGGTCAGGGCATCGATACGGATCCCCGGTACGCCTGTGTCGAGGGTGAAATCACGGCTACCGGAACCCACGTTGCCGTGGCCATTGGTAACAGCCACCTCTGCCGTCAGCGGCCCATCGCCCAGCGTTGCCAGCTCTGCTGGCGTCAGGGAGATACTCCAGTTACCTCCGGCATCCACCGTTGTGGTTTTCGCATCCAGGCCACTGAGGGTGACAACGACGCGATCGCCAGAAGCCGCACCAGTGACACTGCCGCCAATCAGCACCGAGCCTTGCGCTTCGGTAGTGTTAATGATGTCGTCAGCGGCGATGATAGAGACCGTCACCACAGGCGCTTTGGTATCAACCAGCAGCGGTTCTGTGGTGGTCACGTTGTTACCATCGCTCGCCACGGCACTGGCGCTTACGGTGTAGTTTGCTTCGCCAAGCGTTGCCAGATCGGCTGGGCTCACCTCAACGCTCCATTTACCGTCAGAATCTGTTTTCGTGGTGTAGCTCAGCCCCGCCAGCGTCACAAGGACTTCAGTATTTTCTGACAGATCGCTGGTGCCACTGATAGTCAGCGGCTGGCCTTTTTCGGTCGCGTTGAGTACGCCATCCTCGGCCAGCGTATCAATATCCAGTTGCGGCTTGCCGGTGTTGACGGTGAAGTCATGGGGTACTGTCTGTTCGTTCCCGGCCCGGTCGGCAATCACGACCGTGACGTTATTGTCGCCTTCGCTAAGTTTGGCAACTTCGCTTGCCGGAATGCCCACGCGCCATTCACCGTTGCTGTCCACCACGGTGTGGTATTCCACGCCGTTCAGGGTCACGATAACCATGTCGCCCGCTGCGCTGTCTGTGCTGCCGCCGTCAATCACCAGTGCCTGGCCTTTTTCGGTGGCGTTGATGATGTTATCGCCGGTCAGCAGGTTCACGGTGACCTGCGGAATAACCGTGTCGACCTCCACGGTGTGCTGCATCTGCGTTGGGTTGCCCGCCACATCGCTGACGCTCACGTCAAACTGCACGGTGCCATTGCTGCTGAACGCCGTTGATGGGATGTTCACTTCCCAGGTGCCATCGGCTTTGACCTCGGCCTGTACGCTATCGCTACCGAAATTCACGGTAACGATTTGCCCTTCACCTGCATTGGTGTAACCACTCAGGACCTGCTCCACTTTCGCTTCGCTGGCGTTAATCACGTTATCGGCGGTCAACGGGTTCACCGAAAGCGTCGGTGGCGCAGTATCGAGAACGAAAGTTCCGCTTGCGCTGGCACTGTTGCCCTGCGTGTTTGTCACGCTGGCTTCAACGGCCACGCTGCCCTCTTTAATGGCGGCAAACACCACGCTATTCACCGGCACTTCCCAGGTGCCGTCTGCTTGAATGGTGGTCGTTAGTCGTTGTCCACCGACATACACCACTACCTCGTTATCCAGCTCAGCACCCACACTGGTACCGCTAAGTACATAGCCCGTCGCCGCTTCGCTGGCGTTAATAATGTTATCGTCGCTGAAAGCATCAATCGCGATAGCTGGCCCGGCGGTCACAACGGCGACTTCATGGCTGACCGCAATCATGTTGCCGGAAATATTCGCGCCGCTAGCTGTCAGGATGGCCGTGCCGTCATTCATTGAACTGACGTATTGGGCAGGAATTTCGATGATCCAGCGCCCGTCGTTGCCGATCATGACGTCATCAGACGAAAAAATCTCGCTATCGCCATTCTTCAACGTCAGCGTAAACTTCGTCCCTTTGGCGATATGCTCGCTGGTTCCGCTCACCCACAGAGACTGATTCAGCTCGGCGGCGTTAATGATGTCGTCACCTGCAACTGTGTTGAAGCGGATCCCCGGCAGGCTGGCGTCGATGGTCATTTCGCGTTCCGCCGCGCCCTGGTTGTTATTGGCATCCGTCGCGGTGACGTTGACCGTCAGCGCACCATCGCCCAACCCGGCGAGGGTCTCAGCGTCGAGCGCTAACGACCAGCGTGTACCGCCGTCAGTCAGCACCACCTGATCGCCTGTGAACGTCTGCCCGCCAATGGTGACGGTCACCGCGGTCACGGCCACATCGGTGGAGCCGGTCAGGGTAATACCGTCCTGCGCTTCCGTGTTATTCACCACATCATCATCTGCAATCGCATCAATGGTGATGCGTGGCAGGCTAACCTGAATATCCAACTGACGACTGGCGCTTCCGGTATTCCCGGCGGCATCCGTCGCGCTCACGCTCACATCGTACTGATGGTTATCCATCAGCGCCGGAAGGTCTTCTTTCGGCACAATCGCCGACCAGTTTCCGTTAGCTTCCGTTACGCCGTAGTAAGTTTTACCGTTCAGACGAACGGTCACCTGCACGCCCGCAGCCAGAATATCTGACGTACCGGACACAGTGAGGTCTGTACTGCGCTCATCGCTGCTCAGGAGATCGTTTTCGGCAATCATCCCGATAGTCAGAAGCGGTGCCGCCGTGTCAATGGCAAACGGGAAGGACCCCGTCCCGACGTTACCTGCGGCATCGGTGATCGCCACCTCAATCACATGCTCACCATCATCAAGCGCCGCCAGATCGCTGGCTTTAACCCCGACACTCCAGCGTCCGCTGCCATCCACGATGGTCGAATAGGTGTTATCACCCAACGTCACAACCACTTTGTCTCCGGCTGCCGCCCCCGCGCTGCTGCCGCTGATCACCTGCGCCTGACCCGCTTCGGTCGCGTTAAGGACGTTATCGGTGGTCAGGCTATCAATAGTGATAGTTGGGGATGCGGTATCAATCAGAACACCGTGATCCAGCGAGGTGCTGTTCCCGGCTCTATCCGTCACCACGATGGTCAGATCGTGTGAACCCTGCCCCAGGGTATTCAGCGTACTGGCGTCTACAACCAGGCTCCAGACTCCGCCCGCAAGCACCAGCGCCGTTCCCAGCGTCTGGTTGCCTACGGATACGGTGACCGTCTGGCCAACTTCTGCATTCGTTGTGCCGCTGAGGGTGACACCCGCAGTGGCTTCCGTACTGTTGATAATGTTATCGCCCGCGATCGTGTTGAGAGTCAGCATCGGGGATTCGGTATCGACCACGAACTGGCGTTCCGCACTGGCGGTATTGCCGTGCGCATTAGAGACAGAAACCTGAACCGTTGTCTGACCATCGCGCAGCGCGCCCAGGTCTGTATCACTTAGCGTCAGGCTCCAGGCCCCGTCAGTCACGGTCGCCGTATACTGTTTGCCATTCAGCGTAATGATGACATCACGACCACTTTCGACACCGCGCGTCTCGCCAGTCAGCGTTTGAGGAGCCCCTTGCTCTGTTGCATTCAGACGGTCGTCAGTGAACAACGTGTTGACCGACACCGCGACGGCCTGCGTATCGACCTCAACCGTATGCGCAATGTTTTGCACATTACCCGAGGCGTTAGTGCCGCTAACGGCAATGACCAGAGGGCCTTCCGGCCAGGTTTGCATCGTTTGCGGCGAGAAGAGAAGCTGCCAGTTACCGTTAGTATCCAGCGCGGCATCGTAGCGCACGCCATTAATGGCGATTATCAGCCCTTTAAGGTTATCCAGCCCGGTTGATGTGCCGGAAAGCACCAGGGAATGACCCAGTTCGATGGCGTTAATGACGTCATCGCCCGCCACCGTATCGACGCGAATAGATGGGTAAGAGACATCGAGCAGGATCTCACGGCTGGCCTCGCCCCGGTTGCCGTTCTGATTATCAACCCAGGCTTTCACCGTCAGGTCGCCATAACCAATGCTCTGCAACGTATCCGCACTGACGTTCACCGACCATGTGCCATTCGCCTGCACCAGGGCTTCGAGAGGCTCGCTGAGTCCGATATCGATATGGACTTTTTGCCCGGCTTCCGCGTTAACCACGCGACCGCTAATGGTCTGCTCGGTTTTGATTTCGTCATCGTTAATGACGTTATCACCGGCGATGGTGTCGATGGTCAGCAGCGGCAACGTGGTATCCACCAGCACATCGTGGTTGGCGGTATTGTGGTTGCCCAGCGAGTCGGTCACGCTGGCGGTCACGGTGTAACTGGCTTCCCCCAGATCCGACAACGCTGAAGGCGGTACGTTAACCGTCCAGTCGCCATCACTATTTGCAACCGTGGTGTAAAGCACGCCGTTCAGCGTAACGGTAATGGTCTGATTCGGCTGGTTGCTGGTCCCGGTGATTGCCAGATCCTGACCTTTTTCATTCAGGTTGATGATGTCATCGCTGGTCACCGTATTGATAGCAATGTTCGGCAGTGCGGTGTTCACGTTGATGGCGCTATCCAGATGGCCCTGGTTGCCAGCCTTGTCAGAAACCGTGACCACCAGTGGGTTACTTCCTTCGCTCAGTGCGGAAACCGCAGAAGCCGGTAAGCCAATGCTCCACTTTCCTTCATTGTTCAGCGCGGTGGTGTAGTTTTTCCCATCAATCGTGACGGTCACAATCGCCCCGGCTTCCGCATTGCTGCACGTACCACTAATAATTTGTGCCTGACCATGCTCCGTGGCGTTGAGGATATTGTCACTGGTAATCTTATCCACGGTAATCACCGGCGGCAGCGTATCTACATTCACTTCGGTCGTAATCGTGGTTTCATTGCCTGCCTGATCGCTGACTTTAAGCGTCAGCTCTAACAGCCCCTGCGACAACGCGCTTTGCGCCGCAGGCAGCGTAATGCTCCATGCGCCATTTTCAGCCACCGTGCCGCTAAACCATGCGTCGTTCCATTCAACCTGTACCGTTTGCCCTTGCTCGGCATCGCTAAAGCCGCTGACCACAAAGCCGCCTTCCGCTTCGACCAGGTTGATGACGTTATCACCCGCTACGGCGGAAACGCTCAATACAGGCGCAGTGACATCCACTTCATACTGGCGGCCTGCATCAGCCTGATTGCCATTCACGTTGCTGACGCTGACCTGTACGCTGGCTGAACCATCACGCAAACTCGCCAGATCGGTGGCCGGCACGTCAACACGCCAGCTTCCGTCACCCTCTACCGCCGCCTGGTACTGATGCCCGGCAAGAGTGACTGTCACCGTCTGCCCTGCTTCAACGCCGGAGGTTTTCCCGGTAAGGGTGATTCCGTCAGTGCGCTCTTCAGCGTTAATTACGTTATCGTCAGTCACCGGATCGATGCTGATCGCGACCGCATTCAGGTCAACCTGCGCCAGATGGCCGAAACTGCTGCCTGCGTTACCTGAAACGTTTTCAGCACTGGCGACAATGCTCAGTTCGCCGTTTTGCCAACGGCTGACATCCGATTCAGGGACGATCACTGACCAGCGACCATCGGCATTCACCTGCGTGGTATAGGTGGTGGTTTCCACCACGCCGTCACGCATTCCGGTAAGGGTTACCGTGACATCATGCCCTTTTGGCACGCCCGTACTGGTGCCGCTGATCGTCACATCACTCTGGGCTTCCAGGATGTTAATAACGTCATCGCCCGCCACCGTATCGATACGCAGACCCGGTACACCCGTATCTACGCTTAATTCGTAGTCGGCACTGCCGCTGTTGCCGCGGCCGTTAGTGACCGTCGCGGTGGCTGTCAACGGGCCATCGCCAAAGGCGCTAAAGGTATCTTTCGGAATAGTGACCGTCCAGACGCCACCGGTTGCAACCGTCGTCTCGAAGGTTTGTCCCCCCAGCGTCACCACCACTTTGCTGCCCACTTCGGCATTTTTCGCCGTACCGCTAATGAACTGATCCTGTCCGCTCTCTTCAAGGTTAATGACATCGTCACCCGCCAGCGGCGTAATGGTGACCTGCGGCGAAGAGGTATCTACGGTGATCGGACGACTGGCGCTCTGATGGTTGCCCGTTTCGTCGGTGACGCTGGCGGTGATCGTATAGCTCGCTTCGCCCAGCGCGGCTAAATCCGCCGGGGAAACCGTGACCTGCCAGTCGCCATAGGTGTCTGCCTGAACGGTATAATCGCGGCCGTTCAGGTTGACGAGAATGTCGCGTCCCGGCTGACTGCTGCTGCCCGTAATGGTGATCCCTGCGGCTTTCTCCGCATCGTTCACCACATCATCAACCGCGACCTGGTTAATCGCGATTAACGGCAGATCCAGCACCACCTGCACAATGCTGGTGAGCGTGTCGATGTTGCCAGCACTGTCGGTGACCGTAACCACCAGCGGGTAATCACCGGCAATCAGATCGCCTGCTGGCGGAACGCCCAGCTGCCAGTTGCCGTTGTCGTCCAGTACCGTGGTGTAGCTTTTGTTATTAAAGGTCACGGTGACAACCGCGCCCGGCTCTGCGTTCAGACAGGTACCCGAAATAATCTGCGCCTGTTTCAGTTCGGTGGCGTTGAGTTTGTTATCACCGGTCACCGGCGTGAGGGTCAGTTCAGGAACCAGCGTATCAACATTCACGCTGTGGGTTTGGCTGGTGCTGTTGCCCGCTTTATCTTCTACGCTAACCTCAACAGTTTGCAGCCCCTGCGCAAGCGTCGTGACGTCCTTAACGGCATCGACGTGTACGCGCCAGGTGCCATCGGCCTTGACGTCGGCGGTATAGTTTTCACCCAGCCATTTAACACTCACCGTCTGGCCCACTTCGGCGTTGGTTGTACCGCTAATATCAAAACCGGCCCCGGCTTCCAGCGCGTTAACCTGGTTATCCGCTTCAACCGTGTTGATGCTGAGGGTCGGCGGTGTGGAATCAACCGTAAACTGGCGTTCCGCCGATGCGCTGTTGCCGTTGATATTGCTGGTACTGACGCTGATGCTGGCATCGCCCTCTTTCAGGCTGCCCATATCCACCGCTGCAACCTCCAGTGCCCAGCGACCGCCAACCACTTCAACATCATAGCGATGGCCCGCGAAGGTGACCGTGACATGCTGACCGTCTTCAATACCCGAGACGGCACCACCGAGCGACAACGGTTCGCCGCGCTCCTTTACATTGAGGACGTCATCGGCGGTGACAGGATCGATGGTGATGGCCGCTTTACTGAGATCCAGTTCAACTTTATGCTCAATGGCGCTTTGGTTACCGTTGATGTTGGCAACGCTTGCGCCGATGGTGACTTCGCTGCTATTCCAGCCTGAGACTTCCTGCGCCCCCACGTTGACTGACCAGCTACCATCGGCATGCAGAGTGGTGGTGTGCTGAACGCCGTTGACCGTCACAATCACATCCGCACCCGCTTCCGCGCCCTGCGCCGTACCGCTGATCAGCAGATCCTGCTGATGCTCAATGATATTGATAACGTCATCGCCCGACACGGTGTCGATACGAATGCCCGGTTTGTCGATATCAATGGTGAACTGATACTGGCTTTGCGTGCTGTTGCCATGTTCGTTGCTGACAGAGGCGGTCGCCGTCAGACGTCCATCGCCTAATTCCTCCAGCATCAACTGCGAGAGATCCAGTTCCCAGCGGCCATCCGCGCCCACGACCGCCTCATGATCCTGACCGCCAATGGTGATGATCACTTTGCTATCAGCTTCAACGTTCTGCGTGGAGCCTGTCAGTTTCTGCCCGGCAGCCAGTTCGTTCTCGTTGATAACATCATCATTATTGTTTTGCAGACCGTCGATGATGAGCACCGGAGCCGCCGTATCCACCAGGATAGTCTGGTTGGCGCTGGCAGTATTACCCGCCGCGTCGGTCACGCTGGCGACCAGCGTATAACCCGCCTCGCCCAGCAGCGCCAGATCGGCAGGTGACAGATCCACCTCCCAATGACCATTCTTCTCATCCGTTGTGACGGTATAATTTTGCCCGTTTAGCGTCAGGGTGATGTCAACGCCATACTGATTGCTTGTACCGGTGATGGTGATGCCTTCACCGCGCATCTGGGCGTTAATGACGCCGTTGTTCTCCACTGCATCAATAGTAATATCGGGCGCAGTCAGGGCGACCTCAAAATCATGGTTACCCTTGCCGGTGTTTCCGGCGGTATCCTTAACCGCAACGGAAACCGTGTGTTCACCTTCGATAAGCCCACTGACGATATCCGCCGGCATCCCGACGCTCCAGCGTCCGGCGGCGTCCAGCACGGTGGTGATGCTCCAGGCGTCAACGCCTGTACCGACCGTAACGGTGACAATATCCCCCGCCGATGCGCCCGTGACGCTGCCGCTGATAATTTGCGACTGGCGATGTTCGGTGCTGTTCAGTGTGTTATCGCTGCCGCCGACGTTATCAATGGTGACAACAGGCGCTTGCGTATCCACCAGCAGCGTTTGCGTGATCGTTGTGCTGTTCCCGGCTTTGTCCGCCAGCGTAACGGTAACCTGCTGAGCCCCCTGCGGCATCAGGGCTGCATCTGCCGCATCTACCGTGACGCTCCAGCGCCCATCGGCCTGAATCGCAATGTCATACGACTTGCCATTCCAGCTTACCTGGCCTTTCTGGCCCGGCTCCGCATTGCTCTGGCCCTCAAAGGTAAACCCGGCAGTGGCTTCCGCCGCGTTAATCACGTTATCCCCGGTGACCGCATCCATCACTATCGTCGGCGCACTGAGATCAACCCTGTAATCCTGCGCGCTCTGCGCCTGATTGCCGTTCTGGTTGCTCACGCTGACCTGCACCGTCGCGTCACCTTCACGCAGCGAAGCCATGTCAGAGGGTGACAGAGTGTAGCGCCAGTCGCCGTTTTCATCGACGGTGGTGGTGTACTGATGACCGCCAAACAGAATGGTCACCGTCTGGCCCGGTTCGACCCTCTCCGTGGTTCCCTTCAGGATCAGCGGCTGCCCTTGTTCAGTGGCGTTAATCACGTTATCAGCGGTAACGCTCTCAATTGAGATAGCCACGGCATCCAGATCCACATCGATCGTATGTTGCCAGGAACCGGTATTTCCCGCGAGATCATCAACGCTCGCGTTAATCTTCACCTCTGTGTTCGGCCAGCGAGCCACATCCTCAGCCGATACCGTCACTGACCAGGTTCCGTCATCGTTCAGCCTGGTGCTGTAATCTTTATCGTTCACGGTGACAATTACCTTCGCCCCCGCGTTCACACCGCTTACCGTACCGCCAATCGTAACCGCCGCGCCGTGTTCGATCAGGTTAACCACGTCGTCACCCGCAACGGTGTCAATGCGTATACCAGGAATGTTCGCGTCGATTTCCGCCTGATATTCACCAACACCACGATTTCCGTGCGCATTGGTGACTTCAGCGGTAAAGTTCAGCACGCCGTCACCCAGCGCGGTGAGTTCATCGGCGGTTAACGCGATCTGCCATTCACCGTTATTATCAACCGTCGCGATTTTCGTTATGCCGCCAACGGTCACCGTCACCTTACTGTCGGGTTCGGCATTAACGACATTGCCCTTCAGCACCTGTCCGGTGCTCAGTTCATTAGCGTTGATCACGCCGTCAGCGTTTCCATCCAGACCCCTGATCACTACCTGAGGCGCAGCGGTATCCACCACTACGTTATGGCTGGTCGAGGTGCTGTTGCCTGCGCTATCCGTTACGCTTGCGCTAATGATGTATTGCGCTTCGCCCAGCGCGGCGAGATCTGCCGGGGAGATCGTGACCGACCAGTCACCTTGCGCGTCGGCGGTAGTCTGGTATTCACGCCCGTTAAGAGTCACTGTTATCTGGCGGCCAGGCTGGTTACTGGTACCGCTCATCGCCAGGCTCTGGCCTTTTTCGATGGCGTTAATCACATCGTCGCTCGCCACACCGCTATCAATGGCGATTTCCGGTGCGGCGAGGCTCACGCTAAAGACATTCTCACTCTCGCCGGTGTTTCCGGCCTTGTCGGTAATACTGGCGGTAATTTTCGCGTCACCTGCGGTAAGGGCCTGGATCTTGTCAGCGGCGACGCCAATGCTCCAGCGGCCAGCAGCATCCAGTACGGTGGTGAAGGTTTCTTTCGGCGCATCACTGCCGGTGCCGTAATACAGCGTGACCGTCACGCTGTCACCCGCAACGCCCCCGGTGCTTGAGCCGGAGATCACCTGCGCCAGTTGATGCTCGCCCTGGTTTATCACGTTATCGGCGGTGAAGGCGTCGATGCTCACTGTCGGTGCGAGGGTATCGACCAGTATGTCCTGCGAGGTGGTGCTACTGTTGCCCGCACGGTCCAGTACGGTTACGGTGACGCTCTGCGCACCCTGACCCAGCGCGGTTAAATCAGCGCTCGGAACAGTCACGCTCCAGGTACCGTTGTCCGCCACCTCTGCGGAGTACAATTTACCGTTGAGGCGTACGGATACAGTCTGCCCCGGCTCTGCTGAGGTAATGCCGCTCAGGATTTGCCCGGTGGCGTGATTCGCTTCCGCGGCGTTAAGAATGTTGTCATCGGTCAGGGAGTCAATGCTGACAGACGGCGGCTGGGTATCGACAGTAACCTGGCGACCGCTGCTGGCGGTGTTGCCGCTGGTATTGGTGACGCTCACCTGAATATCCGCCGCACCGTCCGCGAGGTTAGACAGTACACTTGCCGGCACATCGCAATGCCAGCGACCATCGTCCTCTACCGTGGCCGTCAGGGTTGCGCCGCCAATGCGAATGACGACTGTCTGGCCCGCTTCTACGTTCTGCGTCAGGCCTTCCAGCGAGATCCCCGCCCCTTTCTCGGCGGCATTGATCATATCATCGCCCGTCGCCGGATTGATGGAGACAGCGACCGGGTTAAGATCGACCGTCACACCATGGCTGCCGGTCGCCTCGTTAAAGCCATCGTTGGCAGAGACGTTGATCGTCAGGCTGTCCTGACCTTCAACCAATGATTTCAGTTGATCGCTGCTGATGCCTGTCTGCCAGCGCCCGCCTGGGCCAATCTGCGCGGTAAACTGTTGACCATTGATCTCCAGTTGTACGGTTGTATCCGTCTGAATATGGCTGCTGGTACCACTGATGGTCAGTGATTGATTCAGTTCGATGGCGTTAATGATGTCATCGCCGGAGACGATATCCACGCCCAGACCCGGCAGGTTTGCGCTGATCACAAACGCCCCGTGGGTCGTGGCGCTGTTGCCGCTGAAGTTGGTGACAGTGGCGGTGATATTCACTTCGGTGTCCCCCAGCGCGTGCAACTGCGCGGAGGTCACCTCCATTTCCCAGCTCAGATCGCTTTTAACCGTCGCGTTGCCGAGCAAGATGCCGTTCAGCGAGACGGCGACGGTATCGCCCGGTTTCGCATAGCTGACAGATCCGGTGATGTACTGGCTTTGCGCCACATCGTCTACGCCCAGCAGGTTATCGCCGGCGACGGTATTCAGCGTCACGACCGGCGATAAGGTATCCACCACCAGCTTGCCGCTGTTTTCGACCGCGTTCCCAATCGCGTTAGTCCCCGCGACGGTCACAGAGTAAGTGGTGTTATCCAGCGATACAAGGTCTTCCACCGGCACGATAACCGACCAGCAGTTGCCCCCTCCTTGCGCACTTTCAACGGTAGACTGATAAGCCTGGCCATTCAGGGTAACGGTTAATTCGGTGCCTAATGCAAGGTTAGTCGTACCGGAAATGGTCAACGGCTGGCTAACGCTATCGGCGTTCAGCGTCTGCGCACCATTGATATCATCAATCTGGATAACCGGCGCTTCAGCCGCCATCGTGAAGGTATGGTCACCGCTGCTGACGTTACCCGCCGCATCGGTTATCGTAATCTTGACCGTGTGCTGGCCCTGCTCTAGCTGACTAATCAGCGAAGGCGTTAACGGCGCGCTCCACTTACCGTCGCTGGAGATAGCGCCGATAATGGTTGTGCCATTGATGGTCACTTCCACTTTGCTCCCCGGTGCGGCATCGGTTGTGCCGCTGAGGATCTGTACTTCCGACTGCTCCTGGGCATTCAGCACGTTATCCGAGGTCAGGCTGTCCACCGACAGGGCTGGCCCGACGCTGCTTATTGTCACGCTTCCCGTTGTCGTGGTTTCGTTACCCGCTTTGTCGCTGACCGTTACGGTGATGGCATTCGCGCCCTGCGGCAGCGTGGCAAGCGCATCGGCATCGATGGAAATCTGCCATTTCCCGCCCGCCTGGACGGTCGTGGTCCAGTTCTTTCCACCGATATTTACGGTGACCGTTTGGCCTTCTTCGGCATCGGTGGTGCCGCTCAGGCTTTGTGCCGACGCCAGTTCACCGCTGTTCAGGACGTTATCATCGGTGAGTTTACCAATGGTGGTGTTCGGCGCACGTGTATCGACCATTAGCGTTTGTTCGCCAGTGATGATGTTGCCGGTGCTGTCGGTCCCGGTCACTTTGACCTGGTGCGTACCCTGCGCCAGTTTGCCGATATCCGCAGAAGGAACGGATACCTGCCAGCTTCCATTCGTCCCCACCTCGGTGGTGTACGTTTTACCGTTCAGCGTAACGGTGAGCGTCGTGCCCGCCGCGAGTTCTTTCGATTGCCCACTAACGATAACGGCGCTGGCGGCTTCTGTCGCGTTGACAACGTTATCGCCGCTCACAGTGTCTGCGGTAATACTGGCCTTCGCCGTCACCACTTCCAGCGTAATTTTGCCGCCATCGGTGGTTTTGCTGCCGTCGATCTGCACCACGCTCCAGGTATGCTTGCCTGCATTCTGGGTCGGTAATGTCACTTTCCAGGTGCCGTCGCTGCTGACCATCGCACTGGCGACGGTGTTGCCGCTGGCATCTTTGATTTGAATCGTACTCCCCGGCTGCCCTGTGCCGGAGAAGGTTGGCGTGGTGTCATCCGTCAGGGCGTTGCTGCTCAGTACACCCTGTTTATCGCCCTGATCGTCAGAAACGACAAACGACGGCTTCGCCGTCTCAACCGGTTTGGTGTTATCAATAACCGTTGTCTTATGCCCGCCACCGCTGTCATTTGCCAGCAGTGCGCCAACGCCACCGCCCAGCAGCACGCCCCCCGCAATCCAGCCCCACGGCAGATTATCCAGCGCACTCTGTTCGATAAACGGTTCAATGCTGGCAATCGGTGTCGCCTGCGGTGTCAGTACGACCTGCCCCATCCCCAGACTTTCACCCGTTTCGGCAAAGGTGATATGGGTCAGTTGCTGATTGTCATCCATGAATACCAGTTCAGACTGTTTACCGTCCTCTTCGCCAAAAGACGAAAAATAGTTGCTGCAACGGATGACTGAGCCATCTTTCATGTAGATGAGCAGGTCTTTTCCCTGTCGAACATATCGCTCGACGTTTGCCGGCGCCCCCTGAATCTGTACTACGCTCGGTTCTGTCAGCAAAATCGAGAGGTTCCCTTCACTATTGAGAACAGTTTTGCTGGCGGTTTTACGGGCGATGATATTGATCGTTTTAGACACAGGAGGCTCCTTTATAAGTAATCTGCGGAACTGCGTTTTCCTGAGATGGCGAATAAGGGAAGCCCTGAGAAATCAATCCCATTTTTCACAATCTGGCGCGCATTTATTTTTTGCGGGCTATTTCAGTTCCGGTAGTGTCGAGGTTACGTGTTTTTGTATTCCTACTAACGGTAATAGATTGTCTGTTGCGGCGGCATAATTCACCGCCGCGCTCCAGCCATCGAAATCAGCAAGGGTTTGCGAGTAGGCAGCCTGATAGACATCCTGCTCAACGCTGAGCAAATCGTTCAGACTACGTTTGCCTAATTTGTACTCATCCTTGTATACGTCACGGGTGCGAATCGCATTGCGGTGCTGTAATGCGCCAGCAGCTTCACGCCCCTGCGCACCACGCCAATCGGCGGCGGCTACCGAAGCTTTTTGCAGCACATCAAACTTTGCCTGATCCACCCGTGAAGAAGCCATTTTCCGCGCTTCCTGCGCCTGAGCGATACGCGCAGAAACCGCGCCCCCCTGGTAAATAGGCGCATCCACCACCACCTGAATTTGATCATCCCAGTAGTTGCGGTTGCTGGATTCATAGCGCGTGCGTCCGCCACGAACACTCACCGACGGCCAGTGTTCGGATTTTGCACCCTCGACGTTGTAACGTGATGCCTGCTCGCTGGCTTCGGCGGCCATCACCGCCGGAATGTAGGAGTATTCAATTTCAGCGAGCGACTTTTGCTCGAGGGCTAAAGCCTCAGGCAAAGGGCGATAGGTTTTTGCGGTGATCCCAGTCAGCACGCCGAAGCGCGCCGTCGCGCTTTCCAGACCAGCGCGATACTGCTCAAGCGTTGCCTGCATTCCGGCCATACGCGTTTCGGTTTGCAGCACTTCGGAACGGGAGTTGAGCCCCGCGTTTGCGCGGTACTCTGACAATTGACGAACGTTATCAAGCGCCTTCCAGCCCTCTTCTGACACGCGGATCAACGCCTGATAACGCAGAATATCGATGTAGGAAAGCGCCGTTTCTTCCGCGACGCTCGTAAAGGTGCTCATTAACTGGAAACGGTAGCTATCCCGTTGTGATGACTGTTTATCAATCGCGCTATTGGTACGACCGAAATCATATACCAGTTGAGTAATGCTCATTCCCCACTGGGCGGAGTTGTTCATTGAACCGCTGGAATCTGTCGTCCGGCTATGGCCGGTGCTGCCAGACAGCGCGACCTGAGGAAACCATGCGCTACGCGCCTCATCCACCATGCCCTCTCCTATACCAAGCTGGGCGGCCTGCTCATTGACGGAAGGATCGCGATTAAGCGCAAACAATATGCTCTCTTTCAAGTCCACCGCCGCCGCCTGTGCCATATCCGGGCGAGACGCCCAGGCCGGAGCAGGGGCAGAGATCGCCGGGGGGATCTGCATCACTAATACCGCAACAATAATTGGAAATAAGACTGTTATTTTCAGAGACGTCATCCTTTTCACTCATGTTGCTTTCCATGGTTACATTTCCGTTATTTCAAAGGCCAAACCAATATCTTGCGATGGCTTATGCGTAGAAATCATTAACGTTACTGATCAATATTCCATTCATAGTCTTTATAACCATGGGGTTAACCCAAGAACTTAGCAGCAAAATTGAAAAATTTTTCTATTGAGAATTTTCCTTAAGAAAAATCTAACACAACCCAAACCCTATATCCACACTAACTATGTAAGATTTTTGTTAATGAGATCGCATATTATTAAATCACACGAACCCACCCTCTCCCCATAGAGCGCTAAAGTAAAAAAAAGATCTGTTTCAACACGTTACGAAAGCCGATCTTAAGCAACGATCGACACTATTAGCAAACTTCCCCCTCTCAACTCTTGCTCATAGAAACATCTTCGTATCACTAAAAACACAACAAAATTAATTAATCACCGTTATTTATAGTTATATTTTACTTTTCTTTTATTAGCCAAACTTCTTAATTCCCAAAGAATACAAATCTAAACAATAGTTCAGGAAAATCGATCAATATACGTAATTATCGTGAGCAATCGGACATGGTGAAAACGTATTTTAGACGTCAAAGAAAAGGCTACACCCCAGATAAAACCAGGCGTTTAAGAGATTCCACAAAACGTTTTCAGAGGGGACCTAAATCACGCAGTGAGGTCTGCTATCCTTACGGCTCTCTCGCGGCAAAAAATGGACTACAGTAGATCTTCACCATTAAGAAAAGATAAACACTCGTCAATCCCTATACCGCAGGAGAATGCATGGAACTGCGCCATTTGCGCTACTACCTGGAAGTGTGTCGCACACTGAGTTTTTCACGAGCGGCGGAAAACCTTCATATCGCGCAGCCGCCGTTGAGCCGGCAGATCCAGCAGCTGGAATCAGAGTTGAACGTCACGCTCATCACCCGTACTCGCCCGCTGGCGCTGACCGAAGCGGGTGTTTATCTGTATCAGCAAATCGAGCCGCTCTTTAACCGACTGGAAGAGATAGCGCAGCAAACCCGGCAGATTGCCCATGCGTCTCGTGCACGTTTAATTATCGGGTTTGCGCCTTCCATGCTGTACGGGGAATTACCCTCGCTTATCCGGCGGCTTCACAATGAAAATGATATTGCCGTTGAGATGCAGGAGATGGTGACGCTGCGGCAAATTGAGGCGCTGAAGAAAGGTCGGATTGACGTCGGTTTTGGTCGTATTTATCTGCATGATAGCGAGATTGAACAGCTCACGATCCGTGAGGAACCACTGGTGGCTGCACTGCCGGGCAATCCTGCGCTAAACGGTAACCCGATAAGCCTGGCCGAGCTGAGCCTGCAGCCGTTTATCCTCTACCCTTCGCAACCACGCCCGGGCTATGCGGATCACACGCTGCGCCTTTTTGAACAGCATCGTCTGTGTGTCAACCCGAGCCAGCAGGCAAATGATATGCAAACGGCCATTGCGCTGGTCGCCGCAGGAATAGGCGTCGCGCTGGTACCTGAATCGGCAAGGCAAATTAACCATGAAGGCGTGCGCTATGTCGCCGTGAAAGAGCCTCATGTCACCTCGCCCATTATCCTGAGCTATCGCAAACATGAGGCCAATCCGCTGGTTGAACGCTGCAGAAATCTGCTGCGTCCTGCAAGCTGTCAGTGAACCGCGACTTCATCCTGCGGACCCGTCGCCTGTACATAACGGCGACGCAGCAGCAACAGGCTGGCAAAAGCGATCGCCAGCGGTACGATAAGCACCAGGAAGAAACCGCCCGTCCCTGCACCGCTCAACACAAGCCCGCCGATGGCTGAGCCCATAATCGCCCCCATGCGCCCCATGCCAATCGCCCATCCCATCGCGGTCGCGCGGACGGCCGCGGGATAGGTGGCGACCACCAGATAATTTAACGCCAGTTGTTGCCCGCCGACGCCAAACCCGGCAAAGGCGATAAGCAGGAATGAGGCCAGCCAAAGCTGTTGAGGGATTGCCACACTTAATGCCAGCGCAACTGCGATACCGACAGCAAACATCAGATAGTGGATCTTCAGCGTGTTGATACGCGGCAGGAACCATGACAAAGGCAGGGCGAAGGCAATAAATGCAGCATTGACCGTCACCGAGGCGTAGGGCGCATCGGCGGGCGCAAGGCCGGCCTGCTTGAGCAACGTCGGCAACCATGACAGCAGCATAAACCACGCCACCCAGTTGAAGAAGTAGACGCTCCAGATGCCCATGGTGGTCAGGCGCAGAGACCCGCTGAACAGATGGCTAAGACGAGAAACAGGTCGCGCGGGAACAGCGGCATCCTGAGTTGAGGCATCAGGCAGTACCACTTCACGCCCGGCGATGCGGCTGAGAATGGCGTTGGCTTTTTTCAGCGAGCGCGCGCTGCGGCGAGCGTAAAGGGATTCCAGCGAATCGGGAAGCAGGAAGAAAATCACCACCAGCAACAACAGTGGCGCGACGCCGCCGATCAGATAAATACTCTGCCACCCCCAACGCGGCAACATGTCTGCCGCCAGCAGGCCGCCGGACATGGCGCCTGCGGGAAGCGCCAGCAGCACGCCGGTCGTGACCAGCCCGCGATGGCGATGCGGAGAATATTCCGCCGCCAGCGATAGCAACACCGGCGTCGCGCCGCCCATGCCAAACCCGGCAATGACGCGCAAAATGAAAATGGTATCAAGATGGGTGCTCCACGCGGTCAGCAGCGTGGCGACGGAGAAAATCAGCACGCAGACCATCAGCGTGATGCGTCGGCCGACTCTGTCGCCCAGCATACCCAGCAGCATCGCGCCCACCGTCATGCCCACAATACCCGCCGTCAGCACCGGTGCCAGATTTTTGACATCCACGCCAAAGGCATCAATCATCGCAGGCCCGGTAAAGGCCACTGCCTGTGTATCAAAACCGTCAAACAGCGCCACCAAAAAGCAGAGAGCGATAACCCGCCACTGCAACGCCGAGAAGCGGATATCAATCACGCTTTTGATCAGTTCATCGCCCGCTTTATGCATCTCTCCTTCCCCATCTATTGTTTTATTAGCAGAAAGAGAATCTATAAGTTATTTTTATATTGAAAACCAATACCTTATAAAGAAAGAGATGATACCTTTTAGGTATATAGCTGCCCCGCTTGAGAAGGCGTGCCGCTATAATCGGTGTAAGCGTTTCTCTTCCAGCAGCAGTTTGATCACAATGCTATCAAGATTGCGCCGCATCGGTTCGCTGATACGTTTGAACTGACAGGAAAGATGCCAGGCAGGGGACGCATCATCAGAGGCCGCCATTTTTTCGCTGCTCAACACAAAGAGATCCGCCACAAGGGTACCGTGGCTGCCAAAATCCAGCTCAATATTACGCAGCGTGGTTCTGATTAACGCCTGGGCGCGTTCACCATCTTCCGCAATCAGCGCGCAGCCACCCGGCGACAGATCTTTAATTCGAAACTGATAATAGAGACCGTCGTTAAATTTTCCCTGCGCGGTGTAAACACGGCGATCGCTAAACGTTAAGCGGGGATGCTTTCGGCGTTGCGTAACATTAATGGCATCGGGATAGTGAATATACAGCCAGTTTTCGCCCTCGTGGGGATGAAACGCGGAAGCTGCGGCATGAAATTCGAATTTGCCGGTATCGGCAAAAATTTCGACCTCAAGATTTTCTTCCGTTTCCGGCGCATCGCCGTCCCACGGAACGTAAAAACCTGACGCATCCAGTTTTTGTATTTTGCAAAACACGTCAGCATTTTTGCTATGGATATCAACCAGACATCCTTTTTTGAGAGCCTCGCGAATAATCGCCACGCTCTCAAACAAACCCTGCTTCACGTATGATTCGTCCATAATTCTCTGACCAGAGGAAACTGCGCTTAACCACCCTGACAGGGTTAACGCAAGTATGCCAATAAGCTAACTGCTGAATAAGCAGACATCACTCTAACCACAAATGGCTGAGTTCCATAAATATGCTGAGTTTTTGCAATAGTGCCTGGCGAGATCAATACAGAATACGTTTATCTGTACTCAATATGTGAATTAGCTGTTAAGTCGTAAATTTATTGTTTAAAAACACATATGCCGGAGTAAACGCTATATGCCACTTTTTGCTAAAAAAAGAGCTCAGCGTCTTTCATTTATATTGCGGATGATTTTATCAGAATCAC
>NZ_CALSBS010000037.1 GCF_943590815.1 Pseudocitrobacter vendiensis | reverse complement strand
GAAGCCCTGAGTTAACACTCAGGGCTTTTTTTCGTCTCCTGATTGATTATTGCGTTCTGAGCAAAAATCCTCTGCATCATCCACTCTTTTTCTCCTCCATCCGTATCGCCATAATCCTCTTTACTATCAAAACAAAGGATTTAAGAGGAACACTATGTCTATACCTGCATTTGGTCTTGGTACTTTCCGTCTGAAAGATGACGTGGTCATTGCTTCGGTAAAAACCGCGCTGGAACTGGGTTATCGCGCCGTTGATACCGCACAAATCTACGATAACGAAGCCGCTGTGGGTCAGGCGATTGCCGAAAGCAACGTACCGCGTGAAGAGATCTTTATCACCACCAAGATCTGGACTGAAAATCTGAGCAAAGAGAAACTGATCCCAAGCCTCAAAGAGAGCCTGAAAAAGCTGCGCTCGGAATATGTCGATTTAACACTGGTTCACTGGCCATCTCCGAACGATGCGGTATCCGTCGAAGAGTTCATGCATGCGCTGCTGGAAGCTAAAAAACAGGGGCTGACGCGTGAAATCGGTATCTCGAATTTCACTATTCCATTGATGGAGCAGGCGATAAGCGCGGTGGGTGCTGAAAATATCGCGGCCAATCAGATTGAGCTTTCCCCGTACCTGCAAAACCGGAAAGTGGTGGACTGGGCGAGTGAGCACGGCATTCACATCACCTCTTACATGACGCTGGCTTATGGCAAAGCGCTGAAAGATGAAACCATTGTGCGTATTGCCACCAAACATAATGCTACGCCAGCACAGGTGATTCTGGCATGGGCGATGGGTGAGGGTTACTCGGTTATCCCTTCTTCTACTAAACGTGAAAACCTGGCAAGTAACCTGCTGGCGTTGAAACTGCAACTGGATGCCGAAGACAAAAAAGCGATCGCAGCCCTGGATTGCAACGATCGCCTGGTCAGTCCGGAAGGCCTGGCACCTGACTGGGATTAACTCTCCTGTGTGCGGGGAGCAAAACTGCCCGCATGTTCACTCAGGAAATCAATGAATGCCCGGATACGCGGACTCACCGCTTTATCACTGTAATACACTGCGCTAAACGGCATTTCGACCGGCACCCGTTGTTCGGCGAGTAGCTCCACGAATTCTCCCCGCTCCAGTTCCTTTGTAATCATATAATCCGACAGACACGCAATCCCATTCCCGTTCAGGCAGAGTTGTTTAATGGTTTCTCCGCTATTGGACGACAGTCCGCTGGTAATTTCATGCAACTGGCCATCGCAACAGGAGACTGGCCAGGTATTGAGCGTTACCGGCTCGGTAAAGCCTAAACAAAGATGATCCTTAAGGTCGGCGACGGTTTCAGGTTTACCGTAACGCGCAATGTAGTCCGGTGAGGCGACTATCTTACGATAGCTAGTAAATAGCGGCCTGGCGCGCAGGCTGGAATCGCTTAACGCCCCCGCGCGAATGGCCACATCGACCTTTCTCTCAATCAGATTGATAAATGTCTCCGAGGAGACCAGCGAAAGTGTGATCTCCGGATAGCGTTCGCGAAAGGGCTTAATCAGCGGCGTCAGAAAATTGAGCGTCACGGGCGTCGCGGCATCGACTCGTAGCACTCCACGAGGTATGCGACGCGTCTCCATAACTTCATCCTCAGCCGCCGCCATCTCCTGAAGAATTACCTGTACACGGCGGAAATAGCGTTCGCCTTCTTCTGTCAGGCTAAGCTGGCGCGTCGTCCGGTTGAGCAGGCTGACACCCAGCTTAGATTCGAGTTTTTTTACGGCACGGCTGACTGCTGAGTTAGCCTGGCCAAGTTGCTCCGCCGCACGGCTGAAGCTACCGCTTTCGACGACGGCAACGAAAATAGCGATTTCTTCTGAGGTTGCTTTCATTGTTGCACCTGATGCAAAATTCAATTGAGATTTTGATGGTTTTTGTTATTAAAACATCCCGGCATACTTCGTGTCATCTTAATACTGAATGATGTGGAGTAAATTATGCCTCTGGCGCTACTTGCGTTGACTATCAGTGCCTTTGCGATAGGCACTACGGAGTTCGTCATTGTTGGACTGGTGCCAACTATCGCTGACCAGCTTTCTATCTCTCTGCCGTCCGCCGGCCTGCTGGTTTCTATCTATGCATTAGGTGTCGCCATTGGCGCACCGGTTCTGACTGCGCTCACCGGTAAACTGCCGCGCAAACAGCTGCTGCTGGGGCTGATGGTGCTGTTTACGTTGGGTAACCTGCTGGCCTGGCAGGCTCCCGGCTATGCCACGTTAGTATTAGCTCGGCTTATGACGGGTCTGGCGCATGGCGTATTCTTCTCTATCGGCTCAACAATCGCCACCAGTCTGGTGCCCAAAGAGAAAGCCGCATCTGCGATTGCCATTATGTTTGGCGGACTGACCGTCGCGCTGGTGACTGGCGTACCGTTAGGCACATTTATTGGTCAACACTTCGGCTGGCGTGAAACATTCCTTGCGGTCTCCATACTGGGCGTGGTTGCCTTAATCGCCAGTGCGATTCTGGTGCCGAATAATATTCCCAATCGTGCGCCAGCCAGCCTGCGCGAACAGGTTAAGGTGCTGACACATCCGCGTTTGCTGATGATTTATGCGGTGACCGCGCTTGGCTACGGTGGCGTATTTACGGCGTTCACTTTCCTTGCGCCGATGATGCAAAACCTGGCCGGTTTTACACCGAGTGCAGTGAGCTGGATCTTACTGGGATACGGGGTTTCTGTGGCAATCGGCAATATCTGGGGCGGTAAACTGGCAGACAAACATGGTGCAGTTCCGGCGCTGAAATTCATTTTTGCTGCGCTGATGGTTTTGCTGCTGATCTTTCAGTTCACCGCCTCGATGCAGTATGCCGCGCTGGCGACGGTGCTGGTGATGGGGATATTTGCTTTCGGTAACGTTCCGGGTCTGCAGGTCTATGTGGTACAGAAAGCGGAGGAGTACACGCCTTCAGCGGTTGACGTGGCTTCCGGGCTTAACATTGCAGCCTTTAACATTGGCATTGCACTGGGGTCTATTATCGGCGGCCAAACGGTAGAGCATTATGGCCTGGCGCAAACCCCGTGGATTGGCGCTGTGATTGTACTGGTTGCTCTGTTGCTGATTGGCCTGAGCGGTCGCCTGGATAAGACGCCCCGCGTAGTATTAGGCTAATACAAAACGAGTAAGCACTTGCTTACAGAAGTTCACACAGCTTTATCGCGATTGGCGTTGAAACTGTAAGCAAAAATCCCTATAACTGAAGAACCACCCTGGAAACAGGTTGGTTCTTTGTTTATTGAGGTCAAAAAAAGAAAGTGCGAAAAAATACCTATGCTATGCGTTACATCGCCGGTCAACCTGCGGAGCGAATTTTGCCTCCGCCTGGGATGTATGCAGGTATGGGGCAGGCACTGCCCGCGGGCACCCCGTTAAGTACTGAAGAAAATATTCGCGTTCTGGTGTGGAATATCTTTAAGCAGCAGCGAGCTGAATGGTTGTCGGTGCTGAAAAATTTTGGCAAAGATGCCCACCTGATGCTGCTTCAGGAAGCGCAAACCACGCCTGAGCTGGTAAAGTTTGCCACCACCAACTATTTAGCCGCGGATCAGGTTCCTGCATTCGTCCTGCCACAGCATCCCTCTGGTGTGATGACGCTCTCTTCTGCGCAACCGGTCTATTGCTGCCCGCTGCGCGAGCGCGAACCTATTTTGCGCCTGGCAAAATCTGCGTTAGTGACTGTTTACCCACTTCCTGATTCCCGTCTGCTGATGGTGGTCAATATCCATGCGGTGAATTTCAGCCTCGGCGTCGATGTCTACAGTAAACAACTGCTGCCCATTGGCGATCAGATTGCGCACCACAGTGGCCCGGTGATTATGGCCGGTGATTTCAATGCCTGGAGCCGCCCGCGCATGAATGCGCTCTATCGCTTTGCCCGCGAAATGTCGCTGCGCGAGGTGCGTTTTTCCGATGACCAGCGTCGCCGCGCGTTTGGTCGCCCGCTCGATTTTGTCTTCTATCGTGGTTTAAACGTGCACGACGCATCGGTTCTGGTGACGCGTGCTTCCGATCATAACCCGCTACTCGTCGAATTCAGTCCCGGCATACCTGTCAAATAGAGGTGCGTCAGGTCTGCCATGGGCAGACCTGATCCTTCAGCGCTGCCCTTAATTTCAAACACAACCAAGGACAGCACAATGACAACACATTCCCACCATGACAACGTTGAAAAGCAGTTTGGCTCTCAGGCGAAGGCCTATTTAACCAGTGCGGTACATGCCTCTGGCCGGGATCTGCAACGCCTGAAAACTCGTCTGGCGGATTTCCCCGAAGCTCACTTGCTGGATTTAGGCTGCGGTGCCGGGCACGCCAGTTTTGTCGCAGCGGGTGAAGTCGCGCAGGTCACGGCTTATGATTTATCCAGCCAGATGCTGGCGGTGGTCGCTCAGGCGGCAACGGAGAAGGGGCTGGATAACGTCTCTACCCGTCAGGGCTATGCCGAATCGCTGCCTTT
Source organism: Pseudocitrobacter vendiensis (assembly GCF_943590815.1). Classification (GTDB taxonomy): domain Bacteria; phylum Pseudomonadota; class Gammaproteobacteria; order Enterobacterales; family Enterobacteriaceae; genus Pseudocitrobacter; species Pseudocitrobacter vendiensis. Next base: position 31,530 of record NZ_CALSBS010000037.1, on the reverse strand, counting down.
TGAAGCGGCGAGTTTTGATGTGGTGATGAGCCGCTATTCGGCGCACCACTGGCACGACGTGGGTCAGGCCCTGCGGGAAGTGAAGCGAGTGCTGAAGCCGGGCGGTACGCTGATTATTATGGACGTGATGTCTCCTGGACACCCGGTACGTGATATCTGGCTGCAAACGGTTGAAGCGTTGCGCGACACCTCGCACGTTCGTAACTACTCCAGCGGCGAGTGGCTGGCGCTGGCGGCAGAAGCCGGGCTGGCGGTGGATAACCTGATTACCGACAGATTGCCGCTGAATTTCGCTGCGTGGGTTGAGCGTATGCGCACGCCTGCAACGCTGTGCGAGGCGATACGGGTCTATCAGGAGAGTGCGTCTGCGGAGGTGAAAACGTGGTTTGCATTACAGCAGGATGGCTCCTTTACCAGCGATACCATCATGTTTGAAGCGCATAAAGCACGCTAGAAACAAAAAAGGCACCGGAAACGGTGCCTTTTTGCTTATTTGCCGATCAGGAATCCGGACGGTCGTTGTTTTTCACAAACAACGTTAGCTGATCGCCAGGTTTCAGGTTGTCAGTATCATCGTTCCAGCGCATCACATCTTTGATGTTCACGCCGTGACGTTTAGCAATACTGGACAGCGAGTCGCCTTTACGCACGCGATAGGTAATGCTATCGCTGTTTTTAGCAAGCAGCGCTGCGCTGTTACCTGCGCCAACCGTTAAGCTCTGACCAATCTTCAGATTATTGCCGCGCAGGTTATTCCACTGCTTCAGGTCGCTCGTTGACACGCCGAGACGTGATGCGATACCTGACAGGGTGTCACCTGAGCGCACTTTATAGCTGCGGCTCTGCAATGGCGTATTGTCAGCAACCAGCGTTGGCTGGACTGCGGCAATATCACCTGATGCCAGCGATTCACGCAGCTGGTCAGCATGCTTCTGTGGCACCATCACATACTTCGGGCCACTTGCGCCCAGCGTGGAGCCTTTTACGCCCGCGTTGAACGTCTTCAGCTTGTTGACTGAAATACCCGCCATATCGGCCAGTTGTTTCATCTCAACAGGGCTATCGAGACGTACTCGCGCCAGTGCACGGCTTTCATCTGGTGTTGGCAGTCGCACACCGTAACGTTTACTGTTTTTGAGAATATCGCTCAAAGCCAGCATTTTCGGTACGTAAAGCTTGGTTTCCTGAGGCAGCGGCAGCGACCAGAAATCGGTGGGTTTACCACGCGCTTTGTTCGCTTTCATTGCCTTCATTACACGGCCTTCACCGCTGTTGTACGCCGCCACGGTTAATAACCAGTCGCCGTCAAACATCTTGTTAAGACGCTGCATCATATCCAGCGCTGCTGTTGTGGAGGCAACAACATCGCGACGTGCGTCATAACTGCGGGTCTGTTTCAGACCGTAATTGCGCCCTGTGCTCGGAATGATCTGCCAAATGCCTGCAGCATTGGCGCCAGACGTTGCGTGCGGGTCAAAAGCGCTCTCCACTATGGGTAGTAATACCAGTTCCATAGGCATGTTACGTTTCTTAACTTGCCCGGCTATCCAGTACATATACGGCTCTGCCCGTAAAGTTACATCGTGGAGATAGCTCTTATTGCTTAAATACTTCTGTTTCTGTTCGCGAATCCGGGTATTTTCCGGAATTCCCATCTTTAGCTCGTCGCCAATGGAAGCCCACAAGTCCTGATCCTGCGCGTAGAATGTCCCATCGTCCATCCACCGCGCCTGACTTGCAAACTTACCCGCTTCTCCTTGACTAGCCGCAGAAAGGCTCTGTGCGTGCTGTTGGATATTGCCATCGTGCTTTGACGCCTGGCACCCCACGAGCAGGACAGAGGCGAGTAATATCGCTTTTGCCTTCATGTGTGTGTCAATAGTTGCTTAAAAGACGACCGATCATAACGGCGAACTTTTCAAAACGCAACCGTGAAGTATCAGAAGTTGTCTTTCTTTGCCCTTAACCATGCAAAACGCTCAGAAGGTTGTAGCAATTTTGTTTCTTTTGAAATTTCATTAATAAAATCAACATTATCAGTTCTCAAAAAAATATTATTTCGACGTTCATTTTTCAGAGTAACGGGGAGTGTCTTTTGATTTTTAGCACGTAACTCCTTAACTTCTCGATAGTATTCATTTATGAACAAATCATGCGGTAGGATACTCACGGCAAACTTCATATTTGATAAAGTGTACTCATGTGCACAACAAATTAACGTGTCGTCAGGGAGTGCGCTTATTTTTTTAAGTGATTGATACATCTGGCTTGCTGTACCTTCAAAAAGCCGCCCGCAGCCGCCAGAGAACATAGTGTCGCCACAAAACAGATAAGGCATGTTAAAGAAACAGATATGTCCTAAAGTGTGACCTGGCGTGGCGATAATACAAAATTCATGTCCGAGAACGGACACATTGTCTCCCTCTGCGACCACTTTAGTGGTTCCCTTATCTTGCGTTTCGGCAGGGCCATAGACCTCAATATGTGGAAAATGCTGACGCAATTCGGCCACGCCTCCCACATGATCGGCATGGTGATGAGTCAGGAAAATCGCTTCCGGCTGCCAGTTGTTTTCTTTTATTGCACGCAGAACCGGTGCGGCCTCGCCGGGATCGACAATCAGGCAGCGGCCTGCGTCGTCGCTCAGAACCCAGATGTAGTTGTCCTGAAATGCGGGAATACTGTTAAGATTCATAAAATACCTCTTAAAACGAACGGAAGGTTGTGATGAAACCGGCAAGGATACCTCAAACAGTCGCAGCGCCCGGTCATTGGGCTGAAATGCCCTGGGGTGAGTATTATCGCGAGGCGCTGGAGCGTCAACTGAAACCCTGGCTTACGAAACTCTATGGTTTTCATTTGCTTAAAATTGGGAACCTGAGCGCAGAAATTAACACGGAAGCCTGCGCTATCTCGCATCAGGTTAACGTCTCGCTGGAGGGTAAACCGATTCAGGTAAAAGCCGACCCACTGCAATTACCCTTTGCCGAGAAGTCGGTCGATGCCTGCCTGCTGGCGCATACGCTTCCCTGGTGTTCTGATCCTCACCGCATGCTGCGGGAAGCAGACCGCGTGCTGATTGACGACGGCTGGCTGATCATCACCAGCTTCAACCCCATCAGCCTGGTCGGATTACGCAAGCTTGTCCCGCTGTTGCGCAATAAAATCCCGTACAACAGCCGCATGTTTACCCTCACGCGTCAACTGGACTGGCTGGCATTGCTTAATTTTGAAGTACTGCATCAGGGAAGGGTACAGGTTTTGCCCTGGACGAAGCAGGGCGGAAAACTGTTAAGTACGCATCTGCCGGCATTAGGTTGCGTGCAATATATTGTGGCGCGTAAACGAACGATTCCCTTGACGCTAAACCCGATGAAGCAGAATAAAGCGAAAGGCCGCATCCCACAGGCTGTGGGGGCGACCCGGCAATATAAAAAGCCAAACGCTTAAACCTCTGGCTGATATCCGATGTCTTCCTGAGTCGGTGATGATGCCGCCGCGCGCGCCAGCTCATCACAACGTTCGTTCTCCGGATGCCCGGCATGGCCTTTTACCCACATCCAGCGAATTTCGTGCTGACCCAGCGCCGCATCAAGACGTTTCCACAGATCGACATTCTTAACAGGTTTTTTATCTGCGGTTTTCCAGCCGCGCTTCTTCCAGTTGTGGATCCATTGTGTGATCCCCTGACGTACGTACTGGCTGTCGGTGCTTAATACCACTTCACAGTGTTCTTTCAGCGCCTCGAGTGCGACAATTGCTGCCATCAGTTCCATGCGGTTGTTGGTTGTCAGATAATAGCCTTCACTGAAGGTTTTCTCCTTCTGACGATAGCGTAAAATGGCGCCATAGCCGCCAGGCCCTGGATTACCGAGGCACGAACCATCGGTGAAAATTTCTACCTGTTTAAGCATCTCTGGTAGACTTCCTGTATTGAAATCGACACGTAAACGACAAGTCTGACATAAATGACCGATATGAGCACTGCAATTACACGACAGATCGTCCTCGATACGGAAACCACCGGTATGAACCAGATCGGGGCGCACTACGAAGGGCACAAGATCATCGAGATCGGTGCCGTCGAGGTGATTAACCGTCGTCTGACCGGAAACAATTTCCACTTTTATCTCAAACCCGATCGGCTGGTGGACCCGGAAGCGTTCGGCGTTCACGGGATTGCCGATGAGTTCCTGCTGGATAAGCCGACCTTTGGCGAGATTGCCGACGAGTTTATGGATTACATCCGCGGGGCTGAACTGGTCATCCATAACGCATCGTTCGATATCGGCTTTATGGACTACGAGTTTGGCAAGCTGAATCGCGGCATTCCGAAGACCAATACGTTCTGTAAGGTAACCGATAGCCTGGCGCTGGCGAGGAAAATGTTCCCCGGCAAGCGTAACAGCCTCGATGCCTTATGTTCACGTTACGAAATCGATAACAGCAAGCGTACTCTGCATGGAGCTTTACTCGATGCCCAAATCCTGGCCGATGTTTATCTGCTGATGACCGGTGGCCAGACATCGATGGCGTTTTCGATGGAAGGCGAGGGGCAGCAGCAGGCTGGCGATGTCGGGATTCAGCGCGTTACCCGTGCTGGAAGCAAACTGCGTGTTGTTTTTGCCTCTGACGAAGAGCTGGTGGCGCACGAGTCCCGTCTCGATCTGGTGCAAAAGAAGGGTGGAAGCTGCCTCTGGCGAGCGTAAAACCTCTGTTTTTGCTGTGAAAATAGTCATTTGGGCGATTTTTGCAGCAAACGATTTAAAACGTCATAAAAAGCGTTGACGATTCCGAGGGTAACCCGTAATATTCGCCTTGTTCCCAAGGGAACACAGCGGAGCGGTAGTTCAGTCGGTTAGAATACCTGCCTGTCACGCAGGGGGTCGCGGGTTCGAGTCCCGTCCGTTCCGCCACTATTCAAAAGGCCTGAATCAGCAATGATTCAGGCCTTTGTCGTTTCTGAAATAAAGGATAGTTTTCCTCACCCCAACCTAAACTCATCCGCATCCCGCCATGCCGGAAACTTCTCTCTGTATTCCTCTAATGCCGTCATCGACAACTCGGCATCAATACGCGTTGCCTGATGCGCATCGGCGGTGGCGATAATCTCGCCCTGTGGGTTAATCACCCGGCTGTCGCCACGGTAGTGGTGCCCGTTGCCATCGGTGCCGACACGGTTACAGCCTGCTACATATGCCTGATTCTCAATCGCGCGGGCGACCAGTAGCGCCTGCCAGTGCAGGGAACGTGGTGCTGGCCAGTTGGCGACGTACAGGGCGAGGTCGTAATCGTCGCGATTGCGTGACCACACCGGGAAGCGCAGGTCGTAACACACCAGCGGCAGTATGCGCCAGCCGCGCCATTCAAACACCACGCGTTCGTTGCCCGCTTCATAGTGATGATGCTCATCCGCCATGCGAAACAGATGGCGCTTATCGTAAAAGTGCACATCACCTTGCGGTTCGACCAGTAAAAAGCGGTTCACCGGGCCGCGATCGGTTTGTAGTGCCGCGCTGCCTGCAATCAGGGCGTTGGTACATTGTGCCTGCTTCTGCATCCACGAAATCACCTCCTCCTGAGAAGGTGACTGTTTCGCGGCTTCCATGGCAAAACCGGTGGTAAACATCTCCGGCAGGACAATGACATCGCGCCCGCTGATCTCTTCCAGTTGACGATCGAAATGGCGCAGGTTGGCAGGGCCATCCATCCACACCAGCGGTTGCTGCAAAAGTGTAATTTTCAAACCAGGCACGGCGGTCAACTCCTTTATTGCAGGGGGCTTTTATAACTTTAACACCTTATCAGGCTGTTGCCGTGCTGCGGAATATTTCGATAAAAAAAGCGGTTATTGGAAATATCTGATTTGCATTTGGCTAGCTTGCCGCTCACTCTTAAGAGGATGAACAACAAGGGCAGGATAAGCCCAGGAGGAATGATGTATAAGGCAATAACCGCTGTCGCTGCGCTGGTCTTTGCAACCAGCGCCATGGCGCAGGAAGATGTAACCATCAGCAGTCTGGCAAAAGGTGAAACGACCAAAGCGGCGTTTAACCAGATGGTGAAAGGGCACAAATTGCCAGCATGGGTGGTGAAAGGGGGAACGTATACCCCTGCGAAAACCGTCACGCTGGGTGATGAATCTTATCAGGTAATGAGCGCATGTAAGCCGCATGATTGCGGGACCGAACGTGTGGCGGTGCTGTGGTCTGAAAAGTCTAAGCAGATGACCGGCCTGTTCTCGACCGTTGATGAAAAAACGTCGCAGGAAAAATTAACCTGGTTGAACGTGAATGATGCGCTGTCTATTGACGGCAAAACGGTGCTGTTTGCGGCGTTGACTGGCAGTCTGGAAAATCACCCGGACGGTTTTAATTTTAAGTAATCGGTGTGTTCGAGCCTGAAAAACATTGCCCGGTGGCGCTGCGCTTACCGGGCTTGAGGTTAACAGATAACAAAACGGAGCCATTCGGCCCCGTTTTTACATTACGCAGCTTCAATCTTGCGGACTTTCTCCGGCAACTTTACCGGTTTGGTCGCCAGCGCGTCAGCGTCGAAATCATCCACGTTAATACTGCGCAGACGGCTCTCTTCAGCCTTGATGAGAATATTGGCTTCTTCCTGATCGATAAGCCCTTTCGCCAGTGCGTTACGCGCCAGCTCATCCAGACGGGTAAACGGCAGGTTTTTGCCAATCTCTTTGCAGATCCGCTGGTGGATAGGATCTGCCGCCATCACATCAATTAACGCTTCTTCCAGCAAACCGACCGGGTTATGTTCGCTCGGCGTCAGATACTGACCACGGCCAATACGGGAGCGCGTGGCACATGGCGTTTGCAGGATCTTCGCCACCTGATGGTCCAGCTTATCCGACGGCGCATGATAATGGCGACCAGTCGGGAAAATAACCACGCTCAGCGCCCCGGCCACAAAGCGGTTCGGGAAGTTCTTCAGTAAATCATCTATCGCCTGCTCTGCCTGATACAGCGCATCCTGCACGCCCCAGTGAACCAGCGGTAAATCGGCTTCGTTACGCCCTTCATCGTCATAGCGTTTCAGTACCGCAGAGGCGAGATAGAGCTGGCTCAGCACATCACCCAGACGTCCGGAGATACGTTCGCGGCGTTTCAGGCTGCCGCCAAGTACCGCCATTGACACGTCAGAGAGCAGCGCGAGGTTGGCGCTCAAACGGTTCAGATGCTGATAGTAGCGACGCGTCTGGTCATGCGTCGGCGTGGCGCTGGTTAAGCCGCGCGTCAGGCCAAGCCAGAAGCTGCGCACTTTATTACTGCCCACATGGCCGATGTGTTTAAACAGCAGGTTATCAAACGCTTTCACGTCTTTGTTCTGCGCGGCGGCCATTTCGTCCAGCACATACGGATGGCAGCGAATCGCGCCCTGACCGAAGATCATCATGCTACGGGTCAGGATGTTCGCGCCTTCAACGGTGATAGCAATCGGCGCGCCCTGGTAAGCACGGGCGAGGAAGTTGCCTTCGCCGAGCATAATGCCTTTACCGCCGGCGATATCCATTGCATCAATAATTGACTGCTGACCACGGTGGGTACAGTGATATTTCACAATCGCCGACAGTACCGCCGGTTTTTCGCCGAGCATTATGCCATAGGTAATTAACGATGCAGCCGCATCCATTACGTACGCGTTGCCGCCAATGCGCGCCAGCGGCTCTTCAATCCCTTCCATTTTACCAATGGAGACTTTGAACTGACGGCGGATATGCGCATACGCCCCGGTCGCCAGCGCCACTGATTTCACGCCGCCCGTCGAGTTCGACGGCAGGGTGATCCCACGGCCAACTGACAGACACTCAACCAGCATACGCCAGCCCTGTCCGGCCATTTTCGGGCCGCCGATGATGTAGTCGATAGGGACGAAGATATCCTGACCACGGGTCGGGCCGTTCTGGAACGGTACGTTCAGCGGGAAGTGGCGACGGCCAATTTCCACGCCCGGCGTGCTGGTCGGAATCAACGCACAGGTGATGCCCAGATTCTCTTCGCCGCCCAGCAGTTTATCAGGGTCGGTGAGTTTAAATGCCAGCCCCAGCACGGTGGCGATAGGTGCCAGCGTAATGTAGCGTTTGTTCCAGGTCAGGCGCATCCCCAGCACCTGCTCGCCCTGCCATTCGCCCATGCAGACAACGCCGGTATCCGGAATGGCGCCCGCATCGGAACCCGCTTCCGGGCTGGTCAGCGCAAAGCAAGGGATCTCTTGCCCACGCGCCAGGCGCGGCAGATAGTGGTTTTTCTGCTCTTCAGTACCGTAATGCTGTAACAGCTCCCCCGGCCCTAATGAGTTCGGTACGCCAACGGTGATCGCCAGAATCCCCGACACGCCGGAAAGTTTTTGCAGCACACGCGCCTGAGCATAAGCGGAGAACTCCAGCCCGCCGTACTCTTTCTTGATGATCATCGCGAAGAAGCGATGCTCTTTCAGATACGCCCACAGTTCCGGCGGCAGATCCGCCATTTCATGGGTAATTTCGAAGTCGTTTGCCATACGGCAGGCTTCTTCTACCGGGCCGTCGATAAACGCTTGTTCTTCCGCTGTCAGGCGTGGCTGCGGATAGTTATGCAGCTTTTTCCAGTCCGGGTTACCGCGGAACAGGTCGCCTTCCCACCAGGTGGTACCGGCATCAATCGCTTCTTTCTCCGTGCGCGACATCGGCGGCATCACCTTACAGAAGGTGCGGAACACCGGCGCAGAGATCATCGCGCGGCGCATGGAAGGTACGTTGAACGGCACCAGAATAATTGCCAGCGGCACCAGCAGCCAGATATTCCACAGCCCTGCGGCGCCGAGTGCAGCGGTCCAGGCCAGTAATATCAGGCTGCTCAGCAGCAGGCTGATGCGGTGATAGAAGAGCACACCGAGTAAAGCAATGGTTGCAACAATACTCAAAATCATCATAGAGAAATGCTCCCTGTCTTGTAGGAGGTCTGACCACTTGTGATAGTATTGTTCTAGTTGATGTCATTTCTTTTAGCAATGTGATTACAAAATAATTACAACTCAGCTCACATTGTTGCCGCTTTCATAGGCACCAAAAATCAAAAGCCATCGGGAAGTGGTGGGCTTTAGCTTCTCGCTGCTGATGCTATCCGGTACACTGTGAAAAAGTTATTTCACCCATACTGAAGGATTATCCTCATGTACCAGGATCTTATTCGTAACGAACTGAACGAAGCGGCAGAAACGCTGGCTAACTTCCTGAAAGATGAAGCCAATATCCACGCGATTCAGCGTGCAGCGGTGCTGCTGGCCGACAGCTTCAAAGCGGGTGGTAAAGTGTTATCTTGCGGTAACGGTGGTTCCCACTGTGACGCGATGCACTTTGCTGAAGAGCTAACGGGCCGCTATCGCGAGAACCGTCCGGGCTATCCGGCGATTGCGATTTCCGATGTCAGCCACCTCTCATGCGTGAGCAATGATTTCGGTTATGAATATGTCTTCTCTCGTTACGTCGAATCCGTTGGCCGCGCAGGTGACGTCCTGCTGGGGATCTCCACGTCAGGCAACTCCGGCAACGTGATCAAAGCGATTGAAGCAGCGCGTGCGCAGGGGATGAAAGTGATCACCCTGACCGGTAAAGACGGCGGCAAAATGGCGGGCTCTGCGGATATCGAAATTCGCGTGCCGCACTTTGGCTATGCCGATCGCGTTCAGGAAATTCACATTAAAGTGATCCATATCCTGATTATGCTGATCGAAAAAGAGATGGTTAAAGCGTAAGAACGACGGGGCTTCGGCCCCGATTAGCGGTGGGGGTGTAGAATGTGTGAACTGCTCGGGATGAGCGCAAATGTGCCAACCGATATCTGCTTCAGTTTTACCGGGCTGGTTCAGCGCGGTGGCGGCACCGGCCCGCATAAAGATGGCTGGGGAATCACCTTTTACGAAGGCAAAGGGTGTCGCACATTCAAAGATCCCCACCCAAGCTACCAGTCACCGATTGCCAAACTGGTGCAGGAATATCCGATAAAATCCTGTTCGGTGGTGGCGCATATCCGTCAGGCTAATCGTGGCAACGTGGCGCTGGAAAACACCCATCCGTTTACCCGAGAGCTGTGGGGACGCAACTGGACCTACGCCCACAACGGCCAACTTGACGGTTATAAATCGCTGGAAACCGGCAACTTCCGCCCGGTCGGCGAAACCGACAGTGAAAAAGCCTTTTGCTGGTTGCTGCATAAGCTCACTGAGCGTTATCCGCGCACGCCGGGCAATATGCCTGCAGTATTTAAATATATCGCGACGCTCGCCGCACAATTGCGCGAAAAGGGCGTATTCAACATGCTGTTGTCCGATGGACGCTATGTGATGGCGTTCTGCTCCACCAACCTGTTCTGGATCACCCGGCGGGCGCCATTTGGCGTAGCGACACTGTTGGATCAGGACGTGGAAATTGATTTTCAGCAGGAAACGACCGCCAACGACGTGGTCACAGTGATCGCGACACAGCCGCTGACGGGGAACGAAACCTGGCAAAAGATTATGCCAGGCGAATGGCGATTATTTTGCCTCGGGGAGCGTGTAATTTGATGCCAGCTGCGGCTGCACCACTTCGTGGCTCAGCGGCTTGCTGACGACATAGCGCCCGTCAACCACAGAAACGATAGGCGGCTTATGCGTCTGCTGGAAGTAGTCATACCCCGGCTTCAACTGCTGCCAGAAATCTTTATAGGTTGAGTATTTATGACGTTCCATATTGGCATCGTTCATGCGGAACGGATAAATGCTCACCTGCACGCTCTGCTGGCCGAAGACTAACGCCCCAGTCACAAACTGGAAAATCTCATCAATACCGGAATCGGTCATCGCGTAGCAACCCACCGACACGCATGCGCCGTGGATCATCAAATATTTCCCTTCATAACCGTGTGCGCGGTCATAAGCATTAGGGAAACCGATGTTAATGGCTTTGTAGAAGCGGCTGTCCGGTTTGAGCTGGCTACGTTGTACAGAGTAGAACCCTTCCGGGCTTTTGAAGTCACCCTGGCGACGTTTCGGGCCCAGCCCGCCGGAGTAATTACAGATGCGATAGCTATCAAGGAGTTGATACGTTTCGCCCATTTTGACGTACAGGTCAAGTGCGCGTTCTTCTTTGAAGATCTGAACGTAAACCGGTGAACCCATTAACTGTTGCTTATATTCTTTACTGACCGGCGTCATCGGGCTGTTGCTGCTCAGCAACCCGGCAAATGACATGCACGGCATGAGAAGCATCGCAATGAAAAATGCGATTTTGCGCATACTACGTGTTCCTTGATAAACAAAAACAACATGCCAGGAAGGCAAGAGAGAGACAAAATCAGAGTTATCTGTCTTTAGAGACGCTCACATTAGCATCACAGCATTTTTTCGCAAGAGGGGGATTATGGAGTTTACATTTAAGTTTTCATCCTCTCGCTAAAAACATCACATAACAGGCCTCAATATCAACAGATTGCGTACCCAAACCACGCCTGGCAAGCCATGCGCGCTCAGGCAAAAATGTCGATGCTTTGCGTAATAGCTCGCATTTTAGAGCGAATTCAGCGGAACTGCTGCCGGGCACGGTAATATAGTGTTAAGATTCATTAACGTTATCATTCTGGGGGAAGCATGCCTTTTTTATATGGCTATCCTGTCTGATTCGTTCCTCAACGTCTGACAGACACCCTCAGGTGGTGGAAGTGTAAGAAAGGATGCGTTTCTCTCCTCATCGCCCATCATGGAAAGATTCGGGGTTAATACCGCCACCCCTTTCTTTATGTATCGTTAATCACAACGCTGGCCTTAACGGATACCTGCTAACAGTATGATTAAAATAACAAAGGGTCTCGATATTCCCCTTGCGGGCGTACCCGAACAACAACGCATCGATAATGTCCCGGTGACGCGCGTCGCGGTGAAAGGCGATGATTATGTCGGCCTGCGTCCGTCAATGGCCGTGCAGGAAGGCGATCGCGTACTGAAAGGACAACTGCTTTTCGACGATAAAAAAATCCCCGGCGTGCGCTTCACTGCGCCAGCCAGCGGCATCGTCAGCGCCATTCATCGCGGTGAGCGCCGCGTACTTCAGTCCGTTGTCATTGATATCGATGGCGATGAGGCGGTCGAATTCCCCCATTTTGCTGCTGATGAGCTGGCAACGCTGCCGCGCGAAACTGTCGAAGCACAATTGATTGCTTCTGGTTTATGGACCGCAATGCGCACCCGCCCATTCAGTAAATCGCCGGTGCCGGGCACGCAGCCTGCGGCAATTTTTGTCACGGCAATGGACACCAATCCTCTGGCCGCCGATCCGCAGCCGATCATTCTTGCCCAGCGTGAAGCATTCGACGCGGGCCTGACGCTGCTCACGCGCCTCACCGACGGTAAGGTGCACGTCTGTCAGGCGAGCGGCGGCAAACTGGGTGGGCATCCGTGTGGACAGGTGACGTTTAATCAGTTTACCGGGCCGCATCCCGCGGGGTTAGTCGGTACGCACATTCACTTTCTTGAGCCGGTAAGCCTCGAAAAACAGGTCTGGCACCTGAACTACCAGGACGTCATCGCTATTGGCAAACTCTTCCTCGATGGTGAGTTGTGGGTGGAGCGTGTGATAGCGCTCGGCGGGCCGCAGGTGAAACAGCCGCGCCTGCTGCGTACGCGTCTGGGCGCCTCGCTGGAGGAACTCACGCAGGGCGAATTACTGGAAGGCGAAAACCGCGTGTTGTCCGGTTCCGTACTCAACGGCAGCCAGGCGGTTGGCCCGCAGGCATTCCTTGGGCGTTTTCATCTGCAGGTGAGCGTGCTGAAAGAAGGGCGCGAAAAAGAGCTGCTTGGCTGGGTTGCGCCAGGCCGCGACAAATTTTCCATCACCCGTACTACGCTCGGTCACTTCCTGAAGCGCAAACTCTTTAACCTCTCCACCGATACCCACGGCGGCGCACGCGCGATGGTGCCGATTGGCAACTATGAGCGCGTCATGCCGCTGGATATTTTGCCGACGATGCTGCTACGTGACCTGCTGGCGGGCGATTCCGACAGCGCGCAGGCGCTGGGCTGCCTTGAGCTGGATGAAGAAGACCTGGCGCTTTGTACCTACGTCTGCCCTGGGAAATATGAATATGGCCCGGTGCTGCGCAGCGTGTTAACCCAAATTGAGCAGGAAGGATAAGTGATGGGCCTGAAGCATCTGGTCGAAAAACTTGAGCCGCACTTCACCCACGGCGGCAAGCTGGAAAAATATTATCCCCTGTACGAGGCGGCAGCGACGCTGCTGTATACGCCGGGGCAAGTAACGAAAGGCGCGGCGCACGTACGCGACGCCATCGACCTCAAACGCATGATGATTCTGGTCTGGTTTGCGGTCTTCCCGGCAATGTTCTGGGGAATGTACAGCGTCGGTCTGCAAACCATCCCGGCGCTGCATAAACTGTATGGCGCGGAACAGCTTCAGCAGGTGATTGCTGCAAACTGGCACTACAGCCTGGCGCAGGCGTTGGGCGTGAGTTTCGCACCAGACGCCGGCTGGCTCAGCATGATGACGCTGGGCGCGGTCTTCTTTGTACCGATCTACGCTACCGTATTCCTGGTCGGTGGTTTCTGGGAAGTGCTGTTCGCAATTATTCGCAAGCATGAAGTCAACGAAGGCTTCTTTGTCACCTCCATTCTGTTTGCGCTGATTGTCCCGCCCACCATGCCACTCTGGCAGGCGGCGCTGGGCATCTCGTTCGGCGTGGTGATCGCTAAAGAGATCTTCGGCGGCACCGGGCGCAACTTCCTCAACCCGGCACTGGCCGGGCGCGCGTTCCTGTTCTTTGCCTACCCGGCGCAAATCTCCGGCGACCTGGTGTGGACGGCGGCGGACGGTTTCTCCGGCGCGACGCCGCTTTCCCAGTGGGCAAGCCATGGCGGGGAAACGCTGGTCAACGTGGCGACCGGGCAGCCGGTAACGTGGATGGACGCCTTCCTCGGCAACATTCCCGGTTCAATTGGTGAAGTCTCGACGCTGATGATTTTGCTCGGCGGAGCCATCATCATCTACGGGCGGGTAGCCTCCTGGCGCATTGTCGCCGGGGTGATGCTCGGCATGATCGCCAGCGCCACGCTGTTCAACGTCGTGGGTTCCGACACTAACCCGATGTTTGCCATGCCGTGGTACTGGCATCTGGTGCTTGGCGGTTTCGCGTTTGGCATGATGTTTATGGCGACTGACCCCGTCTCGGCGTCATTTACCGATAAAGGGAAGTGGTGCTATGGCGCGTTGATTGGCGTGATGTGCGTACTTATTCGCGTGGTAAACCCGGCTTATCCGGAAGGAATGATGCTGGCGATTCTGTTCGCCAACCTCTTTGCGCCGCTGTTTGACTACCTGGTGGTGCAGGCCAACATTAAGCGGAGGAAGTCGCGTGGCTGAAGTGAAAAGTAACGATAGCATCGGCAAAACGCTGCTGGTGGTGCTGGTGCTCTGCCTGGTCTGTTCAATCGTGGTGGCGGGTTCGGCGGTAGGATTGAAATCCCGCCAGCAGGAACAGCGCGCGCTCGATAAACAGCGCAATATTCTCGCCGTCGCCGGGCTGATGCAGCAAGGCATGTCGACGGACGATGTGGCCGATATCTTTAGTGAACGCATCACCCCGCGCCTGCTGGATTTGAAAACTGGCAACCTGCTCGACAGCGACCCGGCGTCATTCAACCAGGCGCTGGCGCTGAAAGATCCGGAGCAAAGCATCCAGCTCGATGCCCATGATGATCCGGCGGGCATTAAGCGTCGCAGCAACGTGGTTGAAATCTATCTGGTTAAAGACGCCCAACAAAAGGTACAAGAAATCGTGCTGCCGGTTTACGGCAACGGGCTGTGGTCGATGATGTACGCGTTTGTCGCGCTGGATACAGATGGTCGCACGGTCAAAGGCATCACCTATTATGACCAGGGCGAAACCCCGGGGCTGGGTGGTGAAATCGAAAACCCAAACTGGCGTGCGCAGTTTATCGGTAAAAAAGTGCTTGATGACAGCGGCATACCGGCACTGAAAGTCGTGAAAGGTGGGGCGCGGCAGGGAGATCAATACGCGGTAGATGGTCTTTCCGGGGCCACGTTGACCTCCAATGGTGTACAGCATAGTTTTGATTTCTGGATGGGCGACCTCGGTTTTGGCCCGTTCCTGAAACAGGTTCGTGAAGGAGTGCTGAATAATGGCTGAACAGGGCGATATGAAAGAAGTGAAGCGCGTACTGGTGGGGCCGTTGATTGCCAACAACCCGATAGCGCTTCAGGTCCTCGGCGTCTGCTCGGCGCTGGCGGTGACCACTAAACTGGAAACCGCATTCGTGATGACGATTGCGGTGACGCTGGTCACGGCGTTTTCCAGCATGTTTATCTCGATGATCCGCCACCATATTCCAAACAGCGTGCGCATCATCGTGCAGATGGCGATCATCGCTTCGCTGGTGATCGTCGTCGATCAACTGCTGCGCGCCTTCGCTTATGAGATCTCAAAACAGCTCTCGGTCTTCGTCGGCCTGATCATCACGAACTGCATCGTGATGGGACGCGCGGAAGCGTACGCCATGAAAGCGCCGCCGCTGGCGAGCTTTATGGACGGCATCGGTAACGGCCTGGGATACGGCGCGATTCTGATGATTGTTGGCTTCCTGCGCGAGCTTATCGGCAGTGGCAAACTGTTTGGCATCACTATTTTGCAAACGGTGCAAAACGGCGGCTGGTACCAGCCAAACGGCCTGTTCCTGCTGGCACCGAGCGCCTTTTTCATCATCGGCCTGCTTATCTGGGCGCTTCGCACCTGGAAGCCAGAACAGCAGGAGAAGGAGTAACCGATGGCTCACTATATTAGCCTCTTTGTCCGTGCCGTCTTTATTGAAAACATGGCATTGGCGTTCTTCCTCGGCATGTGTACGTTCCTTGCGGTATCGAAAAAAGTCTCGACCGCGTTTGGCCTTGGCGTTGCCGTTACGCTGGTGCTGGGCATTTCCGTTCCGGCGAACAACCTCGTCTACAATCTGGTACTGCGCGATGGGGCGTTGATGGATGGCGTGGATCTCAGTTTCCTGAGTTTCATCACCTTTATTGGCGTGATAGCGGCACTGGTGCAAATTCTGGAGATGATCCTCGATAAATACTTCCCGGCGCTGTATACCGCGTTGGGGATCTTCCTGCCACTTATTACCGTGAACTGCGCCATCTTTGGTGGCGTATCGTTTATGGTTCAGCGCGACTATAATTTTGGCGAATCTATCGTCTACGGTTTCGGCTCCGGTATTGGCTGGATGCTGGCTATTGTCGCCATGGCCGGGCTGCGCGAAAAAATGAAATACTCAAACGTCCCTGCGGGTTTGCAGGGCTTAGGGATCACCTTTATCACCACCGGTTTGATGGCGCTTGGCTTTATGTCGTTCTCCGGCGTGCAGCTATAAGGGGGCGAAGAAAATGGAAATTATACTTGGCGTGGCCATGTTCACCCTGATCGTACTGGCGCTGTCGGTGCTTATCCTGTTTGCCAAATCGAAGCTGGTGAACTCGGGCGATGTGGTGATTGAAATCAACAACGAAGCCGACCGACAGATCCGTACGCCAGCGGGCGATAAACTGCTGAATACGCTCTCCAGCAACGGGATTTTCGTCTCGTCCGCGTGCGGTGGCGGCGGCTCCTGTGGCCAGTGTCGCGTCAAAATTAAAGAGGGTGGTGGTGACATCCTGCCGACCGAACTGGCGCATATCACCAAACGCGAAGCCAAAGAGGGCTGCCGTCTGGCGTGTCAGGTCGCGGTGAAGCAGGACATGAAAATTGAACTGCCGGATGAGATCTTTGGTGTCAAAAAATGGGAATGCGAGGTTATCTCTAACGATAACAAAGCGACGTTTATCAAAGAGCTGAAGCTGGCGATCCCGGCAGGCGAGGTCGTACCGTTCCGCGCGGGGGGCTATATTCAGATTGAATGCCCATCACATAAAGTGGCTTACGCCGATTTTGACGTGCCTGATGAGTACCGTGCCGACTGGGATAAATTCAATCTTTTCCGTTATGTTTCTGAGGTAAAAGAGCCGACGGTGCGCGCCTACTCCATGGCGAACTATCCGGAGGAGAAGGGCATCATCATGCTCAACGTGCGCATTGCCACGCCGCCGCCGAGCGTGCCGGATGCCCCTCCGGGGATTATGTCCTCTTACATCTGGTCGCTGAAAGCGGGCGATAAAGTGACGATTTCCGGGCCGTTTGGTGAGTTCTTTGCCAAAGACACGGACGCCGAGATGGTCTTCATCGGTGGCGGAGCCGGGATGGCGCCGATGCGCTCGCATATTTTCGACCAGCTTAAACGCCTGCACAGCAAGCGGAAAATCAGCTTCTGGTACGGTGCACGTTCGTTGCGTGAAATGTTCTATCAGGACGAATTCGAACAGCTGGCGCGTGACAACCCGAACTTCACCTTCCACATCGCGCTTTCGGACGCGCTGCCGGAAGACAACTGGACGGGTTATACGGGCTTTATCCATAATGTTCTGTATGAAAACTACCTGCGCGACCATCCGGCCCCGGAAGATTGTGAGTTCTATATGTGTGGGCCGCCGATGATGAACGCGGCTGTCATCAAAATGCTCAAAGACCTGGGCGTGGAAGATGAAAACATCATGCTCGATGATTTTGGAGGCTGATGATGCTTACGGTATTTCTGGCGACGTTTGCGATTTTCGCGCTGGTGATCCTCGGGATGTCGCTTGGGTATATCATCAAGCGTAAAAGTATCCAGGGCAGCTGTGGCGGGATTACCTCGCTGGGGCTGGAAAAAGTCTGCAACTGCCCGGAGCCCTGTGATGCGCGCAAAAAGCGCATGGCGCGCGAAGCGTTGCAACAACAGAAGAGAATTTTGTAAACCTTCTCAAGCCACATGCAATAATGCCCGGTGACGCTTCGCTTACCGGGCCTACGCATCACGCGAACTGTAGGCCGGATAAGGCCTGGCCGCCATCCGGCGCTGTGGGCCTTTTTCTCTCTTCTCACCCACTCCATTTATACTGTATACTTGTCCAGTAACGTCCGGGGGCTATGTATGCGCAAAATTATCCACGTCGATATGGACTGCTTCTTCGCAGCGGTAGAGATGCGTGATAATCCTGCGCTGCGCGACATCCCCATCGCCATTGGTGGCAGCCGTGAACGACGCGGCGTCATCAGTACCGCCAACTACCCGGCGCGTAAATTCGGCGTACGTAGCGCCATGCCTACAGGCATGGCGCTTAAGCTTTGCCCGCACCTCACGCTTTTACCCGGCCGTTTTGACGCCTACAAAGAAGCCTCTGAGCACATCCGCGAAATCTTCTCTCGCTATACTTCGCTGATTGAACCCTTGTCGCTCGATGAAGCCTATCTCGACGTCAGCGACAGCGTGCACTGCCACGGTTCTGCCACGCTGATTGCGCAGGAAATTCGGCAGACTATCTTCAACGAATTACAGCTCACGGCTTCCGCAGGTGTCGCCCCGGTGAAATTTCTCGCCAAAATTGCCTCCGATCTCAATAAACCCAACGGCCAGTTTGTTCTCACGCCCACCGACGTTCCCGCGTTCCTGAAAACGTTGCCGCTGGAAAAAATCCCCGGCGTCGGCAAAGTATCCGCCGCGAAGCTCGAAAGCATGGGGCTGAAAACCTGCGAAGACGTGCAGAAAAGCGACCTTGCCATGCTGTTAAAGCGCTTTGGTAAATTTGGCCGCGTACTGTGGGAGCGCAGTCAGGGCATTGATGAACGCGCCATCAATAACGAACGGCTGCGCAAATCGATCGGTGTAGAACGCACGCTGGCGGAAGACATCCACGACTGGTCAGCGTGTGAAGCGATTATCGAACGTCTCTACCCGGAGCTGGAGCGTCGGCTGGCGAAGGTCAAACCCGACCTGCTGATTGCCCGCCAGGGCGTGAAACTCAAATTTAATGACTTCCAGCTCACGACTCAGGAGCACGTCTGGCCGCGTCTGAACAAAGAAGACCTGATCGCCACCGCCTACAAAAGCTGGCACGAACGCCGCGCCGGGCGCGGTGTCCGACTGGTGGGGCTGCACGTTACGCTGCTGGATCCACAACTTGAAAGACAGCTCGTTTTAGGATTGTGATGTATACTATAATGTACATTATGAAGTGCATTATTTTATGGAGAGTAATAGTATGCATCGAATTCTCGCGGAAATATCTGTCAATATCACGGAGTTACGAAAAAACCCGTCCAGATACTTTATCGATCAACCTGTTGCGGTTCTGTCGAATAACAAACCCGCAGGCTATTTGTTAAGCGCCAGCGTATTTGAGGCGTTAATGGATTTACTCGCTGAGCATCAGGACGTAAAAAATGCCAGCGCCCAGTTTCGCCCCAGCGCCGCAAGGTTGGAGGAAATGACGCACCGTGCAGAACGCTACCTCAATGATGTAACGGATGATGATTTAAATGACTTTAAGGAATAGGAATGCGGGTGTTCAAAACGAAGCTGATTCGCCTCCAGCTTACCGAGAAGGAACTTGTGGCACTAACGGCGGATTTCATCTCCTATAAACGAGATGGCATATTACCTGACATTTTTGGGCGTGATGCTGCATACGACAGCCCTTACACCTGGCCGTTGGTTAAATCAGAGCGCGTAGCGCACATCCACCTGGCGTCAGCAGAGAAGCCTTTCCCACCGCAGTTGCGGCAATTCAACAGAACGAATGACGAAGCGTATCTGGTCTATTGTCAGGGCGCATTTGATGAACAGGCGTGGCTATTGATCGCCATTCTGAAACCGCAGCCTCATCAGCAGGCGCGTGATAATAATCAAATGCAGAAAATTGGCAAAATGGCAGAAGCATTCCGCATGCGTTTTTAAAGAGAACGAGAAATCATGAACATTCGTCCCTGGCAGCCGCATGAGCTGCCGCAGCTATGTCAGATTTTCCTGCGTGCGGTGCGCGAGACAGCCAGTCAGCACTATTCAGCCACGCAGATTGCTGCCTGGGGGCAGGTGGATGACGCGCAGTGGCGGCAAAAACTCGCCTCTTCGGTCGTGCTGGTGGCGGAAGTGGATGGAAATATTGTCGGTTTTATCACCGCCGTTGGGCATTACATTGACCTGCTCTTTGTCTCGCCAGATTACGCGCGGCGGGGGATTGCCGGGGCACTGCTACGGGCATTGCTGGCGAAAATGCTACCGGGAAAAGTGACCGTCGCGGCGAGCATTACGGCAAAACCGTTCTTTGAACGTCAGGGATTTGTACTGGTGCGCGAGCAAAACGTCGAGGCGAGGGGAGAGTGGTTTATTAATTACCTGATGGCGCGAGAGGTATAAAAAAGCCGGGCAGTGATTGCCGCCCGGCTTGCAGGATATTACTTCGCCGGAATCGCTTTCAGCAGTTCAGTCAGCAGCGTCCAGTAATGGCCCACGCTTTCGATATGAACCTGCTCATCCGGGGAGTGCGGGCCCGTAATGGTTGGCCCGATAGAAACCATGTCCATTTCCGGATACGGTTTTTTGAACAGACCGCACTCCAGACCGGCGTGGATAACCTGGATGTTCGGCGTCTTGTTGAACAGACGCTGATAGGTTTCGCGCACCAGATGCATCACCGGAGAGTTTGCGTCCGGCTGCCAGCCAGGGTAGCTGCCTTTGGCTTCGGTTTTCGCGCCAGCCAGTTTACCCAGTGAATCCAGCATGCTGACCACGTACTCTTTACCGGTGTCGATAAGCGAACGAATCAGGCAGTGAATTTCCACGTTGTCGTCAGTCATGGTCACGACGCCGACGTTCAGGGAGGTTTCAACCACGCCTTTTGCCACGTCAGAGTTGCGGATCACACCGTTCGGCGTAGCGTTCAGCAGGCGAACGAAAGCATCGCGAGACTGCGCGGTCAGCGCGGCTTTATCGTTGCTGACGGACTCCAGCAGCACGGTCAGGTTCTTCTCTTTCTCAGCCAGCTCGTTTTTCAGGATATCCTGATACTGGCCAACCAGTGCCTTCAGCGATTCTACTTTATCCGCCGCCACGGCAACGGTAGAGAATGCCTCACGCGGGATGGCGTTACGCAACGTACCGCCGTTGAAATCGACCAGACGCAGATCCAGTTCTTCCGCGTGTCCTGCCAGGAAACGCACCAGCAGTTTGTTGGCGTTGCCCAGACCGACGTGGATTTCGCCGCCGGAGTGGCCGCCTTTCAGGCCCTTCAGCGTCAGCTTAAAGCTCTGGAACCCTGCCGGAATGGCTTCACGATCGAGGTGCAGGTTGGAGGTAAAATCGATACCGCCTGCGCAACCCATGTAGATTTCACCCTCTTCTTCAGAGTCGGTGTTAATCAGAATATCTGCTTGCAGCCAGTTGGCTTTCAGGCCGAACGCGCCGTCCATCCCGGCTTCTTCGGTCATGGTCAGCAGCACTTCCAGCGGCCCATGTTCTACTTTATCGTCAGCCAGTACCGCCAGGGCGGAAGCCATACCGATACCGTTGTCGGCACCCAGCGTGGTGCCGCGTGCTTTTACCCACTCGCCATCGATATACGGCTGGATTGGATCTTTAGTGAAGTCATGGACGGTATCGTTATTTTTCTGCGGCACCATATCGAGGTGCGCCTGCAGAACGACCGGTTTACGGTTTTCCATTCCGGCGGTTGCGCCTTTACGAATCAGAATGTTACCGACGTCGTCGCGTTCCGTATGGAAACCTTTTTCTTTCGCCCAGCCGATGATGTGTTCAGCCAGTTGCTCTTCGTGATAAGACGGGTGAGGAATAGAACAAATTTTGGCAAAAATATCCCACAGCGGTTGTGGGGAGAGTTGAGACAGTTCCGACACGATGAGTCTCCTTACGGCGTTATGCATCTGGAATGAGTGTAATAAATAGCGAAACAGACACCACAAGCAGCGCTTGCGAGATAGGGTCGAGAATACCACTTTCTGCCTTATCAGGTAGAACAAACCACGGAAAAAGAGGGGCAGAGTGCCCTCAAGGCTGGTTTTTAGTGCGTCAGATCTCTATAATCTCGCGCAACCTATTTCCCCCTTGAACACTTTTTAAGCCGTATAACACAGGCTGGGATATTTTCACATGAGCGAAAAATACGTCGTCACCTGGGACATGTTGCAGATTCACGCCCGCAAACTGGCAAGCCGTCTGTTACCTGTTGAACAGTGGAAAGGCATCATTGCCGTTAGCCGTGGGGGTCTGGTACCAGGCGCTCTGCTGGCACGTGAACTGGGCATTCGTCATGTTGATACCGTATGCATCTCCAGCTACGACCACGACAACCAGCGCGAGCTGACCGTCCTGAAACGCGCTGAAGGCGACGGTGAAGGTTTTATCGTGATCGACGACCTGGTTGATACCGGTGGTACTGCAGTGGCTATCCGCGAAATGTATCCTAAAGCACACTTCGTCACCATCTTCGCTAAACCGGCAGGTCGCCCGCTGGTTGACGATTATGTGATTGATATCCCGCAGGATACCTGGATTGAACAGCCGTGGGATATGGGCGTGGTCTTCGTACCGCCTATTGCTGGCCGTTAATTCCTGCAATAAATGCGATTCCAGCGCCCGGCAATGCCGGGCGTTGTTTTTTTTACTGCCTGGCGCGGTACAATAGTCCAAAGCTCGTATTCATGGAGATCATGCGATGTCAGAGGCGAATCTTAGCGAAACCCTGTTCAAACCGCGTTTCAAACACCCTGAAACCTCCACGCTGGTGCGTCGATTTAACCCGGGGAGCGATCCTGCGGTGCAGTCTGCGCTTGACGGTAAAACCGTCCCGCACTGGTATCGCATGATTAACCGCCTGATGTGGATCTGGCGCGGTATCTCGCCGCAGGAAATTCTTGATGTGCAGGCGCGCATCGTGATGAGCCAGGCCGAGCGCACCGACGAAGGCATGCTCGACACCGTGGTCGGCTATCGCGGCGGCAACTGGATCTACGAATGGTCAACGCAGGCGATGCAATGGCAGCAAAAAGCGACGCAGGAAGATGACCCGCTGCTCAGCGGCCGTCACTGGCTGCATGCCTCCAATCTCTACAGCATTGCGGCTTATCCGCACCTGAAAGGCGACGATCTTGCAGAACAGGCGCAGGTGCTGGCGAATCGCGCCTATGCCGAAGCGGCTAAACGTCTGCCAGGGGAAATGCGGGAACTGGAAATTGCCATTCCTGGTGGCTCGCCGGTGAGCGCGTTCCTGCACATGCCAAAAGGCGATGGCCCATTCCCGACGGTGCTGATGTGCGGCGGCCTCGACGGCCTGCAAATTGATTACTACAGCTTATATGAACACTACTTTGCGCCGCTGGGCATTGCCATGCTCACCCTGGATATGCCGTCGATTGGTGGCTCATCGAAATGGAAACTGACTCAGGACTCCAGCCAGCTGCATCAGCACCTGCTGCGAGAACTACCCAATATTCCGTGGGTCGATCATACGCGCGTTGCGGCGTTTGGCTTCCGCTTCGGCGCGAACGTGGCGGTGCGCCTGGCGTATCTCGAATCTCAGCGCCTGCGCGGCGTGGCCTGCCTGGGCCCCATCGTGCATTGCCTGTTGAATGACCCGTTGCGTCAGGGCCGGGTACCAGAGATGTATCTCGACGTCCTCGCCTCGCGTCTGGGCATGCATGACGCCTCTGATGACGCGCTACGCATTGAACTGAACCGTTATTCGCTGAAAACGCAGGGTTTACTGGGCCGCCGTTGCCCTACGCCGATGCTGTCTGGTTACTGGAACAACGATCCGTTCAGCCCGGAAGAGGAGTCGCGGCTTATCGCTTCTTCCTCGTCAGAGGGTAAGCTTCTGAACGTGCCATTTAACCCGGTGTACCGCAATTTTGATAAAGCGCTGAAAGAAATTGCAGGGTGGATCAATAATAGATTTGGTTAATAGATTGCTAAATTTTATTGATTTGGTAAAACAGTTGCATCATCAAAGGAGATCGCAATGACGTTACCGAGTGGACACCCGAAAAGCAGACTGATTAAAAAACTCACTGCGCTAGGCCCTTACATCCGTGAAGAGCAGTGTGAAGAGAACCGCTTCTTTTTCGATTGCCTTGCTGTATGTGTGAACGTTAAGCCAGCGCCTGAAAGCCGTGAATTCTGGGGATGGTGGATGGAAATGGAAGCGGAAGAAGACCGCTTCACCTACAGCTACCAGTTTGGTCTGTTCAATAAAGATGGCAAATGGCAGGCGATGGCGATTAAGGATCCTGAAATTAATGAGCGCGTAGAGCAAACGTTACGCGGGTTTCACGAGCGAGCACGCGAGTTACTGGCAACATTAGACCTGAAACTGGAACCAGCAGACGGTTTTGACGACGAGCCGATGCGTTTATCTGCTTAACGCGATGAGAGTAGGCCGGATAAGGCGTTCACGCCGAATCCGGCAACGGTGCCGAACTGCGCCTGATGGCGCTTCGCTTATCAGGCCTACGGATCGGTAGGCCGGATAAGGCGTTCACGCCGCATCCGGCAATAACAAAGCGCACGTTGTCAGCAATATGAGCCCACCTGATTAGGCGGGCTTTTTTATCAGAACTGGTAAGTCATCCCCAGCGCGACGATATCATCATCGTTGATACCAAGTTTATTATCGCTTTTCAGCTGGTTGATGCGGTAATCAACAAACGCGGACATGTTCTTGTTGAAGTAATAAGTTGCGCCTACATCAATATAATTTACCAGGTCTTCACTTCCGACGTTCTCAATATCCTTGCCTTTAGACAAGACGTAGCCCAGCGACGGGCGGAAGCCGTTGTCGAATTGATACTGTGCCACCACCTCAACGTTTTGCGCTTTATTAGCAAAGCCACCCGAAATCGGCGTCATGTTACGGGTTTCAGAATAGAAGGTCGCCAGATAAATATTATTGGCGTCATATTTCAGGCCTGTAGCCCAGGCTTCAGCTTTATTACCCTGACCACGTGGAGCGAGTGCTGTATTTTGCTGGTCCGCCGTACGGTCAGAAGACGTGTACGCGCCGCTGATAGCGAAATCGCTGCCGCCAAAGTCATAGGCCAGTGAAGTGCCAAAACCGTCGCCGTTTTGTTTTTTCACGTCGCGGTTTTCGTTTTTCCCTTGATATTGCAGGGTTATGTCAAGACCATCCACCACGCCGAAGAAATCGGTATTACGATAGGTCGCCAGGCCGCTGGCGCGTTTGGTCATGAAGTTATCGGTTTGCGCGGAAGAGTCGCCGCCGAATTCCGGGAACATATCGGTCCAGGCTTCCACGTCATACAGTGCGCCCAGGTTACGACCATAATCGAAAGAACCGAAATTTTTCAATTTCAACCCGGCAAAGGCCAGACGTGTTTTTTGTGTAGAATCACTTTCGGTTTTATTGCCAGAGAATTCAGATTCCCAACGGCCATAGCCGGTTAACGCTTCATTAATCTGCGTTTCGCCCTTAATACCAAAACGCACATAAGTCTGATCGCCATCTTTGCTATCATAATCACTGATATAATGCATGGCCTTCACTTTGCCATACACATCCAGTTTATTGCCATTCTTGTTATACACCTCTGCCGCCTGTACTGCGGAAGTTGTGGTTAATGCGCTAATCATCATTAATGCCAGAGTGCTTTTTTTCATTTTCCTTTCCTGATTTTTTAATAAGGCAAAATTTATAAAAATGTATCCACATGAAAAACAGAAAGGGTTGTAACTTTTCTCAATGAAAGATTTATGACAATGTGAGATTTATTCTGAAAAAGTGCCGTTAATTAGATTTGTCATAAAAGCGTCAAAACGTGCGGTTAAGCTTACTGATCGCGCGCAATAAAATACCTCGCTTTCCTCGCTGCCTGTTGGCAAGCGGGCTGACACCTGATAAAACGTGAACCTGGTTTCATTTTTTCACTTTTAACGGCAGAGAATCATGAGTGATAGTCAGACGCTGGTGGTCAAACTGGGCACCAGTGTTTTAACGGGCGGATCGCGCCGCCTGAATCGCGCGCATATCGTTGAACTGGTTCGCCAGTGTGCTCAGCTTCACGCGGCTGGGCATCGAATTGTCATTGTAACGTCAGGAGCAATTGCCGCCGGGCGTGAGCATCTGGGTTACCCTGAACTGCCCGCGACTATCGCTTCGAAACAACTGCTGGCCGCTGTCGGCCAGAGCCGCCTCATTCAGCTGTGGGAACAACTGTTCTCTATTTACGGTATTCACGTCGGGCAGATGTTGCTGACCCGCGCGGATATGGAAGACAGAGAACGCTTCCTCAACGCGCGCGATACCCTGCGCGCGCTGCTCGATAACAATATCGTGCCGGTGATTAACGAGAATGACGCGGTTGCCACTGCTGAAATTAAAGTCGGCGATAACGACAATCTGTCTGCGCTAGCGGCGATTCTGGCTGGTGCCGACAAACTGCTGCTGCTGACCGATCAACAGGGCCTCTTCACCGCCGACCCGCGCAGCAACCCGGACGCCAAACTGATTACCGATGTACACGGCATTGATGATGCGCTGCGCGCCGTCGCGGGCGACAGCGTTTCTGGCCTCGGTACGGGCGGAATGGGCACCAAATTGCAGGCCGCTGATGTCGCCTGCCGCGCCGGTATTGAAACCATCATCGCCGCAGGCAGCCGCCAGGGCGTGATTGGCGACGTGATGGCGGAAGTCTCCGTCGGTACGCGCTTCCACGCGCAGGACACGCCGCTGGAGAATCGTAAACGCTGGATCTTCGGCGCACCGCCGGCGGGTGAAATCACCGTCGATGAAGGCGCAACCTCCGCGATTCTCGAACGCGGAAGTTCATTACTTCCAAAAGGCATTAAAAAAGTGACCGGTAACTTCTCCCGTGGTGAAGTGATCCGTATTCGCAGCCTTGAAGGGCGGGATATCGCGCACGGCGTTAGTCGTTATAACAGCGATGCGCTGCGCCTTATTGCCGGACACCACTCACAGCAAATCGATGCTATTCTCGGCTATGAGTACGGCCCGGTTGCCGTCCATCGTGATGATATGATCACCCGCTAAGGAGTTCACCATGCTCGAACAAATGGGCATTGCTGCTAAACAGGCTTCTTATAAGCTGGCGCAGCTATCGAGCCGTGAAAAGAATCAGGCTCTGGAAAAAATTGCTGATTATCTGGAAACATTCAGCGCAGAGATCCTCGACGCTAACCAGCAGGATCTGGCTGACGCGCGCGCCAACGGCCTGAGCGAGGCGATGCTCGACAGGCTGGCGCTCACTCCGGCGCGTCTCTCCGCCATCGCCAGCGATGTGCGCCAGGTTTGCACGCTCGCCGATCCGGTAGGGCAGGTGATTGACGGCGGGCTGCTCGACAGCGGCCTGCGCATTGAACGTCGACGCGTGCCGCTCGGTGTGATTGGCGTGATTTATGAAGCGCGCCCGAACGTCACCGTTGACGTTGCCAGCCTGTGCCTGAAAACCGGTAATGCGGCGATTCTGCGTGGCGGGAAAGAGACGCATCGCACCAACGCCGCCACGGTGAAGGTTATCCAAAAAGCGTTACAGGAGTGCGGCTTACCGGCGGGTGCCGTTCAGGCGATCGACAACCCGGACCGCGCGCTGGTCAGTGAAATGCTGCGCATGGATAAATACATCGACATGCTGATCCCACGTGGTGGCGCGGGGTTGCACAAGCTTTGTCGCGAACAGTCGACGATCCCGGTGATCACCGGTGGGATTGGCGTGTGTCATATCTATGTGGATGACACGGCTGAAATTGAACCGGCGCTGAAAATCATCGTCAATGCCAAAACCCAGCGCCCGAGCACCTGTAATACGGTGGAAACACTGCTGGTGAATCAGAATATCGCGGAACGTTTTCTTCCCGCGCTGAGCAAGCAGATGGCACAGAGCGGCGTGACGCTGCACGCGACAGACAACGCCATGGCGTTGTTAAAAGCGGGCCCGGCGCAGGTTGTGGCGGTGAAAGCCGAAGAGTTCGATAACGAATTCCTGTCGCTGGATCTTAACGTGAAGGTGGTGGCTGGCCTTGACGACGCTATCGCCCACATTCGCGAGCACGGCACTCAGCACTCCGACGCCATCCTGACGCGCACGCTGAGCAACGCCAACCGCTTCGTCAACGAGGTCGACTCCTCCGCCGTCTACGTGAACGCTTCCACGCGCTTCACCGACGGTGGCCAGTTCGGACTGGGCGCAGAAGTGGCCGTCAGCACGCAAAAACTGCACGCGCGCGGCCCGATGGGCCTCGAAGCGCTGACCACCTACAAGTGGGTTGGCTTCGGTGACGATACCATTCGTGCCTAATTAACGCCGGGTGATGCAAAAGTAGCCATTTGATTCTCAAGGCCATTGACGCATCGCCCGGTTAGTTTTAACCTTGTCCACCGTGATTCGCGCTCGTGAACACGTCCTTTTCAGGGCCGATATAGCTCAGTTGGTAGAGCAGCGCATTCGTAATGCGAAGGTCGTAGGTTCGACTCCTATTATCGGCACCAGTCACTTATATCTTATTGATTTAATTAACGTTAAATTCATTCAGAGTGAAATCGCGTAGCCTCTACTACATAGAGGTCATACAGCCGATGGCTCAACGTGATAATCTGTATCGCCGTAGCAGCGGTATTTATGTTGTCCGTATTGCAGTTCCCGCCCGATACCGTCTCTACACGGGACAGCGTGAGATTCACGCTTCAACAGAAACAAACGACATCAGAAAAGCGCGAGCGATTGCCGCAGTCCTATTGGCTGTCTGGCAGCGATGTTTGGGTGAGTATCAAAAATTGGATAGAGAAAAGTTGGTGAGCAGTGCGCCTGCTTTGGCGGGCGAAGGAATGATCAGCCTTGCTGAATTTTGCGGTTTAACGAGTGCTTCCCTGCAACAAGTTGCTCAGCGCCTGCTTGATACGAATATCCCGCTGTTTTGGCTTGCTGATGGGCGTCCTGCTTACTATGTTGAAGACCTTTCACTCGTTGATAAAGACGATCCTGAGGTTTCTGGATTTATCATCGATAGTGCCATTAACATCGGTATCAGAGGTTCTCTGAGCGGTTATGTTCAGCCCTTGGTTTCATCACGTATATTACGTCAGATGATCGCTGGCGAGCCGCTGGATGCAGAAACCGCATTTAAATCCTTAGAGGCTTCATCCAAAGCCGCTTGGTTCGTTGACTTTCCCGGTGTCGAAATCTCGCCTAATTCATTGATGATTCATCGTGTTCAAGCCGAGCGCTTACGATTGTTTTGGCTGTCATATAGCCCCTCACTATCTCCTGCAACTCCTGAGAAGCCAAAAGCAATATCCACTGCAATATTATCCCCATCATTGCCGGAGAATGAGTATGTAAATCTTAAATACTACTCGGTGAAAATGAGCGAGTTATGTGAAAAATATATTCGCTACAAGCGCGGGGGAAAATTCACGGGAAAGGCAGAAAATCGAGTTCGGGAAGGTTTTAGCCTACTGGTTGAAGTCATGGGTGATTCAAAGCTTGTAAAAGTAGATCGTGACTATCTCCGTGAGTATGAGAGCTTGCTAAGGTCGATACCTGCACGGCGCGATTTGGCTAAAATCCGATACAAAATCAATGACATTCATGAGCTGATGGTTAAAGCAAAAGAGAATGGCGATCCTCTAATGAGCGATAATACCGTTCGTAAGTATATGAGGGTTATATTCGAAGCTTTCAGGTGGGCTGATGGAGAAGGTATTTTTATTAAGTCCCCAGCGAATCAATTCTTCGCACCTGTAGCAAATGAAAAGATGGATCAGGAATTCAAAGCTGATTTCACTGATGAGGATTTGCACGCTATTTTTAACCGTCCTTGGTTTAAACGTGGAACTGTGGATAGAAATAGCGAGGGACGCTTCCATCATTACCGTGCATTTCATTACTGGTTGCCACTCATCGGATTCTTTACCGGAGCAAGGATTAATGAGTTATGCCAGCTTTATCTGGATGATATTAAGCAGGATGATGCCGGATTTTATTTCTTTGAAATCAACAGCGAACGTGCAGATCAGTCACTGAAAACGATTAATTCGCGACGGAAAATACCGTTGCATCCGACATTGATCAAACTTGGATTAATCAACTATTGCGAAGCATTGAAGAAAGCAGGCCATGAGCGTTTATTTCCAGAGCTTCCTTACCACTCTGTAAAAGGATATGGTGATAAGGCTTCAGACTGGTTTAACCGCTCGTTGCTGAAAGAGCGATTAGGCTTTGAAAAAGACAGCAAGAAATCGTTCCATTCATTCCGTCACACGTTTTCTACAAGGCTCAAACAAGCAGGAATCGACAGCGAGACTCGTGCTCAGTTTGTTGGACATATCCGCGGCTCTGGCGAAACAGAGAATCGTTATAGCAAAGATCATCCACCAGCAGCCCTCTATGCTGTGCTTGAGAGCGTTACGTTAGGGCTACCGGAAGTTGCTCCATTTGTTTGCGAAGATGGTGTAGATGCGGTAGCTGATGCTCTTAGAATCAAACAAATTAATAAACAACGTAGATAAAGGTAACATTTAGTTATTCATTTTAAAATACACCATAGCTCCGTCGAACTTATGGGGCTATGGTGTGTGTTTCTTTTTAGATAAATAAAGTTATCTAAATCGGTTCACTTTCCCAAGCGTGACTGGTGCTAAGATCCCCATTTTCGCTTGCTTTGACATAAATCATATATTTTGAACCGATAGCGCTATTAGTTATTTCTTGAGAGCATCTCATTACTTTTTTCCCTTGTGGGAAAATTTGGTTGTTATCTACAACAACCTCATTCTTACCATTTGCATCAAGAGATACGACTACTGTAATACGAGGATATTTACTATAGCTTTCTTTAGGAGGACTTATATCTTGTATAAAACTTACCACACCTTCCGTGCGGCAAAGAGAAAGTGCTCTTAAACTTCTCATTAAGCTTATTTTTGAAAAAAGTGGGAGGTTATCAGATTTAGAAATTGCAGGTTTTTTTGTAATTATGCCGAACTCAACTTTATAGTCATTTCCATCGATTACTCGCTTGAAACTATCTAAGTCACGATGTTGTATTTTTTGTTCAATGAGATTTTTTAATTTATCTCTACTGTGTCCTTCCAGAATTAACAACTCCATAGAGTTGACACCCTGATTAAAAAGATGACTAAGCTGAGATGAGCGTGAGGATATTTTTATATGGTGGAAAATGCACGTATTTCCATTATAACTAATTATGTCACAAGGCTCTATTTGCGTATATCCATCAGGGCTTATATCTGTTTGATCAAGACAGATATGTGTCAGTGAGTTACGGGCAACATCTTCATTGTAGTTTTCTTCACTATAACTTCTTTTGTTTGCTGCTATGTTATCGTGATTGTATGGTGGAAGTGAGGTGTTCTCGCATCTTTGATCGATATAATCTTTCAAAATTGCTAAATAATCTTGATCAACTTTATACCATTCTCCTTCGCAAAGATGATAAACAACTCCCTCATCGTCAAAGGGAATGTCATAAATAAAGCTTCTGTAAATATTATATGCTTTAGTTGTAATCCCTTCTTCATTACAGAGGTTTAATGAAAAGCTTTTTATTTTTTCTATATCAAAT
>NZ_CALSBS010000036.1 GCF_943590815.1 Pseudocitrobacter vendiensis | reverse complement strand
CAGCAACCAGAATCGCCAGGGTATCAGGCTCCAGCGCTTTAAAAATATGCGCCTGATCGCCAGGATAGCAGATGTAATCCCCCTCACTTAACTCTTCCGGCGCGTCGGTTAACCCAACCAGCGCGCGACCTTGCATCACAATAATATGCTCTACCGAACCAACAGGATGGGGTTGTGAGATACGATCCGCGCCTGGCTGCGTTGTCAGCAGATAGATATCGCGACGTGCGCCGGGCGGACAGGTTGCCAACAGCGTCGCCTGGTAGTTCGCCTGCTCCGCCAGCACTTTCACCCCTTCGCCCCGACGAATCACCTGCGTCTTCTGCACTTGTGGTTCGAGCAGACGGCTGAAAGGGATATCCAGCGCGACGCAGAGCGACCACAGCGTTTCCAGGCTAGGATTACCATTCCCTGCTTCAAGCTGGGAGAGCGTCGATTTCGCAATACCGGCACGACGGGCGATTTCCGCCAAAGACAGCCCTGTCCTCATACGCTCGCGTACCAGACTTTTTGCGATCACGCTGATTGGCTGCGTCATAATGCCACTCCATTTTTCTATTGATCGGACGAATTGATTATCTTGAAAAGGCCTTCTGTTGCGTTCATTATAATGGAAATTCGTTCGATATAGCCAATGATCATGTTCAAAAAACATTTTGGTTGCCTGAAAGGTGACACCTTAAAAGCGATTTTCCTGGTCTGTCTTGCGGTCGGGATCGTCGCAGTTTCCTACGGCTCGCTGGCAATGGCGTACGGTTTCCCGCTATGGGTACCGCTGATTCTTTCACTCACCGTACTGGCGGGCGCATCTGAATTTATGTTTATCGGTATCGTTGCCAGTGGCGGGAACCCACTCGCAGCAGCGGTAGCGGGACTGCTGGTTAACGCACGCCATTTCCCGTTTGGTATTACCGTCCGTGACCTGGTGGGCAAACGCATGCTGAGTTTTCTCGGCTGCCACATTATGAATGATGAGAGTGTCGTTTTTGGCCTATCACAACCGACCCCAGAACAACGTAAAGCGGCATTCTGGCTATGCGGGCTGGGTGTTGCTTTTGTTTGGCCTGCGGGAACGCTTCTGGGTGCGGGCGTCGGCAAACTTCTTCCCTCCCCGGAAACTATTGGCCTCGATGCCGTGTTCCCGGCCATTCTGCTGGCGTTAGTGCTTCCGGCACTGAAGAAAAGTAAAACGTCACTTATCCGCGCATCCAGCGGAGCGGCTATCTCACTGGCTTCCGTACCTTTCGCGCCGGTCGGTTTACCCGTCCTGCTTTCCATGCTCGGCTTACTGGCGAGGAGAAAATAATGGGCGATACCACACTGATTATTCTGGGAATCGCGCTGCTTTCTGCAGGTACCTATTTAATGCGCCTGGGCGGTGCGAAACTGGGCGGGCGTTTGCAGTTTTCTGAACGATCTCAGGCGCTGTTATCTGATGCCGCAACCACGTTGTTATTTGCCGTTGCGCTGGCAACCACCTTTTACGAAGGTGATCATTTTGCCGGTCTGGCACGTGTTCTGGGCGTGGGCTTCGCGGTATTTCTGGCGTGGAGAAAATGCCCGTTAATCGTGGTGATTTTCGCGGCGGCGATCGTGACGGGATTGTTGCGGTTGGCAGGAATACATTAAGAAAAAAGCGCCCCAAGGGCGCTCTTTCGACACTCACGTTGGCTTATTTATTCAGTTCTGCGGTCATGTGCACGCGGTTACCGGTAAAGGCCTGAGTAATTTTGTAAGACGATGCGCCAGCCTGTTCTGCTTTAGCGGCGATTTTTGCTTCAGCGCCGTCAAGCGTAGAAGCCGTGGCGGTAACAGTCTGTGCAGCGAAAGAACCAAAAGAAGCAGACAGAGCGATAACAGCGACAAAAGTTTTGATGCTTTTCATGATATAAACCCTTTCACTTAGTTGTTTGAGTAAGGCACCGTGCCTTGATTTGATAAATGATAGGTCGATTCATCACCAACTGAAAGCGGAATGATTTGCCGGTCTTAGTCAAAATTTTTGATTAAAAATCATTCACCCATTAAGCGCTGTGGATGCGTGTAAATCGTCGCTCTGCCAGGTTTGCAAAAACCCACCAGCGTCAGGTTGCAGCGTTCGGCAACGTCCACGGCAAGGGTCGTCGCGGCAGAGACCGCAAACAGGATCTCGACGCCGCACATGGCAGATTTCTGCACCATCTCATAGCTGGCGCGGCTGGAAACCAGCGCAGCGCCGTGTTGCCAAAGGTCACCCTCCTTCGCGCGATGACCCAGCAGTTTATCGAGCGCTACGTGACGACCCACATCTTCATGCCCACCCACCAGTTCGCCCGAGGGCATGACCCACGCCGCCGCGTGCGTACAGCCGGTTTCGCGGCCTACGGGCTGCACATCATTTAAATGTCTGAGCGCATGATCGAGATGTGAAAGGTCAAACGTTTGGGTAAAAGGCAACGGCTTGATGGGTTTACCGATGTCATTGAGCTGCTCAACACCGCAGACACCGCAGCCAGTACGCCCGGCCAGCGCTCGACGGCGCTCTTTAAGGCCCATAAAACGGCGGCTGGAGAGATCGATCTGCACTTCCAGGCCGTTGCAGGCCTGTGTGACTTCGATACCAAAAATTTCCCGTGGGTGCTCAATGATGCCTTCTGAAAGCGAAAAACCAATAGCAAAAGCTTCCAGATCTTTCGGCGTCGCCATCATGACGACGTGAGAGATGCCGTTGTAGACCAACGCAACGGGAATTTCTTCAGCAAGAATATCCTGAGTAGGTTGCATAATCTGTGGCCTTCTGAAGACAGAACGCTCGACGGCACCGATAAGCTGCGACGATGGTTTGACTTCATCTTTAACATTAAACACGGCAATTACTCTGAACAACGACGGAAAAGGAGAGGCGTCTATTCCATCACATCCGGAGGGAATCAGGGCTTATTATGGATCAAGTTTCTGGTGCAATAACACTCAATCTTCAGTTTTACTCATCCTTTCGTATCGAAAATCTCCGGAAAAGATAAATACCACCAATGAGTTAACCACGTTAAATGCATGGTATTTTTCGCGCGCAATGCGCTTTAAATGCGATCAAAATCACAATTCAATGTTAATACGCACAAATTCTGTTCACCCACCGTTAACCGCATTGGAACAAGCCTACCGAAATTGTGGTATTCTGAGTCAACGCCCTCCAGGAACTGAGGACGCTAACTATTCAGCATCTTTGCGGCGCACGCGGCGAAGAAAAATTACAAGCAATGACAATGTCGAAACAAGGAGCGAACCATGCAGGTCAGCAGAAGGCAGTTCTTTAAGATCTGCGCTGGCGGTATGGCAGGCACCACGGCAGCAGCGCTGGGATTTGCCCCCAGCGTTGCACTGGCGGAAACGCGGCAATATAAGCTGCTGCGCACCCGTGAAACCCGTAACACCTGCACATATTGTTCCGTCGGCTGTGGGCTGTTGATGTACAGCCTCGGCGATGGCGCAAAAAACGCTAAAGCGTCCATTTTCCATATCGAAGGCGATCCGGACCATCCGGTAAACCGTGGTGCGCTCTGCCCGAAAGGCGCTGGCCTGGTGGATTTTATCCACTCCGAAAGCCGCCTGAAATTCCCGGAATATCGCGCGCCTGGCTCCGATAAATGGCAGAAAATCAGTTGGGATGAGGCATTCGACCGCATCGCGAAACTGATGAAAGAAGACCGCGACGCCAACTACGTTGCACAGAATGCCGAAGGCGTGACCGTTAACCGCTGGCTCTCTACCGGGATGCTGTGTGCATCCGCGTCAAGCAATGAAACCGGCTATTTAACACAGA
Source organism: Pseudocitrobacter vendiensis (assembly GCF_943590815.1). Lineage (GTDB taxonomy): Bacteria > Pseudomonadota > Gammaproteobacteria > Enterobacterales > Enterobacteriaceae > Pseudocitrobacter > Pseudocitrobacter vendiensis. The sequence goes on along the minus strand of NZ_CALSBS010000036.1, from coordinate 33,961 downwards.
AATTCTCCCGCGCGCTGGGTATGCTCGCGGTCGACAACCAGGCGCGTGTCTGACACGGACCAACGGTAGCAAGTCTTGCTCCAACATTTGGTCGCGGTGCGATGACCAACCACTGGGTCGACATCAAGAACGCCAACCTTGTCGTGGTGATGGGCGGTAACGCCGCTGAAGCTCACCCCGTAGGGTTCCGCTGGGCGATGGAAGCGAAAATTCACAACGGCGCGAAGCTGATTGTTATCGATCCTCGTTTCACGCGTACGGCGTCGGTGGCCGACTTCTATGCGCCGATCCGTTCCGGTACTGACATTACGTTCCTGTCGGGCGTTATGCTGTACCTGCTGAACAACGAAAAATTCAACCGCGAATACACCGAAGCCTATACCAACGCCAGCCTGATCGTGCGCGAAGATTTTGGCTTTGAAGATGGTCTGTTCACCGGCTACGACGCGGAAAAACGCAAGTACGATAAAACCAGCTGGAACTACGAGCTGGATGAAAACGGCTTTGCCAAACGCGATACCACCTTGCAACACCCACGTTGTGTGTGGAACCTGCTGAAAAAGCACATTTCGCGTTATACGCCAGAGATGGTTGAGCAGATTTGTGGTACGCCGAAAGCCGACTTCCTGAAAGTGTGTGAGTACATCGCAGAAACCAGCGCGCATGATAAAACCGCGTCGTTCCTGTATGCCCTCGGCTGGACGCAGCACTCTATTGGCGCGCAGAACATCCGCACCATGGCGATGATCCAGCTGCTGCTTGGCAACATGGGGATGGCGGGCGGCGGCGTGAACGCCCTGCGCGGTCACTCCAACATTCAGGGTCTGACCGACCTTGGCCTGCTGTCACAAAGCCTGCCGGGCTACATGACGCTGCCAAGCGAGAAACAAACCGACCTGCAAACCTACCTTGCCGCCAACACGCCGAAACCGCTGCTGGAAGGCCAGGTGAACTACTGGGGCAACTACCCGAAATTCTTCGTCTCGATGATGAAAGCCTTCTTTGGCGACAAAGCGACGAAAGAGAACGACTGGGGCTTCGACCTGCTGCCTAAGTGGGACAAAGGTTACGACGTTCTGCAATATTTCGAGATGATGAACCAGGGTCTGGTGAACGGCTATATCTGTCAGGGCTTCAACCCGGTGGCGTCGTTCCCGAACAAAAACAAAGTGGTCGCATCACTGTCGAAACTGAAGTTCCTGGTGACCATCGATCCGCTCAATACCGAGACCTCTACCTTCTGGCAGAACCACGGTGAGTCGAACGATGTCGATCCATCAAAGATTCAGACCGAAGTGTTCCGTTTGCCTTCTACCTGCTTCGCGGAAGAGAACGGCTCGATCGTCAACTCTGGCCGCTGGTTGCAGTGGCACTGGAAAGGCGCGGACGGCCCGGGCGAATCCATCACCGATGGCGAAATCCTTGCCGGTATCTTCCTGCGTCTGCGCAAGATGTATGCCGAACAGGGCGGCGCGAACCCGGACCAGGTACTGAGCATGACGTGGAACTACTCCACGCCGCATGAGCCGAAGTCCGAAGAAGTGGCGATGGAAAGCAACGGAAAAGCGCTGGCCGATATTATCGACCCGGCAACCGGTGCGGTGCTGGTGGAAAAAGGCCAGTTACTCAGTACGTTCGCCCATCTGCGCGATGACGGCACCACCTCAAGCGGTTGCTGGATCTTCGCCGGTAGCTGGACGCCAGAAGGCAACCAGATGGCGCGTCGCGATAACGCTGACCCGTCAGGCCTCGGTAATACGCTCGGCTGGGCATGGGCGTGGCCGCTCAACCGCCGCATTCTGTATAACCGTGCATCCGCTGACCCACAGGGTAATCCGTGGGATCCAAAACGTCAGATCCTGAAATGGGATGGCGCGAAATGGGGCGGTATGGATATTCCTGACTACAGTGCCGCCGCACCTGGCAGCAACGTTGGGCCGTTCATCATGCAGCCGGAAGGGATGGGTCGCCTGTTTGCCCTCGATAAGATGGCGGAAGGTCCATTCCCGGAACACTACGAGCCGTTTGAAACGCCGCTGGGGACCAACCCGCTGCACCCGAACGTTATCTCAAACCCTGCCGCCCGTATCTTTAAAGGCGACGCAGAAGCGCTGGGTAAAGCCGATAAGTTCCCGTACGTGGGCACCACCTATCGTCTGACCGAGCACTTCCACTACTGGACCAAGCATGCGCTGCTTAATGCCATCGCACAGCCGGAACAGTTCGTGGAGATTGGCGAGAAGCTGGCGAATAAACTCGGCATCGCCCATGGCGATACCGTGAAGGTTTCCTCCAACCGTGGCTACATCAAGGCCAAGGCGGTGGTCACCAAACGTATTCGCACGCTGAAAGCGGACGGAAAAGACATTGATACCATCGGTATTCCAATCCACTGGGGCTATGAAGGGGTTGCGAAAAAAGGCTTTATTGCCAACACGTTAACGCCATTCGTCGGTGATGCGAACACGCAGACGCCGGAGTTTAAGTCCTTCCTCGTAAACGTGGAAAAGGTGTAACGGAGACGACCTATGGCTTATCAATCTCAAGACATCATCCGTCGTTCCGCGACTAACGGTTTCACCCCCGCGCCTCAGGCGCGGGACCACCAGCAGGAAGTGGCGAAGCTCATCGACGTGACCACCTGTATCGGCTGTAAAGCCTGTCAGGTGGCGTGCTCAGAGTGGAACGACATCCGTGATGAGATCGGCAGTAACGTCGGGGTGTACGACAACCCGGCGGATCTGACCGCCAAATCCTGGACGGTGATGCGTTTCTCGGAAGTGGAGCAGAACGACAAACTGGAATGGCTTATCCGCAAAGACGGCTGTATGCACTGCGCGGATCCGGGCTGCCTGAAGGCGTGCCCGGCTGAAGGGGCTATCATTCAGTACGCTAACGGCATCGTCGACTTCCAGTCTGAACAGTGCATCGGCTGCGGCTACTGCATCGCGGGTTGCCCGTTCAACGTGCCGCGTCTGAACCCGGAAGACAACCGCGTCTACAAATGTACGCTGTGCGTTGACCGCGTGAACGTCGGGCAGGAACCTGCATGCGTGAAAACCTGCCCAACCGGCGCTATCCACTTTGGCTCTAAAGAGGATATGAAAGCGCTGGCGGGCGAGCGCGTCGCCGAGCTGAATACCCGCGGTTACGAAAACGCCGGGCTGTACGATCCAGCGGGCGTTGGCGGTACACACGTGATGTACGTGCTGCACCACGCCGACAAGCCGAATCTGTACCACGGCCTGCCGGAGAACCCGGAAATCAGCGCTACGGTGAAATTCTGGAAAGGTATCTGGAAACCACTGGCGGCGGTCGGTTTTGCCGCAACGTTTGCAGCGAGCATTTTCCACTACGTCGGTGTCGGCCCGAACCGTGCGGAAGAGGAAGAAGACAATCTGCATGAAGAGAAAGACGAGGTGCGCAAATGAAACGACGTGACACCATCGTGCGCTACACCGCGCCGGAACGTATCAACCACTGGGTCACCGCCTTCTGCTTCATCCTGGCGGCGGTGAGCGGGCTGGGGTTCTTTTTCCCCTCCTTCAACTGGCTGATGCAAATTATGGGGACACCGCAACTGGCGCGTATTCTGCACCCGTTCGTGGGCGTCATCATGTTTGCCTCGTTTATCATCATGTTTTTCCGTTACTGGCACCACAATCTAATCAATCGGGATGATATCTTTTGGGCGAAGAATATTCGTAAGATCGTCGTCAACGAGGAAGTGGGTGACACCGGGCGTTATAACTTCGGCCAGAAATGCGTATTCTGGGCGGCGATTATCTTCCTGGTCCTGCTGCTGGTAAGCGGTGTGATTATCTGGCGTCCGTACTTTGCGCCTGCTTTCTCAATCCCGGTGATCCGATTTGCGTTAATGCTGCATTCATTTGCCGCAGTAGCGTTAATTGTGGTTATCATGGTGCATATCTACGCCGCCCTTTGGGTGAAAGGCACCATTACCGCGATGGTGGAAGGATGGGTTACCAGTACGTGGGCGAAGAAACATCACCCGCGCTGGTACCGTGAAGTCCGCCAGAAACAGGAAAAGTCATCTGAATGAGTATTCGCATAATCCCGCAAGATGAGCTGGGTTCGAGCGAGAAACGCACGGCGGAGTATATTCCGCCGTTGTTATTCCCCAGACTCAAGAACCTCTACAACCGCCGCGCCGATCGTCTGCGCGAGCTGGCCGAGAACAATCCGCTGGGTGATTACCTGCGCTTCGCCGCGCTGATTGCCCACGCGCAGGAAGTGGTGCTGTACGACCATCCATTACAGATGGACCTTACCGCGCGAATCAAAGAAGCGAACGACCAGGGCAAACCGCCGCTGGATATTCACGTTCTGCCGCGCGATAAACACTGGCATACCCTGCTGCACTCGATGATTGCCGAGCTGAAACCGGAAATGACCGGGCCGGCATTAGCGGTTATCGAGAATCTGGAAAAGGCGTCTGAGCAAGAACTGGAGCAGATGGCCAGTGCGCTGTTTGCGTCAGACTTTGCGTCAGTGAGCAGCGATAAAGCGCCGTTTATCTGGGCAGCCTTGTCGCTCTATTGGGCGCAAATGGCCAGCCTGATCCCGGGCAAAGCCCGCGCAGAATACGGTGAACAGCGCCAGTACTGCCCGGTGTGCGGCTCAATGCCCGTTTCCAGCATGGTGCAAATTGGCACGACGCAGGGCCTGCGTTATCTGCACTGCAACCTGTGTGAAACCGAGTGGCACGTGGTGCGCGTGAAATGCAGCAACTGCGAGCAGAGCCGCGATTTGCACTACTGGTCTTTGGATAACGAGCAGGCGGCCATCAAAGCGGAAAGCTGCGGCGACTGCGGCACTTACCTGAAGATTTTGTATCAGGAAAAAGACCCGAAAGTGGAAGCCGTTGCCGACGACCTCGCCTCACTGGTGCTGGATGCGCGTATGGAGCAAGAAGGGTTCGCCCGCAGCTCCATCAACCCGTTCCTGTTCCCGGGAGAGGGGGAATAAACCTTCTGCATTATCGGGCGGCGCGAGTCGCCCGATTTACAGTTCATAGGGTGTTACAACGCCCACGATATCTTTAAAGTCTTTTGTATTTCTGGTGACCAGTTCGAGACGATGTACTTGCGCGGTCGCCAGAATAATCGCATCCGGGAGTTTCATCCCATACTCTTGCCTTAAAGCAACGCTTCGCTCGGCTATCGCCTGTGATACCCCAATAATATTAAAAGCGCTCATCGCAACGCGCGTACGGTGCTCTTGATTATACTTTTTGGCACCAACCATCACTTCCATCCACGTGACGATACTAATCGCATTCTGCGGCGGCCAGGCATCTAGCGCTTGTTTTGCCTCGCGTCGCCCACTAAATAGATCGATTAAAATATTGGTGTCAAAAAGTGCCGATCCATTAGTCATTACCACTCCTCACGAAGCTTGCGCTGGTATTCAACACCATCTTCTTCACATCCCTGCCACAAGCCTAGTGCGCTGGAAATCGTTGTTTCCGCCTGATCTTGTCTTTCCAGGTACTGTTCAACGGCCTCTCGTAACAGCTCCGCGCGTGGAAGGTTGCGCTGCACTTTGAGATCGTCCAGTCGTTTAATCACATCATCTGATAAATCGAGTAAAATTCTGCCCATATCCAGCCCAATCATCACGCTCATATATACCTCCAGTATATCAAGAAAGATCAAATCATGAGCAATCTACCTCCGACAAATAGTAAAGAGAAGAACGTATTCTTTGAGTTTTTAATTTCTGCGAGCCGCTTTCCAGACGGGATGTATGTGTTTCATTCCAGGCGTTAAAAACAAAAAAAGCCGCTGATTTTTACCACCAGCAGCTCTTTGCTGAACATTGCCAGGCTGAAACTATCCTTAATCCGCAAACCGTGCTCGGGCACGGATTTCCTGCATACACGGGCCAAAATGAAAACGTCGGTGTCCGCACATCCAGCATGAGCAACCGCAAGGCGTACGCAGAGATACACCAACCGCTCTAACACTTCCGTCACCAGCAGTATGATAATGACGGCGAATTTTTATTAATCTCGCCCTATGATGACGACGTTCAGCTCGATTTCGGGCCATGACAAAACTCCTGAACAGGCGGCACTATGCCGCTTTCACATGAGTTCTGAATGCCTCTGTTTTCTGCTTGCCATATCTTTCACTTCCTTAACGACTCAACGCCTGAATAACATGCTGTGGATCGTTAGCAATTGCACGTAGCAATGCTTGCGCAGGCCCGGTGGGTGAACGGCGGCCTTGTTCCCAGTTGCGCAGAGTATCAACGCTGACGGATATCAGTTCAGCAAACTTAGATTGAGATAAACCAGATGCATGACGAATCTCTTTAATTTTAAGCGCATCAATGTGGAAAACCCGGGAAGGTTTACGCTCACCAGCAACAATCTCATTCATCTGAGCCATGCTTTGCGCTAACCGCCCGAACAGCGCTTTATCCATCTACCACCTCGCATTTAACATTCGTAGCATCGCCTTTTCCTGGGCGGTAAGATCATCTTTAATTCCCTTTTTATAGATTAGCAGGAATCGGATCTCACTCTCTGAAGCGCGATAGTAATAAATAACGCGCACACCGCCCCGCTTTCCTGTTCCTTCCGCTATCCAGCGAATTTTTCGCAAACCGCCCGTATCTGGAATGACATCTCCATGAAGAGGATTCAATGTGAGAAAAACCTGGAGACGACCGTATTCATCGTCATTCAATAGCTTTTGAACATCTTCAGTAAAAAAATCCGTTTCGATGAAGATCATAATAATACGCCAGTGGCTTAGAGTGACAAATCTTTAATGTACGCCATTGACGTACATCATTTATTGAATAGCCTACCGCCCTAAAATCAGCAAAACCACATTCTCGCGCTCTCAATTTCCCTTCTGCGAGCCGCTTTCCAAAATTCATACTTATCGCTTCCCCCTCTTCCCATCCGTCAAAAGCGAGCGTATAAAACTGTACATTCATACAGCAAAAAGGATTTCAACATGGTGCTGGAAAAAGGTATCGCTGAGCAGGTTGAGGCGTTTATTGCCGCGGGCCGCCCCTCTTCACGTCAGCAGAGTATTGATGACCGGAGGGCGGGCTATCTCGCCAGTGCGGTCCTGGCGGGTGAAACGGAGCCGTTCGTCTCTATCCAGACTATTGAGCTGGAAGAGATGACGTTTCGCGTCTATTCGCCACTACAAAGTCCGGCGCATCTTCCGACGGTTATCTACTACCACGGCGGCTGTTTTATCAGCGGCGGCTTTGCTACGCATGATAATCAGCTGCGTCAGTTGGCGGTGTATGGCGGGTGTCGGGTCATTGCGGTGCAGTATCGATTAGCGCCTGAATACACCTTTCCTGCCGCGCATGATGATGCGCAACGGGGAGCGGAGTTGGTGTGGCAACATGCCGAGCTATTTGGTGTAGATAAAAATCATATTACCCTGGCTGGTGATAGCGCAGGCGGGCATCTGGCACTGGTCACGGCGCTAAGGCTCAAGGCAGCAGGTTCCTGGCAACCCAAACAACTTATCCTGATTTACCCTATGGTGGATGCGACAGCTCATTTCGAAAGCTATGTCCGCAACGGAAAGGATTACATCATTACCCGCGACACGCTGCTGAGCGGATATGAAATTTATCTACCGGACGTCGATCGACGCCATCCGGAGGCCAGCCCGCTGTGGCGAGATGATTTCAGCGGCCTGCCGTCCGTGCATATCATCACCGCAGAATTTGACCCGTTATGCGATGAAGGTAAGGCGCTGTATCAGCGAATGACGGAACAAGGCGTGGCGTGCACCTGTCAGCAGTATCTTGGTGTGATTCATGGCTTCTTTCAGTTGGGTGGAATCAGCCTCGCGGCAAGAGATGCCGTGAGAGATGTGGCGTACCGGGTGGGGAGGTAATTCCGGATACAGACTTCACTCTGTTTTCAACTTGAAAACATCGTATTCCGCGCTACACTGTTTTCAGGTTGAAAACTTCAGTAGGGAAACTGAAGTATGCACGTTATCAACCGAAAGCCTTTCAATGAGGCGATAGAGCATTTTCCGCATTGCGCTCAAGCGATAGCAGACTTATTAAGTGTGCTCGAAAAGAGAAGCTTCAATACACCGCTCGAAATGCGAGAGCAGCTCACTTCACTGGATAACTTTAAATACAGAAACAAATGGTGGGTCATCGATATCGCCGGTAATCATCTGAGGCTCATCGCCTACATCGATTTCAGGCTGCAGAAGCTTTTCGTAAAGCATATTGTCACCCATCTGGAATATGAAAGACTGAATCACTTCTATCGAGGTCATAAAGAATGAAGATGAGGCATACTCAGGTGCTGAATAATGGACATGCCGAGGAGTTAGTGAATGCCTTTATGCTGGCATTGCAGTCCATTCCCTTAATGGGAAAGACGAGTAATGAGAGAGAATACCTTAAGGCACTGGAACTCATTGAATTTCTTGTTGATCGAGACCAGATAGACAACCCTTTATTTGAGCTACTCTCGTCAAAAATCCATCAGTATGAACAGCATGCTCCTGAATTTTCACATCTCAATAATGTGCTGGACGATACGCCTGGCGGCGTTGCGATGCTACGCACGCTGATGGATCAAAATGGGCTTAAACCCGCTGATTTAGCCAATGAGCTGGGTTCAAAATCCAATATCAGCAACATCCTCAATGGCCGCAGATCGCTAACCGTTCGACATATCAAAGCTCTTTCAGAACGTTTTAACCTCCCTGCCGAAACTTTTATCGATTGAGGCTACTCCTCCTCATTCCCCCCTTCCTCGAATGCGCCAAACGGCTTCGCGGGAAGCACGATGAAAGTCCCGTCAAATACGGCACCAGGGTTGTCATCACCGGACAACTCTACCAGCAGCTGCACGCGCGCTTTGCGCCCTCGCGCCAACCGATCAAGGTCGCCGCTTAGTGAGCCGAGATCGGCTACCGCCTGCGGCTTGCCGCTGATGGGATGACTGTAACGAATATGCGCATCGGCAAGGATGATAGTGCCACCCAGATGGCGTTCGCGCAGCATCAGCCAGATGAGCCCCCAACCGGTGAGCGTCGCCAGAGAAAACAGACTGCCGGCAAACAGCGTATGGTGCGGATTTTGATTGCCCGTCTCGGGCATGGTGGTGATAAATTTCTGCCCGGTATACTGCTGAATACGCACGCCCATCTTTTCGCTGAGCGGGATATGCTCATACCAGGCCTGTTGAAGCTGGCCGCACCAGTCTCCGCGATGCAGAATGTCATCCAGCGAGGCTACTGGTTTTATCATCAGAAAATGGCGAATGGGTGTGGTGGTGGGCGTAGTGATTTCGCCCTGATTTACGAATCCGAGCTTGGCAAAGAATTCGACCGCATCTTCGCGCGCGCTACAGGTTACGCGCTTAACGCCTTCCTGACGCGCGACGGACTCCAGCGTCATCGCCATCAGCGTACCAAGGCCTTTATCCTGCACGGACGGGTGCACCGCCATAAAACGAATCGAGGCTTCAAAATCGGCATTGATGTAGAGACGCCCGATCGCGACCAGATTGCCCTCTTCATCCACCACCATTTGATGATGCGCCATCGCATCCCAGGCATCGCGCTCAGAACCTTTCGGCTGATGAAGGGGTTTACGCAGCATTTCCCAGCGGAACTGGTAGTAGCGGTCTAACTCTTCTTCCGTTTGCGGCACTCGAAGATGATACATAGCAGCACTCTCTTTTGTCGCCCGTAGTCTTACTGGAAGTTGGTTCATACCTGCAACCAGAAGGTAACGGGACCATCATTGACCAGCGATACCTGCATATCGGCAGCGAATCGTCCGGTGTGGGTGTTCATCTCTTGCTGGCGGCAACGTTCAACAAAGTAGTCATACAGCGCTTCTGCTCTCTGCGGCTCTGCGCCTTTAGAGAAACTCGGACGCATGCCGCGTTCGGTATCCGCCGCCAGCGTAAACTGCGACACCACCAGCACGCTTCCCCCCGCCTGTTGCACGTTGAGATTCATCTTGCCTTCCGCATCACTGAATATGCGATAACCCAGCACGCGCTCGCACAGGCGGTTAGCTTTTTGCTCGTCGTCATCCTTTTCGACACCTAATAACACTAAAAGTCCTGGTCCGATTTCGCCCGTCACTTCATCCGCCACGGTGACGCTGGCCCGGGTTACGCGTTGAATCAATGCAATCATAGTTGTTCTGCTTCTTGTTGTTCTGTTTTAAGTTTTCGGTATTCCCCGAGAGTGACAGTTATTTCTGCCCCAAGCAAGACGATACACCAGGTCCAGTAGACCCAAACAAAAAGGATAGGCACGACGGCGAGCACGCCGTAAATCAACTGATAGGAAGGGAATGCGGTGATGTATAACGCAAAAGCTTTTTTACCGAGCTCGTAAAGCAATGCCGCCACCAGCGCGCCGATAATCGCATCGCGGTTCGGCACACGCGTCGTCGGCACCACGCTGTAGAGCAGCCAGAAGGAGATCCACGACAGCAGAAGCGGGAAGATACGTAATGCATTATCCACCGCGCTATTAAACTCACTCGCCCAACGCAGCGATAGCAGGTACGAGCTAATCGCGAGGCTAGCCCCCGCCAGCAATGGCCCAAGCGTGAGGATCATCCAGTAAATCGCAAACGAGTAGACTTTTGGCCGGACGCGTTTGCTGCGCCAGATGGTATTCAGCGCGCTATCGATGGAGTACATCAACAGCAGCGCCGTGACGATAAGCCCGCAGGCGCCGACTGCCGTCATACGGTTGGAATTGGCGACGAATTGCTCAATATAGCGCTGAATAACGTCACCGGTCGCCGGAATAAAGTTGGCAAAGATGAAGTGCCGAATCTGAACGCTGACCTCAGAAAACATTGGAAAAGCGGCGAACAGCGCGAAAACCACGGCCACCAGCGGTACCAGCGAGAGCAACGACACATAGGCCAGATTACCGGCCAGCGTCGTCATATTATCTTCGTCGATGCGCCGCCAGAGGAGCTTTCCCCACGCCACCAGTGGCCGGGTATGATGAATGGTTTTTTGATGAACGGTTTTTAACATAACTGCTTCGTAAAGTAGCGAGGTATCGTCTCTTTACCCGTTACCAGGATAGAGGTGATCCCCAATTGATTGGCTCCCTCTATATTATCGGCATTATCATCAAAAAAGACCGTATCGGCGGCAGAAAAACCTTCTGCTTCAAGCACCCGCTGGTAGATACGCGCTTCCGGTTTACGCATCCCCATCTCTTGCGACAGATAAACATGGTCCGCCGCGGCGTGAATTTCCGGGTATTCATCCGGCCAGAATGTAGTGTGCAGACGGTTGGTATTAGAGAGCACCACCACACGATGACCCTGCTCGCGCAGTTTATGCATGATCTCAATCACCTCCGGTCGCAGCGAAACAAAAATCGCCTGCCAGCCGTGGGAGAACTGCTCATAGCTCAGTGGGAGATCCATCTCATGACAAATCGCTTCGGCAAATGCTTCATCGGTGATTTCACCCCGTTCATGCTGATGGAAGGCTTCGCCCATGGTAAAACTCTGCTTGAGCGTAGCCAGCGGCACTCGGGTAAGATCGCTCCACGCCCCGAACACACGGTTGAAGTCGATATCGACAATCACATTACCTAAATCAAAGATATAGAGCATTTTCGCCTCCTTTCTCGCCGTCGAAAATTAACTGTAGCGGGAAAGGTGGGGTTTGACTATGGAGTGGACGGGATAAGTGTGAGGCATATAAGAAAAGGCCGCCAGTTTGCGCGGCCCATTTGGACGTAGAATCAAGCCTCTGCCGCCAGCATCTCTTTCTTACGCTGGCTAATGCGCTTAACCAGCATCACCGAGACCACCGCGCCGCAGAAGGCGAAGCAGGCCATGATGCCAAACACAATCTTGTAGCCGACGATCCCCGGGTTTAAATCCAGAATGTAGCCGTAGAGGCTAAAGCAGAACATCGCCGGGGCGTAACCGATGAAGCTGCCGAGCGCCATCGCGGCACCGGTCTGGTTTTCGGCGATTTTCGCTTCACCAATCGGCGCGAAGAAGACGGCACGCTGGGTAAAGACGATAGCGCCAAAGCCCAATGTACACATCATGCCGAGATAAACCGGCATGCTTTCATGCGGCAGCATAATCAGCAGAATCAGTGCCACGGTGCTGATCACAAAGGTGTAGCACAGGTATTTGCTGGGTGATTTCAGGATTTTGTCAGAAATCATGCCGCCAACCGGACCGCCGATCATTTTCAGGCAGTACTGGTTAATAATGCCATACGCGCCCACCAGCGCGACGGGCAGCATGTAGATGTTTTTCAGGAACGGAATGAAGAACGTCAGGCCGCAGTACACCGCGTACACAAAGAAGACGTTGAAGGCGATGAGCCAGATGGTTTTGTCTTTCAAAACCGACGTCATGCTGGTGTTTTTGCTGGCGTCTTCATCCTTTGTCACCTCAACCGACGGCGCCTCTTCTTTGTCATTCAGCACGAAGAAGATGATAACGCCGACGGCAATCACGATGATGGAATAGAACCAGATACCCGCCTTGAAGCCCAATAAGCCACTGCCGAACCAGGCGAAGACGGCCAGTGCGGAGAATGCGACAACGGTATCGACGATGCCGCGCCCCGTTTCAAAGAAACCAAACAAACGGCCCTGCTGTTCACTGTTACCCAGCCGGCTTACCGATTTCAGCAGTACCGGCCAGTTCATCATGTCGCAGGTGACACCAAACAGCGCCCAGACAAAGAGGATGCCCCAGTATCCCGGCATGGTCGTCAAATAAACGCCCAGTAAACCCGTCGCGATGAGCGAAAAAGACATGGTGTATTTACGCGGCAGTTTGTCGGCAAAATAGATTGAGAGGAAAAAGCCGATGGTCGTAACAAATGAGTTTACCGACATCGCATTACCTATTTGACCATTGGTCAAATGGAAATACTCCTGCATCGGAATATAGAACGCATCTTTCAGTGAAGGTAATTTATAAATCGTACCGCCACAGAGCGTTAACAGACTAAATAACGCCCATTTCTTTTTCGTGAGCATAACATCCCCTATGCGATTTTTTAAATCGCTGTCTTAAAAGGCAATAGGATACCGGCCATCCTTATAAGATGGTTTTTATTAACTGCTAATAAATTTAAAGCATATTAGTGATTTAGAAGATGCGTCGCCTCTTGTTTTATTTGTTGCAACACGCTCCGAACATAATTTATCTGATTTACCGCATCCTGCTTTTCTTTACTCAACCGAGCGTCCAGCGCACTTTTTTCAGGTAATGGTGTTTCACTCATTTCACGATAGGGGATCCACGGGTTATCACCTTCGTGCTCAAAACGAAATGCCGGAGCATAATAATCCACTTCTTCTTCCAGGCCGTAAGCCATCACCTGCGGCTCTTCGTCGCCGAGACAGATAAGGTCGGTTAACAGATCTTTGAATGGCATGTCACCCTGCCCGGAAATACAGGCTTTATGCCCCAGCCCACCGTCCTCATTGACGATCAGCGCATCTTTAATATGCACCTGGGTGATATGCGGGGACATGGTTTTTAACGCGTCCAAAGGATGTTCGTTGGCGTTAATCATGTTTGCAAAATCAAACAGTAAGGATAGAGAATCCATTCCGCTGTCTTGAATAAGCGTCGCCAACTCGTGGCTTTTCAGGTCCTCATGCTGCTCCAGGGTGAAGGTTAATCCGCTGTTCTGATACGTATCGCGAATGTACGCGATATCACGGGCAATCACCGACATCACTTGCTGCAAATGCCCTTCGTAGCGCGGATAAAAACGGACCGATGACGCGCCCGTTTTTAAGGCAATCCCGACAGCCTGGTCGATCGCTTTTTTATCAGAAGCACTGGTTTCGATATGCACATCCAGAGTGAGCTGGCGGGCTTTTTCGCCAAAGGCCGCAAGTTCGCTATCACTCATGTTTTCCAGTGAGAAGCGCTCGCCATCCAGTACGTGAATTTTGACGCCGCGTAGCTGATTCTCATAAGCAATATCCAGCAAGTCACCCGGTAATACACGTTCAAGGCGCATATTTAAATGAAATGCGTAGGCATGCAGATAAAGAGGAAGATTATCGACACGTTGTAGAATTTTTCTTGCGTTATTTATTGTGAGCATAAAACACCTACAGATTAATGATGAGGTCAACCGCCTCAAACCGCCAATATTCAATGTCTACTTGTACAATATTGCTATTCCGGTCGGCCCGGTGCTTTTCAATTAAAATAGCAGGCATACCGGCAGAGCCACCCAGATGTTTACTGATATCGCCCGGCATTCTGACGGGTTTAAACACTAATTTTTTTACAATGGTCTCTTTTTGATAGCATTTTTCCCAAACCGAGGAAAAAGAGTGGTTTTCAAGTTGATCGATAAAGCCTGGCGCCACTTCCGGATTGATATACGTTTCATGATAGAAGACTTTATGGCCTTCCAGCGCGCCCCACCCTGTTACACGATAAAGCGTCTCAGAGGGTGTCGCCGCCGTCAGAGGCAGTAGCATTTCCGGCAGGTCCGTAATCAGGCTTTTCTCCGTAAATCCCCAGGAGGGCTCTCTACCCTGCTCAATGGCCGCGCGTTGAAAGCTTGCCGACAGCTCGGGGCTGTAATTAAAACGCGGTTGCGTGACGAACCAGCCTTTACGGTCTTTGCGAAAGATTTTTGATTCCGCTTCAAGGCTCAACAATGCCTGACGCAGCGTCATACGTTTAATGCCCAGCAGCTCGCACAACTCTCTTTCAGAGGGGAGCTTTCCGCCCGGCGTGGTAATGCCATCTTTTAACCACCGATCTAACTTCTCTTTGGCATTCTCAACGGTGGACTGATTTTCCATCATTGTTTGTTTTAATCCTATTGGTTTAAACCAGATAATGCATCTTACGCTCACGGCGAAAACGAACGCAAACAGCACCGCAGAACTTTGCGGATAATTGTGACAAAGCTCTCTTAAGCAGTAGCCCCGTATTTAAAAGGGGAATAAAAAGGCCCTTGCCATGACGTGAAGGCAAAAAAAAACCTGCCATCACTGGCAGGTTTTTCATGCGTTAAAGAGGAGGATTACTCTTCTTTCGCACCGCGCATTGCGCGTTTACGGTCGTTCTCGGTCAGGTGACGTTTACGGATACGGACAGAAGTTGGGGTAACTTCTACCAGTTCGTCGTCATCGATGAACTCAAGAGCCTGTTCCAGCGTCATTTTAACCGGCGGAACCAGAACCGTTGCTTCGTCTGTACCAGACGCACGCATGTTGGTCAGTTTCTTACCGGTCAGGCAGTTTACAGTCAGGTCGTTAGAACGGCTGTGAATACCGATGATCTGGCCTTCGTACACTTCTGCACCGTGACCCAGGAACAGCTTACCGCGGTCCTGCAGGCTGAACAGTGCGAACGCAACTGCTTTACCCTGGCCGTTAGAGATCAGTACACCGTTCTGGCGCTGACCCACATCACCCGGACGG
The DNA here is from genome assembly GCF_943590815.1 of Pseudocitrobacter vendiensis. Classification (GTDB taxonomy): domain Bacteria; phylum Pseudomonadota; class Gammaproteobacteria; order Enterobacterales; family Enterobacteriaceae; genus Pseudocitrobacter; species Pseudocitrobacter vendiensis. Next base: position 18,500 of record NZ_CALSBS010000036.1, on the reverse strand, counting down.
ATATCGTCGTAGTGGCTGAAGGTGGAGTACAGCAGACCGGTACCGGAAGTCATGGTCATGAATTCTGAACGGAAGCCGATCAGACCACGGCTTGGGATCACGTAGTCGAGACGTACGCGGCCTTTGCCATCTGGATTCATGTTTTTCAGGTCGCCTTTACGCTCACCCAGAGCCTGCATCACAGAACCCTGATGTTGTTCTTCAACGTCCAGCGTAACGTTTTCGAACGGCTCTTGTTTACGGCCATCGATTTCGCGGAAGATAACTTTCGGACGGGAAACCGCCATTTCGAAACCTTCACGACGCATGTTTTCGATAAGAACGGACAGGTGCAGTTCACCACGACCAGACACGCGGAATGCGTCAGCATCCGGCGTTTCTTCTACGCGCAGCGCCACGTTGTGGACCAGTTCTTTGTTCAGACGATCAAGGATCTGGCGAGACGTGACGTATTTACCTTCTTTACCGCAGAACGGAGAGGTGTTTACGCAGAAGAACATAGAAACGGTCGGTTCATCAACGGACAGGGCTGGCAGCGCTTCCACATTTTGCGTGTCGCAAATGGTGTCAGAGATGTTCAGCTCACCCAGACCGGTGATAGCGATGATGTCGCCAGCTTCAGCGATGTCGCTGTCAATACGTTCCAGACCCAGGTGGGTCAGTACTTTACCGACTTTACCGTTACGGGTTTTGCCTTCGCTATCGATGATAGTGACCTGCTGGTTCGGTTTCACTTTACCGCGTTTGATACGGCCGATACCGATAACACCCACATAGCTGTTGTAGTCCAGCTGGGAGATCTGCATCTGCAGAGGACCGTCGAGATCGACGTCCGGCGCAGGAACATGGTCAACAATCGCCTGATACAGCGGGGTCATGTCTTCTGCCATGTCTTCGTGATCCAGACCCGCGATACCGTTCAGCGCAGACGCGTAAACGATCGGGAAGTCCAGCTGTTCGTCGGTCGCATCAAGGTTAACGAACAGGTCAAATACCTGGTCAACAACCCAGTCAGGACGCGCACCAGGGCGGTCAACTTTGTTGATAACAACAATAGGTTTCAGGCCATAGGCAAAGGCTTTCTTGGTCACGAAGCGCGTCTGCGGCATCGGGCCGTCAAATGCGTCAACGACCAGCAGCACGGAGTCTACCATGGACATTACACGTTCAACTTCACCACCGAAGTCGGCGTGCCCTGGGGTATCAACGATGTTGATACGGTAGTCATTCCATTTGATAGCGGTGTTTTTCGCGAGGATGGTAATCCCACGCTCTTTCTCCAAATCGTTGGAGTCCATCACACGCTCTTGAGTTTCGGCACGTGCATCAAACGTACCGGATTGCTGCAGCAGCTTATCAACCAGGGTAGTTTTACCATGGTCAACGTGCGCGATGATGGCGATGTTACGCAAATTTTCGATCACAACTTTGCCTCGGGCATTAGAAATAGCGCGTTATTGTACACGGATTAATCGCAGTACAAAACAGGATCACAAACATCCTCCGCAAACAAGTATTGCAGAGTTCCTTTGTGATCGCTTTCACGGAGCGAAAAAAGGGCACCTTAACGCAAATTGCACCAATATGGTGCTCTATGTTCACATATAAGCACTATACTGGTGCAATGACACCATCGTGGTGCAGCCCTTTTGCACTATGATGCGCATGATAGCGCCTTTTGGGGGTAATTTGAAAGTTGGCACAGATTTCGCTTTGTATATTCCAGGGCAACAACGCCACTTTTAAGAAGTGTTTGAAGACCTCGTTACCACGACGACAATGACAAATCCGGGAGATGTAAAGTATGTCCGCTGAACACGTTTTGACGATGCTGAATGAGCACGAAGTGAAGTTTGTCGATCTGCGCTTCACCGATACCAAAGGTAAAGAACAGCACGTCACTATCCCTTCCCATCAGGTTAATGCCGAATTCTTTGAAGAAGGCAAAATGTTTGACGGCTCCTCTATCGGCGGCTGGAAAGGCATTAACGAATCTGACATGGTTCTGATGCCGGACGCATCTACCGCACTCATTGACCCGTTCTACGAAGAACCGACACTTATCATCCGCTGCGATATCCTGGAACCAGGTACCCTGCAGGGCTATGACCGTGACCCGCGCTCCATCGCAAAACGCGCTGAAGAATACCTGCGCTCCACTGGCATCGCCGACACCGTACTGTTCGGGCCAGAACCAGAATTCTTCCTGTTTGACGACATCCGCTTCGGCGCATCCATTTCCGGTTCTCACGTGGCTATCGACGATATCGAAGGCGCGTGGAACTCTTCCACCAAATACGAAGGTGGTAACAAAGGTCACCGTCCGGGCGTGAAAGGCGGTTACTTCCCGGTTCCGCCGGTTGATTCCTCCCAGGACATCCGTTCTACCATGTGTATGATCATGGAAGAAATGGGCCTGGTTGTTGAAGCTCACCACCACGAAGTGGCAACGGCAGGTCAGAACGAAATTGCGACCCGCTTCAACACCATGACCAAAAAAGCGGACGAAATTCAGATCTACAAATATGTGGTTCACAACGTTGCGCACCGTTTCGGTAAAACCGCGACCTTCATGCCAAAACCGATGTTTGGCGATAACGGTTCCGGTATGCACTGCCACATGTCTCTGTCCAAGAACGGCGTAAACCTGTTCTCTGGTGACAAATACGCGGGTCTGTCTGAGCAGGCGCTGCACTACATCGGCGGTGTTATCAAACACGCGAAAGCGATCAACGCCCTGGCGAACCCGACCACCAACTCCTACAAACGTCTGGTCCCGGGTTACGAAGCGCCGGTTATGCTGGCTTACTCTGCCCGTAACCGTTCTGCTTCCATCCGTATTCCGGTTGTTACCAGCCCGAAAGCGCGTCGTATCGAAGTGCGCTTCCCGGACCCGGCAGCTAACCCGTACCTGTGCTTCGCAGCACTGCTGATGGCTGGCCTTGACGGCATCAAGAACAAAATCCATCCGGGCGAGGCGATGGACAAAAACCTGTATGACCTGCCGCCGGAAGAAGCGAAAGAGATCCCACAGGTTGCGGGTTCTCTGGAAGAAGCACTGAAAGAACTGGATCTGGACCGCGAGTTCCTGAAAGCCGGTGGTGTGTTCACTGACGAATCCATCGATGCTTACATCGCGCTGCGCCGCGAAGAAGATGACCGTGTGCGCATGACTCCGCACCCGGTAGAGTTCGAGCTGTACTACAGCGTTTAATTTAAGTTAGTCATTCTCCGCCCACTTCTTGTCGCCGCCTGGCGGCAAGAACAAGCTGAGTAAGTTGTTGCCGTGGAACGTTTAGCCCATCTCTGGATGGGCTTTTTTCTCCACAAAAACGCGTAGTTAGCGCCTTTTTCCCGTCCATCCAGCTATAATGCACTAAAACAGTGCAATCTAAGGAGACTGCTAAATGGCAACCGGCGCGCTGCCCGATGCTGGGCAGATCCTCAATTCTTTAATTAATAGCATTCTGCTGGTCGATGACGACCTGGCGGTGCATTACGCCAATCCGGCGGCGCAGCAGTTGCTGGCGCAAAGCTCGCGAAAACTGTTCGGTACGCCGTTACCGGAACTGCTGAGCTATTTCTCGCTGAATATCGGTTTGATGCAGGAGAGCCTGCAAACGGGCCAGGGCTTCACGGATAACGAAGTGACGCTGGTGATCGACGGACGCTCGCATATCCTCTCTCTGACGGCTCAGCGGCTGCCTGACGGCTTTATTTTGCTGGAGATGGCCCCGATGGATAACCAACGCCGTTTAAGCCAGGAGCAGCTACAGCACGCCCAGCAGATTGCGGCGCGTGATTTGGTCCGTGGCTTAGCCCATGAGATTAAAAACCCGCTCGGCGGCTTACGCGGCGCAGCACAGCTGTTAAGCAGAGCGCTGCCCGACCCGTCGCTCACTGAATACACCAAAATGATCATTGAGCAGGCCGACCGCCTGCGCAACCTGGTCGACCGTCTACTGGGGCCGCAACAGCCGGGCATGCACGTGACCGAAAGCATCCACAAAGTAGCCGAACGCGTCTTTTCGCTGGTGTCGATGGAGCTGCCGGATAACGTGCGACTGGTACGTGATTACGATCCGAGTTTGCCGGAGTTACCGCACGATCCCGACCAGATTGAACAAGTTTTGCTGAATATTGTACGCAATGCGTTGCAGGCGTTAGGGCCAGAGGGCGGCGAAATCATTCTGCGTACCCGCACCGCGTTCCAGCTGACGCTACACGGCGAGCGCTATCGCCTGGCGGCACGCATTGACGTTGAAGATAACGGGCCGGGCATTCCGTCCCATTTACAGGACACGCTGTTCTATCCGATGGTAAGTGGCCGCGAAGGCGGTACCGGGCTGGGTTTATCCATCGCCCGCAGCCTGATCGATCAGCATTCCGGAAAAATTGAATTTACCAGTTGGCCAGGCCATACCGAGTTCTCGGTTTACCTGCCAATTCGAAAATAAGGTGTGTTTATGCAACGAGGGATAGTCTGGGTCGTAGATGACGATAGCTCCATCCGTTGGGTGCTTGAACGCGCACTCACCGGGGCGGGCTTAAGCTGTACCACATTTGAAAGCGGCAATGAGGTGCTGGATGCGCTCACCACCAAAACGCCGGACGTGCTGCTGTCGGACATCCGTATGCCGGGCATGGATGGCCTTGCGCTGCTCAAACAGATTAAACAGCGTCACCCGATGCTTCCGGTCATCATAATGACCGCCCATTCAGATCTGGATGCGGCGGTCAGCGCTTATCAACAGGGTGCATTCGATTACCTGCCCAAACCGTTCGATATCGATGAGGCGGTAGCGCTGGTTGAACGTGCCATCAGCCACTATCAGGAACAGCAGCAGCCGCGAGATGTGCCCGCGTTCGGGCCTACCGCCGATATCATCGGCGAAGCGCCGGCGATGCAGGACGTCTTTCGCATTATCGGGCGACTCTCCCGGTCATCAATAAGCGTGCTGATTAACGGCGAATCCGGTACCGGTAAAGAGCTCGTCGCGCATGCGCTGCATCGCCACAGCCCACGCGCGAAAGCGCCGTTTATTGCCCTGAACATGGCGGCGATACCGAAAGATTTGATTGAATCCGAACTCTTTGGCCACGAGAAAGGCGCGTTCACCGGTGCTAATACCGTGCGTCAGGGGCGTTTTGAGCAGGCAGACGGCGGCACGCTGTTTCTCGATGAAATTGGCGACATGCCCAACGATGTACAGACCCGTTTGCTGCGCGTGCTGGCCGACGGGCAGTTTTACCGCGTCGGCGGCTATGCGCCGGTGAAAGTGGATGTGCGTATCATTGCAGCGACTCACCAGAACCTGGAGCTGCGCGTGCAGGAGGGGAAATTTCGTGAGGATTTATTCCACCGCCTGAACGTGATCCGCGTGCATCTGCCGCCGCTGCGCGAGCGTCGCGAGGACATTCCACGTCTGGCGCGCCACTTCCTGCAAATTGCTGCACGCGAGCTCGGCGTAGAAGTGAAACTGCTGCACCCGGAAACCGAAGCGGCGTTAACGCGTCTGGCGTGGCCAGGCAACGTGCGCCAGCTGGAAAACACCTGCCGCTGGCTGACGGTAATGGCAGCAGGCCAGGAAGTATTGATTCAGGATCTGCCAGGCGAACTGTTTGAAACCACCGTTCCAGATGGCACAACCCACACGCAGCCTGATAACTGGGCGACGCTGCTGGCGCAATGGGCCGATCGTGCCCTGCGTTCCGGTCATCAAAACCTGTTATCGGAAGCGCAGCCAGAAATGGAGCGTACGCTGCTGACAACCGCGCTGCGTCATACTCAGGGGCATAAACAGGAAGCCGCACGTTTGCTGGGTTGGGGGCGTAATACCCTGACGCGCAAGCTGAAAGAGCTGGGAATGGAGTAGCACAGCGTTGCGCCGGATGGCGCTTATAGCTTATCGGGCCTACAAACAACGAGCCGTTGTAGGCCCGGTTGCTACCGGGCGCTTGTTTAAATCACGCGTGAGAACTGCTGCATCCGCGCTTTCTGGCGCAGATAAGCATCGAAGCACATGCAGATATTACGAATCAACAGACGACCTTTTGGCGTCACCTGAATCCCCTTTTCATCCACATCCACCAGCCCGTCTTTCGCCAGCGGCGCCAGCAGTTTTAAATCTTCCGCGAAATAGTCGTCAAAATTCAGGTCCCACTGCTGCTCAACAGCGGCAAACTCCAGGCGGAAATTACAAATCAGTGCCTTAATCACGTCGCGACGAATGCAGTCATCGCGCGTTAAGGCAATCCCGCGCCACAGCGCATCACCGCGATCATCAACCTGCTGATAATAAAGCTTCAGCTCTTTCTGGTTCTGCGCGTAACAGTCGCCAATCATACTGATGGCGGATACGCCCATGCCAAGCAGGTCGGTATCGCCCTGCGTGGTATAACCCTGGAAGTTACGATGCAGCACGCCTTCACGCTGAGCAACAGCCAGCTCGTTGTCCGGGCGGGCGAAGTGATCCATGCCAATAAACTGGTAACCGGCATCAGTGAGCGATGAGATGGTTTCCTGAAGGATATCCAGCTTCTGCTGGGCTGTCGGTAAATCTGCATCTTTAATTTTACGCTGCGCGGCAAACAGGGTTGGCAGATGCGCGTAGTTGAATACGCTCAGGCGATCCGGGTTCAGTTCCGCCACGCGTTTAAGCGTAAAGGCAAAGCTTTCCGGCGTCTGTTTTGGCAGGCCATAGATCAGGTCGATGTTGGTTGAGGTAAAACCGATCTCGCGTGCGTGATTCAGCAACGCGAAGATAAATTCCTCATCCTGCTCGCGGTTTACCAGGCGCTGAACTTCTTTGTTGAAGTCCTGCACGCCCATGCTCAGGCGGTTAAAGCCTTCGGCGCGCAGATGGTCGATCACGTCCAGCTCGATTTCACGAGGATCAACTTCAATGGAGATCTCGGCGTCGGCGGTAAAGTGGAAGTTCTCGCGCAGCAGCGTCATCAGGCGCGTAATTTGCGCTTTATTCAGATAGGTTGGCGTGCCGCCGCCCCAGTGCAACTGGGTGACATTACGTTGGGTGAACAACGGTGCGCGGTGGCGAATTTCCTGCTCCAGCGCGTCGAGATACTGGTCGGCTTTATGCTGCTGACGCGTGACAATTTTATTGCAGCCACAGAAATAGCAGAGCTTATGGCAGAACGGGATGTGCACGTACAGCGACAGCGGCCGCTCGGGATAACGCGCAACCGCATTCAGAAACTCGCTCTCGCCAAACGCGTCGGAAAATTCCAGCGCGGTGGGATACGAAGTGTAACGTGGCCCGGAATAGTTATATTTCTGGATCAGGGCCAGATCCCAGTCGATTAACTGCACAGACATGCTTACTCCTTCCAGTGACGTCGCTAACGACGACGGCGTGCCGGCCTGGCTCCTTGTTGAGCCATTAGCCGGTTGCGCAGCCGTTTTTGACGCCGCGACAACCGTTGTAGTTTAACGAATAACCACACCAGATAACATATAACCAGAAGGGTTATAAGCAGGACCGGGAAACCGACTGCGTGCAAACGTTAGTTTCCGCCCTTGAGCAGACGCATCATATCTTCCTTGCCCTCGTCTTCCTCTTCTTCTTCGTCATCGTCATAGGAGAGGCCAAGCTGCTGCATCAGCTCGTCGATACGATCCAGTTTGGCATCGACCCAGCTTTGCTCTTCAGCATTCAGTTTTCCGCCTTCTTCCAGGCGTTCCAGCAGCGCATCCAAACGCTCATCCGTTTCTAACTGCTCCAGCTCAGCCTGCGGTGAAAGCATAGGTTTCTCGCTTTTTGGTTTTTGCTGACGAGGGGTTGTCTGCGCAGCGGTTACGCCCAGCTGAACAGGTTTTTTACTGCCAATACGGGGATCTTTTTCCTGACCTTTTTGGCCCGCGCGTCCAGATTCACCGCCGCTACTTGCACGGCTGCCCGGCGTATGGCCACGATGTTTCTTCTGGCGCTTACGTTCGCGCGCTTCCTGGTCCAGTTCTTCGCGGGTTTTGCGGCGTGTTTTGGCACGCGGTGCAGATGTGGGTTTTTTCATGGTGTCGTCTTATGGCCGTTTTATTCAGTATAGAATTGAGGCGGAATCTAGCAGAATACCAACAAAGAAAAAAGGCGACAGAGTAATCTGTCGCCTTTTTCCTGACTCTCCACCCTCAACGGGCGCTACATTCCATGTTAGCTACCGACACACCCTGTCTTTCCTTTAGCCTGGAACAATCCCTGTACGATTCCATTTCCTTTCTCTACGTCTCCGGACGTTTGTCATCCTGACAATCCTAAGTCTTCGCCTCCTGGCGCTCCTGACCCTCATCCTGAGTTAGAAATCCTTCCGGCGTCCTCGCCAATGAGTGATACTTTACCTTGTTGAGCTAAACTAACAAGCAGCGAAACGGCACATAAATATAAAATCAGAGTTTTCCCCAACATTAACTCTATGATTTATCTATTTTTACCGATTTTTTCTTCTCAAACTTCTCTGAAATTTCGCATAGGGTTTATGGGCAATATCTCACAAACTGTAGGGGTTTTGCTTACATCCAGTAGACTCGCTGAGGAAAATCAGCCTTTTTTTGCCGATCGGGTATAATCGCCAGCATTGCCTGATTTAACGGAGACGACCGTTTTGACTAACTTGAATTACCAACTGACGCATTTTGTGACCAGTGCGCCAGATATCCGCCACTTACCTTCCGATACCGGCATCGAAGTGGCTTTTGCAGGTCGCTCCAACGCCGGGAAATCCAGCGCGCTGAATACGCTGACCAACCAAAAAAGTCTGGCTCGTACGTCAAAGACGCCGGGTCGTACACAGTTGATTAACCTGTTTGAAGTGGCTGACGGTAAACGTCTGGTCGACTTACCGGGCTACGGTTACGCCGAAGTACCGGAAGAGATGAAAATTAAATGGCAGCGTGCGCTGGGTGAATACCTGGAAAAACGCCTGTGTCTGAAAGGGATTGTTATCCTGATGGACATCCGCCATCCACTGAAAGATCTTGATCAGCAGATGATTCAGTGGGCCGTAGACAGTGAAATTGAAGTGCTGGTATTGCTGACCAAAGCCGATAAGCTCGCCAGCGGTGCGCGCAAAGCGCAGGTCAACATGGTGCGCGAAGCCGTGCTCGCCTTTAACGGTGACGTGCAGGTTGAAGCGTTTTCATCGCTGAAAAAGCAGGGTGTGGATAAGCTGCGTCAGAAACTGGACACCTGGTACAGTGAGATCCCGCCGGAAGTGGCGGCTGAAGAAGCCGAAGAGTAATCATTCTGTCGTCGGGCGCGGTTGCCCGACCCGGGTTTCACGCAAAGCTGCCATCCGGCGGCTTTTCTTTCGCCCAATAAAAAACGCCCCGGTCATTACTGACCGGGGCGGCTAAAATATTCAGCCAAATCCGATTACGTGAAGTAAAAGGTCTGAAAGATAGAACATCTTACCTCTGTACCCTACGCGACTAACTCTACTCTTTTTTTTTGGTCACAGAAAGCACTTTTTGTAGTTTTTTTTCACTTATTACATAGCGAATTCTAATGTTCATCACAAAACGCTATAAGTTATGTTGCTTACTTACCAAAAAAGCGCTTGGTCACCGAAAGCTTAGTGCGCCTGATCCCAGTTTTCGCCGCTGCCCACTTCCACCAGCAATGGCACATCCAGTTGGGTACTGTTTTCCATCAGTTCGTGAATTTTCTTCGACACGGTGTCCACGTCATCTTTATGCACTTCAAACACCAGTTCATCGTGCACCTGCATGATCATGCGCACGCGCGGTTTTTCACTCTCAAGCCAGGCATCCACAGCAATCATCGCTCGCTTAATGATATCTGCGGCAGTGCCCTGCATGGGAGCGTTGATCGCGGCACGTTCAGCCCCGGCACGACGCGCGCCGTTGCTGGATTTGATGTCCGGGAGATAAAGACGACGGCCATCCAGCGTTTCAACGTAACCCTGCTCTTTCGCCTGTGCGCGGGTGCGCTCCATATATTCCATGACACCAGGGTAACGCTCGAAGTAGAGATCCATATACTTCTGCGACTCTTTACGTGGAATGTTGAGCTGGCGGGAGAGGCCAAAAGCACTCATGCCGTAGATTAAACCAAAGTTAATCGCCTTCGCGCTGCGACGCTGTTCGCTGCTGACACTCTCTAACGACAAACCAAAAACTTCCGCCGCCGTCGCGCGGTGGATATCTTTCCCTTCCGCAAACGCAGTCAGCAGGCCCTTATCACGCGACAGGTGCGCCATAATACGCAGTTCGATTTGTGAGTAGTCCGCAGAAACAATCACGTAATCTTTCGGCGCAATAAACGCCTGACGAATACGACGCCCTTCATCATTACGTACCGGAATGTTTTGCAGGTTCGGATCCGTTGAGGAGAGACGTCCCGTTGCGGTGACAGCCTGATGATAAGAGGTGTGCACGCGCCCGGTTTTCGGGTTGATCATCAACGGTAGCTTGTCGGTATAGGTAGATTTCAGTTTCGCCAGGCCACGATACTCAAGAATGACTTTTGGCAGTGGATAATCCAGCGCCAGCTCTTCCAGCACTTCTTCCGACGTAGACGGTGCGCCGCCAGGGGTTTTCTTCAGCGGCTTAATACCCTGTTTTTCAAACAGAATGGTTTGCAACTGTTTTGGCGAGGAGAGATTAAACTCTTCACCAGCGACCTCAAAGGCTTTCTGCTCCAGCTCCACCAGCCGTTTCGCAATCTCCTGCGAATGCGCATGCAGAACTGCCGGGTCGATCTTCACACCATTGCGTTCCACGCGCGACAGTACCGGCACCAGCGGCATCTCGATATTTTCGAAGACGCTCAGCGGCCCTTTTTCCTTCTGCAGCTTCGGCCACATTTTCAGATGCAGTTGCAGCGTGACGTCGGCGTCTTCCGCCGCATAGCGGCCCGCTTCTTCCAGTGCGATCTGGTTGAAGGTCAGTTGCTTCTTACCTTTACCGGCAATCTCTTCAAAGGTGATGGTTTTATGCTTCAACCAGCGATCAGAAAGGCTGTCCATGTCATGGCGGCCCGCCACGCTATCCAGCGTGTAGGATTCCAGCATGGTGTCATAGGCAATCCCGCGCAGTTCAATGCCGTAGTTAGCGAGGATCCCGCGGTCATATTTCAGGTTCTGCCCAACCTTCAGGCATTTTTCATCTTCCAGCAGCGGCTTGAGCAGTTCCAGCGCGCGTTCGCGGGAAATCTGTTCTGGCGCGTCAAGATAATCGTGCGCCACTGGCACATATGCGGCAACACCGGGTTCGGTTGCAAACGACAGGCCGACCATATTGGCAGAGACATTATCGAGGCTGTCCGTTTCCGTATCGAAAGCAAACAACGGCGCTTTTTTCAGCTTCTCAATCCAGTCGAGCAGGGTCGCCTCGTCCAGGATCGTGACGTAGTTATCGGCGCTCAGGGTGGCGGTGGTTTCGACTTCATCTTCCACCACGATGGTTTCCGCAGGTTTGGCAGCGGATTTTGTCGGCTTCGCGCCTTTCGCCTGCAACCATTTACCGGACTCAACATCGGTTATCCAGCGTTTGAATTCGTACTTTTTGAACAACCCCAACAGTTCTTCCGCCGCTGGCGGCTGCACTTCCAGCTGTTCGCAGGTCAGTTCCAGCTCAACATCGGTTTTGATGGTCGCGAGTTTATAGGAGAGATACGCCACCTCTTTGTTCTGCTCGAGCTTCGCGGCCATGGTTTTCGCGCCACGGAAGCTCAGCCCGGCAATTTTATCCGATTCGGCATACAGAGTATCGAGCCCACCCAGCCCCTGCAGCAGCGCCTGCGCGGTTTTTTCGCCCACCCCCGGCACGCCCGGAATGTTATCCGAGGAGTCGCCCATCAGCGCGAGGAAGTCGATGATGAGCTCTGGCGGCACACCGTACTTGGTCACCACTTCTTCCGGGCCAAGAATGGTGTTGGTCATGGTGTTAATCAGGGTGATACCCGGCGTAACCAATTGCGCCATATCTTTATCGCCGGTGCTGATCAACACCGGGCGCCCCGCCGCTTCCGCTTCGCGCGCCAGCGTGCCGATCACGTCATCCGCTTCAACACCCGATACAGCCATCAGCGGAAGCCCCATGGCTTTCACCATCGCGTGCAGCGGCTCGATCTGCGCACGCAAATCGTCAGGCATCGGTGGACGGTGAGATTTGTAATCCTCAAACAGTTCGTCACGGAAGGTTTTACCCTTCGCATCAAACACCACAACCGCATGCGTCGGCTGATATTGCAGCAACAGGCTGCGCAGCATATTCAGCACGCCATACATCGCGCCAGTCGGTTCGCCTGCGCCGTTGGTCAGCGGTGGGAAAGCATGATACGCCCTGTAAAGATACGAGGAGCCATCAACGAGGATAAGGGGATTTTCGGGGATCTGAACCATAATTTCCGTGCCTGTTTATCAGATTATGGTTAAAGCATGCCACAGACAGCATGAAAACATGAGTTTTTCGCCCCATTTACGCGAAAAGATTTGCAGATCTTCTGGATCACTCGCAAATCAAAACTGTGGATAACTTTGTGTATAGTTTTATTATGCTAATAACATGTGATCATTCTCGTTTATATAATCCATAAATATATTATATTTTTCATATAGTTACACATAGATCGCCAACTCAAAATAAGATGTGGTGACAATTTATCCTGTGTGGATATAAGCAGAGGTTATTTTTCTGTTCTGGTAAGACCCGTCATTGGGTGTGTTTTCTGATAAAATCAGCCCCTTGTGCGTTTTGCCTGCGCGCGTTAAATGACTAACTATCTGAATAAACTAATTATGTCGAGATTGCTCGCGGCGATAACGCTTCCCATAAGTATCGCGCTTACTATTTTACTGACCATATTGTGTTCCGTGCCGATCATCATCGCCGGGCTTGTTAAGCTCATTTTGCCCATTCCGGCAATCTGGCGCTCCGTCTCCGTTTTTTGCAATTTTATGATGTACTGCTGGTGTGAAGGCCTGGCGGCGCTGCTGCATCTCAACCCACATCTGAAGTGGGAAATTCAGGGTCTGGAGAAGCTGAACAAAAAGAACTGGTATTTACTTATCTGCAATCACCACAGTTGGGCCGACATCGTGGTGCTGTGCGTGATTTTCCGTAAGCACATTCCAATGAATAAGTATTTCCTGAAGCAGCAACTGGCCTGGGTTCCCTTTATCGGTCTGGCCTGCTGGGCGCTGGATATGCCGTTTATGCGTCGCTACTCGCATAGCTATCTCATCCGCCATCCGGAGCGTCGCGGAAAAGATGTTGAAACGACGCGCCGCTCCTGCGAGAAGTTTCGCACGCATCCCACCACTATTGTGAATTTTGTCGAAGGCTCACGCTTTACCGAAGAGAAACGCCGCCAGACCCGCTCGCCGTATAAAAATCTGCTGCCGCCGAAAGCCGCTGGCATTGCGATGGCGCTGAGCGTGCTGGGTGCGCAGTTCGATAAGTTGCTTGATGTGACGTTGTGTTACCCGGAAAACAACGACAGCCCCTTCTTTGACATGCTAAGTGGGAAGCTAACGCGCATTGTGGTACGCGTGAATCTGCTGCCGGTGGCCGAAGAGTTACACGGTGATTATGTCTCAGATAAGAACTTCAAGCGCCGTTTCCAGCAGTGGCTGAACTCACTGTGGGAAGAAAAAGATACATTGCTGACGTCTCTCATTACGCCGCATTCACAGAAGAAATAATACCTATATCTCGCCTCCTGAATGGCAGGAGGCGAGATTATCAACTTATGGCAGGAAACGACCTCCCCGCGCCATAAACTCTTCCGCCGTCATCTCTTTGCCGTTAAAGACAACTTTTCCCTGCTGATATTCAAAATCAAGCTTCGCCGCTTTATCGTCCACGCTGATAAGATCCATCATTTTACCAACCGTAATGGCATTTTTAACGTCTTTCTCAGCCTGTTTTTGTGCGGCAGCGTCATCCTTACCCTCCGCCAGCTTTATTTGCTTAGCGGTGTAGGTGAAAACATCCAGAGGCAGCATGACGTTGGCCGTCATGGCTTTAACATTCTGGTCTACGGATTCGGTTAAGGTTCCTGGCGTGAATTTTGCTTTGACCGGATCGGCAATGGCGATATTAATATTAGCCGTCATTTCCCCTTTTTCATTTTTCCAGCTAATCGGGAATTTAATGACTGGCTCGCTTTTCTGGATGTTGGCGATGTACTTCATGAGCAGTTTCAAACTGATCTCACCCATCGCGTCTTCATCTTCACCCAGCGCAGGATTGGCCACGATAGCCTTACTCAGTTCCGCGTTGTAATTAGTGAACAACTCGCGAATCGCAACAGGATCGAGATTCTCTAAGACCAGGGCAATTTTACCGCTTCCCAGATTCTGATTTTCACGCGTCAAATCTTTGATGCCATATTCCTGGGTATAGTTAATGTGTTTTTTATCACTGGATAATGCCAAAGCGCCGGTTCCGGTGAGGGCATTAATCTGTATTAAATCTTTGCCCCTGGAGTTTACTCGTATATTATTCAGTGATACATCTGCATGGCCAACAGTGATATTATCATCAACCTTATTAGCCGTTGACGTAACAGTCATTGAATCTGAATAAAGTTTTACATCATTATTATCCTGGCTAATAACAATGTTTTTTAACTGCCCATTAATCTGTGCATCCGTGAGCAGTGAGTTTTCGCCTGAGACATTAAATTCACCCCCTTCAAACGCAAATGTGGTTTTGGTATCGGAATAAGAGGCTGGCGCCACTACAATCTGGGTCGCGATAGTTTTATCATAACTTGCACGAATATTTGCATCGATTGGCGAGCGCCCTTTTGCCGCATCAAAAAGCGGTTTGGTCATTTCACCGTTAACCAGCGACACGTTCATCGCCGCCATTGCAGGAGCAAAACTGCCTTTCGCCAGCGAGGAAAGTGGGAAAGGGCCATGATCAACATCGACATTAAACGCAATGTTCTGCCCGGCTTTAATGCCGCTAGCCTCTATGCCATGTTCAAACGTCAGCACCACCTGAAAATGAGAACTCAGTAAGCCACCAGAAAAATCCTTGTAGCTTAATGTCATCCCCATTTGTGAGGATTTCGCTTTACTGGCCTGATTAAAAGAAGAAACAAAATCGGTAACTTTCGGTTCGATCTGTTTACCGGTATACCATGCGCTACCTATCCAACACACACCCAAAGCAACCACTACGCCCGCCGCTACGACACTCTTTTTCATGACAATCATCCCTAATAAATATGTTGGGTTATTATATAAAAGAATATCTGGAGCCTGTATATTTGTTAGGCTTAAAAGCGAATTATCAGAATGTGTTTATCCGGAAGATATAAAAAAGGCCCGCAATAATTTGCGAGCCTTATATATTATTTATTAAACTTATTTTTTCTCAATAAGTTGTTTTACGGTATCAGCATACTGCTGAACAAAGATTTCCATGTTGCTGGCATCCATACCCTGCGGATTCAGCTGATATTTGCCGTTAACAAACATCGCCGGAACACCCTGCAGTTGCAGGTCAGCGGCCGCTTTTTCCTGCTGTGCTACCAGGGATTTCACCACAAAGCTATTCCATGCGGCATCATATTCTTCACCTTTTACGCCTGCATCGACGAAGACCTTACGGATATCGGCAACGTTCTGGACAGTCTGTGTTTTCTGAATGGCTTCGAACATCGGCGCAGTAATTTTATCTTCCACACCCAGTGCCATTGCAACCGCCCACGCCTGAGTCAGATCTTTGCCCAACGGGCCCAGGAACTCAACGTGGTATTTGGTCATTTTGGTGCCTTCCGGCAGTTTCTGTTTCACGGTATCGGAAACATGCAGCACTTCTTCAAACTGATAGCAGTGCGGGCAATAGAACGAGAAGAACTCCAGTACCTGCGGCTCGCCGGCAACCGGTTTATCGAGGGTGGTGTATTGTTTGCCATCGGTGATCTGAGCAGCGGAAGCGCTGAATGCCAGAATCATACCTGCCAGCGCAAGCCAAATTTTTTTCATAACGAATTCTCTCCTGAATATGTCAAATTAATACATTGGCGTTAACTGAAGAGGGGGCTCCTGAAGAACCTTCACCTGCTCAATAAATATCGAAATCTGCCGCAGCCAGAAATCTTCCCCGGTAAGCCAGGGGAAATTCTGAGGAAACGCAGGGTCATCCCAGCGCCTGATAATCCACGCAAGATAATAAACCAATCGCATCGCGCGTAAAGGCTCAATGAGTGCCAGTTCATCCAGATTGAAATTGCTGAACTCCTCGTAGGCTTCAACAATCATCTCCATCTGCATCCGCTGCTCGGCACAATCGCCATTCAGCAACATCCACAGATCCTGTACCGCAGGGCCGGTGCGCGCATCATCCAAATCAACAAACAGCGGCCCGTCACGCCAGAGAATATTCCCGGCATGGCAATCACCGTGCAGGCGCAGCGTGTTAAAGCGGCCATGCCACTGTGCCATCACAGCATCAATGAGATCGTCGGTCGCTTTCAGAAAACGTTCTTTCAACGCGGCGGGAACCAGAGCGGAATGTTCAAAAACGGCGCGCGGCTCAATAAGATACTCTTTCACGCCAATTTCCGGACGGGCTACAAAGCGCGACTTACGGCCGGTTTGGTGCAAACGCCCCAGATAACGCCCAACCCACTCCATTTGATCCAGATTATCAGATTCAAACTGGCGGCCTCCCAGACTTGGGAATACGGCGAAATAGAACCCCTGATGGGTCAGCAGCGTTTTGTTGTTGAAAGTGATAGGCGCGGCAACAGGCACTTCATCATTAAGAAGTTCCTGGGCGAAGCGATGTTCTTCCAGAATTTGGTCAGCCGACCAGCGTTCGGGGCGATAGAACTTCACCACCATACGGCGGCGATCTTCATCCTGAAATTGATAAACCCGGTTTTCATAGCTGTTTAACGGGGTAAGGCCAGAATCCACCCGAATACCCTGATCGAATAACGCATCGATAATGGTATCCGGGTGCAATGTCTGAAAAGTGAAAGCCTTGTCGTTCATCCTGCCAATCCGACTAACTATACGAATAGTTCAGGATATCATTTCGTAGCGCTTTCAGCGGCTGTGCTTACAACCTTTTACTCTTTAATCACACCGCGTGCGCGTAACAGCGCGGTTTTAAAATCTTCTTCGTAATCTTTCTGGATACCCGGAATCACGGCATCTTTCGCCGAGTCACGCATTTTCAGGTGATAGATCAGAATATCATCCGTTAAATCTGCCAGTTCCCCCTCAAAACCTGACTCCTTCGCCAGTTTCTGCAAAAATTGCATCAGGTTCAGTTCCGGCTCTTTCTGCCAGGCTGGCTGGAGGAGTTCAATAACTTCATTCAGACGTTTACATTTCATGGTCGTGCTCCTTACTCTTGATTAACACACGGTAGCAGGGTCAAACCCACAATAAAAGAGGCGATATAGTGAATATAAAGGGCGTCGTGCTGGCGGGTGGTAAAGCATCACGAATGGGTGGACAGGATAAGGGATTAATGACGCTGCACGGGAAACCGCTGTGGAAACATGTGGCGGATCGTTTACAGCCGCAGGTGAAGACTGTGACGATCAGCGCTAATCGCAATATTTCGGTGTATCTGGCCAGTGGTTTTCCCGTTTATCAGGATACGCTTGCCGATTTTCCGGGGCCACTTGCCGGAATGGCTTCTGTCATCAGGCAAGCTGAGGGCGAGTGGTTCCTGTTCTGCCCGTGTGATACGCCGTTTATTCCTGCCCATCTGGCGGAGCGTCTACAATCTCAGCGTACTGAAGCGCCAGTGGTGTGGGTTCATGATGGCGACCGCGATCATCCGGCAATAGCACTGGTTCATCGCCGGGTCGCTGCAGATATTGAAGCCTATCTTGCACGTGGCGATCGCCGGGTGATGGTCTTTATGCGTGAAGCTGGTGGGCATGCAGTGGATTTTAGCGATTGCCGGGAAGCCTTCAGTAACGTGAATACGCTGGATGATTTGGCGTGGTTTGAGGCGCACTCATGATTCCCTTATTAGCGATAGCGGCATGGAGCGGGACCGGTAAAACAACGTTGCTTAAGCAGTTGATCCCAGCGCTATGTCAGCGCGGGATACGACCGGGCCTTATAAAGCATACGCACCATAATATGGATGTGGATAAGCCGGGTAAGGATAGCTATGAACTGCGTAAAGCAGGCGCAACACAAACGCTGGTTGCCAGTAAACAGCGCTGGGCGCTGATGACGGAGACACCAGAGGAAGAGGAGTTGGATCTCGTATTCCTGGCCAGCAGAATGGATGCATCAAAGCTGGATGTAATTCTGGTGGAGGGATTTAAGCATGAAGAAATCGCGAAAATTGTGCTGTTTCGCAAGGATGCCGGGCATAAGCCGCAAGAGCTGGTGATCGATCAGCATGTTATCGCTGTGGCCAGTGATATTTCTCTCAGGGTGAATGTGCCGTTATTGGATATCAATGACGTTGAGGGAATTGCGGATTTTGTGGTGCGTTGGATGCGAATGTTGTGAGTTGTGCGCGCGGTGTT
>NZ_CALSBS010000035.1 GCF_943590815.1 Pseudocitrobacter vendiensis | reverse complement strand
ATTACTATTTCATATTTCAATTATCTGAGTCATTTCCATATTTCAGATAAAAAAACCACAGGAATATTTTTGAGAGCGTGCTACGCACTGGCTTACGCCCCGACTACCGATAAATGTTAATTATTTTTACCAAACCGGTGAAAACCATAATTTTGTTTCCCTGGCAGCGCCGCTGAGTGCCCACAGCACTCACTCGCTGAAGCAGAAAGGGTTTTTCCGAAGGGTCCCGGCGTGAGCCGTACTCAGCAAATGGGCAAATCATGTATCTGTGTTCGCTTTCCCGATCAACTCAGCCTCCTGATTTTTTGCGCGAAGCGTATTTGTAATGACAGTTAACCTCAGGTCTATGAACTCGTGCGCGAAGCGTATTTATACTTACAGAAAATACTGTAGTAATGTTCTGAAGCCCAATGGCGCAACACACAGTTGCGCAGGCTTCACTTAAGAAATGATATTATGTAAGAAAAACAATAATAAAAGTGTTTTCATCAGGTACACCAAGGCCTTGAGTATCGTTCTAATGCAAAACTGTGGTTTCTTATTTCTTTATCACTCTTTTATCTTGCAGAACACAATTGAAAATTAACCAATAAAATCAAATAATTAAACAAACCCTGCCGTTATTAATTTCAGAACCAAAAATCATTAATTACATAACAGGTGATGGTGAAATTTAGCACCCCTTGTTTTAAATTTGATAACCAACCATCTCCCACTAAATAACAACCGTAAAATCTCAAAGTAAATACAATTAAATAATACTACCAACCAAGTTGACAAATAAATTAAATGTGCCATATATGTAATCACAACAATAAAAAAGGAGCCATCATGTCAATCACAAGCGTTGTATTAACTAAAGAACAAAAGTCCATTATTGCAGAAGCATTAGAGGTTATGCCCGAAGATCTGGAAGAAATAAAGATTAAAG
This sequence comes from Pseudocitrobacter vendiensis, assembly GCF_943590815.1. Taxonomy (GTDB): domain Bacteria; phylum Pseudomonadota; class Gammaproteobacteria; order Enterobacterales; family Enterobacteriaceae; genus Pseudocitrobacter; species Pseudocitrobacter vendiensis. The sequence continues at coordinate 40,940 of NZ_CALSBS010000035.1, read as the reverse complement.
CAAATAGCTATAAAAAAACGTCATTCAGAGACGATTTCTCAATGATATTCAAAGGCAATATGGCCACACTCGCCAGGATGGATTTGACGCCCACAGCGTTTAGAATTGTGCTTTATCTCTTCTCAGTAATTGATTATGGAAATATTATCCCTGATTTTTCACAGTCACGTATAGCCAAAGATCTTGGGCTGAATAAATCAAATGTCTCACGCGCATTCAAAGAGTTATTTGAGAGAAAAATACTTATTCGTGACGCCATAGATAACCAAGTATACCTTAATTCAAACTTGTGTGTTAAAGGAATCCCTCGTCGTTTCAATGAAGATCTGATGGATAAATTTAGAAAGTCCAGACTGGAGACAGAAGACTTTGCCAATTCGTTTAACTTTTATCGTGCAGGGAGTAAAACAAAGCCGGTTAAAAATCCCAAAAGAAGATATCCTACAGACGGCATTCCATTTGATTAAAATAATAAATAATGCTGTTGAACAATTTATACTTCCGCAAATGACTATTTCCCAATATAAATTCAATTTTATATTGGGAATGAAATTAATCATAAAATATCATTAAGTATATGACGTTCTTGTTCAATTTCACATGATTTAACCATCCCACTTAGTACACTAACAAAAACGTCATTCCATTTCTGGCGCTCTCTCGAAGCATGCCAGTTCTCAAACAACACTTTCTCAAGAGAGATCCAAATAACTTCTGCGCGAGAGGTATTTAATAGCTCCTTGAATACTTCGTCAGATACAGTAAGGGCATGAGAATAAATTTTATTATCAATAGTCCAGAAAGGCTCTGGCTTGGTAAAATCAGCCAAAGAAGCAAAAGCCAACCCACGGGCCTGTGCTGCTTCCATTGTGCTGTTCACTTTATGATTATCCCGCCAGGTTTTTAAATCACCCAACAGATAATTTACGCGTTGATTTCTTGCTTTGCTATCTTCAGCCTGGTATTGGATATAAGCAGGGCCATTACCAGTCTGGCGATAACGAGCCAATGTTTTGACACTTACACCAAGGTAAAGGGCCGAAACTTCAGCACTCAGGGTTGCATCATCTGGCATACTACCAAATAGCCGCCATACTTCAGCATATTCCCTTAAAGTATCGATTGCACTCATTCCCTGTCCCCCTAATTTGTTGGCAATGGTTGATATTTCGCCGAAGCCAAAAGTGTATTATACAACTCAGGTACTGTCATCAGCATATGAAGCTCAATCCGTTGAAGTGCCTCAAAAACTCGCTCGTTATCAGGCTCAGCATATCTTTCAGTAGGGTCCGTGGTATTACGGTGGTTAAGCAATCTTTTCACCACTGCATACGAAGTTAGTTCTTCTGCAACACGGCCAAAAGTTCTTCGCAGATCGTGCATTCCCAGCTTCATTATTCCAGCTTCCTGACAGATATACTCGCGCAAGCTTTTACTGTCAGAATAATGTCCAACCTTGCTTCGTGATGAACGAGCCGGAAAAACCCATTTGCGTTTATCTGCCCGTATTTCGGTATCGTTGACGATATCTCGTCGGTCTTCCAGAATTCGCTTTGTAGCATCACAGATTGGAAGCTCATGGTCGTTACGATTTTTCGTGTCGTAAAAGCGAATAACCCGGTTTTCGAGATCGACATAGCTTGTCGTTCTGACTTCCTCTTCTGTCAGGGCCTCTCGCCAGCACAGTGTTGCTGTCTCTTCTTTCCTGGCTCCTGTCAAAATGGTCAGCAACAGATAATCACAACCCAAACGATTAAAACCTCTCTTATTGTGTAATGCAGCTAGAAACCGTCCCAAAGTATCTTTGGGGGACAATGGATTTCGTACGCCCTTGGCACGATAGCTATCTTCCAGCTCAGATCGTGTTCTGAACTTCTTCTGTACCTTTAAAATTGAAAAAGGATTATAGGACAACGAAGGTTGTCGTTGCTGGGTCTGAGCATTCCCAGCTTCAATCTCGATTGCGTGTTTTACAGCAACATTGGCCCACCTAAAAGTCTGTTCTGCTGCTGTTCTGGCTCTTGAAGCAATCTCGTCAAACTTTCGAAGGATTTCATTACCAGTAAGATCCTTGATTCGAAGGTTTTGCCATTCTTTCAACCGATTCTCAGCTTTGTCTAACACATTGAGAGTGTTTGGTTTAGCAGGTTTGGTTCTGCCAAGTAAGTGACTCCTGTATTGGGCAAAAGCTTCACTCACGGTCAATTCAGCCAGATCGAGTTCCCTTTTAATCTTGTTGGGATTTCTCTTTGTTGCAATCATTGTCTGAACCAACTGCCGAGCTGCCTCACGGGCTTGATCGATACTCGGAAAATCGGACACATTCCCAACCTTTACTTTCAAGACAGAGCTTGGCTTCTTACCCTCACTGACATTACGATCTGAAGAGGCTACTCTTCGCTGGATTACATAGGTTTTTTTCGTCAAACTGACCTTCACACCGAAGCCAACGGGTGAATCTCGATGATCGTCAAAAACTATGTAAGGTTTTTGGTCAGGGTTGGCTTCGAAAACGACTTTTCCAGAGCTACTGAGCTCAGGCTTAACATTAATACTTAACTTGTTGATAATAAAAGCCTGATTGAGAGTTGTTTTCAAAGTATCACCACCATTTGTAACCCAAAGAAGGAGTACAACCAATCTATCACGCTTTGGGCTACAAGTGAGCTACAAATTTATGGATTTATGTGGGTTTAAAGGGGTTTTACCTGGGGCCATATGAGCACTTGAAAGAATTAAAAAATGAGTAAAATCAATATGAATGAAGACATTGATAAGGACTTCTCTAGCCATACCCCCATGATGCAGCAGTATCTCAAGCTGAAAGCCCAGCATCCGGAGATCCTGCTGTTTTACCGTATGGGCGACTTTTACGAGCTGTTCTACGATGACGCCAAACGCGCGTCGCAACTGCTCGATATTTCGCTGACCAAGCGCGGCGCTTCCGCAGGCGAACCTATTCCGATGGCGGGCATTCCGCATCACGCTGTGGAAAACTATCTCGCTAAGCTAGTGAATCAGGGCGAATCGGTCGCCATTTGCGAACAAATTGGCGACCCGGCGACCAGCAAAGGCCCGGTAGAACGCAAGGTTGTGCGTATCGTTACGCCGGGCACGATCAGCGATGAAGCCCTGTTGCAGGAACGCCAGGACAATCTGCTGGCGGCTATCTGGCAGGACAGCAAAGGTTATGGCTACGCGACGCTGGATATCAGCTCCGGGCGTTTTCGTCTGAGTGAACCGGCAGACCGGGAAACGATGGCGGCAGAGCTGCAACGCACCAATCCAGCCGAGCTGCTGTATGCCGAAGATTTCGCCGAGATGGCGCTGATTGAAGGCCGTCGCGGCCTGCGCCGTCGCCCGTTGTGGGAGTTTGAAATCGACACCGCGCGTCAGCAGCTCAACCTGCAATTTGGTACACGCGATCTCATCGGTTTTGGCGTGGAAAACGCGCCGCGCGGCCTGTGCGCTGCGGGCTGCCTGTTGCAGTATGTTAAAGATACCCAGCGCACGTCACTCCCGCATATCCGCTCCATCACCATGGAGCGCCAGCAGGACAGTATCATTATGGATGCGGCCACCCGACGTAATCTGGAGATCACCCAGAATCTGGGCGGGGGCGTTGAAAACACGCTGGCATCTGTGCTCGATTGTACCGTGACGCCGATGGGTAGCCGCATGCTCAAGCGCTGGCTGCATATGCCGGTGCGCGACACCAAAACGCTGACAGAGCGCCAGCAAACTATCGGCGCTTTGCAGGATGCGACCTGCGAACTGCAACCGGTACTGCGTCAGGTGGGCGATCTCGAACGTATTCTGGCGCGCCTTGCGCTGCGTACCGCTCGCCCGCGCGACCTGGCGCGGATGCGTCATGCCTTCCAGCAATTGCCGGAACTGCGTACACAGCTTGAAAGTGTCGATAGTGCTCCGGTTCAAATGCTGCGCGAAAAAATGGGTGAGTTCACCGAACTGCGTGAACTGCTCGAACGCGCGATTATCGATGCACCGCCGGTGCTGGTTCGCGACGGCGGTGTCATCGCGCCAGGCTACAACGAAGAGCTGGATGAGTGGCGCGCGCTGGCCGATGGCGCGACCGACTACCTCGATCGTCTGGAAATTCGTGAACGCGAGCGTACCGGCCTGGATACCCTGAAAGTGGGCTTTAATGCCGTCCACGGTTATTACATTCAGATCAGCCGTGGACAAAGCCATCTGGCGCCAATCAACTACGTACGCCGCCAGACGCTAAAGAATGCTGAACGCTATATCATTCCTGAGCTGAAAGAATACGAAGATAAAGTCCTCACCTCCAAAGGCAAAGCCCTGGCGCTGGAAAAACAGCTTTACGACGAGCTGTTTGACCTGCTGCTGCCGCATCTGGCCGATCTGCAACAGAGCGCCAGCGCCCTGGCAGAGCTTGACGTGCTGGTAAACCTTGCCGAGCGCGCGTATACGCTGAACTACACCTGCCCAACCTTTATCGATAAACCGGGCATTCGCATCACCGAGGGTCGACACCCGGTGGTCGAACAGGTGCTCAACGAGCCGTTTATCGCCAACCCGCTGAATCTTTCACCACAGCGTCGCATGTTAATCATCACCGGTCCGAACATGGGCGGTAAGAGTACCTACATGCGTCAGACGGCGCTGATCGCACTGCTGGCTTACATCGGCAGCTACGTGCCTGCCCAAAGCGTGGAGATTGGCCCGATTGACCGCATCTTTACCCGCGTTGGCGCGGCCGATGATCTGGCGTCCGGGCGCTCAACCTTTATGGTGGAGATGACCGAAACCGCCAACATTTTGCATAACGCTACCGAAAATAGCCTGGTGCTGATGGATGAGATTGGTCGCGGTACGTCAACTTACGACGGCCTGTCGCTGGCGTGGGCATGCGCGGAAAATCTGGCGAATAAAATCAAAGCGTTAACGCTGTTTGCCACCCACTACTTCGAGCTGACTCAACTGCCGGAGAAAATGGAAGGCGTCGCCAACGTGCATCTCGATGCGCTGGAGCACGGCGACACGATCGCTTTTATGCACAGCGTACAGGACGGCGCGGCAAGCAAAAGCTACGGCCTGGCGGTTGCGGCGCTGGCGGGCGTGCCAAAAGAGGTGATCAAACGCGCACGGCAGAAGCTGCGTGAGCTGGAGAGCATTTCGCCGAATGCGGCGGCAACGCAGGTTGACGGCACGCAAATGTCGCTGCTGTCCGTACCAGAAGAAACTTCACCTGCGGTCGAAGCACTGGAAAATCTTGACCCGGATTCACTCACCCCGCGCCAGGCGCTGGAGTGGATTTATCGGTTGAAGAGTCTGGTGTAAACATATTCCCGATAGTCTTTTACTATCGGGAATATTAACGACGACTGACGAATCAAATAAAAATACCCTGTATAATAGGAGCGCTTATTTTACAGGGTAAAACCATGCCATCTACACGCTATCAAAAAATTGATACCAATAACTATCGCCATATATGGGTTATTGGTGACATACATGGCAATTATCAATTATTACAATCTCGCCTACATCAACTCACTTTTTGTCCTGAAACAGACTTACTTATTTCTGTCGGCGATAATATCGATCGTGGGCCGGAGAGTCTTAACGTGCTACGCCTGCTAAACCAGCCCTGGTTTACCTCCGTTAAAGGCAACCACGAAGCGATGGCACTTGATGCCTTCGCGACTGGCGATGGCAATATGTGGTTAGCCAGTGGTGGTGACTGGTTTTTCGATTTAAATGATTCAGAGCAAAAAGAAGCAATAGATCTGTTGCTGAAATTCCATCACCTTCCACATATTATTGAAATCACCAACGACATTATAAAATATGTCATCGTACATGCAGATTATCCTGGTGATGAGTATCAGTTTGGCAAAGAAATAGCGGAGAGAGAACTACTCTGGCCTATTGATCGCGTACTGAAATCGCTCACAGGCGAGTTACAGGAAATAAACGGCGCCGACTGCTTTATCTTCGGACATATGATGTTTGATAACATCCAGAGATTCGCCAACCAGGTTTATATTGATACCGGATCGCCTAAAAGCGGACGGCTGTCGTTTTATAAAATCAAATAACGTAGGCCGGGTAAGGCGTAGCCGCCACCCGGCATTGTGTGCTTAACGCTTACCTTCCGCCAGCAGCGGCGGAATGCTCGGCACCATTGGCGCGTCATCAATATCTTTCTGCGTCATGCGAAATGCTTCCGGGTAATGCTCGCGGCTGGTACGGCGTAGCGGTTCGGTATCGCGCCAGGTATAAAGGCAGTGCTGGCACTGGTAGACCGTCCAGACATCTTTTACCGGCGATTTCGCCATCACTTCAATCTGTTCATCGGCACAACGTGGACAAATCATCCTCTTCTCCTTATTGACGTGCGGCCAGCATAGCGGTCAGTTTTTCAGCCCAGGCTTTGGTTTCCGGTAAGTCCACCACCGGCTGGCTGTAGTGACCACGGTTGTCCGGGGCGACAGGCGTGGTAGCGTCGATAATCAGCTTGTCGGTGATCCCCGCCGGGCTTGAGCCTGGGTCGAGTTCCAGCACGGACATATTTGGCAGTTGCACCAAATCACCTGCCGGGTTCACTTTCGACGAGAGGGCCCACATCACCTGCGGCAGGTTGAACGGGTCAACGTCTTCATCGACCATGATCACCATCTTCACATAACCCAGACCGTGCGGCGTGGTCATCGCACGCAGGCCCACTGCGCGGGCAAAGCCGCCGTAGCGTTTTTTGGTGGAGATAATCGCCAGCAGGCCGTGGGTGTACATGGCGTTTACCGCCTGCACTTCCGGGAACTCGGCTTTCAGTTGCTGATACAGCGGCACGCAGGTGGCTGGCCCCATCAGGTAGTCGATTTCGGTCCACGGCATACCAAGATAGAGCGATTCAAAAATCGGCTTGGTGCGGTAAGAGACTTTATCGATGCGCACCACGGTCATGTTACGCCCGCCGGAGTAGTGGCCGGTAAATTCACCGAACGGCCCTTCGATTTCGCGTTTACGGCTTTCGATCACCCCTTCGAGGATCACTTCCGAGCCCCACGGCACATCAAAACCGGTCAGCGGGGCGGTGGCGATTGGGTACGGGCTTTCACGTAGCGCGCCCGCCATTTCGTATTCCGATTGATCATATTTCAGCGGGGTGGCCCCCATCAGGGTGATGATCGGATCGTTACCCAGGGTGATGGCAATCGGCAAATCTTCCCCACGTTCTTCCGCTTTATGCAGATGCAGGGCGATATCGTGCATCGGCACCGGTTGCAGGCCGAGCTTACGCTTACCCTTCACTTCCATGCGATAGATGCCGACGTTCTGCTTGCCGAAGTTATCCGGATCGAGCGGATCGCGGGAAACCACGCACGCTTTGTCGAGATAGAAACCGCCATCGCCATCGTTTAAACGAAACAGTGGCAGAATATCGAACAGGTTGATCTCGTCGCCATCAACGGTGTTCTGCGCCCAGGCAGGATTGGCGCGGCGCTCCGGGGCAATGGGAAAGTTATCCCAGCGGCGGATAAACTCATCAATCTGTTTTTTAACCGGTGTGTTCGGTGGCAGCCCAAGGGAAATCGCGTGGTTCTGCCAGGAACCGATAGTGTTCATCGCCACGCGCGCATCGGTAAAGCCGCGAATATTATCAAACCACAGCGCCGGTGCGCCGTCGCCGATGCGCCCGGTGGCGTTGGCAGCGGCAGCCAGATCCGGCTCGGCGTTCACCTCTTCGCTGATTTTCAGCAATTGCCCCTGGTCGTCGAGCGCCTGTAAAAAGCTGCGTAAATCATCAAAAGCCATTATGCATTCTCCTGTGAAAATGAGTGTGCCGACGGAAGGCCATTCCAGCGGCGGGCCTTGTCATACTTCAGGCCGAATTGGTCCAGCACGCGAGCGACAATGTGATCGACAATGTCACCCACCGATTCAGGATGGTTATAGAAGGCAGGCATCGGCGGCACCATCGCCACACCCATGCGGGAAAGCGCGAGCATATTTTCCAGATGAATGGTGCTAAGCGGCATTTCACGCGGCACCAGTACCAGCTTGCGCCCCTCTTTGAGCACGACATCCGCCGCGCGCCCTACCAGGCCGTCAGCGTACCCGGCGCGGATGCCCGCCAGCGTTTTCATGCTGCACGGGATAACAATCATGCCATCGGTCTGGAATGAGCCTGATGAGATGGTCGCCGCCTGGTCCGCCGGGCTGTGGCTGAAATCCGCTAATGCGGCAACATCACGCGCGCTGTAGGGCGTTTCCAGTTCGATAGTGGTTTTGGCCCACTTCGACATCACCAGATGTGTCTCAACCTCCGGCATTTCGCGCAACGCCTTCAGCAGCGCGACGCCAAGCGGTGCGCCCGTCGCGCCAGTCATCCCCACAATCAGTCTCATTCATCACCTCAATATTTGTTCGTGTACGAACGTTTTGTATAACCTACGTCAGAATGTCCTTACACACAATATTGTTCGTATACGATCGCACTCAAAGCTAAAAAATGAAGGATTAAAAAAGCGGCGTGTAACGGCTATCATGAGAGAACGTTTTTTATGATGGGGTTTTCATGGAGTTAAGAAACGAAGCATTTCACCTGCTGCGCCAGCTCTTTCAGCAACATACCGCACGCTGGCAGCAAGAATTGCCGGAGCTGACCAAGCCCCAGTACGCCGTCATGCGATCGATTGCCGAACATCCTGGCATTGAGCAGGTTGAACTAACGGAAGTGGCGGTAAGCACTAAGGCGACGCTTGCTGAGATGTTGAGCCGCATGGAGAGCCGCAATCTGGTCCGCCGCGAGCACGATCCCGCCGACAAACGCCGCCGTTTTGTCTTTCTCACCGAGGAAGGCGAAGCGTTACTGAACGCTAAAAAACCCATTGGTAATAACGTCGATCAGGCATTTTTAGCGCGATTAAGCGAGGAAGAGCGCGAACAGTTTACGCGGCTGGTGAGGAAAATGATGGGGTGAATGACCTGCCCAAAAAGAAAAAGGCCAGTCTCTCGACTGGCCTTTTTGACAGATGTTCACTTATTCGCGGAACAGCGCTTCGATATTCAGCCCCTGAGTCTGCAAGATCTCACGCAGACGGCGCAGGCCTTCAACCTGAATCTGACGAACGCGTTCACGAGTCAGGCCAATTTCGCGGCCCACATCTTCAAGCGTTGCAGCTTCATACCCCAGTAAACCGAAACGACGTGCCAGCACTTCACGCTGTTTGGCGTTCAGTTCGAACAGCCATTTGACGATGCTCTGTTTCATGTCATCGTCCTGCGTGGTGTCTTCCGGGCCGTTTTCCTTTTCATCAGCCAGGATGTCCAGCAGCGCTTTTTCAGAGTCTCCGCCCAGCGGCGTGTCGACTGAGGTAATGCGCTCGTTGAGACGCAGCATACGGCTTACGTCATCAACCGGTTTGTCCAGCTGTTCGGCTATCTCTTCTGCGCTTGGCTCGTGGTCCAGTTTATGGGACAACTCACGTGCCGTACGCAAATAGACGTTCAGCTCTTTGACGATGTGAATCGGCAAACGAATCGTACGGGTTTGGTTCATAATCGCCCGTTCAATCGTCTGGCGGATCCACCAGGTCGCGTAGGTTGAAAAGCGGAACCCGCGTTCCGGGTCAAACTTCTCAACAGCGCGGATAAGCCCCAGATTGCCCTCTTCAATGAGATCCAGCAATGCCAGACCACGATTGCCATAACGGCGGGCAATTTTTACCACCAGGCGCAGGTTACTCTCGATCATCCTGCGACGGGAGGCGACGTCTCCACGCAATGCACGACGTGCAAAATAGACTTCTTCTTCGGCTGTTAACAGTGGAGAATAACCGATCTCTCCAAGGTAAAGCTGAGTCGCGTCAAGCACACGCTGTGTGGCACCCTGCGATAACAGCTCTTCCTCAGCCAGGTCGTTATCACTGGGTTCCTCTTCTACTAAGGCTTTCTCATCGAAAACCTCTGCTCCGTTCTCATCAAATTCCGCGTCTTCATTTAAATCATGAACTTTCAGCGTATTCTGACTCATAAGGTGGCTCCTACCCGTGATCCCCAGGCAAAGCACCTTATCACTTCATCTTCAGACGGCGCGTTTCACACCGCCTGAATGACTCCGTGCTTAGTACTCTGCCGAATTATCGCTGCGGCAAATACTGCAGCGGGTTTACGGATTTCCCCTTGTAACGAATTTCAAAATGCAAGCGTGTCGAACTGGTTCCGGTGCTACCCATGGTAGCTATTTTTTGCCCCGCCTTGACCTCTTGTTGTTCCCGGACCAGCATTGTGTCGTTATGGGCGTAGGCGCTCAGGTAATCATCGTTATGTTTGATGATAATTAAGTTACCGTAACCTCGCAGTGCATTACCGGCATACACAACACGACCATCCGCGGTCGCGGTGATAGCCTGTCCTTTGCTACCTGCGATATCGATGCCTTTGTTGCCCCCTTCGGAACCGCCAAAGCCTTCGATGATTTTGCCGTCAGTTGGCCAGCGCCAGGACGAAATTGGCTCGCTGGTTGTCGTACTGCTGGCATTGGGTACGGAAGAGCTCGCAACCGGTGCTGTTACAGGCGCTGTGACTGTCGTCGCAGGCTTGTTATTAGGCAACATCTTGTTAGCACTTTGTTCACCTGAATCCTCAGAATACGTAATTGTTGGTTGCGACGCAACAGCCACGGTTGAATTTTGTGCAGGTTTTGCGACTGCCGTCTGAGAAGTGGTTGCCGCCTGCGTGCTGGCGATTGCAACAGGATTATTGCCGGTGATCGGCTGACCGGATGCGTTACCAACCTGCAGCACCTGACCGACATTCAGCGCGTAAGGCGCGGCGACATTGTTGCGCTGCGCAAGGTCGCGGAAGTCGTTACCAGTGACCCATGCAATATAGAAAAGCGTGTCGCCATGCTTGACGGTGTAGGTGCTTCCGCCCGCGTAACTGCCTTTCGGAATATCGCCGTATTTACGGTTATACACGATATGACCGTTCTGCATTTGCACCGGTTGCTGAGCAACAGGTTGCTGTGTGACCGGCTGAATCTGCGTCGGCTGCGTTTGGACCGGCTGCACCGGTTGGATTTGCGGCGTGGCTGGCACGCTGTTTTGCGCCGTTGCGCCTGCTTTCTGCTGCGGCGTGATGAGCATGCCGGAATTGGTGCTGCTGGAGGTGTTTCCGTTAACAGAGGTTACCGGCGCCGGCGGATTGTCAGAAGACGTACAGCCTGCCAGCCAGAGTGAAACCAGTGATAATGCCGCAACACGGCGTACGGTGATTTTTGGGCTTCCCGCGCTCATTTATCCCCCAGGAATAGTGTTAACTGCCAGTGTGTTAATAACCGTGTCGCGTCCATCGTGGACTCTTACAAAGTCTCCCCACGATACGCTGAATTGTGCCGAAAAACCTAAGAAAAATCCGGGTCTCAGGCCAGTTCTCCTTTGACTAAAGGAACAAAACGCACGGCTTCCACGGTATCAATAATGAATTCGCCTCCCCGCCGATGAACGCGTTTTAAAAACTGATGTTCATCGCCCACGGGTAAAACAAGAATGCCGCCTTCATCCAGCTGCGACATTAGCGCCACCGGAATTTCCGGCGGTGCGGCCGTGACGATAATGGCGTCGAAAGGCGCGCGCGCCTGCCAACCCTGCCAGCCATCGCCATGGCGAGTAGAGATATTATGCAAATCAAGCTGCTTCAGGCGACGTCTTGCGTGCCATTGCAAACTTTTAATGCGTTCAACCGAACACACGCGCTGCACCAGGTGCGCCAGGATTGCGGTCTGATACCCGGAACCGGTGCCGATTTCCAGCACCCGCGATTCCGGCGTCAGCTCCAGCAGTTCGGTCATCCGCGCAACCATATAAGGCTGAGAAATAGTTTGCCCCTGCCCTATCGGTAACGCGACGTTTTCCCAGGCTTTATGTTCAAATGCTTCATCAACAAACTTTTCGCGTGGAACGCGGGCAATGGCATCCAGCACCCGCTCGTCGCGAATGCCCTGTGTGCGAAGTTGTTCCAGAAGCGCCAGTACGCGTCCGCTTACCATTGCGTATCTACTCCCGCCTGTTCCAGCCAACTGCCGACGACCTCACGGGCGCTGTGCGCGGTTAAATCGACATGCAGCGGCGTGACGGAAACATACCCGGCGTCAACCGCGGCAAAATCCGTATCCGGGCCAGCGTCCTGTTTTTCACCCGGAGGGCCAATCCAGTAGAGCGTATTGCCGCGTGGATCCTGCTGAGGAATCACTTTATCCGCCGGATGACGGCTGCCGCAGCGGGTCACTCGAATGCCTTTGATGTGATCGAGCGGTAAGTCCGGCACGTTGACGTTCAGAATACGCCCGGTGCGCAGTGGTTCACGCGCCAGCGCGCGCAGTAACGTACAGGTGACCGCCGCCGCCGTGTCGTAATGCTGCGTGCCGTTCAGCGAAACCGCCAGCGCCGGAAAACCGAGGTGACGCCCCTCCATCGCCGCCGCGACGGTGCCGGAATAGATAACGTCATCGCCCAGATTCGGCCCGGCATTAATACCTGACACGACGATATCAGGACGCGGGCGCATCAGGGCATTGACGCCAAGATAGACACAGTCCGTCGGCGTGCCCATCTGCACGGCGATATCGCCGTTTTCAAACGTAAAAGTACGAAGAGAAGATTCCAGCGTCAGCGAGTTGGATGCGCCACTGCGGTTACGATCGGGTGCAACTACCTGAACCTCGGCAAACTCCCGTAAGGCTCTGGCCAGTGCCTGTATGCCTGGCGCGTGGATCCCGTCATCGTTACTCAGCAATATTCGCATATTCACCTGTTGTATTGATAAGTTCCCTTACCACGCTGGTCGCAAAGCTGCCCGCCGGGAGCCAGAAACGCAACTCGACGGTTACGTCGTCCCACCAGTTCCACTCAAGCTGTTGTGGATAGAGCAGCATCGCGCGCCGCGCGGCCTCTACTTTTTCGCGCACCAGCAGCGACTGGAGCGCGGTTTCTTCTGCAAGCTGAAGTTGTTCAAATGCGAGCGCTTCACGCTGAGTTCCCCAGTCGCCACTCCCCGGCATTGACGCGGTGATCATCAATTCGTGCGCGTCCACTCGCGTTTGCAATTCGGGCATTTCTTCAGGCGTGGCGACAAACCAGCTGCCGCGTCCCGCTAATTGTAGCGCATCGCCATCAACAACTTGATTAAATTCCGGTTTCTGTAAGCGCGCGCTCACCAACTGATTAAACAACGCACTTCGCGCTGCCGACAACCAAAAACTGCGTTTATTGCGATCGCGCACCGGCGCACCGCTTTCGGCCCAGCGTAGCGCGCCTTGCAGGTTGCTGCCGCCAATACCAAAACGCTGAGCACCAAAATAGTTCGGCACACCCTGGGCATTCATCGCCTGCAAGCGGGCGTCAACATCCTCACGATGGCTGACTTCGCGCAGAATAATCGTGAACTGATTGCCTTTCAGCGCGCCTAAACGCAGTTTACGCTTATGTCGCGCATACTCCAGCACCTGACAGCCTTCCAGCTCGAACTTACTTAAATCGGGCATTTCTTTACCCGGCACACGCGCACAAAGCCACTGCTCCGTGACAGCGTGTTTGTCTTTCTGACCGGCAAAACTCACTTCACGGGCATGAATTTTCAGGAATTTTGCCAGCGCGTCAGCCACGAAGCGGGTATTGCAGCCATTTTTAAGGATGCGCACCAGAACGTGTTCGCCTTCGCCGTCAGGCTCAAATCCTAAGTCTTCCACCACCAGGAAATCTTCCGGGTTGGCTTTCAACAGTCCGTTCCCCTGCGGCTTACCGTGCAGGTAAGTCAGGTCATCGAATGCAATCATTTGTTTGCCTTATACAACAGAGCGACCGCTTCGCAGGCGATGCCTTCACCGCGCCCGGTAAAACCGAGTTTTTCAGTGGTGGTCGCTTTTACGTTAACGTCATCCATATGGCAGCCAAGATCTTCAGCGATAAAGACACGCATTTGCGGGATGTGCGGCAGCATTTTCGGTGCCTGCGCAATGATAGTGACATCGACGTTGCTCAGGGTGTAGCCCTTCGCCTGCACGCGTTTCCAGGCTTCGCGCAGCAGTGCGCGGCTGTCTGCGCCTTTGAACGCCGGGTCGGTGTCCGGGAAAAGTTTCCCAATATCGCCCAGTGCCGCCGCGCCAAGCAGGGCATCGGTCAGCGCATGGAGCGCGACGTCGCCGTCCGAGTGGGCGAGCAGCCCTTTCTCGTAAGGGATGCGCACGCCGCCGATAATAATCGGCCCTTCGCCGCCAAACGCGTGTACATCAAAACCGTGTCCAATTCGCATTATGCTTTCTCCTGGTGTCCCGATCGGGTGAGGTAAAATTCTGCCAGCGCCAGATCTTCCGGGCGTGTCACTTTAATATTATCAGCGCGTCCGGCAACCAGCGCCGGATGGAAACCACAATATTCCAGTGCTGATGCTTCATCGGTGATGGTCGCGCCTTCGTTGAGCGCCCGGGTAAGGCAATCGAAGAGTAATTCGCGGGGGAAAAACTGCGGTGTCAGGGCGTGCCACAGATCGTTGCGGTCAACCGTATGGGCGATAGTCGGTTTGCCGGGCTCCGCGCGTTTCATGGTATCGCGCACCGGCGCGGCCAGAATACCGCCAACGCGGCTGGTTTCGCACAGCGCCAACAGACGCGCCAGATCATCATGATGCAGACAAGGGCGTGCAGCATCGTGCACCAGCACCCAGTCGGCATCCCCTGCGGCTTTCAGGCCAGAAAGCACAGAATCGGCACGTTCGGCGCCGCCGTCAACGACGGTGATTTGCGGATGCTGTGCCAGAGAGAGTTGGCTGAAGCGCTCGTCTCCGGGAGAGACGGCGATGATCACCCGCTGGACACGCGCATTTGCCAGCAGCGCATCCACCGAATGTTCGAGAATCGTTTTGTTACCGATTGAGAGATATTGTTTCGGGCAGTCCGTTTGCATGCGGCGACCAAATCCGGCCGCCGGAACCACGGCGCAAACGCCCGGAAAAGTTGCTGCCATGTGTTAACCCTGGGCTTATTTTGTTTATCGGTTTGTTTGCCCTGAACTCTGATTACGTTTCGACGCATCCGGCACCAGACGGTAGAAGGTTTCACCCGGTTTCGTCATGCTGAGTTCATTGCGTGCGCGTTCTTCGATAGCTTCCTGGCCGCCGTTAAGGTCATCAATTTCGGCGAAAAGCTGATCGTTGCGCGCTTTTAATTTGGCGTTAGTCGCCTCTTGTACTGACACGTCATCACGGACACGGCTAAAGTCATGCAGACCATTTTTGCCGAACCACAGTGAATACTGCAACCACACCAGCAAAGCCAGTAATAGCAGCGTTAATTTACCCATCCTGCCCCCTGAAAAACGGCATCATCATCCCAAAACTTGCCGTCGTACTCTACGCCGGCTGCGGACGATACCGCGTCACGCGGGCAATGTATCACATTTTGCCTGCCGATACTTATGTCTCGTTGTCGGGCGATTGTGCGGATTTTCACAAAAAACGTCAGGCTTAGCCCATCAACCATAGAAATAATAGACCGCACAATGCGGCGACGGTAAGCAACGTTGCGATAATACTGTAGCGCAATTTACTGTTCACCAGCGAGTGGATTGCCACGCCAACCACCACGGCAACGGGCATCAGCGCAAGGAAGAAAGGCCAGGTATAGAGGAAGAAGAATAGGGTGTTATTACCATACCAAAGGTAGGGAATACCCAATGCAATCAGCCAGGCGACGAAACCCACGGTGGCGCCTGACAAAGACCAGGTGGTTTCGTCATCGGGCGGGGGGATGGACTCTGAACGCGTCAGGCTGATGTTTTGAGTATTGCGCATAGTTAATCCTGTCAGGCCAGGCAACGATACGCCCGGCACTCTCTCAGGATCTGATGATATCGTCCTGTCTCAGCAGGTCTAACATTTGGTCCACTAAATTTGTTACCAATTGTTCACCATCGAGGTGGATTTCAGGACGCTCAGGGGATTCATAGACTGAATCAATACCGGTGAAATTGCGCAGTTCACCGGCACGCGCTTTCTTGTATAAGCCTTTGGGATCGCGGGCCTCGCAGGTATCAAGCGGCGTATCAACAAACACTTCGATAAAGCGCCCTTCCCCCACTCGCTCGCGCACCATCTGACGCTCAGCACGATGCGGAGAGATAAACGCCGTTAAAACTACCAGCCCGGCATCTACCATCAGGTTAGCCACTTCGCCCACCCGACGGATATTCTCTTTGCGATCGTCATCGCTAAAACCCAGATCGCTGCACAAACCGTGACGCACGTTGTCGCCATCCAGCAGATAAGTGCTGACGCCAAGCTTATGCAACGCTTCTTCCAGCGCCCCGGCAACGGTCGATTTACCCGAGCCCGAAAGCCCGGTAAACCACAGCACAACCCCACGATGACCGTGGAGTTGCTCACGCTGTTGTGCGGTGACCGGATGAGCGTGCCAGACGACGTTTTCGTCATGCACCGCCATCACTTGCCTCCCAGCAGGTCACGCGCGCCCCAGTGTGGGAAGTGTTTACGCACCAGCGCGTTGAGTTCCAGCTCAAAGGCGCTGAATTCCGAAGCCACAGCCGTAGAGGTGATATTCGGTTCGCGCACCATGCCAGCGCCCACCGTGACGTTGGTCAGACGATCAATGAAGATAAGGCCGCCGGTCACCGGGTTTTGCTGGTATTTATCCAGCACCAGCGGTTCATCAAAGGTCAGATCCACAAGGCCAATCCCGTTCAGCGGCAGGTTATCAACGTCACGCTGGGTCAGGTTATTGATATCCACCTGATACTGAATACCGTCCACGCGGGCGCGGGTTTTCTTGCCTGCGATTTTAATGTCATAGCTCTGGCCCGCCGCCAGCGGTTGCTCCGCCATCCACACCACATCCACGGATGCGCTCTGCACAGCCGGCAGCGTTTCGGTGGCATCCAGCAGCAGGTCGCCACGGCTGATGTCGATTTCGTCCTTCAGCACCAGCGTCACGGCTTCGCCGGCAAACGCCTCCTGCAAGTCGCCATCGAAGGTGACAATGCGTGCGATGGAAGATTCCACGCCTGACGGCAGCACTTTAATGCGTTGCCCAACCTGAACATGACCCGAAGCCAGCGTGCCGGAGAATCCGCGGAAATCGAGGTTCGGGCGGTTCACATACTGCACCGGGAAACGCATTGGCTGAGTGTCGACCACACGCTGAATCTGCACGGTTTCGAGCACTTCCAGCAGCGTCGGGCCGCTGTACCACGGCATTTTTTCACTCTGACTGGCAACGTTATCCCCTTCCAGCGCCGACAGCGGCACGAAGCGAATGTCCAGGTTGCCGGGTAACTGTTCGGCAAAGGTCAGATAGTCCTGACGGATCTGCTCAAACTTCTCTTCGCTGAATTCCACGAGATCCATTTTGTTGACCGCCACCACCAGATGTTTGATCCCAAGCAACGTGGAGATAAAACTGTGGCGGCGGGTTTGATCGAGCACGCCTTTACGCGCGTCGATCAGCAGGATCGCCAGGTCGCAGGTTGACGCGCCGGTCGCCATGTTACGGGTGTACTGCTCGTGCCCAGGGGTATCGGCAATAATAAATTTGCGCTTCTCAGTAGAGAAATAGCGATACGCCACATCAATGGTAATGCCCTGCTCGCGTTCAGCCTGAAGGCCATCGACCAGCAACGCCAGATCCAGACGCTCACCCTGCGTACCGTGACGTTTACTGTCATTGTGCAGCGAAGAGAGCTGATCTTCATAAATCTGACGGGTATCGTGCAGCAAACGGCCAATCAGCGTACTTTTGCCGTCATCCACGCTGCCGCAGGTCAGAAAACGCAGCAGGCTTTTGTGTTGCTGGGCGTGCAGGTACGCTTCAACGCCGCCTTCATCCGCAATTTGTTGTGCAATTGAACTGTTCATGGCGGCTCCTTAGAAATAACCCTGACGTTTTTTAAGCTCCATCGAGCCTGCCTGGTCGCGGTCAATCACGCGGCCCTGACGCTCACTGGTGGTCGAAACCAGCATCTCTTCGATGATTTCCGGCAGCGTCTGCGCATCGGATTCTACTGCGCCGGTCAGCGGCCAGCAGCCGAGGGTACGGAAGCGCACCATGCGTTTTTTAATAACCTCACCCGGCTGTAAATCGATGCGATCGTCATCGATCATCATCAGCATGCCGTCGCGCTCCAGCACCGGGCGCTCTGCCGCCAGATACAGCGGAACAATCTCGATATTTTCCAGATAGATATACTGCCAGATATCCAGCTCGGTCCAGTTGGAGAGCGGGAAGACGCGGATGCTTTCGCCTTTGTTGATCTGACCGTTGTAGTTGTGCCACAGCTCCGGGCGCTGATTTTTCGGGTCCCAGCGGTGGAAACGGTCGCGGAAAGAGTAGATACGCTCTTTGGCACGCGACTTCTCTTCATCGCGACGCGCCCCGCCGAACGCGGCGTCAAAACCGTATTTATTCAGCGCCTGTTTCAGGCCTTCGGTTTTCATGATATCGGTGTGCTTGGCGCTGCCGTGCACGAACGGGTTGATCCCCATCGCCACGCCTTCCGGGTTTTTATGCACCAGCAGCTCACAGCCATAGGCTTTCGCGGTACGGTCGCGGAACTCGTACATCTCACGGAATTTCCAGCCGGTATCTACGTGCAGCAGCGGGAACGGCAGGGTTCCCGGATAGAACGCTTTACGCGCCAGGTGCAGCATCACGCTGGAGTCCTTGCCGATCGAATACATCATGACCGGGTTGGCGAATTCGGCGGCCACCTCACGGATGATATGGATGCTTTCCGCCTCCAGTTGCCGCAGGTGAGTGAGTCGTTTTTGGTCCATAACCGTTCCTTAAGCCAGATTCACTACAGAAGAATCGAAATTTTCTGAGTCTGTTGTGTGTTGAAACCAGGTGAGCTGGTGATGCAGTTCCACCACTTCGCCGACCACCAGCAGTGCTGGCATGGGGGCCTCTTTCGCCAGGTTTTCGAGTTGTTGCAGGGTGCCTGTTTTTATCTGTTGGTCCGCACGCGTACCGCGCGAAATTACCGCCACTGGCGTTTCACTATCGCGTCCGTGTTGAATCAGTTGTTGGCTAATTTCCGCCGCTTTCATGGTGCCCATATAAATCGCCAGCGTCTGACGGCTTTGCGCCAGTTGTTTCCAGTCAAAGGGCGTGCTGTCCGCTTTGTAGTGCCCGGTGACGAAAGTGACGCTTTGCGCGTAGTCGCGGTGGGTTAGCGGGATACCCGCATATGCCGTTGCGCCTGCGGCTGCCGTCACGCCAGGGACGACCTGGAAAGGAATTCCCGCTTCTGCTGCCGCCTGAAGTTCTTCGCCGCCGCGCCCGAAAATAAACGGGTCACCCCCTTTAAGACGCACCACGTTTTTGCCTTCTCGCGCCGCGTCAACCAGCAGGCGATTGGTTTCGTGTTGAGGAACGGAGGTGGCGCCTGCGCGTTTACCCACACACACCCGCTCCGCGTCGCGGCGAATCAGTTCGAGTACGGCATCGCTGACCAGATGATCGTAGAAAACGATATCCGCCTGCTGAATAACCTGAAGCCCGCGCAGCGTCAGCAGCCCGGCATCACCCGGCCCTGCGCCCACCAGAATAATCTCGCCCACACGTCGCTGAGGCTGGGACAACTCGTCCTGTAATGCCGCTTCCGCCGCCTGCTGATTGCCGGCAAGCAACATGTTGGCAATACGACCACGGAACACGCGCTCCCAGAATCGACGGCGTTCGTCGGTGGTTTTCAGGTGCGTTTTAATCGCATGACGCCAGTAACTGGCCGCTTCAGCCAACAGGCCTAAACGCGTTGGCAACAGTGCTTCTATTTTTTCGCGCAGGATGCGCGCCAGCACCGGCGCGGTGCCTCCAGATGAGATCGCCACCAGCAGTGGCGATCTGTCGACAATGGACGGGAAAATAAAGGAGCACTGCGATGGGCTATCCACCACATTCACCAACCGCTGACGGGCATTTGCCGCATCATAAATGCGCTGATTGAGAGCAGTATTTTCAGTGGCGGCAATCACGAGGAAAACGCTATCGAGCTGTGTTTCCTGAAAAGTGTCTGCCAGCCATGCGATCTTGTTATCCGCCACCAGAGCCGCCAACTCGTCGCACAGCATTTCGCTCACGACCTGAACGTTAGCCCCCGCGCGAAGCAGAAACGTAATCTTACGAGCAGCAGTGTCATCACCGCCCACCACCAGGGCAGTGCGGTCCTTCACAGCGGCAAAAAGGGGCAGATAATCCACAGAGTTACAACTCACTAACAATCAGTCATAGGGGGACTATAGGGTGCCCCATAGTGCAAATGAAATTACGAAATGGAATGAGTAGTTCCTCAAAGGAATAACAACCTGAAAAAGCAAAGATCAAAAAGTGCTTAACACCCTCTTTTTTGGGCATTTAAGAAGAAATGAAATTGTGTATTTACCGCCTCGGTTTCATACTGGCTGCGTCTAATTTTTTGCATTGTTTAAAGGATTTCCCTATGTCTTCCGCACTGCGTCGCCGCCTCTTTGCACTGGCGCTTGGCGTATGCTCTGCCTTCCCGGTACTGGCGACAACGACGTCGCCCGGTTCTATCGCAAACACCCAGGCTCGCTATATCGCAACCTATTTCCCTGGCCGTATTACCGGCACACCGGCAGAGATGCTGTCGGCAGATTATTTGCGTCAGCAGTTTGCCAAAATGGGTTATCAAAGCGATATCCGCACGTTCCACAGCCGCTATATCTACACCGCCAAAAATAACCGTCAGAACTGGCATAACGTGATTGGCAGCACCGTTATCGCGGCGCATGAAGGTAAATCGCAGCAGCAGATTATTGTGATGGCGCATCTGGACACCTATGCGCCGCAAAACGATGGCGATGTCGAAAATAATCTCGGCGGGCTGACGCTTCAGGGTATTGATGATAACGCGATGGGATTGGGCGTGATGCTTGAGCTGGCAGAGCGTCTGAAAGACGTGCCGACGGAGTACGGCATTCGCTTCGTTGCGACCAGCGGCGAGGAAGAAGGCAAGCTGGGCGCGGAGAATCTGCTCAAACGCATGAGCGCCGCCGAGAAGAAAAATACGCTGCTGGTTATCAACCTCGATAATCTGGTCGTCGGCGATAAACTCTATTTCAATAGCGGCGTCAAAACCCCGGCGTCGGTACGAAAACTTACGCGTGACCGCGCGCTGGCAATTGCGCGCAGCAAGGGTATTTCCGCCTTTCCCAACCCAGGTTTGAATCCTGATTATCCAAAAGGTATTGGTTGCTGTAATGACGCTGAGGTGTTTGATAACGCGGGTATTCCCGTGTTGTCTGTCGAAGCCACGAACTGGTCGTTAGGGAAAAAAGATGGTTATCAGCAACGTGCCAAAACGCGCAGCTTCCCGGAAGGGAACAGCTGGCACGACGCACGGCTGGATAATCAGCAGTATCTTGATAAAGCCCTACCGGGCAGAATAGAACGCCGCAGCCGTGATGTAGTGAAGGTGATGATGCCGCTGGTGAAGGAACTGGCAAAGGCGGGGAAGGTTTAGGTTGGAGAACTGGCAAAACAGTCCGGTTCCGGACTGCTTGAGATCTATGAGGTGGATTGTCGTTAGGGAAACTTCCTTAACATATTGAAACCCAGCAGTATTGAGCGCTTCTCGTGTAATTTTTATACTCTCCGAAGCCGGTACGTTTAATGGTCAAATGGAGCCTGTTTTCACAGGCATTTATGCGGGTTCGACTCCCGTCCGGCTTACTTATCAGATTGAACCGCGCGGTGCGTCATACACGCCACTAGCGCCCTCCGAGTAACAAATTGATCAGAACGATATTCGTTAACAAGGATTCGGGTATTTGTTCGGCACGGGGAACTCGTGATTGTGCCAGGTGGACGTAACGAAAGCCTCGGTTTATTCCCGCTGGCGCGGGGAACTCGGTAATGCTTATAATTTCATACAGTTAGCTCACGGTTTATCCCCGCTGGCGCGGGGAACTCTTTTGTTGCGGCGATAACGTCGTCGCGGGAGCCGGTTTATCCCCGCTGGCGCGGGGAACTCTTTTGTTGCGGCGATAACGTCGTCGCGGGAGCCGGTTTATCCCCGCTGGCGCGGGGAACTCAAATTGCGGTTCCAGAATTTCACATCGAGCAACGGTTTATCCCCGCTGGCGCGGGGAACTCGTATTCCCAGTCGTCTGTGGATTCATCTACATCGGTTTATCCCCGCTGGCGCGGGGAACTCGGCGATACTATCTCGCGGGCAACCGGCCCCTGCGGTTTATCCCCGCTGGCGCGGGGAACTCTTCAAATGTGATGCCGGAAAGGGCGTTAAGCGCGGTTTATCCCCGCTGACGCGGGGAACTCTGCCATTCCACTCGAGACGCAGCTCAACCTGCCGGTTTATCCCCGCTGGCGCGGGGAACTCTGACGCATCAAAGCCAGTCATTTGCAATTGAACGGTTTATCCCCGCTGGCGCGGGGAACTCGCCGCTATTCCGATATATTCCGCCGCCTCCGGCCGGTTTATCCCCGCTGGCGCGGGGAACACGTGGTAATAACGTTCGGCGACGTGTGATAAATCGGTTTATCCCCGCTGGCGCGGGGAACACACGAATTGTATAGCCGCCGGTATCGGTTGGCACGGTTTATCCCCGCTGGCGCGGGGAACACTCGCGGATCCGCACATTTTGCGACTCAATGCACGGTTTATCCCCGCTGGCGCGGGGAACACATCTACACCACCAGAGGCTTTTTTATTTATTTCGGTTTATCCCCGCTGGCGCGGGGAACACGCGCCCGGCGGCTCCGTGGTTTTGCTGGTAAGCGGTTTATCCCCGCTGGCGCGGGGAACACAGCGGTTTGCCGTCGCTGCGGTTCATTCCCTGCGGTTTATCCCCGCTGGCGCGGGGAACACTTCACGCCAGGCGGAGACGACTGACTGAAATTCGGTTTATCCCCGCTGGCGCGGGGAACACTTCAGCGATAGCGCGGAAATTATCTGGATCAACGGTTTATCCCCGCTGGCGCGGGGAACACCACTTTACTGAAAGATATTTATCAGGAGTAAACGGTTTATCCCCGCTGGCGCGGGGAACACGTATGAAGTTGACCGCGATCAGTTGCAGAGATCGGTTTATCCCCGCTGGCGCGGGGAACACTGCGCCAATATCTGGCGCAACCCCCACGTATACGGTTTATCCCCGCTGGCGCGGGGAACACTCCGGGAGTTTTAATTGACCGTTACGCCACGCCGGTTTATCCCCGCTGGCGCGGGGAACACGCGCCAACGTCTGCGCACGTCGGCTTGTTCTGCGGTTTATCCCCGCTGGCGCGGGGAACACAAAGCCGAATACCTAAAAATTTATCTTCCAGGCGGTTTATCCCCGCTGGCGCGGGGAACACGCTTTATCTGCGCAAAAACCTGCTGATTACGACGGTTTATCCCCGCTGGCGCGGGGAACACTCGGGCGTCCTCATTTCCCTGATTCACGATTCCGGTTTATCCCCGCTGGCGCGGGGAACACGGATCCTCAGGCATAATAATCGACGCACGCCGCGGTTTATCCCCGCTGGCGCGGGGAACACGTTTAAGCACAAACAGGAGCTTGCAGCATGAACGGTTTATCCCCGCTGGCGCGGGGAACACACTAAGCATACGTATCTGTTTTTAAACAATTTTATTCCACATCAACAATCTACCAACTAAATTCAAACATTTCCTTATTTTTAAAGAACGGGTAACTTATTGATTCTCAACAGGAAGAAACGAAACCAACCGTAACCCATCCAAATCCACCGGAATACGTCTGTTTTCACCCCAGGTCTGAAATTCAAAACCCGACTCGGTATTGGTCGCCCAGGCCATGACCACATTTCCGCAACCTGCCAGTTGGGAGATTTGCTGCCAGATCATCTCCCGAATACGTTTGGATGTATCACCAACATAAACACCAGCACGCACTTCCAGTAGCCAGATCGCGAGCCGTCCACGTAAGCGTGGCGGGACATTTTCTGTAACAACCACGACCATGCTCATCCGCTGCGCCCCCGGTGACCACTATCACCCAGCGTTTCAGGTTCCGGGATAGCTGGCGGTAACATATCTGGCGCTGGTTGTGGTGGTTCAATTTCACCGGCGACAAGGACTTCCTCAATTAACGGAATTAATTTGCCCGTTAATTTACTACTACGGAAAATATCGCGACAAGCCAACCTGACTTCTTTATCAGGTTCTGCGGGTTGCCTCGCCGCTATTTCAAATGCCTTTGGTACAACCGAATCAAATTTAATGATATCGGCTATGTCATAAACAAATGAAAGCGGTTTGCCACCATGGATAAAACCAATAGCGGGCGCATATCCCGCGGCTAATACCGCCGCTTCAGATATACCGTACAGACATGATGTGGCAGCACTGATGCAGCGATTCACAACATCGCCTTTTTCCCAGTCTTTAGGATCGTATTTGCGACCATTCCATTTCACACCATATTGCTTCGCCAGTAATGCATAGGTCTGGCGAACACGGGATCCCTCAATTCCCCGTAACTGCTCCACTGAACGGCGAGCTGGCGGTGGTTCAGGAAAACGTAATTCATACATTTTGCGCACCACCTTCAAGCGTAAATCTTCCGTTAAAGCCAGCTTTGCCTGGTAGAGTAATTTATCAGCACACGCTCCACCGGGTTGTCCGGAGGAGTAAACGCGAACGCCCGCTTCACCGACCCAGACCAGCAGTGTTCCCACCGTGGCGGCCAGATGCACCGCCGCGTGGGAAACTCTCGTTCCTGGTTCGAGCATAATGCAAGCGACCGATCCCACCGGAATATGCGTGCGGATCCCTGTTTTGTCGATCAGCACGAAAGCCCCGTCCAGTACGTCGATTTGACCGTACTGGAGGAAGATCATGGAGGTGCGATCTTTTAACGGGATCGGACTCAGTGGTACAAACGTCACGCCTCTGCTCCGGGTTTGATTAACATCAGACCACAGCCGAACGCCCGGCTTTTGCCATACCCCAGGCAGAGACGTTGCAGAAATAACCCTGGATCGGTGACTGTAAGCATCCCTGTATAATCCACGCTACTGAACTGGATCAGTTGCCGGGAGTTTTCCCGCCGCAGTTGCTGTTGTCGGTAGGCATCGACCGAGGTATCCAGCAGTGTAAAACCGCTTCTCTCCCCCTGCGCTGCCAGCCAGTCCAGCGCCGCCTGTTGTTGATGCAACCAGACATTTCTTCCTTCCGCCTGCCCCCTCACCTGCCGTTTCGCCTCCATCAGCAGATCGTGGCGCTTACCCGCTTTACAGACTGTTGGATTCGCTCGCAGGTTGAAAAAAAGGGATTGTCCGGTACGCAGCTCCGGCGCAAATGACCGGCATTCGATGGTGAACGTTTCACTTTCCGCCGGGCGTTCCTGCGACAGGACAAAAAAGCGAAACGCGCCCAGGAGTTCTTCCCGACGATAAAGAAATTGCCTTTCTTTGCCGCCAGGAAAAAGATCCCACAGCCACTGATGCATCACATATTCACCGCGATCCACCAGATGCAGTAACTGCGCAGGCGAAAGCTGGCCGGTATGTAAGGTTATTCTTGAGAGGTACATGGTTCCTCCTTGCTGAGCCACGGCCCCTGATTGACGGTGCGTTCCCCAAACAGCCACTGCTGACGATTTAAAGGAACATCCCGGCGGCGTAATATTTTGCTCGAGACCAGGCCATCGTGCTCCCCTTCCCACCAGCATTCATCCTGAAGTTTCGGGAGTGAGACTTTCAGTTCGCGGAAACTATCCTGATACTGGTGATATGCGTTACGTAAGGCATCAGACGCGTTACCTTCAAGCAGTAACGGCGCAAGGGGTAATGCCAGCGGATGGCTTTTTCGCCCCAGATAAAGCGGAAAAACCGGATGGCGTAAACCTTCCTGCAACTGTTCGAGGCTATAAGGCGCATCAGCTGTTGTTGCCACGGCCACCATCCACCAGGCATCGGTGTAGTAGTCGCGCCGGGAGATAATCGCGCTTAGAAGATCAGGGTCGCTCAACTCTTCGCGACGGCTGAAATAACGCGCTTTACGCACCTCTTTTGGCATCTGGACCGTGTGATAATCCCGTGCCCAGCGCGGGTTACGGCTGGCGCAAACCACCAGTGAATAGTGGCGATTAAACGCGTTTAAGCATTCGGTGTCATCACGCCGTATCCCTAACCCGGCAGCCAGCAGCCCCAGCAATGCTGAACGCGAAGGCAGTTCATGGGTATGACGCACCTCACCGGGTGCATCAACGCCCCAGGATGCCATTGGCCCATGAAGCTGAAAAATCAGATATTGGCTCATAAGCCGCCCCTTACGCGCAGATAAAGTCCAGCACGTCCTTCATGCTTCCCTGTTTGTTCATCACGTCAAAACTTGCGCATTCGGTCTTCTGTTCGTAAACCGTATTCATGTTTTCGCGAAGCGTTGTAATACGCTGCACTGCCACATCTAACTGACGTGTGCCATTAATGGGTTCATAGAAAGCCGCCGCCAGAGAACGCGGTTGTTCGGTGCCTTTTTCTGCCAGCGCCCAGGAGGCGTAGGCACGGCTGGCAAAGCTGTTTTGTTTACCGGTTGGGGAAACTTTAAACGCTGCTTCCGTAAAGGCGCGCAGGGTCTGATTAGCTAATGCTTCGTCACCGCCGAGGTTTTCGACCAGCAGATCTTTATCAATGCAGATATAGGTGTAGAACAGCGCAGAACCAAACCCAGTTTCACCAAGATGCCCTGCACCAGCATCTTCAGAGGCCTGGCGCAAATCATCAACGGCGGTGAAAAAATCATCTTCGACAATCGTTTCACTGACACCAAACGCATGCGCGACCTGACAGGCGGCTTCAACATTAAACTCGGGTTTATTCGCCAGCATACGACCAAACATGGCGATATCTACCGCCATACGATCTTTACGTAACAAAGCGAGATCGTCCTCTTTTGGCGCGCGCTTTTCTTCTGCCAGTTGATGGGCCAGCGCTTTTACGGCGTCAAATTCTGCAGGGCTGATATGGACGAGCTGTTCAGTTTCAGCGTTAGTGAGCGGATCTTTTGTTTTTTTGTCTTTTTTGGCTTTACCAAGATAATCGGCAATATCTGCCGCCCATTCGATGGCTTTTTTTTCTTCGATTCCTTTCTCAATCATGATAGTTGCTGCCTCGCGCGCGATACGCCCACTACGAATACCAATATGGCCCGCCAGCGCCTGTTCAAAAAGTGCAGAAGTGCGCCACGCACGTTTCAGACTTTGCGAGGAAACGCGCAGACGCGTTGCTCCACCCAGCACCACGGTTTTCGGCGCACCGGTGTCATCACGGTTAAGGTTGGCTGCAGGGTAAGCGGTTAACAAATGGAGCTGAATAAATGTCGTCATGAGATAGTCCTTTATTAATTTTGTTCGTTATCGGCGTCGCCAGCCTGGTAATATTCCAGCGCCCAGCGGATACGGATAAATTCTGTTGGCCGCTGCTGACGGCGGTGATGGTTGAGCAGGTCGTCACTCTCCTGGCACCAGCGGAAAATATCGTCTGCCAAAGAGATAAGATTGACGGAACCGTTTAATAATTTGACCGCGCGACGTAACTGGCGCAGTAAATCATCCGGCGTTTTTACTGCCGACAGGCGCGAAAACCGCCCTTCTGACATTACTGCCGCCAGCTGCGCGGCAAAAGGCTGCCGTTCATCAATGGCTTTTACATTGGCGCTAACTGCAGCGACCAGTGCCAGTGCGGTAAAACGCCACTCTTGCGCTTCAACTTTCCACAACGTGTGGGTCTGCATTAGCAGAGAACGAAACCCTTCTGACAAACAAACATCATTAACCGTCGTACTACGCCGCAGACTGGCACGATTGCCGCGTTTTTCCTGCAATTCCTCGTGCCATTTGCGCAGCGTGGCTTTGTGCTCCTCTTTTACAATACTCATTCAGCAGCCTCCTGCTTTTTCTCCCTGGCGGCTTTAGCACTTTGCTTCTCCGCCGATGTTGTAAAATATTTCTTGCGCGCGGTCATGACGCGTTTCAAATCAACGGGCTCATAAGGATTAGTGAATACCCGCTCGTCAAAATCCTGACGCGCGAATAACCACATTTCCTTTTGCCATTTGCTGAGTAATTCATCCGGCTCCTGACCTTCTTCAATTTGACGCACTAACCTCAGGAAGCGATGCTGAGTTTTGTTCCAGAAGTCGATATCCACAAAACTGAAATCACCCCGTGCACCTTTTGGATCGGAGAACCATGCTTCTTTCAATGCACTCCGTAACAGACTTAGAATCCGTGAAGCCGTTTGCGCAGCCAGCCGCAGCTTTGGTATCTGGCCTTCTTTTTTATTGAGCAGTAGCGGGAAATGGTGTTCGTACCAACAGCGCGCTTTCATGTTGTCGAAATCATAGCCAAATCCCCACAGGCCCACTTTTGCCTGTTTCAGACTGCTGGGATTAAAGAGTTTCACCACCAGCGCGGGAAGTTCCGTATTGTTTTCTGACTTACCCGTTTCGATAAGACCTAACCAGTCGCGCCAGATTAAACCGCCCGGTTGTGGCTTGACCGAGTAAAACTCGCCGCCCTCTTTAAGTGGTACACGGTAAGGCGTTAAGGGATGCTGCCACATGGCATAATTCGCACCGTAATTTTTGGTCGTCATCAGGCTCAGGAGCGCGTCGCTCTGCTCACCGCAAATATCGCAGTTGCCGACTGTCGTGGTATTAAAATCAACACGTATGCGCCGAGGCATTCCCCAGTACGCCTGGAGTTTGTTGACCTGATCATCAGTTACCACCGCACCGGCCAGTTCACTGGTACGCGTCGGGCCAAGCCAGGGGAAAACCAGATCGTCAAATTTTTTGGGTAGCGGTAAGTCAGATTCATCCTGCGGCATCACGTTGAGCCACAGTTTGCGCCACAAGGGTGTTTGTTGATTGCCCTGATATTCCTGTAATTCAATCAGCGTCGTCATCGGCCCACCGCCGCGTAAACCGGTGCGGTAGCCTTTGCCGCCCGCTGGTGCATTCAACTGTAAAGAGAACAAGGCCAATGCTAAGCAATGGGGGCACAGGTGTTCCGTTACACCACGCTTGATAAAGTGGTCTTTATTAAACTTCGTCGTTTGAGAGCCGGGAATTTCAGGCAGTAATGAAGCTACCGGAACTTTATCTCCCGTAAGCGCCTCGAAATCCTGCATAAATGAAGGGGAATCTGGGCCAAACTGGAAAGCGTGTTCTAAAGACAGCAATGCTTCCCGTAGCTTTTCAACCTCCAGCCCGTCTTCCCAGATATCATCCCAACGACCGTGATTTTTGGGCGCGAAGCTGGTTTGTAGTAGTCCCAGCAAAAACTGCCATGCCGCCCCCTGGAGATCTGCCCGCGGCGCAGCGATATCGACAACATTTTCATCAGCCAGATCGACTGGTGCCAGCTTGCCTGTCGTTCCATCTTTATAACGAACGGGCAACCACGGGGTTGTCAGAAGTGAAAACGAGTTCATACGCATCCTCTCGTAAAAAAGACCATCCCTGGTCGGTTGTCCATCACCATATTTTCAGATTTAGTTGGAGACTTAATCTGAGTCGGATAAAAGAAAAGACGTTGAATGTGATACGAAAATCGAACTTAGTTTGTCGTTTTGAAAGCAGATTTAGCACAAGTTGAAGCAAAAAAATCGACAACATCGTAGTCCTCTTCACCGCAGCTTTTCACTGGTCACGAAAATACGCCTTGTAACGGTGTGACTCAATTCCAGTTCCGGACATTTTAGAAATTTTAGTTTCTAAATAACTCATAGAAATTACCCATCTATCATAATCACAATAGCATTGATAAAATAAATCCATTCCCTGATTCCAGGGATTAACCAAGTTAGTGAGATACTAAAATTGGTTCCCGTTCCCCGTGTCAACGGGGATAAGCCCTGGCGTCATCCGACGCCAGGGCATATCAACCAACCTTGCCAATCAATCCCTCCGTAGCCGAATACCCGCAACTTTCGTCATCGGTAACTAAAATCACATTTACCATCTCCGGATCTTGCCGCTGTTCAACGCACCACTGCCTGAACGCATCCCCTTCCAGTAAAGAAAACTCATCCCGATGTTTTTTCCACCAGCTTTGGCGCGCTCTGACAACGCTCATTTCCCATGCGTGAGCGCCAGTGGCATAAGGCTTCACCACACCGTCAATACAGGTAGCCAACCACAAGGAAACAGACTCCTCAGCCAGACGTGTCGACAGTTTTTCCGGAAGGTAATCGTTGATATTGGCGGCATAGCCGGGCCTGAAGTTCAGCACAAACTTATTAGCCATTGAACGATCGCAGTAGTATTTGCCCACTTGCTCCTGCTCGCTGCGGGCAAACCCTTCCGGCATTACCACATCCTCACCGTAGACTGATTCAATCAGAAGCCGGGCTGAGTGTGGCATCTGAATCGCGCCTTGTTCACGCAGCACACGCTGCGTCAACCAGATTCGCCCATGATCGGGATAGACAAATGCACTGTTACGCATGGCACTGCCAAACCATTCTTCACCCGGAGAGTCGTTCCAGACGGGGGCCAGAATCAGCAATACAGGAGGGTGACGCTCGTCTTTACCGTCACGCTTTAACTGACCATTAATATCGCGGATATGTCGCTGTAATCGCCCTGCTCGCTGGATCAGCAAATCAACAGGGGCAAGGTCGGAAATCATTTCGTCCAGGTCGCAGTCGACGCTCTGCTCCAGGACCTGAGTACAAATGAGGACTTTTCCGGCACGCTGTGAACAGTCTTCTTTACCAAAGCGTGCCAGCGTCTCCGTTTCAATTCGCTGGCGATCGCTAAAAGCAAAGCGGCTATGAAAAAGTGAAAGGCTGGAAGCAGGAATGACGCCGCGGGCAAGTAACTGACGATGAACCTGGATGGCGTCATCGACAGAATTCCGAATCCAGGCGATGCATTTCCCCTGACTTACCGCCGATTCGATACGCGCAATACACTCTTGTTCGCTATGAAGCCAACCCACACTCACGCTGCGCTCAACGTCTTTGCGCGTCGCTACCCGGTGCGAATGCACATCGGATTTCGTGACATGCGTCAGCCAGGGATAATCATCTTTTTCCAGCAACGGAGCTTCTTGCTGGCCCTCTGCACCACGCGCAAAGGCGGCGACGAGTTTGTCACGCTGCTGTTGAGACAACGTAGCAGAAAGCAAAATAACGCTGTTTCCGCCACGCGCCTGCCGCTCGATCAGCCCTTCAAGAATGCACGACATATAAGCGTCACAGGCGTGGATCTCATCGGCTAGCAGGATTTTGTTACTCAGCCCCAGAAGCCGCAGATTATTATGTTTGAACGGCATCACCGCCATCATCGCCTGATCCAGCGTGCCGACGCCAATTTCAGCCAGCAACGCCTTCTTGTTACTGTCGGCAAACCAGGCCGCACATCCCTGACTGAACGTTTGTTCATCCGGTTCTTCTGACCCCACAAAATCACCAGACCACAGCGATGCGTTAAAGCGATCCATTAGCGAACGAGCGCTGTGTGCCAGCACCAGGCTGGGGCGGGATTGTGGCGAATAGAAAGCAAGCCAGGTTTTGACCAACCTATCGTACATGGCATTAGCCGTTGCCATTGTTGGCAGGCCAAAAAACAAACCCTGTGCTTTCCCCGCAGACATCAACCTGTGCGCCAGGATAAGCGCCGCTTCTGTTTTACCTGCGCCAGTCACATCTTCCAGAATAAACAACTGCGGTCCTGGCTGGCTGATATCCAGATCCAGCACCTTTTGCTGTAACGGTGTTGGGTTCTCAATAAAAGGAAACAGCGTGTTAATTCCAGTGAAAGGTGCGGTTTCTGCTTTTGGAGGAAAGACGGTTAATGCGTTTTGAGCCTGAGCTAAAGCAATCTGCCAGTAATCTTTAATATCCATTGGGTGTGCGACGCGTGGAAAAAATCGCGTTGACGAACCCGCCCAGTCTGCGAGCACGACGGTTGCAGAGATATACCAGGAAAGGTGTTTTATAAGTTCAATGCCCTCGTCATCATCCCAGAATGCGGGGATCTCGATGAGCGGGAACAGTGCCTTGATTGCAAGGAGAAAATCTCGTGCAGCGGCTTTGTCTTCAGGCAGAAAATTATCCAGTTCATCCATACGATCAGGAGGCCGACCATGATGCCCGGTAGTCATGGGCATCCACATCTCTATTACCCGTTTAAGTTTGCGGGGAGAGAGTGAAGATGAGGGAAGCAACTCTTCACATTCAATTAAATAATGATGCCACAACCAGTAACCCAGCGTTGAATGAGAGATCTTTTCGTAATTCTTTCTTGCGCCTTCCGGAACCTTGAGTTGTGGGTGCAGGTAAAGTTGCTGAAATGAGCGGGCAAATTTTCCAGTATCGTGCCAGCACAACAACCAGGCGAAAAATTGTGCTGCCTGCTCCGTGTCAGCGAAACCTAATTGACGAAAATAGTCATCCAGCCCGAAGTAATTGCTTTTGACCATTAAATAGCCCATCGCGGCTACATCCAGCGAATGCCAGCAAAGAAGGTGATAATCGTCGCCACCCTCTTTCTCGCCACGTCGGGTTTTTCCCCAGAAATCAAAGAAAGTCACAATGTTTTTATCCTTCAGTAAAACTTAAAGGATATTTACGCATATATTAAAAATTATCTGTGATATATATCGTTCAATAAAATATTTACATTATGAATAACCTAATGCTTTTTATTTGAAATACAAATCAATAATAAACACAGTAAAAATTACCATATGAGCAATTAAAATTAAAAAGGGTGCCGGAGACCAAACCATCACAATCCAATATGCGGGGGTTTACCCCCGCGTGATGGCTACTTCTTCGATTCGTAAGCGAGAACTGCCTTAAACTCCATACCACGCTCTCTGATACTCAACTCACACAACGAGTCGCCTACCATCAGCGTGAATCCCAGTACTGTAAAACACAGCACTATGATTGCCACAAGGGCATATTTTGTTAGCATGTCTTGCCTCCCTGCAAAGAAGAGACTAACATCCGAATTGCAACGTTCGAACGCGAGCCTCAGGTTGATAGAAATATCGCCTGGGGCTTTTGTCCATCTGGAACCTCGCGAATGCTCAACGCCAGACAGCCTCAAGCACCCGACGCCATTCTATAACTGTTGATTTCCCCTGCTATATTCACGTTTAAATGCCGGAATGCGGCTCGCAAAATAAAAACGCCCCCATCTTTTCTGACAGAGGCGTTTATTACGCGGTGCGAAGTTTTACCCTTCGTGCAACCCACATTCCCTTTTTAAGCCAAAGAAACGCGTTTCTTCTTCCGCCATGCCGGGTTCCCATTTACGGGTTGTATGGGTATCACCAACCGATAAATATCCTTCGTCCCATAATGGGTGATATTTCAGGCCATGTTTTTGCAGGTACTGATAAATAGTTCGGTTATCCCAGTCGATAATCGGCAGCACTTTAAATACGCCACGCTGAATTGCCAGCACCGGTAAATTAGCGCGGCTGCCGGATTGTTCACGGCGCAGGCCAGCAAACCACGTTTGCGCTTTCAGTTCTTTCAACGCACGGTTCATCGGTTCGACTTTGTTGATATCGTTGTACTTTTCAATGCCTTCAACGCCCTGTTCCCACAGTTTACCGTAGCGCGCTTCCTGCCAGGCAGCGCTTTCGGTAGCGCGGTACACTTTCAGGTTGAGCTTGAGTTTGTCCGTTAACTCGTCAATAAAGCGGTAGGTTTCAGGGAACAGATAACCCGTATCGGTGAGGATCACCGGAATATCCGGGCGAACCTGATTCACCAGATGCAGGCTCACCGCCGCCTGAATGCCGAAGCTGGAAGAAAGCACATATTCACCGGGCAGATTATCCAGCGCCCAGGCGACGCGGCCTTCAGCATCCAGTTTTTCAAGCTCGGCGTTAGTTTCCGCCAGCGCCAGAATGCGATCCACCTTCGACAGTTCGTTCAGCGCATTTAGATCGAGTTTGGACATAGATTCCTCACTGTTTGCCTTGCGGGTTAAGTAGGCCGGATAAGACGTTTATGCCACATCCGGCAAAAGGTGTCACAGTGCCTGATGGCGCTTCGCTTATCAGGCCTACAAAACCGAGTTGAAGCGGCAATTCATATTAATCCCACAAATCGCGCGCCGGATCGAGCACCGGGCGAATGATGCCCGCACGCACCGTAAAGTCGCCGAAGCCTTCACCCGCTTCACGCTCTTTCGCCCAGCGCCCTATCAGTTCATCAAGCGTCGCCAGGATTTCCGGCTCGGTGATGTTTTCTTTATGCATCCGTGGGATACGTGTCCCAATGCGGTTGCCACCAAGATGCAGGTTGTAGCGACCCGGCGCTTTACCCACCAGGCCAACTTCCGCCAGCATCGCGCGACCACAACCGTTCGGGCAGCCTGTTACACGCATCACGATGTGCTCATCGCTGACACCATGTTTCGCCATTAAATTATCGATGTTATCGATAAACGACGGCAGGAAACGCTCCGCTTCCGCCATCGCCAACGGGCAAGTCGGGAATGACACGCAGGCCATTGAGTTTTCACGCTGCGGCGTGACGGCATTCATTAACCCGCTCTCTTTGGCGATCTTCTCGATCTTCGCTTTCTCACTTTCCGGCACACCGGCGATGATCAGATTCTGGTTCGCCGTAATGCGGAAATCACCTTTGTGGATCTTCGCGATCTCCAGCAGGCCGGTTTTCAGCGGACGCCCCGGATAATCAAGGATGCGACCATTTTCGATAAACAGCGTCAGGTGCCATTTGTCGTCGATCCCTTTTACCCAGCCGATACGATCGCCGCGCCCGGTAAATTCATACGGACGGATCGGTTCGAACTTGATCCCCGCGCGACGTTCCACTTCTGCTTTAAACGTCTCGACCCCCACGCGCTCCAGCGTGTATTTGGTTTTGGCATTTTTACGATCGGTTCGGTTACCCCAGTCGCGCTGAGTGGTAACGACCGCTTCCGCCACCGCCAGCGTATGCTCCAGTGGCAGATAGCCAAACTCGCTCGCCGTGCGGGCGTAGGTTTTCTTGTTGCCGTGTTCGATAGAAAGCCCACCGCCCACCAGCAGGTTGAAGCCCACCAGCTTGCCGTTTTCCGCGATCGCCACGAAGTTCATGTCGTTGGCGTGCAGATCGATATCGTTCTGCGGCGGGATCACTACCGTGGTTTTGAATTTACGCGGCAGATAGGTCTGACCGAGGATCGGTTCTTCGTCAGTGGTGGCGACTTTTTCCTGATCGAGCCAGATCTCCGCGTAGGCGCGGGTTCGCGGCAGCAGATGTTCAGAGATTTTCTTCGCCCACTCATACGCTTCCGCGTGCAACTGAGATTCAAATGGGTTCGAGGTGCAGAGTACATTACGGTTCATGTCGTTGGCGGTCGCCAGCGCATCAAGACCGACCGAATGCAGCATCTGGTGCACCGGTTTGACGTTCTTTTTCAGAATGCCGTGGAACTGGAACGTCTGGCGGTTGGTCAGGCGAATGCTGCCATAAATGGTGTTTTCACCGGCGAATTTATCAATTGCCTGCCACTGTTTAGTGGTGATCACCCCACCCGGCAGACGGCAGCGCAGCAGCATCGCATGACGCGGTTCCAGCTTCTGTTCAGCACGTTCGGCGCGGATATCGCGGTCATCCTGCTGATACATACCGTGGAAACGGATCAGCAGGAAGTTGTCGCCCTTAAAGCCGCCGGTCAGACCGTCGTTTAAATCTTCCGCAATGGTCCCGCGCAGGTAGTTGCTCTCAAGCTTCATGCGCTCGGCGTCTGTCAGTTTTCCTTCGACCACTAAAGGCCCTGGATGTTTTTCGTTCATTAGTAGACATCTCGCTGATAACGGCGCTCTACGCGCAGCTCACTTAAAAATTCATCCGCCGTTTCGGTGTCCATGCCACCAAATTCGGCAATCACTTCCAGAAGTGCCTGTTCAACGTCTTTCGCCATGCGATTAGCGTCGCCGCAGACATAAATGTGGGCACCGTCATTGATCCAGCGCCACAGCTCTGCGCCCTGTTCGCGCAGTTTGTCTTGTACGTAAATTTTTTCTTTTTGATCGCGCGACCAGGCAAGATCGATACGTGTCAGCACGCCCTCTTTGACGTAGCGCTGCCACTCCACCTGGTAGAGGAAATCTTCCGTAAAGTGTGGGTTGCCGAAGAACAGCCAGTTTTTACCCGGCGCTTCGTCAGCAGCACGTTGCTGCATAAAGGCGCGGAACGGTGCGATGCCGGTGCCTGGACCAATCATAATCACCGGCGTTTCCGGGTTTGCTGGCAGGCGGAAGTTGTCGTTATGTTCGATAAATACGCGGACTTCGCCCTCTTCTTCCACACGGTCCGCAAGGAAGCTGGAGGCACCGCCAGCACGGGCGCGGCCTTCCACGTCATAACGCACCACGCCAACGGTGACGTGTACTTCGTTCTCGACTTCCGCCTGCGAGGAGGCGATGGAGTACAGGCGCGGCGTCAGCGGGCGCAGCAAGTTAATCAGGGCTTCAGCGTCAAGCTGCGCCGGAGAGAAACGCACCATGTCGACAATCGGCGTCGTCGCGGCGTAATGCTGCAACTTCGCTTTATCGCCCACCAGCGGCAGCAGCGTTTCACTGCGGGTAAGCGTGGCGTAGTTCTCAACGATGTTGGCGGTGTTGACGGTCAGTTCGAAGTGCCACTGTAGGGCCTCGTTCAGAGGCAACGTTTTGCCCTCGACGGTGACAGGTTCATCACCTTTCAGCCACAGCAATTCGACAAGTTCTTTCACCAGGTCAGGATCGTTCTGATACCACACACCCAGCGCATCGCCCGGCTGATAGCGCAGGCCAGAATCGCCTAAATCAATTTCGATATGGCGAACATCTTTTTCTGAATCACGGCTGGTAATTTTCTGATTAACGGACAAGCTGGCCGTCAACGGCGCTTCTTTGCTGTACGGGCTGGTATAGATTTCATTCACTGCGCCAGTAGCAGCAACGGCAGCCTGCGCGGGCGTATCTTTCGGCACGCGTGCTTTTAACACGTCGACTACGCGTGCACGCCATTCACTGGCTGCCGTCTGATATTCAACATCCGCATCTACACGATCAAGCAGACGCTCGCCGCCAAGCTCCGCCAGTTTGCTGTCGAAATCTTTCCCGGCCTGGCAGAAGAATTCATATGACGTATCGCCCAGCCCCAGCACGGCAAACGCAGTGCCATCAAGTTTCGGTGCTTTTTTCGAGAACAGGAACTTATGCAGCGCCACCGCTTCTTCCGGCGGCTCACCTTCCCCTTGTGTGGAGGCAACGACAACCAGCAGTTTTTCTGACGCGATTTGTTTGAATTTATAATCCCCGGCATTCACCAGGTTCACGTTCAGCTTCGCGGCGAGTAAATCATCACGCAGCGCTTCAGCAACGCGGCGAGCGTTACCGGTTTGCGAGGCAGAGAGAAGTGTAATGGTTGGGGCTTCAACCGCAGCGGGCGTTGCAGCAACGGTTGCCGCACCAGGCTGCTGGTTGAGCACGCCCCAGAAATAGCCGGAAACCCAGGCAAGCTGGGTCGGCGTTAAGTCAGTCGTGGCCGCCTGAAGGCGTGCCAGTTGCTCCGTATTAAGCGGCAGCAGCGCGGAAGGGGGGACCTGTGTTGTCATGCTTGTTATGTTCCAGTATCAAAGCTGTTTTAAATCGGGAAAAACAAAACTGAATGTAAGGTTAACGAGCTGGATAATAACAATTAAAGAAGGGTTGGAAATATCAAATAACCAAATGGACTAACCTGATTTCCAGGTAGTTATTAGCAATAAAAGTGATTGGATAAGCTATTGATATAGATAGCAAATGAAGCATGGACACAATCCATTACGCTCTTCAGACCCATTTGTGGGTTTTAGTTAATGATAAAAAATGTGCTTTCCGGTACTATGCGGCGGTTTTTTCCGCAAGACTGAGAGTTCATGATGTCCACCACACTGTTTAAAGATTTCACTTTTGAAGCCGCTCACCATTTGCCTCACGTACCCGAAGGGCATAAATGCGGTCGCCTGCACGGCCACTCCTTTATGGTGCGCCTTGAGATTACGGGTGAAGTCGATCCGCATACCGGTTGGATCATGGATTTCGCCGAACTGAAAGCGGCGTTTAAACCGACTTACGATCGTCTGGATCACTATTATCTCAATGATATTCCGGGCCTGGAGAATCCGACCAGCGAAGTGCTGTCGCGCTGGATTTGGGAACAGGTGAAACCGGTTGTGCCGCTGCTGAGCGCGGTGATGGTGAAAGAGACCTGTACGGCGGGCTGTGTTTATCGCGGGGAGTGATTTCCTGCGAAACGATTAAGGCCCGGTAGATGCTATGTTACCGGGCCTTTTTATTAGGCAATATTCAAATACTTATGCGTCTGCATCGACAAACGCCAGTTGCGCGCGATGCAAGTATCAATGCAAAGGCGTGTGGCATCTTCTTTCTGACTGATCGGCTGCAGGGCAATCACACGCTGTTTGTCATCCGTCAGCGTCTCCAGCAGCTCGTCCAGTGCTTCAATATCGCGCACACGGCCTACCGGGTGCTTGATTTCATCAGCCCGCTCCAGCGCCTGCGATAGCACGTCATAGCCGCCGCGCATATTCACTTTCGGGGAAACCGTGACCCACGTGGTGTGTGTGCAACGTACTTCGTGAGTACCGCTGGTTTCAATCTGGCAGCTGTAACCATTTTGCTCGAGCAAGGTCGTTAGCGGGGTGAGGTCGTGAATGCAGGGTTCGCCGCCGGTGATGACAACATGCTTCGCTGTCCAGCCCTGACGGGCAATGGCGGTTAACAGATCGTCTTCCTCTGCCGCGCCCCATTTATCGCTCTCTTTGGTTTTTGCCAGGATGCTGAACAGAAACACTTCCCGATCGCTAAGTTTTTCCCAGGTATGCTTGGTATCACACCAGGCGCAGCCCACCGGGCATCCCTGTAAACGAATAAAGATAGCGGGAACGCCAGTGAAGTAACCCTCGCCTTGCAGGGTCTGGAACATTTCATTAATCGGGTACTGCATAATCATCTCTGTAAAAGGGGTATGCGGTAATTATCGCAGATTTTGAGCACCAGGTCATGCGCAGCGGTTGTACTATCGCAAGTCACGGTCTTACTTTTTTCATCAGATGGATTCATTATTTACCCATTAGTTTTATCTGAACCCTGACACTCCAGACAAGATTAATGAAAAACGGGCTAAAAAAGACGGAAACTATCACCAAAGCCAAACTGCATAGCATATAGACAAGGAAAATCTCAATACCACCCATTGTGGCAGGGAAAAGCATAGTTAATAACAATATACAGCCCCAGGCATAACCTTTCCAGGCATATAAAAGAAAAGCCTTACTGACACTAATATTTTTTCTCTTTGCAAGTTTGAGTAAGAAATAGATATCTCTTTCTTTCATTCCAGCTTGAGCAAGTATGCTCTTTACATCCTGTTCCATGACCAACTCCTTGTAATGAAATTTATAACCCTTTAAGGCTACGATAAATTTTAAAATGTGCCCAGCAACCTTTATGGAAGCGAAAGAAAAATTCAAAACCTATAAATAATAGCACAAAGAAAAACAACATGAAAATCCCATCATGATCGCCACTAATAAAGGTACTGGCAAAGAAAAATAGATAGATGCTTAGCAATATCATATCTACTCTAAATATGCGGCAATAACTTTCATAATACGCTTCTTGTAGACTCAGCCCCTCATCCTGAGCAAACCTGATCAAACGCACTGCTTTATATTCTGTTAATCCTAACGCCATCAACTTCATAATAGAACATTGATATTCCCCCTCGCTCATTAAATTAATCCTCCGACTCTAATTCAGACCAATTAGTTTCTGGTTGAGAAACCATCTGATATATAGAAAACCCACTAGAAGCATCGCCCACAAGCTCTGAGCCTATCCCCGCACCTCCCATAGCTCGCCAGCCACGAATAAAATCTTCACGAATATAGTAAAAGAGCTTTCTGGCACCATCAATACGCGTCATGCCACCTAAAGAACCAGCAGAAAGTGCCACATCAACAGATGAGAAAGCGATATCCCCAACTTTATCATCACCGCCCAATAATTTTGCTATATAGCGATAAGCTTGTCGGATAGGTACCGTAGTTGGTTCTTTATGAGTAAATAGATAATATCCATTTTCATAAGAGTTTTCTCCGCCCTGTATCATTAACGGAACACCCAACTTCCCACATGCACTGCGAATATCTTTAACGCAAAAACCAATGCCGCCAAAAATTTGAAACAAACCACTCGCAAAACCGA
This sequence comes from Pseudocitrobacter vendiensis, assembly GCF_943590815.1. GTDB lineage: Bacteria > Pseudomonadota > Gammaproteobacteria > Enterobacterales > Enterobacteriaceae > Pseudocitrobacter > Pseudocitrobacter vendiensis. The sequence goes on along the minus strand of NZ_CALSBS010000035.1, from coordinate 635 downwards.
CACCTTTTAGTGATAGTGTCGTTAATGATGTAGCATCTCGCTCTTTTTGGGCAATTACATAAAGCTTAATACCTCCCATCTGTAATTGCATAGAGTATTTTTTTAACGAAAAATAATGATCCTGTAATTTTTTTACTGCCTCCCCTAAGGTTAATTTCCCACGCCGATAATCATCAATGCAGCCGTCTGTAACCCTATTTTCCTCTGCCATAAATTTTGTTCGTAACTGGCTGTTATGTAAATAATAAAAAACGATTTCAAAAACAAGTCGATCAATTTTATCTTTTTCACGTTGTAAATTCATTAACCCATAACTACTCAAAGTAACCTCCTGTTACTTTCCGATTAACCTGATTTGAATTTTAATACTCCAAATTAGATTTATGACAAAAGACGAAAAGAAGAGAGAAATGAAAGCTGCAGCAAGGCAGAAGAGCAAGTTGGCTATCAGAAATTCAATACCATCGGGGATTGATACAAAAACAACGAGGAGAAACAAAACTCCACTCCAGGCATAATATTTCCAGGAATAAAGCAAAAATGCCCGCCCCAGGATAATGTTTTTCCTCTTGGCTAATTTAATAAGAAAAGTAGCATCCTTTTTATTCATGCCTGCTTTCAATAAAGTTTCTTCC
>NZ_CALSBS010000034.1 GCF_943590815.1 Pseudocitrobacter vendiensis | reverse complement strand
GTGTTCTGAATGGCAATACCCAGCCAAACGCAGGGAATAATGAGAATTACCGTGCTTAATACCGTCCAGTAACGCCCACCCAATATAGGCACCATAAAGGAGTAGGGGACGCGTAAAATAGCCCCGGAGAGAGAAGGTAACGCAGTTAATAAAAAGAGCTGATCGGTGGTGAAACTAAAGCCGACTTTATTGAGATTGACCGCAACGGCACTGAAGAGCATCCAGACACAGAAGGCGAGTAATAAACAACTTACTGAAATGACGAGGTTTTTTCGTGCTATTTTATGCCCTTTATTCTCCCAAAACGCCGCATTTTCCGGTTTCCACGTAGTTAAAAGATAATGATTATTTTTCTCATTTTGTTGTGACATATTACCCTCGACGCGCCAGTAATTAATGAAAAACAAGCAATAACGGCGGCTGATTTTCACAAATCAGGGCGCCGTCAAATAATCGGTATTATTGGAGTCTCGAATGAAGGATAGATAAGAAAAGCTCGCCACGAGAAGGACATGGGTATTATCAGGGATAACAATTGTTACTAAATGTAACGATTAAGTTAATGTTTGGTTGTTCATGCGCGGTTTTTTCGGGGGATTCTGGAAACGTCAGGGAAACTAAAGTATTGGGTGGATGCCCTCACTCCGGCCCTCTCCCACAGGGAGAGGGGCGCTCTTCTCACAACTGCAACGACAGCTCCATCGCCGCCCGCCTTAACGGAGCCAGTGCTTTCTCCTTCAACGCCTGGGCACTCATCGTGGACGCGGGCACGCCGACGTTCATCGCCGCGACAATTTGCCCGCTGCGTGAAAGCAGCGGCACAGCCAGCGAGCAAAGCCCCATTTCTATCTGCCGGTCAGCAAGGGCGTAACCCTGAATACGCACTTTGGCAATCTCCGTACGCAGGGACTCTTTATCGCACAGCGTATGCGGCGTGTAGCGAATTAATGTAGCGCGTGACAATGTCACTTCAAGTTGTTCTTCTGGCAGCGCACTCAGCAGCACGCGGCCCATGGAAGTGGCCCAGGCGGGTAAACGACTGCCGCGTCCCAAATCAATGCTTAGCAGGTTATTTACAGCGGTTCGCGCAATGTACAGCACATTATCACCATCAAGCGTCGCGGCTGAGCAGGATTCATTGAGTTGCTGACCGAGCGTGTCGAGAGATTGCTGAGCCGCTTTCGCCAGCGGTGTTCCGGCGAGGTATGCATGACCGACCGCCAGCACGCGGGGTAAAAGCTCGTAGCTGCGGCCATCTGGCGTATGCACCATGCCAAGCGCCGCAAGGGTATACAAACAGCGGCGAACGGCTGCGCGGGAGATCTGGGTTTTCTGACTCAGTTGTGAGATTGTTAATCGCTGACGTTGTGGGGTGAAGGCGCTCAGCACCTCCAGGCCACGGGCCAGAGACAACATAAAGTTGGGGTCCCGCTCAGCCTGCCTGGCCGTAAGGGAGTCATTGATTTCATTGCTCATTTTGACCCGCTCCATTCAGGGGTAACGATGCTCACTGCGTCACTATACCTTGTGGGTGCAACGGCAGGCAGGAATCTCCCTAATATCCCACGAAGATCACATTATTAACTGTCTTATAACAAACGTGTCGATAATCGCACAACATTTCGATTATCGTCGTTGACCACCCCTGTTGTGAAAATCTATTGTCAAAAGCAAGGTTATCGCCACCCTGTGGGGATTAGACCAAAACAATAAGAAGTAAAAGGAAGAGAGATGAGCGCCACAATTGAACATATTGAAAGCTGGCTGGTGGATGTTCCGACTATTCGCCCGCACAAATTATCGATGACCACCATGGGCTGCCAGACGCTGGTGATCATTCGCATTACCCGATCAGACGGCATTACCGGGATAGGTGAAGCGACCACCATTGGTGGGCTGAGCTATGGGGTAGAAAGCCCGGAGGCGATCAAACTCACTATTGATGGCTACCTTGCCCCCTTATTACAGGGGCAGCCAGCGGACAATTTGCAGGCGCTGCTCTATCTCATTGAAAAGAGCGTCAAGGGCAATACCTTTGCCAAATCAGCGATAGAAACCGCGCTGCTGGATGCGCAGGGTAAATCACTGGGCGTGCCGGTGTCGGCGCTGCTGGGCGGCGCATTGCAAACGTCTATTCCGGTGCTGTGGACGCTGGCGAGCGGTGATACGGCAAAAGACATTGCTGAAGGGGAAAACCTGCTGGCTTCACGTCGTCATCAGGCGTTTAAGCTGAAAATCGGGGCGCGTGAGCTGGCGACCGATCTTAAACATACTGCGGCGATTGTTGATGCGCTGGGCGATCGCGCCAGTATTCGCGTTGATGTAAACCAGGCCTGGGATGCAACAACCGGGGCGAAAGGCTGCCGCGAACTGGCGGCGATGGGCGTTGACCTGATTGAGCAGCCGGTTTCGGCGCGCGATAACGCCGCGCTGGTGCGTTTAAGCCAGACCATCGAGACGGCGATTCTGGCCGACGAAGCGGTGTCCACGCATTTCGACGGCTATCAGCTGGCGCAGCAGGGTTTTACCGGGGCTTATGCGCTGAAAATTGCCAAAGCGGGCGGACCGCAAAGCGTCCTTAAGCTGGCGCACGTGGCCCAGGCGGCGGGCATTGGTTTGTATGGCGGAACGATGCTGGAAGGCAGCGTCGGGACGGTGGCCTCGCTGCATGCCTGGTCAACGCTTCCGCTGGCCTGGGGTAGCGAAATGTTTGGCCCACTGCTGCTAAAAGACGACGTCATCAGCGTACCGCTGACCTTTGCCGATGGGCACGTTACGCTGCCGCAGACGCCTGGGTTGGGCATTGAACTGGATGAAGATAAATTGCGTTTTTATACGCGTAAAGGATGAGGTAGAGCATGTTATTTAAAGTTGAAATGACCGTTAATATTCCGCTGGACTTTCCGGTAGAGCAGGCGGATGAAATTAAGAAAAAAGAAAAAGCCTACTCGCAGCAATTACAGCGTGATGGCAAATGGCGACACATCTGGCGCGTAGCCGGTTTATATTCCAACGTCAGTATTTTCGATGTACAGGATGCTGATGAATTGCATCAAATTTTAATGGGTTTACCGCTATATCCATTTATGGATATTCAGGTTGATGCACTGTGTCGTCATCCTTCATCCATTCGCGACGACGATAAATAAAATAATAACCTCATGTCGGGGTAATTCCCCGGCATTCTCTGTACCCTGCAAGCAAAAAAGTGAGATAACAATATGACTAACTCATTCGTACAACCAGACGAAGTACAGGCTTTATTGCGCGAAAGCGCTGGTTTAAATTCCCCTGATGGCGACGAACGTTTTAAAGCGATTACTCATCGATTGCTGGAAAATATTTGCAGTTTAATTGATGACTATAATGTCACCCAGGAAGAGTTCTGGCATGCCATTAATTATCTGCATGAACTGGGCGGTCGTCAGGAAGCGGCATTATTAGCAGCGGGCCTGGGTCTGGAGCATTTCCTCGATTTACGTCAGGATGCCATTGATGCCGCACAGCAACGTGAAACCGGCGGCACGCCACGCACCATTGAAGGCCCGTTGTATGTGGCTAACGCACCGCTGGCGCAGGGGCACGCCCGAATGGACGACGGTAAAGATCCGGGGGAAACTTTGTGGCTGCACGGCGTGGTTACCGACACCAAAGGTCAGCCGGTTGCGAATGCCATTGTTGATATCTGGCACGCCAATACGCTGGGCAACTATTCCTTCTTCGATCAGAGTCAGAGCGAATACAACCTGCGCCGTCGTATTCAAACCGGCGCGGACGGGCGCTACAGCGTGCGTACCATCATGCCTTCAGGCTATGGCTGCCCGCCAGATGGCCCAACCCAAAAATTGCTGGATCTGTTAGGTCGCCACGGCAACCGCCCTGCGCATATTCATTTCTTTGTTTCCGCACCGGGTCATAAACATTTAACCAGCCAGATTAACTTTAACGGTGATGAATATTTGTGGGATGACTTTGCTTTCGCCACGCGCGATGGCTTAATTGCTGACCCGGTTAAAGTTAATGATGAACAGAAAATTCGCGAGCGTGACCTCGAAGGCCCACATACGGAAATTCGCTTTGATTTTACAATCTGCAAAGCGTTATCTGCCGATGAAGAAAGTCGAATTACTCGCTCGCGTGCAAAAGAATAATATTTAACGCTCGCTGTGCACCTGCACTATTTTTATCCTTGCAATTACGGGAGAAACCGTTATGCAAAAAACACTGACATCGCTAAAAAATAAAATCAGCAATGCACTGATTGTCGATCGTGAAAATCATATTTATCGCTGCCATCGGTCTATATTTACCGACCAGGTTTTGTTCGATTTTGAAATGAAACATATTTTTGAAGGTAACTGGGTATTTCTGGCACATGAAAGCCAGATCCCGGAGCCGGGTGATTATTACACTTTAACGCTGGGCCGCCAGCCGGTGATTATTACCCGCGACAAGAAAAATGAGCTGCATGCGATGATCAACAGCTGCGCTCACCGTGGCGCGATGCTGTGCCGCCGTAAAACAGGTAACAAGAGCTCCTTCACCTGTCCGTTCCACGGCTGGACTTTCAGCAATAACGGCAAGCTGCTGAAAGCGAAAGATGAAAGTACCGGTGGTTATCCCGAGACGTTCAAGCACGAAGGCTCGCACGATCTGAAAAAACTGCCGCGTTTTGAGTCGTATCGCGGGTTCCTGTTTGGCAGCCTGAGTGACGATGTACAACCGCTGGCCGATTACCTGGGCGAAACGCTGAAAATAATCGATCTGATTGTTGATCAGGCGCCGGAAGGTCTGGAAGTGCTGAAAGGCTCTTCCAGCTACGTGTACGAAGGTAACTGGAAACTGGGTGCGGAAAACGGTGCCGACGGTTATCACGTGAGCGTCGTGCACTGGAACTATGCCTCTACCATGTCACGCCGAAACTATGAAGCGGAAGGTACGCACGCGGTGGATGCGAACGGCTGGTCGAAAAGCGTGGGCGGCGGTTACGGCTTTGAAAATGGCCATATGCTGCTATGGACGCGGGCGCTTAATCCTGAAGTGCGTCCGGTCTTTGCTCATTACGACCGTTTAAAAGCAGAATTTGGCGATAACCGCGCCGGGCAGATGGTCAACGAAACGCGCAATCTCTGTATTTACCCGAATGTTTATCTGATGGATCAGTTCTCCACGCAGATCCGCGTGATTCGGCCCATTTCTGTTGATAAAACAGAAGTCACTATCTGGTGTTTTGGCCCGAAAGGGGAACCGGATACCGCACGCGCGTTACGCATTCGTCAGTACGAAGATTTCTTTAATGTCAGTGGCATGGGCACGCCGGACGATCTCGAAGAGTTCAGCGCCTGCCAGCGCGGGTATCTGGGGGAAAATCTGGCCTGGAGCGACCTCAGTCGCGGTGCGCTGCACTGGGTTGATGGTCCCGATGAGCATGCCAGCGAGTCCGGTTTTAAACCCATTTTAAGCGGCGTGAAATCGGAAGATGAAGCGCTGTACATCGCCCATCACCATCACTGGCAAACGGTGATGCTGGCCGCGCTGGAGAAAGAACAGCAGCGCTACGATGCGTCTATTACCCAGCGTGTGGAGGTGGCCGATGCTGACGTGTGATCAGGTAAAACAATTTTTGTATCACGAGGCCAGGCTGCTGGACGACCGTCAATGGGATGAGTGGATCGCCTGCTACAGCCCTAAAGTAGTCTACTGGATGCCCGCCTGGGGTGATGATGACAAGCTGACCACCGACCCGCAGCGTGAAATTTCACTGATTTACTATCCAAATCGTGAAGGGCTGGAAGACAGGGTTTACCGCATCAAAACTGAGCGTTCTGGCGCCAGTACGCCGGAGCCGCGCACCACCCATATGATCAGCAATATTGAGATCCTCGGCCAGAGCGATCAGGGCGTAGATGTGCGCTACAACTGGGTAACTTACAGCCACCGCTATCAGCAAACGGATTGTTATTTTGGCACCACTTTCTGCACGCTGGTGGCGGGCGACGGTCAACCACAAATTGTGCGCAAAACCGTACAACTTAATAACGATTACATCCGTCAGGTTATCGATGTTTACCATATTTAAGAGGTGCTTATGAGCTATACCATAGCGCTCAATTTTGAAGACGGCGTCACCCGATTTATTCAATGTAACGCCGGGGAGAAGGTGCTCGACGCCGCGTATCGCCAGAAAGTTAATCTGCCGATGGATTGTTCCGACGGTGTGTGCGGCACCTGTAAGTGTCATTGTCCAAGCGGCAACTACTCACTGGGCGAGGATTATCTGGAAGAGGCGCTGGATGAAGACGAAGCGCAGGCGCGTCAGGTGCTGACCTGTCAGATGATCCCGGACAGCGATTGCGTGCTCGATGTGCCCGTCGCGGCGGCAGCGTGCAAAACAGGGATCTCCTCGTTTAATGCCACGGTGAAACGCGTCACGGCGCTGTCGGATAGCGCCATTGAGCTGGTGGTGGAAACCGACGGAAGCCTCAATTTCCTGCCTGGCCAGTACATCAATATTCAGGTGCCGGGTACACCGCAGGTACGCGCTTATTCCTTTAGCTCATTACCGGGCTGTAACGAAGGCCGTTTTCTGATTCGTAACGTGCCAGGCGGCCTGATGAGCCAGTGGTTAAGCCATAAAGCGGTGGCGGGTGCGCCACTGAGCCTGACCGGGCCGATGGGCAGTTTTTATCTGCGTGACGGCGAACGCCCGCTGCTGATGCTGGCGGGCGGCACCGGGCTGGCGCCGATGCTGGCGATGCTGCATACCCTGGCGCAGCAGCAAAGTGCGCGCGACATTACCTTGCTTTACGGCGTGAATGGCGATGACGACCTGGTGCTGGGCGACTTGCTCGACAGTTTCGCCGCGCAACTGCCGGGCTTTAGCTGGCTGCCGGTGGTGGCTGCCAGCGAAAGTGCCTGCCCGCAAAAAGGCTATGTGACGGAACACTTTACCAGCCAGATGCTCAACGAGGGTGATGTTGATATTTACCTCTGCGGGCCGCCGCCGATGGTGAACGCCGTCACCTCTGCGTTGCAGGCGCTGGGCGTTAACCCGGCTGGATTCTGGTATGAGAAATTTATCGCCAGCCAGAGCGCGGCGGCATAAGGAGCAATCATGCGATTTAGCAATAAAGTGATGGCGATTACCGGTGCGGCGCAGGGTATTGGCCGCCGTACGGCGGAGCTGGCGGCAGAACAGGGCGCGGCGCTGCTGCTTATCGACCGCTCGCAATATGTTCATGAACTGGCGGCGGAATTGTCTGCTGCCGGGCACCACGTGCTGGCGCTGGAAGCGGATCTTGAACAGTGGGAAAGCACGGAACAGGTATTTGCCGCAGGTGTCGCGCACTTTGGCCGGATTGATGCGCTGGTGAACAATGTCGGCGGCACCATCTGGGCACGACCCTTCGCCGAGTATCAACCCGCGCAAATTGAAGCGGAAGTGCGACGCTCGCTTTTCCCGACGCTGTGGGGCTGCCGTGCGGTGCTACCGTATATGCTGGCGCAGGGCAAAGGCAGTATCGTCAATATCTCTTCAGTGGCGACAGGAGGGGTGAATCGCGTGCCGTATTCGGCTGCAAAAGGCGGCGTTAATGCCCTGACGCGCTCCATTGCGATGGAATATAGCGAGGCTGGCATTCGCATTAATGCCGTCGCGCCCGGTGGGACAGAAGCTCCGGCGCGTTTAACGCCGCGCAACACGGAGCAGCCGAGCGAGCAGGAAAAAGCGTGGTATCAACAGGTGGTGGATCAAACGGTGCAAAGTAGTTTACTGCACCGTTACGGCACGCTGGATGAACAATCGCATGCCATTCTGTTCCTCGCCAGTGATGAAGCCAGCTACATCACCGGCGTGGTATTGCCCGTCGCAGGTGGCGACCTCGGTTAACGCCGGGTCGCGTACCAGCAGAGCAGGGAGCCTGCACAAACCATGCAGGCCCCTTGCCAGAATGCCCAGGAAAGCGATTCGCTCAATAACAGTGCCGCCAGCGCAGCGGAAAGCACTGGCGTCAGATACGAAGCCGTCGCCAGCAGGCTGACGTTACCGTGCAGGATCCCGATGTTCCACGCCGCATAGCCAAAGCCCAGCGCGATCGCACACATCCCAAGCTTAATCACTACTGACAGGCTGAAGGCCATTTCTGGCTGGGTGCTGAACAGAAACTTAATCCACAGCGTAACGGCAGTCAGCAGAATAAACAGCGTGATGCCATTTTTGCCTTTAGCATATTTCGCTGTCACCGTGCAGTAAGCCGCCCAGATGAAAGCCCCGGTAAAGGCGAGAATATAGCTTAGCGGGCTGGAAATAATGTTGCTGATAATTTCATCAATATTTAACCCGCGATCGCCACCCAGTACCCAACTGACACCTAACAGTGATAATCCCAGACCGGGAATAATTAATAAGTTACTCTTCTGGCCGTTGAAAATAATGGCGAACAGAATCGTCAGGCTAGGCCATAAATAATTGACCATTCCCACTTCAATGGCCTGCTGGCGCGTACCGGCAAATCCGAGCGACAGCGCCAGACATATTTCATAGCTCACAAACAGCACACAGCCCGCCAGCAGATAACGGCGTGAAAACTGGCGAAGATCGGGGAAACCGACGGTAAACAACAGCAGCAAACCGCTCAGGGTGTAGATCATCGCTGCGCCGCCTACCGGGCCAAGACCTTCGCTGACGCCGCGAATCAGTCCCACCATGGTGCTCCATAACACAATGGCCACCAGGCCAATAAGCGTTGCTTTCATTTTATTCATCACAAATTGATGGCTTACGTTGAGCAAACCTCGTTTATAGCACTTTTTACCTGTCGGCGGAGAATAATTTCCATGGGATGTACTACTAAAGAGTTAACGAAAGTCAATGACCCTGACTATTAAGGGGGCAGATCTATTTGAGTTTGATTTGACGCAAAAAACGCAGGGGTATAGCTGTTAATTTGCCTGCCTACGTTACATTCCAATAACGAGGAAAGCAATGGACGTCAGCCGCAGGAAATTTTTTAAAATCTGCGCGGGCGGTATGGCGGGTACAACGGCAGCGGCGCTGGGCTTTATGCCTAAAATGGCGCTGGCTCAGGCACGTAATTTCAAACTGCTGAAAGCCAAAGAAGTCCGTAATACCTGTACTTACTGCTCTGTGGGTTGTGGGCTATTAATGTATAGCCTGGGCGATGGGGCGAAAAATACCCGCGAAGCGATTTATCATATTGAAGGTGACCCGGATCATCCGGTCAGCCGCGGGGCATTATGCCCGAAAGGGGCGGGCCTGCTGGATTATATCCACAGTGAAAACCGTCTGCGTTACCCGGAATACCGTGCGCCAGGCTCCAACAAATGGCAGCGCATCAGCTGGAACGAAGCGTTTGAACGTATCGCGAAGCTGATGAAAGCGGACCGCGACGCCAACTTTATCGAAAAAAACGATCAAGGCGTCGCCGTAAACCGTTGGCTGTCGACCGGGATGCTCTGCGCATCGGCGGCAAGTAATGAGACCGGTATGCTGACGCAAAAATTTGTGCGTTCTCTTGGCATGCTGGCGGTAGACAACCAGGCGCGCGTCTGACACGGACCAACGGTAGCAAGTCTTGCTCCAACATTTGGTCGCGGTGCGATGACCAATCACTGGGTTGATATCAAAAACGCCAACGTTGTGATGGTGATGGGCGGCAACGCCGCTGAAGCGCATCCGGTGGGTTTCCGCTGGGCGATGGAAGCCAAAAACAATAACGATGCGACGCTTATCGTCGTCGATCCACGCTTTACGCGTACCGCCTCGGTGGCGGATATCTACGCGCCAATTCGTTCCGGTACGGACATTACGTTCCTGTCTGGCGTCCTGCTGTACCTGATCGAAAACAACAAAATTAACGCTGAATACGTTAAAAGCTACACCAACGCCAGCCTGCTGGTGCGTGATGATTTTGGCTTCGAAGACGGCCTGTTCAGCGGCTATGACGAAACGAAGCGCCAGTACGATAAAACGTCCTGGAACTATCAGTTCGATGAAAACGGCTATGCCAAACGCGACGAGACGCTGACGCATCCTCGCTGTGTGTGGAATCTGCTGAAGCATCACGTTTCTCGCTATACCCCGGACGTGGTGGAAAACATCTGCGGTACCCCAAAAGCGGACTTCCTGAAGGTTTGTGAAGTGCTGGCTTCTACCAGTGCGGCTGACCGGACGACCACGTTCCTGTACGCGCTCGGCTGGACGCAGCACACCGTGGGTGCGCAGAACATTCGCACCATGGCGATGATTCAGTTGCTGCTCGGTAATATGGGGATGGCAGGTGGCGGCGTGAACGCCCTGCGCGGTCACTCCAACATTCAGGGCCTGACCGACCTGGGGCTGCTTTCAACCAGCCTGCCGGGGTATCTGACGCTGCCGTCGGACAAACAGACTGACCTGCAAACGTACCTGACGGCCAACACACCGAAAGCCACGCGCGCAGACCAGGTGAACTACTGGGGCAACTATCCGAAGTTCTACGTCAGCCTGATGAAAGCGTTCTACGGTGATGCGGCGCAGAAAGAGAACGGCTGGGGCTTCGACTGGTTGCCGAAATGGGATCAGGCCTATGACGTGATTAAGTATTTCAACATGATGGACCACGGCAAAGTGAATGGCTATATCTGCCAGGGCTTTAACCCGGTCGCCAGCTTCCCGGACAAAAACAAAACCGTCCGCGCACTGAGTAAGTTGAAATACATGGTGGTTATCGATCCGTTAGTCACCGAAACCTCGACGTTCTGGCAAAACCACGGCGAATCGAACGACGTTGATCCGTCAACGATTCAGACTGAAGTCTTCCGTCTGCCATCAACCTGCTTTGCGGAAGAAGATGGTTCGATTGCCAACTCTGGCCGCTGGCTGCAATGGCACTGGAAAGGTGCAGAGCCGCCGGGAGAAGCGCTGAACGACGGCGAGATTCTGGCTGGTATCTACCATCGTCTGCGCGAGATGTATCGCACTGAAGGGGGTAAAGGTACTGAACCGCTGCTGAAAATGAGCTGGAACTATAAGCAGCCGGACCGCCCGGAATCAGAAGAAGTGGCGAAAGAGAACAACGGCTACGCGCTGGAAGATCTCTATGATGCTAACGGTCAACTGGTGGCGAAAAAAGGTCAGTTGCTCAACAGCTTCGCGCTGCTGCGTGACGATGGTACTACGGCGTCGTCCTGCTGGATTTACACCGGTAGCTGGACAGAGCAGGGCAACCAGATGGCGAATCGCGATAACGCCGATCCATCGGGTCTGGGGAATACCCTCGGCTGGGCATGGGCGTGGCCGCTGAACCGCCGTGTGCTGTACAACCGCGCATCTGCCGATCCTCAGGGTAAACCGTGGGATCCAAAACGGATGCTGATTAAATGGAATGGCGCGAAATGGGTCGGGAACGATATTCCGGACTTTAACACCGCCGCACCAGGTAGCGATACCGGGCCATTTATCATGCAGCCGGAAGGGATGGGCCGTCTGTTTGCTATCGATAAGCTGGCGGAAGGTCCGTTCCCGGAACACTACGAGCCGATGGAAACGCCCCTGGGCACCAACCCGCTGCACCCGAACGTGATTTCGAGCCCGGTGGTTCGACTGTACGAAGACGATGCACTGCGGATGGGTAAAAAGGATAAGTTCCCGTATGTGGGGACAACCTATCGCCTGACCGAGCATTTCCATACCTGGACCAAGCATGCGCGCCTGAACGCCATTGCGCAGCCGGAACAGTTTGTTGAAATCAGCGAAAACCTGGCGAAAGCCAAAGGTATCGCCAATGGTGATCGCGTGACCGTCAGCAGTAAGCGCGGCTTTATCCGCGCCGTGGCGGTGGTAACGCGTCGTCTGCAAACCCTCAACGTTCATGGACAACAGGTGGAAACAATTGGGATCCCGCTGCACTGGGGTTATGAAGGCGTGGCCCGTAAAGGCTATATCGCTAACACCCTGACGCCTAATGTCGGCGATTCGAACTCGCAAACGCCGGAATATAAGGCGTTTCTGGTGAACATCGAGAAGGCTTAAGGAGCGAACGATGGATATGCAATCTCAGGATATTATCAAACGCTCTGCGACGAACCCGATAACCCCTGCGCCGCGTGCGCGGGATTATAAAGAGGAAGTGGCAAAGCTGATTGATGTTTCCTCCTGCGTGGGCTGTAAAGCCTGCCAGGTGGCGTGCTCAGAATGGAATGATATTCGCGATGACGTAGGCCACTGCGTGGGTGTGTACGATAACCCGGCAGATTTAAGCGCCAAATCCTGGACGGTGATGCGTTTTAGCGAGACCGAACAGAACGGCAAACTGGAGTGGCTGATTCGTAAAGATGGCTGCATGCACTGTGAAGATCCGGGCTGCCTGAAGGCATGCCCGTCTGCCGGCGCAATCATCCAGTACGCGAACGGGATCGTCGACTTCCAGCAGGATAACTGCATTGGCTGCGGCTACTGCATCGCCGGGTGTCCGTTTAATATTCCGCGCCTCAATAAAGAGGATAACCGGGTATACAAATGCACCCTGTGCGTGGACCGCGTCAGCGTGGGCCAGGAGCCGGCTTGTGTGAAAACCTGTCCGACCGGGGCGATTCACTTCGGCACCAAGAAAGAGATGCTGGATGTGGCTCAGGAACGTGTCGATAAGCTAAAAGCGCGCGGCTACGCTAATGCAGGCATCTATAACCCGCAGGGCGTAGGCGGTACGCACGTGATGTATGTTCTGCATCATGCGGATCAGCCGGAGCTGTATCATAAGCTGCCGAAAGATCCGAGCATCGACACCAGCATCAACCTGTGGAAAGGGGCGCTGAAACCGCTCTCTGCCGCCGGGTTCATCGCTACCTTCGCCGGGCTGATTTATCACTACATCGGTATTGGCCCGAATAAAGAAGTGGATGACGACGAAGAGGATGACAGCCATGAGTAAGTCGAAAATGATTGTGCGCACCAAATTTATTGACCGCGCCTGTCACTGGACAGTGGTGATTGCCTTTTTCCTGGTGTCGCTGTCGGGGATCTCATTCTTCTTCCCGACGCTGCAATGGCTTACTGAAACGTTCGGTACACCACAAATGGGGCGTATTCTGCACCCGTTCTTCGGCGTACTGATCTTCGTGCTGCTGATGCTGATGTTCTTCCGTTTTGTGCATCACAACATTCCGGACAAACAAGACATCCCCTGGATTAAAGGGATTGTTGAAGTTCTGAAGGGTAACGAGCACAAAGTAGCGCGCGTCGGCAAATATAACGCCGGGCAGAAAATGATGTTCTGGACCATCATGAGCATGATTTTTGTGCTTTTGGTGACCGGGATTATTATCTGGCGTCCGTACTTTGCGCACTATTTCCCTATTCAGGTCGTGCGTTACAGTCTGCTGTTGCACGCCACATCAGCCATTATTTTGATTCACGCCATCCTTATCCATATGTATATGGCTTTCTGGGTGAAAGGATCGATTAAGGGCATGATTGAAGGCAAGGTGAGCCGCCGCTGGGCGAAGAAACATCACCCGCGCTGGTATCGTGATGTCGAGCGTATGGAAGCAAAAAAAGAGACTAACGAAGGGCTGTAAGGGCCTGACGTGAATACGCTCCCCCGTGCTGCAAGGTGCGGGGGATTTTTGCATTCAGGTGTTGGTGATGAGCGAGTCGATGGCGTGGATAACGTCGTTCCGGGCGGTGCGCAGGTTGCAGATGTAGTCTGCAGGGGCCATCGATTTTGTTTTGATACTGGTCAGCATCGGTGCGCACAGCACCAGAGTTTCAAATTCAAGATTTACTTTCGGAACGACGGAACGTTGCCATTTCGGCAATAAATAATTTTTAGCCAGTGGCATAATGACTCGTGTCGCTAAGTCTTCGTAATAATCATTTTGCACAACCCTATAATAGGACCATAACTTATTGGTTAATGGTGATGGGTTTCTGTATACGTCAAATTGTTCAGCCATTAGATAACCTTAAAAAAATCATCGTCAGTTAACGTGCCATACTTTTCTATAAGATCATTCATAGCTTTCATGAATTCCTTACCCTGCTGTCGTTGGCGTGCAGTAATGCTACGAACGGGGCGGTTACCAGGGGGCGTAAGGTAAGAGCGTTCATTTTTTTTCGTCGCTGAAATTTTCATTTCTGTCTCCTTATCGTTAATGCGCTGATTATCGTTTCCCCCATTTAAAAGGCAAGTGCCTTTCACCGTGAGTTTATTAATTTGCGTAGCGGCTTCCACAATATAGCAACGCATTACATTTGCACCGGTATATTAATTCAAAAACTGAATATATGGACAATCGCGTCAGCGGGGATTTTGCGCTGGTTTGCGCCGGATGAATGTTCAATAATGTCTGCCGCAAATAATTAACAAGTGGTTGTGGTATGAAAAAGACGGTTTTTTCGTTAGCGCTTGGCACTTTTGGCCTGGGAATGGCGGAGTTCGGCATTATGGGCGTGCTGACGGATCTGGCGCGGGATACACAGATCTCGATTCCTTCCGCCGGGCACATGATCTCGTTCTATGCCTTTGGCGTGGTGATTGGCGCGCCGATTATTGCACTGTTCTCCAGTCGCTTTTCTCTCAAGCATATTCTGCTATTCCTGGCCGCACTGTGCGTGGTGGGCAACGCGATTTTCACCTTATCGTCTTCTTACACCATGCTGGCCCTCGGCAGGCTGGTCTCCGGTTTTCCACATGGCGCCTTTTTCGGCGTTGGGGCGATCATTTTGTCGAAAATCGCGCCGCCGGGTAAGGTCACCATGGCGGTAGCCGGAATGGTCTCTGGTATGACGGTCGCGAATTTATTGGGCATTCCGATTGGTACCTGGCTCGGTCATGCCTTTAGCTGGCGCTATACGTTTCTGCTGATTTCTGCGTTTGATGTCATCGTTATTGTATCGATTATCTTTTGGGTGCCCGATCTGTTTGATAAATCCAACGCGCGCCTCAGCGAGCAGTTCCGTTTCCTCAAAGCGCCAGAGCCATGGTTAATCTTCCTTGCCACCCTGTTTGGCAACGCGGGCGTCTTTGCCTGGTTTAGCTATATCAAACCCTACATGCTGTATGTCACCGGCTTCACAGAAACCTTTATGACCTTCATCATGATGTTTGTGGGGCTTGGGATGGTATTGGGAAATATCATCAGCGGGAAATTATCCGCACGCTTTAGCCCGCTACGCATCGCCGCCACCACCGATGGCATTATTGTGCTTTCGTTAGTGATGTTGTTTCTGTTTGCCGATGTTAAAGGTGCGGCGCTGGGGCTGGCGTTCATTTGCTGTGCAGGGTTATTCGCACTTTCTGCACCGTTGCAGATCCTGCTGCTGCAAAATGCGAAGGGCGGGGAGATGCTTGGCGCCGCAGGTGGTCAAATGGCCTTTAACCTCGGTAGCGCTGTGGGGGCGTATTGCGGTGGCATGATGCTGACGCTGGGTTTTGCCTACAACTATGTGGCTTTACCGGCGGCGTTGCTTTCGTTCTCGGCGATGTCGGCGCTGCTGGCGTATGGCTATGTGAAGAATCGTCGTCACGCGCGCGTTATTGCTCCCTCTGCATAGAGGGAGCATCCCGCTTACTTACGGAAATCAATCACCATACGGCCACGGATTTGGCCTTGTTCCATCTCTTTGAAGATAGCGTTGATATCTTCCAGCGGGCGAGAGGCGACTTTAGGTACCACTTTCCCTTCAGCCGCAAACTGGAAGGCCTCGGTCAGATCCTGACGCGTCCCGACCAGCGACCCTACAACCTGAATACCGTCCAACACCAGGCGCGGGATATCCAGGCTCATCGCTTCCGGCGGCAGACCAACAGCTACCACGCGGCCACCGGCACGAACGGCGTCAACCGCGGAGTTGAACGCCGCTTTGGCGACAGCGGTAACCACTGCTGCATGCGCGCCGCCGGTTTTTTCCTGCACCAGCTTTGCAGCATCCGGGCTACGGGAGTTGATGACTAAGTCTGCGCCCATGCTTTCAGCCAGTTTCAGCTGTTCATCATTGACGTCAAGCGCGATAACTTTGGCGTTAAAGACGTTTTTCGCATATTGCAGCGCCAGGTTGCCCAGACCGCCCAGACCGTAGATAGCGATCCACTGGCCCGGTTTAATGCCGGAAATTTTTACGGCTTTATAGGTCGTTACGCCCGCACAGGTAATGCTGCTGGCCGCGGCGGATTCCAGACCGTCAGGCACTTTGACGGAGTAGTCGGCGGTGACGATGCACTCTTCCGCCATACCACCGTCAGCGGTGTAACCGGCGTTAATTACCTCACGACACAGAGTTTCATTACCGCTGTTACAGTATTCACAGTGTCCACATCCCTGGAAGAACCACGCGACGCTTGCGCGATCGCCGGGTTTCAGCGAGGTCACCCCCGGGCCAACTTCTTTCACAATCCCGATACCTTCATGGCCCAGAATCACGCCGGTTTTGTCACCAAAATCGCCATTTTTAACGTGGAGATCGGTGTGGCAAACGCCGCAGCATTCCATCTTCAGAAGCGCTTCACCATGTTTTAGCGGGCGCAGTGTACGTTCGGTGACATCAACCTGATGATCTTTTGTGACGACAGCAGCCTTCATGTATTTCTCCTTTTATGATGAATTTCTGCAGAGCAATCATGTGATTACTCCATAAGGATTAATGTTTTTCTGCTTCAGTTGCAATAGCTCAGACACCTAATGTAATAATTCTTATTAAGAATTATCTATTCAGAACAAAATGTTCCTTCAATACGCCTAATGTGTATTTGACCTGGGGAGATGAGCCTGGCAGGGGGCCTGCCAGGCGTGTGCTTACAGTTTAGATTGAATTACCGCAATTTCCTGGCGCCAGGCCTGTTGCAGTTGTGGTTTCTGATGTTTGGCTTTGCGGGCAAGATCGGCGGCTAACCACGATTCCAGCGCGATGAGCCGTTCCAGCAGCGCGTCAGCATCGTCTGGCTGAGGTTGCGGTGTGTCAGCCGGAGGGCTTAGGGCACTCACTGAATCGTGCTTTTCCCTGATTCGTGTAAACATCTCATCAGCATCATGCCATTCGCTGAGGTAGCCGTTTTCAACCAGCCAGAAACGATTGCAGCAGGCGGTAATCAGTTGTCTGTCATGACTGACCAATAATACTCCGCCCTGAAATTGCTGTAGCGTTTCTGCCAGCGCGATTTTCCCTTCGATATCCAGATGGTTCGTGGGCTCATCGAGCATTAACAGGTGGTAGCGGGCAAGGGTGAGTCCGACAAATAGTAGCCTTGCACGCTCGCCGCCGCTGAGCGTGTGCACCCGTTGCCCATGACGCAGCCACGGAAAACCCGCCCGTAATAGCGCTTTTTTGCGTGTTTCCGGATCCGGCGCAAAGGCATCAAGTGCGTCAAACAACGTGGCATTATCGGGCAACTGATGCAGAGTCTGGTCGTAATAGCCGACGGTCACGCGCGGATGCAGTTTTAGCGCATCGTTGCTGCGGCCAGATAATACGTGTTGCCAGAGGGTCCGTAACAGAGAGGATTTCCCACAACCGTTATGGCCGACGAGAGCAACTCTGTCGCCACTTTTCAGTCTCGCGGCCTGAATGTGGAACAGCGGCGGCAATCCGACGTTGGGAGAAATTGACAGATTCTCAACGTCCAGCAGTCGATTTGCCGCAAGCGCATCGCCCCGCAGCGTTAACGTCCAGGGATTGCCGTCTGTCACTGCCGTCTGGCTCTCCTTAAGCCGGGCAACCTGTTTTTCCATCTGTTTCGCTTTTTGCGCCAGCCCCTCGTTATCGTAGACCCGGCCCCATGTCGCCAGCCGTTTAGCGCTTGTTGTTACCCGTTCTATCTCTTTTTGTTCCGCTTTACGCCGCAGCATATCGCTTTCATCTTTAGCCGCCAGGGCAAGCCGGGCCTGACTACAGGGAAGGGCAAAGCAGTGCAGCGTTTTATCGCGCAAAATCCAGCTGCCATTAGTGACAGTATCGAGCAACTGTCGGTCATGCGAGACAAGGATAAAACTCCCGGCCCAGCGCAACAGAAATTGTTCCAGCCACAGCAGCGTGGGCAGATCAAGATGGTTACTGGGTTCATCCAGCAGCAGTAAATCGGGTTGATGGATTAACGCGCGCGCCAGCATCAAACGTGTGTGTTGTCCGCCGCTCAGCGTAGCGCTGGTGAGTGTTGTTTCCTGCGCACTAAAGCCCATATCTGCCAGCAAGCTTTCGCCGCGCCAGCGTTCAGCATCACGGGCGTGGGCGGGGAGCCCTGCAAGTACGGCTTCCAGCAGTGATAGGGTATAAACCGCTTCGGGAAGATGTTGCTCAACGCGAGCCATCAGGCAGCGATTTGCGATGGCCACATTGCCGGCGGAGGGTTGTAATGAGCCATCCAGAACTTTCAGTAGCGTACTTTTGCCACTGCCGTTATCGCCAAGCAGGCCAATACGGTCACCCTGTTTTAGGGTAAAGGAGAGGCCGTCGAAAAGCGTAGCAAAAGCCGTATCAACACGTAATGATTGTGCAGTGAATAATGTACTCATAGTTGCTTACCCAAGAATTACAGGCGTAATAACGCCTCGTCAAACATCGCTGACGATAACCTGGTAAGCCCGAGGGAAGGGATTGGGGTGAGAGTCTTCGCTCAAGCCTCCGTTATCGCAGCACGATATCGGTAATGCTTGAGCTGGTGCGATCACCAAGGGTATGTGAAACATTAAAAATTTCACAGTACAGCATAATTAGCCTCCTTTTATTGTCAGTATGAATAGGTGAAGGCAGTGTAGCGGGGATTATAGCGATCTGCCAACTAGCTGGTGGAGAAATAACCATTAGTGACAACATGCATGTTATTCCTTTTAATAACCGTACATGAAGTTCAGTGCCTATTCAGGGTCTGGCAGAAAAGGTGGGCCGAAGCCCACCTGAGGATTAGATTGATGTCCGGCGGTAGCTGCGGTATTCCGGCAGCCAGAAGTTTTCGTTGATGGCTTGCTGTAGTGCGTCGGCAGAAGTTTTCACCGCAACTCCCTGTTGCTGAGCCATTTTCCCGACCGCAAAAGCGATATCTCGTGATACCTGATGAATGTCTTTCAATTCTGGTAGCACCAGACCTTCGCCGGTATTGGCCAGCGGCGAGTGTTTAGCCAGCGTTTCACTGGCGGACATCAACATTTCATCGGTAATACGCGTTGCGCCGGACGCGATTACGCCAAGCCCAATGCCAGGGAAGATATAGGAGTTATTGCACTGGGCAATCGGGTAAACCTTATCTTTCCATACTACCGGGCTGAACGGGCTGCCGGTGGCAACCAGCGCATTACCTTCAGTCCAGGCGATAATATCCTGCGGCGTCGCCTCCACGCGTGAGGTCGGGTTGGAGAGCGGCATGACAATCGGGCGCGGGCAGTGTTTATGCATTTCACGGATAATTTCCTCCGTAAACAGCCCCGTTTGCCCGGAAACACCAATCAGAATGTCCGGTTTTACGTTACGTACAACGTCGAGCAATGACAGCACTTCGTTATTCGTATCCCAGGCTTGCAGGCTGCTGCGCTTTTGCACCAGTTTGGTCTGGAAGGAGAGCAGGTTTGGCATCTGATCGGTCAGTAAGCCAAAACGGTCCACCATGAACACACGCGCTCGCGCCTGTTCTTCGCTGAGGCCTTCACGCTGAAGTTGAGCAATAATTTGTTCGGCAATACCACAACCGGCGGAACCGGCGCCCAGGAAGACGATTTTCTGATCGCTAAGCTGGCTTCCCGCCGCGCGGCTGGCGGCAATTAGCGTACCGACGGTAACGGCGGCGGTGCCCTGAATATCGTCGTTAAAGGAACAAATCTCATCGCGATAGCGATTGAGCAGTGGCATTGCGTTTTTCTGCGCAAAATCTTCGAATTGCAGCAACACGTTTGGCCAACGCTGTTTTACCGCCTGAATGAAATCATCGACAAACTGATAATAGTCATCATCGGTAATACGCGGATTACGCCACCCCATGTACAGCGGATCGTTCAGCAATTGTTGGTTGTTGGTACCGACATCCAGCACCACCGGCAGGGTATATGCCGGACTAATACCGCCACAGGCGGTGTAGAGCGACAACTTACCAATTGGAATGCCCATGCCGCCAATACCCTGGTCACCAAGGCCAAGAATTCGCTCGCCGTCGGTGACAACAATCACTTTGATATTGTGGTTTGGGACGTTTTGTAGAATGTCATCCATGTTGTGACGGTTCTGATAGGAGATAAATACCCCGCGTGAGCGACGATAGATCTCTGAGAAACGCTCACAGGCCGCGCCGACAGTCGGGGTATAGATGACCGGCATCATTTCATCAAGATGGTTTTCCACCAAACGGTAGAAGAGCGTTTCATTGGTGTCCTGAATGTTGCGCAGGTAGATGTGCTTATCGATCTCCGTTTTGAACCCCTGATACTGGATCCAGGCGCGCTCTGCCTGCTCTTCAATCGTTTCGACCACTTCAGGCAGCAGGCCGAGCAGGTTGAAATTGCTGCGTTCTTCCTTGCTGAAGGCACTCCCTTTATTCAGCAACGGAAACTCCAACAGCACCGGGCCGGCGTAGGGGATATACAGAGAACGGTTCGTTTTACCTTGTGACATCGTATTACTCCATCGTCATCACGCCAGGCCATGGGAAGTCTGGCAGAAACTGCAGTGCCGGGGATTATAAAGCAACTGTTAACTATCGTGGGGCAAAATTGCCGGGAAGTTGAGGGCAGGTTGACGCTTCGTGCGGTGAGTGTCGCGTTCTGCTGAGAATCAACTAAGCTGAAACGTGTCTGTGACGTTGATCACTCTCTGTGAGGTAAGACGATGAAAGTACTAGGTTATGCTGCTCAGAATCCCGCCGCGCCGCTCGCCCCCTTTACCTTTGAGCGCCGCGTACCCCGGCCCGACGATGTGGTGATCGACATACTTTACTGTGGCGTGTGTCACTCTGATCTCCATCAGGCGCGGGATGACTGGGGGTTTAGCCGTTATCCAATTGTGCCCGGCCACGAAATTGTTGGCCGGGTCGTGGCGATAGGTGACAACGTCACAAAATTTAAACCGGGTGAGTTGGCGGCAATTGGCTGTATGGTCGATTCCTGTCGCGTTTGCCACCCTTGCCAGCAGGGGCTGGAGCAGTATTGCGAAGAAGGCAATATTCAGACTTACAATGGCATCGACCGCCACGATGGTTCGCTAACCCTGGGCGGCTACTCACAAACGATTGTTGCCAGTGAAGATTTTGTTCTGCACCTGCCGGAAAATATTGACCTGAAGGGCGCAGCACCGCTGTTGTGCGCCGGGATCACCACCTGGTCGCCGCTACGTCGCTGGAATATCAATGAAAACAGCAAGGTTGCAGTCATTGGTCTGGGCGGCCTGGGACATATGGCGCTGAAGCTTGCCAATGCGCTGGGGGCAGAAGTTACGCTCTTTACCCGTTCCTCTGGAAAAGAGTCGGATGCGCGGCGACTGGGAGCACATCATGTGGTGCTCTCCACGGATGACGCACAAATGAAAGAGGTCCAAAACCAGTTCGATCTGATCATCGATACGGTTCCCTATGCCCACGATATTAACGCCTACGTTCCTACATTAACGCTGGATGGCACCCTGGTCTTCGTCGGCTTATTGGGCAATATCGCTGATTTCTATACGGTTCCGCTGATTCTGGGACGCCGCTCAGTTGCTGGTTCCTGTATTGGTGGTATCGCAGAAACGCAGGAGATGCTCGATTTTTGTGCTCAGCATGGTATTACCGCCGATGTTGAAGTGATCACCATCGATACTATCAATGAAGCGTTCGAGCGCATGCTCAAAAGCGATGTGAAATACCGCTTTGTTATCGATATGGCGTCGTTAACACACTGAAAAGATGTACTACACTTATTAGTTCCGTAAGCAAAAAGGAGTGATAAATGACAATCCATAAGAAAGGTCAGGCACACTGGGAAGGCGATCTTAAACGTGGGAAAGGCACCGTCTCGACAGAGAGCGGCGCACTCGAACAGCAACCCTACGGTTTCAATACGCGTTTTGAGGGTGCGAAGGGGACTAACCCGGAAGAACTGATTGCCGCTGCGCATTCGGCCTGCTTCTCTATGGCGCTTTCCTTGATGCTGACTGAGGCCGGTCATGCCCCGACCTCAATTGATACCGTTGCCGATGTGTCGCTGGATAAAGTCGATGGTGGTTTCGCAATCACCAAAGTGGCGCTACAAAGTAAGATTGTTTTGCCAGGCATCGATAGCGCGAAATTCGATGAAATCATTCAGAAAGCAAAAGCAGGCTGTCCGGTTTCCCAGGTGCTAAAAGCAGAAATCACGCTCGATTATCAATTGGATAACTGATACTCCGGGCAGTATTCAGACTGCCCACATTTGCATTTGTGACGGTGTCACATATTTATTTGCTTAACTTATAAGGCATGCAGGTAGGGAACCCTCCCTGCCTGCCTGCATTTATTTCGCGGTGGTCTGCAGAACAAAAGGTATAGAATTACGCAGGGACGGGTTCACCGTACCGCTGTGGTCAAGCCCGTCATAAAGATGAACTTCTGTTTGCGTTCCTGCACGTTTCACTGCATCGGCAAAACGTAACTGCATGGCGGTAGGCACGTTGATATCTTTGCTGCCAATGCCGATAAAGATCGGATGGGAAATTTTAAGCGTAGGGTAAAGCATACTATCGATACTGCTGCTTAACAGCGATTCTACTGCAGGTTTGAGGGTAGTGGCGGCGTTCAGATTCGCTTCCATCGTCTGCTGTGTGAGCGGGTTAATGCAAAGCGTTTGGGCTTTTTCAAGATACGGCAGAGCGGTATCCTGGAAATAGTCGGTCGCATTGAGGCTACCGTCACTGTCGGCAGCAGAAAGGTAGATATAGAAAATATACGGTATTTTAGGATCACCCTTAGCCTGCGTCGCGTCGTTAACCGGTGGCAAAATATCGGCAGCCGTGGTGTTCTTATCAAAATAAGGAGTGCCCGTCAGAACCGTCGCACGGATATTCAGTTCCGGGGCATACTGCGGCTGATAACCTGCCGTCGCAAACGCAGCGTGCGCGCCCTGAGATTGACCTACCAGAATTAACTCATTACGTAGCGGGTATGTTTTCATCGCCGCCCGCACGCCATCCAGAATACTCCAGGCTTCTCCACGCGCATTAAGATAATGATGCAAGCCAGCAGAGCCTAAGCCTGCATAGTCTGGCGCAACTATGGCGTAACCGAGCGAAAGCCAGGTATTCAGATACTGTTTATCCCGATCGGTACGGACGTTGAGTGAAGGCGCACAGTCATTTGCCACACCCACGGTACCGTGCGCCCAAACGACAACAGGCCAACCGCCTTCCGGGGTTTTGCCATAGGGGAGAAAGACAGCGGCGGTATCTTGCCGCGAGGTTTTGCCGTCAACGCCGCTGACTGAAGCGTAGTGAATCAAATATTGTTGTGCGGCTTCATTAAGGCCATTTTCTTTCGCCAGCACACGCGTTGTTTCAAGGTTATCAGCGGCCAACGCCGTGACTGGTGACAGCGCCAGTAAAAATAACGCGGACGTCGTTGTCAGGATGCGTTTTGATTTCAGGTAGTGCATGGTTTTTCATTCCTTATATACGATGCCCCCAGTGTAGTGGAACTGGCCTGAACGGGAACCTAACTGGTAACGTTAATCAGAAAAGCCTGATTTCTTTAATAATAAAAATAAAATTGG
This sequence comes from Pseudocitrobacter vendiensis, assembly GCF_943590815.1. Taxonomy (GTDB): domain Bacteria; phylum Pseudomonadota; class Gammaproteobacteria; order Enterobacterales; family Enterobacteriaceae; genus Pseudocitrobacter; species Pseudocitrobacter vendiensis. Next base: position 18,530 of record NZ_CALSBS010000034.1, on the reverse strand, counting down.
CAAGGTTATTAAAAATGTCACTGGAGTGACTATTCTCATTGTAAGCATTGATTAATTGTGTGGTGTCTTTTTGATAACGGATTAAAAATTGATTGTTGTCAATGTGATAATGAGACCAGGCAGGCAACCTCAAGTAACAAGTATCGGTAAAAACGGGCAGGAGGCTATATGCAATATTTATTGTTGTTTATCCTGGTGAGTATCGGTTCTGTTTCTTATTACAACGGCTCAGTCCTGGGCGTGAAATCAGGCGTACTCTCTCTCGTCTGTATGATACTAATGGCTTATGGAATATACGTTTTTACAGACTGGCTGACGCAAGGGCATGATCTGGTCACGGGCATCTATATGATGTTGTCACCGGCTGCGGGCCTGATAATGACGATAATGATGAAATCGGTAAAAGCCGCATAGCCACGACACATCCCGCAGTAATGTGGGGTGTGTCTCTTTTCAGTTTTGTCACCTCTCCAGCGCTTTATCCCCCATTCGATACGGGTTATCACCTTATCCTTCTTTATGGCTTGAACATCTTCATTTAATACGCGGCTATCAAGATAAAAAGAACACATGTCATAAATTGAGCTTAACTTAAGATTATTCAATAAGGGCTGACAGTCGGGTTTCCGCTCCGTTTTACTAAAAGGTCGATAAATCATGGAAACATATCTGCAAAAAATGAAGGATGAGTGGTCACAACTCATCGGTGATACCGACCCGCAGGTGCGTCTCCTCGCCGCCGAGATTGCCGTAGAGCATGCGAAAGTACTGAGTCAGGAATTCTATAGCGTTGTCCTTTCTGACCCTCAGGCAGCGGACTTTCTGACGAATGATCAAGTTGAAAAGCAGCTAAAAAGCGCGTTGCAGCAATGGATTATCGATGTGCTTTCCTGCCCGGTAGACGGGGTCGAGCAGCAGATTCAGGTCCAGCAGCGCGTAGCGGATGTGCATGCCCGCATTGGTATTCCTGTCGATTTGGTCGAGATGGGTTTTAGAGTCCTGAAGAAATTATTGTTTCCGGTTATCAGTGCCAGTCAACAGTCTTCGGACATAAAACTGAATGTCTTTCACTTCGCAATTAACAGCATCGATCTTGCGATGGAAGTGATGTCCCGGGCATTTATCTTCAGCGAGAACAGTGCGGCAAAAGAGGATGAAAACTACCGTATTTTTTCACTGATGGAGAATGCTGAAGAAGAGAAAGAGCGACAAATTGCATCACTGCTTTCCTGGGAAATGGACCTGATTTACAAGATTATGCTGGATACCGATCCCGGTAATAATGTGCCGTTGGGACAGTCTGATTTCGGGCTCTGGTTTAACCATAAAGGACGGCATTATTTTAGCGGTATCGCAGAAGCAGGACATATCTCTCGCCTGATCCTTGAGTTCGATGATACATTCCGGGCGGTGCGCGGATCTGCTCAGGCAATGAATAACCGGACACGACGCGTCAACTTTATACTGCAAACCCGTAATACGCTTTCGCAAATCGTCACGCTGTTACGCGAACTCTTTGACGAGGTGTCACGTCACGAAGTAGGAATGGATGTGTTGACGCGTCTGCTGAATCGGCGCTTCTTGCCTACTATTTTTAAACGTGAAATTGCCCATGCGGGACGCGCTGGAACGCCGATGTCGGTTCTGTTGATCGATGTCGATAAGTTCAAACAAATTAACGATACCTGGGGGCATAACACCGGCGATGAGATTTTACGTAAAGTTGCTGGCGCGTTTTATGAACATGTTCGAACCAGCGATTTTGTGTTCCGCTATGGTGGAGATGAATTTCTGATTATTCTTACCGAAGCCAACGAGGCAGACACGCTGCGGATTGCCGAGCGAGTACGCTCGCGCGTTGAAAAAATTAACGTCACTGCACCCAATGGTGAAAGCATCTCACTTTCGCTGTCCATTGGCGCGGCGATGTTTAACGGGCATCCTGATTATGAACGTTTAATTCAACTGGCTGATGAGGCGTTGTACGGCGCAAAACGACGGGGGCGTAACTGCGTAGAGCTCTGGAAAGCATCATGATTATTCGAGCGTATGAATAACGTATTCGCCGCTCAGCATTGGGCGACAGAGTATTTTATAGCCATCCTGATCAAACCCTGTTGCGATGCGTGTTAGTTTTTCCGCATCCGCGAGGGATTCTACCGCGCCGAGCCATAGCCAGTTATTCACAATATGGTAGTGGGTGAGGGTATCGCTTTTCTCTTCCAGCGCCACGGCGCCTTTCCATGGCCAACATATCAGTTGCAAATGCGCTAACGCATTTCGTAGCCTGTCATTGTGAGCATCGACGCTTTCGCGGCCACAGCAGGCCCCGGCGCAACGCCCCAACATCGAACGAAAACAGGCACGCCCACGACTTAACGGCTCCAGCCCCATAACGCCGTAGCACAGACGCTCCGTATCGGCGACAGACTTCAATGCCTCAAGGGCGGCGCGACGATTGGCAAAAAGGCCGAAAAGGCCCGGCGTGTGGGAAAAATCGACTTCGCGGGCATAAACAACCTGAGGTGTGTTTGCCTGCAGGCGCAAGGAACATAGTTGCTTGTTGCGACGCAATCGTTTATTGAACAGCGGTTGTTGTTCTTTAATCAGACGTGCTTCGAGCAATAGCGCGCCAAGTTCACCCGCCGTGGGCTGCCAGCTAATGCGCCGGGTCTGCTGAAGCAGGGCGGCTTCCTGCTGGGTGCGGAAGTGTGACATAACCCGGCTACGAATATTGACACTTTTACCGATGTAAAGTGGAAGCGTTTCGCTGTCGCCGTGAAAGATGTAAACACCTGGCAATTTTGGCAATGTTTCCAGGCAAAAGCGTAGATGCTCGGGGTAGGTGTAGAGGGGGCCCTGGGGGAGCTCGGGCCGAATTGGAACCCTGCGGTTGACCATAATGACTCCAGATACTGTTTATGCATACAGCTTACCGGGCGGGACGATAATGTCAATCCTCTACCCGGTGCTGAAAAGGTGCATAGCAGTATCCTTACACGCGCTGATCCGTCAGCCAGCTTTTGAACACATCTGTGCGCAAGGTTTGCATAAAATCGATGTTTCCAGAACACCCTAATTTTTTAATCAGATTGGTGCGCATCTGATAAACCGTTTTAATATGGACGTTTAGATTTTCTGCCATTTCGATAATCTTCTTACCGTCAGACATCTGATCGAGCAAGGTGGTTTCTCGTGCAGAGAGCTTAACTTTTTGCTCAATCTGGCAATGGTCTTCATTATTTTTACGCAAGCTCGTCAGGAATTTTACAATCTCTTCAACCGATGCCTTTGATGAAATATGGTTCACAGTAAAGGAATCGAGGAAATTATATCGCTGTCCATCGCTGAGTAAAATAAAACGATGGTTGCGCAGATCGTAATTATGCTTTTTAACGTTTGCATATTGACTTGCAGAGAAGATCACATAGCGAATGTTTTGGCGATCTAATCTGACATCTTTAAGTACTTCACACAAACCATATTCGAGGAAATTGTCATCCAGCCAGAGATCGACCAATTCCAGTTTAACAGGACACGCTTCTCCGTTCATAATGACTCCACATTCTAAAATTGTTTAAATAAAGCACATCATCAGCTAATGATTCAGATATCATCGAGCGTATGATCCACCACAATTTCCAGTGCCTTACGGATGACGTCGGCTGAAACTACGCTGTCAGTGCATTCGAGAGACTCAATCAGCGCAGTGATAATGTTTTTGTTGTTGATGGTTTCCCCAGCAGCCATCAGATGGCGAACCGCGCCCCCGAGGATTTCTGCTTCATCAGCTAACATATCACCGGCCTTGAGAAAGTGTTCGGATAATGCTTTATTCTGAATTGACTGGTAGAAATCATATTGCTGTAACATAACGGTTCTCATCTGTTGATTGTGTGAGTATCTTTCATTGAAAATGTATCAATGAATATTTTTGTTCGTTTCATTTATCGAAAGATCCTTTCTACCGTCTTTGCGGTGTTTAACGCCTTTTTGGCCAGCGCGGTGCGCTTCTTTCGATGCTGTAAATTGGTGTATTTCTTTTATTACCACATGCAATGCCGAGAGACGCTCTGAATCAATTTCCTGGTTTTGCATATCATTCAGTTCATTTAACAAAGTCTGGGAATTAACCGGTTTTTTGTTTTTAATGAGCTGTAGAGTCGCCTCACCAATTAAGGTGTCTTTCAGCTTCTTATTACTACTATTCATAACTGCTATCTCTTATGCTGTTAAACCACAGGGCTTACAGCAGTAAGTTTTCTCAGGTGGTGGAGCATCTTTATCGCCATCGCCACGCTGAGTAAAATTCTCCCTTATGAATTTCGGTTTTCAAAAAGTAAACCAATCAGCGCGTTGTAGTGCTTCTCTTCTTCCGTGCCTGAGGCTTGCTCAAGGCGGCCCAATAATTTTGTACACAGCGACTTGCGGTTAAGGTTTTTGCCAGCGCTGAGAATCTCGACCACAATTTGCCCAAGTGTTTCCTGTTGAGTAGGCAGGGCCGCCTTGTTGAAGTAGCTGGAAATGGCACTGGCTGAATCCATTGTGTACTGGCGGTTCTGCTGCATGTGTCTCTCCTGTTAAAGACGTTATCGTGTATCGCTTTGTGTTAACAAACTCATAAAAATTGTACATAAATACTGTACAAGTGATTGTTTATTTTTTAGCAATTTGTGCTAATTATTATAGATCAATAAGTTACAAGTTATACAGCTGTATCAATGTGGCAGTTAGTTGTACAAAAACGGAGGGGTGTCGGTGGCGTGTCAAGAGGGAGAAAATGTGTTGGATTTTATTGGTAGCAATGTTAAATCAATGTATTAATTGAAAGCTATTTGACCATTTATCTGCTAATGTTGAGAAAATTTTGTAGTCGGAACCGCTATGCTTACCACGATCATTTATCGCAGCCATTTATGTCACGACGTTCCCGTCAAGGCCCTTGAGGGAATGGTAGCGGCCGCTAACCTTAGGAATGCTGAGGCAAACGTCACCGGAATACTGCTTTTTAACGGGACCCATTTTTTTCAATTGCTTGAAGGCCCTGAGGAGCAGGTTAAAGCTATCTATCACCAAATTTTACAAGATCAGCGCCACTACAATCTTGTAGAACTTTTATGTGATCACGGCCCAACTCGCCGATTTGGCAAGGTTGGTATGGAGCTTTTCGATCTACGTGAATATGCCAGGGAGGAGGTGCTGCAAACCGTGCTGGATAAAGGTACGTCTCCCTATCAGCTCACCTATAACGATCGTGCCTTGCAGTTTTTTCGCACCTTTGTCGAGTCGACAGAGAAGGGTAACTATTATGAGATTCCGCCAGCCGAGAGCTGGGAATTTCTGCCTACCAAAATCAGCGACGAACTCGGCCCTTTCATAGCCTCTTCTGCTACTGAATATACCTTAGCCCTGCAACCTATCATTGACCCACTGGCGCAAGAGATTATCGCTCTTGAGGCGCTCATTTACACCCAAGAGGGTGAGATTTCGAATGCCTATTTTGATAGTTTAACCGGCGATGAAATTTATGAAGTGGATCTTAACAGTAAGAAAGTGGCGTTTGAGATGGTAAAGGCGCGCGATCTGCGTGGTCAAATCCTCTGCGTTAACCTGTTGCCAATGACGTTGGTAAAAATCCCTAACGCGGTGGATTTTTTACTTCATGAGATAAAAATTAACGGTCTGGTACCCGAGCAAATTGTCGTTGAATTTACTGAGCACCAGGTTGTTTCAAGCATTGAGGAGTTCACCGCAGCAGTACGCGCACTGAAGTCTGCAGGAATTAGCGTGGCCATTGACAACTTTGGAGCCGGATTTGCAGGGCTGCAACTGCTGGCACAGTTTCAGCCCGACCGAATCAAGATTAATGCAGAACTGATTCGCGACGTGCACAAAAGTGGTCCACGTCAGGCGATTGTACAGGCCATTATTCGCTGTTGCCGCTCGCTGGAAATTGTCGTGTCTGCTTTGGGAATTGAAAAAGCGGAGGAGTGGATGTGGCTTGAATCTGCAGGCATTTCCCATTTTCAGGGCGATTTATTCGCCCAGCCTTATCTTGAAGGCGCGCCATCCATTGCGTGGCCGGAAAAGAAAGGGTTATTGTAAAGTTGTACAACTCTTCCGCTTGTACCTATTCCTCTTGCGACAGCATGTCGTAAGAGGATGATTTATCCTAAATCCCCATCCACGTTCTTTGATATTCCTCATCTTTTACAGCTTGTTTAATAAAAGTTAACGACTTTAATACTCATTGTGCCCCAAAAGGCTGTACAATAAACACTAAGTTATACAGACAGTGCAGAACATTACCCAGGGATGTAATGGTTGAGTTGCGAGGCATTATGGCTTTTTACAGTATCGGCGACGTGGCCGAAAGATGCGGAATAAACCCGGTAACGCTGCGTGCGTGGCAGCGGCGCTATGGATTACTTAAACCACAGCGCAGTGAAGGGGGGCATCGCCAGTTCGACGAAGAAGATATTCAGCGAGTTGAGGAAATCAAGCGCTGGATTAAAAGCGGCGTTCCGGTTGGGAAGGTGAAAGCACTTCTCGAAGAGAGCCGGACCATGACGCATGACGACTGGACCTATCTGCAAGAAGAGATGATGTCCGTATTGCGCTATGCCAGCCCATCGAAACTTCGCGCAAAAATTGTCGCTGCGGGACGCGAGCATCCGGTTGATGCATTAATTGATCATGTTTACGGACCCGTACGTCAGCGGCTCAGCCTCGATCATAATACAGCGCGTATTATGTGCAGTATGTTTGACGGGGTTCTCATCGAATATGTTGCGGCAACCTTGACTGAACGCCGACGTAAGTCCGGAAAAGAAGCGTTGCTTATTGGATGGGAGATTGACGATCGCGTTCGGCTTTGGCTTGAGGCCTGGCGTCTGTCTCAGTCTGGGTGGCATGTTTCTGTACTGGCAGAACCGCTCGAATCTCCGCGTCCCGAACTCTTTCCTGGCCAAACGTTATTTGTCTGGACGGGCCTTACCCCCACCAGACGTCAGCAAGAACTGTTACAACACTGGAATGAGCAAGGTTACGCCATAACATTCCACCAGCCTTGATGGACCGCACCGCGGTCTTTTTTTTTAGCTTTTTGTGCTGTCTTCATGTATTTTTTTATCTGCATTAATCTAACCTCTTATTGTAATATTCTTATCTCACCGTTGATTTAATTGTCACGCTCTAAATGCTTATATAAGATTTACGCCATTTCAAATTCTTGTCCTTTTATAATACTTTTTTTGGGTGAGTTGACAGTTTTTTGCTCCCAGATGACACTCAAAACAGACAATGTATAAGCCTAAAAGCTCTTTACTTTTTACTATTCATCTCTTTCGTGGCAGTGTTGTTTATATATGGAGCGTTTATATGAACAGAGTTTATCGCGTGATATGGAATAGTACTCTGCGTGTATTTCAGGTCTGCTCGGAATTAACCCGCCGGGTAGGGAAAACATCGACGGTTAATTTGCGTCACTCCCCAGGTCTGGCAACAAAGTTCAACACGCTGGCGCTGAGCGTATTGCTGGCGCTAGCCGGTACAGCGTCAGCTGCGCCGCTGATGGTTGATAATGGCCAGAGTGTGACTGTCGATACTGCTGGTGCTTATGATTACTACGAGATCGGGTGGAATGGCGCTGGGGATCTTAATATTTTGACTGGTGGTGATCTTTCCTTAACCACTATTACAACCAGCGTCGTTGGCGGTAATGTGGGGTCTGAAGGTACCGTAAATGTTTTGGGTGGCACCTGGCGACTGTATGATGCTGGAAATAAAGCCTGGCCCTTAAATATCGGTCAATCAGGAAAAGGTACGCTTAATATCAGCAAGGCGGGTCACGTTGATGGGGGTTATTTAACGATAGGCTCTCAGGCAACAGGTGTAGGGACGGTTAATGTTGAGGGAGAAAGCTCGGAATTGACGACCGAAATGTTCCAAATCGGGGGGTATGGAACGGGGTCATTAAATATTACCGATAAAGGTTACGTCAATAGTTTGCAAGTTGCCATTGTCGGTTATCAGGCGGGCAGTCATGGTCAGGTTGTTGTCGAAAAAGGGGGCGAGTGGGAGATACAAAAAAATAATATATCAGTTGACTTCCAGATTGGCAATCAAGGGACGGGTGAAACCACTATTCGCGAAGGTGGCATAGTTACGGCAGGAGATACTTATATCGGTGGTAATCCTACCGGTATCGGAACCCTGAATGTGCAGGATCCCGACTCTGTAATCACGTTCGCCAGACTATATAACGGTGTTCGTGGTAAAGGTACGATCAATATTTCCAATAGCGGACTGATAAATAACGGATATTTTGCGCTACTGGGCGTTGAGAACGCTTCCAGCGGTGTCGTCAATGTGACAAATAAGGGACATTGGAATTTCCTCGGAACGGGGGAATCTTTCCGCTATATCTATGTGGGTGACGCTGGTGAAGGTGAACTTAATGTCTCGAGTGAAGGTAAAGTCGATTCAGGCATTATCACTGCCGGGATGCAACAGACAGGGAGAGGCAGTATTACCGTCAAGGATAAAAACTCGGTTATTACTAACCTCGGCACCAATCTCGGTTATGACGGCTACGGCGAAATGGATATCAGTAATGATGGGCTTGTGGTCAGCAATGGCGGAAGCTCACTCGGTTATGGTGAGACCGGCGTCGGGAATGTCAGCATCACAACGGGAGGGATGTGGGAGGTCAACAAGAATGTCTACACCACCATTGGCGTTGCGGGCGTCGGAAACTTCAACATTAGCGATGGCGGTAAGTTCGTATCGCAAAATATTACTTTTTTGGGCGATAAGGCAAGCGGTATCGGCACACTGAACCTGATGGATGCAACGTCATCGTTCGATACTATGGGTATCAATGTCGGTAATTTTGGTAGCGGCATCGTAAATGTCAGTAATGGTGCCACGCTTAATTCAATGGGCTATGGATTTATCGGAGGAAATACCTCTGGTAAGGGTGTAGTCAATATTTCAACGGATAGTCTCTGGAACTTGCAGACGTCGTCAAATAATGCCCAATTGCTGCATGTCGGTTTATTTGGCTCGGGTGAGCTGAATATTAACACCGGCGGTATCGTTAAGGCGCGTGATACACAAATAGCCGTCAATGAGGGAAGTAAGGGAAACGTGCGGGTGGATGGGCAGGGATCTCTTCTTGAAACACTCAATATGAATGTAGGGACGACTGGCACGGGGACGTTAACCCTGACGAATAACGGCACGTTAAATGTCGAGGGTGGTGAAGTTTATTTAGGTGTTTTTGAACCTGCCGTTGGAACGCTAAACATTGGTGCTGCCCGCGGTGAGGCTGCGGCAGATGCCGGGTTTATCACCAATGCGACGAAGGTGGAGTTCGGTCTTGGCGAAGGCGTTTTTGTCTTTAATCACACCAATAACAGCGATGCCGGTTACCAGGTCGACATGCTGATTACAGGTGACGATAAAGACGGAAAAGTGATGCATGATGCAGGCCATACTGTGTTCAATGCAGGGAATACGTATAGCGGTAAAACGCTGGTCAATGGCGGTCTCCTGACCATTGCGTCTCATACGACGGATGGGGTAACGGGTATGGGGTCGAGTGAAGTCACCATTGCAAGCGCCGGCACACTCGACATTCTAGCATCGACGAACACTTCCGGAGATTACACGCTGACCAACGCGCTCAAAGGCGATGGCTTGATGCGAGTACAACTGTCGTCTTCCGACAAAATGTTTGGTTTTACCCATGCGACGGGGACTGAATTCGCCGGAGTTGCACAACTGAAAGACAGTAATTTCACTCTGGAAGGTGACAACACGGCGGCGCTTACCCACGCGATGTTACAGTCTGACAGTGAAAATACCACATCGGTAAAAGCGGGAGAGCAATCTGTTGGTGGGCTGGCAATGAACGGCGGTACGCTCATTTTCGATACGGATATTCCTGCTGCGACGCTTGCGGAGGGCTATATCAGTGTCGATACGCTGGTTGTCGGCGCGGGTGACTATACCTGGAAGGCCCGTAACTATCAGGTAAACGGGACGGGCGACGTGCTTATCGACGTGCCTGAACCATGGAATGATCCAATGGCGAATAACCCGCTGACTACGCTCAATTTACTGGAACAGGATGATAGCCATGTCGGCGTTCAACTGGTCAGGGCGCAAGCGGTAATTGGATCAGGTGGCTCATTAACGTTACGTGATTTGCAGGGCGATGAGGTGGCGGCGGACAAAACGTTACACATTGCGCAAAACGGTACGGTGGTTGCCGATGGCGAATATGGTTTCCGCCTCACAACCGCACCTGGTGATGGTTTGTACGTGAACTATGGCCTGAAAGCGCTGAATATCTATGGTGGGCAGACGCTAACGTTAGCCGAACACGGCGGCGCCTATGGTTCGACGGCTGATATGTCGGCAAAAATCGGTGGTGAAGGGGATTTGGCGATCAATACGGTTCGACAAGTTTCGCTTTCCAACGGTCAGAACGACTATCAGGGTGCCACATTCGTTCAGATGGGGACACTACGTACCGATGCAGATGGTGCGCTGGGCAAAACCCGGGAACTGAACATCAGTAATGCGGCCATCGTTGATCTTAACGGATCGTCGCAGACAGTGGGAACATTCACCGGGCAGATGGGCTCAACCGTGTTGTTCAAAGACGGGTCACTGACGGTGAATAACGGCGGGATGAGTCAGGGTGAACTGACAGGTGGCGGAAACCTGAATGTTACTGGAGGAACGTTGGCTATCGAGGGGCTAAACGCACGCTACAATGCGTTAACCAGCATTAGCCCAAATGCGGAAGTCAGCCTCGATAATGCGCAGGGTTTAGGCAGTGGAAATATTGCCAATGACGGGCTGTTGACGCTGAAAAGTGTCATTGGCGAACTGCGTAACAGCTTTAGCGGCAAGGGCGTCGTGAGCGCGACCGCCGGAACGGATGTTGAACTGGATGGCGATAATAGCCGCTTTACGGGGCAATTCAACATCGATGCTGACAGCGCGCTCAGCGTCAACGAACAGAAGAACCTGGGCGATGCTTCTGTTATCAATAATGGGCTGCTCACTATCGCCACCGAACGTGGCTGGGCAATGACGCACAGCATCACCGGCAGCGGTGATGTGACAAAACTGGGCACCGGGATTTTAACCCTCAACAACGATTCTGCAGCGTATCAGGGGACGACGGATATCGTGGGCGGTGAAATTGCTTTCGGTTCTGGCTCTATCATTGATATGGCAAGTCAGCACATTAATATCCATAACAGCGGTGTTATGTCGGGAAATGTCAGCACCGCAAGGGATGTAAACGTGATGCCTGGAGGGACACTGCGTGTCGCCAAAACCACTATCGGCGGCAACCTGGAGAATGGCGGCACGGTTCAAATGAACAGTGAAGGAGGAAAACCGGGCAATGTACTGACCGTTAACGGCAACTATACCGGCAACAATGGCCTGATGACGTTCAACACGACGCTGGGCGGCGATAATTCGCCCACGGACAAAATGAGTGTGAAAGGTGATACTCAGGGCAATACTCGCGTTAGAGTTGATAACATTGGCGGCGTTGGTGCACAAACGGTTAATGGTATTGAGCTCGTTGAAGTAGGCGGCAATTCCGCGGGTAACTTCGCGCTGACCACCGGAACTGTCGAAGCTGGAGCTTATGTTTATACGCTGGCTAAAGGGAAGGGTAATGACGCGAAAAACTGGTATCTCACCAGTAAATGGGACGGCGTAACGCCGCCGGATACTCCTGACCCCATTGATAATCCACCTGTTGTGGATCCGGAAGGCCCATCAGTGGTTCGTCCGGAAGCCGGGAGCTATATCAGCAACATAGCCGCAGCCAATACGCTGTTTAGCCATCGATTACACGATCGCCTTGGGGAGCCGCAATACACAGAGTCCCTGCGAGTTCAGGATTCGGCAACCAGTATGTGGATGCGACATGTCGGGGGGCATGAACGTTCCAGTGCCGGAGACGGTCAGTTAAAAACGCAGGCCAACCGCTATGTATTGCAGTTAGGCGGCGATTTGGCGCAGTGGAGTAGCAACGCGCAGGATCGCTGGCATCTCGGGATCATGGCAGGCTATGCCAATCAGCACAGTAATACGCAGAGTAACCGTGTGGGTTATAAATCAGATGGGCGCATCAGCGGTTACAGCGCAGGACTGTACGCGACCTGGTATCAGAACGCTGCGGATAAGACCGGGGCTTATGTCGACAGTTGGGCACTGTATAACTGGTTTGATAACAGCGTCAGTTCCGATAACCGTTCAGATGATGACTATCACTCTCGCGGCGTGACTGCGTCTATTGAGGGCGGATATACCTTTGAAGCGGGAACATTTAGCGGCAGCGAAGGGACGCTTAACACCTGGTACATTCAACCTCAGGCACAAATCACCTGGATGGGTGTGAAAGATTCTGACCATACCCGGAAAGACGGAACGCGCATTGAAACGGAAGGCGACGGAAACGTGCAAACGCGGCTTGGGGTGAAAACCTACCTGAACAGCCATCACCAGCGTGATAATGGGAAACAGCGCGAGTTCCAGCCTTACATCGAAGCGAACTGGATCTATAACAGCAAAGTCTACGCCGTGAAGATGGATGGCCAGACGGTAAGCCGCGATGGTGCGCGTAATCTGGGGGAAGTGCGTACCGGGGTCGAAGCGAAGATGAATAATAACCTCAGTCTGTGGGGGAATGTCGGTGTGCAATTAAGTGATAAAGGCTATAGCGATACTCAGGGAATGTTGGGTGTGAAATATAGCTGGTAAAATGTATCAAGCCGCATGCCGTTATTGGCATGCGGCTTTAATATATTGTTAAGCATTTCCTTGTATTGTGTTTTATACGCCGAATATAGAAAACTCTGAATTGCTTCCTCATCGCAGCGTAACTGGATGATTTAGAGTGCATTCCCGGCAGAATTAGCTATGCTTGTTCTTGTGCTATGAAGATGATAATAGGGAGTTAATATGGGATTCTGGAGAGTCGTTATTACGATCATTTTGCCGCCGTTGGGTGTATTAATTGGTAAAGGCTTCGGTTGGGCATTTATATTAAATATTATCCTCACACTTCTTGGGTATATTCCGGGGTTAATTCACGCATTTTGGGTTCAAACTAAAGATTAACCTCAAACGGCGCATCAGCGCCGTTTTTCAATTCATCCCTTCTATCCGCGATAGCGGATATCACTGCAATTATCCCGTATAGCGGATAAAACGAGTTTACAGATTGACTTTATCCTCGCAAAGGGATAAAAGAGCAGATATCCCTTTGCGAGGATAAATTTTCTGTGGACGAATGACATGATGAGCTTCCCGATGATCTATAGCCCAACGCAATTAGCGAATGCGATGAAACTGGTTCGTCAGCAAAATGGCTGGACGCAGAGTGAACTGGCGAAAAAAATCGGCATAAAACAGGCAACCATTTCCAATTTCGAAAACAACCCTGACAACACGACGCTCACAACCTTTTTTAAGATCTTACAGTCACTTGAGCTCTCGATGACGCTATGCGAAACAAAAGACGCTGCGCCTGAATATACTGACCAACACGATCTGGAGTGGTAATGCCTAAACTCGTAACGTGGATGAACAATCAGCGGGTCGGTGAATTGACGAAATTGGCCAACGGTGCGCATACGTTTAAGTATGCACCGGAATGGTTAGCCAATCGTTATGCCAGACCATTGTCACTTTCGTTGCCGTTGCAGGTGGGGAATATCACTTCGGATGCGGTATTCAATTTTTTCGATAACTTGCTACCTGATAGTCCGATCGTGCGCGACAGGATTGTTAAACGTTATCGCGCAAAATCAAAGCAACCCTTTGATTTATTGTCAGAAGTCGGTCGAGATAGCGTAGGCGCAGTGACGTTATTACCGGAAGATGAAGCGGTGACAAATCCGGTGATGACATGGGAGAAATTAAGCGAGGCAAAGCTTGAAGAGGTATTGTCGGCTTATAAAGCAGATATTCCGTTAGGCATGATTAACGAAGAAAATGATTTTCGCATCTCCGTTGCCGGCGCGCAGGAAAAAACCGCGCTGCTGCGAATGGACGCTGACTGGTGCATTCCGAAGGGAGTAACGCCGACGACGCACATTATTAAATTGCCGATTGGCGAAATAAGACAGCCTAATGCGACGCTCGATCTTAGCCAAAGTGTTGATAATGAATATTTTTGTTTACTCCTGGCGAAACAAGTCGGGTTGAATATTCCCCGCGCAGAAATCATCAAAGCGGGAAGGGTGCGCGCGTTGGCAGTCGAGCGCTTTGACAGACGCTGGAATGCTGCACGTTCAGTTTTACTCCGTTTGCCGCAGGAGGATATGTGCCAGACATTCGGTTTACCGTCATCAGTCAAGTATGAATCTGATGGAGGCCCAGGTATCGCAGAAATTATGGCTTTTTTGATGGGGTCCAGCGAGGCGCTAAAAGATCGCTATGATTTTATGAAGTTTCAGGTGTTCCAGTGGTTGATTGGCGCAACGGACGGACATGCAAAAAACTTCTCCATTTTTATTCAGGCTGGCGGCAGTTATCGGCTAACGCCATTTTACGACATCATGTCGGCATTTCCGGTTCTTGGCGGTACAGGAATACATATCAGCGATTTGAAACTGGCAATGGGGCTTAACGCATCCAAAGGCAGAAAAACGGCAATCGATAAAATTCATCCGCGACATTTTTTGGCGACAGCAAAAGCGCTGAAATTCCCGGAAGTACAGATGCGTGAAATCCTGAGTGAGTTTGCAGAGCAGATACCCGCAGCACTGGATAGCGTAACGGCTGCATTACCGACTGATTTTCCGGAGAACGTCGCAATGGCAATCAGGATGAATGTTCTCAGGCTGCATGGTCGGTTAAACCGAGTAACAGAGTAATAAATGGAATATGGGGGTTTGGTGGGGAATCAACGACCAGACCAATCATGACCGGGATACAGCGGGATCTGACTATCATAATTAAAAACAGTGTTAGTAATGGCGTAAATACACAATACACTTTCTGACAAAAAATTAGAAAACTTTAATCTCCGATAAGTATTGTTTTATGGTTAACCCCCCTGGCTGACATGACTGATTTAACAGTTAAATTGGTTGAAAATATCGATTATTCAAAATAATCTAGATTTTTGCTCTAATTTAACAGTAAGTTGCCCGAGGTATCTTACTAGGTTTCTTAAATGTTTGATACTAGCCTCCATAAGATTGTAACATGATGCTATCAGAACAATCTTGGTTTCTTCATTCTCTATCCAGGGATAATGAAGAGTGTTAACTATTCATAATGAATATTATGGAGTGCAGGAATTACACGAGAACAGGAACCAGAGATGAAGGAGAATTTATTAGGTTATATGCTTGGCTCTGAGTTTTTAATCTTGATAGATAGATCTATTTTGATTCCACTTGAAGCGAATAAATCAAGCCCTGTGCAATTCAGACCAACAATGTTTCGGTTGCTTATATATTTAATTGAAAATGCATCAATTGAGCCCGTCCATGATGACGATATTATGCGTAATGTTTGGGAAATACACGGCCTTAGAGCGTCCAAACCTCGCTTGTGGCAAGTTATGAACAATATGGGAAAGAAAATGGGCCTGAAAGAGGGTATTTCAGAGTTATTTCTCCGTATTGAAAATACAGGATACTTAGTTAATAAGGACAATATTAAATATATCTATGTAAGAGAATTTCCGAATGAACTAATGGGAGACTATATACCGAAAGGGACATTAATTGAACGCTCTAACTATAGCCAGTGATTATTACTTGATTATTGGTCTGTAAATTGCTTTTTCTTTGATGTTGCAACCTGAGCTATAAGCGCCTTTCACTCGGTGCAATGGTGCTTTGCCATATTTTCTGTAGTCTGAGGTATCTTTATTTGCTTATATAGTGGCGTGAGTGAACAGGATGCATACCAAAAATGAAGAATAGTGACTAAGATTTATTTATTCACAAAAAACGCAATCACGATCATTGAAGATTAGGGATGATAGGTGCGTTATCTTTCGAAGAAAATATTTATTTCTTTTTACATCGGGCTAAACACAAGTTGTTAATGCATTTTAATCAAAAAAATGTATTAACAGGTGGTGTTTACGCACGCACCTGATTAAACAAGGTATTTAACAAACGGAAGAGTATATTCGATGAAAATTAAATCTTTAGCATTTGCTGTTGTAGCGACTATTGGTCTTGTAAACGCTGCATCAGCTTCCAATGGTATTATCAACTTTACCGCTACCATTTCCACAGCTGCATGTTCGGTGAATAACGTGGCTGGTAATGCATCAACTTCCGGCACCGTTGACTTTGGTATGGTCAGTGCCAACACACTGGCCAGCACGGGTGATTCAACTGTCAGTATCCCTTTCAGTATTGAACTTACTGACTGCGCAGTTTCAACGGCACCGCAGATCACTTTCAACGGAACGCCGGTGACAACCAGTGGATTCACTGAGTTATTCACCACTGATGTGTCGGGTGTAGGAATTCGTATTGAAGATGCTGGCAGCACCGGTACCTATTATAGCAATGGTGTCTCTGTGAGTAATGCTGGATTTGAAACTCTGGTTTCTGAAACGATCCCATCCGCCACTGGTAATTTCAACGCTTACCTCGTGAGTTATGACTCAACCACAAAAGAAGGTGCGGTTGATACCAGTGTGACCTTTATTATCGATTACAGCTAAATAGCACGTCATGGGCGGCAAAGAGCTGCCCTTGTTATCCCTAACAACGAAAAGCACGCGCAAATGATGAGCAAACTTAGTTCTTTTTCATTCGGCATTTTGTCGTTATTTTTTTCAACTTTTTTTTCAACTTTGGCCTTTGCTGACGGATTAACGCTTGGTGGTACAAGGCTAATTTATGATGCCAATAAAAGGGAAGCTAGTATCTCCCTTGACAACAGAGGGAAAAGCGCTCCGCAGTTGGTCCAATCATGGGTGTCAGACAAACATCATAACAGAAATAACATTCCTTTTGTGGTGACACCGCCAGTGTCAAAATTGGCAAAGAACAGCACGACCTTAATACGCGTGGTGTATATCGAACAAAGTCTACCTGTCGACAGAGAAACTCAGTTTCTGCTGAATGTTCGAGCCGTTCCTGCCACAGAAAAACAGGATAACCCCCAGCGGATGACAATTGCCACCCAAAATATCATCAAGCTGATTTATCGCCCGGTCGGACTGAATTCGTCTGGTGCTTCCCGGGCCGGAGAGAACCTGAAAGTAACCCGGGTCGGGAGCGGTGTGCGTTTCGATAATCCAACGCCTTATGTTGTTTCTCTGACTAACGTGGTTATTAACGGTAAAAAAATAGAGCGTCCTGGCACTATTCAGCCTCTGGATAATCTGACAATTCCCTTTCAGGACGGTCCCCCATCATCGGTGTCCTGGCGTACCATCAATGATTTTGGTGGTATGACTAAAGAAATCCAGGTCCGCTTGTAGGAGAAAATTATGAAATTTTGGGCTGTACTTCCTGTATTGAGATTACTACCAGTATCTATTTCCAGCGCACTTTTTTATGCGACTGGGGCAGGGGCCGAACTGTATTTTAATGTTAATGCCCTGGACCTGAGTGAAGAACAGAAAAGTCAGATAGATTTAAATATTCTCTCACGCACCGATATTCAAATGCCTGGTCAGTATGACGTCACTGTGCGAGTGAACCGGCAGGATGCCGGAAAACACAGCTTAAATTTTGTGGAGCGTGATAATACTCTCTGCCCAGAATTAACCTTAACGTTCCTTCGTGAACAGGGCGTTAAAGTGGCAGCCATTACGGGGCTTAAAACTCTGGAAGACAGTGACGTCATTAAACAGATTAGTGATGTACTGCCAGGCGCGGAAGCACAGTTTGATTTTGATAAGGCAGTGCTGAATCTCAGTATTCCGCAGGCCGCGATAGACAACGAGGTACGAGGCTATATTCCACCTGAGCAGTGGGATGATGGCCTGCCGATGTTGTTTGCCTCCTACAGTGCGTCTGGTGCTGAAACCCGGAACCGCCGTACAGGCAGAGAGGAAAGTACTCAGTACGTTAACCTGCGCAGCGGGGCCAATTATGGTCCCTGGCGCCTGCGTAACAACAGTTATTATCAGCGTAATGGCAACATAAATCAGTGGAAGTCACTGCAGAGTTGGCTTGAAAGAGATATTCGTTCGCTTCGCTCTCGACTGGTAATGGGTGAAACCAGCAGTCCGGGACTTATCTATGACTCCTTCAGCTTTCGTGGTGTGAGTCTGGCTTCCCAGGACAGCATGCTGCCGAATAGCATGCAAGGTTATGCACCTCAGATTACCGGCGTGGCGATAACCAATGCTACCGTGGAAGTTAGGCAAAACGGCAACCTGCTGTATCAGACCTATGTCTCTCCGGGCGAGTTTGTCATAAATGATCTGTATGCGACGTCCACATCAGGGGATTTTGAAATTACTATTCGTGAAGAGGACGGGACGGTAAGAACATACA
>NZ_CALSBS010000033.1 GCF_943590815.1 Pseudocitrobacter vendiensis | reverse complement strand
CTTCGGCTTGACATAACCCGGCTGGAACTGTTTCGTCAAACCACCGCGCGTACGCAGCACTTTGCTACCTACGGTCGGAGAGACATAAACAGCCATGTCCACATCACCAGGGATTTCAGCCAGATCCACCTTCTGGGTTGAGAACAAAAACGTTTCACGAAAGAACAGGCTCATAAACACCTGTTTGAACTTCATTTTTTTGCGTAAAACGTCGATTAATTGCGTGGTGGTATAAGTTTCACCTGCCATGATTCTTCCTTTAAAAAAGGCCGCATTAGCGGCCCGTTATCGTTACTGAACGCTCAGTGCCGAACCGGCAAAAGCGTTGTATTTCTTGATATCCGAAACCCCTTCAGGCCACTGGATATCCTCAATGCGCCAGGTGCCGCTTTTGTACACGGTCACCAGTGTTTCGGTGCCATCTGCATCAAGCGCCAACAATGCAACGGCGGTACCGGCTTTTTGGCCGTCCCACGCAACTACCGTACCCGCACTATCTTCAGCGGCATCAAGCATCACTGGAGTCAATTTTGACGTCGGAGCTGTCAGGCCACTGGCCATCACAGCGGTATAACGTGGGTCGCTATTAGCGCCCGGTTGAATATGTTCAAAAGTGTCCTTAATCATCTCCCCTCCTTAGCAGGGAATATCCAGCAGATCGTTATCGTTCTGTTTATTGTCCAGACCTGCGCTCAGCGTATCCGGGGCGCTGTCCATCAACGTGTCGAGCGCGGTTTCAGAACGGGCCTGTGCGCTCTTGGGGGCTGCTGCGAGGATGCGCTTCGCATCATCCACGCCCAGCCCCTCAGTTGCGGCCAGCTCTTTAGCCAGTTCGCCACGCCCGATGGCTTCTTCGCAGTTCATAATGCCCATCATGCGCTGGCTCTCGGCTTTCACTGCCGCCTTTAATTGCTCGGCGGTCAGGGTTGCGCCGGTGTCCGGCTGATTGACATTGAGACCTTCACCACTCGGTTGGTTTTCAAGGGTGGTGGTTGGGGTTGTTTTCGACATTGAGCCTCCGCTGTTGCGTGTCGTTGTTTTACTGCCGATCGCTTCACGCATGTGTGCAATGGCATCAGTATTCAGGACCAGCTCATCAGCCAGCCCCACTTCCAGCGCATCTGCGCCGGAATAGACCGCCGCCTCCGTCGCCAGCACTTCTTCGACGCTTAACCCGGTGTATTGCGCCACTTTGTCAGCAAACATCTGCCGGGTTGCATCAATCGCCGTCTGCATTTTTTTGCGTACATCTTCAGGGAGCTTTTCGTAGATATTTCCATCCACTTTATGCGCCCCGCTGTGCAGCAGCGTGATTTCGATACCGTCCTGCTGTAACTGACCGGAGTAGTTCGAGTGCGCCATCAGCACGCCGATGGAGCCTGTACGAGCCGTTTGCGTTATCAGGCGATGTGACGCCGCGCTGGCAATCAACTGGCCAGCACTGCAGTTCATATCGTTAGCCAGCGCCCAAATGGGTTTTATTTCCCGCATACGAGCTATGTTGTCGGCGCAATCAAATGCCCCTGCAACCATGCCACCTGGCGTATCCATATCCAGTAGAATGCCGTCAACATCCGGGTCATGAACCGCCTTTCCGAGCAGCCCAATAATGGTGTTGTAACCAGTCATCCCGGAATAACTACTGAGATAACTGGCCTTACTGACCAGCGTTCCACTAACAGGGATCACCGCAATACGGCCAGATACCTGATAGGGTTTTCGCTCAACAGAGCGCTCTTCTTCACCGAACAGAGCCAACTCATTGCCGATTTGATCCCCGGTCAACAGTTCTCCCCGCGTGTCACGCACGGTGCCAATTCCCATCTGGCTGGCCAGTGCGCAAAAGAAAACCCGCGCATAGGCGGGTTCTATCAGTAGCGGCGAGTTGAACGCCATGCTGGCAATGTGGGGCAAATTACGCAGCGATTGCATCTGCGTCCTCCTTGTTTGAGTTATTCAGGGTGTCATTAAACACCTGCGCTGCCCATGCCGGAGGCCGGAGACCAGCTTTCTTACGTGCTTTCATTTCCAGAACCTGCTGCTGGAACACTTCTTCGTAGTCCAGCCCGCGTTTAGCACATTCAATTTCGTATGTGCTCAGCCCGGCCTCAATCAGCATCGCGGCCTCCTGAACTTCCTTCAGACCATCAATGGCCATACGGCCCGAACCAATCCACTCACATTTCGCCCAGGAGTTTCTCGCCTCCTGAAATGAAAACCGTGCATTACGCGGTAACTTAACAATCCCACGCACGATTGCTTCCTCCAGCCAACAGAGAAACATCTGGCTGGCCTGGCGGGCAGCTATAAACTTCCTGCGCCCCATAAAATAGGCCCAGGATTCATTGGCGCTGGCCCGTGCGGTTGAATAGCTGAGCTGCTGGTAATTACGGGAAAGTTGTTCATACGAAACGCCCAGCGCCGCCGCTATATTGCGCAGCAACGCCGCTTCAAACACTGAAAAACCATTGTCCGCATTCTGGGCTGTCTGCAGATTCAGTGAGTCACCTGGAGCAAGGTGCGATGCTTTCACACCGTTCATTTTGACCGGTGACGCATCGTAGTAAGTATTCAGCACCTTCAGCAGTTCATTGAACTTAGGTTTACTGCCTTCACCAGCACCCAAGAGAAATTCCATTGCACTCTCGCTGTCCAGCTCGCTCTCAATGGTCAGCGCATACATCGCCTTAACAATGGCGCTCTGCAGCTGCGTTTTTTGCAGCGTATCGAGCATTTTCATCTGCTCCATAGCACTGTAAAACTGGTTCGCTCCGCGCGTCTGTCCATCTCCTTTTGGCTCAAACACATGGATCATCGCCGGGCGACCATTGACCAGCTCGCGTGGAACATACGTCCACTGCTGGGACGACCAATCAGGATAGCTGTCATCGCTGACATA
The DNA here is from genome assembly GCF_943590815.1 of Pseudocitrobacter vendiensis. GTDB lineage: Bacteria > Pseudomonadota > Gammaproteobacteria > Enterobacterales > Enterobacteriaceae > Pseudocitrobacter > Pseudocitrobacter vendiensis. Next base: position 43,270 of record NZ_CALSBS010000033.1, on the reverse strand, counting down.
ATATCCCATCGCCGCCCCTGCCTTGCTGACACGAACGCCGGCACGTAGCTCATTGCTGTCCGACTGCCCAAACGGGTTATTGACACGCTTCGGGCTAACCATTTTGAACTGAGTACGGAAAATTCGACGCTGCTCTTTTTCCCAGCAAGGCTGGGTAAACAGCTCTCCGTTGAAAGCGTGGGTCGCAACACCCTCGCGGATCATCATCGTGAATGTTCGCTTGCGTTCAGCATCGATGTAGCAATGATCGTCTTCAGCAAACTCCCACCATGCGTCTTCCACATCTCTGGCAAATGCACGCGCATCTTCCTGGTTAATACCCAGATAACGCCATTGTGGCCGATAACTCAGCCTGAAGAACGACCCGACAACATGATCCTGGTGCAACTGGATAGCATTGGCCGCGTAGCCATTGTTACGAACTAAATCTTCCGCGCGGGCGTTACCGCGATCAAGCACTGGCAGCAGCGCTTCATCTGCGCTTTCCCGCGCAGGATTCCAGTCAATTAACTGACCACCGAAGCCCGCACCTCCGCCCTGGTATCCTGCGTATTCTCGCAGTGGGGTTGAGCCGTCCGGCCCCAGCAGTTGTTTCATAGGAAAAACCTCACGGGGGAACGACGGCCAGATAAGCCCAGCTCATCTTCCAGCTCTTTGATATATCGCTTCAGATCATTAACGTTGACGCTGGAATACTCTACACGCCGCCCATCTTTCTGGATTGTCACGGCACGCTTACCAGTCATTAAGTCATGTAAAGCTCGCTTTGCTTCATCCAGATCGGCTCTTGTTACCACTAATTACCTCCTAATTGTTTTGCCAGTTCAGCCAGCTCGTTAAGCTGGTTTTGTTGCCTGCGGTTTTCACCATCTTCACGCTGGCTGGCCAGCAGTTCTTCCAGGTTGATCTGGAATCGAGCTTTACTGATACGCAGGGCCGCAAGCGAATAGACTAAACAATCCAGCGCTTCGTTACGCCTGCCCTTGTTATCCCACAGCAGACGTTTTTTGCCTTTTTCGTCCTTCTCAACCAGTTCTTCAGCCGTCAGCTGCTGTGCTTCTGCCTGGTCGAATACATCAGGATTATTGGGATAGTGGATAGCGCCTGGGCATGGTTCATCGTTTTCCGGCACCAAAGTGAAACGGTGGTAAATCTGCTCTTTTGCCGTGTCGGTGCCTATTTCTGTCAGATAGACACCCTTTTTATTCCGCTTACGCGGCATATCCGCCACGGGTTTTCCGTAAGTTGATGCCCCTTTTACGGGTATCAACCAGAACAGGCCATGCATACGGGAGCGCTTATAGACAATATCCGGGTCGATCCCCCCGATGTCCCAGCAGATGCGTGAAATGGATATTTCAGTACCATTTTCTCTGGTGTACCGCTTGTGAATGGCTTCGTCGACACGCTTAAGCGTTTCTTCTTCGTCGTGACGCCCCATGATAATGACGCGATCAATCAACCATGATTCTTCACCAGGTCCCCATCCCCACACACGCATCTCGTAGCGGTCCAGCTGAGAGTCGATACCAGCCGTCAGATAAACCGCAAACTCTGGAACAACAGCCTTGTAATCCTCTTTACGCTCAACAAGCAGTTCCGCATCCGGGCGTTCGCCAACTTCAGGAGACCATGTTTCGCCTTTCGTGGTGTTAACGAAGGCTTTCATTTTGGCTGTATCGCCTACAGCATCTTCAAACTCGGTAACAATCTGCACCCAGGTGGTGAACGGGCTATACGCTGTCCAGATGTGAAAAGTAACATTCAGTGGTGGGGATACTTCATCGCCGGCAGAGGAATACCAGTGAATACCATCTTCCGTGCGGATGCCGGTGTTATCGCAAACATAACGGGCACCAGTGTAATCCAGCTCGTGCTGCCGAATTACACAGCCAGTATGCTCACAGAGATAAAAAACCGACTCAGGATGGCCGCGATCCCATTTGAAACCAAATGGCGTTTCTTTATCGCCAAACTTCAGATATTGATATTCACCACAGTGCGGACAACGAATATAGAAGCGCATCAGATGCGGCGATTCTTTTGCCGCTTTTTCCATCTGGCACTGGCCCTTAATTTTGGGTGTGGAGCCGCGAATACTTTTTGCCCAAACAGAACCTTCGATACGCTTATCACCGATGGAAATTGGGGAACCCTCCCCCTCAACGTCAGCGTCGAATGCAGCAAGTTCATCATAAGCAACCACATCGACCGATTTGGCGCGGTAGTTTTTTGCCGACTTTCCACCCAGCACTCGCAAACTTCTCCCGTTAGAGAAACTTTTCAGGGTGATGGTGTTGTCTTTATGCTTTTTCCCATACCACGGCGCGAGAGCCAGCAAAGCTGGAACATCACGAATCGTCGGTGTGACGTCGGTTTTCATGAAGTCTTTAGCATCATCATCAGTGGGGAGCCATGTGATAATGCTGCGCTGCTTATGAGCGATGAAATAAGCCAGCACACCGAATAGCATTTTTGAATAACCAACGCGGGCTGACTTAAGAAGGTTTATTTTTCGGATATCATCGGAACCCATTGCATTCACAATAGCCCGCTGATATGGCAGCGTTTCCCACTTACCTTCCTGATAGTTACCTTCTCTTGGGAGGTAATAGTTATCGTCTACCCACTCGACGGCGGTCATTTCTTCAGGCTTAAATAATGCAGCAAGACCAGCTTCTACAGCGGAAATAAGGTTATTTATCTGCTCCGTTGATATATTCATTTAACAGTTTTGGAATAATCCCCTCCGCCTTTGCTGCCTTATTTCTTGCCTTAATAATTTCCCCCTTAAGGTGATTAACGTGACTTTTACTCAACCCCGGAAACTTTCGCTGATACGCAAGAGGAATGGTATCCAGAATGCTGGCTATCTCGCTGGCCACCCGGCTTAAAACAAAGGTGCAGAACGCGGTATCAACCAGCAATGCCTCTGCGCGAGCGTTTTCCCGTTCCTGTTCGTCAGCCTGTGCTTTCAGAAGTCGTAACCGTTCAGCCTTGATTTCTTCATCCAGTTGGTCAGATTCTTCATCGGTTTTTTTCGTTTCGTTTTTATGCGTCAACCGGTTATCAAGCACGCTGCGGACATCATAAAAAACCTCTCGCCCGTCCTTCTTCGCAGGTTCGACGCCCCATTTATCAAAGGCCTGAACTGATATACGCAGGCTGGCAGCCATATCCTTCTTATTCAGGTAAACACTCATTTTTCACCCGTTTTTTTGAGGGCTGGTTGTTATTTTTTTTCCTGAAAGCCGCATATGGACATGGCTGAAGCGAAACGACTAAACAACAACCGCCATTTTTGAAAATTTTCGTATATAGCGATACCGTGCGGGTCTGAAGCCCCGTAGCTTACGCAGGGGCCGGAAAGGACCCACAGACGATAATGACTCGCATTGACGGGGGGGGTGAGAGCCACCCCGTGCGACCGTGGTCGCTCGATGAAGAGCGCAACGCCCCGGCGCTTATCTCCGGCAGTCTGTTACGCTGGCCAGCTCTTCAGCGGCACTTGCGTCCTCATTGACATGAGCGCTATAAGCCCGCGTAGGTTGGGCTATGAACCCGTTACGCAGCAACGCTCATGTCAATGAGAATAGAAAAGCGTGCGACCGTGGTCGCACGAAAGCGGAACACTACTTTTTATATAGTCGGCTATTGACTTCTGCTATTGAACGACTGGCTTCACCAAGTGATTGCTCAATCAACTTAATATCGTTGTGAGACAGATTTATTGTTTGTTCGACGGTTATTTCGTGGAGTGGTGGATATAAATTAAACGCATAGACATAGCCATATGCTTCGATGTTTCTAACGGTATCAAGAAGACTAAATCCAAATATTTTTTTAAATTTAGATTCGGTATATTCACGGTCATCAATTATTAAAATTTTCGGGATTTTGCTTATTTCCGCTCCAACAAGTAAACTGAATCGACAAGTCCACTCCCTGGGGATTCCATGCTGACGAACAATCTCCATACATTGTTCGTCAGAACCAACATACATCGCACATAGTTCATGCTGGTTAAATCCCTTTAACATCGCTACAAGAGCTGTCGTTTTGCTGCTCCGAGGCGGCATCCAGATGTCTATAATTTGCATCCCCATCTCCTTTATGCCGCTACAATCGGTGCCACAGGTGGGTAATGAAGCGTTGAATAAACAGGTAGCTCCATCTTGTACGCATAATGGTACTCAGCTGTAGCCCCGGAGGATGTCTGCCAGCCAGGAAGCATCAGGATCGCGTCAGCGCAGCGGAGCATCGCAAAGCAAATATCCATATATTCACGCTGCTCAAGCCCATCAGGCAAACTAGCTGGGTTAAGAACGGTATGACCATGACGGGCTAAACGTTCAGCCTCTTTATTGAAAGCGTTACGGTTAAAATCTTCACGACCCGTCATTGGCCCGGCAATATAAACTTTCATTTCATCCCTTTATTTTGGAGCGATACAACCGGCTTCAAGGGCCGATATGTATCCAGTTATTTGCCCCATGTCATCATCAGAAATAACGAAGTAACCATCGATATGAGTGATATCAATCTTCGGTTTCTCTGCTGCGCACGGACTCGGAGCCAATATCGGGGTCGACGACTCGCACCCTGCCAAAACGGCGCAGATAATCAGCGGGATTATTTCGCGCATAATCTATCCTCTGCTGCCGTTCATCATCACTGTGGGTTTTTACTGCCTGAACCGTCATCTCCAGTATCAGTGCCAGCACTTTCAATACGACTTCCACGCAGTTCCCCTTTGTTTTTGGCCGTTTCCACCATCACACGGAATTCATCATCCGATGGTCCATTTGCCCTGGCTGCTTCCTGTGCAACTTTTCTGGCGGCATCGGCATTACGCGCATGCGCGTAATTCGCGGCTACGAAGTCCAGAATCTTCATAATGACCACCGGAATACGGCCAGTCACAGAAGGTGGCAGAACGGCACGCAGCTGCGCCACGGCATAAAGAACGATAAACACCCCTGTTACACCACTGGCCCAGCCAGGGGGAAGCAGATGAATCAGGGAATCAAGATCGTAATCGTCACTGGCCAGCGCCGGCTGCGTCGCAAAAATAAGAAGACCAAAAGTGACATTCATCAGCAGCCAGGCTTTAGCAATTCGTTTTAAACTGTTCATCATTACTCCTTGCGCTTCACTGCTTGAATAGCGCGTCAACGCCAGCACGCTGGCATTTATCGATATAATCCTGCGGCGTGCCTTTGCCTGCCGAGGTGTTGTAATACTTCTTCCAGTAGCTGGCCCGACCTTCACGGGTCGTAGGGATTGACTCAGGAACAGCCAGGTAACGCAGACGGCAAAACAGCATCGCCAGCAGAGGGGACGTTCTCAGCTCCTGATAAACGGTTCGGCTCAGGTCAACACCAAACTCTTTCAGCAGCGTGCCGGCATAGCGGCTGCTTTTGTACTTATCACGAAGCCATTCGAACGTTCCCGGATCAACTTGCGTTAAACCAGTGCCTGCACTGGTTGGGGTTGGATCTGAATATTCACCCAGCAACGTTTCGGCAGCAGCGGTTTCCACACACAGCAAAACAGCTGCATTATTTTTCCCGTGGCCGATTACGTCGCAGACAGCCTCGGCATAGCAAACAGCATCCTGTTTGCGGACCAGCCCATAATTCATCGTTTATTTCTCCCGCCGAAAATTCGGCTGATTGTGTTTTTTGCGAATCTGGTGATTTCATTGACGGTATGAGGCCAGGCAATGGCTGACAGGCCTGCGAGGGTAATAACCTTCAAAATTGAAACGTTGCCCATAATTCCGTATGCCCAAAGGATGATTGCAACAATCACCCCCCGTATAACGTCACCTGTAAGACGTCGCAGGTTCAAAGGGGTATCAGACAACAAAGCGCTTGATACCACTCCAGCTGAGATCATGAGCAGAACCAGCCAGAGATCAGGATTTCCGTATTCGATAGCTGTGTTCATGACTCCGCCACCCGCGCGGCGGGCATTAAAAAGCCCCGCTATTGCGAGGCTAAGAGTTATCCCCTCTCAGGGATATTGATTGAGTTATCCGCTTGCCGGGATAAACATTATCGAAGCCCCTACGCAGGAGCTTCTGTAATGATTAATCTTCTACGGTTGCACCTTCAGGCAGCTCTACGCAGCCAAAAACCGGCATACCCGGAGAGCGATCGTCTTCTACCGCCACCAACTGCGATTCTGAGTACCAACGCTGAGTCGCGCATTTATCAGCGGCCTGATAATACACAAGGTACTGATTCTCACCGTTGAGATACTGCGCACGGGCCTGAACTTCGCCCCATTCATCACTGATACGCAGATTAACCAACTGACCCAGACAAAATTTGAAGTCTTTAGCTACTGGCAGTATTTGGCAGCCATTCTGATTTTTTTCCACTTAACACTCCCTTTATTTGAGAAAGCCCCGCATAACGCGAGGCCTGTCGTTAAATTTTTTCTATTTCGGAGACCGTTTGTAAAAAGCGCTCTTCTTCGATCTCAACACCTATCGCCTGACGGCCCAGCTTCAACGCAGCTTTAACGGTTGAACCAGATCCCATGAAGAAGTCCGCGACTACATCACCAGGGCGAGAGCTGCTGCTGATAATGTGTTCCATCATCGCAGCCGGCTTCTCACAAGGATGTTTACCAGGGTAATACTGCACAGGCGGGAATTCCCAGACATCGGTATAGGGGACATCCGCTGTCACAGAGAACGGTCGACGCAAGTTTTCATATTGGGCCTTTAGATCGTCATATTGGCCCTTAACCACGTCATAGCGTGATTTAAGGTCGGCATAGCGCTTTTCATGTTCTCCATACCCAACATTAAAAGGCGAAGGGCATGGAACACCGAGGGCTTCAGCACGCTGCCGGAACAACTCGTGCAACTTATTAAAGTCATCCAGCGCCGGCAACCGCCACTGCGATGCCGAAAACCAATGCGAACACATCTGTTTTCCCGTCGCGGTGTTAATATCCGCTGCCGAAATCCCCAGCTGACGTCGAGCTGACGCAAATGATTCAATCAACGGGGAAAAAACATCTTTCCGCAACTCTGCGCATTTGCTCGCGTAACCTGACTGACCTTTCGCATAACCGGATGCGCCGTAGTGTTCTGCAAACATAATGCGCTCGGTTGCCGGGAAGTAAGCCCTTAGACTTTCTTTATGGCACCCACGCCATATGCCACTTGGTTTTGCCCAGGTGATATGGTTCAGAACGTTGAAACGATCGCTGGTAAGCAGTTCTATCTTTGATGCCAGCCGCGAACCGGTAAACATATACAAACTGCCGTTCGGGGCCAGTATCCGCCAGAACTCCGCAAGAAACTCGTCAATCCAGCCTAAAAAATCGGCATCGTTATCCCACTGGTTGTCCCACGCGTTCGACTTCACGCCGAAATAGGGTGGGTCGGTCACGATCAGGTTTACGGAATTGTCGGGGATGGTTTTGATGAATTGCAGAGAATCTGCGCAAACGAGCTGCGCTCCATTGATTTGTGTAGTTTTTAACATAGCTATTATGTTTCTGCCTGGGTAAGCTAACCCTGCGATGCGCATCGCGGGTGGGCTTTGGGTTCAGCCTATACCTCTGGCATGGGTTGACCGCGGGATAAGCTGCAACTTGTCCCGCGCCCACTTTTTTCAGGCACAAAAAAACCGCCCGTAGGCGGTTGTTCGGACGTCAGGCGCAAAACACCCAACTTAGAAAAACGATACCTAAAAATAGCTGTTTTGCCAACCTTTTTCGTTTTTATTCTGTGCGACCGTGGTCGCACACTCTCAGAAAATTCCGTTTTTATACTCAACCGTAAGTGAGTACCGCCCGAAAGCACCGCGTTGTGCGACACCCAAACAAACCATCTGCTCAACGATAAATTCAACCGCCGTCTGGCTTAAGCAGCAGGCATCACTTAATTCTTTCAGGCTAATGCGTGGATGCCCACGCATTACAGTCTCTACACTTAACGCTGCTTCAGTCATATTCTGCCGAATCTCTTTAACGTTCACCGCGTTACTCCTTAATCTTCAAACTGGTAATCAACATCGGCCATGAAGCTATTCAGTTCGGCCAGCTTCGGTTCCATCGTGCCAACCAGACGCCCAGCCAAGCGGTCTGTCAGGTCCTTGCTGTTGAAGCTGTATTCACGTTCGAAGCGTTTTACTTTCTGCCACAACTCATACAGCTCGTTAGAAATTTCCGCTGCGTCCTGACGCATTTTTTCGTTGCCTTGATAGTTCACAATCTTCTCCAAATTCATGCGGTTATGGGCTTTTCCCCTCTCAACGACACGAACTGTAACTCTGCCTGCTAAACACATCCAGTGTTATTTTTATCTTTTTAGTGAAATTTCTTTATTGCGGTAAATTTCCGTTTTTGGTATATTTTCTACATCAGGAGGCTATACTATGTTTAACGTGATAACCCACCCGGCAGCGCTGGATGAGCTACAAGAACTACCTGATGAGCTACGTGGTCGTATGACCCGGCTGATCGAGAGACTGGAAAGTGAAGGTAACAAAATGAAAATGCCTCATAGCCGCGTTATTGGCGGTGGCCTTTTCGAACTAAGGGTAGGGGATAAAAACATAGCAAGAACGTTGTACGCCTACGCAGCCGGCAACGAAATTTATCTACTACATGCGTTTGTTAAAAAGACGCAAAAAACACCTGCTAAGGCAATTGATATCGCCAGAACGCGTCTGAAGGAGATGAGCTGATGAAAGTAAAAGGCATCCCGTTTAACCAGGTTAAAGAAAAACTGCTCAACACCCCGGAGGCTATCCGGGGCTATGAGGAAGCCGACAAAGAGCTGGCTATGGTTGAAATGCTGTATGAAATGAGAGAGAAAGCTGGCCTGACTAAATCAGCGGTGGCAGAACGTATGGGACTGCAACCGTCAGCTATTAGCCGCCTGGAAAGCAACCCTCTCGGTGCAAGCATGAAAACGCTTTCTCGATACGCTAAGGCTTGCGGTGCAAGCATTGATATTCACGCGGTCTATTAATTAGATCAGGAATCGACTTTGTTCATAGCAAGGGAAAGGGGATATCTCCTTTCCCTTTAATCGCATGCCTGACGACTACGCTCAACCGCAACCACATCTTTACACCTGTGGACTATCCCACGGGACATGCGGAGAAGTCGTGTCGCTTCATTAATATGCAGACTGGCCTCTGGTGAGGCCATAACGGTGCTCACCATATCCAGGACAGCGTCAAGATCGCTTAGCTGAGAATCAAGTTTTTCACAACATGATACGGCTGCATCTGTCATTGAATCGTATACCATTTAATCTACCAAGGTTTATTATACTGTATATAATTACAGATATATCCGCAAACGATACAGCCAAATTTCGACAATTTTTTTAGTTAATTCACTGAATAGTCCGGTACTTATGTGCACGACCAACCCCGCGCTCCTTTTTTTCCAGGATGCCGCACCGAACAGCAGAATCCAACATTCCCCGAACCGTTCTGGTGCTCAGGCCTACGTCGAACGCAAGCATTGAAGCAAAAATAAAACCATCTCCTCCGCTGGCCATACTGTTTTCAGTTCGCTGCCGAAGCCGTTCAAGGAGTAATGCACTTTTATCCATTTTTAACCCTCCGTGACCAGTCACGCTTTAATTGCCAGCTTCAACCTTAACGTGGTTAACAGGCAGGAACCTTCACCATCAAACAGGCACTCGGAAACCGGCAGTTTCTTTCCACATCGTTCACACGAACCGGCCAGACTCTTTTGAAGCTCTTTGTAATTTTTTCGGATCAACAGTCCCAGCACTTCATTTTCTGCATATGGGGTTCGACCCGGACGACGCTGCTCGCAAATCTCACCCAGCATGCGTAGTTCTTCTGGTTCCAGAAGCCAGTCTCGCCTGGTGGTTCCTTCTTTTTTCAGTCGCTCACGGCGGCGCTTTTGCCGTTCAGCTGGTGTCAGTGCCATTATCTATTCTCCTTTTTAAGCATGGCGGCGCTTACGGTTCGGGCAATGCGGTCGCGCAGCTGCTGTGTACCATGATATTCGACAGCGATATCGAGCAACGCGTTTACCAGCTCGCGAAGCTCATGGTCTTTCATAGCTACCGGCCCAGCGTTATTAGCCTTACGAAACGCCTGTAGCTCGCGGATAACACTCACAATGTCTGAACATTCCTGCGCAAACTCATAGTCTCCAATTTTTAAAGCATCCTGTTCTGCACCATAAAAATCCTGAAGGCGAAAAAGTAATTGCCCCTCTGTTAGTCTGTTATTAGACATTAGTCCTCTCACTCTTCATCATCGCCGCGCAGAAGCGGATTCATAGTATCGTGAACTTCAACACCGTAACCTGGGGTCGATAGCTTGCGTAGAACGTCATGCAGACAAAACAACTCTGTACGCTCAGCTCCAAGATCAAGTTCACGCGCGGCGTGAAAACACTCGGCAGACAACTCCCGAAGCCTGGCTCTTATCTGGCCTATATCCATCATTCATTACCACCGTTCTTCATCTTCTTCTTCCCCGCGCTGACGTTCAGCATCAATACAGGGTTTGCACACTTCATAGACGCGGCCGTAGCTCCCTTCTTCGATATCTCGATGGGGATATAAGTGATCAACATGATTCCCGCACCAGTTGCATTTACCGGAATAATCGGCAGTTTGGGATTCCCGTACATATTCATCGTGGCATTCCTGGCACATATCGTGATACTCGCAGCCAAATGAATCTGTTTCACCCTGAACGCGGCGAACGGCATCACGATCGGGATGCTCATCGCATTTAGTACCTGCCGGCACACCAGAAATGCAGCCAGGTAATGTTGATACCGGGCCATTGCTAACATCTGCCATATCACACATCCTCCCACTTGATGCCAGCGGCAGTCAGCGCAACTTGGTATTTAAAATGCGCTTCCGTTCGGTCGCAGTCGTCTGGTAGATAAGGCAATTTCACGGTGCGGGATTCCAGCTCGGCTATATTCTGTAGAGCAATGCGTTTAGCTTTAGTTTCTCTCTGGATAATCCGAGCCATCTCATTCAGGCTCACGGTTATCTCATTTTCCAACTCAGGAATACGCTTCTCAGCAGCAGAAGCCCGGTTCTCTGTGACCTCCAGCGCTTCTAACAGCGCCGCAATGATGTTTAATTCATCATTGGCAATCATCGCAGAGAACTCAGCCGTAGCTTTGTCCCAGGCTTCCAGCGCTTCGCCGTTACACGGGTCGTTACGGTGATCGGCATATGTGGAACGGTATTTTTTGGCGGCAGCGTTGAAACGCGCCATTACAGCCCGCTGTGCATGTATTGTGGAGTCGGTCATCTCAAAATATCCTCCACACTGATTAAGCCGGCTGCTTTGAGGTGCTTCATGGCTCGTTCGGCGAGTAAACTATCAGGGTTATACGTTCGGATTGAGTGGGCCAGCTGCTTAACCAACATAACCAGGTTGGCCTGTTCGCGGTTTAACTCACGAACCGTCTCAACCTCTTTACGTTCAATGTTCGAGACATAAAGCTCACGATGGCGATCGCCGCGATTACTCCAGACATTCTTTGCTGCTTCTTCAAGCTGGTGAACATCTGAATCGTCGTAAACGTGAGCCTCTATTTCTTCCCCCTGGGCACCACACTCATGGCAGAAGACATAAGAGCCTACGTACAGGCCGTCATCCCCGTAATTTACGGGCTGATACAGAGGCTTGAACTGCATCTCGTCAAGATAATGAGTGAATAACGATGGTGGACCGTAGCAGAACGGGCAGGGGGGCAGGTTTTGTTGTTCTGTGTTTTCCTGCAGGTGGGGGTGCTCACAGACTTTTTTCAGAACGCCAAGAACCATCATGCAATCAGCCAACGCGCGATGCGCTCCACCGATTTCGATTCCATGACGTTCAGCGGCTGTTGTCAGGCGTTGGCGCTTGAAACCCTTACGCTTCTTGTCAAACTCGCCATACCACTGGTCGTAGATAGCTTTAGCGTCAATATGGTTCGTCTCAATGTCACGGATAACAGAGGCGACGGCGTCGGGCTTCATACCATCTAAAAAATCCGTTTTTAAGCAGCTCTGCACCATCATCCGGGCATCAAAAGAGGAGTTCCACGCCAGCCACTTACGCCCGGCAATGATGTTTTTTACCAACGAGAATACTTCTGGCCATGTCGGGGAATCAGCGACCATTTCGTCGGTGATGTTGTTGATTTTGGTGGCGTCAGGTGGAATTGGGCGCGTCGGCTTAACCAAGGTGTCCAGCAACACATCACCGCGCATATTGATGATCGTGATTTCGATAATTTCATCATCGCTGAGAAGCCCTGTTGATTCCGTATCGATAATGACATAATCCCTTTTCAGCCATTTGGCCATCATCATCTGAAGGATTGTTCTTTGAATATGAAACATAGTCATTCCCATATTTTTTGTTGAAAAGTTCTGGATGGTGTAGGTTCTTTCTTTGATTCCGGCAGGTCGACGTAAACAAAATAGCTTCCATCTAAATTCATTGATTCAGCAATAACGACATCACGCCCTTTTTGCCTATAAACGCGAGAAATATTTTCCGCATCATTGCGCGACATGGGGCCTTGTTTAAATGGCGTTTTCTTCATTATCTTGTGCGACCGTGGTCGCACCCTCTCTGATTTCCAGATAACGTTTAAGCCATATATTTTCTATATGTTTGTTACCTGGTTGGTTTGATAAATACCATTCAGTAATAACAGATTGCCTGTTACTGTCAGGAAGAGTCCGATAGCCGCATGTCGGGCACCAGATGATGTATTCGTTCCTGCTTCCCGCATACCGGAGTTCCGGTTTAGCTGGCTTCCTGTGCATAACCTGCTGGCACAGGCAGGTTGGTACTTCTTGCCCGATAGCGGTTAATGATTTCACTGCGTTTCTCCGCCGCATTTAATAACGCGGTTTTGTTCAGATACAGGCATCGTGATTTCAGCAATATCCAGCGCTTCTTATAATCTTTTCGCCAGCTATCAACGGATATTCCCAGCAGGGAACTTATATGTTCATCCTCCCGCTGCACATCTTCATTTTCACCACGAAAAATTTCAGATTTAACTTGCTGAATTCCGTAGTAAGTTAATTTCTGCATGATTTTTTTAGTCGATAGTTTCATTTTTTTAAAACCCGACCGGGAATGAGCAACTAAAAAATCAAGCCACAGCCACTGGCAAATAATCACGTCATTCCTGTAATTAGGTTTGCAGCCGTAGCAATAATGCAGCCATGCCGACTCTTCGCTATTTAACTGTTCAATGGCCCTGCGCCAGCTGGCTGTCTGAAAATCTAATTCAGTTAGCAGCATTGAGGATTGCTTAAAAGTCTTGCCGGCGTGATAACGAACCGGCTCTGCAGCGACTGAAATTTCATAAGCCTCCGTATCGCCTATGTAGATCGTTCTGGTCGGTTTATCAGTGAAACGGCCAGAACTGCCGAGACGCAGCTGCTCCAGCTGAACCTCCAGAATGCCGCGCTGAAGGTAATGAATATCGGACAGCGCTGTGGATACACAGGCCCGTATGTTATTAAGTTCCACTATCACACCCTTCCTTACCTATGCGCTGAGAGGTGAAATCACTCTTTAGTTTGTAAGCGGTGCGAACTTCTATATCACTCTGACGCAGAGGAGGGATTTCCCCGGCAGCCAGCCATTGGTAGACCGCGCCGGGTGTAACGCCGACGCCTGCCGCTGCTTTTGCTACGTCATCGCCAAAGTGGCGCACAAGTTCTTCGGGTTTCATGGTGATTATTATAATCAATAATCAAAAATTAAAGCTAGGTATAATTTATAAAATTTATAGCCAGCTATAAACAGATCATTTATGATTAACACTATGAAAACACGAGGCGAACGACTGAAAGCACGCCGTTTAGAGCTGAAACTGACACTGAAGCAAGTAGCAGAGGCTGTGGGAATCTCTCTTCCTGGCGTCCAAAACTTAGAACGTGGCGACGTAATGCCGTCGCTGGAAATCGGGCTATCGCTGGCAAAGTGCCTGCGTAAACCCGTGCAATGGATACTGTATGGCACTGAATCTGATCCAGACCGCGTTCCTGTTATTGGTACGACAGAAAGTGGGCCGGATAGCGACTGGCAGCCAGGAGAACCTGCCAACACAGAACGATTCCTGCCGTTCGTGAGTCAACGGAACACCGTTTACGCATTAACGGTCGGGAACCAGGTTCAGCGTAACTACCAGCCAGGAGACGTTATCCTGGTGGATTCTTCGCTCACGCTCGTTCCGGGTGAGGATGTGCTGGTTTGTGAGAAGAACGGCGAAATCACTATTCAGCGGTTGGCGCGTTTTGACGAAGAGCACTACTACTTAGACAGTGCTAACTCTCAACGGGTTATCCATGATAAAAGTGATCTTCAATTTGTGCACCAAGTAGTCGGTACGATCAAATCGTTCATGGTAGAGGGTAGATGATACAATAACGGGGTTTATTGCTGGCTATAATTCTGGTTTAATGCGATCTATACTTTCGCAGGGTTGAACCAGGTTACAGCAGCCGAAAAAAGACGAAAAAAAACCCGAGTCGGCAAACTCGGGCCTTTTTTCAGGAGCACCGCCACAAAAACAACGACACGTCCCTCGGAAAGATTGTGCGTTTATTGTGGCTGCTCCTGCGGATTTTTTCAACCCGAAAAAATGCTAATTCGCATGGAAAGGCTAAAAAATGAACTTACAAGAATTCTACGCGGAGCGCTTTGGCAGCGATCCGTATTCATTGCTTGAAGCTGCACGGGATGAGCTTAGCGAACTGGCGCAGATGGCCGGTATCAACTGGCATGCCTGCGCTGACAATATCCAGCTGAATCCTCGTGGGAGCAAAGAGCGCTACACCACGTACAATAACGCCTTCCCGGTAGCGCTGGAAAAGGGCCTCAAAGGCCGCGTCGAAATTTACTCCCGACTGGAGCAGAGCAAAGACGGCATAAGTTACCCCTTTGTAAACTTCGTCCAGAAAGGCAGTGATGCCGGTTCATGGAGTGGTTTCTCCTTCCTGTTTTCCGAATATCGCCGTGAGCAGCAGCGGAGCCGTGCGACCGTGGTCGCTCAGCCAGAAGAAGAACGCGCACGCCTGGAACGCCAGGCTGAAGCACGCCGCCGCCGCGTCGAGATGAAACGCATTAATGATTTAAAAAACAATCAGATGGAGCATGAACGTTTGCTCGGCTGGTTGGCTTTCCATCATGCCTGGGAACATGCGCCAGCTGAAGACGGGTCATGGCCTTATGCAGTCAAAAAAGGAATTCGTGACGTATTTAGCGCGTGTGATGTTCGTCGCGTGACCAGTCACGACAGCGCAAAATGGAGCCGTGGGCCAACAACCTATATGGCTATCCCTCTGGCGCACCTGGACGGGCGAAAAGACGGGCGAATTGTCGGCTGGCAACGTGTCGATCAGCACGGTGGTAAATTCCAGACCAGCGCTATCAAAAACGGTGATTTCGTCGGGGCCTGTTTCGTGATTGGCGACCTGAAAGGGGCGCAGAACGTAGCAGTAACAGAGGGTTTTGCGACAGGTGCTTCCGTATGGCTGGCAACCAGAAAGGACCCGAACAAACGCTTCGATGCCGTGGTTGTCGCGATATCCGCCAACAATATGATCCATGTTGTCGAGCAGCTGGTGAACGTCTATCCCGCCGCAAAAATCACCTGCGCACTGGATAACGACCGCAAATCGTCAGCTGAAGGGAAAGGCAATACGGGCTTGCGCACCGGCTTTGAGATTCTTGCAAAGTTCCACGGCATAAAATGTGTTTACCCGACTTTTGAAGATGATCCCCAGCTGGAGTGCAGCGACTTTAACGACCTGCATAAACTACGCGGCCTCCGCGAAACCTCTCGCCAGTTGTTCGCCAAATCGAACCGCCTGAACGCCAGTGCAGACCTGCTCACGCTGACGCTGAACAAGCTGAAAACCATCAAACGGGATAACCGCCGCACTTTCGCCAAAGAGCTGCTGAACGCGGTAGATATCGGCATGCTGACATGCCCGGTGCCAAACAGCCCGTCAGATCTCTTCAACATGTTCTGCATCGTTCTGCGGGATATGGGACTGGAGAGCGTCTACCGCGCCACAGTCAAAGACCATATTGCCCGCCGCCTGAACAGAAAATGCCGCACGGCACAAGCCCCTCGCTCATTCAGTGACCGCATAACAGACCCGAACAAGCGGCCTCAGCACATCACGTACAAACGCTTTGAAACATCGGTGATGACCGAAGATGTCCTGAAGTACGTGCAGGAGCTGCAGGGGATCGTCATTGTTCGCGCCGGCATGGGGTCAGGGAAGTCGACAGGCCTGTTGCGTCCGTTGATGCATAACGCTGAACGCGGCGTTTCTGTCGCGCACAGGGTGAGCCTTATCGGCGGGTTGTGGGAAATGATGACAGAAGGGAAAGGCGCGAAGGCCGACATTCTGCATTACCAGGACCCTGGCTATCAGGAAATGGCACCATACGCCAACAAGCTGACCATCTGCATAAACTCCATCCCGAAAGGCTGCTGGCAACCACTGATGCGCCAGCACGACTATTTCGGGTTTGACGAAGCCACACAGGGGCTACGCGCTGTTCTGTCAGGCCGCGCAATGGAAAACCCTGTCCTGGTTTTCAATACGCTGATTGACGCGCTGGCCAGAACGGAATTACACCCGATCATGGTGGATGCCGACGCCAACGATCTGCTGGTTGACCTGGCAGAACTGGCGATGAAGCGCCGCGAAGAGCTGGGGTTGCCGGCATGGGTGCAAATCCACGTTATCGAATTACCGGTCGACGTTCGCAACCGCGAAACCGGCGAGCCTATTCGCGTGTTCTATACCGAAAAGGATCGCATCATGTCCGAAGTGATGAAGGCCGTCGAGATGGGTGAAAAAATCATGCTGGCCACCGACAGCTCGACGTTCGCAGAGGATGTTACCGCGACCCTTCGCCTGAATTACCCGCATAAGAAGTTCCTGTGCGTGAACCAGAAAAGCAAACCAGAGCCGGAAGTTGAAGAGTTCACCAACAAGCCGAAAAAGATGGTGAAGAAGTACGATGGCCTGATTTACAGCCCGTCAATCTCATCCGGCGTATCCATCGAGCAGAAACACTTCGATCGCCACTTCGGCATGTTCTGCGGAGAGGTGGTCCCCAGCGATGCAATCCAGATGCTGCGCCGCGACCGCACAGCAAAAGAATTCATCATCGGCTTCGATAAGGTTCGCGCAAAACGCGAAACCGACCCACAAAAAATTGAACGCGCATACGTCCAGGCACTTCTGGCCACTGCCGGCATGAACGGCGAACTGACGGATGTTGTCTTTGATGGCGACAGAATATCGATGGGCGTGGCCAACACCGATTTCACCCGAATGAAAATCAAAGCGTCGGCCATTGAAGCGACGGCGCGTAACGATTACGCCAGCAACATGATCTGCATTATGCACAGCGATGGCTATAAAGTTGCGCCGCTGGCCGGAGACCCACAGGCCAATGAACTTGGCAAGGAGCTGCGTAAGGAAGCGCGGGAAATCGTCTGGGAGCAAACGCTGGATCTCCATCTCCGCATCGAGACACCGGATGAATCAGAACGCGAAACACTTCTGAAAAAACGGGCCTTAACCCTTGAAGAACAGGCGCAGCTGGTTCGCTGGGACATCGAGAACGAGCTGAAGCTGCCGGTAAACGAAGACACCCTGAAATTCTACTTTGATGGCGCTCGCGATAAGGTCAAGCGATACGAAACCATGTTGCTCGATGAGGTCACAGCGCGACGCTATGACCGTGAAGAGTCGGCGATCAACTTTACCTACGCCTTCCGGCAAACCGGGCAGTGGCAATACTTTGTCGTCACGGCCATGACCCGCGAACAGGCGGATGACGCATTCCAGGCGAAACACCCTGGCATTACCGACTACAAAGTAAAAACCGCGCCGGCAGTCGAAGTTGCCATGCGTGGCTTTTACGGACTGAAATCGACAGCGCTGCGGCAGTATTTTATCGACTGCGGCATCGACCCGGAGACAATGACCGGCGAAGCCACCCAGGAACGCCTCAGATTCGCCAGGGACAACCTCATGACCGCCGAACGCCGCGACCTGTTGAACAACGTTCTGCGCATCGGCGGCTTTATAACGCCGAAAGGAAAACCGAAGGTCCCGGAAGCCCTGTTTAAAAACATCTGCGAGTCCCTCGGTCTTAAGACCGACAAGCGACGCGCCAGGGATGGAGATAAGCGGCCAACAATCCGCTTCATCGACCAGCAGTCGGCAGAATTCATGATGGACATCCTCGCCCAGCGCCAGGAAGACGGCTTGACCTTGCAGATGCGTAAAACCGAGAAGACCGCCAACGATGTGGATCACGATTTGGATCTCAATATATATATGGATCATAAATCGCGATCCACAGACGGGCAGAATCTGGACGCCCCTCATTCAGTAATATCTGAGGCTCTGGCCACGCTGCCGGTGCCTGTTCCGGAGGCCTGGGCGATGACCGCGCTGTCCGACGATGAGCTGGCGACAATGAGCAGCTGGTCGCCAGCAAGCATAGCTATGACGTTTGCCTCTCTGTACCTCACAGAGTTCATGGATCGCCTCTCCAGCAACGAACTGCGGCAGCTGCGTGAATACATCACCGGAATGACTACGGGCGGCTACGGCGCGCAGGAGGCGTTCTATGGCTGATTTACTGCTAACGCTGCTGGCCATAGGTATCTTATCGGTTCTTCAGCACTGGTATCGGTTGAACAAGGCGCTGAAGAGTTGCCAGGAAGATACTCGGGTTCGCCGCATTAAAGCCCGTGGCACAGCCTTTGCGAACAACTACCGCGTGTGGAAATGGGTATATCGGGAAATACTGATGAACGGAGAGGAGAATCAATGCCGCCAGTAAAAGTAGTCATCATTACTCTGTTATTGCTTGGAGTCTGCCAGCTTATTGCGCGTACAGGTTTTGGAATATGGTGAGGTGAAAAATGTCGACAACTAACTATTTAGACAGTCTGGACTATGACCAGTTGAAGTTTTGCCGCGATGAGTGCAACGACCGCATACGGGCCATCCAGGAAGGAGAAAAAAAGGTAGCCTGGGCTGTGACTGATGGCGGGGTTAACGTTGGCTGGTTCCGCACTGAGGACTACCCGAAAGCGGTTGAATGTCTTGCTGCAGCAGCTGCTGAACGTTGGGCTGATGCCGATAAAGAAAACCCGGGAACGCGGTACGAACTGAATATTGCCATCGAGGGCGAACGCCTGCCGTTGTCGGAGTACAACGCGTTATTCGCTGATGGACAGTGGGGGTGACTGGCGATGGATATTAGCGTTAACAAGTTAAATGACTACGAGCTGGACGAGCTTAAGCGAGATATTGAGAACGAAATTAAGCGCCGCGCCAGCGGCCCTACGCGTGTTGTTTATGTCGTCACTGAGTGGGGAGAGCACCGGGCTTTTGCTGATTTTCGGTGCGCGGCGATCTGCTTTTCTGATATTGCCGAAACTATCATGGAGGATGCAGGAACAGAAGAGGATAAGGAAAAGTACGATCTGAACAAAGGCACTCTGCTTTACGGTATCAGACCTGTAGAAATGACGCTGAATGACTTTGAGTTGAAAGTCGAGCAGAAGTATTTCGACGATGTGTGCTACGAAAAGCGGCTGCAGGAAATGTTTCCAGAAACGGGGATTAAATCATGATTTACCGCAGAGGATGGGTACCGGTACTTCATCGCTATCAGTTGGAAAAGAAGCTGAAGGATGAAGGCTTCGAAAACTATGAAGAAATTACCAGCTTTTTGTGTGGTGGCCGTCTGGAGGATGAGCGCAGCCACTTTGCTTATCAGGTTGTCGACAATACCGAGTGGATGGAGTGCAGTGACGGGACGTTCTGGCAGCGCCTGAACCGTTTATGGTTCGTTCCGCTGTACCTGTTGACCATTCCGTTCCAGTGGCTCATCCGTGGACGTATGGGGTTTGAGACAACGTCGAAGGTGGGCGCGTTCTTCAGCCGGATAACCGGATTGAAGTAGTAACAGTATGTTTCTTGCGTATAAAATAGCCATTCATTTCATAGAATTATATGTTGGTGATTATGCGTAAGAAACTTGTTTTAGCAGGGACGATGGCCGCTATACTGGCTGGTTGTGGGGACGATGGCGTTGATGCGCCGATGTATGTCAAAAATGCACAGGAAAAACTTGAATATCAACTTGAGAGTTTTTCAGGAATTGCGCTTCCCTGTTATCGACAACAATTTGAGCAACGTTGGTTTATCCTGTGCTTTGACAGAGATAAACCTGTAATTAGCCCAAAACCGCTATATGAGATTGCAGAAGCCAAAAATAGTGTTTATGGCTATATGATTCAGCCTGTTAATGGGAAAGCATCTCAATACGGTGATAATTTTGAACCGAACTATGCTGACGTCACGTATGTAGATATGTATGCACCAAAAGTTAATATTGATGCAGTATTCGACCTCTTTAGAAAAACTTACCCGCCGAAGAGCTAACTGATCAGGTTCTGATCAGTTAGTAAAGCAAACTATAAAAACGGCTATCCCCGTGACTGGTCACGGGGTAAAATATCTACCTAAATTATTGACGTGCGTTCCGTTTTGGCGGTAGAGTTAACCCGTTGCGGCAAATTCCGCATCCGGGCATCTCAACCCCGAACGAACCAGACGACGCACAGCACGCGCCAGCGTGTTTTTTTTGTGTCTGTGCCTGCGCATATCCGAATTATGGTGGCTCAGGCGGGGCCGACTTTTGTCGGGCCGGTTTCGTTTGGGCCGGTGTTGAGAACCCCGTCTGGGCTACCACCCCATAGAGATTCTCAACTCTGGTGGTAGCACCCCTAACCAAACTGGAGTGCGCACCATGCTCAAATTCAGGTTCGCGGCGATCTGCCGTACCGATAAAAAATCTCATATCCACAACCTCTCCACCATTGCTTCGTCAGAACGGGAAGCTCGTCGCCAGTTCGCCAGCCGTTTTGTTCTCGTTTTATCAGCCCGAATCCCGGTTAGCGGGGTGGCTGCATGAATCAGGTCGAACTGAATACCCTGGGGCTACTGGAGTCTATTGAGGAGCGCTTGGCGCAGGTAGAGGCGCTGGTATCCTCTGCCCACCGTACTATCTCCAGCTACGAGGCTTCACTGTATTTGCAGGAAGCAGCAGAACTCCTGCAGGTTGCGCGTGAGTTGACGCAAGAGGCCCGTGGTTGCTCCCTGTCCCTATCTGAGCAGTTGAAATCCGGGGAGGCAAAATGAACGCGCTCTCTGTATTTTCATTTCAGGAAAACCACCCGATACGGGTGGTCATGGTTGACGGTAATCCGTGGTTTATTGTCGCCGATGTTTGCCGAGCCTTAGATATTGGGAACCCAACGAAGGCTATCAAGAATTTAGATGATGATGAGGTAGCCCTTACTTCAATTCAGGGCTTAAGCCGTGGCAATGACAAAGCGAACATAGTTAACGAGTCCGGCCTTTATACCCTGATCCTCCGCTGCCGCGACGCGGTGAAGCAAGGCACAACAGCCTGGCGGTTTCGCAAATGGGTAACGAACGAGGTGCTGCCAGCTATCCGAAAAAGCGGAGAATATGCCTATGTCGAGCCAGTGCCTAAATGCGCCGGTGAACCATTGGACTGGCGGCAGAAAGAGGAGCTGCGTGGGCTGATAAACGATATTGCGCAGAGCTTTCAGTACAGGAACGCGTGGATCAGTGGTGTTTGGCTGGCGCTTCGCCGCGCCTGCAGGAACCCGTCGCCTAATCCAATTACTGTTGATGATCTCCCGGCTATCGTCGCCGAGTTGCGTCGAATATTAACGGCTGCTGAAACAGCCCTGGGCAATATGCGAGCTTACGAGAGGGAGCTGCTGCGCGATGTCGTTCGCGGCGGTCAGCGGAGCATGTCCTGCGGGGAGTTGCCGATCACCGATATCGATACGGAACTGGAGAAGGTGCTGCCGGCGCATTTTGAGCTGGTCATAGAGAAGCTGGAGACCCTATCCACGAAACTAACCGTTCCAGCTGTTACCGATAAATAGGGTTGGCCAGCCCGAATTTAAGCCCCGCCATGCGCGGGGAAGTCCCTGCAGTCGGGACGGCGATGTCTGCTGTTGCAGCTGCGGTTTCCGCCTAATCCTTCCGTTCCTTGCAGGGGACGGGTAGGGACAGGCCACCAAAATAAAGCCACCGATATACACCGGTGGCTTTCCTTTTAGTTGTGGTACGCCGCCCACGCGGCTCGCATAGCGGCCATTGGGCTATCGGCTGGGCCGGACCAGGCATAATGCTTTCCATCGTATTCAAACTCGATCATGTATGTGCCGTCACCGTTGTTTTTTGCCGGTTTAAATATGGGTTTTGGTGCAGCCGGCTGGTGTTCTTCTGGTTCTTCCTGTTCGTCATGCGGCTGGCCGTTCTCTTCATCCAGCTCTATTTCATCGTCGTCAAGATCATCATCCTGGGAATCATCGTCTGGTTCTTCGATTGGCTCAACGGCATCATCATCTGGCAGGATGATCGCCGGCGTTTCAACCTTCAGTTGCCACTGGCCATTTTCGCCAACGAACTGCTCCAGTGCGTCAGCTGCAAACTCCAGGTACCGGGAAATCATCGTCGGACTGAATTTAAAGGCTCTTAGCGTGCTGTTTGTGATTTTCACAGAAGGGTCCTGCTCTACCAGCTGCTTAACGGTTTCGTGCAAGCGTACACCAGCGTCACCTCTGGCGAATCCGGGCATAGCTTCATCCAGTTGCTGGAGAGCCACCAGCCGGCTATTTTCGTTCCCAACATGTGGACGCCATGTTCTGGAGAAATTGGCCAGCTTGAACTGTTTGTAGTGCAGTTGGGTATTTTCGTCGTCGTGACCGAGTATCTCCATGAAGAACACGTCTTCATCTACGTTTTTCCACCGTGGATCGACGCGGAAGAACATTTCATATGCGATACGGGCGTAAATAGCGCGGCTATCTTTATAAACGCGGCGGTCATCACCAAAGAATGATTTAACCCAGGGGTTGAAGGCTTTTGCTAAAATAGCATTAATTCTTCCGTTCTCTGACCTTGTGTCGTTTTCGCCATATCCTTTAACTACGTCATCAAAGTCAGAAGCAGCACGACAGGAGCGTAATTCATTTAATAATTCAACAAATAGCTTAGCTTCGCAGAGTGTATAAATCTTTCTTGATACGTTTTTATCTTCAGAGCGTTTCTTAGCCTGACCGGAAAAATCCACGGTATATTTTCCTGATACCGTAAATTCTCCTTGAAACATTATCTCAATCATTCTTCGGCCTGATACTGCTGCCAGAGCAAAGGCCAAAGGAGCCATGCCAGAACGAGTTTTTAAGCTAAATAAAGTAGTAGGGCTATTTAAGATGTCATAAATGGACTGCATATATGTTGGGTAGTCAATAATGACTACATTGCGCTTCTTATCACGCAGTACATCGGCCCATCGCTGTTGTATAGAGGTTCTTTCCGCAGGGCTTAGTTGCAGATGGTATAGAACCTCATGGTTAACCTTAAGCTGGCTAAGGTCTTCTAACAAAGAGGAGCCTTGCTGGAACAATTTATAAAGGTAATCGCGACTGTCTTTCCAATTTTCACTGGTTAAATCGCTAATAGCAAAACTCCAGTCGGGATATTTTTTGGCTAATTTTATTAACTTAGCCTCGCTGCTTTTTACACCTAATTTTAAATTTGATAATTCTTCGGCAAGAGGCATTATTGATTTTAATTTTGATTGAAGCGCTGACATGTGCTGGCGGATAGTTGCAGCGGGCATAGATAGCCATGAAGAAATTTCTTCACTATAAAGCGGATACTTTTCGGATAATTTATGAATATTTTTATCAAAGCTATGATGCAACTTATCATCAAAGCGCTTCCTTGCCCTGCTCATATATGCGTTAAAAGTATTTGCAGTTATTCTTTTTTGCAATCCCTTCCCACGGAACTTCCTTTTATCATTGAATAAAGCATTTTTATACCGTGTTGCGGCGGCTTTAATTCTCTTCGTTTTCTCACTTTGTGTACGGTCAGAGGCGTCTATTGACTCAACCTCGTTCACGAGCGAATTGATTAACTCACCGATTTTTACCTTGCTCATCCTGGATCTCCCGTTTATCTGCCTTGAATTATCGTAACATAATCAAAGAACAATAGCCGATTATTTACACTACATCCATCACAAAACTACAGAACACAATTACTGAACGATAACAGATCATAATATCGGAATAAATATATATTGTTCTGTACTTGTGTTCTCCATATCAGCACACAGTAGCCCATTATACGCGCGTATAATGGGCTACTGTGTGCTGATGTGTTCCGTGTATATGATACGATGAGACACCTGTGTTCCTAGTTTGTGATCTGAATCTATTGCATTCTTTGTTTGTGTTCTGTTATAGTGTTCTCAGATAGTGAGCTAATGAATATGTGTAATCATTCTCTGATTGTGTTCCGTTGTTTTGGCGAGAAAGATGGAATGATTTTAAGTGTATAAACAGCGAGGAATTTGGCATGTTCGCCTAACTTTGGATGATTTTTAAACAAATAAATTGTCTTTATAAATCATTTGGTTAGGTTGTGAATATACCAACTACAGCAATAGCGATACGCTCAGGTGCAACTCAATGGCTCCTCTGTCGCATCATATGATTGGTAATATCCTTAACTTTGCGTTTTCCGTCTAACTTTGCGTTTTTTATGTTGCTTTGCTTAAAAAACGTGAAGTAGGATGAATAACACAAAGATTAAGGACCTTTTGAGAGGGGAATAGGATGTCGTTAATTAATTTACTGCATGACTGCATCAATCGCGGCCAAGAAATGACCCGCGCTATAGCCATCGCACAGTTCGGCGATGACAGCCCGGAAGCTCGTCGTATCACTCGCCGCTGGGGCATTACTGAAGTAGCTGACCTGATAGGCGTAACACCGCAGGCCATCAGGGATGCGGAGAAAGCTGGTCGCCTACCTGCTCCCGATTTTGAGATGCGCGGTCGAGTGGAACGTCGCGCCGGCTATACGATTGACCAAATTAGCAATATGCGGAGCGTTTTTGGCAACCCAAACCAGCGACCAGACGATAAAAACCCGGTCGTTCTGGCCGTAATGTCGCATAAAGGAGGGGTTTACAAAACCTCATCTGCAGTACACCAAGCGCAATGGTTAGCCCTACAGGGACACCGCGTCCTGCTGGTGGAGGGGAATGACCCGCAAGGGACTGCCTCTATGTATCACGGTTACGTTCCTGACTTACACATTCACGCAGACGATACCCTGCTTCCGTTTTACCTCGGTAAACGCGACAACGCCGAGTATGCGATAAAACCAACATGCTGGCCGGGTCTCGACATAATCCCCAGCTGCCTGGCCCTTCACCGCATTGAAACAGATCTGATGCAGTACCATTCCCAGGGGAAGCTGCCTCATCCCCCGCACCTGATGCTGCGTGCCGCTATCGAGTCTGTATGGGATAACTACGACATTATCGTCATAGACAGCGCCCCGAACCTCGGTACGGGAACGATTAACGTTGTCTGTGCCGCTGACGTCATCGTTGTCGCTACCCCTGCAGAGCTGTTCGACTATGCCTCTGTACTCCAGTTCTTCACTATGCTGCTGGACCTGCTTGAAACCGTCGATTTGGGTGGCTTCGAACCTGTAGTCCGGTTGCTCCTGACTAAATACAGCCTGACAACTGGCAACCAGTCTCGATGGATGGAAGAGCAAATACGGAATACCTGGGGAGCGATGGTGTTGCGGCAGGTTGTACGGGTAACTGATGAAGTAGGCAAAGGGCAGATAAAAATGCGTACCGTCTTTGAGCAAGCGGCAAATCAAAGGTCGACGCTTAATGCCTGGCGAAATGCGGTGGCCATATGGGAGCCTGTCTGCAAAGAAATTTTCGAAGACCTGATCAAACCACGTTGGGAGGACTAATTATGAAGCAGCGCTCTATTTTAAAAAATGCGCCCAACATCGAAACGCTAATGAGCAACACCCATCATGCTCCGCAAAAAGCGCAGTCTGTTTCGCCTATGGTTGGTGACTTACAGAGTAAATTGAGTTCGTTGTCCGGGAACACTATTACGCTGCCTGTTTGCGGTCGTAACGTAGCCTTTAAGCTGGAAACCATTCCTGCTGATAAGGTCGAGATGGCCACAATGGTTTGGCTCGGTAACGAGCGCGATCAGGAATTGCTGAACGAATCAGCGCTGGCTGACCTTATCCCGTCATTCCTCACTTCAGGGCAGCAGAACCCCGCGATCGCCAGGAGAACAGCAGGGATAATAGAGGTTGCCGATGGCTCTCGCCGCCGCAAAACAGCCATCATCACTGGTAGTGACTATCGAGTCCTCGTCGGTGAACTTGATGATGAGCAAATGCAGTGGTTGTCGCAGATAGGCAACGACTATCGCCCGACCAGTGCGTATGAGCGCGGGAAAAGGTACTTACGCCGCCTAAAAGAATTTGATGGCAATGTTAAAGCCCTG
The DNA here is from genome assembly GCF_943590815.1 of Pseudocitrobacter vendiensis. Classification (GTDB taxonomy): domain Bacteria; phylum Pseudomonadota; class Gammaproteobacteria; order Enterobacterales; family Enterobacteriaceae; genus Pseudocitrobacter; species Pseudocitrobacter vendiensis. Next base: position 16,763 of record NZ_CALSBS010000033.1, on the reverse strand, counting down.
GCTGAAGCAGAAGGTATCGACCGAAATATCGTGAATCGCTGCATGAATACTGCCGGCTTGCCGAAGGAGATCTTGTCTATCTTCAAACATCCGGGTGAATTATCAGCCCGCGCCGGCGATGCTTTATCCAAAATCTATCAGGGTCACGAGCAGACTATGCTCGACGGTGCGCGGCAGCTGCTTCGCATGAAGCAAGCAGGTGAGGATTTTGAACCAGCACGGATTATTCAGGCGCTACAGGACTTTATTCTTGTCGATAAAACAGAAGTACCCAAGACTGAGAAAGCATATGGCGACGGCGTTACCGCTAAATACAAAGGTAATTTTGTCACCTTAAAATTAGATAACCGCAAGATTCCCTCTAATTTAATGAAAAAAATAGAGGCGCTGCTTGAATCCGAGCTGGGTGCAGCAGAACAGGTCAATCTTGACCTCGACAAGCTGGAAAGCATAATCAAAAATAAAAAATAGCCATAAAAAAAAGGCCCCCGCTTACGCAGGGGCCTCGCTCGATACAACACTACTCTACTTCTTTGTCTTCGCCTTTGATGCTACCGGCTCACTCGCCGTAATGGTCATCCTATACCCCTCACTGCGCGTACAACGCGCCTCTACGCGGTCGATGCTTATCGTCCCTCTCATTCCATCCGGGAAAGAGTTGTCCATCTTTATCAGCCCTTCAGCCGCGATGTATGGATCACCAGGAACATCAAGACGAATTTTTTTTGACTGCCGCTTAACCTTTCTGGATTTCCCTTTCATACAGGCTTCTGCGTGTTCCTTGCTCGCGTAGGTATGAGGTAACTTTTTATAGGGCGGAGACCCCGATGTGACTGACTTAACCTCCCCTGTTTTCTCATCGGTATAACTGGCGATAACACCACCTGACTTTTGCTTACCGGGCATATCAACAGAGCACTGGATAAAATCCCTGCATCCTGGCTCATTAACCGGTGGGCAACGCAGTTGGATGATCGGCAGAGTTTTCCCTGTGATGCTGGCTGACTCACCACGGTATGACAGGACATAAAAGCTATTCACCGGTTTGGCCATCGCGTCATGCTCTTCAGCCAGCCGGTTAATGAAGGCCGAGTCTGTCTCGTTGGTCTGGTCAACGTGCGAATATTTAAAACCGCCTAACCGACTGTCCATCCGTGGTGTCAGATTATGCCGTTTCGCTATTTTCTGGAAAATTTCGCCCAGAGTGGTATTGTCCCACGACGCCGAACGGCGCTCCCGGAACCCTGTCGGGTCCGTTTTTTCAAACGGTGCAGCAGTGGCCGTGATCGTGATGACCCTGGGGTAAAGCTGCGGTTTTATCGTCGTTATACGAAATCTTCCGATTTTTACGACGCCCGTCTCTTTATACCCTTCATACCAGACCAGGTCTCCGCCTTCCTCCGGGATGCCTTTCAGGTCTGTAACATCAACCGTCAGTATCAGCCTGTCAGTTTCTTTCCCGCTGCTGACATCTATGCGCTCAAACTGCGTCATCCGGGCATTAATAATATCCGCACCAGGTCCCTCGCAGTAATGAACAGGGGTGTAACCTAACTCCATATCGTCACCTGCTCGTCAACTTCAGTTGTCGTGGTATCAGTAATTTCGGGAAGTTCGATCACAACGCCAGCTGGCAATACTCGCCCGTAACTGTGTAAATGAGGATTCAGATCATAAATCTGTTGTTCGACCTCATCATCATCACGACCCAGCTTTACCCACGCGATAAACTGCACCGTATCGCGATCACGGCTCCTCACTCGCATTATTTGCTCCCACTCGTCCCGGAACTGGTCGATGTGCTGGCTTTCTTACCAGCGCTCTTCTGCTCGATGGGTTTATTGGCAAACTCCAGCAGATTGATAGTGACAACCTGTTTCATCGTCTTCCCTTCCTGATGCATCCAGGTTTCATCCGTGGAAAACCCGCGAATGGTAAATTGCCCCATATTGGTTCCATCCCCACGAACCAGGCTTAACGGTTTGTTTTGCTCCATCAAATGGAGCAGTTTGCCAATATTTTTTGTCCCTTCATCCTTGAACCATGAGCAGTTGAACCTGATTTCGTCCAGTTTCCGCCCAGTTTGCTGCTGTAGGGGGAGTTCATTCAGCAGGTCGATAGTGACCCATCCGCCGTCAAACGTCCGCGCCATTGACTCAATAGGGGAGTTTTCTGGCAGGCTGAAAACAAAATCGCCCAACACAAATTGTGTGGGCGACAGTTCAAGAGGCTGGCTGATATATTGGTTGAATAATCCCACTAATCACTCCTCTGTCCATTCAGTGATGCATTCAGTCGAGCATCAACGCCTCCGACCGATGCCAACGCAGCCGCATTAGCTTTATTCAGCACATCCTGAAGCATGGCCTTTATTTTCTCCGCAAGAGCATTATCCTGGGCAGGATCGCCCGATGCCTTAACATCAAACCTGGCTTCAATCTTGTTATGAATAGCTACATTGGGAACTGGTGGTGGTTGTTGAGCCTTAACCGCCGCATCGATAACCGGGGTGATATCCTTCGGCGCTGTCTTTACCAAATCCTTTGGTTTTACCGGCGCAATTTTCTCGGCGGTTGCTGCTGCAGGTGCTGGTTTGCCACTATCGCCACCAAACCAGCCTTTAACCTCGCCAAAGGCTTTTCCTACCCAGGGACCGACGCTTTCTCCAATCGACGCACCCAGCGAACTGCCGGCAATACCGCCCAGCGCTCCACCAATGGCCGTCCCGATGCCTGGCAGAATGGCAGTACCAATCATTGCGCCAAGCGCCGCGCCGCCGAGACCACCACCGGTATCACCAATAGCCTGCCCCATCTGGGCCGCGTTCCCGCCCTGAGCATAGGTATCAGCGATATTCAAACCGCCCGACAGCAGTTGCAGAGGCATAAACGCTTTACCTAATAAACGACCACCGACACCCTTGCTGAAGGGGGCCATCACGGCAGCGCCAGTCTGCAAAGTGTCGACCACCCCTTCAGCTTTCGGCAAGACGCTACTGACGCCGGCACGATTTCCCGGCAGCGTATCAACAGCCCCTTCGGTTTTCGGTAAAACATCCCCTGTTCCGGCACGACCGGCCGGAGCATCATCTTCAGCGCCAAACGCATCAAAAGAGGGGAGCAACATCATCGCCGCAGCAGCTGCTGCGCCATACCGGCCACGACCTTTCAGACGCGGCCAGCGTCGGCCATTCGGCTTACCTGGTCTGGTTCGGGGTTTTGCCTCTCCGGGTTCTCCGCCGCCCAATCCGCCAAAACCGCCAGAACCAGGTGGGCCTCCTCTGCCACCCCGCCCCATAGACATTAATTGCCTGTTCAAACGGGCAAGGGCCGACGTCGCGCGACTCGCCGCTGCGGCGGTTTTATCTGTCGTGATGCCCAGCTTCACACCACCGATACGGCCAAGCTGTTTAACATCACTAACCAGAGAGCCAATACCCTTGATGGCCATCACGCCAGCTTTCAGTGCAATCAGCCCTGCTCCAACTTTGAGCGTCCAGCCAAAGGCGGTTTTTGCGGTTGATGACGTTTCGAGAAGATTGCTTAGACCATTAGCGAAATCGGTGATTGGCGGAGCTAACTCATCAACTACAGGGAGCAACAAAGTACCTAAAGCAACCGTCGCCCTTTCAGTGGCTGACTGTATCCTTTTTAGCTGTTGAGCGCGGGTTTGCGCTTTCTGCTGATACTCTTGCTCCATAGAGTTGGCATACTTTGTTTTATCGTTAGCAATATCCATTGCTTTATTCAGCAATTCCATATTGCCCGCGAGTTTTGCCACTGAACCAGCGACTTCCTCACCAAAAATAGAACTGATTAATGCCTTTTGCTGGTCAGGTCGTTGCTTATTAATAACGGTCAGGACTTTTTTCAATGTGCCAACGGCATCACGTTGCATGTCCTTTGCTAATACTTCCGGGTCGAAACCCAGCATATCGAGCGCTGTGCGCTGGCTTTTAGATGCAGAAAAACCAGAAGTTAACCGGCCAGTAATATTTTTCAGAGCCGTTGAGCCAGTCTCTTCCGTGTCGCCTGACGCAATCAGAGCCGATGCCAATCCTACAACCTGTTTACGATCAAAGCCGGCAAGTTCAGCGTTCGCACCCTGCCTCCTCATGACGCCGGCAACAACCATCGCCTTAGCGTTCATGGAGTTACTTTGGGCGTTGATAACATCCGCCAGCTCCATCATCTGATCCTGATTGAGCTTCAATGAAGTGCGGAGCGTAGCCATCGTATCACCGGCAGTCTTGGCGTCAGAATCGAACGCCACCGCCATTTTAGCCGCGTCAACAGAGAATCTTTCCAGCTGTTTAGTATCGACATTACCGTCTTTATCGTTAGCAACCCCCGCCTGGCCAGCTGCTGCAACAATCTCGGTCATATCCGTCTGACCCATCCCTAGCTCTACCGCCTTAGCCTGAATCCGGTGCTGAAAATCAACATCCTCCTTCTTGTCCTTAAAGTTCACAACTTTCTGAACGTCTGCCCACGCCCATTCATAATCAACCGCTTTCTTGGCCGCATAAACTAATGGCGCAGCTGCGGCGGCGGTTCCCAACACCTGCCCTTTAATATCGCTTCGCGTCTGCTGATTCTTAGCCATCTGATCGCGAGCGCTGTTCACCGTTTTTATACGGGCTTCCTGCCGCTGCAGAGAACGAGTGACCTTATCGGCATCGGCGGCTAATTTCGCCTGCGCCTGCCCCAGCTTATTGGTATCAACGCCAGCCTTATCAAGAGCGCTACCCAACGATTTAACGCGGTTTTGCTCTCTCTCTGCTGCTGACGTCAGGGAGTTCATCTCTCGCGTGGCCGCATTACTTTCACGCCGGGTTGCGGCGACTTCCGCTGTCGCTTTTTTCAGTGACGGCTGCAACTGATCCAGCGTTTGCTTCGCCTGGAGATACGCGACCTGCTGCTCTTTCGTCAGACGCCCATTTTTAACCAGCTCCATATCCAGCTGGCGTATGGCTTCTTCTGCTGCCGCAATCCCCCGCTGATAACGACGCTGCTCGGACTGTGCTGCTTTCAGCGCACTGCCTGCCGCATCGACACGCTGGCGGTTTACCGTCAGCTTTTGATTGGTTTCGTTCAGCGCCTTATTGGTCTCGGCGTAGGCCGATACATCACTTTGGGTGCGCTGAATTTTACCCAGCGCATCACTGGCGCTGCCGGCTGTTTTACGCAGCCGGTCCAGCGTTTTATCCGACTTTTCAAAAACGGCGGATAACTGATCCTTAGCGCTGAGTAGTACCGATATTTTTTTATCTGCCACTACCGGCTCCTAACTTTTTGATGACCAGCTGATAACGAGCTAACGCCCTCGGCACCGTCCATGACAAAATTTCATGCTCTGTCGCGTGATAAACGAGGGGGAGAACATCGGTTAGTCGGTCGACGTCTGCTTCTGAAAGAATGCCGACCCTTCCGTCAAAAAATCGCTCAGTTTCCCCATCAGATAGTTGAAATCAGGCATGTGGAACTGGTCGATAATGTCGGTATGCAACCCGGTACACTGCGCTGAAATAGCCATGCCGCGCTTATGCTCGTCTTTTTCATTTCGCAATTTTCGTGTCAGGCCAACGGTCGGAGGATTAAGCCGGTAACTTTTTATTTCGCCGGCGATTTCATCCGTGACCGGAACCAGTAATTCCGGCTCTTCTAACGAAATGGTCGGTTCTTTATCGCGTTTACCAGCCTGGCGGTGACGCGCAAAATCTTCTTTAAGCAAATCTTCGCTGGTATTGAATGCCAGCTTTCTGACTTCGTCTTTGAGAGAGTTGTAATCCGGTGTTGAAAGCATGGAGATGTCTGTTTCAGACAGTCCCGTCATGAGCATCGCCAAATCGAACATGTAGTCCATTTGAGCGATGCCTTCCGGGTCACGCTCCAGATCATATTTCTGACCAACTTCCCGCGTTAGCTTCGCCGGAGCGGTATGAACAACGATTTCTTTCAGCTCGCCTTTATCGGTTTTAATCGGGTTTAAAAGGGGGATCGTGCGGCTATACATAGAATCTCCAGATATAAAAAAACCCCGCTATATGCGGGGTTCATCAAAACGTAAGGATGGAATTAATACAGGCCAACCATAGAGCGGAATTCAGCAAGAATATCTTCAGTACCGAGGTTCATCACGCTACCGTTGGTGGCAACTTCCCAGACGATAACCCCGTTGATGGTTTTCTTTTTCCACGAAGGTGAAAACGAGATAACCGTCTGGGCCAGCTCACCCATTTTGGTGTTGCTGTCCTCAATTTTACTGGCTTCCCCGATCCACTCCGATACAACCGTATATTTGTTGCCATCTTCATCGCGGTACGCTTCTTCGACCGTTACCGCTGCCGTTCTGCCAGTAGTCAGGCCATACACGGCCAGAACCTCTGACGTCGCGCCGGTGATAGTCAAACTGGCGCTCATTGCTTCAATACCGGTGTTGACTTCACGTTCGATGAACGAGCCGCCACGGGTCTTTTCCATCACCTTCGCCGGGGCTGGATCGGATACATCTTCAAGCGTCAGCATCAGGGGAATACCCTGTACAGTTGCACGACGCGCCATGCGAGTTAAAACGCCACCCATTACAGAATTTCCTCTAAGAATGATTCAACGATGCCAGTATCTTCGGCCAGGTGATAAACAACATGCTCGTTCGGCGAGTAACCGGCATAGTTGATCGCGATATGCCATTCACCGTTCGTGTATGTGTCTACCGTGTTGAGGGAAGGATGCAGATAAACCTTCGCGCCAATCAGCGCCTCTTCCGTCTGCAAGCCGGCAAGCCAGGTATTAATCTGGTTTACGCGCTGCTGCATGAACGTTTTGGTCAGGTTATACGCCATGCCCTGTTCCGTGGTGGCCAGCAGCTTACGGATAATCGCGTATTCAAGACCAACCTGAGAAACGAAGCGACCGCTGACGGTACGGTTCCCAATCAGCGAGTATCCGCCCAGCGAGGTGCGAGCAAAGTAGCTGACGCCGTTCGCGTTAAGAAGATCGCCGTTCGTGGTTTTATCAAGCAGGTTGTAGTCAATGTGTCGCTGCAGTCCCTCGATATTCACGGACATACGCCCTTTCCCCGGAGACTCCCACTGCTTAACGCGAGCGAAGCAGGTCAGCGCCTGAGCGCTGGCAGACCCGTACACATAGTCCTTCTCCGCGCGGCTGTAGACTTTCACCATCGGATCAACCAGGTAATAAGAGTCGTACCCGGTTCCGACCACCCCCATGCTATTTGACAGAGTAATAGCATCTTCGTCGTTCGTGCTGGGGCCATCGCCGACAGGAATCGCGAAAATCTTCGCGCCAAGCGCTGCCAGAGAGTCAGCAACTGCCTTTTGCGGAAAACCAGGACAACTGATATGAGTCAGAGCCTCTGGAGTACCTTTAAGCGCCTGCATCCCCGTTAATCGGCCCGTTTGAGGGTCAATACCGCCGATGATATTTGCGACCGTGGTCGCACCCGCCAAATCCTTACCGTGAATAGTGAGCACAGTTTCAGCAGGCAAATCTGCCGCTGTAATCGCCCCAGCTGTGATAGTCAGAACATCTTCGTTACTGACGTCATAGCTGACGATATTAGCCGTTTTACCACCAACGCTCACCGTCCAGCCGGTGGCATCAGTTACATCAACCGTCAGCGTACTATCCTTGAGCGTGATCGCCAGGGTTCCAGCCTCTGCATCTTCTGAAACGGAAACAATGACCCCCGTATAATCCTTATCTTCTGGAGCATCGTCCCCTTCTTCGACTACTACTGCATAACAAACGACATTGGCCAACTGCTGAATGGCATAGATCGCAGGATACAGAGTACCGGCTTCTGCCCCCGTGGGGTCCAGTTTTGCCAGCGCTGCAGGGTTGTTCACGCGAAAGGGCTTATTCAGAGGTACGCTGGCATGAACGTTCGGTGCCGTACCAACCAGCCCAAACACTGTTGCACCAATCGGCCCCATAGCAGCCGGCGCAGCCTGAAATTCGACGGATGCGCCGTTATGTACGAAATTCTCAATTTTTGGCACGGGATTCCCTTACTACTCGGTTTTTTTTGACGTCTGCAGATAACTTGATGTGGCCGTTCTGCAGCATAATTTTTGCCTGACGTTCCGACAGTTCCACCTCCGTTCCTGCTGGCAACCAATGGCCAGTCCCCGGATGTTCAACGCCGATAATGACTACGTATTTTTTCTTCTGCATATTTTCCTCTACATAAAAAAAGCGACTTCTCAGTCGCTTTTGGATATTCAGATTTTATTGGTGAAGCATCGCGGGGAATTTTCTATATAACGTTGAAATACCCACGTCATAAATAATTGAAATCTGCTGCCTTGATATTCCTTTATTTATTAACCTCCCCATCTGTTCCCATTGTTCTTCTGTAAATTTGGGGCGACGACCACCAATCCGCCCTTTTGCTCTGGCTACAGCCAAACCAGCGAGCGTTCGTTCACTATTGAGATCTGATTCATATTGTGCAGCGGACAGAATGTTACGAAAGTTATAGCGCCCGCTGGCTGTTTTTAAGTCCACACCATCAGTAATACTGCGGAAGTTGATACCCTTTTCCTGTAGTTGCTGAAACATCAGCAACGCATGCAGGACGTTGCGTCCTATCCTGTCCAGCTTCCAGACCACCAATTCATCACCTGGTTGCATAGTGGCGATCAGCCGCTTTAGAACCGGTCTGTTCGATTTCCGCCCGCTGGCATGCTCTTCCGCTATGTGCTCACACCCTGCTGATTCGAGAGCAAGACGCTGAAGTTCAGTATCCTGATGGTTCGTTGAAACGCGGGCATAACCGTAAATCATGGGTATTTCTCCTGTTGTAAAAACAGGAGAAACGGCGAAATATCGTCTGATTTTCAGGGGTTATAAAAAACGTTCAATTAAGAGAAGCTGCGAAAAGGGATGTAGGAACTGGCCCTAACCAAATACCGGATATGAGTGTATTCGCTTCCGGTGGTTCATCAAACGCAAGGTACACGAAACTCCCAGATGGAACAGTGATTCAGCGAGGTAAAGCATCGGTGCCGTATGGTGGAGCAACAATAACGTTACCGACCGCATTTCCGTCCTCAAACTATATTATTGTCGCCATGGATCTGGACGGTACAGTGGGGAGCGGAGGCTTGCTTGCTGGCTCCCCACTGACCCCTACAACGATGCATTTGCACGGAATTAACTGGAATAATGGAACGACTAATGACGGCTCCCCAGGGGCAATGTGCTGGATGGCGGTATCATTATGAATAAAATTTATTTCTCTCAAGACCCGGTCGGGTTTTATATCCAGAGCGTCTCCGAGGTTCCCTCCAATGCTATTGAAGTAAGTGCTGATATTTATAATGAGTTCGCTGGGGTGGCGTGGCCTGATGGAAAAGTGCTGAGCGCTGATGACTCTGGAAACCCTGCATGGGTGGATGCGCCGCCACTATCTAAAGACGAACTGATTTTTCAGGCGAAAGCCGAAAAACAACAGCAGATTGATGAAATCAACGCTTGGATAAACGGGCAACAATGGCCGTCTAAGTTAGCGCTGGGACGCCTTTCAGACGATGAAAAATTATTATTCAACAAATGGCTGGACTATCTGGACGCGTTGAACGCTGTGGACACATCCACCGCGCCAGATATTGAGTGGCCTACAGCGCCGGAGCAGTCGGCCAGTTGATGTTTGGCGCTGCATCGGTATCAACTGTTTGCAGCTCTTTGATATAAGCCAGCCAGCTAATCAGGCTGGCTTTGTCGTCCTCGCTGATGATTCCCAGCTGTAGTTCGGTTTGCCAGATACTGATCGCACCCTGGGCTTCTGCCAGCAACGCAGCTTTCCGCTGTGCTGCTGCTTCAGCTTCCTCCTCTGGCGTTAAGGGGGGAAGATAAACCCATATCGGGTATCCATCTTCTGCAACACCTCTCACTTTTCCTTCGGGTGGTGTTCCCGAATATTCCATAAATACATTATCGCTTACCTCGATTAAATCATCAGGGAGAGTCCCTGCTATGAGGTAGTCATTTTTCAACGCAACGGGATAAAAGGCGTTATTTTCTGGACTAAACCAATAATTCATATGTTTCTCGACTAATAGTTAGTAACCAATGGCGAAGACAAATCCATGTAAGTCTACGGTCGCAGCTGGATCTGATTTTATGGCTACCCCCCCAACTCGTACCGTTGCGGCAGTTTTGGAAGTTCCGTTCGCCGTTGCCGTTTCCACAAGGGTTTCGCCTGAGTCCATTGGGGTAGCATTTACAATCAGTGCTGCGTTAGGGAAAGATATGGGATAGTTAAATACAGTTACACCGTCGTATCCCTTGACTGCTGCTCCGCTATTCAAAGTTGCTGTGAGAGCCACTTTTCCCCATTGCAAAATGACAGACGCGCCTCCGAATATTGGGATTTTTAACCACCCGGAAGCACTCAATGAACCTGTAGCGGCGGCCAGCTTTGCCGCTTCCCCCAAACCAAGGTATGAGAGAAGCCCGGCGACATCCTTTCCGCTAAGGTTTGTCAGCGTGCTGTCCAACGGCTGCTTTCCGGCAAGCGCATTGGTCATTGTCGTGGCAAAATTAGGATCATTACCCAGTGCAGCAGCCAGTTCATTCAGCGTATCGAGCGCTGCCGGCGATGACGCAACAAGTGCAGCGATAGCTGATTTAACAAAAGCTGTCGTCGCAATTTGCGTGTTGTTCGTCGATTGTGCCGCCGTAGGCGCTGTCGGTGTCCCGGTCAGCCCAGGGCTGGCTAGCGGAGCTTTGAGCGCCAGTGCGGTGTTCAGTGCCGTCGCTATTGCTTGCACAAAAGCTGTGGTAGCGATCTGCGTAGTGTTATTACCTGCTGCGGGCGTTGGAGCCTTTGGTATGCCCGTGAGTGTAGGGCTATTTTTCGGCGCATACTGTGGATGAGGGTCCAATTTGGCTTCATGCGCAGCGATAGCTCTGTCAACGGTTTCGCGTGTAGCAAGAACGGTCGTCGGATCAACTTTCAACACTAATGCCGCAGTGTTCGTCACTACGATATCAGCCTGGATGACCAGTTCTCCCCCGCTGCCCTCGTCTTCAGTAGCCTTGTATGTTTCAGCCAGACTGCCAACGGCAAACAATATTCCAGTATCCGTATAAAGACCAAAACCACGGCAATAAAAACCGCCACGCTGCGATGGTATTACCAACTCAGCAATAACCATCTCGTCATTATCTTCGTCTTTTTCCAGCGAGTTTAATTCAGCGCGGTAAACTTCTGACGGTAATGACTCAAGTTTTTCATCTGGCAAAAAATTAACGGTATCATCAATTGCCATTTCGCTAAGATTAACATCCTGATTTAATAACAACGCATTTGCATAAAGGGCGCGCCCTTTAGTCGTTAATATTCCGTAATACTGCCTAGCCATATTATTCCACTCTTACTTTCAGGTATCTTATTTGGCGATTAGCGATGCCTGCTAAAGGACTAACAGATACGCTTAATGCCCCAGGTGAGTAATAAGGGACTCGGATTACCTGGCCGGTTCTTGTTGCTATACCAACACGGCCAGAAATAGATGCCTTACGGACCATCGTCAGAGAAACACTGTCCCGCTCCGCTTTATATGTGGATATGCGATCACCGACTCGTTTACTGGTTTTACCATCAAGCGGCTGATCACTAAGGCTGGCAACCACGCTGATTGAATACGGGCCACTTCTGGTGACACGGGCATCAAAACCCAGCGCTATAAGAGCCTGAGCTATACCATTCCGGGTACACGATCGGGACTGAATAATCAGGCCATTTGCTACCGTATTCCTGATCGCGTTCTCGGTATCCGTTGCCGCCCAATCCTGAACACCACGCTCTATCGCCAGCGACGGCAAAAACTGCTTAGGAGCCTGCATTGGAAACAGAAGGGTTCGAAACGGAGCCTCTGCTTCGATTGTGGCCATCGCATTATCCAGAATTTTCTCCAGAGCTGTTTGCAGGCCAGAACGGTTATCAGGCTGAAGGGAACGATCGTCAGTCATACTGAATCTCCAGCTCCACGCCAGTACAGTACGGCGCTTGTCTGTAACTGGCTTCCACCGATTCTGTAGGCTCCAGCAAATCGACTTTTACGACGCTTTGCGCTGACTGCAGCAGGTAATACAGGATGGAGATATCAATGCTTCCCTCAAGGCGCTGCGCGTTGCGGGTGTAGGTTTCTACTGTGGTCTTTATCGCATCAAGGTCAATCTGGCCATCCGGGGTGTTTTTTCCGTGCAGAACGGCTTTTACCTTGTACTCCAGTGGTTCCGCTGGGTAGGTCGTGATTTCATCACTTTCCAGCGCGACGTCATCCCTGTTCAGGTATTTCTCTGCTGTGGAGAGCAGCTCCTCGCTGGGGACTCCGTTTTCAGCTTCCCGCGATAATATCCATACACCGACCCTGCCTGTCTCCGGGGCTTCCATTCTTGGGCTGGCATCACGAACTCTCGCTGTCGGCGACGCTTCAGGGAACTTATACGTTACTGTGACCGTGCCGGCAGATGGTGACTCGATCGTCACTGTCGGCTTTTCTCCGAGCGTCATTGCATGGAACCGATACGCCGTGCGGCTCCCTGTGGTTGCGAACCCGTAGGGTGCCAGAAGTGCGCGGAAGCGCAGATCATCGTCACTTTCCATCACGTCTTCGATGGGAGGAAATGCGTTAGGATCGCCTTTCGTAATAACTTGCCGGGTAACACCCATTTCTGCCGTGCGGGCATCCAGATTGCTGTCTTTGGCCCATAAAACCAGTAATTGTTGCAGCTGCCAGTTAGCCCGCCTCTCGCGATTGGTAATAACCTGCGACATAGCCTGCAGCAACACAACCAGCATTTCAGCGTTATTTTCCAACGTTTCGGTAATCGCTTCGACGTCTGCAGGACGAAGTTTTTCAACCTCTGCAAGCAACGCCTCTTTCAATTCAGGCAAGCGGGCCGTTGCGCCGGTGACGGTCAGCGCATCAGGAACCGGCAGGCGATCAGTTAATGGGTTAAACATTTAGCGGCACACTCACTGTTGTCGTTTTCCCGTTAAACTTGCCCGTAAACTGCATTAAACAGCCCGTTTCCGTGGGCTGGATTGTTATTTTGCTGCAGTCGAAGTCCAGCATGCCGTTGACCGGCTCTTTCAGAGCCGAGAACGCCGCTGATTTCATTAAAAGGGCTGTAGTGGGATTTAAATTTGCGGAGAAATATTTGGGGACATCAGATCCGAAGTCTCTAACACGGTTTCGGGCACCCTTCGGAGTAGTCATGACTTGGGCCAGTCGGGATATCAGTTGCTCTGTATCGTCAATGGCCCGGCCCGTTCGTCGGTCCATTCCGAGCATTTAACCCCCTTGTTTCTGGTTCGGTTCTTTCGTCTGACCACCGCTATCGCCAGGGTGGTTATGGCCATCAAAGATTTCACGATCTGCAGACATCGTTCTGACTTTATCAGCCATCTCACCGTCTTTGTTTTTAACAAATTGAGTATCGACATAAGTCACACCGCCTGCGGCGTGGATTTCCATTGCGCCAGTGGTGAGATCGACTTTTGTATAGGCATTATCACCATATTTAGTCATGGTGATATTGGGGTCATTAGTGGGGTACGGAAATGCCCCCGACTCCACCCCGCAGAGTGCGATACTCGATCCAAAATCATCACCTGCGCCAAAATTCAGCACTATGGCAATTTCTCCTGGGGAAGGGCATCGATAGTCAGTAACCTTTCCCGCTGCCGGCACAAAAAACTGAATTGGAGGCGTTTTATTTTCACCGATAGCAACGACAATCCGCCGTCCCTCCACAACCGACTCCACTACACCTTTGGCGATAAGATTATTCCCCTGCCGCCTATTTTCTTCAGCAGCATCATGAAGTTCTGCAAGGGCCTCATGAATCGGAGCCAGGTGCATTCTCAGCAACCCTTCAAGCATCAGCCCTCCTCGCCCCGGTCAGGGGGAAATGGATGGTATTCACCAGGCTTATCAGGGTGTTTCGGGTTTACCGCCAGCCGGATGCCGGCGCGTTCTTCATCGGCATCAAAATAATCCGCGCCGAGATAGATATTCTGCTGCCATTGAACACCTCGTGCTTCAACACCATCCCAGCCAAACAAAAAGGATGTATCGCCATTCACCTGGATATCGGGCTGGCCACAGCATTCCGGCGAAATGCCCCAATTATTCAGGTCAACTATTCTCTCCACTTCATACGCCAGGTCTGTTGCAACCAACACTGCTCTGGGAAGCGATGACGGGACGACACAATGAGCCGTAATCATCTGAGTGTGGCAGTAACGTCCACTGGAGCTACGCCGACCAGGATGAGCATCTTCAAGCTGAATCAGCACCGTAGGCCCTTTAATTTCAGGTCTGTCTATATCGTCGTAGCCGGCAACCGGAATGCTATCAACCAGTTTCGCCCGTAAACCGGCTTCGAGCTGGTCATAAAACTGGCTGGCCGTTGCAATCATGATCCCCATTACCACCCTCCGATAGAATTAGCAGCCGATGACATTTGCCGGTCACTCCAGCCACTTTTCCACTCCTTCGATTTAACGCGGCCACGAAGATCAGTTTCAAAGTGTCGAAGGAAAATCTCAGGCATCGCAACAAACAGCTCATCCTCCAGTGCGACAATCATTTCATCGCTGATCGGCAATGTGAGACGATTAACTGGATTCCTGGCTGCGCCCTCGCGTTGCATAACCTTTTTTTTACCGTGGATTATCGCGACGAACGCCCGTTCATAGTACGTTCCACGTATCATCAATCCTCCGGGAGCACGTTTCGCACCGCCCCGGAACATCAACGGGTCCAGATTGTTTAAGCCGAACCAGAACTTCATTTCATCGGCCGTACTGCTTGGCTTCATATACGCCTGAATACGGCCTTTAAGCCGCTTCTGCAACCCTGCTTTTAATTTGAGGCGGTCGCGCATCATACGCGCCGCCAGCTGTTTGACCGTCGCCTCTGTACGCCGTAACGCGCGATGGTAGGCCAGTTTGATAACCCTGGCATCGAGATCAGAAAATAACGCCAGCACATTGTCGATTTGTTCATCGTCAATCTGCATATAGACCATGCTATTGCTCATTTCGTGAACCTCACACCATTGCCTGTCGGTAACTCACCGCCAGTAGGCATTGCCAGCACCATCGTTGTTGTTGTGGCATCAGGATACAGAACCTGGGCGATGGTCTTTACGCCGAACTTTGTCAAGACTGTTGCACCATGAATCAAATCACGATCCAGACGCGCCCCTAAAACTGTCAGGAGACCGTTTTCATACGCTGCATCAATATTCCGGGGGTTCGTACCGCTGTTGTTCCCTGTCGCCGGCTGCAGCTGCGTGTCATATATCGCCCTGATATCCAGTGTTGAGCCGTTTTTCAGTTGTAACTGATACGACCCCGACATTCTCTCCATTATGACCTGGTCAGCATGCTGCATAGCGCCATCGAAAAGGCTGTCGAAGTCGCTCATGGTTACACCTTTTTGACCAGCTTGCGTTTCTGTAGCTGGTTAAAGACTTCTTCTGGCAAACGGGCTGATTGGCCTTTTACCACTACGGCGATCTCGTCATCGTCGTCAGAAACCGCATTAACATGCAGAGTGGCTAAAGCTGTGAATCGGACCAGAGAGGACGTACCACTTTTATTACTGGATGGAACCGCTTCTGCCGGTTTTACGACTGTTTCTGCACCAGCGCCAGCCTGGCTTGCACCAGTATCACCGGTATTATTACCATCTTCAGTGTGATCCGAACCATGCTCGCCATCGTCTGCATCAAGGGCATCCAGCTCAGCCTGCCACTCAACGACTTTGCCTTTCAGCTCAGCGATCGTGCCTGTCGGAACATCGCGCCCCAGCTTCTCACCCAGCTCTGCCAGTTTTTTCAGTAAATCATCTTTCTCAGCCATAAAAACCTCAGAAGTAATGACCGGGACTAATGTCCCGGTTAATGGTTAAAGTACGCAGGGTTATCCCCTAATTAGCCCAGCTGGACAGAAACAAACTCGTTAGGATCAGGCAGAAGCATCAACGGAGCAGACTGAACCATCGTGAACTCCGCTGCCGGGTCTCCGGGTTCAATCCAGTTACGCGGGAAACGACTACCACGATCGATGCCAGCAGCCTGGGCCACTGCATCACGAATAGCACCGTAGGTGCGGATACCACGGGCGCTGCTGTTACCCAATACCATCGTGAACTCAGGAAGCGCTTTTTGCTTTACGCCATCAACCTGCATCTGGCCGTTATAAACCACGATGGCCACATCGCCGAAGTTACCCTTATAGCTGACGATTTTGCCCAGGTCTTTACAGGCTGTTTCCAGCTCAGAATTGGAACCACGGCGGGTATCAAGTTTGTCTTTCACCGCCTTAAAGGAACGGAACAATGCCCAGCCCTTCTGATCGAACACAATCAGGTCAATCACCCCGGATGCGTTTTCCGCATAGCGTTCGATATCGTCGGTAGGGTCAAACGTTTCTTTATCCTGCTGGCTCCACGCTGCTGCGCCTGCCTGAATGATGTTATTCTCCGGGTTGCGGAGCATATCGACTTCCACCGGCGCAAACTGATCCCCTTTCATGATGTATCGACCATGCAGAACGGCATCAATACACTGCTTCTCTTCCACCTGCTGGATAGCAAGCTCTTCATCCTGAAGGTTCTGCAGAATGAGGCGCTTACGGCGATAAGACGGGTCTTTCAGCGCACGAGGATCTTCATCCGGCAACGCTCGCGGAGTCATATCAATATTCACTTCATG
>NZ_CALSBS010000032.1 GCF_943590815.1 Pseudocitrobacter vendiensis | reverse complement strand
TGTGGGAGAGGGTTAGGGTGAGGGGTGAGGGCCTTAAAACGTCTCCCAGTTTTCCCCGGCATCCGTCGCCGCAGCTTTGCGTTGCACTGGCTTCACCGCCACCACGCGCTCTTCCGCTTTCTCCTGAAGCGCTTTTTCCTGCTGAATATGGAACACGGCCACCGCCTGGGTCAATCTGCTAGCCTGTTCTTCCAGCGCCGCAGCCGCAGCGGCGGATTCTTCCACCAGTGAGGCGTTCTGCTGGGTGACGCGGTCCATCTCGGACACCGCCAGCCCGACCTGGTCGATACCCCGGCTCTGCTCATCAGACGCAGAGGCAATCTCGCCCATAATGTCGGTCACACGGGTTACCGCATTGACTATCTCATCCATGGTTTCCCCTGCGCTTTCCACCAGCGTGGAACCGAGATCAACACGGCTAACAGAGTCTTCAATCAGGCTCTTAATTTCGCGGGCGGCCTGCGCGCTGCGCTGGGCCAGATTACGCACTTCTCCCGCCACTACCGCAAAACCGCGCCCCTGCTCGCCTGCACGCGCCGCTTCGACCGCCGCGTTGAGCGCCAGAATGTTAGTCTGGAAGGCAATACCGTCGATTACGCTGATAATATCGGCAATCTTCTGCGAACTGGCAGTAATGTCACGCATGGTTTGCACCACGTTATCCACCACTTTACCGCCCTTCTGCGCCGTTTCCGACGCGCTCAGCGCAAGGTTGCTCGCCTGACGTGCGTTCTCGGCGTTCTGCTTCACCGTCGCGGTCAGCTCTTCCATGCTGGCAGCGGTCTCTTCCAGCGAAGCGGCCTGCTGTTCAGTACGGGAAGAGAGATCGTTATTGCCCATCGCGATCTCGCTCGCGCCGCTATAAATCGCATCCGCGCCGTTGCGCACTTCACCGACGGTGCGCGCCAGTTCACCCTGCATATGACGCAAGGTACTGGCCAGTTGCCCCATTTCGTTGCGACCTTCCACATCAATGCGGCGAACAAGATCGCCTCCCGCTATGTGGCGGATGCTTTCAATCAGGCTTTGCAGCGGCAGAATCAGGGTTTTGCGGATGCCAAACCAGACAATCGCAATCGCCAGCAATACGGCAATCATGACGCCGGCCAAAATCCACATCGCCTGATCGTACGAACGGTTGTTATCGGCGACGGCCAAATCGTATAAACGATCGTTCTGTTGCAGATAATCGACATACGCCTGCTCAAATCTGTCCTGATAGCCCTGGGTAGGCTGGTCGAAGAAGTCGTTGATTTTTCCTGCGCTCAGCAGTTGAATCAGCTCTGCCAGCGCACCGTGGTAGATGTCATAGTTGCGTTTGATTTCCAGCGCCGCCGACTCGCTCTGACGCGGGTCACGCGGCATCGCTTCGTACTCGGCCCAACGCTTTTCCGCATCGCTCAGCGATTTCTGCGCGACCTGCATCAGTTCCGCCACCGTCGCGCCGCTGCCGATATTGTTCTGATCCATCATGTAGCGGATCCCGGCGCGGTTTAAGGTATTACGGGTTTGCAGCAAAGCCACCCAGCTGCCGTTGAGGCCAGATTGCTGCTGGCGAACGGTTTGTAGAACGGTGAAGTTTTCCTTGTCGTTTTTGAGCGCGTTGAAGAACAGCCCGCCCGACGTGAGTTGTAAGAGTCCAAATAACACCAAAACCAGCACTAAGCTGGTCACGATCTTGATACGTTTTAACATGCTTTCTCTTCCTCCTGGCGAATTACGGTTTTCGGCCTGGAAAGAGAAAACTTTAAGAAAAGGTGCAACCCTGAATTGCCGGATGGCGGCGACGCCTTATCCGGCCTACGGTTTGGCGCAATGTTTAAATCAGGCACTGTGCCGTTGCCGGATGCGGCTGCGCCTTATCCGGCCTACTTTTCGCACAATGTTTAAATCGGGGTAGGCCTGATAAGCGAAGCGCATCAGGCACTGTGCCGGTGCCGGATGCGGCTGCGCCTTATCCGGCCTACTTTTCGCACAGTGTTTAAATCAGGCGCTTAACGCGCGGATATCATCGTAAAGCGATTGTGTTATCTCAACGCCCTGCTTTTCACTGTTCAGCCGCGATAAATAACGACGCTCGCCCGGCAACCGCGCGCCCTGCGCCTGCATACCGCTGAATAACGTTTCTGCCCGCGCCAGGTGTGCACTGGCATCCTCGCCAAGGAAGCGCGTCGGGTCCAACGCCAGAATTAATTCGCCACCGTACGGCAGGCCGCCCGCGCCGTTATCCCACGCCAGAGATTCCGCGCTGGTCATGTCGCCAATCAGTGGCCCGGCGAGCAGCTCAACCATGGCCGCCAGCGCAGAACCTTTATGCCCACCAAAGGTAAGCATCGCGCCTTCAAGCACCGCCTGTGGATCGGTGGTGGGATTACCCTCGCTGTCGATCCCCCACCCTTCAGGAATCGCTTTCCCCGCACGATGAAGCAGTTGGATCTCCCCACGCGCCGCCGCGCTGGTCGCCATATCAAAAATAAACGGATGCTTTTCGCCACGCGGCCAACCAAAGGCTATCGGGTTAGTACCAAAAAGCGGCTGCGTGCCACCCGCCGGTGCAACCCAGGCATGGCTTGGCGTAGTCGCCAGCGCCACCAGCCCGGCATCGGTCAGCGGTTCTACGTCGGCAAACAAGGCGGAGAAGTGTACGCAACGGTTAATCGCCAGCGCCGCAATCCCACATTGCTGCGTTTTCTCAATCAACAGCGGCAATGCCTGTTCAAATGCCAGCAGCGAATACGCGCCATGCGCGTCGGCTTTGACAATCGCCGGAGCCTGAGAAATCACCGTGGGCAGCGCATCTGCTGACACTTTTCCTTTACGCAACGTGTCGACAATGCCCAACAATCGCCACAAGCCGTGTGATGCGCAGCCGTCACGTTCACCAGCGGTGACGTTTTGCGCAATCACCGCCGCATGTTGTTCGCTAAATCCGTTACTACTGAGCGCGTGATACGCCAGCGCGTAAGCCTCCTCCAGAGAGAGGTTTACTGTTTCCATGAAAAGCTCCTTTATGGTTTTCATCTCCAATAACGTTGATCAGAGACGGCAGGGTTCCTTAACCGTATCTTAATTTTCACTTAACAACAATGGCACAAGCCTTATCACTAAACAGATAAAAAACATATATATCGATTATAAATTGGAATAAATAACCATATAAAAGCCAAATGTATTTATAAATATCTTTAAACGCCACCGGCGGGGTAGGCTTTTTCTCATTCTTCTCCGAGCCGGCGATAATGTCATCGCGGGCCAGAATGGGTGTAATAATGATGATGACCGCAACAACTCTGGCAGAACCTCGCTATCAGGTCCGGGTTCTGAGTAACAATTATTTCTTCTGGCTGGGCGTGAAAAACCTGGTGCGTCAGCAGGGAAAACCGACCGCTGATATTCAGTGGGTAAAAGAGAGCAGCAACAGTCAGCAGCGTTTACTGTGCCAGGAAATTTATGCCACGCCGATTACGCATAAGTGGCTGGTCTTTACCGAAAGCGAGCAGGTAGACAACCTGAGTGTGATGCTGCCGGATGATCGGGTGAATATTCTCTCCGATCGTCTGACAATGACGGAATTACAAACACAGCTGAAAAATCCAACGTTCAATCGCCGCCGCCGCGATAAACAACTCACCCGCTCCGAAGCGCGCGTTTGCTCGCTGATCCGTCAGGGCTTTACGCTGGTGCGGATTGCGCAAATCCTCAATAAGTCGCCGAAAACGATTTATACCCACAAGCGCAATGCGATGGACAAATTCCACTGCGATACGCTGGTAGAATTCAACCGCAAAATGAATCTTATGGAACAACAGGCCCTGTATAACTAATGTGCAGGCGGTGATCATCGCTGGGATCAATGTTATAGGTAACATAACGACCTATAATTTAAGCTAATATAAAGGCACTTTGCCTGTGGCTCTCTCGATTCCGGACGCGCTTACCGCACATGAAATATCTGCTCGCTGACGCGATCATCTATGACAACGAAGATGGCTCGCTCTCCCTGAAGGGAGAAGAGAGCGACGAGCATCAGACGCTGACCAGTACCGCAAACTACATCTTCGGTTTATTAATTACCCATCATGGCATGGTGGTTGATCGCGAGACATTTTTGCAAGAGGTGTGGGATGAGCGCGGTTTAACAGGCTCCAATAACTCGCTTAATCAGTACATTAGCATCTTGCGCAAACTGCTGGATAACATGGCGCCCGGCACCACATTTATTATTACCGTTCCGAAAACAGGTTTTATGCTGAATGCCGAGATAAGTGTGCAACCGCTCAGCCGTGAAAGCGCGCCCGCGCTTCCCGCGCCGGAACGTGCGCCGCGTTCTCGCCCGACATTAGCCATTTGGTTGACCATTGCCACGATGATCGTCGCGGCCATTTGCGGCAGTTATCTCTCGCAAAAACAGTCGCCGTTAGTGACCGGTCGTTATTTACTGACCCAGATTGATGGTTGCCCGGTTTATACCTTCACGCCTATTGCCGACGTTTTCCAGAAGCAGGCCGTGGCGCTAACTCGTCAAATCAAAGAAAACAGCGGCTTATCCTGCCTGGAAAATTCCGTATTCTATGTGCATATTCAGAACACGCTGTTTTATGGGGATAGGGGTCGACTGGTGCTATCGCAGTGCTCACGCTCAAGTCAAAACACCAGCACCTGTAGCACCAATTACTTTTATGAGTGGTGACAGATGAAGTCCCGTACTCTGCTAATCATTGCCTTTTTATTCACGAACATCGCACTGATAGCCGCGACAATATGGTGGCTGAATAAGCCTGAACCGCTGGCGTTTACCTGTCAGGGGCAACTCAACTTCAAGGAAAGCCGCGACAATAACCCGTTTAATTTTGATGGCCAGATTGTGATGCACTTTAATCCGGATGGCAGCGGCTATTTCATCATGACCGGAAGCCTGATGGCGAACGAGAAGACGCATACCGTCTCGCGGCAGGAGAATTTCAGCTGGCGCAATCTGCACGACAGTTTGTACGAAATTCACATTCAGAACATCGAACGTTTTAGCCACGATCGCGTACCGGATAAAATTTTCGAAGCCTACACCGCCGGTATTCTGCTGGGCCAGAAGCGCTTACTCAGCATCCAGCGCACGCCGGAACACGCCACTATCATCGGCAATTTCTACTCACCGCTTTTGCTGTGTGCTAACTAGTTTTTGTCGTCCGTATTGTCGCTCTGGCGCAAACTGCCCAGCGCGATAAACTCGCCCAGCAGCGCGGTAAGCTGCTGCATTTTCTCCGGCGTGAACTCATTTTCAATCAGCCGATAGGCTTCTTCTACCTGCGTTTGCGCGCGCGCGTATAGCGCCTGTCCTTCTTTGGTCAGCGACACAAACAGCTTGCGCTGGTCGTTAACCGGCTTTAAGCGCAGCACCAGACCATCGCGTTCCATTCGCGTCAAAATACCGGTCAGGCTCGGGCGCAAAATGCTGGCGCGAAACGCCAGATCGTGAAAATCCATCGATGGGTTCTCCGCCAGAATGCGCACGATACGCCACTGCTGCTCGGTCAAATTATGCTGTTTAACGATGGGACGAAAGTAGCTCATCGCCGCTTCGCGCGCCTGCAACAACGCGATTGTCAAAGATTCGTGCATCGTGCTTCCCCAGAGTACTCAAAAAATCATTAATAACGAAACAATTAGCAAACACGACGTTGTTCGGCAACCGGTTTCTTTGTTTTGTCGTCTACACAAAATGAAAGACTCAACATAACACACTGATTTTATTAATTTTATAAAAAATAACTGTAAATATATTGTTAATGTCATCACAAATATTTCACTTATTTTTGCCAAACGACGCGATCAGGAATAAAAGAGATCATTAACATATTAATGAAACTGAAACTCACCGGATTAGTCCTGAGGAGAGGTCAATGAAAGGCACCGTCTTCGCCGTCGCCCTGAACCACCGCAGCCAGATTGACGCCTGGCACAACGCGTTCCAGCAAGCGCCCTATAAAACTCCCCCGAAAACCGCCGTATGGTTTATCAAACCGCGTAACACCGTGACTGGCGCGGGAGAGCCCATTCCTTTCCCACAGGGCGAAACGGTACAAAGCGGCGCAACCGTAGCGCTGATTGTCGGCAAAACAGCAACCAAAGTGCGCGAAGAGGACGCCGCAGAGTACATCGCGGAATACGCGCTGGCGAATGAGGTCAGCCTGCCGGAAGAGAGCTTCTACCGTCCGGCGATCAAAGCGAAATGCCGTGATGGCTTCTGTCCGATAGGCGAAACGGTAGCGCTGAAAAATGTCGATAACCTGACAATTATTACCGAAATAAACGGTCGCGAAGCGGATAGCTGGAACACCGCCGATTTACAACGTAACGCCGCACAGTTGCTGAGCGCCCTCAGCGAATTTGCCACGCTGAACCCAGGCGATGCCATTCTGCTCGGCACGCCACAGGCACGCGTGGAAATACAGCCAGGCGATCGCGTTCGTGTTCTCGCAGAAGGTTTCCCGCCGCTGGAAAATCCGGTAGTGGACGAACGTGAAGTGACCACGCGAAAGAGCTTCCCAACGCAGCCACACCCGCACGGCACACTGTTTGCCCTCGGCCTGAACTACGCTGACCACGCCAGCGAACTGGAATTTAAGCCACCGGAAGAGCCGCTGGTATTCCTGAAAGCGCCGAATACTCTCACGGGCGATAACCAGACCTCCGTGCGCCCGAACAATATTGAATACATGCACTACGAAGCGGAGCTGGTGGTAGTGATTGGCAAGCAGGCGCGTAACGTCAGCGACGCCGATGCTATGGATTATGTCGCGGGCTACACCGTGTGTAACGACTACGCCATTCGCGACTATCTGGAAAACTACTACCGCCCTAACCTGCGGGTAAAAAGCCGCGACGGACTGACGCCGATGCTTTCAACCATCGTGCCGAAAGAGGCGATCCCGGACCCGCATAATCTGACCCTTCGCACCTTCGTCAACGGCGAGTTACGCCAGCAAGGCACCACCGCCGATCTGATCTTCAGCGTGCCCTTCCTGATCGCCTATTTAAGCGAATTTATGACCCTGAATCCGGGCGACATGATCGCCACCGGCACACCAAAAGGCTTATCTGACGTGGTGCCTGGCGATGAAGTGGTGGTGGAAGTAGAAGGCGTGGGCCGCCTGGTGAACCGAATTGTGAGTGAGGATACAGCGAAATGAAAAAAGTAAATCATTGGATCAACGGCAAAAATGTTGCAGGTAACGACTACTTCCAGACCACTAATCCAGCAACGGGTGAAGTGCTGGCGGATGTGGCCTCCGGCGGAGAAGCGGAGATCAATCAGGCGGTAGCGGCAGCGAAAGAGGCGTTCCCAAAATGGGCCAATCTGCCGATGAAAGAGCGTGCGCGACTGATGCGCCGTCTGGGCTCACTGATCGACCAGAACGTGCCAGAGATCGCCGCGATGGAAACCGCTGACACGGGCCTGCCGATCCATCAGACCAAAAATGTGTTGATCCCACGCGCTTCTCACAACTTTGAATTTTTCGCGGAAGTCTGCCAGCAGATGAACGGCAAAACCTATCCGGTTGATGACAAGATGCTCAACTACACACTGGTGCAGCCGGTGGGCGTTTGTGCGCTGGTGTCACCGTGGAACGTGCCATTTATGACCGCCACCTGGAAGGTCGCGCCGTGTCTGGCGCTGGGCAATACCGCAGTGCTGAAAATGTCGGAACTCTCCCCGCTGACCGCTGACCGCCTGGGTGAGCTGGCGCTGGAAGCCGGTATTCCGGCGGGCGTGCTGAACGTGGTACAGGGCTACGGAGCAACCGCAGGCGATGCACTGGTCCGTCATCATGACGTACGTGCCGTGTCGTTCACCGGCGGTACGGCCACCGGGCGCAACATCATGAAAAACGCCGGGCTGAAAAAATACTCCATGGAACTGGGCGGTAAATCGCCGGTGCTGATTTTTGAAGATGCCGATATTGAGCGCGCGCTGGACGCCGCCCTGTTCACCATCTTCTCGATCAACGGCGAACGCTGCACCGCCGGTTCGCGCATCTTTATTCAGCAAAGCATCTACCCGGAATTTGTTAAACGCTTTGCCGAACGCGCCAACCGTCTGCGCGTGGGCGATCCAAACGATCCAAACACCCAGGTTGGGGCGCTTATCAGCCAACAGCACTGGGAAAAAGTCTCCGGCTATATCCGTCTCGGCATTGAAGAAGGCGCAACCCTGCTGGCGGGCGGCCCGGATAAACCGTCTGACCTGCCTGCACACCTGAAAGGCGGAAACTTCCTGCGCCCAACGGTGCTGGCAGACGTTGATAACCGTATGCGCGTCGCCCAGGAAGAAATTTTCGGGCCGGTCGCCTGCCTGCTGCCGTTTAAAGACGAAGCCGAAGGTCTTCGCCTGGCAAACGACGTGGAGTACGGCCTCGCGTCGTACATCTGGACACAGGATGTCAGCAAAGTGTTACGCCTGGCGCGTGGCATCGAAGCGGGTATGGTGTTCGTCAACACCCAGAACGTGCGCGACCTGCGCCAGCCGTTTGGCGGCGTAAAAGCCTCCGGCACAGGGCGTGAAGGCGGTGAGTACAGCTTCGAAGTGTTCGCGGAAATGAAGAACGTCTGCATTTCCATGGGCGACCATCCCATTCCGAAATGGGGAGTCTGATATGGGTAAGTTAGCGTTAGCCGCCAAGATCACGCACGTACCGTCGATGTATCTCTCTGAACTGCCAGGGAAAAACCACGGCTGTCGCCAGGGCGCGATCGACGGGCATAAAGAGATCAGCAAGCGTTGCCGGGAAATGGGCGTCGATACCATTATCGTTTTCGATACCCACTGGCTGGTGAACAGTGCTTATCACATCAACTGTGCAGACCATTTTGAAGGCGTCTACACCAGTAACGAGCTGCCGCATTTTATCCGCGATATGACCTACAACTACGAGGGCAACCCGGAGTTGGGGCAGCTTATTACCGATGAAGCGATAAAACTCGGCGTGCGCGCAAAAGCGCACAACATTCCCAGCCTGAAACTGGAGTACGGCACGCTGGTACCGATGCGCTACATGAATGAAGACAAGCACTTCAAAGTGGTCTCCATTTCGGCGTTCTGCACGGTTCACGATTTTGCCGACAGCCGCAAGCTGGGCGAAGCAATTCTGAAAGCGATCGAACAGTACGACGGCACCGTGGCGGTCCTGGCCAGCGGTTCGTTATCGCACCGCTTTATTGACGACCAACGGGCCGAAGAAGGGATGAACAGCTACACCCGCGAGTTCGACCGCCAGATGGACGAGCGCGTGGTGAAGCTGTGGCGAGAAGGCCAGTTCAAAGAGTTCTGCAATATGCTGCCGGAGTATGCCAACTACTGCTACGGCGAAGGCAATATGCACGACACGGTGATGCTGCTGGGGATGCTTGGCTGGGATAAATACGACGGCAAAGTCGAATTCATCACCGAGCTGTTCCCAAGCTCTGGCACCGGTCAGGTTAACGCTGTTTTCCCGCTCCCCGCGTAAGGAATTGCTATGCCGCACTTTATCGTTGAATGCAGTGACAACATCCGCGAAGAAGCCGACCTGCCGGGATTGTTTGCCAAAGTGAACCCGGCGCTGGCGGCCACGGGTATTTTTCCGCTGGCAGGTATTCGCAGCCGCGTGCACTGGGTCGATACCTGGCAGATGGCCGACGGGCAACACGATTACGCCTTCGTACATATGACGCTGAAAATCGGTGCGGGACGCAGTCTGGAAAGCCGTCAGCAGGCGGGTGAAATGCTGTTTGCATTGATTAAAACGCATTTCGCCACCCTGATGGAGAGCCGCCTGCTGGCGTTGTCGTTTGAGATTGAAGAGTTACACCCGACGCTGAATTTTAAACAAAACAACGTGCACGCGTTGTTTAAGTAAGGTGCAGGTTGCCCGGTGGCGCTGCGCTTACCGGGCCTACAAAACCCTAAACCGTACACCGTAGGCCGGATAAGGCGCAGCCGCATCCGGCAAAAGACAGCACCGAACCCCAGGCCGGATAAGGCGCAGCCGCATCCGGCAAAAGATAGCACCGACCCGTAGGCCGGATAAGGCGCAGCCGCCATCCGGCAATGCCACAGGATATCGCCATGTTCGATAAACACACCCACACCCTGATCGCCCAGCGTCTGGATCAGGCAGAAAAACAGCGCGAACAGATCCGCGCGATCTCCCTGGATTACCCGGAGATCACCATTGAAGACGCCTACGCCGTACAGCGCGAATGGGTCCGCCTGAAAATTGCCGAAGGCCGCACGCTGAAAGGTCACAAAATCGGCCTGACCTCGAAAGCCATGCAGGCCAGCTCACAAATCAGCGAACCAGATTACGGCGCACTGCTGGACGACATGTTCTTCCACGATGGCAGCGATATCCCGACCGATCGCTTTATCGTGCCGCGCATCGAAGTGGAGCTGGCTTTCGTGCTGGCAAAACCGTTGCGTGGACCAAACTGCACGCTGTTCGACGTTTACAACGCCACGGACTACGTGATTCCGGCGCTGGAGTTGATCGACGCTCGCTGCCACAACATCGATCCAGAAACCCAGCGCCCGCGTAAAGTGTTCGATACCATTTCCGATAACGCCGCCAACGCCGGGGTGATCCTCGGCGGTCGCCCGATCAAGCCTGACGAACTTGATTTGCGTTGGATCTCCGCGCTGCTTTACCGCAATGGCGTGATTGAAGAAACCGGCGTCGCCGCGGGTGTACTGAATCATCCGGCCAACGGCGTGGCATGGCTGGCGAACAAACTCGCACCGTATGACGTACAACTGGAAGCCGGACAAATCATTCTCGGCGGATCGTTCACCCGCCCGGTTCCGGCGCGTAAAGGCGACACCTTCCACGTCGATTACGGCAACATGGGCTCCATTAGCTGCCGCTTTGTTTAAGGAGAGAATCATGGAAAACACCTTTAAAGCGGCGCTGAAAGCAGGTCGCCCACAAATCGGTTTATGGCTGGGGCTGAGCAGCAGCTACAGCGCGGAGTTACTGGCCGGCGCGGGGTTCGACTGGTTGTTGATCGACGGTGAACACGCGCCGAACAACGTGCAAACAGTGCTCACCCAGCTGCAGGCGATCGCGCCCTATCACAGTCAACCGGTAGTGCGCCCGTCGTGGAACGATCCGGTGCAAATCAAACAACTGCTGGACGTCGGCACACAAACCTTGCTGGTACCGATGGTACAAAACGCCGACGAAGCCCGTGAAGCGGTACGCGCCACCCGTTATCCCCCCGCCGGTATTCGTGGCGTGGGCAGTGCGCTGGCACGCGCCTCACGCTGGAATCGTATTCCTGATTACCTGCAAAAAGCCAACGACCAAATGTGCGTGCTGGTGCAGATCGAAACCCGTGAAGCAATGAAAAAACTGCAGCAGATCCTGGATGTGGAAGGGGTGGATGGCGTGTTTATCGGCCCGGCGGATCTGAGCGCCGATATGGGTTATGCCGGTAATCCGCAGCACCCGGAAGTGCAGGCCGCGATTGAACAGGCAATTGTGCAGATCCGTGAAGCGGGCAAGGCGCCGGGGATCTTGACAGCCAATGAGCCGCTGGCGAAACGCTATCTGGAATTAGGCGCGCTGTTTGTCGCCGTCGGCGTCGACACCACCCTGCTCGCCCGCGCCGCCGAAGCACTGGCCGCCCGTTTTGGCGCGCAGTCCACGACCGTGAAGCCCGGCGTGTATTAATGCCGGATGCGCTGCGCTTATTCGGCCTACACGCGCACCAAACCGTAGGCCGGATAAGGCGTTTACGCCGCCATCCGGCAAACAGCAGCATTAAACCGTAGGCCGGATAAGGCAACGCCGCCATCCGGCAAACAGCAGCACCAAACCGTAGGCCGGATAAGGCAACGCCGCATCCGGCAAAAAACTGTTGTCGTACCCTACAAAAATCCCCTTAGAGGAATAGCCATGAGCGACACATCATCTGCACTGCCAACCCCTGCGGACGCACATAAATCGCTGACGGCAGGCCAGCAGGCGGTCATCAATAAACTCTTCCGTCGCCTGATCGTTTTTCTGTTCGTGCTGTTTATCTTTTCGTTTCTCGACCGCATCAATATTGGTTTTGCCGGGCTAACGATGGGGCGCGATCTCGGCCTGAGTGCCACCATGTTCGGTCTCGCGACGACGCTCTTTTACGCCGCCTACGTGATTTTCGGCATTCCGAGCAACATCATGTTGGGGATTGTCGGCGCGCGACGTTGGATCGCCACTATCATGGTGCTGTGGGGTATTGCCTCCACCGCGACGATGTTCGCCACCGGCCCCACCAGCCTGTATGTGTTGCGTATTCTGGTCGGCATCACCGAAGCCGGCTTTCTGCCGGGCATTCTGCTTTATCTCACCTACTGGTTCCCGGCCTATTTCCGCGCCCGCGCTAACGCGTTGTTTATGGTGGCAATGCCGGTGACAACCGCGCTCGGTTCCATCGTCTCCGGTTATATCCTCGCCCTGGACGGTGTGATGTCGCTAAAGGGCTGGCAGTGGTTGTTTTTGCTGGAGGGCTTCCCGTCGCTGCTGTTGGGAATCATGGTGTGGTTCTATCTTGATGATTCCCCGGACAAAGCCAAATGGCTGACCGCTGAGGATAAAAAAAATCTTCAGCAGATGATGGATAACGATCGCTTGACGCTGGTTCAGCCGGAAGGCGCAATCAGCCACTATGCAGCACAGCAGCGTAACCTGTGGCGCGAGATCTTCACGCCGATCGTGCTGATGTACACCCTCGCCTACTTCTGCCTGACCAACACCTTAAGCGCCATCAGCATCTGGACACCGCAGATCCTGCAAAGCTTCAATCAGGCCAGCAGCAACATCACCATCGGGCTGCTCGCCGCCGTACCGCAGATTTGCACCATTCTGGGTATGATCTACTGGAGCCGTCATTCCGATAAACATCAGGAGCGTAAACACCACACCGCCCTGCCATTCCTGTTTGCCGCCGTGGGCTGGCTGCTGGCATCCGCCACCGATCATAACCTGATCCAGCTTTTAGGGATCGTGATGGCTTCTACCGGCTCGTTTAGCGCGATGGCCATTTTCTGGACCACGCCGGATCAGTCGATCAGCCTGCGCGCCAGGGCTATCGGTATCGCGGTGATCAACGCCACCGGCAATATTGGATCGGCGCTGAGTCCGTTTATGATCGGCTGGCTGAAAGATGTGACCGGCAGCTTCAACAGCGGCCTGTGGTTTGTGGCAGCGTTGCTGGTTATTGGAGCTGCCATCATCTGGGCAATCCCAATGAAATCGTCACGCCCGCGCGCGACACCGTAAGGAGCAGGCATGTGCGAGAACCCTATCTACAACATCGATATCAGCACCGAATACGATGAAAGCCTGGGTACGGATGATGTGCATTATCAGTCGTTTGCGCGGATGGCGGCTTTTTTTGGCCGCGATATGCAGGCTCATCGCCACGAGCACTATTTCCAGATGCATTTCCTGCTGACCGGGCAGATCGAGCTGCAGCTTGACGATCATCGCTACTCGGTGGAAGCGCCGCTGTTTGTGCTGACGCCACCGTCGGTGCCACACGCGTTTATCACCGAATCAGACGCTGACGGGCATGTGCTGACGGTGCATGAGGATTTGATCTGGCCGCTGCTGGAGGTGCTTTATCCCGGCACGCGGGAAACCTTCGGCCTGCCGGGGATCTGCCTGTCGCTGGCGGATAAACCCGATGAACTGGCGGCGCTGGAACATTACTGGCGACTGATCGAACGGGAGTCGCTTGAGCAACTGCCGGGGCGCGAACATACGCTCACGCTGCTGGCGCAGGCGGCGTTTACTCTGCTGCTGCGTAATGCCCGGCTCGACGATCATGCCGCCAGCGGCATGCGTGGCGAGCTAAAACTGTTCCAGCGCTTCAACCTGATGATTGACAGCCACTTCCACCAGCACTGGACGGTGCCAGATTACGCCAGCGAGCTGCATATTACCGAATCCAGGCTCACCGACATCTGCCGCCGCTTCGCCAACCGCCCGCCGAAGCGGCTGATTTTCGACAGGCAACTGCGCGAGGCCAAACGATTACTGCTTTTCTCCGACAGTGCAGTGAATAACATCGCCTGGCAACTGGGGTTTAAAGATCCGGCCTACTTCGCCCGTTTTTTCAATCGGTTGGTGGGGTGCTCGCCGAGCGTTTACCGGGCAAGGAAAGTGCCGGTGTCGTGAGCCTTGCCCCTCACCCCGGCCCTCTCCCGCAGGGAGAGGGTGAAAAACGCACTCACATACATACCGGGCACAATCGGTCCCCTCTCCCTGCGGGAGAGGGTTAGGGTGAGGGCCCGATCACAAAACCCTCACCTCCACGAAAAGTACCCGCCATTGACCCAAAAGTCTCTTCACGAACACCGGTCTAGCCGCTTCAATTAAACAACAAAAACAAAACACAAATTTAACATTAAAGCCAGTAGCGCCCATTGGCGCTGGCTTTCCATCCGATTACAAAAAGAGAGTCTGAATATGAAACCTGAAGATTTCCGCGCCAGTACCCAGCGTCCGTTTACCGGTGAAGAGTACCTGAAGAGTTTGCAGGATGGCCGCGAAATATACATCTACGGCGAGCGCGTGAAGGATGTCACCACCCATCCGGCGTTTCGGAATGCGGCGGCGTCCGTCGCGCAACTGTACGACGCGCTACACAAACCGGAAATGCAGGATTCCCTGTGCTGGAACACCGACACCGGCAGCGGCGGCTATACCCACAAATTCTTCCGTGTGGCGAAAAGCCCGGACGATCTGCGCCAGCAGCGCGACGCCATCGCGGAGTGGTCTCGCCTGAGCTACGGCTGGATGGGCCGCACACCGGATTACAAAGCCGCTTTCGGCTGCGCGCTGGGCGCAAACCCGGGCTTCTACGGCCAGTTCGAGCAGAACGCCCGCAACTGGTACTCGCGCATTCAGGAAACCGGCCTGTACTTCAACCACGCTATCGTTAACCCGCCGATCGATCGCCATTTACCGACCGATCAAGTGAAAGACGTGTATATCAAGCTGGAAAAAGAGACCGATGCCGGGATCGTGGTCAGCGGCGCAAAAGTGGTTGCGACCAACTCAGCCCTGACCCACTACAACATGATTGGCTTCGGCTCAGCACAGGTGATGGGCGAAAACCCGGACTTCGCGCTGATGTTCGTCGCGCCGATGGATGCCGATGGCGTGAAGCTGATTTCCCGCGCGTCCTATGAAATGGTCGCGGGCGCAACCGGCTCCCCGTACGACTACCCGCTCTCCAGCCGTTTCGATGAGAACGATGCGATCCTGGTGATGGATAACGTGCTGATCCCATGGGAGAACGTGCTGATCTACCGTGATTTCGATCGCTGCCGTCGCTGGACCATGGAAGGCGGCTTCGCCCGTATGTATCCGTTGCAGGCCTGTGTGCGTCTGGCGGTGAAGCTCGACTTTATTACCGCGCTGCTGAAAAAATCCCTCGAATGCACCGGCACCCTGGAGTTCCGTGGCGTTCAGGCGGATCTCGGTGAGGTCGTGGCCTGGCGCAATACCTTCTGGGCGCTGAGTGATTCCATGTGTTCGGAAGCGACACCGTGGGTGAATGGCGCCTATCTGCCGGATCACGCTGCCCTGCAAACCTACCGCGTCATGGCTCCGATGGCCTACGCGAAGATCAAAAACATCATCGAGCGCAACGTCACCAGCGGGTTGATCTACCTGCCGTCGAGCGCGCGCGATCTGAATAACCCGCAGATCGACCAGTACCTGGCGAAATACGTGCGCGGATCGAACGGCATGGATCACGTCCAGCGCATCAAGATCCTCAAACTGATGTGGGATGCCATCGGCAGCGAATTCGGCGGGCGTCATGAGCTTTACGAGATCAACTATTCCGGCAGCCAGGATGAGATTCGCCTGCAATGTCTGCGTCAGGCGCAAACCTCCGGCAACATGGACAAAATGATGGCAATGGTTGACCGCTGCCTTTCCGAGTACGACCAACACGGCTGGACCGTGCCGCACCTGCACAACAACGCTGATATCAACATGTTAGACAAGCTGCTGAAGTAATGCAGCGGGAGATCACCATGCAAGTAGATGAACAACGTTTGCGTTTTCGCGATGCGATGTCCAGCCTGTCGGCGGCGGTGAATATCGTCACCACCGAAGGCGAGACGGGTCGCTGCGGGATCACCGCCACCGCAGTATGCTCGGTAACCGATACGCCGCCATCGGTGATGGTGTGTATCAACGCCAACAGCGCCATGAACCCGGTATTCCAGGGCAACGGTAAGCTGTGTATTAACGTGCTTAACCACGAACAAGAGCTGATGGCGCGCCACTTCGCCGGGATGACCGGGATGGAGATGGAAGAACGCTTTACCCTCTCCTGCTGGCAAAAAGGGCCGCTGGCGCAACCGGTGCTGAAGGGCGCGCTGGCAAGCCTGGAAGGCGAGATTAGCCAGGTGCAGACCATCGGCACGCATCTGGTGTATCTGGTAGAGATTAAGAACATTATCCTCAGCGATGAGGGGCATGGACTGATTTACTTCAAGCGCCGTTTCCATCCGGTGATGATGGAGATGGACGTGGCGGTGTAAAACCGACACCCTCACCCCGCCCTCTCCCTGAGGGAGAGGGAGAAAACAGCGCAGGACTCAAACCCGGGTGCGGCCGGTTCCCTCTCCCTCAGGGAGAGGGCTAGGGTGAGGGTGGAAGTGTAATTTACACTGTGATCTCAATCACATATTCCCCAGCCGCTCACTTCTTACCCAACCGCTCGCCCTGACACACAACCGCTTAACTCCCCATACAACCACTCACGACTTTACCCAACTTTACGCGCGTGAATCTCTGGCAAGATGCTCATCAGCATAGCAGTCATACCTCCTCACTCATTTAACACAAAACCCATACAGCTTCGGCTCATTATTAATCTTAAAAAACCAGGTTTTACTATGGATACCAAAAAGTTATTCAAGCACATACCCTGGGTGATTCTCGGAATCATCGGTGCGTTTTGCCTGTCAGTTGTGGCATTACGTCGGGGGGAACACGTCAGCGCCCTGTGGATCGTGGTCGCGGCGGTTTCTGTTTATCTGGTGGCATATCGCTACTACAGCCTCTACATCGCCCAGAAGGTGATGAAACTCGACCCGACGCGTGCGACGCCGGCGGTCATTAACAACGATGGCCTGAACTACGTGCCGACCAACCGCTACGTCCTGTTCGGCCACCACTTCGCGGCTATCGCAGGCGCGGGCCCGCTGGTTGGGCCGGTACTGGCCGCCCAGATGGGTTACCTGCCAGGTACCCTGTGGCTGCTGGCGGGCGTAGTGCTGGCCGGTGCGGTGCAGGACTTCATGGTGCTATTTATCTCCACGCGCCGTAACGGTTCTTCACTGGGTGAGATGGTCAAAGAGGAGATGGGCCGTGTGCCGGGCTCTATCGCCCTGTTCGGCTGCTTCCTGATTATGATCATCATCCTGGCGGTGCTGGCGCTGATCGTGGTAAAAGCTCTGGCCGAAAGCCCGTGGGGTGTATTCACCGTCTGCTCGACCGTGCCGATTGCGCTGTTTATGGGTATCTACATGCGCTTTATTCGCCCGGGCCGTGTGGGTGAAGTCTCCGTTATCGGTATCGTGCTGCTGGTTGCTTCCATCTGGTTCGGTGGCGTCATCGCTCACGACCCGTACTGGGGCCCGGCGCTGACCTTTAAAGACACTACCATCACCTTCACGTTGATCGGTTATGCCTTTATCTCCGCTCTGCTGCCGGTTTGGCTGATTCTGGCACCGCGTGACTACCTCGCCACCTTCCTGAAAATCGGCGTTATCGTTGGCCTGGCCATCGGCATCGTGATCCTCAACCCGGATCTGAAAATGCCAGCCGTGACCCAGTACATCGACGGTACTGGCCCGCTGTGGAAAGGTGCGCTGTTCCCGTTCCTGTTTATCACCATCGCTTGTGGTGCGGTGTCTGGCTTCCATGCGCTGATCTCCTCCGGCACCACGCCGAAGCTGCTGGCTAATGAAACCGACGCGCGTTTCATTGGTTATGGCGCAATGCTGATGGAGTCCTTCGTGGCGATTATGGCGCTGGTTGCAGCATCCATCATCGAACCGGGCCTCTACTTCGCGATGAACACCCCGCCTGCTGGCCTTGGCATCACCATGCCGAACCTGCACGAAATGGGCGGTGAAAACGCGGCTATGATTGCGGCACAGCTGAAAGAAGTGACCATTCATGCGGCGGCAACGGTCAGTTCCTGGGGCTTCGTGATTTCGCCGGAAGAGATCCTGCAAACCGCGAAAGACATCGGTGAACCGTCTGTTCTGAACCGTGCCGGTGGCGCACCTACCCTGGCGGTGGGTATCGCACACGTGTTCCACAAAGTGCTGCCGTGGGCGGACATGGGCTTCTGGTACCACTTCGGTATTCTGTTTGAAGCGCTGTTCATCCTGACCGCGCTGGACGCCGGTACCCGTGCGGGTCGCTTCATGCTGCAGGACTTGCTGGGCAACTTCATTCCGTTCCTGAAGAAAACCGATTCTCTGGTGGCGGGTGTTGTCGCAACCGCAGGTTGCGTAGGCCTGTGGGGCTACCTGCTGTATCAGGGCGTTGTCGACCCGCTGGGCGGCGTGAAGAGCCTGTGGCCGCTGTTCGGTATCTCTAACCAGATGCTGGCAGCCGTTGCTCTGGTTCTCGGCACCGTTATCCTCGTGAAGATGAAACGCAGCAAATATGTCTGGGTCACCATCATCCCGGCATTCTGGCTGCTGGTCTGCACCACCTGGGCGCTGGGTCTGAAACTGTTCAGCACCAACCCGCAGATGGAAGGCTTCTTCTACATGGCGAGCCAGTACAAAGCGAAAATTGCGGCAGGTGGTGAACTGACGGCGCAGCAAATCGCCAACATGAACCACATCGTTATCAACAACTACACCAACGCAGGCCTGAGTATTCTGTTCCTGGTGGTGGTGTACAGCATCATCTTCTACGGTTTTAAAACCTGGATGCAGGTGCGCAATAACGAAGAACGCTCCGACAAAGAAACGCCTTACGTTCCTGTGCCGGAAGGCGGCGTGAAGACCTCTTCACACCACTAAATAACCAAACCCGCCCTCTCCCTTTGGGAGAGGGCCGGGGTGAGGGAAAACGCACTCCCCGGCCCGTCAGAGATGACTCGCCGGGCTTTATTCATATCTGGATAGCACAATGTTTGGTAACTTAGGTCAGGCGAAAAAATACCTCGGTCAGGCGGCGAAGATGCTGATTGGCATCCCGGACTACGACAACTACGTCGAACACATGAAAGCCACGCATCCGGACAAGCCGTACATGACCTACGAAGAGTTCTTCCGCGAGCGGCAACAGGCGCGCTACGGCGGAGACGGAAAAGGCGGCATGCGCTGCTGTTAGAAGGAGAAAACATGACCCCGATTGCAGTTACCTTACTTACCGGTTTTCTTGGCGCAGGCAAAACCACCCTGCTGCGCCATATCCTCAACGAACAGCACGGCTTCAAAATCGCCGTCATCGAAAACGAGTTCGGCGAAGTTTCTGTTGATACTCAGCTTATTGGCGACCGCGCCACGCAAATCAAAACCCTCACCAACGGCTGCATCTGCTGCTCCCGCGCCAATGAACTGGAAGACGCACTGCTCGACCTGCTCGACAGCCGCGATCGCGGCGAAATTGATTTCGACCGTCTGGTGATTGAGTGCACCGGCATGGCCGATCCCGGCCCGATTATTCAGACCTTTTTCTCTCATGACGTCCTGTGCGAACGCTATCTGCTGGACGGGGTGATTGCGCTGGTTGATGCGGTTCACGCTAACGAGCAGATGAACCAGTTCACCATCGCCCAGTCGCAGGTGGGCTACGCCGACCGCATCCTGCTGACCAAAACCGACGTCGCAGGCGACACCGAGAAACTGCGCGAACGTCTGGCGCGCATCAACGCCCGCGCACCGATTTACACCGTGGTGCATGGCAATATCGACCTGGCGCAGTTGTTCAACACCAGCGGCTTTATGCTGGAAGAGAACGTGCTGGCGGATAAACCGCGCTTCCACTTTATGGCGGATAAGCAGAATGACGTGAGTTCCATTGTGGTGGAACTGGATTACCCGGTTGATATCAGCGATGTCTCGCGGGTAATGGAAAACCTGCTGCTGCAATTCGCCGACAAACTGCTGCGTTACAAAGGGATGCTGTGGATTGACGGCGAGCCAAACCGCCTGCTATTCCAGGGTGTGCAACGCCTCTACAGCGCCGACTGGGACCGACCGTGGGGCGGTGAAACGCCGCGCAGCCAACTGGTGTTTATTGGGATACAGTTGCCGGAAGAGGAGGTAAGGGCGGCGTTTGCGGGGTTGAGGAAGTAGGGTGGGATTCTGTGCGGAGCATCAGTTCCGCGTGTGTATTTCTCCGCTGAATATTTCCAGTTACATCGTTATTATGTCCTGTTATTCGCTGGACTTTATTTTTATTTACTGTTGATATATTCAGGTATTTAGCGCGGTGCGGGTGTGCGCCAACACACCCGCACCGCTCATCACAATCTCTATTTCACGAGAATAGTAATCATGACTGACACGCATTCTATTTCAGAATCATTCGAACCAGAAGTCTCTCCGGCAAATAAGCGTCATGTCACCGTCGGTTATGCGAGCCGCTAGCCGGATCACGCGCATATTCCGGCGCTCACCCTGAAAGGTCAGTGGCTGGAAGCCGCCGGTTTTGCCACCGGCACGCCTGTTGATGTCAAAGTGATGGACGGCTGCATTGTGCTTACCGCCCAACCACCCGCTGTCGAAGAGAGCGAACTGATGCAGTCGCTGCGCAAGGTGTGCAAGCTGTCGGCACGTAAACAAAAGCAGGTGCAGGAATTTATTGGAGTGATTGCGGGTAAAACGCGGAAGGTGATGTAAAAAGCGTCGGATGGTGCACCCGTAGGCCGGATAAGGCGCGCAGCGCCGCCATCCGGCGCTGCGCCATTCATCAATAACTTACTTCTTCACTACCACCAGCTTCTGGTTCACAAACTCTTTAATCCCCAGGTCCGACAGCTCGCGTCCAAACCCGGAGCGCTTCACGCCGCCAAACGGCAGTTCTGCGGCGGTGTCAGTCAGCCAGTTGATATAGACCATCCCGGTTTCAATCCGCGAGGCCATGCGTTTGGCGCGTTCAATATCCTGACTGAACACCGCGCCGCCGAGGCCGTAGTGAGAGTCATTGGCAAGTTTCACCGCCGCGTCATCATCCTTCACCACATAAATCTGCGCCACCGGGCCGAAGAACTCTTCAAAGTACGCGGGGTTTTCGCGAGAAATGTTCGTCAGAATCGTCGGCTCGAAGAAGTTGCCTTTACTCTCCAGCGGCTTGCCGCCAAAGTGCAGTTTCGCGCCGTTTTTTACCGCATTTTCCACCTGTTTGGTCAGCGTCTCCAGCGCATCTTTCGACGACAGCGGGCCAAGCTGGGTTGAGGAATCCATCTGATCGCCGACTTTCACCTTACTGAAGGCATCGGTGAATTCGCTGAGGAATTTATCGGCGATTTTCTCATGCAGAATAAAGCGTTTTGCCGCCGTACAAACCTGTCCGGCGTTGTTCAGCCGCGCCTGTACGCCGATTTTCACCGCTTTGTTGAGGTCCGCGTCATCCAGCACGACAAACACATCGTTACCGCCCAGTTCGAGGGTCGATTTTTTAACGTGCTTCGCAGCCTGCGCGGCGACCACGCTACCCGCTTTTTCAGAACCGGTCAGTGCTGCCCCCTGAACGCGCGGGTCGGCGATGATGTTCGCCACCTGATCGGAAGAAATAAACAGGTTGGTCCATGCGCCGTCCGGCGCGCCCGCTTCACGTACCAGATGCGCAAAGGTCTCGGCACAGTGCGGCACGATGCTCGCGTGTTTCGCCAGCACCGGATTACCGGCAGCCAGGTTCGGGGCCAGGACGCGCATCAACTGGTAATACGGGAAGTTCCACGGTTCGACCGCCATGATTACACCAATCGGATGATGCTCTACCCATGCGTCGCCAAACTCGGTTTTATACGGTACGGGTGCCAGGAATTGCTTCGCATTGTCCGCGTAATAGCGGGCGATCTGCGCACAAAGCTTCACCTCGCCACGGCTCTGTTCAATAAGCTTGCCCATCTCCTGGCTGGCGATTTTCGCCAGTTCCTCGACGCGGCTGTCGATAAGATCGGCCAGCTTATGCAAAACAGGAAGACGCTGGCTAATGTCGCCCTTCGCCCACTCTGAGTGGTAAAGCGCATCGGCTTTTTGCAGCGCGGCCTCAATGTCCTTGTCGCTGTGTGGAGTGTACTCTTTAATCAGTTGGTTATTAGCAGGATTTACTGTCTGATAGGCCATATCTCGCTCCTGGTTTAGTGATGAAAGCAGTCAAAAATGCCATTCAAAGTATTAAGGGTAGTAGAGATATCTGGCTTAGGGAGAGAAACGGAGTGTTCTGAGGAAACGCGGCACGCTTTTAAGAAAAAGGAAGGATGCCGAATGGGGATTGCCCGCATCCGGCACAATAGAAATTAGTGTGCAACGGTCTACAAGTCGTCTGCAGACAAGTCGGTGATGGTCATCACGGCTTCACTATCAAGCCCGTTAGCCAGCATGGATTGGGCAATTCGAAGTGCTTCGGCACGGCGTCCTTCTTGCCGCCCTATCTGCAAACCCTCAACTCTTCCCTCTTCGTGTAACTGCTCAGCAAGCGTCATTAGCTCCTCCTTATGCCTTGGCGAGCATTCCGCCATTTCGCGAAAAAATGCGCTGGCGCGAGCCGCTCCGCCATACTGGACAATATAGTTAAACAGCGTTTTCACCTGAGTGTCGCTAGTGTATCCCAAGGCCAGAAGAGCAACCAGTTTCTCCACCAGCAGAGTGAGATCCCGCTGTCCCTTGCCCGTTGTGAAAGTGTCGGGACTGTAGCGCAGCTCACTAAGCGGTTCATCCGGCAATGTGTCGCGCTGCGGAGGGCCACGCAAACAAAATTTCATCACCTGCAAACACAACATTTTCCCGGAAGGCTTCTCGTAAATTCACAAGCAACTTCAGCAGCTAACATGACGTTCTCGCCGCCAGGTTATATGCTTACCCCTATGGAAAAACAGACTGAACTCAAACGCGCCAAGCTGCTGGCGCTGTCGCTGCTGCTGATTGCCGCAGCCATTTTTATCACAACGCTGATGCTGCCACCTTCGCCGTGGGTCAGTGCGTTAAAGGCTATCTCCGAAGCGGCGATGGTCGGCGCGCTGGCGGACTGGTTCGCGGTGGTAGCGCTGTTTCGTCGCGTGCCGCTGCCGTTTATTTCGCAACATACGGCGATTATCCCGCGCAATAAGGACCGAATCGGCGACAATCTTGGCCAGTTCGTGCAGGAGAAATTCCTCGATACGCCATCGCTGGGTGCGTTGATCCGCCGCCACGAACCGGCGCTGCTCATTGGCAACTGGTTTAGCCAGCCGGAGAACGCCGCACGCGTGGGGCAAAACCTGGTGAAGGTGATGAGCGGTTTTATTGAGCTTACCGATGATTCACGAGTGCAGGGGCTGCTGAAACGCGCGGTGCACAAGGCGATTGATAAGGTCGATCTCACTCAGACCAGCGCGGTGATCCTCGAAAGTATGACCAAAGATAATCGCCATCAGAAGCTGCTCGATGCTCTGGTGGCGCAGTTGATTGCGCTGCTGCGTAAGGAGAGCACGCGCGATGTGATAGCACAGATGATCGTGCACTGGATGGAGCAGGAGCACCCGATCAAAGCGCGGCTTCTGCCGACCGAGTGGCTGGGCGATCAGGGAGCGGATCTGGTTGCCGACGCGGTGGATTCGGTGCTCGACGATATTACTGAGAATCGCCATCATCAGATCCGCCAGGCGTTTGATCGGGTAATTTACCGCTTTATTGAGAACCTGAAAACGTCGCCGGAGATGGAGGCCAAAGCTGAGAACATTAAAAGCTATCTGAAAAACGATGAGGCATTTAACCGCTATCTGGGGCAGATTTGGGCCGATTATCGCCAGTGGATGAAGGACGATATGGCCTCTGACGATTCGCGGGTGAAAACGCGGATCGCCGAAGCCGGGCAGTGGTTTGGTGAAACGTTGACTCA
Organism: Pseudocitrobacter vendiensis; assembly: GCF_943590815.1. Lineage (GTDB taxonomy): Bacteria > Pseudomonadota > Gammaproteobacteria > Enterobacterales > Enterobacteriaceae > Pseudocitrobacter > Pseudocitrobacter vendiensis. The sequence continues at coordinate 22,422 of NZ_CALSBS010000032.1, read as the reverse complement.
CGACGCCGCGCTGCGTGAGTCGCTCAACAACCATCTGGAACAGGCGGCGATGCGCGTGGCGCCGGAGTTTTCCGCCTTCCTTACTCGCCATATTAGCGACACGGTGAAGAGCTGGGATGCACGCGATATGTCGCGACAGATCGAGCTGAATATCGGCAAAGATCTGCAATTTATTCGCATCAATGGAACGTTGGTCGGCGGGACGATCGGGCTGGTATTGTGGCTGTTGTCGCAAATACCTGCGCTGATTTAGGGGGCGGAGAACGCTGCGATGTCGGATGGCGGCAACGCTTTATCCGACCTTCAGATCGCCGCCCCGTAGGCCGGATAAGGCGCAGTCGCATCCGGCAAAAAACCGCACCGTAGCCGCCATCCGGTACCATTACGCCAGCCACTCCCCCTGCTGCAACTCCAGCAACAGCAGCATCATCAGCGCCTGTGCGTAGGGTACCGGGGCCATTTCGATATCACAGTAATATTGTAGATCCGGCCCCACCATCGTCCCTTTCGATGCTTCCAGCACGATCCCACGTTCATCAATGCGATCGCGCAACGCTTCCCATGCTCGTAGCGCCGAACCGGCTACGTCAGCATCCAGAATCCCCATCCGCACGCCGCGTAGCATGCCATAGGCGATCCCCGCCGTGGCGGACGATTCTTGCGGCGAGAGCGGATCGTCCACCAGCGTGTGCCACATGCCATTTTCAGCCTGCATCTGGCACAGGGTTTTCACCTGCCGCGCCACGACCTGCGAGAGATAGCGCTTCACGCTGGCGTCCAGGCTGTCGCCGAGCAGAGCGATGAATTCCGGGATGGCCACGGTGATCCACGCATTACCCCGTGCCCAGAATGCGCCCGAGAAGTGATGCTGACCGACGAACGTCCAGCCGTGATACCACAGGCCGCTGGCGGGTTCGCTGAGATAGCGGGTATGCAGCAAAAATTGATACGACGCTTCGTCAATCAGATCGTTGCGCTTAAGAACCACACCCGCCGAGCCGAGGAACAGACAGGTCATGAACAGTGTGTCATCCCACAGATGCCCGGTATTTGGCTGCTCTTTGACGACATGCTGAAAACCGCCTTCCTCTGTTTTTGGCAGCGTTTGCAGCAGAGAATCCGCCCAGTCATTGACGACCTTCAGTAGATCCTCACGGCCCGTGTGCCCGGCCACCAGCGAGAGCGCGATCATTGGCGCGGTGGTATTGATTTGCACCGCAGGCAGGCCCTTCGCCAGTTGTCCTTCATACCAGGCAAGAATCGACTGCTGCAACCCGGCATCATTCTGCGATAACGCATACTGCCAGAAGCCGTACAGGCCGACGCCCACTTCCCATTCCCACTCTTCGAAGTTGATGGCAAACCCTTCACCGCTGCTCACTTCGCCGATATTTTTCAGGCGACAGAATCCCTGCACGATCTGTTCCAGAGTTTGATGTAATTCAGCGTGGCGCATCATGCGGCTCCTGCGTGTGAGGACGTTAGAGAAAGATTGCTGGTCAGCAGACGCTGCGCGCGAGCGCGAAGCCCGGCGTCGTCCGCCAGTTGCGACAGTGCACGCAGGCTGGGAGAAGCGCCTTCCTGCGGGGCGACGTTTACCGACCACCAGGCCAGACGCTGCGCGGCGATTTCCTGCTGTTCGCGCCCGAGTCGGCCAGAAGCGGTGAAGCGTTCATCGCGGAACATCTGCCCGGCGAGATACTGCGCGGTGTGAAAGCTTAAGGCATTGTTTGCACTGGTAAACCACATGACGTCGTTCCCCAGTTCATCAAACCAGTAGCGATAACCCAATACCGCCGAGCGCACGCGACGCCACAGCGCCGGCGCAAAAATTTCACCGTGATAGTCATGCCAGATCCACAGCAGCGAAATAAGCGCAGAGCTTGAGCCCTCTTCCCGGGCGCTAACACGCTGTAACAGGTGCACCAGCAGCGATTGCGCCTGCTCGCCTGCGTTCCCCTGCCGGAGCATTGCCAGCAATGCGTCGCCTTCGTCTTCGGTCGGTTCGGCGGTAGCGCGTTGATGCAACGGTAGCGCGTCATCCTGTTCATTAAGGCGCGCGTCGAGCGGTGCCTGGCCCTGATAAATCATGCGCAGGACAAACTGCGTTCTACGCTCGCAGAGTTCTTCAAGATGAATAAACAACGCGTTCTTCCCCTGCTGGAGCGGCAGGTTAACCTGGCAAATTTGCAGCCTGTTGCGGGTAAAAGGCGTGAATCGGGCTGCTTCTGCACCGTTAACCCAGATACGCATGCCACCGCACGTCGCCAGTTGAAAAGCGTATTCACCCGATTTTTCAGCATGAAGGTTAACGTAAAGCCAGCGCTGGCTGTGGGTGGCGATCGGTTTAAACACCGAGAAGTGAACCATTCCGCTTTCGTCCGCCTGTACGGTGTGGCTGGCAGGCAACGCGCGGGAAAGTGATACGTCGCGCTGGGCGGTGCTGTCGCAAAATACGCGGCGGCAGAATGAAGTCTGTTCCGGCCCGGCATCCTCCGCCACCACGTATCCTGTTGATGCATCGAGGGTTTCACCCGTATAAAACTCAGCAAACCGCTCATTATGCGGCGCTGAAACTGCAAAACGCATGACTGCGTCACCCGCTGCCAGCCTCATGTTATCTCCTCACTCACTACGCTTGTGTTTGCGTCGTATCATCAGGATTCAGAGGCGTTTGGGCTATGTGAGTGAATACGAGGTTTTATGGATCTGCCCGAAGATTCACAATCCACCGATGAGCAGGGAGAGAAATGAGACTTTCATCACATTTTGCTATTTACCGTAGGGGGTGAAAACGGTGCGGATCGCATTTATTCCGCGATCCGTGGTTTTTCGATGTGATTTAAATCACGCTTTTAGCTGAGTCAGTTGATGATGCAGGCTGTCTGCCAGCGCCCGCACGCGCGATGCGTCAAAGATAACGTGCATGCCCGGCGAGGCATCGGGATGCTTCGCACAAAATGTGTCCATTTCGACGGCGCAGCGATAAAGCTCCTGAATATTCACATGACAAATTTCACGCATACTCCAGTTATTCTCCACCACGGTGGCATAATGCAGAGTAAAAAAAGCTTTCTGCGCATGCATAAACAACTGACAGTAAAGCGCAAACCCTTGCCATTCCTCCTGCCAGCGCCGGGCCAGGGCATGGGGGAATGCTGCGCGCTGCACAAAACTGAGCGCCTCAGCCTGTAGAGTTTGCGCCTCCTGCCAGGCTTCATCTTTTTCTTTGGCAATCAACGATAAATTACGCCCGGCGGTCGCGACATCATGGGGACTGAAGGCGATATCACGCTCAGAGCCCGGCAGCCAGTGGTTACGGTTGAGCTGGCCATAAAGGCTCCAGACGCCCTGACCGTAGCTTTCCGGCACCTGGCTGTGGCGATGGAAAACGTGATCACGCACGTAAATGGCGCGATAGAGTACCTGCCCGGCCTGCTCTAACAGCGTTTGAAATTCAGTGAACGTCTCGTCGTCCGGACGCCAGCCGTAACATTCATCCAGCCAATGCATCATCAGCGAGGTGCGGGTTACTGCTTTTTCAGGATGAGCCAGCAATTGACTACAGGCGACCAGATTGCACTCACTCAACGTGCCCATGATCCAGTGGTTATCCACGCCTTCCCAACTGGCTTTGCACACTGCGCCGCGAATCGCCGGATTCCCCCGGCACCACAGCAGGCGCCCCTGTAATTCGTCGATGCGCGGGAACGGGAAAATCCCCCACCCCACTTCTTCACCGACCAGATCGAGATCGACCCACACGTCGCGGTTTTGCACCGCTTGCAGCGCCGGGTTATTGGGAAAATTAGGCCAGAAACGCTCCGGGGTGATTTTAATCGAGACTGAAACGGCTTCCGGTAATGTGCTGATCGCTTCCAGAACGTTGCTGATATCGTGATTGCCCGCCGGAAACGCACGCAGCACCAGATGCTTGCCTTCGCGCATCACCGCCCGTGCCATCGCGCTAAAACACTGACTGTAAAGCGATAAGCTACGCGGATCGATATGAGGGGAAGGATCGTCGTGCCCGGTTAGCTCCCAGTTAGGCCGCGAGATAGGCAGCAGACCGTCTGTATTCGAGAGCGCCACCTGCAGGCCACTCATCAGCGGAATACGCTGACACAGCAGGGTCATTTTATCCGCCAGGTAGCGGCACCAGAACTCCGCGTCGAAAAGTACGCCGCCGTTTTTGTTCAGCAGTTCAGGATGCGCCGCCAGCAGGTCAACGGGGAAGCTAAACTCTTTCGCCTGCAGGTAAAATTTCAGGCCGTGCTGCTGGCAAAAACCGGCCAGCCGGTTGAGGTAAACACAGCGGGCGCGCTGATGGCTGGAGAGACCATCATTGTACTGATGCGGCGTAAAGCCTTTTGGCGAGACCAGTTTGTCGAACAAATTGGCCTGGCCGACAATCACCGTATTGAAATCGTGATTGATGGCCCACTTCACTAATTCACAGGCTTTATCCCAGTTCCAGAACTCCTGGTTATTGAGTTCCAGCGCGCGCGTTTGCCACATCGTCCTTCTCCATCCATTGCGGGGGGAGCTATTCTACGCACAAACGCGACCACGCGTCTGGGACCGGAAGTGCGCTACTTCACAATAAAACGCGTTGCCTGGAAGCAGTTCAAAATTCGGTGCACGAGAAACACCATTGTTAGCGTTCCCAATAACGAAACGGTAACAGACGTAACACGGTACATGTCACTGAAGACCAGATCCTGGTCCGGCTGAAGGTTTTGACCGAACATGATGCCGATGGTGGTAATGCTGGCGAAACCGACGCCTGCGCCCACTTTTTCCATCACGTGCATTCGCGCGCTAAATGCAAGACCCAGCCCAATCAGCGGCATCATCAGGATCATGTGGCTGCTGTGATCGTACAAAATCAGCTGCACTACCAGAATATACAGACACGACAGCACCACGCCGACCACGCGCCACAGGGAACTGACCACCGAGCCGCGATAGTGCATCGGGAAGAGGATTAAGATCCCCGCCATCAGCGCCGACAATGAATCCTGTAAATCGCTTATCTGAAAGACGATAAACAGCATCGTTGCCACGGTGCCTGACAGCAGCGATTCATGGCGCACGCGCGCGGCGTCTTTTTCAATCAGCGGCGGCAGCTTACGCGGTTCAACATCAGGAATGAGATAGTGGAACAGGGCGCTCAGCGCCACCGCCATGACGCTGGCTTCCATATTGGAGAACAGCAGCGTGTGCCAGTTAGTGGTCGGATAGCTCATAAAATTAAGCATGACGCTCTGGCATACCACGCCCATAGAGCCGAACAGGAACAACGGGCCCTTGCTCATAAAACGGAAACGCATCACATACATGCCGAAAACGACAATGGTCATAATCAACGGCCATTCAATCAGATAGCCGACGATAATCACCATTTCGATGCAGTTCAGCACCGCACTGAGCAAAAACTGCCGTGCGATATGGCCGTTGAAGACCGGAACAAGCGACACCAGCAAAATGGGGAAAACGACAAAGAACACGCCGTACTGGGTATCGAAGAAAGTGGAGATGCTCAGCGCCGTCATGCCGGTGAACACGGTGCGCAGCGTCTGGCGAAAATCATTCGCCGTGTAGACGATATTGCCGTGCGGCGTGAAGACCTGAGCGAGTGTTTTAATAGACATAATGCAACAGGCTCACAAGATGAATTTGCGCCCCGGAGAAAAAGCGGGCGAACGGTCCATCGCTGTTATAGAGCTGAACGGTGGCGCGTGCGCCGGTCGGCAGTGTTTGCGCAAGCGGTTCATCCAGCGCCACGTGAATGCGCATACGCTGGGCATCTCGCACCCAACGCGTGGAAGTATCTGGCTGAGAAAGCTGGCCGTTTACCGCTTCCTGACCGGCTAAGATCCCGGCGTCGCTGCTGGTCACTTTGGCACTAAAGACTTTACCCGGCAACGCATCAAAAACCACGGCAGCGTCGGTGCCGGTTTTGGTGTGACGCAGGCTTTTTTCGCGGAAATCGGCGACGATGTCGGTATGATCGTTCACGACCGCCATTACCGCTGTTCCGGCGCTGGCGTACAGCCCAGGACTTAATTGCAGGTTACTCACTGTGCCATCTTCTTCGGCGCGGATTTTTGTCCAGCCAAGATTAAGCTGCGCCTCTTCCAGCGCATTCTGGTATTTCTGGATGGTGACGTTGCGATGATTATCGCGCTCACCACGCTGAATTTGCAGATTATGGATGGACGCGTTAAGCGCGCTCACCGACTGTTCGCTGGTCTGCCAGGTGGTACGCACCTTATCGAGATCCGACTGCGAAACGTTCTGCATCGTGCTTAAACGCTGGTAACGCTCGTAGGTCACGCGATCGTTGCGGGCGGTGAACTGCGCGGTTTTCAGATTCGCCTGTGCGGCGACGATCTGCGCATCCAGTTGCTGGTTGCTCAGCTTCGCCTGCTCCAGTGCAATCTGCGCGGCTTCCACCTTATTTACAAACGGCGTCGGGTCGAGCTCATACAACAGGTCGCCTTTCTTCACCTGGCTGTTGTTGTGCACATACACCTGCGCAACGTAGCCGGAGACGCGCGACGATATCGGCGTCACCACGCGCATCACCGTGGAGTCCGGCGTGAGCGGGATCCAGATATCAGCGATGATAAAATAGACAAACATAAGCAGGAAAGAGGCAATACTGACCCTTACCCAGCGGGCAAATTTCTGTTCTGGCGTCATCATGGTGTTATTCGGTTTTATTATTTTCTTCGCGGAGCATCCGCAAATTGCAGGCAATATGATTCAGGGTTTCGCTGAACAGAGCGATCTGTTCCGGCGGGATGTTTTCGGACACGCGGGCCTGTAAATCCTCAATAACCCGCGTCAATCGTTGCAGCACAGCCTGACCTTCCGGCGTGAGCGTCAGCAGGCGAATGCGCTTGTCATATGGCGACACCGTACGCAGCAGGTAACCTTGCTTTTCCAGCAGCGTCAGCGTGCGCATCAGCGGCGGCAGTTCAATGCCCTGCACTTCCGCCAGCTCGCTCACTGACACATTATCGCCCAGTTGCTGAAGCTGCATCAGCACCGTCCAGCTCGATTGTGTTAATCCCGTGTCGGTGATCGCCCGATCGATGATGCCCCGCCACTGGCGAACAACCATCGCCATCCGCATCCCCATCGGCCTGCGGGCAAACAATTCATCTTCAGTCATGGCGAACTCCTCAGTGATTACCTTGAGGAAGATAATACTTATCACGGTAAGTATCAAGAAACGGCGGGATGGATAGCATTGAATGTGAAAAATAGGGGGGTAGTGCGGGATGTTCCCCCTCACCCTGACCCTCTCCCTCAAGGGAGAGGGGATGGATTGTGCGTGTCTTACAGAACTGAGCTGGTTTTCTCCCTCTCCCTGACCCTCTCCCTCAGGGAGAGGGGCTGGATTGTGCGTGTCTTACAGAACTGAGCTGGTTTTCTCCCTCTCCCTGCGGGAGAGGGCCGGGGTGAGGGGTGATATCCTCACCGATAATCATCCCTGCTCAGCCCGACATCTTTCAGTTGCGCATCGGTCATCCGGTCAAGGACGCGGCGTGTGCGCTCGCGGTCGTACCATTTTCGCAGCGCCTGCCACAGCCACACCAGCCCGATAAACGGCCTTTTCGAACGGTTTTCGTAAAATTCCATATCGCACCTCCACGCGTTGCCAGAGGCTTTATCTTCGCCAAAAAGCACCTAAGCAATACAGATTCACAAATAACTTTTCTTTAACATACAGATGGTCTAAAAAGAGATCTGCACGGCAGTTTTCATCTTCATCTGTACTGGTCCTGCGATCTGTATGGCGGCTCCGAGGAATACAGCATGACGCGTTATCAACATCTGGCGAATCTTCTGGCGGAACGTATTGAACAGGGGCTGTATCGCGCAGGCGAAAAGCTGCCCTCGGTGCGTACGTTGAGTCAGGAACACGGCGTCAGCATCAGCACCGTTCAGCAGGCGTACCAGACGCTGGAAACGCTGCGGCTTATCACGCCACAGCCGCGCTCGGGCTATTTCGTGGCGTCGCGTAAAGCGCAGCCCCCGGTGCCGGCGATGAGCCGCCCGGTGCAGCGCCCGGTAGAGGTTACCCAGTGGGATCAGGTGCTGGAGATGCTCGATGCGCGTCGCGATAAAGAGGTTATTCTCTTTGGCGGCGGCTCGCCGGATGTCACCCAGCCCAGCCTGAAACCGCTGTGGCGCGAGATGAGCCGCGTGGTGCAGCACCATCCGACGGAAATTCTGAGCTACGATGAGTTGGCCGGGCGACGCGAGCTACGCGAACAGGTGGCTCGCCTGATGCTGGATGGCGGGTCAATCGTGAACGCCGACGATGTGGTCATTACCAGCGGGTGTCACAGCGGGCTGTCGATTGCCCTGCTGGCGGTGTGTAAACCTGGCGATATCGTCGCCGTGGAATCGCCGACCTTTTACGGCACTATGCAGTTGCTACGCGGCTTTGGCATTAAAGCGATTGAAATCCCGACCGATCCCGAAAGTGGTATCAGCATCGAAGCGCTGGAACTGGCGCTGGAACAGTGGCCGATCAAGGGCGTGATTCTGGTACCCAACTGCAATAACCCGCTTGGATTTATCATGCCGGAGGCGCGTAAACGCGCGGTGCTGGCGCTGGCGCAGCGCCACGATATTGTGATTTTTGAAGATGATATTTACGGTGAACTGGCAATGGAGTACCCGCGCCCGCGCACCATTCATTCGTTCGATATTGATGGCCGCGTGGTGCTATGCAGCTCATTTACCAAAACCGTGGCGCCGGGTTTGCGGGTTGGCTGGATTGTGCCGGGCCGCTATCGTGACCGAGTGATGCACATGAAATACGCATCAAGCGGCACCACCCCACCCGCCACACAGCTTGCGGTAGCCACCTTTGTGCGCGAGGGGCACTATCACCGCCACGTCCGGCGCATGCGGCAGATTTATCAGAACAATATGGAAACCTACACCTGCTGGCTGCGTCAGTATTTTCCCTGTGGCATATGCGTTACCCGCCCGCTCGGCGGCTATATGCTGTGGGTGGAGCTACCGGAAGTGGTGGATATGGTGTGCGTCGCCAAACAGCTGTGCCGCCTGAAGATTCAGGTGGCGCCGGGTTCGCTGTTTTCCGCATCGGGGAAATACCGCAACTGTCTGCGCATCAACTGCGCACTGCCCACCACCGAGAAGCATCGGCAGGTGATGGAACAACTCGGTGAAGCCGTGCATCGGGCGATGGATCAGGATGCGAACGCGTAATCAATCTCCTGAAGCTCACAATCGATAATCCCGACGCGCGCAAGCGTGGCGTCGGGCCCCACGGCGGTGAACGGCACGTGGTAAGCGTCGTCTTCAATCGTCACTTTGCCAAAGCTTAAGTTGGGCGTCAGCGTGCCCAGCATTTTCTTTTCAATCTGCCAGTAGGGAAAACGGCTCTTCAGATAATCTTCCTGCACCAGATTTTTTGCCTGCCGGGTCAGGCTACGACGGCACTCCGTCGCCGATTCGCTCTCCTGAATGGGAAGCAGGAGGAATAAAACGCCCACCGCGAGGGCCAGCAGAATCGGAACCCGGAGAGTATTACGCAGTGCTTTTCTCATCAGCTTGTTCCTGAAACGCAGCAGATAACCATCCAATCATGCTGGTTATGATAGGGCGCTTTTTCTCAAGTTCATCGCGGCTTATGTATTGTTGAGTAAGGTTACCCTTCAGGGCTCAGCAAGATGATGCAGCGGCTACGAATGGCATCGGAGAGATACAACACATTGACCTTCATGATGGATAGTGACAGGATGAAGCCATGAACCGTACCGTCATCTCCACCTCACGTCACACTCGTTGGTGGCTGCCTTTCTAAAGGCGGCACGGATAATCTCATCCCATTTTTTATAGCCGCCGAAAGGCGGCTATCGCATTTCAGGGGCGCCTTTCGGCTGATCAAGCCAAAGGAGCTTCACATGAACAAACCTACGATCCTCACCGGTGACCGTCCAACCGGCCCGCTGCATTTGGGCCATTACGTCGGTTCGCTGCGCCAGCGCGTGGCATTGCAGCACGACCATCAACAGTTCGTGCTAATTGCCGACCTTCAGGGGCTAACGGATAACGGCAGTAACCCGCAGAAAATTCACGATAATATTCCTGAAGTGCTGGCCGACTATCTGGCCGCAGGTATCGACCCTCACCTCACCACTATTTGCCTGCAATCCACCCTGCCCGCGCTGTCGGAACTGACCGTACTGTATATGAACATTGTCACCGTTGCGCGCGTTGAGCGTAACCCGACGGTCAAAAATGAGATTGCCCAGAAAGGATTCGCCCGTTCGTTGCCGGTCGGATTTATGGTCTACCCCATTAGCCAGGCGGCGGACATTACCGCTTTTAAGGCTGGGCTGGTGCCGGTAGGCGATGATCAGTTGCCAATGATTGAGCAGACCAATGAGATCGTCCACAAGATGAATAGCCTGCTGAGCACCCCGGTGTTGCGCCATTGCCAGGCGATGCTTAGCCAGACCAGCCGCCTGCCGGGCATCGACGGTAACGCCAAGATGTCCAAATCGCTGGGCAATACGCTAACCCTTTCTGCCAGCGAGGAAACGATCCACAAGGCCGTTAGCGCCATGTATACCGATCCCAATCATCTGCGGGTGAACGACCCGGGGTGCGTGGAAGGCAACGTGGTATTCACCTGGCTGGATGCGTTTCATCCAGACCCGGCGAAAGTCGCGGCGATGAAAGCGCACTATCAACAGGGCGGGCTCGGCGATCGCGTTTGCAAGAACGAACTGGAAACCTGTTTGCAGGAGTTGATTGCGCCGATGCGCGAGCGGCGGAACACATTTATTCAGGATAAAGGCGCGCTGATGGCGATATTGCGTGAAGGGAGTGAGCGAGCGCGGGAAGTGACGCAGGCGACGCTGGAGGAAGTAAAACGCGGGTTGGGGCTGCCGATGCTGGGTTGAACATAGGGCGTTTTGCGAGCATCATCGCGAATAATTACGTTAATAGGTAACTTGACTATGCCCGGAGCACAGCACCTCAGCCAAAAAGTTCTGGCAATGAAAACCGCGAAATACGGCGATGACATCACGTTAAACAAGCCGCTGCTGGTACTTTACGCCCTCTCGTAGTACAAAAAAGGGCATGGCTGCTGGTTTGATTATGCCAGCGAGGTGAAGCCGAACCTTCGTGAGCTGTTGAAGCGCTATGGGGCAGAACGTAGCGGCTATGCCACCGATATGCCGTTCTGGCGTTTACGACATGATGGCTTTTGGCAGCTCAAAAATGCAGAACTTTGCTCTTCACAAAGTATCCGTGAACCCAAAGACACTGAGCTTAAGGCATTTCAGGTGGCTGGCGGTTTCGATGACGCCAGCTTTGCATTTCTGAAGCAGCATCCCTCGTTTATCGATACGTTAGCCTTTGATGTCGCCCGCGCATTTATTCCTGCGCAGCATCAACAAGCGTTAATGAAAGAGCTGGGATTTAGCGCGCATAAGATGCCTGAACCCTCCAGTAAGATTACGATTATTCAGCGCGATATCGCGCTTTTAGAAAAAGACGCCTCTCTGGATGCCACAACGCGTCAACGTTTGATCAATGCCCGACTGGGCCAGGGCCAGTTCCGTTCTGGATGCCTGAATCTCTATCCTGCTTGCCCGGTCACTCATTTCGCATTTCAACCTTTGCTTCGCGCCAGCCATATCAAGCCGTGGACTGACTGTGCGACATCTACAGAGAGACTGGATCCGTTTAATGGGATCATGTTGGCTGCGCATATTGATGTGTTGTTTGATGGTGGGTGGATCTCTTTTGCTGACCAGGGCGATGTTATTGTCAGCAATCGTCTGGATTATGAAACGTATAAGGCGCTGAATTTGCCGGGGAGGATTAGTCCGTTTCCGGAGAGATCGCTGGAGAATCTGGAGTGGCACAGGAGTGTGGTGTTTGAGGATTAGGGGGATTGGGGCGAAGGCCGGAATAGAAAAACCAAATAACCATATGTATTAACTAATAATTAAAAACAACATTCTCTTTTATGCCCCTTTTTATGCCCCCACAGAAATTTCACTACTATCACTTTGTTTGATTAATAACCAGATTACATAAATATTTTGGTTTGTGTTCGCTTTACGGATCCAAACCCGAACAGAACCTATCACCAGAACCGCTATTAATTGTATCGAATTTGACACAATGCCCGCCTGCAGTAATCAAACAGTCAAGCAAATATCGTTGTGCTGTTCATTACACACCTGATCCCTCAAGAGTTGTTCACAGCGATAAAGAATATGGATGATCAGGACAAAATTTCTGACCGTGAGGTTACTGCAACGGCAGAGCCGCAGTCCTCTGCAGAATGTTTCACCTTTGGCGATCCCATTCCAGTACTGGACCGGCGCGAACTGCTGGACTATGTGGAATGCGTGCAAATGGATCGCTGGTATGAGCCGCCGGTGAGTTTTGCAGGGTTGGCACGTACCTACCGCGCAGCCGTACATCACAGTTCACCAATTGCCGTTAAGCGCGACATTCTCAGCAGTACCTATATCCCGCATCGCCTGCTCAGCCAGCAGTCTTTCACCCGTTTCGTTCAGGATTATCTGGTGTTTGGTAATGCCTATCTGGAAAAGCGCACTAACCGGCTGGGTGGTGTCCTCTCACTGGAGCCAGCGCTGGCAAAGTATACCCGGCGCGGTGTTGACCTAGAATCCTACTGGTTTGTGAACTATAGCCTGACGACGCAGCCTTATGAGTTCACCAGAGGCAATATTTTTCACCTGATGGAGCCGGATATTAACCAGGAGATTTACGGGCTGCCCGGTTATCTCTCTGCCATTCCGTCAACCTTGCTCAACGAGTCCGCAACGCTGTTCCGCCGGAAGTATTACATCAACGGTAGTCATGCGGGTTTCATCATGTACATGACAGACGCGGCGCAGAATCAGGAGGACGTGAACAACATCCGCAAGGCAATGAAAAGTGCCAAAGGGCCGGGAAACTTTCGCAATCTTTTTATGTACTCGCCCAATGGTAAAAAGGACGGCATCCAGATCATCCCGCTGTCAGAGGTGGCGGCAAAAGATGAGTTTATGAATATCAAGAATGTGAGTCGTGATGACATGATGGCAGCGCACCGCGTGCCACCGCAGATGATGGGTATCATACCTAACAACACTGGTGGTTTTGGCGATGTGGAAAAAGCAAGTCGTGTGTTTGTTCGTAATGAATTACTCCCCCTCCAAAAACGTTGCGAAGAGTTGAATGAATGGCTAAATGAAGAAGTAATAAAATTTAGGCCATACTTATTAGATTAAATGAAAGGGCCTTAAACGGCCCACATTTTATTTTTTGCTAAACATCAAGCCTGTAGCTGTTCTTTTATAATTGGTTAGTTTTTCCTCTCTATTTTTAAAACTAGTTCTAATATCTTTTAGAGTTGGCAAACCCAATGTCCCAAGTGTAAAACTAGCCAAGGCTAATTCAGGTTTGTTAATTAATGCAGAAGCAATACCGAAAGCACCATTAACTATAAATGGTGCAACTTCCACACCTAAAATTCTTAGTTTTTCTTTTCTGATTTTCTCAAGAAAACGTTGATGTTGAATAAATGCCCTATCCACATTATCAATTACCCTTTGTGAAGAAGCATTATAATCACGAGGAGATGCACTAATTACCTCAGAAATACCGATTGATAGAATATTTCGTATTTCCGGCATTAATCCGTTACGCCTTATTTCAAGGATGTTATTCAAAGGGATATCTCCTAACCAAGAAAAACCGCCTTGCATCCCTTTGGATAAAGCATTGACCATATGTAACTCTTTTAAATTTTCATTATCAATATTAAAGTCAAGAGATTCATATTCCATCAACCAAGTGTAATAAAGCCAAGAGGTTTCTGCATTAATATATGGCGTACTTCTAAAATCTTGAGCATTTATTCTTGCTGCAAGTGCCTGTGGCATGCGACCAGTGCATGTGAACATCACCTCAATTCCTGGATTACCATTATGAACTGGTGATTTCATTTTCTCAGGATCGGCTAAATGCCGTTCTAGTTGCGCTCGTCCGCCGGGTCCCCACTCGGTATCAAAAATTAATCTTTCAGGGCGTTTTAATTCTCTAAAAACTTTATCAACATCAGTTAATGATAAACTAAAATCAAACAATTCATCCTTACTCTCAAAACTTCTGCCATATAGATATTGAGCATGGGCAAGAACAAAAGGCGTTGCGCGCTCATGCAGCCCCTCGTTATCATCACTACTAAAATCACGTTTATCAGGAAGAACTAGTACTATAGCAGGTTCAATATCCTCCAATGCTAAATTTCTGTAAGTCATGCATGTTAAAACGTGTTTCATTAATAAGAAACAAAAATGTTTTTTATTAGTAACACCATGTATTTTCCCCACTCTCAATATAGGGCACGGTAATATTATTGTATCGATATAAAGACCAGTGCAAGATACTGCATTTTCTGTATATGCAGGAAAAAGATCACCTGCAAAATTTGCTTTTAACTGTTCACCATCTTGGAGATGAATTTCACCAATTTCATAAGCTGTCTCCCAAAACTCCTTAACATCAGAAAGCAACTCTGGAAAAATCTGATCTAGATGATCTACGAAATCACTTTGTTCAGAAATGAAATGAGCTACTTGATACGGTTGAGCCTTACTTTTAATAAAGTCATCATAAAATTGATAGAAATTGCTGAATAGAATCTTAAAATACGCTTCTTGAAAGTCAACTATATTGTACTTTTTCTTAATTTCATTACGTTCAAAAAAATGATTTACTGCTGCACCCATCGCTCTGATGCGTCCATCAACGGTAGTTGGGTCAACTTTTCCATCAGGCCTTAACCTAATTTTATCGAAACTTTCTTTAAATCCATCCACAAGATGGCTAGCGATATGCATTTTACCAGCTTCAAGTTGTCTCTTGATTAAGAAAACACGATCAGTCAGACCAGATATGTAATCCTCATCGTAACCATTGTCCATAACCAACCCTCTACGTATTGAATAAAATTCGTTCCAAATTATCGAATAATACTATCGTTCCTTTTTTTGATAAAAACCATTACTTTCAGCGCTTACGTGCGCAGCCCCGCCCGCCTGCCCGCTTCGCTTAACAGACTGGTTTTCATGCACCCCGTAAATCGTCTCAGAAGCCGCCGCACAAGGGCTTTTGCGTCAAAAATAGCGCATGACTGTCATGCGTTTTCATGCAGCATAGACATGCATCAGGCTACAGGCATCAAAAACCCGGCACAGGCCGGGCTTAAGTGAGTGGTTCTGTTCAGATCAAAACAGTTTTCTTTTTTTCCTGTCATCATTTGAGCCTGATACCGGCGCTGAACCGGCCAGGCTCATCACGTCGTCCCGGAATCTCAGCGGCAATATTTCACTCGTCCATTTCAGCATCAAATTCAGGATAAATTCACGATACAGTGTATCTGCATCATTTGTTCCTTCAATAATCCCCGGGATATGTGCTGAGCTATCCCGTTCAAATTGTCTGTACTTCATCCTGAGCAGGCTGCTCAATTCAGCACCGTTGAAAATAAAGAAGTCACGAAGAAGCTCATCAATACGCTCTTCCGTGATGCTATGATGGCAGTTTACGTAGGCGTTTGCCTTACGACCGGTCGCGTTAGCCAGTACCGGCAACTGCTCTTCTTTTTCAGTAATCAGACCGGCCAGCTCGGCGGCGGTTTCCTGTTGTTCCAGATACTCAGCCCGAAGAGCTTTCATCTCTGGGGTCACGATACCGCCGTTCTGGCTAAGCAATTCCCTGAACTGCACCCGATTGTCTTTGCTCGCCTGTTCAGTTTCGGCCTGATGCTGACGCAGAGCCCTGAGGTTTTCAATAGCTGCATCTTCGGCCTGTCTGGCCTCCACCCAGGCCTGCATTTTTTGGTAAAGGTCAATTATCCTGGACTGCCAGTCGGAAGAAAGGCCTTTTGTCAGTGTTTCCGTCTGGCGGGCGATTTCATCTGCAGGCAACCGCATGAGCCAATCCGCATCCTGAAGTGGTTTCTTTGCCCTGGCGAGGAGTGTCACTACATGTCCGGTTGCGGCCTGAATCTGGTTTTCCGTCAATTGTTGTTCTGTCATATTATGGTTCCTCTCCATTTTATTGTGCATGACGGTCTTTAAGGGTACAGGCCGAACCGTAGCGGCCCAGCGTCTGCGGCTTACGTGCGGGAGAATCATCCTGCGACTCAGGTTCAGATGGCACGGGTTTATGCGGCTTCATAATTATCGTGTCAACGCTTTCCAGCGCTGTAAATGTGCAGGAACATTCAAGATTCTGGCACTGGTACCATGAGCGTTTAACCGAAGGTGCTTCATAAGAACTGGTTCTGGCATGGGCCATAGTGCCGCATTCAGGACATTTCAGCGCCATTACAACCCCTCCGATACACTATTGTTTTTTTGCAGCAACATCTGTTCCTGACGTATCTTCATCTTATGCAGGGCTGCAGGGGATAGTTGCTTACTGAAATCCAGACGGGCCGCATAATCCGGGGCTACGCCCGCCAGTTTAAACACAGGGTCCTGGTCCGGCATCGCATCGTTAGTGAGAGCTGGTTTGGTGATATTTTTATGAATAAAGTCTTTCAGCACTGTGTCCGGGTCATTAACTGAATGCACCACACCGACAACTGCGCTGGCTTCCCGGCCCATTGTGGATTTAAGCAGGCTCAGTGTCTGGATTAGGGCTTTACCATGCGACTGCATAAAATCCTCCCAGATTTGTTTTGCGCGAATACCCACAAGGGCATCGTGCGCGTGGATATACTTCCCGGCTAATTCTGCAGCCTCCTGCGGCAAAAGTGCATTCTCGGATTCCTGAGCCGTCAGCAGATCGTCAAAATCCTCAAGCGTTTCACGCCCCAGCGCAATTTCCGCGCGCAGCTTTTTCATTTCCTTTGAGACTACGCCCTGACTTTTGCGAAACAGCGTACGCCACTCCTCATTCAGTGCGTTCGTTGTGGCTTCCATTTCAGCGCGACGCTGGCGGATTGTCGCAACATTATCCGCCGCCGCTTTCTGCTTACGACGTGCATCAAGCCATGCGTTTCTGGCTGTGTTCAGGGTTTCCAGTGCCCGCTGCGTTACAGCCGGAAAAGTGGAAAGGTTATTATTTTCTACGATGTTGTTCATGACTTCTCCTGTCGGGTTGGTTCGCTACGTCAATTGTGTCGTGGCTGACACAAGCTCACTATCAGTGCTCAGTGTGTGGTGGCTGGCACATCGCACATTTGCGGTTACTCAGACGTGGCTATGACAGCCAGCCAGATAAAAATGCCCTCTGTTTCAGTCTGCTTGATGTCCCCGATGCGGTGGAACAGGTGAAACATGTGTTACAGCATTGTTTTGTAAGGCATTTACATGCACAGCGCAGGTGGAACATCGCAGGTAACAAGGTGGAACAGCGGATCGGCTGGCGTTCCACCTGTTCCACCTCACCATTTCAGAAGGTGGAACAGGTTCAGCCCTTGTAAAATAAGGTTGTTCCACCTGTTTCACCTGTTACCCTTAATAAATAAGACTCACGCAAAGCCTTAACCCGGTACCTCGCTGTTGAAGACATAGAGCCTGCGGGGATTCATCTCTGGCGGGCGAACGGTTGTCTGGAGCTTTCCGTCGGCAGAAGGCAGCAGATATCCACGATCTGCGCACAAACGCGCCACCTTGCGCGGGTCAAATCCCCGGCAGATTTCTTTCCAGCCGGACGGCATGACGTAGAACGTGGTGACGGCTTCCGTGCCCTGTGCGGTACTCCCTTTCTCCACCCTGCGCCAGCCCACCATATTGCCGGGGCGGTTGCGCTCGTCGTGCCAGTCTGCAAAGCGGCTGTACTGATTCGCGGTAAAGAAACTACGTACCTGCTCCAGTGCGGCAATATCTTCCTGGTTGGCGGTGTGCCCGCGCTCTTTCAGCCATGCGTTCAGGCAGACGCGGGTTGCCCTCAGGGCTTCCCCCTCAGGCCAGCCGGTGATACCCAGGCGGGTTGCCAGCTCGCCCGCCATCGCCACCAGTGCAAAGCGGTTCACTGCCCGGCCCACCTGATTGCCCGCATCTTTCGGGGTCAGAGCTGCGGTATATTCCTTCATCAGTGACTTTGCCTGTGCCGTCAGCCCGTTAAGGTCAGCGGTCAGGGCTTTCAGCCACTCACGGAACGGCGAACCGTAGTAGCTGGACGTAGCCCATTCCAGATGTTCTGCCAGTGCCTTGCCGCTGTCGAAGCCGTGCAGTTCCTCAAATACGCCAAATTTTCCGGAATCGCTGGGGATCTGGATCATCCTGACTTCCATCCCGGCAAAAGTACGCTCACCGGCTTTTGCCGCATGTTCAGTCAGTGACAGCTCGCCGGTTGAAAAGAACAGCAGCCGCCACTGCTTACGGGTGCGCAGCTCACCGTCCGTACCGGCACGGCCCTTGCCCTGACCGTTTGCCAGCATGTAGGCGATATTGCCTGCCTCGCGTCCGTCCACCTCCCGGATCTCATCGAGCATCATGGCGGCATCGTTGCGGCGGCTTGCGCATCCCTCCAGCGCGTTGCCGGTTGCCCGCCACGTCTGCCAGTAGTCAGGCCCGCCGCAGACGGAAGTTGCCGCTTTCATGGTGGTGGTCTTACCGTCCGTCGATTCTCCCTTGAGGTGGTAGCCGCCGCCGTCCATACCAACCAGCCGTAACAGGGGTGCAGCAAAGGCCAGACTGACGGCAAACGCCACGCGGGAGTTGCCGGTGCAGTACCGGGAAACGTGCTCCCGCCATTCCTCCGTTGTGCCCGACACGCGGAAATCGCGCCCCTGCACGGAAGTGGTCTGTAGAATGACACCCTCAGCACCTTCACCGCTGACCTCATCCTGCAGGACATAAACCTGACCATGCCAGCCAGTACGGCTGACGCAGGTCACGCGGCGTTCCGGTTTACACAGCGAGATATATTCCATCAGGCGGGCGCGGGCCTCACCGGTGGTGCTGATATAGGACAGCCCGTTAACCAGCAGTACCCGGCGTAGTTCCTCACCGCTACCACTGAGCATTTCCATCGGCATCGCCCAGCGGCGGCGCTCTCCCCATGTATCTTCCCACTCCAGCAGTCGCCCGAAATTACCGCCATCGGCATCGCAGGTGATTGCCGTCACGCGCAACGGGTTGCATATTTTGACGTTCTGGATCTCCGTCTCACCGTTGCGCTGTACCTGTTTTTCATACCAGAGATATTCCTGGGTAAGACGGAACCCGTGCGGCAACTGCGTTCGGCCTTCTCCGCACAGTACAAGACCGTTACGAAAGGCTTCACGGGCACGTGTAATACCGTGCTCACGGTGGAAGTCATTCCAGTCAGCTTTAATTTCTCCCGGTGGCAGCGTCACCCAGCCACCGACTGATTTTGCCGCCCGTTCAGCAAAGGATCTGCCGGGATTCTCGCCCCCGTCCTGAAAATCGTTATCACCGGCGATGATAATTTTTACCTCAGGCCAGCGTGCCCGCAGCGCCTGTGCGACGTTGGGCAGGTTGCCCGCCGATATGGCCGCCACTACGCATCCGGCGGTGAGCTGGCTTACCGTCAGCGCCGTGGCGTAACCTTCGGTAATCACCACCTGTACCGGCGGTTCAGACGGTAACGGGCTGAGCGCCACAAACGCGCCTTTCATCGTGCTGCCGGGCAGTATGCTTTTTTCACCCGTCGGGGCGATAAGCTGTGCACCGGTCACGGCTCCGGCGTTCGTCGTGAGCGGTAACAACAGGGAACCGGCAGGGAAATCCTTACCACTGATATGCTGCACGCTCCCGGTCAGGGAGGCCGGGTATCCGGCGAACCCTTTTCCGGTCAGATAGGGGCTTTCTCCCGTGTGACTCTCTTTCATCAGGGCCGCCACGGTAAGGCTCATATCGCGTTTAGGGGCTTTTTGCCTGGCGGGCTTAACGGGCAGTTCCTGCACATCCGGCACATTAAGCACCTGCGCCACCTCCTGCGCTGCCTTTCTGACGCCGTAACCGGTTATGAGCTTAACCAGATCCAGACCATCACCATTGCCGCACTGGCTGCAAATCCACGTCCCGCGCCCGTCGAGGTCATCGAGGCGGAAGCGATCCTTGCCCCCACATTTCGGGCAGGGACCGTGCCTGCCGTTTTCAGGTACATCAATACGCAGCATCTGCAGAATAACGGGCCATTTTCCCCGCGCTGCGGCTGAAATCTGCGTAACCGTCTGTGTTGTCATACTTCCCCCTGATACAGCGATACACCCGAGCTGCAGAAGTCATCAAATGCCGCCGGAAGTGTGCGGTACAGCTCCGCCATCACTTCACAGCCGCGCACAGTCAGTACCGGTGGCGCGGTCAGCAATGATGGCTCCAGCATGTCAGTCAGCAGCGCCAGTGCAGCCGCTGCTCCCTGTGCTTCGCCATATTCGTTAATCAGTGCGCACTCGATATGCAGGGCAATGGCCATTTCAATACGTTCAACCGTCAGGCTGTGCGGACCATAGTGATCGCAGCCGGTTTCGGTCAGCGCTTTCTGGCGCCAGGCCGATGCAATAGCCCGCCGGTAAAGCGCAGTGGTCATTTCTGCCGGAAAAATAGAAACCTGCGGCTGGTTCATTGGGTGCCTCCTTCAATCAGTTCGCAACTGTGCGCAATATCCGTCAAATCTGCCCGCAGGTACTCCATCAGCGCGGCGATGCCTGGCGCACATCCTGCATCCAGCGTTCCGCCCTGCGAGGGGTATTCAGAAAAGAGAAGCTGCAACATGTCGCAGGCCTTTCTGGCGCGGGCCAGCTTTCCGAAACCGTCCTCTGACAACCCATACGCAAAAGCACCGCTATTGTGTTTTTCAGGCAAAGCGTGGCCCTGAGCACCGTTGTGCCCGTTTGAAATATTCATCGTGGATTACTCCGTTTTCAGCGGTGTTTTGTCAGAGAAACTTTGAATAGTGACTGTCGTCAGGTTCAGCAGAACGCCGTATGCTGCGCTCCCGCCAGCGGGTAAATACCACCGACGGATGCAGCGTCAGCGAGCCAGAGCCGCTACCCCCCGCGGGAGCTGGCGAAGGTTTAAAGAGCGGGGCATTAAACAGGCGCGTATACCGCTGCTCAAACCATGCCAGAGGGCAGGAAGAAAGCTTATTGTCGCTGTCATGACGAATCAGCACTTCACAGCTGAATTCAGGGTTAACCAGCGCCACGGAGGGCGAGGCTTCAGTTAATCTGATAATCGTGACAGTCCAGCCACGCTCATGCTGCCAGCGTTCGCCTGGTTGCGGATAATTACGCATGTTCACCTCCGCAGGGAATGCGACCGGCAAAACTCAGCACGTAGTCCTGGGCAAGTCTGCGCCGCGCTGAGCGCTCATTATCTGCGGTTATCCTTAACATCACAGGGCGGGCATTGCGTTGACTGCGGTTGATCGCCGCAAATAACCAGGTACACTTCTGTTTAGCCATCTTCGTTTCCTCATACAGCGGATTGGTCAGAGGCCCGGTTAGTGTTGCTGCACTGCCGGGCTTCGCCTTTTTCACCCTAGAACACTTAAGGTGTGGCCCACTATAGATTCTAGGTGTGGCCCACGTCAATGCTTTTCTTTGTTCTTTTCTCGTGTATACTGTGGCCCACCAAACATACGGAGATTCAGTAATGGCTACCGGTACAAAGAATGCTAAATCACAAGCCTTAAAGGCACGAGTGCCACATGACGTAGTTGAAGCAATGGAAATGGTGAAAGAAGAGGACGAAAGTACGTCACAATTCATCATTACATCCATGCAAAGTGAGATTAAACGCCGCCAGCGCAGGAAAGTTAAGCCAGAGCAAGGAAGCTGAATAGAGAAGCTAACAGACGCTCTCTCAGGCTCCATGCTAATTTCAGCAAGCGACAATATTTTTAAGCCCACAAACTCAATATGTCGGGCTTTTTTATTAGTGATTTTCATGCCGTTCACCACGAGAGGCATATATTTGCTCTTGAATCCAGTGATCGACTTCGCTTTCAACAAATGAAATTGCACGAGTTCCTATTTTCACCGGGCGGGGAAATGTATTGTTTGAAAGCTGTTTGTAAAGCCATGCCTTGCTACGCTGAACGCGTCTTAACACCTCTTTTGCTGAGATAAGAGTCTGATTATCTGAAAGGTTGTTTGCATATTCCATCTTGTTACTCCGTGTTCTACTTAAGTTCACGGTGACTTTAAACACTGAAAAAAAGTGATTCTAGTGATAATGGAATCTATTAAGACAAATGTTGATTCTATTGAAACGTGATGATTTCCACTGAAAAAAGAAGCGATATTCATATGAACGAACACGAGAAGAAGGAAATGAACAAAAAAAATAAAATCAATAAAATTCATATAGATAGGATAAAAAATCAAACAAATCATACGTTGGAAAG
>NZ_CALSBS010000031.1 GCF_943590815.1 Pseudocitrobacter vendiensis | reverse complement strand
GAAAAACACCATTAACATAACCAGTGATTATGATTTAATTATTACAAAAAGAATGTAATTAAATAAATTATTGCATAATTAACATCATGAAATATAATATTAAAAAGCTGCAATTAATATTTTTAAAGAAAAAGAACCATTATTAATGGAACGCGTTAGTTGAAATTAATGATTACTTTATAAAATTTACTGTATATTTATAGTGAGGTTTGTCGTTGCAACGGGCTAAGTATCCAGACGAAAAAAAGGCCCTTTCGGGCCTTTTCAGAAATATTACTTCACTACACGTAGCGCCGGGCGACCACCGCGCGGCGGCGGGGTATCGTCCGGATCGGTGTCGTCGTCGTGATCCGGCTTATCGCCATCGATGACCGACATCACCGTTTCGTTTTCAACGACTTCGAGATCGTCGTTGTAGCCTTCAGCATCTTCGTCGTAGGCTGTTTCCGGCTCAAACATGGTGCCTGCGCCGTTTTCACGCGCGTAGATAGCCAGTACGGCAGCCAGCGGTACGGAGACATTGCGCGGAACGCCGCCGAAACGGGCGTTAAAGCGAACTTCATCGTTCGCCAGCTCCAGGTTGCCCACCGCGCGCGGCGCGATGTTCAGAACGATCTGGCCGTCACGGGCATACTCCATTGGCACCTGAACGCCTGGCTGCATGACATCAACGACTAAATGCGGCGTAAGCTGGTTGTCCAGCAGCCACTCGTAAAATGCGCGAAGCAGATACGGGCGGCGCGGAGAAAGCTGTGACACATCCATTCAATTAACCCCGGCCAAGGCGCATTTCGCGCTCGGCTTCCGTTAAGGAGGCAAGGAAAGAATCACGTTCGAAGACGCGGGTCATATAGCCTTTCAGCTCTTTCGCACCCGCACCCACCATTTCGATGCCCATAACCGGCAGACGCCACAGCAGCGGCGCCAGGTAGCAGTCGACCAGGCTGAACTCATCGCTCAGGAAGTACGGCTTCTGGGTGAATACCGGCGCAATCGCCAGCAGCTCTTCGCGCAGCTGTTTACGTGCAGCATCAGCCTGAGACGCAGAACCCGTCATCACGACGTTCATCAGCGAGTACCAGTCTTTCTCGATACGTTGCATGTACAGACGGCTTTCACCACGTGCAACCGGATAAACCGGCATCAGCGGCGGATGCGGGAAACGCTCATCCAGGTATTCCATGATGATGCGGGATTCCCACAGAGTCAGTTCGCGATCTACCAGTGTCGGGACGCTTTGATTCGGGTTGAGGTCAATCAGATCCTGCGGTGGATTGTCCTTTTCCACGTGCTCTATCTCAAAGCTGACACCTTTTTCAGCCAGCACGATGCGGACCTGATGGCTATAAATGTCAGTAGGACCAGAAAACAGCGTCATTACCGAACGTTTGTTGGCAGCGACAGCCATGAAAACCTCCAGGTATATTCAGAATTTTTACTGCTACCAGCCACACGGTGGCTAGCCAGAAGTGTGTCCCCATCCTGCGTTGAGTGGCATTCCTGCTTGCAAACCAAACAAAAATTGAACAATCACCCGCATTTGGGCAGAAAATTGGAGAATAGTTTACCAGATTTTGCGCGGCTTGTGGTGAGTGGATTCTGGAAATCCGGAAAAAGAGCCGTGAGATTGGCGCTGGCGTTGAGATTATGGCAGGGGCACTTGGCTTGTTCGCCCTGCCAATACGCTCGTAACGTTACTGTTCAGACATAAAAAAACCCGCCGAAGCGGGTTTTTGCGCAAATTGTTGTCTGCCGAAGCAGAAACCAATTAACGTTTGGAGAACTGAGGACGACGACGTGCTTTACGCAGGCCGACTTTCTTACGTTCAACCTGACGAGCATCACGGGTAACGAAGCCAGCTTTACGCAGTTCGCCACGCAGGGACTCATCATACTCCATCAGAGCGCGGGTGATACCGTGACGGATCGCACCAGCCTGACCAGAGATACCACCACCTTTAACGGTGATGTACAGATCCAGTTTCTCAACCATGTCGACCAGTTCCAGCGGCTGACGAACTACCATGCGGGCAGTTTCACGACCGAAGTACTGTTCCAGAGAACGTTGGTTGATAACGATTTTGCCGTTGCCCGGTTTGATGAAAACGCGAGCTGCGGAACTTTTGCGGCGACCAGTGCCGTAGTATTGATTTTCAGCCATTGCCTATAATCCCGATTAGATGTCAAGAACTTGCGGTTGCTGTGCCGCGTGGTTGTGCTCGGTACCCGCGTAAACTTTCAGTTTACGGAACATAGCACGACCCAGCGGGCCTTTTGGCAGCATGCCTTTAACCGCGATTTCAATCACACGCTCAGGACGGCGGGCAATCATCTCTTCAAAGGTCGCTTCTTTGATACCACCGATGTGGCCGGTGTGGTGATAGTACATTTTGTCAGTACGCTTGTTGCCGGTTACAGCAACTTTGTCAGCGTTCAGAACGATGATGTAATCACCGGTATCTACGTGCGGAGTGTATTCCGCTTTGTGCTTACCGCGCAGGCGACGAGCCAGTTCAGTAGCCAGACGGCCCAGAGTTTTACCGGTCGCGTCAACAACATACCAGTCGCGTTGAACGGTTTCTGGTTTAGCTGTAAAAGTTTTCATTAAAAGCTTACCCAAATAAATAAGTTACACGTTGGTGAACACCCAAACGTTTTGTCAGTTGAGGTTCACACGACATTGTCCAGCAAACCTACCCCTTCGAATAGCCTATGCCGGCGCAGAGAAAGTTTTGGGAAAAAAACCTTCTTGTAACGTGGGGTCGCAAGATTATAGAGAAGTCGTGGTTAAAGGTCGACCCTTATTTGTGATTTTGATCGAGGGTTTTTGATAGGGGGGGTGCGGCCTGATGCCCTCACCCCGGCCCTCTCCCACAGGGAGAGGGAGAAAACCCCACTCACATAACCTCTGGCACAATCCGTACCCTCTCCCACGGGGAGAGGGGGAGGATTTATGGCATATGCGGCCGTTTCAAATACTCTTCGCTCTGCATCTCCTGCAAACGCGACAGGCAACGCTGGAACTCAAACTTCAACCGCTCGCCCTGATAAATGTCGTACAGCGGCACTTCCGCGCTCACCACCAGCTTCACATGACGCTCATAGAATTCATCCACCAGCGCAATAAAGCGACGAGCTTCACTCTCCATCAGCGGTGTCATAACAGGCACATCAAATAACATCACCGTGTGGAACAGGCGCGAGAGCGCGATGTAGTCGTGCTGGCTGCGCGCATCAACGCACAGTGTCGTAAAGGAAACCGCCAGCGTTTGATTCTCAACGCCCAGCGTTGGCAGAGGGCGATGGTTAATTTCAAGTTCCGGTGCGTGCTCACGCTTCGCCCCAGCCAGCGCCAGCCACAGTTTATCCATCGCAATGCGTGTTTCGTCGTTGAGCGGCGAGAGCCACAGATGCGCCTGCGTTAATGTACGTAAACGGTAATCGACGCCTGCATCAACATTCATGATGTCGCAGTGGGCTTTAATCGCGTCAATGGCCGGCAGGAAGCGCGCACGCTGTAAGCCATTGCGATAAAGCTCGTCCGGCGGAATGTTAGACGTAGCAACCAGCGTAATCCCACGCGAGAACAGCGCTTTCATCAAGCCGCCGAGCAGCATGGCGTCCGTGATATCCGAGACAAAAAACTCGTCAAAACACAGCACGTCGGTTTCCGCTTTAAAGCGTTCAGCAACGATTTCCAGCGGGTCGCTATGCCCCTGAAGCTGTGTTAGCTCTTCATGTACACGCAGCATAAAGCGGTGAAAGTGCAGGCGCTGTTTACGTTCGCCCGGCAGGCTGTGATAGAACATGTCCATCAGCCAGGTTTTCCCCCGGCCAACCCCACCCCACATATATAAGCCGCGAACCGGCGTGCTGGTGTCCGCCTCGCGTTTGCCAAGCAATTTTCCGAATTTTGCCATCAGGCCGCCGCCGCTTTGGGCCGGCTGTGCACGATTAGCGAGCAGTTCCTGGTAGATGGTATCGAGGCGGTTTACCGCCTCACGCTGAACATCATCAGGCTGATGGGTGCCCTCTTCGAGGGCCTGAAGATAACGCGATGTGGGGGACAGGCTTTGCATGATCTAATTGTTATTCCTTTGAAAACCGGTATGTCTTACTTCACGATTGGTGAAAAAAGTGCCGTTCTACACTACGCGATGATACGCCAGGATTCCACTTCTGCGGAATAAGCGGTTATAGTGGCAGTATCTGGTACAGGCATGGAGCGCCTGGTCACCAATACCCTACGGAACCACAAAACAATGGGAGATGTTCATGACCTGGGAATATGCGCTAATTGGGCTCGTTGTCGGCATTATTATCGGTGCTGTGGCCATGCGTTTCGGTAATCGCAAATTGCGTCAACAACAGGCCCTGCAGTACGAGCTGGAAAAAAATAAAGCCGAACTGGAAGAGTACCGTGAAGAGTTAGTCAGCCATTTTGCGCGCAGTGCGGAATTGCTGAACAACATGGCAGACGACTATCGTCAGCTCTATCAACACATGGCGAAAAGCTCAAGCAGCCTGCTGCCTGAAATGAGCGCAGAGTCTAATCCGTTCCGCAACCGTCTGGCTGAATCGGAAGCCGGTAACGACCAGGCGCCGGTACAGATGCCGCGTGACTACTCAGAAGGCGCATCCGGCCTGCTGCGTAGCGGTGCAAAACGCGACTAATCCTTTCTGCGAACAATTTATTTCACGGGCGCGCCTGTTGCGCCCGTCACTTCTCTCTGCCCCGACTATATTTAGTCAATATCCACATTGTTACCCCGAGAAAAATTCAATAACATCAGACTGTTTCGGGAAGCATGTCCTTACACCTCAGGTCAGGAGAGCCAGCATCAATGAATAAATCTACTTTGCTGTTGAGTGCGTTAGCGTTAAGTGTCGGCCTGTCCTTTGCCGTACCTCAGGTGGCCAGCGCGTCGATTCCCACTCAGGTTCCAGGCCAGGGCGCACTGCCAAGCCTCGCGCCGATGCTAGAAAAAGTCTTGCCCGCCGTGGTGAGCGTGCAGGTGGAAGGCACCGCCACGCCGAGTCAGCGCGTGCCGGAGGAGCTTAAAAAATTCTTTGGTGAAGAAGGCGGCAACGAACCGGCGCAACCGTTCGAAGGCCTGGGCTCTGGCGTCATAATTGATGCGGCGAAAGGCTACGTCTTAACCAACAACCACGTCATCAGCCAGGCGCAAAAAATCAGCATCCAGCTGAATGACGGCCGCGAGTTCGATGCCAAACTGATTGGCAGTGATGACCAAAGCGACATCGCCCTGCTGCAAATTCAGGGCGGCAGCAAACTCACGCAAATCGCCATTGCCGACTCCGATAAACTGCGCGTCGGTGATTTCGCCGTCGCCGTGGGTAACCCCTTCGGACTGGGGCAAACCGCCACCTCCGGGATCGTGTCGGCGTTAGGACGCAGCGGGCTGAACCTCGAAGGGCTGGAAAACTTTATTCAGACCGATGCCTCAATTAACCGTGGGAACTCCGGTGGCGCATTGCTGAACCTCAACGGCGAGCTGATCGGCATTAACACCGCGATTCTCGCCCCGGGCGGCGGTAGCGTGGGGATTGGCTTCGCCATCCCCAGCAATATGGCGCAAATCCTCGCGAAACAGCTGATTCAGTTCGGTGAAATCAAACGCGGGCTGCTCGGTATTCGCGGTATGGAAATGAGCGCCGATATCGCCAAAGCGTTTAACCTCAACGTGCAGCGCGGGGCGTTTGTCAGCGAAGTGTTGCCTAACTCCGGTTCAGCGAAAGCGGGCATAAAATCAGGCGACGTGATTGTTAGCCTGAACGGTAAAGCGCTGAGCAGCTTTGCCGAACTGCGTTCGCGCATTGCTACCACCGAACCCGGCTCAAAAGTGAAGCTGGGTCTGCTGCGCGATGGCAAACCGCTTGAGGTTGAAGTCACGCTGGATAAAAGCACCTCGGCGACCGCCAGCGCGGAAATGATTGCCCCACAGCTTCAGGGCGCGTCATTAAGCGACGGTCAGTTGAAAGATGGCACCAAAGGCATTGTCATCAGCGATGTAGAAAAAGGCAGCGCAGCGGCGCAGGTTGGCCTGCATAAAGATGATGTCATCATCGGCATTAACCGCCAGCGCACGCAGTCCATCGCGGATATGCGCAAAGTGCTGGAAACTAAACCGTCGGTGATTGCCCTGAACGTAATGCGCGGTGAAGAAAGTATTTACCTCCTGATGCGCTAACCGTTATGCGCTGGACATCGCGCAGCATGTGATGTCCAGCGTAGTCGTGGTATGCTGCGAACGTTTATTCATCAACGATACCTGATCATGCTTGCAAAGCTTTTACGTTCTGTCGCAATTGGTTTTATTGTCGGTGGCATTTTGCTGGCCGCGATGCCCTCTTTACGCAAGTGGACAACCGCGACCACCACGCTCACCAGCTCGGATGAATCCCCCGCCAGCTATAACCAGGCTGTGCGTCGTGCCGCGCCAGCGGTCGTTAACGTCTATAACCGTGGCCTGAACAGCACCGGGCAGAATCAACTGGAGATCCGCACGCTCGGCTCCGGGGTGATCATGGACGAACGCGGGTATATCGTGACCAACAAACATGTCATTAACGATGCCGATCAAATCATCGTCGCGTTGCAGGATGGCCGCGTCTTCGAAGCGCTGCTGGTCGGCTCCGATACGCTTACCGACCTTGCGGTGCTAAAAATTAACGCCACCGGCGGCCTGCCGGTTATCCCCATCAACCCGAAGCGCGTGCCGCACATTGGCGATGTGGTGCTGGCGATTGGTAACCCTTACAACCTGGGGCAGACCATTACGCAGGGCATTATCAGTGCTACCGGCCGTATCGGCCTGAACCCGACCGGGCGACAGAATTTCCTGCAAACGGATGCCTCCATCAACCACGGTAACTCTGGCGGCGCGCTGATTAACTCACTGGGCGAGCTAATGGGTATCAACACCCTCTCTTTCGATAAGAGTAACGACGGCGAAACGCCGGAAGGCTTAAGCTTCGCCATCCCGTTCCAGCTGGCGACTAAAATCATGGATAAACTGATCCGCGATGGTCGGGTGATCCGTGGTTATATCGGGATCGGCGGGCGCGAGATCGCCCCGCTGCATGCACAGGGCGGCGGCATGGATCAGATCCAGGGGATCGTGGTAAACGAAGTCACCACAGGCGGCCCAGCCGCGCTGGCGGGTATTCAGGTCAACGACGTTATTACTTCGGTGAATGGTAAACCGGCGCTTTCCGCGCTGGAGACCATGGACCAGGTGGCCGAAATTCGCCCGGGGTCGGATATCCCGGTTGAGGTCATGCGCGACGATAAGAAACTCACGCTGAAAGTGACGGTTCAGGAGTATCCTGCGTCGAACTAACAGACACAAAAAAGGGCCTGACGGCCCTTTTTTTCATGCATTACATCACTTATTCACAAACTCTTCGCCAAGCGTAATATCTTTTCTCAGCGTATCCAGCATACCTTCCAGCGCCTGTTGCTCAAACGCGCTCAGTTTGCCGATGGACTGACGCTCTTCCACACCGTTTTTGCCCAGCAGCAGCGGCTGAGAGAAGAAACGCGCGTACTGGCCGTCGCCTTCCACATAGGCACATTCAACGATGCCTTTCTCACCCTGCAGGGCGCGAACCAGAGAAAGACCTAAACGTGCAGCCGCCTGCCCCATCGACAGGGTTGCAGAGCCGCCACCAGCCTTGGCTTCAACCACTTCCGTACCCGCATTCTGGATACGTTTGGTGAGATCGGCCACTTCCTGATCGCTAAAGGAAACACCAGGGATCTGCGATAACAGCGGCAGAATGGTCACGCCAGAGTGGCCGCCAATAACCGGCACTTCCACTTCTGTCGCCTTTTTACCTTTCAGTTCCGCCACAAATGTATTTGAGCGGATGATATCCAGCGTAGTAACGCCGAACAGTTTGTTCTTATCGTATACGCCCGCTTTTTTCAGCACTTCTGCCGCGATGGCAACCGTGGTATTCACCGGATTTGTGATTATGCCGATGCAGGCTTTCGGGGCAGTTTTCGCCACCTGCTGCACCAGGTTCTTCACGATCCCGGCATTAACGTTAAACAGATCGGAGCGATCCATACCCGGTTTGCGCGCGACGCCCGCGGAAATTAACACCACATCCGCCCCTTCCAGCGCCGGAGAAGCATCTTCACCGGAGAAGCCTGTAATCTTCACATCGGTCGGGATATGACTGAGATCGACCGCCACGCCTGGCGTGACAGGGGCGATATCATAGAGAGTGAGTTCTGAGCCTGAAGGTAGTTGGGTCTTAAGTAGTAGGGCAAGCGCCTGACCGATACCGCCGGCGGCACCAAGGACTGCAACTTTCATCCGAAACTCCTTATTATGGTTAATGTCATTCAGGGTGACCTGTCATGTACCGCAAAACCGACGCAGGGCACTGCCTGTTATACTCCGTTGCGGCGACCTTAATTCACGGTGTAAATAATTACAATCTAATTACTTACAGAATGAGGGGTATTTAGCAGCCTTGCTACAAAATTGCTCATTCGTTTACCGGGAAAGGTCTTATTCACGTAACCAAATCCACATCAACTATCACTTAAACTATAACCAGTGATCTGGTTAAAACAACATCATTTTCATAACATTTAATTTACTTTTAACCTTATTTGCAGGCCGTGATATAGGCATGTTTATTAATAGTAAATTTTGCTAAGATCCGCCCCTTCTCGCGATTATTATCCGCCTTTTTTGCAGATTATTTGCATAAAAATGCATTTATATGCATAATCATGTTAATTTCATCACCATATACGGGTGACTTATGCGAAGTTCGACCAAACAAGAAGAATTAGTGAAAGCGTTTAAAGCGCTATTAAAGGAAGAAAAGTTTAGCTCTCAGGGTGAGATCGTCCAGGCGCTGCAGGAGGAAGGATTCGAAAATATTAATCAATCCAAAGTCTCCCGCATGCTAACCAAGTTTGGCGCGGTTCGTACCCGCAATGCCAAGATGGAGATGGTCTACTGCCTTCCGGCTGAACTCGGCGTACCGACGACCTCCAGCCCGCTGAAAAATCTGGTGCTGGATATCGACTACAACGATGCGGTTGTCGTTATCCACACAAGCCCTGGCGCCGCGCAGCTGATTGCCCGCCTGCTTGACTCGCTGGGTAAAGCGGAAGGTATTCTCGGCAGCATCGCCGGTGACGACACCATCTTTACCACTCCGGCCCGTGGCTTTACGGTGAAAGATCTCTACGAAGCCATTCTGGTTTTGTTCGAGCAAGAGCTGTAATCCCCTTCCTCTGGTCGCTGGCCAGAGGATCATCCCTTTCTGCCGCTTCGTTTCCCCGACATTCTCCCGCACACCATTTTGCAATACGTGCTTTAAATCGCCTAAACACATAGTTTCAGTGAATGCATCCGCACAAAATCGCACGAAAAATCAAATCAGTATATCCATATGATTTTCTTAGGATTAACCTCACGATATAGCACTAATACACCATTTTTTATTTCAATTGGTCATAAAAAACAGATTTTTTAAAACAGATTTACGCTTGAAACCATTAGTCTGGTATTAATTTTAAGTGTGATTAGTGTATACTTAATTTCGTGATGAGGGTCACAAAACAAAGACCTTCCAAATAATTCGACGAGGTGTAGATCATGAAAATCAAAACAACTGTTGCGGCTCTGAGCATCCTTTCCGTTATCTCTTTTGGCGCTTTCGCCGCTGACTCTATTAACAGCGATCAAGCGCAAAATCGTCAGGCTATCGGCACCGTATCCGTCGGTGCAGTCGGTTCTTCTCCGATGGATATGCATGAGATGCTGAACAAGAAAGCGGAAGAACAGGGCGCTTCTTCTTATCGCATCATCGAAGCGCGTACCGGCGCCCACTGGCACGCAACAGCTGAACTGTACAAATAAGTTTGGCTTATAGAGTGAGTAAGATTTAGGTAAACAATATTTTCTACAGCGGTCCAGGAAGCCATGTTTTCTCCTCTCACCGCTGTCGCACATGGTGGAGTAAAAATTATGAAAAACGCAATGATCATCGCTTCTCTGGGTCTGGCTTCTGTTCTCTCTTTTGGTGCCAGCGCGGCTGAGCAAATCAGTTCAGAACAAGCACAGAGCCTGCAATCTATGGGTACCGTTTCCGTATCACAGGTCGGCAGCTCGCCGATGGATATGAATAGCGCATTATCAGCAAAAGCAGCAAAAGAAGGCGCAAGCGGCTACCGCATTATTGAAGCGCGTTCCGGTAATACCTGGCACGCGACCGCAGAATTGTACAAATAAACCCTCGTCGTCTTGTCCGACGACTTGCCCCCGCCGTTACGCGGGGGCTTTTTTATGTCCGCGAAAGGTTAAAGCGCAGCATCCCTTCCAGCTCTTCCTCTGCCTCATCAAATAACAGTATCAGCGCACCGTAACGCCGCTTCTGCTTCTCATCCAGATGCAGGAACTCTATCTCCAGCGGCAGCGGAAGCTGGCTGCCGGTCACCGCATCCCACAATGAATCGAGATCGTGAACCTGCCCACTCTTGAGTGCGAAAAGGCGCGTGAACTCGCGGTAAAAATCACCCTGGTTTTCTATTTCATCAAAATCAAAAGAATAGAGTTCCATCACCCGCCCTCAATTTTCCCGCCGCTGTCATCCGCCTCTAAGTATAGCGATAAAAAAACCGACGCTGAGGGCGTCGGCTTTATAGGGGGATAAATGTGTGAAGGTCTGGACGATTGATGTATTGCCTGATGGCGCTTCGCTTATCAGGCCTACAGACGTAATATCCGACACGTGCTAGCTGTTCGTCAGTGCGCTCTGATACTTATGCAGCATCGCCACCAGCCGACCAACCGGTTCGGTAACCTGCGGCGAAGCATCCCAGATACGTAATTTGTCCTGATAGATATCTAACTCTTCCAGTAGACGCAGGAAGTAGCGACGACGTTTATCATCGTTGCCCGCAGAGATCACGCTGTCCGCCGTGCGTCTGAGCTGGCGGTGAAACTCAGAGAGATCCTGATTCACCGGCACTGGCGCATCGCGCAGACGCTGGTGCGCAATAATCAGCGACAGGGCCAGACGGAATTTGGCGATATCGTCAGGGAATTTATTCAACAACAGGAAGAGTTGCTGATAGAGCGCCGGCAGATGGTTCTCTTTACGTCGCGCGGAGTTGGTAGTCATCGCCGAAACCGCCGCCGATACAAACTGGTTCAGCAGTACGCGGCCCGTCCGTTCACGCGAGTTATCGCGAATCAGCATGATAACCATCAGCGCCAGGAAGCAGCCCACCAGTTGGCCCAGGGCGCTATCAAGAAACTGGCTAAATTCAAACTTCATCGGGTTATCGAGCACGATAATGTTGATGGTACTCGCCAGCGCACCCAGCGATCCCAGCCGCCGTTTCTGCACCTCGATACCAATAAAGAACGCCAGCACCGCCAGGCTAATACAGAGTAAAAGCATGCTTTGCTGCGTTGAGGGAATGATCACCAGGAAGAAGAGCGTCCCCAGCGGCAGCGCCAGCAGCGTGCCGTAAAGGAAGTCGACGGCAACCATCCGGGGGTTTGGCAGACGCATAGCCAGCGAGGTGACCACCGCAATCATTACCATCGCCCCACTGCCGGATGTCCAGCCGGTCCACAGCCAGAAGAGCGTGCCCAGCACGCAGGATACCGTCGTACGCCAGAAGTTAACCATCGCATGGTGGCGTTCGGCTGACTCGGCCTTCACCACTACTTCGTCCTGAAGAATTTCCTCTTCGCGGGCGCTGATTTTGGTATTACCAATCACGCCGCGTTTTAACAACAGGTAGCGCGTCGCCGTGCCCACCCAGCCGTAAATCGTTACCGGCGTGCCGTGTTCGCCCGTCCAGGCCATCACCCGACGCATGCGTTTAAGCTGACGATGCACGTCCTGTACGGTCTCTACCGGCTCGGCGAAGAGTTCGCGATAGTCATCGGTGACCGTTTCCGGGCGCGTGTTCTGAATGATGTAGGTTTCGCACGCCTGGGTGATCATGGTCAGGGAGACCGTGTTCAACGCCTTTAAGCGCCGATTAGCGCGCGACCAGCGGGAGGACTCCATACTCAGGTTGCTTCGCATTCCACCCAGGGCTGCGGTGCGGCGCACAAGTCCACTCCACGCGCGGTCAACTTCTTCACTGTCGCCATGCTTGATGCACAGCTGCATCAGGCGATATTGATCGATAAGCAGGTTATCCAGTTCAAGGTCGATCTCTTTTTTGATCGATCGCGGGGAGAAAAGCAGATCGGCCATGATCGCGCAGACGATACCAATAACGATCTCGCTACAGCGTTCGACCGCAAATTGCGGCGTCAGGAGCGGTTCGGCCTGAATAGTGATAACGATAATCAGCGCCGTGTAACCCGCCAGCCCCCACGCATAGGAGTTTTCGACGCGGACCAGCGAGGAGAGCCAGGTACAAAAACCGGCCCAGATACAGCACACCAGAACCATTAGCAACGGCGCGCGGATCATCATAATAATGATGGTTAACGCCGCGATACAGCCGATAAAGGTCCCGATGATACGTAGCATCCCGCGGTAGCGGATAGCGCCGGAATAGGGTTCACCACCGGCGGCAAATGCAGGGCCTGCCGCGACGATTGCTGCCGTCAAAACCGCCCAGCGCGGCGTTTCCAGCTCAAAGTGGAAACCGACAAACAGCGCCAGCACAATCGCGCAAGCCAGTTTAATGGCAAAGCGGATGTGCTGATTGGCAATGCTAAAAATGCCCATAACGATTAACCGAACTCACGCAGACGTAGCGCCAGTTTCTGGAAGAAGGTCATGTTCTGCGCGTCCCGGTCTTTTTCACCGGTAATCACCACCGTCGCGGTTGTCCCGGCAGGCCAGATATTATCCTGCTGTTCATCAAGATGAATACGAACCGGCACACGCTGCGCCAGACGTACCCATTCCAGGTTGGAATCAATGGTTGCCATACCTTTCGCATCATTGCTGCTGCTGGCGTTGGTTACGCCCGCCGCGATGCTATCTACGGTGCCTTTGATAACACGGTTGCTGCCAAGCGGGGTGACTTCCGCACGATAGCCTTTTCGCACACCTTCCAGTTTGGTCTCTTCCAGGTAGGCCAGTACGTAGAACGAATTCTTTTTCACCAGCGCCACCGCCGTGGAGCCACGGGTAATAAACTCACCGTTAAAGACGTTGAGGTTGGTTACCCAACCGGCGGCAGGCGCGCGGATAACGGTGCGGTCAAGGTCAAGACGTGCGAGGTCGCGGGTTGCCTGTGCCTTGGCTAACTGATGCTCGACGGTTTGCAGGACGTTATTGGCCTGGTCGATTTCCTCACGCGACATCGCCTGAATGCCTAACTGGTTACGACGTCCGGCTTCCCGACGCTTCTCGCTGGCGAGCGCTTTGTAATACGCCACATCGGCTTCAGCTTCTTCCAGTGCTTTCTGGTATCGTGGCTGGTCAATGGTAAACAATACCTGGTCTTTACTAACCAGTTGGTTATCCTTGATATTTACCTGAGTAATCAGCCCGGAGACATCGGGCGCGATGGCGACCACGTCTGCACTGAAACGCGCATCACGTGTCCACGGCGACTCGGTGTAGTACACCCATGCGCGGAAAATGGCGATAAAAGCCAGAATAACAAGTATCAGTGTGATGGCTGTACGGGAGATTTTTCTTATTAGCGTTTTCACATCTACCTCAAACGAACAAACGTGATATCAGATAAAAAAGACAGCAATACAATGCCGTATTGAACAGCGCAGGATGCCAGACAAAGTCATAGATACCGGTTGGAATAAGCAGTCGCCTCACCCCCCAGAAGATGGCGAGCGACAATAGCAACTCAAAGAAGATCGGCGGGAATGACAGGCCGAAAATCACAATGACAGGAAACAGACTCATGTTGACCTTGGTTTAGACTAGCGTGCAGGTGAGAGTGCGCTTTAATTATTCAGCTAACAGTATATTAACGTAACTGTTATGCCGTTATCTATATATTGTGATCTAAATCACTTTTAAGCCAGAGTGAATAATGGAACGACTAAAACGAATGTCGGTGTTTGCCAAAGTGGTCGAGCAAGGCTCGTTCACCGCCGCCGCGAAACAGCTTCAGATGAGCGTCTCTTCCATCAGTCAGACTGTATCAAAGCTGGAAGATGAGTTACAAGTTAAGCTGTTAAACCGCAGCACGCGTAGTATAGGTCTCACAGAAGCCGGCAAAATCTATTACCAGGGCTGCCGCCGTATGCTGTTTGAGGCTCAGGATGTCCACGAACAGCTCTACGCGTTTAACAACACACCTATCGGTACGCTGCGAATTGGCTGTTCTTCAACTATGGCACAAAATGTCCTCGCGCGGATCACCGCGGAGATGTTGAAGGAGTACACCGGCCTGACGGTAAATCTGGTCACGGGTATTCCGGCCCCGGATCTGATTGCCGATGGTCTGGATGTGGTCATTCGCGTTGGCGCATTGCAGGATTCCAGCCTCTTCTCGCGCCGGTTAGGCTCGATGCCGATGGTTATCTGCGCGGCTAAAAGTTATCTACAACATGCAGGCATTCCAGAGAAGCCCGCCGACCTCGCCAACCATTCATGGCTGGAATACAGCGTGCGTCCGGATAACGAATTTGAGCTGATCGCCCCCGAAGGCCTGACCACACGCCTCATTCCTGAAGGGCGATTTGTGACTAACGATCCGATGACGCTTAGCCGCTGGCTCTCTGCGGGTGCGGGGATCGCGTACGTGCCGCTCATGTGGGTGATCGAAGAGATTAACCGTGGCGAGGTGGAAATTTTGCTGCCGCGCTACCAGTCCGATCCGCGTCCGGTTTACGCACTTTATACCGAGAAAGATAAGCTGCCACTGAAAGTGCAGGTGTGTATTAATTACCTGACCGATTATTTTGTCGAGGTGGCCAGGCTGTATCAGAGGATGCGGGGTAAAGATGAGACGGGAGAACGGTGAGGCATTTCGCCTGATGGCGCTACGCTTATCAGGCCTACTCGATCGGTAGGCCGGATAAGGCAAAGCCGCCATCCGGCAACAACGCGCACAACACCGTAGGCCGGATAAGGCGAAGCCGCCATCCGGCAACAACGCGCACAACACCGTAGGCCGGATAAGGCGAAGCCGCCATCCGGCAACAACGCGCACAACACCGTAGGCCGGATAAGGCGAAGCCGCCATCCGGCAAGGCAAAATTACGCGGTGCCACCCACGGTCAGGTTATCAACCTTCAGCGTCGGCTGACCCACGCCAACCGGCAGGCTCTGGCCTTCTTTACCGCAAACGCCCACACCGTTATCCAGTTTCAGGTCATTACCGACCATGGAAATCTGCTGCATGGTTTCAATACCGGAACCAATCAGCGTTGCGCCTTTCACCGGTTTCGTGACTTTACCGTTTTCAATCAGATACGCTTCTGACGTCGAGAAGACGAATTTCCCGGAGGTGATATCCACCTGGCCGCCGCCAAAGTTCGGCGCGTAAATGCCGTACTCAACGGATTCGATAATCTCCTGCGGCGTCGATTTCCCGGCCAGCATGTAAGTGTTGGTCATACGCGGCATCGGCAGATGCGCATAGGATTCACGACGGCCGTTCCCGGTCGGTGCAACGCCCATCAGACGCGCGTTGAGTTTGTCCTGCATGTAGCCTTTCAGAATGCCATTTTCGATCAGCACGTTGTACTGACCCGGCGTACCTTCATCATCAATAGCCACAGAGCCACGGCGATCCTGCATGGTGCCGTCATCGACGACCGTACACAGTTCAGAGGCCACCAGCTCGCCCATCTGACCGCTGAAAACAGAAGTGCCGCGACGGTTGAAGTCGCCTTCCAGACCGTGACCTACCGCTTCATGCAGCAGCACACCCGGCCAGCCTGCGCCCAGCACCACCGGCAGCGTTCCCGCAGGCGCCGCGACGGCTGAAAGATTTACCAGCGCCATACGCACGGCTTCTTTTGCCCATGCATCCGCGCGCACTTCACCATCGAGGTCTGCCAGGAAATAGTCGTAGCCAAATCGACCGCCGCCGCCACTCGCGCCGCGTTCACGTTTGCCGTTATCGTCAACCTGAACACTGACAGACAAGCGCACCAGCGGGCGAACATCCGCCGCCAGCGTACCGTCCGTTGCGGCGACCAGGATCAGTTCATACACGCCCGTCAGGCTGGCAGACACTTCCTGTACGCGCTTATCAGCCGCACGCGCGACTTTATCGACGCGACGCAAAATATCGAGTTTCTCTTCACGGGTCATGCTTTGCAGCGGATCGAGCGAGGTATAGAGCGGAGAGTGGTCTACCGCGCCCAGCGTGTGCACCTTGCCATCACCCGCGTCACGAACGATGGTCCGCGCCGCCTGTGCGCTCTGCTCAAGTGCCAGCAGGCTAATCTGATCTGCGTAGGCAAACCCGGTTTTTTCACCGCTCACCGCACGCACGCCAACACCCTGGTCGATATTGTAAGAACCATCTTTAATGATGCTGTCTTCTAAAACCCAGGATTCGTGATAGCTCGACTGAAAATAGAGATCGCCATAATCGAGACGGCGCTCGGCGAGTTGACCAAGAATGTCAAACAGGCGCTGATGATTCAGGCCGTTCGCTGCCAGCAATTGTTCACTTACCAGGTTTAGACTCATTATTCGCTACTCGTTAGTTACCGCTAAAATGCTCGTGTTAAAAGAGTGAGGCAATTGTGCGATTGCGTCAAATCATTGCTTCGTATCGCTGCGCGCCTGGCGCAGAACTTCATTGATTTGCGGCGAATCGATTGGCCCGGTGATGCGATAACGCAGAATTGAGACTTTGCTCCACAGCGGCCCCAGCACTTTACTGGCCGCGAAGACGGCTGCACCGACAATCGGGTTAATGGCAAACGCCGCTGCCACACCGACAGTTGCAGAAATCTCAGGCGCAACAATGGCTTCCATCGCCAGTTGACGGCGGACTAAATCGACCGAACCTTTCATGGCGATATCCGCTTCGAGGCCATCGACCAGGGTGTCATCCGTGTTCAGCACGCCGTCTTTAATCCAGGCGGTGCTGCGGATAGAGTCAAAATAGAAGCCTTCCGTAAAGGTATCGCTAAAATCAAAGCGCAGTTTACGCAGCAGCGCATCGACGCTCAGCAGGCGCAGCAGCTGACCCGCATGGCCAGTGCTCAAATCGGTAAACTGGCCTTTGCCAATACGCGTTTTCAAAATACCGTTCAGCGACGGGACATCCGGTTGCCACGGACTGGCGCGCCAGTGTAAGTCGTAATCCAGGTTAATTGAGGAGTCGCGGATTGGCGTGGCGATACCAAAGAACGCCACCGCATCATCAATTTTCTTGCCGCGCAATTTTCCTTTCAGAGACGTCCGCTGACTATTCAGCCCATTAACCCATTCGCCGTCGCTGGTCAGCCGCGCGAAGCCGGTATCCACCAGGCCGTTACTGAGCGTCAGCGTGTCGCCTTTAATGGCAAAATCGCCGTCGATACGGCCATATTTCTGCCCCCACAGCCAGCATTCCGCACAACGAAGCTGAAGATCCGGCCAGCCACTGAAATCGATGCGATTACGGGTGAGCGGGCCTGTCGACGCCGCCGTGGCCTGCGTCAGCGGCGTCGCGGATGGGTTGTAATACAGATAGCGAATTGCCGCCTGCCACGGTGCATTATCGTGCATGGTCAGCGTGGCATTCACTTCGCGGCCCTGCGCATCAACTTTGGTGCCCTGCGCCGACGACTGCGAAACGATGCTCAGGTTATTCCACTGCTGCCCGCCTAAGGTCAGCGACGGCGTGCGCAGCGTGACCTGTTTCGGGAAAACGGCGGCGGAGCTTGCATCACTGGCCGCGCCCTGCTGGAACAGCGCCAGCCACTGTGCGCCATCCATGGGTGGGAGATTTAGCTCAACGCCCTGCTGCTGGGGCAACGGCGGATTAGTGCGGCTGTCGCTTGCCCAGATTGCGCGATCCAGCGTCAGTTTCTGGTTGAGCAACCAACGACTATTGAGATGATTATTACTTCCCACTTTGCCGGTTAAATCGAAGCTTTTCAGGTTGCCATCAACGTCAATTTTCACCGGAAGCGGCTCACCGGCGGCTTTATCGACCGGTGCAGGTAAGTGACTACTCACATTTTTCAGGTCAGCGGTGACGCCTACCTTGTACGTGGGGCTACCGCCATACGGCAGTTCGATAGCGACTTTCCCCTGCCACGGCACGGTGCCGCTGATTTCGTCGTTGACAGCTTTCGGCAGTACGCCCGTGCGTGAAGGTTGCCAGTTGGCGTCCATGTTGACACCAACCTGATACGATTTCTCGCCTTCACGGGTGTTGAAATCAACCTTCAGCGGCTGATTAAACCAGGTTGCGGTCATCGGCTGGCTCTGCAAATCGCCGTTAGAGAAGCTAAATTTGCCGCTCAGGTTCTGCAGCGTACTGTCGAGCGGTTTGATAAACAGGCTGTTGTTATTGAGCGATACATCGCCAGTTGCATGAACCAGCTCACCATTAAGCGGAATATCAAGCTGTAAGCGAGCACTCACATTCCCATCAAGCTGGAGTTCATCCAGCGTCGCACCTAAAGATTCTTTTAGCGGTGTTTCATTGAAATACGGCCCAACCGCCTTACCCGGCCCGTTGATGTCGGCATCAATCAGCAGCTTCTCTTTGGCGTAGTCCGGGATCATGGCGTTAAGGTTGGTCGCCGTGACGCCGCCCAATGCCACTTTGTCGGCCTTCATCCACAAGCCATCGTTGAGGAAGTCGAGATGAATGTCGAGGTCGGTCAGCGCGGGCCAGTCAGGCTGGAAGGCAAAGGTGGCATTGCGCAGCGGCACCGACACTTCAAACTGCCCTTCGTTGTGCTTGTACGGGAAGAGATGCGGATTGCCGCCATACACCAGCGTCGCGTTATCAGCCTGGCCGCCTTTAATCGCGCCGCTCAGGTAATCGACCAGCTCTTTGCCCATCAGATTTTCCGGGAAATAGCGCCAGGCCTGGCCGCCATCGTCGGTGCTGATGCCCGCCAGAATGCCCAGCCAGGGCTGGTCATCTTTCGGCTGCAGGTAACGGAAACCGCCTGCGGCGCGGACGGCTTTGGCTTCTACATCGATATGACGACCATCCAGCATGAAGCCTTTGTCGTTATTCAGCCAGTTAAGCGTGGCGGTGCCTTTGGCAATCTCCAGCGGCGCGCGGAACACCGTTTCATACGGCATCGTCGCCTGCTGCATATTCACTTTCAACGCGCCGTTTTCGACGCTGCCGGACAGATCGCCAGAGACATTCTCTGCGCCGGGCAACAGCTTCCACTGCTTCCAGGCCAGATCTTTCCACGCGGCCTGGAAACGGGTTTGTTCGGTCGCCTGGAGAGGGATATCGAGCCCTAGCGAATCAATCATGCCGTTTGGCTGTGTGGTGCGCCAGATTTCGCCAAGCTTGGGAGAGAGTTTGTCGGCAATCGGCAACAGGCCGTTAAGCCCGGCAAGAGAAAGATGGCTGGCGCGTATGCGCAGTTCATCGCTGCGCACGCTGTTTTTGCCGCCCACTTCCTGCTCGGGGATCCACGCCAGCGCCAGCGCGCCGCGCGGCCATGGCGTATCATCGATAGTGATTCGCGTATCAGGAATACGGAATTCCCAGCCATTTTTCTCACGCGAGAGATGCGCCGTCAGGTTATCCACGGCGAGCTGGTGATCGTCTTTATCGCCTTTCCAGCTCGCACCGCCTTTTTTCAACCAGACGTCACCGCTGGCAATTTCGCCTTTATCAAGCGAAGCCCAGGCTTCAAGGCTGAAGCGCGCACTGGTCAACGCGATGTTGTCCTGCATCCATTTGCCCAGCCAGGGTTTAACATCGATATCCTCCGCCTGTAACCACAGCCTGCCTTTGTTCAGCAGGCCGTTTTCATCACGCAGATCCATACGCACTTTCATCACCCCGTGCTGCCCGGTGAGACTGGTCAGGCTCAGTTCACCTTCCGCGCGGTGCCGGTTTTTACCGTTCAGCCAGGTGAGTTGCGGGATCGCCAGTTCAGCCCGCTGACCGGAGAGGGTCAGGAAGCTCAGGTGGCTATCGCGCAGGGTGAACTGGTCAAACTGGCGCAGGAAGAGGTCAGCAATACGATCGCCTTCCATGCTGTCGCTACTGTCATTGCTTTGCAGCGGCGAATTGGTGTGAATGTTGAGCTGCCAGAACGTGAGATCGCGGAACTGCCAGCGCATATGCAGCAGGCTCTGCCAGACATCCAGCGCCAGCGAGACGCGTTTAATCGACATCTCACCGCCGTCGTTATCCAGCCCGGCTTTAATATCACGCACTTCAAGGGTGGGGCCGAAGTTTTCCCAGCTGGCCTGAATTTTCGAGGCTTCTACCGGTTGCCCCGCCGCCGAGGAGATTTTCGCCAGGATTTGCGGGCGCCACTCGTCCAGATGCGGCAGCACGAGGCGCAGGCCGCTCACCAGCAGCGCAGCAATGACAATCAATGTTGCCACGGTGAGCAGTAATATCCCCGGCAATCGCCTCACGCTTCTCTCCTTGTGCCTGGCAGGCTGTTTTACATCATAACCACATCAAACTGCTCTGGATTGTAGAGCGGTTCGATTTGTACTTTTACCTGCTTGCCGACGAAAATTTCGACTTCCGCCAGTGCGTGTGATTCATCACCTTTCAGGGTTTCCGCCACCGACGGTGATGCATACACCAGGAAGCGATCGGAATCATACGCATGATGCACGCGCACAATTTCACGCATGATTTCATAACATACGGTCTCAACGGTTTTCACCGTTCCGCGTCCGTGGCACGTCGGGCACTGATTGCAAAGCACATGCTCCACGCTTTCACGGGTGCGCTTACGGGTCATCTCCACCAGCCCAAGCTGAGAGAAGCCATTAATGCTGGTTTTCACGCGATCTTTGCTCAGCGCCTGCTCCAGCGAGTGCAGCACGCGACGGCGGTGATCGTCATTATTCATATCGATAAAGTCGATGATGATAATGCCGCCCAGATTACGCAGGCGCAGCTGGCGCGCGATAGCCTGGGTCGCTTCGATATTGGTATTGAAGATAGTGTCGTCGAGATTACGGTGGCCGACAAACGCCCCGGTGTTAATATCCACCGTGGTCATCGCTTCGGTCTGATCGATAATCAGATAGCCGCCCGATTTCAGTTCTACTTTACGTTCCAGCGCGCGCTGAATTTCATTTTCGACATCAAAGAGATCGAAGATAGGCTGATGGCCGGTGTAGTGCTCCAGCTTGCTGGTCATCTCCGGGATATATTCGGCGGTAAATTCCAGCAGTGCTTCATAGGTCAGTCGCGAATCAACGCGAATACGGTCAAGCTGAGCATCGGCAAAATCACGCAGCACACGCTGCGCCAGCGCCAGTTCGCCGTACATCTGATAACGCGTTTGATGGCGTTTTTTACGCTCCATCACCTTGGTCCACACGCGTTTGAGGTACGCGGCGTCAGAGGCTAAATCCTCTTCACACACGCCTTCCGCCGCCGTGCGAATGATAAAACCACCCTGCTCGTCGCAGTATTCCGCCACCACCTTTTTCAGGCGTTCACGTTCGGCTTCGCTTTCAATACGTTGGGAGACACCGACGTGGGACGCGCCAGGCATAAAGACCAGATAACGGGAAGGGAGCGTGATATCGGTTGTCAGACGCGCGCCTTTGGTGCCGAGCGGATCCTTCACCACCTGGACCATGAGGTCCTGCCCCTGACGCACCAGCTCGGAGATGTCGCGCACGGTGAACTGTTTTTGTTCCTCGCCCGCCACGCACTCGGTGTGCGGCATGA
Organism: Pseudocitrobacter vendiensis; assembly: GCF_943590815.1. Taxonomy (GTDB): domain Bacteria; phylum Pseudomonadota; class Gammaproteobacteria; order Enterobacterales; family Enterobacteriaceae; genus Pseudocitrobacter; species Pseudocitrobacter vendiensis. The sequence goes on along the minus strand of NZ_CALSBS010000031.1, from coordinate 26,801 downwards.
TATCGGAAGCGTGAAGGAATGCGGCCTTATCCAGACCAATATCTACAAATGCCGCCTGCATCCCTGGCAATACCCGACTGACACGACCCTTGTAGATATTGCCTACTATTCCGCGTCGCGCTTCACGCTCAATATGAATTTCCTGCAAAATGCCGCCATCGATATACGCCACACGCGTTTCGGATGGCGTCACATTTACTAATAATTCAGCCGTCATGTTTATCCCTTTCCTCACGTAGTGAGTTAAAGTTACTGAGCAACTCATACGTTTCCACCAGCGGTAAGCCGACTACGGCGTGATAGCTGCCATTTATCTTCCTGACAAAACAGCCACCCAACCCTTGAATACCGTATGCACCTGCTTTATCTAAAGGTTCACCGCAGGCAACGTAGCCTGCGATATCGTGTTCGGAAAGTACTCTGAACGTCACATCGGTGACCACCAGCGTGTCGAGCGTGTTCTGGCGGTCTGCCAGCGCGACGGCGGTCATCACCTGATGCGTTTCCCCTGAAAGCTTGCCCAGCATCTCTGCCGCATGGGCGGCATCACGTGGTTTCTCCAGCACTTCGCCATTGAGGATAACTATAGTATCCGCGCCCAGAACCGGGAGGTCTTGATTGACCATCGCCACCCCGGCCTGCGCTTTTTCGCGCGCCAGCCGCGTCACGTATTGCTGCGCACTTTCCTGCGGACGGCGCTGCTCTTCAATGCCTGGAACGATTTTTTCAAACGCCACACCTAATTGGGTAAGCAGTTCCTGGCGACGCGGGGATCCTGAAGCGAGATAAATTTTCATAACGACCTTATTGCACGGCGAATTGCTGACGAACTTTGCGCATCAGGAGGAAGATCCACGGCCAGAGTACGCCATTAACTACACTACTCCAGAACACTTCTGGACGGAAAGAGACGTTGATCACTAAAAACTCTGACCAGAAAACAATAATATCCGTGGCAAGCGACAACAGTATGACGACCAGCGCCTGTTGCCAGAGCGCCAGATTACGAAACAGCTGATACTTGAGCACCACCAGATACGCCACGATGCTCAACGACAGCGCGCGCACGCCGAGCGTTGAACCGCTAATGAGATCCAGAATTGCGCCCATCACAAAGCCTGTACCGACATTCACCCGATGCGGCAGCGCCAGTGACCAGTAAAGCAGAATGAGCAGAACCCAGTTGGGCCGGAAAACAATAATGTTGTCCGGCCAGGGCATCACTTGCAGCAGCAGTGCGATAAGAAACGAGAGCCAGATTACCCAGCGTCCCTGGCTACGGTAACTCGCCACTATGGCCCTCCCTGAGGGGAGAGCTCAGTCGGCTGGGTTTCCGTGGGCGAGGTTGCAATCCCTGTAGCAGGCGCAGGAACTGGCGTAGGCGGCCCCATGGAATCCGGGGATGGCAATACCTGCGGCATCATCTGCATCAGACGCTCGTTAGCTACGCGATGCACATCTTCCGGTGTCATCGGGTTCGCACCGTTACGATCGGCGCCCCACAACAGCAGCAGATAACGCAGACGCTGTAGGCCGGCAGTTGGACGCGCCTGGATCACGGTGTACGCACGCTGCGTATCGAGCTTCACAGAGGAGACCACCGCAACCGGGTACCCTTCCGGGAAACGACCGCCGAGACCAGACGTCACCAGCACGTCGCCGACGCGGATATCGGTGTTGGCAGGCAGGTGTTCGAGCTGGAGATCGTCGGTGCAGCCGTTACCGGCGGCAATCACGCGGATGTCGTTACGCAGCACCTGAATCGGCAGCGCATGCGTGGCATCGCAAATTAACAGCACACGGCTGGTCAGTTTGGCGACAGCCACCACCTGGCCGACCACGCCTTTGTCACTGATGACCGGCTGGCCTTCATAGACGCCATTGACGCTGCCTTTATCGATAACCACCTGATCGCTGTAAGGATCGTTAACGGTAGAAATCACCTGCGTCACCATTTTCTGCTCATCCTGACGCAGCGGCGAACCCAGCAGTTCACGTAAACGGGCGTTTTCTTGTTTGTACTGACCCAGCATCAGCAGGTCGCTGTTTTTCAGCAGCAGTTCCTGGCGAAGTGCCCGGTTTTCAAGTTCGAGTTGGTCACGCGAGGCCAGCGTTTGTGACACGCTGTCGAGCAATTCACGAGGACCATTAGAGACAAAATAGAAAGGACTGACGGCGGTATCCATGTACGTTCGGATCTGGCTGAACATACCAAGGCGGCTGTCGGCGATGATAACGCCAAGCGCGATCAGAACCGCCAGGATAAGGCGAATCTGTAGCGACGGGCCACGGCTAAAAATGGGCTTCATAGGCTATGCGTATTCTCGTGTCAGTAAAATCAAGGGTAGCCCGAAAGCTACCCCGGACTCAGGCTGACTACTCTTCGCTAAACAAGTCGCCGCCGTGCATATCGATCATTTCCAGCGCTTTGCCGCCACCGCGCGCCACACAGGTCAGCGGATCTTCAGCAACAACGACAGGAATGCCCGTTTCTTCCATTAACAGGCGGTCAAGGTTACGCAGCAGCGCACCACCACCGGTCAGAACCATACCGCGCTCGGAGATGTCGGACGCCAGTTCCGGCGGACACTGTTCCAGAGCAACCATGACGGCGCTTACGATACCGGTCAGCGGCTCTTGCAGCGCTTCGAGGATTTCGTTGGAGTTCAGGGTGAAACCGCGCGGTACGCCTTCTGCCAGGTTACGGCCACGTACTTCGATTTCACGCACTTCGTCGCCCGGGTAAGCGGAGCCGATTTCATGCTTGATGCGCTCTGCGGTGGCTTCACCGATCAGAGAGCCGTAGTTACGACGGACGTAGTTAATAATAGCTTCATCGAAACGGTCGCCGCCGATACGTACGGAAGAGGAGTAAACCACACCGTTCAGGGAGATAACCGCCACTTCAGTGGTACCACCACCGATATCAACCACCATAGAACCTGTCGCTTCGGAAACCGGCAGACCCGCACCAATTGCGGCAGCCATCGGTTCTTCAATCAGGAACACTTCACGGGCACCAGCGCCCTGCGCGGATTCACGAATCGCACGACGCTCAACCTGCGTTGCGCCAACCGGCACACACACCAGTACACGTGGGCTTGGACGCATGAAGCTGTTGCTGTGCACTTGTTTAATAAAGTGCTGCAACATTTTTTCGGTAACGAAGAAGTCAGCGATAACGCCGTCTTTCATCGGGCGGATGGCTGCGATGTTGCCAGGCGTACGACCCAGCATCTGTTTGGCGTCATGACCGACGGCAGCGACGCTTTTCGGAGAACCAGCACGATCCTGACGAATGGCCACCACGGAAGGCTCATTCAATACGATGCCTTGTCCTTTTACGTAAATCAGGGTATTCGCAGTACCCAGGTCAATGGACAGGTCATTGGAAAACATGCCACGAAATTTTTTCAACATACTAAGGGATAATCCTGAAAGCTGGGGCGGAAAACAAAATCCGCTTACTTTACCAACCACACGCAGCAGCGACAAGGCGCAAAAATCATCTGCAACGGTGAAAATTAGTGCAGTTCGTTTCCTCTGTTACAAATCCAACCTGGCTCCATCAGCGTCGGGAGTCATTAACCGTATCCCAATCTGGACTTGCAACCTGTTTCAAAGGTCGTCGACTTGCATGATGCGACATATACCCGGCGAGCAGACACGCACACCCCCGAATAAACCGCGCGCATTATTCTACGTGATAAACACGCTAAACAGCAGGTCAAACAGAGTATCTTTGCGAATATTTTTTCACATTCGTGTCAAGTGGTTGTGAGGCGGCAAAAAAATCACCTTGCCCGCCGGAAACGCCACACTCTGTCAGTACCTGCCATTCACTACGGCTCCGGATGCCCGGCGCAAAAACCTGCATGGTTGTGCCTTTCGTGGCTTCAACCAGACTTTGCACCAGCAACTTGTTTTGACTCCGCTTCTCAATATTTCGCACCAGGCTTGGGTCAAGCTTAATGAGTTCAACCTCAAGTTGCTTAATCCAACTGGTGCTCACCAGGGTTAAACCCGCCTGAATAACGGCGATCCTGGCCCCCAATGCGTTAATTAAACGCACGACGGGCTGCAAGCGGCTGATATGTTGACAAACATCCGCCTCTGCAAGTTCAAAAATAATCCGTTTACGTTGCGATTTTTCGCATTGCATTAACGTATCACGCAGCCAGCGCTGAAAACGCGGGCGAATGAGCGACTCGACCGACACCTGCAACGCCAGGTTTTCCTCTGGCCAGAAATTCAGGAACGGCAGCACGCGGTTTATCTGCAAACGGTCATACTCTTCCATCAGGCCGAACTCCAGCACCATCGGCAGATACTCAGCGGCAATCACCTCTTCAGTACCGTCATAGATGCGACAAATGAGTTCCCGGTGATGCACACGACCATTAAGCGTGACCGCCGGTTTCTGATACAGACGCGGGCCGCCGCGTCGTAACATTTGTTCGATGAGCGTACGCCAGCGTACATTCCCGCGCCCTTTCTCCGGCAGCGAATCATCGTAAATCGCCCAGCTATTACTGCCCTGCAACACCGCGTTGCGTACGGCGGCTTCCGCGTGCTCCATCACCTGTTGGCTGGTTTGTCCGCTACGCCAGGCACAAATGCCAATGTGCATCATGTCATCACGGTCGAGAATTTTGGTTATCGGCAGCGCATCCACCGCCTTGAGCAGTTGACCGGCGATACTGTCGGCTTCCTTCAGGGTGCGATGCGGCAACAGTACAGTAAAGTCGCTGCGGTGGTATCGCGCCAGTAATGCGCCGGGGTAACGCATCATAAAGGTGGAAAGCAGGTTGATGAGCATAAAGAGGTGCTCTTCTGCCGCTTCATTGCCCCAACTGTCGCGCAGTAAATCGAGGTCCGGCAGACGAATCATCATCACAATGCCGTGCGCACCGACGTTTTCCTGATCGTCCAGCAGCGTCGCCAGTTGATTATCAAAGAAAAGACGATTGCTGAGGCCGGTTTTATTATCCTGCGCGGCATAGGCGCGAATCAGCGTATCCATTCGACTGCGCTGTTCACCAGCAAACTGAATTTCTGACAACAGGAGGTCCATCGCACTACTCGTGCGGGCAGGCCATTCGTGAACGTTACCTTTCACTTTCGCGCCGCGCTCACCGTTCAGGATGCGAATGGCCCGCGATTCCAGCAACTCTTGTCCCGCCAGTTGGCGACGCAGCCAACGCACAGCGATGAACACCATCAATACCATAAAGGCAATGGTTAGCGTCAGCGGCAGTGTGGTCATCAGCGAACGGAAGTAGTTCGCCATCGGATCCTGATACTCCAGCTTAATTTGCATGCCGGGATGCTTAACAGAATCAATCACCACTTCGCGATAGCGATAATAGCTGCCGACCGGGCGGTAGCTGCTTTTGCGCGCGTGATGGTAGATGTTTTTTCCATCCTGGAGGAAATCGACACGCACCACATCCACGGGCGCCAGCATTTCATCAAGCTGCGGGCCCAGTTGCTCGAAGGGCGTGGTCAGCAGGCGATTATCCAGCACCGTGGCCACCGCCTCAACGCGGCTCTTCACTTTATATTGAATGCCGTTATAAAAACTCAGCGACGAGCCAATCAACGTCACCAGGATTGTCAACCCGGTCAGCAGCGTAAAAAAAGCGGAAAATTTCGTCGTTAATCGCATCCCTGATTTAACTCCGTTGGTTAATCGTCACCCGACAAATCGCCCGGCCCCGGCTGCCCGCTCCTTCAAAAGTGAGCACTAACATATCAAATGAACCCGGCATACTACCAAATCAGGGGTTTCTGGCAATTTATTGCGCCAAATCGACATAGAATTGTGTGTAGCGAGTATAGTTCTGAAGGAAATTTTACCCAACATCGAGCCATTGAGGACGGATTATGCAGGCATTAATCTTAGAACAGCAGGACGGGAAAACCCTTGCATCGGTACAGCGCATCGACGACAGCCTGTTGCCGCAAGGGGATGTCACCGTAGATATTCAGTGGTCCAGCCTGAACTATAAAGACGCGCTGGCGATCACCGGAAAAGGCAAAATTATCCGTAATTTCCCAATGGTTCCCGGTATTGATTTTGCAGGGACGGTACACGCCAGCGACGACGCGCGTTTTCAACCAGGACAGCCCGTGCTGCTGACCGGCTGGGGCGTGGGCGAAAACCACTGGGGCGGTTTGTCCGAGCGCGCACGCGTGAAGGGCGACTGGCTGGTGCCGATGCCAAAGGGGCTCGATGGCCGTAAAGCGATGATTATCGGCACAGCCGGTTTCACCGCCATGCTGTGCGTGATGGCACTGGAAGATGCGGGTGTGCGCCCACAAGACGGCGAAATTGTGGTAACTGGCGCCAGCGGCGGCGTAGGCAGCACCGCGGTTGCTTTGCTGCATAAACTGGGTTATCAGGTGGCTGCCGTTTCTGGTCGTGAAAGTACGCACGATTATCTGCGCCAGTTAGGGGCTAACCGTATTCTCGCCCGAGACGAGTTTGCAGAAACGCGTCCACTGGAAAAACAGGTCTGGGCGGGTGCTGTCGATACCGTTGGCGATAAAGTGCTGGCGAAGGTGCTGGCGCAAATGAACTACGGCGGTTGCGTGGCGGCCTGCGGCCTGGCGGGCGGCTTCGCCCTGCCGACCACCGTGATGCCGTTTATTCTGCGCAACGTCCGTTTGCAAGGCGTCGATTCAGTGATGACCCCAATTGCGCGCCGCACCGCCGCGTGGGAGCGTCTGGTGAAAGATCTGCCAGAATCGTTTTACGCCCAGAGTGCGACGGAAATCCCCCTTGATAAAGCACCGCAGTTTGCTGATGCGATTATCAACAATCAGGCACAGGGCCGTACCCTGGTAAAAATCGCCTAATCTTCAAATTTTCGTGACATATTCGCGCAAATAACGCCTCTCCGTCATGCTTAGTACAAATGACGGAGAGGTGAGATAACGTGAAAAAATTAACCGAAGCCGACGTGACTGCAGAGTCCGTCTTTATGATGCAGCGCCGCCAGGTGCTGAAGATGTTAGGAATCAGTACGGCTGCCATTGCGCTGCCTGCCCAGGCGGGCCTCAGCGACTGGTTTAAAGGTAACGATCGCCCGCCAGCGCCTTCCGGTAAACCGCTCGATTTCAGTAAACCCGCCGAATGGCAAAATAAACTCACCTTAACGCCGGAAGATAAAGTCACCGGTTACAACAACTTCTATGAATTCGGCCTCGATAAAGCCGACCCGGCTGCCAATGCCGGGAGTTTGCCGACCGATCCCTGGAAACTGACGATTGATGGCGAAGTGACGAAGCCGCTAACGCTTGATCACGATGACCTCACCCGTCGCTTTCCACTGGAAGAGCGCATTTACCGGATGCGCTGCGTAGAGGCCTGGTCGATGGTCGTGCCGTGGGTGGGCTTTCCTTTACATAAACTGTTATCGCTGGTTGAGCCCACCAGCAATGCAAAATATGTCGCCTTCCAGACTCTGTACGCCCCTGACGTGATGCCCGGACAAAAGGACCGATTTATTGGCGGCGGGCTGAAATATCCCTACGTTGAAGGGCTGCGTCTGGATGAAGCGATGCACCCGCTCACCATGCTGACCGTCGGCGTGTATGGCAAAGCGCTGCCGCCGCAAAATGGCGCTCCGATTCGTCTCACTGTGCCGTGGAAATATGGCTTTAAGGGCATCAAGTCGATTGTGTCTATAAAGCTCACCCGCGAACGTCCACCAACCACATGGAACCTCGCCGCAGCCAATGAATATGGCTTTTATGCCAACGTGAATCCTCACGTCGACCATCCGCGCTGGTCACAGGCGAGTGAACGCTTTATTGGTTCCGGTGGGATTCTGGATGTTAAACGTCAGCCGACGCTGCTGTTTAATGGCTATGCCGACCAGGTGGCCTCACTCTATCGTGGGCTGGATTTGCGGGAGAACTTTTAATGCGTTTAACCGTTACACACATTCGCTGGCTGAAACTTTGCCTGCATCTTGCGGCATTTTTGCCGTTTGTCTGGCTCTTTTGGGCCGCCTCTTCCGGGCAACTCAGCGCCGATCCGGCAAAAGATATCCAGCACTTCACCGGTAGGATGGCTCTGAAATTACTGTTGGCGACCTTGTTGATTTCCCCGCTGGCGCGCTACGCTAAACAGCCATTATTGATACGCACCCGCCGCCTGTTGGGGTTATGGTGTTTTGCATGGGCGACGTTGCACTTATGTAGCTATGCGCTGCTGGAACTCGGTATCAACAATTTGGCGCTACTGGGTCAGGAACTGGTTACGCGCCCTTATTTACTGCTGGGCTTCGCCAGTTGGCTGATTTTACTGGCGCTGGCGATAACATCGACCCAGTACATGCAGCGAAAACTGGGCCGCCGCTGGCAGTTATTGCACAACTTCGTCTATCTGGTGGCGATCCTCGCGCCGATTCATTATCTGTGGTCGGTAAAAATTTTATCGCCGCAGCCGCTGCTTTATGCCCTGTGCGCAGTCGCGCTTTTAGCATGGCGTTATAAGAAGTTCCGCCAGTGGTGGCGCTAGCTGTGAGATATGTGCGGTTTACCGCAAATTACTGAACTCCATCCTGACTTTACACGAATGCGGTTGATAATCTTCCCTGATAAGACCAGTATTTAGCTGCCAAATGCTACGAAATAGTTATAATGTGCGACTTCAGTTTTCCTGACAGGGGTTTTAAGCCCCTGAAAAGGTGACAATCGCGCATCGAAGGTATATTTTGTTTTTTACCGGAGAATTGCAGGAGATAGCAGCACAATGGCAGACAAGTTTCGCATTTTGCTTTTAAACGGCCCGAACCTTAACATGCTCGGCACCCGTGAACCCGAGAAGTACGGAACGCTGACGCTTGCGCAAATCGTTAACGGTTTACAGCGTGAAGCGGAAGCATTGAACGTTGAACTGGATCACCTGCAATCCAACGCGGAGTACGCACTCATCGACCGAATTCATCAGGCTAAAGACATTGTCGACTATATCCTGATTAATCCGGCCGCGTTTACGCACACAAGCGTTGCCCTTCGAGATGCACTGTTGGCGGTAAGTATCCCGTTTATCGAGATTCACCTCAGCAATGTGCATGCGCGCGAACCGTTTCGCCATCATTCGTATCTGTCTGATGTCTCCGCTGGCGTTATATGCGGATTAGGCGCAGATGGTTATTCATACGCGTTACAGACGGCGGTAAAACGCCTGTCACAATCACACTAAACAAAGAGTACGGAACCCACTCATGGATATTCGTAAGATTAAAAAACTGATCGAGCTGGTCGAAGAGTCTGGCATTTCTGAACTGGAAATTTCTGAAGGCGAAGAGTCAGTACGCATCAGCCGCGCAACCGCGCCAGCCAGCTTCCCGGTCATGCAGCAGGCTTATGCCGCACCGGTCGCTCAGGCTCAGCCAGCGCCTGTTGCCGCTCCGGCAGCAGCATCAGAAGCCGCTCCGGCGAAAGCTGAAATCAGTGGTCACATCGTACGTTCCCCGATGGTTGGTACTTTCTACCGTACACCAGGCCCGGAAGCGAAAGCTTTCGTGGAAGTGGGTCAGAAAGTTAACGTGGGCGACACCCTGTGCATCGTAGAAGCGATGAAAATGATGAACCAGATCGAAGCTGATAAAGCGGGCGTAGTGAAAGCCGTTCTGGTCGAAAGCGGGCAACCGGTTGAATTTGACGAGCCGCTGGTCATCATCGAGTAACGAGGCGAAGATGCTGGATAAAATTGTCATCGCTAACCGTGGCGAGATCGCACTGCGTATTCTTCGTGCCTGTAAAGAACTGGGCATCAAGACCGTCGCTGTGCACTCCACCGCGGACCGCGATTTAAAACACGTATTGCTGGCGGATGAGACGGTCTGTATTGGCCCGGCTCCGTCCGTAAAAAGCTACCTGAACATCCCGGCGATCATCAGCGCAGCTGAGATTACTGGCGCTGTAGCTATTCACCCTGGATATGGTTTCCTCTCCGAGAACGCCAACTTTGCTGAGCAGGTTGAACGTTCTGGCTTTATCTTCATCGGCCCGAAAGCCGACACTATCCGCCTGATGGGCGATAAAGTGTCTGCAATCACCGCGATGAAAAAAGCAGGCGTACCGACCGTACCAGGCTCTGATGGCCCGCTGGGCGAAGATATGGATGTTAACCGTGCCCATGCGAAACGCATTGGTTATCCGGTTATTATCAAAGCCTCCGGCGGCGGCGGCGGTCGTGGTATGCGCGTTGTGCGCAACGACGCTGACCTGGCGCAGTCTATTGCCATGACGAAAGCTGAAGCCAAATCAGCGTTCAACAATGACATGGTATATATGGAAAAATACCTGGAAAATCCACGTCACGTGGAGATCCAGGTACTGGCTGATGGTCAGGGTAATGCCATCTATCTGGCTGAACGTGACTGCTCCATGCAGCGTCGTCACCAGAAAGTGGTTGAAGAAGCACCAGCACCGGGCATCACGCCGGAACTGCGTCGCTACATCGGCGAACGTTGCGCCAAAGCGTGTGTGGATATCGGCTATCGCGGAGCGGGTACTTTCGAGTTCCTGTTCGAAAACGGCGAGTTCTATTTCATTGAAATGAACACCCGTATTCAGGTTGAACACCCGGTTACCGAAATGATCACTGGCGTTGACCTGATCAAAGAGCAGCTGCGCATCGCCGCAGGTCAACCGCTCTCTATCAAGCAGGACGAAGTGCAGGTTCGCGGCCATGCGGTGGAATGCCGTATCAACGCCGAAGATCCGGACACCTTCCTGCCGAGCCCGGGTAAAATCACGCGCTTCCACGCGCCGGGCGGTTTTGGCGTTCGTTGGGAATCTCATATCTACGCGGGCTACACAGTACCGCCGTACTATGACTCAATGATCGGCAAACTGATTTGCTACGGTGAAACCCGCGACGTTGCCATTTCCCGTATGAAAAACGCATTGCAGGAACTGATCATCGACGGTATCAAAACCAACGTTGATTTGCAGATCCGCATCATGAATGACGAGAACTTCCAGCACGGTGGCACTAACATCCACTACCTGGAGAAAAAACTCGGTCTTCAGGAAAAATAAGCCTGCATTGATTGAAAAAGGCCGGATATTCCGGCCTTTTGTTTTTTCCCCTCCCGCTCACCCTCATGTACAATCCCCGCTTTCTTCATCCACAAGGGACAAAAAATGGACACACGTTTTGTTCAGGCCCATAAAGAGGCGCGCTGGGCGCTGTGGCTGACCCTTCTTTATCTTGCTGCGTGGTTAGTGGCTGCTTACTTACCTGATTCGGCGATCGGTGTGACAGGCCTGCCGCACTGGTTTGAGATGGCCTGCCTGCTGGTCCCGCTGATTTTTATTGTGCTGTGCTGGGCAATGGTGAAACTGATTTACCGCGATATTCCGCTGGAGGAAGACGATGCAGCTTGAGGTAATTCTTCCGCTTGTCGCTTATCTGGTGGTGGTGTTTGGCCTGTCGGTTTATGCGATGCGCAAACGGACTACAGGTACATTCCTCAACGAGTACTTCCTTGGTAGCCGCTCGATGGGCGGAATTGTGCTGGCGATGACACTCACGGCTACCTATATCAGCGCCAGTTCGTTCATCGGCGGGCCTGGGGCCGCATATAAGTATGGTCTCGGCTGGGTGCTGCTGGCGATGATTCAGCTACCTGCTGTCTGGCTGTCGCTGGGGATTCTGGGCAAGAAATTCGCCATTCTGGCGCGACGTTATAATGCCGTCACGCTGAACGATATGCTGTTTGCGCGTTATCAGAGCCGCCTGCTGGTGTGGCTGGCAAGCCTGAGCCTGCTTATCGCATTCGTCGGCGCAATGACTGTACAGTTTATCGGCGGTGCGCGTCTGCTGGAAACGGCAGCGGGAATTCCTTACGAAACCGGCCTGCTGATTTTCGGTATCAGTATTGCGCTCTACACCGCGTTTGGCGGCTTCCGCGCCAGCGTACTCAACGATACGATGCAGGGGCTGGTGATGCTGGTTGGCACCATCGTGCTGTTGGTCGGTATCGTTCACGCGGCAGGCGGCTTGACCCATGCGGTTGAGACGCTGCAAACCATTGACCCGAAACTGGTCAGCCCGGAAGGCGCGGAAGATATCCTGTCGCCAACCTTTATGACTTCATTCTGGGTGCTGGTGTGCTTCGGGGTGATTGGCCTGCCGCACACGGCGGTGCGCTGCATCTCCTACAAAGACAGTAAAGCCGTGCACCGCGGGATCATCATCGGCACCATCGTTGTCGCCATCCTGATGTTCGGTATGCACCTGGCCGGCGCGTTGGGGCGTGCGGTGATCCCGGACTTAACCGTGCCGGATCTGGTTATCCCCACGCTGATGGTTAAAGTGCTGCCGCCGTTCGCCGCCGGGATCTTCCTTGCCGCACCGATGGCCGCCATAATGTCGACAATCAACGCCCAGTTACTGCAAAGTTCCGCTACGATCATTAAAGATCTCTACCTGAACCTGCGCCCGGAGCAGTTGCAAAACGAGCGACGCCTGAAGCGGATGTCGGCGGCGATTACCCTGATTCTGGGCGCACTGCTGCTGCTGGCGGCATGGCGTCCGCCAGAGATGATCATCTGGCTGAATCTGCTGGCCTTTGGCGGCCTGGAAGCCGTGTTCCTGTGGCCACTGGTGCTGGGGCTTTACTGGGAACGCGCCAACGCCGCAGGCGCGCTGAGCGCGATGATCGCAGGCGGCGTGCTGTATGCCGTACTCGCGACGTTTAATATTCAGTACCTGGGCTTCCATCCGATTGTGCCTTCGTTAATGCTGAGTTTGCTGGCGTTTCTGGTCGGGAATCGTTTCGGTTCATCCGCACCACAAACTGTCGTACTGTCTACTGATAAATAAAGAGTTTTTGCCATGCCATGGATCCAACTGAAACTGAACACCAGCGGCGCGAACGCTGAGGACTTAAGCGATGCGCTGATGGAAACGGGCGCCGTCTCCATCACCTTCCAGGATACCCACGATACACCAGTGTTTGAGCCACTCCCGGGTGAAACCCGCCTGTGGGGCGATACGGACGTTATCGGCCTGTTCGACGCAGAAACCGACATGAAAGAGGTGGTTGCCGCCCTGGAACTTCATCCGCTACTGGGCGCCGGTTTTGCGCATAAAATCGAACAACTGGAAGATAAAGACTGGGAACGTGAGTGGATGGATAACTTCCACCCGATGCGTTTCGGCGAGCGTCTGTGGATTTGCCCAAGCTGGCGCGATGTGCCGGATGCCAACGCGGTGAACGTGATGCTTGACCCAGGTCTGGCGTTTGGTACCGGGACGCACCCGACAACCTCTCTGTGCTTGCAGTGGCTCGACGGGCTCGATCTGGCGGGCAAAACCGTTATCGATTTCGGCTGCGGCTCCGGCATTCTGGCTATCGCGGCGTTGAAGCTCGGCGCGGCAAAAGCCATCGGTATTGATATCGACCCGCAGGCGATTCAGGCCAGCCGCGATAACGCTGAACGTAACGGCGTCTCTGAGCGTCTGGAACTTTATCTGCCGCAGGACCAGCCAGACGCCATGAAAGCGGATGTGGTGGTCGCTAACATCCTTGCGGGCCCGTTACGTGAGCTGGCCCCGTTAATCAGCGTGCTGCCCGTTACAGGTGGTTTGCTGGGCCTTTCCGGTATTCTGGCGAGCCAGGCAGAAAGCGTATGCGAAGCTTATGCTGACCTCTTCGACCTCGACGCAGTGGTCGAGAAAGAAGAGTGGTGTCGGATCACCGGCCGCAAGAAGTAAGCCTTCAGGCGGCCTGTCCGGGCCGCCTGTTCCCCCTTGTTTCTGCTGGCAATGGCCATAAATGGGATCCAGATCGCACTATAGCCCCCTATTTTTGCTCATAAAAACAGCGTTTTGTGCCGTGATTACCCGATGAGAAGTAAGAAAAAACGAGAAGTTTTACCTTTTTATCGTTGCGCACAAAACATCCATCTCGAATTAATCTCATGATTCTTAAAGACATTTATTTTTTGACTATCCTTTGAGCTGCGATTCATTGATCTACAACATCTGATTGCTCAAAGTTTGGCCTTTCATCTCGTCCAAAAAATGCGTAATATACGCCGCCTTGCAGTCACAGTATGGTCATTTCTTAACTCATGCGCATCGGACACTATCAGCTCAGAAATCGCCTGATCGCAGCACCTATGGCTGGCATCACTGACAGACCATTCAGGACGCTGTGCTATGAGATGGGAGCAGGTTTAACCGTTTCCGAGATGATGTCATCTAACCCGCAGGTTTGGGAGAGTGATAAGTCTCGCTTACGGATGGTGCACGTTGATGAACCAGGCATCCGAACCGTGCAAATCGCCGGTAGCGATCCTGAAGAGATGGCATGGGCCGCACGCATTAATGTGGAAAGCGGCGCCCAAATTATTGATATCAATATGGGCTGTCCAGCAAAGAAAGTGAATCGCAAGCTCGCGGGCTCAGCCCTACTGCAGTATCCGGACCAGGTGCAGTCTATCCTGACCGCGGTCGTGAAGGCAGTGGACGTACCCGTAACACTCAAAATTCGCACTGGCTGGGCTCCTGAGCACCGTAACTGTGAAGAAATTGCCCAACTGGCTGAAGATTGTGGCATTCAGGCCCTGACGATTCACGGACGCACACGCGCCTGTTTGTTTAATGGTGAAGCTGAGTACGACAGTATTCGGGCAGTTAAGCAGAAAGTTTCCATTCCGGTTATCGCGAATGGCGACATTACTGACCCGCTTAAAGCCAGAGCTGTACTGGACTATACGGGGGCTGATGCCCTGATGATAGGCCGCGCAGCTCAGGGAAGACCCTGGATCTTTCGGGAAATCCAGCATTATCTGGACACTGGGGAGCTGCTGCCCCCTCTGCCTCTGGTAGAGGTTAAGCGCTTACTTTGCGCGCATGTTCGGGAGTTGCACGACTTTTATGGTCAGGCAAAAGGGTACCGAATTGCACGTAAACACGTCTCCTGGTATCTCCAGGAGCACGCTCCAGATGACCAGTTTCGGCGCACATTCAACGCCATTGAGGATGCCAGCGAACAGCTGGAGGCGTTGGAGGCATACTTCGAAAATTTTGCGTAATAGAAATAAAGAGCTGACAGAACTATGTTCGAACAACGCGTAAATTCTGACGTACTGACCGTTTCTACCGTTAACTCTCAGGATCAGGTAACTCAAAAGCCCCTGCGTGACTCGGTTAAACAGGCACTGAAGAACTATTTTGCTCAACTGAATGGTCAGGATGTTAATGATCTGTATGAGCTGGTACTGGCTGAAGTAGAACAGCCCCTGTTGGACATGGTGATGCAATACACCCGCGGTAACCAAACCCGTGCTGCTCTCATGATGGGGATCAACCGCGGTACGCTGCGTAAAAAACTGAAAAAATACGGCATGAACTAAGTTTCGTTTATGACGGATAAAAAGGCGCTACTCGGCATGGGGACGCGCCTTTTTTATTGTCTGTAAAACCCTTCTTCCTCGGCTTTCCTGAACCTCATTTTCGTGTATATTGCTGCCATTCACGTTACCAATACCAGGGTTGGCTCATGATTCGCAAATACGGTTGGCTTGTCGTTTTCGCGCTGTTTATGTTCTTCTTCGATGCGGTAGTGATGCAGTGGATAGAGCTGCTGGCAACGGAAACGGACAAGTGCAGAAACATGAACTCGGTCAATCCGTTAAAGCTGGTGAACTGCAGCGAACTGGAGTAAATCTGGCTGTGCGTAACATGCAGGATAATCGCTTACGCGGATATTATCCTGCAATGCCCTCCGCCATAATGCATTCATCAAAATTATAATTACTTGCCAACATTCGTAGCGTATTATCCACCAGCGCGGGAGCTTGCGTGAATAAATCGTAATGCGACTGATTCATCAACCAGTTTTTAACAATCCCACTAAAGCAACCATGCAGAATAATTAATATCACGTCTAAATCCAGACTGGGTGAGAGCTGCCCTTGCGCGATGGCCTGAATCAATAAGCTGCGCATCTGCGGATGGCTGAATCCAATCTTTTCACGAATATATTGCTCCGAAAGCATTTCTTCGTGAAATTCACATTTATGATACAAAATTTGCATTAATGCCCGCTGACGGGGATTAGTTGCAATATATTGCAATCCCAGTATCAGTTTTTCACGCATCAACCTTAATGGGTTATTCTGCCACTCTGCGGTAAGGTCAAAGGTGATCAGTTCTCCCAGTGCCGGCTGTTGTAGCCAGATTTCATTGAACAACTGTACTTTGTTCTCAAAGTGCCAGTAGATAGCGCCACGTGTGACCTGGGCGGCATCGGCGATATCGTTCAGCGTGGTATTGGTCACGCCACGCGCAGCAAACTGCGCGATCGCCGTTTCGAGCAGAAGCTGACGAGTTTTAAGCGCCTCTGCTTTTGTTTTTTTCGCCATGGCGTAACCCTGCATAGAAGAAAAGATGAATATGGCAATAATGACACTATTTTATCTTTAATTCATCCTGAAGCATTAAAAACCGTCGAGATAACAAATATAATCACAGCAAATAAATAATATAATTATATTCACCATAAATATATAATTTCAGCCATCGGCATTACGTTATATTTAGAAACACGACGCCAATAAAAGATACACTTATCTTATCTCTACTTTATGTTTGCGTGCCTTTCGAAGGGTGAATAAATAACTATTACTTACATAGCCACCTTATTATTTGTAGGATAGCAAACTATTTATTTTCTCGATCTCTGTTTTCTCTATTACCCCGCAACGGTAAATAGCGAGCTTCAGTTTATAAGGAACTGCAATGACGAAATACGCCAGGTTTTCACTCCTGCCCACCTTCATCATCCTTTCGGCTACGTTACTTGCCGGTTGTAACGATCAGGGTGATACGCAAGCCCATCCGCAGCAACCGCAGGTTACCGTGCACATTGTGAAAACGGCGCCGTTGGCGGTGACCACTGAACTGCCGGGCCGTACATCTGCCTTCCGCATCGCCCAGGTCCGCCCACAGGTCAGCGGTATCATCCTGCAACGGCACTTCACGGAAGGCAGCGACGTTGAAGCGGGGCAATCGCTGTACCAGATTGACCCGGCAACCTATCAGGCCGATTACGACAGTGCGAAGGCCGAACTGGGGAAAAGTGAAGCTGCCGCGCAGATTGCCCACCTGACGGTGAAACGCTATGTGCCGCTGGTGGGGACCAAATACATCAGCCAGCAAGAATATGACCAGGCCATTGCCGACGCGCGTCAGGCGGATGCGGTAGTCGTTGCCGCCAAAGCGTCGGTTGAGAGCGCGCGTATCAATCTGGCTTATACCAAAGTCACGTCACCCATCAGCGGACGTATTGGTAAATCCAATGTGACGGAAGGCGCACTGGTGACAAACGGGCAATCCACCGAACTGGCAACCGTACAACAGTTAGACCCTATCTATGTCGACGTAACACAGTCCAGCAGCGACTTTATGCGCCTGAAACAGTCCGTCGAGCAGGGTAATCTGCAAAAAGAGAATACTGCCAGCAACGTGGAACTGCTGATGGAGAATGGCCAGCCTTATCCCCTAAAAGGCACCCTGCAGTTCTCTGACGTCACCGTCGATGAAAGCACCGATTCTATTACTCTGCGCGCCGTCTTCCCGAATCCGCAGCATACATTGCTGCCCGGAATGTTTGTGCGCGCCCGCATCGATGAAGGTGTGCAGCCAGATGCCATGCTGGTGCCGCAACAGGGCGTCACACGCACGCCACGCGGTGATGCCACCGTGATGGTGGTCAACAATGACAGCACCGTCGAGACCCGTAACGTAACCGCCACTCAGGCCATTGGCGACCAATGGTTGATTAGCGACGGGCTGAAGACGGGCGACAAGGTGATTGTCAGCGGTTTACAGAAAGTGCATCCCGGCGCGAAGGTTACCGCCGTTAGCGATGAATCAACCCCGCCTGCGGCGCAGTAAGGTATCCCTACGAAATGGCTAACTTTTTTATTAAGCGTCCAATTTTCGCCTGGGTATTGGCTATCATTCTGATGATGGCTGGCGTGCTGGCGATTTTACAACTGCCGGTTGCGCAGTATCCCACTATCGCGCCACCAGCAGTCTCTGTTTCCGCTAACTACCCGGGCGCAGATGCGCAGACGGTACAGGATACGGTGACGCAGGTTATCGAGCAGAACATGAACGGTATCGATAACCTGATGTACATGTCGTCCACCAGCGACTCCGCCGGGAGCGTGACGATAACCCTCACCTTCCAGTCAGGTACCGATCCGGATATCGCACAGGTGCAGGTGCAGAATAAACTTCAGCTCGCCACGCCGCTGCTGCCGCAGGAAGTGCAGCAGCAAGGTATCAGCGTCGAAAAATCGAGCAGCAGCTTCCTCATGGTGGCCGGTTTTGTCTCCGATAACCCCGCCACCACGCAGGATGATATTTCTGACTATGTGGCCTCTAATATTAAAGACTCCATTAGTCGCCTTAACGGCGTGGGCGATGTACAGCTGTTCGGCGCACAATACGCCATGCGTATCTGGCTGGATGCCAACCTTCTGAATAAATATCGCCTTACCCCGGTTGATGTCATCAACCAGCTAAAGGTGCAGAACGACCAAATTGCCGCCGGTCAGCTTGGCGGCACGCCAGCGCTTACGGGGCAACAACTTAACGCCTCCATCATTGCGCAAACGCGTCTGAAAGATCCGGTTGAGTTCGGGAACGTTACACTGCGCGTGAATACTGACGGCTCCGTGGTGCACCTGAAAGATGTCGCACGCATTGAGCTGGGTGGTGAGAACTACAACGTGGTGGCACGGATTAACGGCAATCCGGCTTCGGGCCTGGGTATCAAGCTGGCGACGGGCGCCAACGCCCTTGATACCGCAAAAGCCATTAAAGAGAAGCTGGCAGAACTGCAACCTTTCTTCCCGCAAGGGATGAAAGTGGTTTATCCATACGACACAACACCGTTTGTGAAAATTTCCATCAATGAGGTAGTGAAAACCCTTTTCGAAGCGATCGTGTTGGTCTTCCTTGTAATGTATCTGTTTTTACAGAATTTACGCGCGACGCTTATCCCGACGATCGCGGTCCCGGTCGTACTTCTGGGAACGTTCGCCATTCTGTCCGCCTTCGGTTACTCCATTAATACCCTGACGATGTTTGGGATGGTGCTCGCCATAGGCCTGCTGGTCGATGATGCCATCGTGGTGGTGGAGAACGTCGAGCGCGTAATGGCTGAAGAACATCTGCCGCCAAGGGAAGCGACAGAAAAATCGATGTCGCAAATTCAGGGTGCGCTGGTCGGGATTGCGATGGTGCTGTCGGCAGTGTTTATTCCGATGGCCTTCTTTGGCGGATCTACCGGGGCGATTTATCGACAATTCTCTATCACCATCGTGTCGGCGATGGCGCTATCGGTATTGGTTGCGTTAATCCTCACGCCGGCACTGTGCGCTACCCTTTTAAAACCGATGTCGCCAGAGCAGCATGCTCCTAAAGGTGGTTTCTTTGGCTGGTTTAACAATCTGTTCGAACAAAGCGTAGGGCATTACACCGACAGCGTGAGCCGGATTCTGGGTTCAACCGGGCGTTATCTGCTGATCTTTGTTCTGATTGTTGCCGGGATGGTGATCCTGGCATTGCGTCTTCCGTCCTCGTTCCTTCCTGACGAGGATCAAGGCGTATTTATGACCATCGTTCAGCTTCCCGCGGGGGCGACGCAGGAACGCACGCAAAAAGTGCTCGACCAGGTGACGCATTATTACCTGAATAATGAAAAAGCGGATGTCGAAAGCGTGTTTACCGTTAACGGATTCAGCTTTAGCGGTCAGGCGCAAAACGCAGGGATGGCGTTTGTCAGCCTGAAACCGTGGGAGCAGCGTGAAGGAAAAGAGTCGAAGGTTACCGCCATTTTGAGCCGCGCCAATGCGGCATTTGAAAAGATTACCGATGGCTCTGTACGGGGCTTTAACATGCCGCCCATTCTGGAGCTGGGTACGGCCACCGGTTTTGACTTCGAACTCATCGACCAGGGCGGGCTGGGCCATCAGGCGTTAACCGCGGCACGTAACGAACTGCTGGGCAAAGCCATGCAGCATCCTGATGTTCTGGAAGGCGTCCGACCCAACGGGCTGGAAGATACGGTACAGTTTAAGCTCGATGTCGATCAGGAAAAGGCGCAGGCACTGGGTGTATCGCTCTCTGATATCAACGAGACTATTTCGGCCTCGCTGGGCGGCGCTTACGTTAACGACTTTATCGACCGTGGTCGCGTGAAAAAGGTTTACGTGCAGGCGGATGCGAAGTTCCGCATGCTACCGGAAGATATTAATAATCTTTACGTGCGCAGTGCGAGTGGCGAAATGGTGCCGTTCTCCACCTTCAGCTCAGCACGCTGGACTCACGGCTCACCGCGTCTGGAACGCTATAACAGGCTACCTTCAATGGAAATTCAGGGCGAATCCGCTCCGGGTAAAAGTACCGGTGAAGCGATGGCGCTGATGGAGCATTTGGCGTCGACGCTGCCAGTGGGCATTGGTTACGACTGGACCGGGATGTCCTATCAGGAGCGACTGTCAGGCAACCAGGCACCTGCCCTGATCGGCATCTCTTTCGTTATCGTCTTCCTCTGCCTGGCCGCGCTCTACGAGAGCTGGTCGATTCCATTCTCCGTGATGCTGGTTGTACCGCTGGGGATCGTTGGCGTGTTGTTAGCTGCTACGCTCTTTGGCCAGAAAAATGACGTCTACTTTATGGTTGGCCTACTCACCACCATTGGTCTATCGGCCAAGAACGCCATTCTGATCGTGGAGTTTGCCAAAGATTTGATGGAGAAAGAGGGCAAAGGCATCATCGAAGCAACGTTGATGTCAGTACGAATGCGTCTGCGTCCCATCCTGATGACATCGCTGGCGTTTATCCTCGGCGTATTACCGCTGGCAATCAGCAACGGCGCCGGGAGCGGCGCGCAGAATGCGGTGGGTATTGGCGTGATGGGCGGGATGGTTTCCGCGACATTGTTAGCCATCTTCTTCGTCCCCGTCTTCTTTGTGGTGATTCGTCGTCGCTTCAAAGGTAAAGGCGAGTAAGACTGAAACATAAAGGCGTCTTCGGACGCCTTTTTTTATGGAGTCTGAAGGCTATAATAATTAATAAGATAGTGATTCGTTCTTTCTTAAAACCAATCTATAAAATTCTTCTCTCTTCATTATTTTTACAATTCACATGAATTGACATTATTCCGCACGATGGTCTTTATATCGCCAGTGATAAAATAGCCTTGAGCTCGTTAATAAGGAATTCAACTTATTAAGCGAAGGCGTGATTATTGAGGTAACACCATGAAAAGATTAATTTCTGTCGCACTGCTTACCGCGCTGCTGGCAGGTTGTGCTCACGATTCTCCCTGCGTACCGGTCTATGATGACCAGGGCCGCCTGGTTCATACCAATACCTGCATGAAAGGCACCACTCAGGATAACTGGGAGACTGCCGGTGCCGTCGCGGTGGGGACTGCCGCCGTGGCGGGTCTGACGATGGGGATCATCGCCCTGTCCAAATAATGCTTTCCGCGCGCGGCCCTGACCGCGCGCTTGCCTTTCTGTGGTGCAATTTTTTAAACGCCATACGCTGTATAAATAAATACATATAGAAGTTAATCACATCCTGTTGTCTTAAATATTGCTGCGTTGCAATTATTCGTGTTGCTTTTCACATATTCAATTCATCCTACAGTTTGCTTATATTCACGGCCAAAACTGTTAGCGAACTGTTGCCGTTAAAAAGAGAATATTTTGCGCCAAAATGTGGCTTACGTTGTAATTTCGCACTGTTTCGGGGCGCTGATTTTATTTTTTCCTGTCTACACTCAGACATATTGCGCTGTCACTCGCTCGCGCAAACCTGGCACTACGTTTGCTTAGTAAAAAAGTAGAGCCATCACGACAGACAGGTTCAGGCGTTTCCCAAACGTCACTTATAACGATAATTTCTCGCCACACAGGATGCATTATGAAAAAGATAATGATAGCCAGCCTCGCCGCTGCCGGCGCGCTGTTTGCAGTTGTGAATCAGGCACATGCAGGTACCACATTTGATGCAGTTAAGAAAAAGGGGTTCGTCCAGTGTGGGATAAGTGACGGCTTGCCCGGTTTCTCTTACGCCGATGCTGATGGCAAATTTAGCGGTATCGACGTAGATGTCTGTCGCGGCGTCGCCGCTGCCGTCTTTGGTGATGCCAGCAAAGTAAAATATACCCCTCTCACTGCCAAAGAGCGCTTCACTGCACTGCAATCGGGTGAAGTCGATCTACTCTCCCGTAATACCACCTGGACCTCCTCGCGCGATGCTGGCATGGGGATGTCGTTCACCGGCGTCACCTATTACGACGGTATTGGCTTCCTGACCCATAACAAGGCCGACCTGAAAAGTGCGAAGGAGCTGGATGGCGCGACGGTTTGTATTCAGGCAGGCACAGATACGGAACTGAACGTGGCGGACTACTTCAAAGCAAATAACATGAAGTATACGCCGGTGACCTTCGACCGCTCTGACGAATCGGCCAAAGCGCTGGAGTCAGGCCGCTGCGATACGCTGGCCTCTGACCAGTCTCAACTGTATGCCCTGCGTATCAAGTTGGGTAACCCGGCGGAGTGGATTGTACTGCCTGAGGTTATCTCAAAAGAGCCGCTCGGGCCGGTAGTACGCCGTGGCGATGACGAATGGTTCTCCGTCGTTCGCTGGACGCTTTTCGCCATGCTGAACGCCGAAGAGATGGGTATCAACTCGAAGAATGTGGACGAGAAAGCCGCCAGCCCTGCCACGCCGGATATGGCGCACCTGTTAGGCAAAGAGGGTGATTACGGGAAAGATCTTAAGCTCGATAACAAATGGGCTTACAACATTGTGAAACAGGTCGGCAACTACGGCGAGATCTTCGAGCGCAATGTCGGATCGGAAAGCCCGCTGAAGATCAAACGCGGGCAAAACAACCTCTGGAACAACGGCGGGATTCAATACGCTCCCCCAGTACGCTAAGCACGGCAGTAACGGGCGCTGCGCTGCGGCGCCCACATTTTTGTTCTGGTTCTGAGGTTTTTTATGCGCCATCGTCACCCAACCGTAAAGGGAGCCCTCTCCTTTTCTAATCCCACGGTTCGTGCCTGGCTGTTTCAAATTATCGCCGTAGTGACGCTTGTCGCTATCGCCATCTATTTGATACACAACACGATTACCAACCTGAATAACCGCGGTATCACCTCAGGCTTCGCTTTTCTCGATCGCAGCGCCGGGTTTGGTATCGTCCAGCACCTGATTGATTATCAGCAGGGAGATACCTATGGCCGGGTGTTTCTGGTCGGACTGCTGAACACACTGCTGGTTTCCGCCCTCTGTATTGTTTTCGCCTCGATACTCGGCTTTTTCCTTGGCCTGGCCCGCTTATCAGATAACTGGCTGCTGCGTAAACTCTCTACGATTTACATCGAGACGTTCCGTAATATTCCCCCGCTGCTGCAAATTTTTTTCTGGTACTTTGCCGTACTGCGCAACCTGCCGGGGCCGCGTCAGGCGGTTAACGCCTTTGACCTGCTGTTTCTCAGCAATCGTGGGCTGTATATTCCTGCACCGCAGTTAGGGGAAGGGCTGCTGGCATTTCTGGCAGCCATGATTGTCGCTATTGCCATCTCTATCGGGCTGTATCGCTATAACACATTACGACAGATCAAAACGGGCCAGCTCCGCCGTACCTGGCCTGCTGCGCTGGCGCTCATTATTGGCTTACCGTTTCTGGCTCACGTGCTTTTTGGCGCGGCATTACACTGGGATGTGCCGGAACTGCGGGGGTTTAACTTCCGCGGTGGCATGGCGCTTATCCCTGAATTGGCGGCGCTCACCCTGGCGCTCTCTGTGTATACGTCGGCGTTTATCGCGGAAATTATTCGTGCGGGTATTCAGGCGGTGCCTTATGGTCAGCATGAAGCGGCGCGTTCACTGGGGCTGCCGAATCCGATCACGCTGCGCCAGGTGATCATCCCACAGGCGCTGCGGGTTATCATTCCGCCGCTCACCAGCCAATATCTGAACATTGTGAAGAACTCCTCTTTAGCGGCAGCGATTGGTTATCCGGATATGGTGTCACTGTTTGCCGGAACGGTACTCAACCAGACTGGACAGGCGATTGAAACCATCGCCATTACCATGTCGGTTTACCTGATTATCAGCCTGACGATCTCCCTGCTGATGAACCTCTATAACCGCCGCATCGCCCTGGTCGAGCGTTAAGGAGCCATGATGACAAAAGCACTGTTATCGCATCCGGTCCCGCCCACGCCAGCTTCATCCTGGCGACCGCTGGTCTGGATACGTAAAAACCTGTTCTCCAGTTGGCTGAATAGCTTGCTCACCCTGTTCTGCCTGTGGCTGATGTGGCAGTTAATTCCGCCACTGCTGAACTGGGCATTTTTGCAGGCCAACTGGATTGGCACGACACGCGCCGATTGTACGAAAGCCGGGGCGTGCTGGGTCTTTATCCACCAACGTTTTGGCCAGTTTATGTATGGCCTCTATCCGCACGATCAGCGCTGGCGAATTAATCTGGCACTGCTGATTGGCCTGTTCTCCATAGCGCTGATGTTCTGGCGCAACATGCCACAGCGCGGGCGCTACATTGCTGGTTGGGCGGTTATCTATCCGCTAATTGTTTGGGGCCTGCTGTACGGTGGAATTTTTGGGCTGGATCGCGTCGAGACGCGCCAGTGGGGCGGGCTGACACTGACGCTGATTATCGCCTCTGTTGGCATCGCGGGGGCACTCCCACTCGGGATCCTCCTTGCGTTAGGCCGGCGCTCGACGATGCCAGTGGTGCGTATTCTGTCGGTAATTTTTATCGAGTTCTGGCGCGGCGTGCCGCTTATTACGGTTCTGTTTATGTCTTCGGTCATGCTACCGCTCTTTATGGCGGAAGGCACCAGTATCGATAAGCTGATTCGCGCGTTGGTCGGTGTGATCCTGTTCCAGTCAGCCTACGTCGCGGAAGTGGTACGCGGCGGACTTCAGGCGCTGCCAAAGGGTCAATATGAAGCCGCGGAGTCGCTGGCGCTGGGCTACTGGAGGATGCAGGGACTGGTTATTCTTCCACAGGCGCTGAAACTGGTGATTCCAGGTCTGGTGAACACCATCATTGCGTTGTTTAAGGATACCAGCCTGGTGATCATCATCGGCCTGTTTGATCTCTTCAGCAGCGTACAACAAGCAACCGTCGATCCCACCTGGCTGGGAATGTCGACCGAAGGATATGTCTTCGCTGCACTGATCTACTGGATCTTCTGTTTTAGCATGTCGCGCTATAGCCAGTACCTGGAAAAGCGCTTCCACACCGGGCGTACACCGCACTGAGGAATCTATGAGCCAAATTTTGATGCAACCCGCCGACGCGATGATTACGCTGGAAAATGTGAATAAATGGTACGGGCAATTCCATGTTTTAAAAGACATTAATCTGAAAGTGAGGCCGGGTGAGCGTATTGTATTATGCGGGCCTTCGGGCTCTGGAAAATCAACGACCATTCGCTGCATCAACCACCTGGAGGAGCATCAGCAGGGACGGATTATTGTCGATGGGATCGAGCTAAACGACGATCTGCGTAATATCGAGAAAGTACGTCAGGAAGTAGGCATGGTGTTCCAGCACTTTAATTTATTCCCGCATCTGACCGTTCTGCAAAACTGTACGCTGGCGCCCATTTGGGTGCATAAAATGCCAAAGAAAGAGGCAGAAGCGCTGGCGATGCATTACCTTGAACGCGTGAGAATTGCCGAGCATGCACATAAGTTTCCCGGGCAAATTTCCGGCGGGCAGCAGCAGCGTGTCGCGATTGCCCGTTCTCTGTGCATGAAACCCAAGATTATGCTGTTTGATGAACCAACATCGGCGCTCGATCCAGAGATGGTTAAAGAGGTGCTGGATACGATGATTGGACTGGCGCAGTCGGGTATGACGATGCTGTGTGTTACGCATGAGATGGGTTTTGCACGTACCGTTGCTGATCGCGTGATATTTATGGATCGCGGAGAAATTGTTGAGCAGGCCGCGCCAGAGGAGTTTTTTGCACATCCGAAATCCGAGCGTACACGCGCATTTTTATCGCAGGTAATCCATTAATTGCTATCCCGTTTTTTCGCACCAATGCAAAAAGGCCATCCTTTCGGATGGCCTTCTGCTTTATTAATTATTGAGCCAACAAATTCCCTGGTGGCGCTACACTTACCAGGTCTACACAGTTCAGGTTCGCACCGTACCCGTAGGCCGGATAAGGCGAAGCCGCCATCCGGCATTTTTTTCGCTCCAATGCAAAAAGGCCATCCTTCCGGATGGCCTTCTGCTTTATTTGATGTCTGGCAGTTCCCTACTCTCGCATGGGGAGACCCCACACTACCATCGGCGCTACGGCGTTTCACTTCTGAGTTCGGCATGGGGTCAGGTGGGACCACCGCGCTACTGCCGCCAGACAAATTCTTTTCTAATCTGCCGAACTTTAACCTAAAAAGTGGTGCTGATACCCAGAGTCGAACTGGGGACCTCACCCTTACCAAGGGTGCGCTCTACCAACTGAGCCATATCAGCACGCTTAATCTGATGCCTGGCAGTTTATGAATCACTTCGTGATTCACCCTCTGGGCCGTTGCTTTGCAACGTTCAAAAGCTTTCGCTTTTGTCCTACTCTCTTATCGAGTAGTGAACTGCCTCAAAGGTCAGTGCCATACTTCTTAATTTGATGCCTGGCAGTTCCCTACTCTCGCATGGGGAGACCCCACACTACCATCG
>NZ_CALSBS010000030.1 GCF_943590815.1 Pseudocitrobacter vendiensis | reverse complement strand
AAGAGCAGTTGCAACGCGGCGTGAAGCTCACCGTTGCGAGGTGCGCATACTACGCTTTCCTCCTTCAGAGTCAAGCGCTTATTTTCGCTTTTCTCTGGCGGCGTTCCCGAAGGAAGCCTGCTAACCCGGCGGCTTAGAGGCCGTTGTTCCGTGTCAGTGGAGGCGCATTATAGGGAGTAATTGAGATCTCGCAAGCATAAAATACAAAAAACCTTTCATTCGCTCATTTTCCAGGCAATGCGCTACATTCGTGCGCTATTTGCGCGGAATATGCGCAATTTCGCGGGCGAAATGGGCTACCTGCTGCCAGTCCGTATAAACCACTTCTTTACGGGTATCCGTTTCGCCGCCCGTCATCTTCATAATCAGACGGATCATAAAGCGGTCATACCAGCGGTAACGCGGGTAACGCAGCGCCCCGGCAAAAACGGCGCAGGCATCCGGCTGCCACGGTGAGGCCAACAGAAACTTACGCGTGTAGTTATTGGTCTGCGGCGATCGCTTCTCGGGTTTACGCGCCACCAGGTTCACCGAGAAGAAAGCGCTCGGTAATGCCTGCATCTGCGCGGCATGCTTTTTCACAAAACGATCGACCGCTGAATGGAAGTGCCCATAGCGAATCGAAGCTCCCACCACAACGCGGTCATACTGTTCCCACTCAACGTCCTGAGTGCGATTCAGATTCACCAGCTCGGAATCAATACCCAGCTCTTTGAGCTCAGAAGAGAGATACGCGGCAATTTCACGCGTCTGCCCATCACGGGTAGAGAAGAGAATTAATGTTTTCAACGTAAGCTCCACTTATTCGCGCCAGAAGGTGGGGGTAAACAACACCAGCAGCGTAAAGACTTCCAGACGACCAAACAGCATGTTCGCAATCAGGATCCACTTCGCCACCGGGTTCATACTGGCAAAGTTATCCGCCACTACGCCAAGCCCTGGACCAAGGTTATTCAGCGTTGCCACTACCGAAGCAAACGCAGAGAAGTCATCCACGCCGGTCGCGATAATTGCCAACATACTGATAATGAACACAAGCGCATACGCAGAGAAGAAGCCCCATACTGCTTCCAGAATACGTTCCGGCAGCGCACGGTTGCCCAGCTTGATGCTATACACCGCATTCGGATGCACCAGACGTTTTAGTTCGCGGTTCCCCTGCTTGAACAGCAGCAGGATACGAATCACCTTCAGCCCCCCGCCCGTCGACCCGGCGCAACCGCCGATAAACGCCGAGCAGAGTAACAGCACCGGCAGGAAGAGCGGCCAGCGAGCGATGCTGTCCGTCGTAAAGCCCGCCGTCGTCGCCATCGACACCACCTGGAAGAAGGCCTGGTTAATTGTCGTCAGCGCAGAGCTGTAAACGTTATGGAAATAGAGCACCAGCGTACAGATAAACACCAGCGTCAACTGAACGCCAATAAACATCCGGAATTCCGGATCACGCCAGTACACCTTCAGGCTCCGCCCACTCAGTAACGAGAAGTGCAGACCGTAGTTACACCCGGAGATCAGTAAGAAGATAGCAATAATGGTGTTAATCGTTGGGCTGTCGAAGTAACCCACGCTGGCATCATGCGTCGAAAAACCACCAATCGCGATAGTCGCGAAACTGTGACCGATGGCGTCGAAAGCCGGCATGCCCGCAAACCACAGTGCAAGCGCACAGGCGACGGTCAGCAACACATAGATGAGCCACAGTGTTTTTGCCGTTTCCGCAATACGCGGTCGCATCTTGTTATCCTTCAGCGGCCCCGGCATCTCGGCACGATAAAGCTGCATTCCCCCGACGCCGAGGATAGGCAGAATCGCCACGGCTAACACGATGATCCCCATACCGCCGAACCATTGCAGCATCTGTCGATAAAAGAGAATCGCATGCGGCAGAGAATCAAGACCCACCAGCGTCGTCGCGCCTGTCGTCGTTAGGCCGGAAAAGGATTCAAAAAAAGCATCGGTTATCGTGAGGTTTGGCTGCTCAGAGAAGATAAAGGGAAGCGCACCCACGCTGCCCAATACGGTCCAGAACAGGACCACAATCAAAAACCCTTCGCGCGATTTAAGTTCGCCTTTCTCGCGGCGGTTCGGCCACCACAGTAGCGAGCCAATCACCAGCGCGACAAAAAAGGTTTGGGTAAATGCCCGCCCGGCGCCATCGC
Organism: Pseudocitrobacter vendiensis; assembly: GCF_943590815.1. GTDB lineage: Bacteria > Pseudomonadota > Gammaproteobacteria > Enterobacterales > Enterobacteriaceae > Pseudocitrobacter > Pseudocitrobacter vendiensis. The sequence continues at coordinate 47,671 of NZ_CALSBS010000030.1, read as the reverse complement.
GGTAAATCAATGCCACCAGGCCGGGAAGGATCATGGTTCCCGAAAACAAGATGACCAGAAGTCCGACGATTCGGGTTATGGCACGAAAATGCATCTCTGGCGCTTCCTTTGGTATAAAAGTAAGGAGGGGGATTATTCTTCAATCGCTAACAATTGCAATGAACCACGACTAAAATCAGCCAGTTTTGCTGTAAAAGCATCCACTTTCGCTTGCGGAAGCGCCACACGTAGCTGTACCGATGCCTGATAATCACTGTCAACAATGACGCCAGAGAATTGCCCCAGCAGCGTTTCAATCCCCGATAACTGACCGTATTCACACAACAGAGTATATTCGGTTAATGGCGTTTTGATTTGTGTTGTGAGTTGATTTAGCGCCTGCTGAACGCCGCCGCCATAGGCTTTCACCAGGCCGCCTGTACCCAACAGCACGCCGCCGTAGTAGCGAACCACCACGGCGGTAATTTCACCGACGCCGCTTCCCATAAGCTGCGCCAGCATGGGCTTACCTGCCGTTCCCGCCGGTTCACCATCATCTGAAAAGCCAAGCTGCTGTGAGTCATCTGGCCGCCCGGCAACCCAGGCGACGCAGTGGTGACGGGCATCAGGATGTTCCGCCCTTACCGACTCAACAAACGCTTTCGCCGCCTCCACCCCATCGGTATGCGCCAGCAGGGTGATGAAACGGCTCTTTTTAATCTCTTCAGTAAACGTGACCGGCGACGCCGGTATCGGCCAACTTTCCATTACGCCAGTTTCAGATCGCGCGTCATGTTTTCAACGTTATTTTCGTGGATCACGACGTTATCTTCGATACGAATCCCGCCGAACGGTTTCAGTGCTTCAATTTTCTGCCAGTTGAAGTGTTTGCTGAACTGCCCTTCACGCCACGGCGCCAGCAGAGATTCAATGAAGTAAATGCCCGGCTCGATGGTTAACACCATGCGTGGCTGCAGCACGCGAGTGCAGCGCAGGTACGGATATTTCGACGGCGCAGCCAGGTGCGTGCCGGTATCATCCTGCATAAAGCCTGCGACATCATGGACCTGTAATCCCAACGGGTGACCAATACCGTGCGGCATAAACGGCCCGGTCAGGTCGTTTTCGACCATCGCTTCTTCGCTCATGTCAGTGAGGATTTGATGTTTACGCAGGATTTTTGCGATGCGCTGATGAAACTGGATGTGATAATCCACGTAGCTGACACCCGCTTTCATGGTGGCAATCAGCGCCTGCTGCTCGTCGTTCACGTCTTTAATCAGATGAGCGAAATCATTGTCGCTGTGCGCCGACCAGGTACGGGTGAGATCAGCGGCATAACCGTTATATTCCGCGCCAGCATCCAGCAGGAAGCTACGCACTTCAGACGGCACGCGGTGATCCAGTTTAGTGTAATGCAGCACAGAGGCGTGCTCGTTCAGCGCCACGATGTTGCCATACGGTACATCGGTATCGCGATGGCCGGTCGCCGTCAGATACGCCTGATTGATGTCGAACTCGCTCATCCCGGAGCGGAAAGCTTCTTCCGCTGCGCGATGGCCGTTGACCGCCGTTTTCTGCGCTTCGCGCATACAGGCCAGTTCGTAATCCGTTTTATAAGAACGATAGTAGTGCAGGTAATCAATCACCCCTTTCGGGTTGATCTTATCGGCAGCAATACCCAGGCCAATCGCGCGCTCCGGAACCGGACCGATATAGGCAATATTTCCACGCGCCGCCGGCAGTTGCCCGGCAATACCGTCTGCTTTCGGCAGCGCAATGACCTCAACTTCCTCTGTCCAGAAAGAGGTCGGCAGCGGCTCAACGTTGTGCCAGTAATCGACCGGCAGGTAGAACCACAGCTTCGGTTTGTTGACGCCATCCACCAGTAGCCAGCAGTTCGGCACTTGTGTTACGGGCACCCAGGCCTTGAACTGCGGGTTGACCTTGAACGGATACGCATGATCATCGAGGAACACATTCATCAGTTCGCCGGAATGAATTAACAGCGCATCCAGCTTGAAGCGGTCCAGCGCGTTACGCGCTCTTTCCTGCAGGGTGGCGATATGATTTTTGTAGAGTGCAGCCAGTGATTCCATTTTTAGTCCTTGTACATTTTTGCCCTCAAGTTTTCGCATCTTAGCACACCTCGCCGAACCTGCGTGATCTCCACCAGTCGTGATCTCCCCAGCAAATATTTAAAGAGTAATTTGCAATTTATTAACATAAAAACCACACTCAGGCTCATCTGGTACGACCAGATTACACTGCTGGATTCAGGAGACTGACATGCTCTACAAAGGCGATACCCTGTACCTCAACTGGCTGGAAGATGGCATTGCCGAACTGGTGTTCGATGCCCCCGGCTCGGTGAACAAATTAGATACGGCGACCGTAGCCAGCCTCGGTCACGCGCTCGATGTCCTCGAAAAACAAAAAGAGCTGAAAGGGCTGCTACTGCGCTCTGAAATGGCGGCGTTTATCGTCGGCGCAGACATTACCGAATTCCTCTCGCTGTTCCTGGTGCCGGAAGAGCAACTCAGCGAATGGCTGCATTTCGCCAACAGCGTCTTTAATCGTCTGGAAGATTTACCGGTTCCGACCATCGCCGCCGTGAACGGCTACGCGCTGGGCGGTGGCTGCGAATGCGTACTGGCGACCGATTACCGTTTAGCGACGCCAGACCTGCGCATCGGCCTGCCGGAAACCAAACTGGGGATCATGCCTGGTTTTGGCGGCTCCGTGCGTATGCCACGCCTGCTGGGCGCAGACAGCGCGCTGGAAATTATCGCCGCCGGGAAAGATGTTGGTGCTGAACACGCGCTGAAAATCGGTCTGGTGGATGGCGTTGTTAAACACGAGAAACTGATTGACGGTGCGCTGGCCGTATTGCGCCAGGCGATAAACGGCGATCTCGACTGGCGCGCGAAGCGTCGTCCGAAACTGGAACCGCTGAAGCTCAGTAAAGTGGAAGCCACCATGAGCTTCACTATCGCCAAAGGCATGGTGATGCAGACGGCGGGTAAACACTACCCGGCGCCGATTACGGCGGTGAAAACCATTGAAGCCGCTGCCCGTCTGGGACGCGATGACGCGCTGAAGCTGGAAAACCAAAGCTTTGTTCCGCTGGCGCACACCAATGAAGCGCGCGCGCTGGTTGGCATCTTCCTGAACGATCAGTACGTAAAAGGCCTGGCGAAAAAACTCGCCAAAACCACCGATGCGCCGAAACACGCGGCCGTTCTGGGCGCAGGCATTATGGGCGGCGGCATTGCCTATCAGTCGGCCTGGAAAGGCGTGCCGGTGATCATGAAAGATATCAACGAGAAATCGCTGACGCTTGGTATGACGGAAGCCAGTAAACTGCTCAATAAGCAGCTTGAGCGCGGCAAAATTGATGGTCTGAAACTGGCAGGCGTCATTTCCACCATTCAGCCCACGCTGGATTACGCCGGGTTCGATCGTGTCGACGTGGTCGTGGAAGCGGTTGTTGAAAATCCGAAGGTGAAAAAAGCGGTGCTGGCCGAAACCGAGCAGAAAGTGCGCCCGGATGCTGTTCTGGCCTCTAATACCTCCACCATTCCGATTAGCGAACTGGCCGAGGCGCTGGAACGCCCGGAAAACTTCTGCGGCATGCACTTCTTCAACCCGGTGCACCGTATGCCGCTGGTTGAGATTATTCGCGGTAAAAAAACCAGCGAGCAAACCATCGCCAAAGTGGTCTCCTGGGCCAGCCAGATGGGCAAAACGCCGATTGTGGTCAACGACTGCCCCGGCTTCTTCGTTAACCGCGTGCTGTTCCCCTACTTCGCCGGTTTCAGCCAGTTGCTGCGCGACGGTGCGGATTTCCGCAAAGTCGACAAAGTGATGGAGAAACAGTTCGGCTGGCCGATGGGCCCGGCCTATCTGCTGGACGTGGTCGGCATTGATACCGCACACCACGCCCAGGCGGTGATGGCGGCAGGCTTCCCGCAGCGCATGCAGAAAGAATATCGCGATGCTATCGACGCGCTGTTTGAGGCTAATCGTTTCGGGCAGAAAAACGGTCTCGGCTTCTGGCGTTATAAAGAAGACAGCAAAGGTAAACCGAAGAAAGAAGAAGATGCCGCCGTTGACGACCTGCTGGCAGAAGTCAGCCAGCCAAAGCGCGACTTCAGCGACGAAGAGATTATCGCCCGCATGATGATCCCGATGGTCAACGAAGTGGTGCGTTGCCTGGAGGAAGGCATTATTGCCAGCCCGGCAGAAGCAGACATGGCGCTGGTTTACGGCCTGGGCTTCCCTCCCTTCCACGGCGGCGCATTCCGCTGGCTGGATACGCTGGGTAGCGCGAAATATCTCGATATGGCGCAGCAGTATCAGCACCTCGGCCCGTTGTATGACGTGCCGGAAGGTCTGCGCAGTAAGGCGCGTCATAACGAACCGTATTATCCCGCAGTGGAGCCCGCCCGTCCGGTTGGCACGCTGAAAACGGCTTAAGGAGTCACAATGGAACAGGTTGTCATTGTCGATGCAATTCGTACCCCGATGGGCCGTTCAAAAGGCGGCGCATTTCGTCACGTGCGTGCGGAAGATCTCTCCGCGCACCTGATGCGTAGCCTGCTGGCGCGCAACCCGGCGCTGGAAGCGGCGTCTCTTGATGATATTTACTGGGGCTGCGTGCAGCAGACGCTGGAGCAGGGTTTTAACATTGCCCGTAACGCCGCCCTTCTGGCGGAAGTACCGCACTCAGTTCCGGCAAATACCGTTAACCGACTGTGTGGTTCATCGATGCAGGCGTTGCACGATGCCGCGCGCATGATCATGACCGGTGATGCGCACGCCTGTCTTATCGGCGGTGTTGAACATATGGGCCACGTGCCGATGAGCCACGGCGTCGACTTCCACCCAGGTTTAAGCCGTAACGTCGCTAAAGCGGCGGGCATGATGGGCTTAACCGCCGAAATGCTGGCACGGATGCACGGCATCAGCCGTGAGATGCAGGACGCTTTTGCCGCCCGCTCTCACGCACGTGCCTGGGCCGCAACCCAGTCCGGCGCGTTCAAAAATGAGATCGTCCCGACCGGTGGCCACGACGCCGACGGCGTTCTGAAACAGTTTAACTACGATGAAGTGATTCGACCGGAAACCACCGTTGAAGCGCTCGCAACGCTGAAACCGGCATTCGACCCGGTCACCGGCACGGTTACCGCTGGCTCCTCTTCCGCGCTTTCCGATGGCGCTTCCGCCATGCTGGTCATGAGCGAAAGTCGTGCCCGCGAACTGGGCTTCACGCCGCGCGCGCGCATTCGCTCAATGGCGGTTGTCGGCTGCGATCCGTCTATCATGGGTTATGGCCCGGTTCCGGCGTCTAAGCTGGCGCTGAAAAAAGCGGGCCTGTCGGTAAGCGATATCGACCTGTTTGAAATGAACGAAGCGTTTGCCGCGCAGATCCTGCCATGTATTAAAGATCTGGGGCTGACAGAACAGATAGACGAGAAGATCAACCTCAACGGTGGGGCGATCGCGCTGGGTCATCCGTTGGGATGTTCAGGTGCGCGTATCAGTACCACGCTGCTGAACCTGATGGAACGCAAAGACGCCCAGTTCGGCCTGGCGACAATGTGTATCGGGTTAGGTCAGGGGATTGCGACCGTATTTGAACGCGTATAAGTACTTGTAGGCCGGGATCCGGCCTACGAATAAATAGGTTAGTTGCCGTTCTTCCCGCCTGTCAGGGGCGGGTTTTTTATTGCTTAAATAAAGGCAAACGCATCGCCAAACAGGCGGTCTTCACGCGCCTGACGTTCATTGCAGAACAGGTCACGGGCGATTTTCGTCATCTCGAAACGGCCTGCAATATAGATATCATGCTCCGCCAGCGTACCGTAATCCTGCAATACTGCCGTCAGCACGGTACCGGAGCGGCCACGCCACTCATCATCAGGCTGCTCAACAACCGGGATAACATTCAGCTTCGGATGATTAACCGTTAACGCTTCCAGCTCGGCCAGGTCATACAGATGTTTCTCTTCACGACCGCCCCAGTAGATGGTGACATCACGGTTAGGGTTACGCTTCAGTGCAGTCAGCAGAATGGAGCGCACGTAGGAGAAGCCCGTACCGCCCGCGATTAAAATCAGCGGACGTTCTTCATCGTCGCGCAGCCAGGCTTCGCCATGAGGAATATCAACGACAATTTCGCAATCCTTCAGAATGCGATCCATAACCGCCATCGCGTACAGATTCAGCTCCGATGCGCCAATATGCAGTTCGATATAGTCCTGTTGATCCGGCGTGGAGGCCATGGAGAACGGACGCTTATCACGCTCATCCATCACGACCATTAAATACTGACCCGCCTGGAACGAGAATGGGGCTTCGGGTACTAAACGGACGCGATATACAGTGTCGGTGATGGCATCTACCGAGGTCACTTTACAGCTTAAAATTGTCATGCGCTCCCTCTGTCGGATCTTATAGTCATTTCAGGGTCTGAATAGTGCCCCAATCATCAGTGCCTGAACAGGCAGAACAGGCAGAACAGCCGCGCTAATCGCGTTTGCTGTCGCTAAAAATGGCCAGCTCATCCCAGATAGCGTCAATACGCGCCGTAACCGCCGGATCTTTTTTGATCGGACGCCCCCATTCACGTTGGGTTTCTCCTGGCCATTTATTGGTGGCATCCAGCCCCATTTTTGACCCCAGACCGGAAACCGGCGAGGCAAAATCCAGATAATCTATCGGCGTGTTTTCCACCAGTACTGTATCCCGCGCGGGGTCCATACGGGTGGTAATCGCCCAGATAACATCATTCCAGTCACGCGCATTCACATCATCATCGCAGACGATAACAAACTTGGTGTACATAAACTGGCGTAAAAACGACCATACGCCCATCATCACCCGTTTCGCGTGACCGGCGTACTGTTTTTTCATCGTAACAACCGCCAGGCGGTAAGAACAGCCTTCAGGCGGCAGGTAAAAGTCGACAATTTCCGGGAACTGCTTTTGCAGAATCGGTACGAAGACTTCGTTTAACGCCACACCCAACACCGCCGGTTCATCAGGCGGACGTCCGGTGTAGGTCGAGTGATAAATCGCATCATCGCGCTGGGTAATATGCGTGACGGTAAACACCGGGAAGTTATCCACTTCGTTGTAGTAACCCGTGTGGTCACCATAGGGTCCTTCCGGCGCCATCTCACCGATTTCGATATACCCTTCCAGCACGATTTCCGCGCTGGCAGGTACTTCAAGGTCGTTGGAAACGCACTTCACCACTTCGGTTTTAGTCCCACGCAACAAACCGGCGAACGCGTATTCCGACAGCGTATCCGGCACCGGCGTGACCGCGCCGAGAATCGTCGCAGGGTCGGCGCCCAGCGCCACGGAGACCGGGAATCGCTCGCCCGGATGCGCCGCGCACCACTCCTGAAAATCGAGCGCGCCGCCGCGATGCGACAACCAGCGCATAATCAGTTTGTTTTTGCCGATCACCTGTTGGCGATAAATGCCCAGATTCTGCCGCTCTTTGTGCGGGCCGCGCGTAACCGTCAGCCCCCAGGTGATTAACGGTGCCGCATCTTCCGGCCAGCAGGTCATCACCGGAATACGCGATAAATCAACGTCATCACCGGAGATAATTTTTTGCTGACAGGGCGCGCCACGCAGACGCTTAGTCGGCATGTTAAGCACTTGTTTGAAATGAGGGAGTTTATCGAAGAGGTCACGGAACCCTTTCGGTGGTTCAGGCTCCTTCAGGAAGGCCAGCAGTTTCCCCACTTCGCGCAGTGCGCTGACATCCTCCTGCCCCATCCCCATCGCCACGCGCTTTGGCGTTCCGAACAGGTTACACAGCACCGGCATGTCGTAACCCGTTGGGTTCTCAAACAGTAACGCCGGGCCGCCAGCACGCAGGGTGCGATCGGCAATTTCGGTGATTTCCAGGTGAGGATCTACAGGTAACGTAATACGTTTCAGTTCGCCCTGTTGCTCCAGCAATGTCAGAAAGTCGCGTAGATCGTGGTATTTCATGGGGAAATTAATGGCCTCCTGGTAAGCGCCTCATTATACGGCGAATGCGGCTGTGATGCTGTATTTTTGTTAAAATCACGTGAACCAATACGCTCGACTTATCGCTATCAGTTATCATCGCGATCGCATCACACTTTTGTTATGCTTGCACGCTACATTGTGGAAAAGAGTCATTATGCAAGCCTGGTATTTACTGTACTGCAAACGCGGTCAACTTCAGCGCGCTCAGGAACATCTTGAACGGCAGGCAGTGAGTTGCCTGACGCCCATGATCACCCTGGAGAAAATCGTACGCGGTAAGCGTACTTCAGTCAGTGAACCGCTTTTCCCCAACTACCTTTTTGTTGAATTTGACCCGGAAGTGATTCATACCACTACCATTAATGCGACGCGTGGCGTCAGCCATTTTGTGCGTTTTGGTATGCATCCGGCCACGGTTCCTTCCAGTGTTATTCATCAGCTTTCGGTGTATAAGCCGGAAGGCGTTACCGATCCCAGCACGCCGTACCCCGGCGACAGCGTGGTAATTACTGAAGGCGCATTCGAAGGTCTGCAGGCAATTTTCTCTGAACCTGACGGCGAAGCCCGCTCGATGTTGCTGCTCAATCTGCTCAACAAGCAGGTCATGCAAAGCGTGAAGAACACCGATTTTCGCAAAACCGACAGCAACTAAAACGTAATATTAAACAGTGCCTTGACGTTATTGTCAGTGGCGGATTCCAGCCACTGCGCCTCTTCGCCGCGCCAGTGGGCAATTTGCGTCAGGATGTGCGCCACGTAGGCAGGTTCGTTGCGTCGTGATTTCGGTTTTGGCGACAGGTCGCGCGGCAGTAAATAAGGCGCATCCGTTTCAATCATCAATCGCTCTGCCGGAATAAAGGGCAGCAGCTCGCGCAGTTCCAGCCCGCGACGCTCGTCGCAAACCCAGCCGGTTATGCCGATATACAGGCCACGGTCGACACAGGCCTGCATCTCTTCACGTGTGCCGGTGAAGCAGTGCAAAACCCCGCCCGGCAGCTTATTCAGCCACGGGTCGAGCAATGCCAGAAAACGGTCATGAGCGTCCCGACAGTGCATAAAGACCGGCATCGACAGTTCCGCCGCCAGTGCCAGCTGCGCGCTAAACGCCGCTTCCTGCTCTGCTGGGGTAGAGAAATTGCGGTTGAAGTCCAGCCCGCATTCACCAATCGCCACCACTTCCGGTTGCTGCGCCAGTTTACGGATGCTCGCTTCCACTTCCGGGTTCCAGCTGCTGCTATCGTGCGGATGCACACCCGCAGTGGACCAGCACCCGGCAAACCGCTGTGCCAGCCGTTGCGCTTCTTCGCTTTCATGTCGATTGGTACCGGTCAGCAGCATCCCACTGACGCCTGCAGCCTGAGCGCGGGCGATAACGTCATCGCGATCGTGGGAAAACTGCGAGCTGGTAAGGTTTACGCCAATATCAAACATCTCGGCTCCATACGAAAACCGCCCTGACGGGCGGTGATATTATTCTTCGTTTTTATCGGCTTCAGCTTCGGCTTCCGCATCTTCGTCACGCGTCGCTCGCTTGCCGGTATAGAAGCGGGCGAAGAACACGCCGACCTCAAACAGACAGTACATCGGTATCGCCAGCAAGGTTTGCGAGAAGACATCCGGCGGCGTCAACAGCATACCAATAACGAACGCACCAACCAGTACGTACGGGCGCTTTTTACGCAGATCTTCCGGCGTGGTCACGCCCACCCAGCAAAGCAGCACAATCGCTACCGGCACTTCGAAGGAAACCCCGAACGCGATGAACAGCGACATCACAAAATCGAGGTAGCTCTTGATATCGGTCGAGACCAGTACGCCCGCAGGCGCGGCATGCGTCAGGAAACCGAACGCCAGAGGGAACACCACGAAATAGGCAAAAGCCATACCGGTATAGAACAGCACCGTACTGGAAACCAGCAGCGGCACCACCAGACGGCGTTCATGCTTATACAGTGCAGGCGCAACAAAGGCCCACACCTGATAAAGGATCACCGGGGCCGACAGGATAATCGACACCATGAAGGTCAGCTTGATGGGGGTGAAGAACGGTGATGCGACATCCGTTGCAATCATCGTCGCCCCAACGGGCATCTGCCGGATGAGCGGTGCAGAGACCAGTTGATAGATATCGTTGGCGAAATAGACTAACGCCAGAAAAATGATGAACACCGCCATGATGCTGTTAAGCAGACGCTTACGCAGTTCAATCAGGTGCGACACCAGCGGTTGAGTATCTTCTACGCCCATGTTTACGATTTATCACTTGATGCAGGGGATGAATCAGGAACGGAGGCGGTTTTTTTCTCTTTTTCAGAGTCACCAACCGCCGCCGCTTCTGGCGTGTGGGTTTCAGCGGGGGATGGTACCTGCTCGTCGGTACTGGCCCGATGTTCGGCCGTCGACGGGGTAACCCCGGCGCGCTGTTCCTCGCTGTCCTTCACTATCGGGTTATGGATAGTGTTGGCTTCATCACTCGCCTTTTCAGGATCGTGGATGGAGTAAGAGCGCTTCATAGATTCCGCCGCTTCACGCAGCTCATCCATCGACGCCTTCAGCTCTGGCGATAGGGTATCCAGGCTCGCTTTCTCCACTTTTTTCAGGCTGTCCTGAAATTCCTGAAGTTTAAGCTCCTGGGTCAGCTCGTTTTGCACCGTTGTCGCCAGAGAGCGCAGCGCGCGAATCCAGCCAACAACCGTTTTAACCGCAACCGGCAGACGTTTTGGCCCCAACACGACAAGGCCAATCACGAATACCAGCAGCAGTTCACTGAAACCAATATCAAACACGAATTACACCTGCTCGTTGTCGTGGCGTTTCGCTTCGTCTTTTTTCACGTCTTCCTGCTTATCAGTAATTGATTTTGCAGTGAAGTCCGCATCCTGAGTCGACTTGTCTTTCTTGTCATCGTCATCACCCATGGCTTTCTTAAAGCCCTTGATGGACGCGCCCAAATCAGACCCCAGCGAGCTCAGCTTTTTAGTCCCGAAAAGCAGAACCACGATAACGACGATAATCAGCAACTGCCAAATACTAATACCACCCATACATCTTCCTCTGTGATAGATGATGAAATAACCATTGACGCATTATACGTATGCGCCCTCGTGATAGCGATGCAAAATTCAGCGCGTTTTACGCCAGCCAGCGAACCATACCACCAGCCCCGCGCCCATGAGCCACGCGGGCATGAAGCCCCATTCCGGGCGATTTATTAGCAGTAGTGTACCGCTCAATAATAAAACAGCACCTATACCAAAGAGATACCGTGACTGACCCTGACGGGTACGATGCACGGTGATGTCGCCGGCAAGCTTATCCAAACTGCTCTGTAAATGTTTGCTCTGGCGCAAACTGTCGTACACCAGTTCCGGTAATTCGGGCATTTTTTCGATCCAGAACGGCGCTTTTGCTTTCAACGCGCGAACCAGCGCCGGAATACCTATCTGATCTTTCAGCCAGGATTCCAGGAACGGCTTCGCCGTTTGCCATAAATCGAGCTGCGGATAAAGCTGTCGCCCCACGCCTTCCACGTAAAGCAGCGTTTTTTGCAGCAGCACCAGCTGCGGCTGCACTTCCATGTTGAAACGGCGCGCAGTGTTAAATAAGTTTAGCAACACATGCCCGAAGGAGATTTCCGCCAGCGGTTTCTCGAAGATAGGTTCACAAACGGTACGAATCGCGAACTCGAAATCTTCAACGTTGGTATCCGGCGGTACCCAGCCAGAATCAACGTGTAACTCGGCCACTTTGCGGTAGTCTCGGTTAAAGAAGGCGATGAAGTTCTCTGCCAGATAGCGCTTATCTTCTTTATTCAGCGAACCAACAATCCCGCAGTCAATGCCGATATATTGGGGATCTTCCGGATGCTCATAGCTGACAAAAATATTGCCCGGGTGCATGTCTGCATGGAAGAAGCTGTCGCGGAAGACCTGGGTGAAGAAGACCTGCACGCCACGCTCGGCCAGAAGTTTCATGTTGGTATTTTGCTTCAGTAACGCTTCGGTATCCGACACTGGAATACCGTAAATGCGCTCCATCACCATCATGTTTTCGCTGCAATAGTCGGAGTACACTTCCGGCACATAGAGCATCGGACTGTCTTCGAAATTGCGCCGCAACTGAATGGCGTTCGCCGCTTCGCGCAGCAAATTCAGCTCATCAATCAGCGTTTTTTCATAGTCGCGCACCACTTCAACCGGGCGCAGGCGACGACCATCCGGCAGCAGGCGAGGAACCCAACGCGCCAGACGGTAGATAAGTTTCATATCCGCTTTGATAACCGGCAGGATATCCGGGCGAATGACTTTGATCACTACCTCTTTGCCATTCTCTTTCAGACGCGCAGTGTGCACCTGAGCAATCGACGCGGATGCCAGCGGATTAATATCAAAATCGTCAAACCAGCTTTCGATAGGGAGATCCCCCATCGCTTTTTCCATCAGCTTTTGCGCCTGTAAGCCGTCAAACGGCGCAACGCGGTCCTGAAGCATACTGAGCTGGTCGGCAATATGCGGCGGGAAGAGATCGCGGCGGGTAGAGAGCATCTGGCCGAGTTTGATCCAAACCGGGCCTAACTCCTGCAATGCCAGACGCATGCGTTCACCCAGCGGGCGGTCTTTGTGGCGATTTGGCATCCAGAACAACATCCGACGCCAGATTCGCAGCGGCAGGGTGATGCGCATTTTGGGAATGAGCTCATCGAGCCCGTAACTCAAAAAGGTGTGGATGATAAAATACAGGCGCCGTAATTCTCCTGGCGTCATTTCCCCTCCAGTTTTTCCAGCCGCTTCATCAGCGCTTCAACGGCGCGTTCCACGGCCATTGTCTCTTCAGCGAACCAGGCTAATTCCAGCGCGCCGGGCGCCAGTCGCCACTCTTCGGTGACGGCCTCCGCCACGTAATGCTGTTGGCGAGCCAGACCTTGCTGCAGGAACTTCGCGCCGCCGCGCAGGACTTTACTGACGCCTTCGGCGGCGATATCACCGGTATAGGGCGCCAGCAACTCTGCCGGGTCAAACTCGGCCAGGTCGGCCAGCGCGACAAGGTTTTGTACGACCTGGATGTCACCCTGCACTTCCAGGTCACCGTTGCGGATGAGCGCCGTCAGTTGCTGACGATTACGCAGCTGCGGCAGGACGCCGATACGCGTCGCAACTGTACAGTCGGCCTCGCCTTCCCACGCCCCCAGCACATCGACCTGCCGCTCGCTAAACACCAGCACCAGCGGCGTCGTGAACTCTTTGAGTTCAACGCGCAGCACTTTTCCCACCAAACGTTGCCGGGCAGGCTTAAGCGCCCGCTCACGCCACAGAAAAGTGTTCAGCGCCGTTTCGATGCCGGCAGTCACTAAGGGTTTTAAAGGCATCTGGCCCTCCTGTCAGAACTTATAGCCACGATGCAACGCCACAATGCCTGCCGTCAGGTTGAAGTACTCAACGCTATCCATCCCGGCATCCTGCATCATCGCTTTCAGGGTTTCCTGATCGGGGTGCATACGGATGGATTCCGCCAGATAGCGGTAGCTTTCTGCATCATTCGCCACCATTTCACCAATGCGCGGCAGGATGTGGAAGGAGTAAGCATCATAGGCTTTGCTCAGCGGTTCGATGATCGGTTTTGAGAACTCAAGCACCAGCAGGCGACCACCGGGTTTCAGTACGCGATACATCGAGCGCAGCGCTTTTTCTTTGTCGGTAACGTTACGCAGACCGAAAGAGATAGTGATGCAGTCGAAAGTGTTATCCGGGAACGGCAGCGCTTCGGCGTTCGCCTGTACATACTCCACGTTGCCAATAACGCCGTGGTTGCGCAGCTTTTCGCGCCCCATTTTCAGCATAGAGTCGTTGATATCAGCCAGCACGACGCGACCGGTTTCTCCCACCATGCGAGAGAACTTCGCCGTTAAATCACCCGTACCGCCTGCCAAATCGAGGACGGTCTGCCCACGACGAACGCCGCTACAGTCAATGGTAAAACGCTTCCATAAACGGTGAATACCAAACGACATTAAGTCGTTCATCACATCGTATTTTGCGGCCACAGAGTGGAAAACGTGAGCGACCATGTCTTCTTTCTGGGATTTGGCGATTGTCTTAAAGCCAAAGTGCGTCGTGTCTTGTGATTCCTCAGCCATCTCTAAGCCTGCTTATAAAGAAAATGTTCATGGAGTGTAACAGATTGGGCGCAATTGCCCTACGATTCAACCCCGTCACACTCCCTCAAACGGGGTTAACCGTTACCTGCGGCCAGGGGATCGTCATCCTCAGAATCAATCCCTTGCCGCAAACGAAACTCATCATCCTGCGCCGTAGCCTGCTCGACTAAATCCGGATTAATCTCGCGTTTCACCTCGACACCGAGGTGACGGAACGCTTCCGTTTGCGCCAGCAGGTTCCCGCGCCCGGAAGAGAGTTTCTTCATCGCCTGACGATAGTTGTCCTGCGCTTTATCCAGGCTCTGCCCAATGGCGGACATATCATCAATAAACAGGCGCATTTTGTCGTACAGACGGCTGGCCCGTTCAGCGATCTGCTGCGCATTACGGCTCTGGTGCTCATAGCGCCAGAGATTGGCAATGGTACGCAGTGCTACCAATAAAGTAGTAGGACTTACCAGCATAATGTTATTTTTTAAAGCTTCATTGATCAGTTCGGGCTGTCGGTCTAATGCCAGCAAAAAGGCGGGTTCGACAGGGATAAACATCAGGACGTAGTCCAGCGATCGTAGCCCCGGAAGCTGTTGATAATCTTTTCGACCCAGCAGGCGAATATGATTACGCACCGCCGCGATGTGCTCCTGGAGCGCCAGTTCACGGGTGTAATCGTCTTCGGCATTGAAATAGCGCTCATAGGCCACCAGCGTCATTTTGGCATCCACCACGACATCCTTTCCCTGTGGCAGGCGAACAATGACGTCCGGCTGCATGCGGGCGCGGGTATCGGTTTCGATACTGACCTGAGTTTCGTATTCGTAACCCTCCCGCAGGCCAGAAGCTTCCAGTACGCGCGTCAGCACCACTTCGCCCCAGTTGCCCTGAGTTTTATTGTCGCCTTTTAACGCGCGCGTCAGGTTGACGGCTTCACGCGTCATCTGTTCATTCAGCTGTTGCAGATTACGAATTTCATGGGCAAGCGTATGGCGCTCTTTTGCTTCCTGACCAAAGCTGTCCTGCACCTGGCGACGAAAACCATCAAGCTGCTCGCGCAACGGAGTAAGCAAACTGTTGAGGCTTTGACGGTTTTGCTCATCAACCCGACGATTGCTGTGTTCAAAGATACGATTCGCCAGGTTTTCAAACTGCTCGCTCAGACGCTGCTCGCTGTTGATCATCTGGCGAATTTTGTCCTCAGCATGGTGTTGCGTGGCTTCAAGTCGGGTGGTCACTTCACGCAGATCGGCCTCCAGCGAGGTGTTGATTTCACGCAGGCTGCGCAGTTCATTATTCAGCAGCTCACACTCCTCGCGCCAGTGCGCGTTTTGCGCCAGCTGCTGCTTCGCAGCGCTCAGTTCGCCGTAGATATCACGTTCTTCGACCAGTTGTTCCGCCCGCTGCTGCGCCACACGATAGCTCGCGGCCAGCCAGCCCAGCGCCACGCCCGCCAGTGCAACCAGAAAATAAATAAGAATGGCGATATCCACAATGCCCCCTGCATGAACGACTTACGGCAAAAATAGAATTGTGCTGTATAAATGTCCAGTTTGAAAGGGTTTTCCTGCGAGGAGGTACGCAAAATGAAAAAGGCCGAACGTGTCGGCCTTTAAGAAGAGAAGAAGGTTTACAGCAGGCGGCGGGCCGCTTCCACAACGATTTTCACCGCGTGGCTTTCGGTTTGTTTCATCGTCTCAGCGTTCGGGATCTCCTGCTGAGTACGGTTCACAATCACGCCTGCAACCATCCCTGCGCGCAGCCCCTGGCTGGAGCACATGGTCAGCAGCGTCGCGGATTCCATCTCGTAGTTCATCACGCCCATCGACTGCCACTCTTCCATGGAGCCTTTGAAGCGGCTAACCACGCGGCCAGAGAAGGTATCGTAGCGTTCCTGACCCGGATAGAAGGTGTCGGAAGAGGCCGTTACGCCAACGTGGGTGGTCGCGCCAATCTCTTTGGCTGCCGCCACCAGCGCGGTGGTGCAGTCGAAATCCGCTACTGCCGGATATTCCATCGGTGCAAAGTGCAGGCTCGCGCCGTCCAGACGAACGGATGCGGTGGTGACCAGTACGTCGCCCACATTGATATGCGGCTGAATCGCACCGGTAGTGCCGACGCGCAGGAAAGTGCGGATACCCAGTTGGGCCAGCTCTTCAACGGCAATAGAAGTGGATGGGCCGCCGATACCGGTGGAGCATACAATCACCGGCTTGCCATCAAGTTCAGCACGCCAGGAGGTAAATTCGCGGTGAGATGCCAGTTTGACCGGCTTTTCCATCAGCGCGGCGATCTTTTCCACACGCTCTGGATCGCCAGGGACGATAGCGAGCGTAGCCCCTTGTAAATCATTTTTGGTGAGGCCGAGATGAAAAACATCAGACTTAGACATAGAAAACTCCTCTGTGGATCGGGTTTGTCAGAAGAAGCAAAAAGCCACTTTACAGAAGACGAAGGCAACATTTCGTGACCGCCGTCACCTGGAGTCAAAAATATTGCATTAGATTCCACGCAAAAAGTGATTCACATCACATTAACAAGTTATATCTTCCGTTGTTGCACAAAAATCGCCCGTCTTCAGGCACTGTGATTTGTCTATATTAAAGAAGCGCTAAAAGCTCATTTAAAGGTACGGAGAATGCCATGACCAACAACCAACCTGGATTTGCACCTGCCGCATCCCCTCACGCCGCTACTGCCGTTCATACTTCTGACGAGGCGATTATTGCCGGCGAGACCTCTATTCCGTCTCAGGGCGATTTACTGCCCGCTTACCACGCGCGTCCAAAACAGAGCGATGGCCCGCTTCCGGTGGTAATCGTAGTGCAGGAGATTTTTGGCGTCCATGAACATATCCGCGATATCTGCCGTCGCCTGGCAAAAGAGGGCTATCTTGCCGTCGCGCCGGAGCTCTATTTCCGTCAGGGTGATCCCAATGATTATGCCGATATCCCGACCCTCTTTAATAATCTGGTCATGAAAGTCCCTGACGCACAGGTGCTGGCCGATCTTGACCACGTTGCCAACTGGGCATCACGCAATGGTGGGGATGCCAGCCGCCTGATGATCACCGGCTTCTGTTGGGGTGGCCGCATCGCCTGGCTGTATGCCGCGCATAACCCGCAGTTAAAAGCCGCCGTCGCCTGGTATGGGAAATTACTGGGCGATAAATCACTGAATTCACCGAAACATCCTGTCGATATCGCCGTCGATCTCAATGCGCCGGTACTGGGTTTATACGGTGGTCAGGATACCGGCATTCCGGTTGATACGGTGGACACCATGCGCCAGGCGTTGCGCGCTGCGAATGCCAAAGCGGATATTATTGTTTACCCCGATGCCGGGCATGCGTTCAATGCGGATTATCGTCCGAGCTATCATGAGGAATCTGCGAAAGATGGCTGGCAGAGAATGCTGGCGTGGTTTGCGCAGTATGGCGCGAAAAAATAAACGCTTTGCCCGGTAGCGCTTTCGCTTACCGGGCCTGGTAAACTTACCCTCGACGCAGATTCTGCGCCGCTTGCACCATGTTCGCCAGCGCCGCGCGCGTCTCTGGCCAGCCGCGGGTTTTCAGGCCACAGTCCGGGTTGACCCACAGGCGTTCCGCCGGGATGCGCTGTTCGGCTTTCTTCAGCAAGGCTTCAATCCATTCCACGCTCGGTACGTTCGGTGAATGAATGTCATATACGCCAGGCCCGATTTCGTTTGGGTAATCAAACTCTTCAAACGACTCCAGCAACTCCATGTCGGAACGCGAGGTTTCGATAGTGATCACGTCTGCATCCAGCGCGGCAATGGAATCCATGATGTCGTTGAACTCGCAGTAACACATGTGAGTGTGGATCTGGGTATCATCTTTTGCCACAGCAGCATTGATACGAAAGGCTTCAACACCCCACTCCAGATACGCGTCCCAGTCACTACGACGCAGCGGTAAACCTTCGCGCAACGCCGGTTCGTCAATCTGAATAATACCGATTCCTGCTGCTTCCAGATCCGCCACTTCATCGCGCAGCGCCAGCGCAATCTGTTTGGCGATGGTTTCACGGCTCACGTCTTCACGCGGGAACGACCAACAGAGAATGGTCACCGGGCCAGTCAGCATCCCTTTCACCGGCTTGTCAGTCAGCGACTGCGCATATTTTGCCCACTCCACGGTGATCGGAGCCGGGCGGCTGACGTCACCAATAACAATCGGCGGTTTCACACAGCGGGAACCGTAGCTCTGTACCCAGCCGTTTTGCGTAAAGACGAAGCCGTCCAGATGTTCGCCAAAGTATTCCACCATGTCGTTACGCTCGGCTTCGCCGTGAACCAGGACATCAAGCCCTAAACGTTCCTGCTCCACAATGGCCTGTTTAATCTGCTCCGCGATCCCTGTGCGATAGTGATTCGCGTCAAGGTTCCCCTTTTTGAAATCCAGGCGGAGAGTACGAATTTCCGTGGTTTGCGGGAAGGAACCAATCGTAGTGGTCGGCCATGCGGGCAGGTTAAAACGCGCACGCTGGGCTTGCGCTCGCACGTCATAAGCATTTGCACGCTGGCTATCCTGCCGGGTAATGGTCGCCAGACGTTTTGCTACCGCCGCATTATTAACGCGGGTTGAGTGACGACGCGCCTGAATCGGGGCGCTCCACGCTGCCAGCGCAGACGTATCACCGCTATTGAGCGCATCGCGCAACAGCGCCAGTTCTTCACATTTTTGCAGAGCGAAGGCAAACCAGCTTTTCACCTCCGCATCCAGACGCGTTTCCACACTCAGATCGATTGGGCTGTGCAGCAATGAGCAAGACGATGCCACCCACAGCGAGCGTTTGCCGACGATCTCGCGGATTTGTGCATATTTTTCCGTAAGATCGGCGCGCCAGACGTTACGTCCGTTAATCAACCCGGCGGAGAGCACCCAATCGGTAGGCAAGCGCTTATGCAGTTCGGCAACATCATCTTTGCCATGAACCAGGTCAACATGCAGGCCCTGGATCGGCAGAGCAGTAATGGTCTCCAGATTAGGTGTGACGCCCTCAAAGTAAGTCGTCAACAGCAATTTCACCTGCCCCTGAAGAGCATCATAAGTGGATTGATAGGCTTCCCGCCACGCCTGCGGCAGCTCCAGCACCAGCGCCGGTTCATCAATCTGTACCCACTCAATATCGCGTTTTGCCAGTTCGCTCAGCACCTGCTGATAAACCGGGAGAATGTCTTTGAGCAGGCTCAGACGGTCAAACACTTCACCTTTAACTTTACCCAGCCACAGATAGGTCACCGGCCCCAGCAGCACAGGCTTCACTTTATGGCCCAGCGCCAGCGCTTCGTCGACCTCATCCAGCAGTTGCATCCAGGTCAGTTTGAACTGCTGACCTTTAACAAATTCAGGAACCATATAGTGATAGTTAGTGTTAAACCATTTGGTCATTTCCGCTGCCGCCGCTGGTTCGCCGGTGGGGGCGCGCCCACGGCCAATACGGAACAGGGTGTCGATATCCACCGATCCATCGCTGTTCTGATGACGAGCCGGAACGTTACCCAGCATCAGGCTGGTCGTCAGAACATGGTCGTACCAGGCGAAGTCGCCCACCGGAAGCAGGTCAATGCCTGCCTGTTTTTGCTGATCCCAGTGACGCGTGCGCAGTTCACGCCCCACTGACAGCAGTTCTTCCTGAGTCGAGTTGCCCGCCCAGTAACTTTCTTGCGCCTTTTTCAGCTCGCGACGCAGGCCAACGCGAGGGAAACCGAGGGTGTGATTAAGAATTGTCATAGTATGCCTCTTATGGAATTTTCATGTTTTAGCCGTCCAGATGTTTACACATCCATAATTGGCGGTTACTGTATATTCCTCAAGCGCAAATTGTTCATGCCGAAGTGAAGGACTTTCATGATCGAAGTTAAACATCTGAAGACGCTACAAGCGTTGCGGAACTGCGGGTCGCTCGCCGCTGCGGCGGCCACGCTGCATCAGACTCAATCCGCCCTTTCCCACCAGTTCAGCGATCTGGAACAGCGCCTTGGCTTTCGGCTATTTGTACGTAAGAGCCAGCCGCTGCGCTTTACGCCGCAGGGTGAGATCCTGCTCCAGTTGGCAAACCAGGTGCTGCCGCAAATCAGTCAGGCGCTTCAGGCCTGCAACGAGCCGCAGCAGACGCGTCTGCGCATTGCCATTGAGTGTCATAGCTGCATTCAGTGGCTGACGCCTGCACTGGAGAACTTCCATAAGAACTGGCCGCAGGTGGAGATGGATTTTAAATCGGGTGTCACGTTTGACCCGCAACCTGCGCTGCAGCAGGGCGAGCTGGATCTGGTCATGACCTCCGATATTCTGCCGCGCAGCGGGCTGCACTATTCGCCGATGTTTGATTATGAGGTGCGTCTGGTTATCGCGCCTGACCATCCACTGGCGGCAAAAACGCGCATTACGCCGGAAGATCTCGCCAGCGAGACGCTGCTGATTTATCCGGTACAGCGTTCGCGCCTGGATATCTGGCGTCACTTTCTGCAACCGGCGGGTATCAGCCCGTCGCTGAAAAGCGTCGATAACACGTTATTGTTGATTCAGATGGTTGCCGCGCGAATGGGGATTGCCGCGCTGCCGCATTGGGTGGTAGAGAGTTTTGAACGCCAGGGTCTGGTGGTGACAAAAACGCTGGGCGAGGGTTTATGGAGCCGGCTGTACGCCGCTGTGCGCGATGGCGAGCAGCGTCAGCCGGTCACGGAGGCGTTTATTCGTTCAGCGCGGAACCACGCGTGCGATCATCTTCCGTTCGTGAAGAGCGCGGAGCGACCCACTTTCGATGCACCCACAGCGACGCCAGGATCACCAGCGCGCCTGTAATGAATGTCGGCCAGTGCGGCTGTTGATGCCAGATAGCCAGGTTAACCAGCAGCCCCGCCGGCACGTGCATATTGTTCATGATGCCCAGCGTTCCGGCATCTACCTGAGTTGCGCCATAGTTCCACATAAAGTAGCCAATTCCGGAAGCCACCACGCCAAGAAACACCAGAATGCTCCATTGCAGCGTGGTCTCCGGCATCTTCTGAGCGTTGCCCAGCAGCGACCATGCCACAATCGCCACCAAAAACGCGCCAAGATAGAACCACGCAAAAGCGTTATGCTGCGGCATTGGGCGGATTTCCATCAGACGTTTGTATCCCACCATGCCAATCGCAAAGGTGATATTGGAGAGCTGCACCAGCAGCAGGCCGGTCCAGAAATGGTCCGTCACCTGATCGTAGCGAATAATCCCCGCACCAATCACCGCCAGCAATGCGCTGAACGCATAGCCCCAGCGCAGGCGGCGCTTACTCATCAGGTCATAAATCAGGGTGATATAGAGCGGCGTCAGCACGGTAAACAGCAACAGTTCGGACACCGTCAGGTAGAGATACGCGCGGAAGCTGAGCATATACATCACGCCAAGCTGCATCGCACCCACCAGCATATACAAGCTGACCGTTTTCAGGCTGTTGCCACGGGTGCGCAGAAACGGCAGAAATACGAGTGCTGCCAGACCAACGCGCACCAGTACGGCAAAATAGCTGTCGACGTGCCCGGCCAGATACTCACCGTAAAAGCTAAAAGAGAAGGCCCACAGAAGAGTGGTGATAATGAGTAGCGCCACAATGAATGTCTCTCAGGAAGATGAACACGCATTGTAGCGAAGAGAACGGTTGACGACTGAGCAATAAACACTCAGTCGTCATTTTTTAAGCAAGATAGAGCTTACGCAGGTAGTGCGGCACCGCGTCATCGGCATTAGAGCCAATCACTTCCAGTTCCGGATGCAGATCCTTCAGACGCTGATGTGCCCCGGCCATGATGCAGCCCTTACCCGCCATCGACAGCATTTCGGCATCGTTCATACCATCGCCAAAAGCAATGCAGTCTTGCAGGCTATAGCCCAGTTTCTTCGCTACCGCTTCCAGCGCGTGGCCTTTGGAGACGCCGCCCGCCATCACTTCCAGACAGGTCAACGTGGAGAAACTCACATTCACGCGATCGCCCCAGCGCGCGTTAATCGCCTGCTCCAGCGGCAGTAAGACTTCGTGGCTATTACTGGTGAAGAAGACTTTGCTGACGCCTTCCGGCTCCAGCAGGCCAGGCTCAAAAAGTTGATAGTTGAACACCGCTTCTTTGAAGAAACGCATCTCTTCCGGGCGATGGCGATTCATAAACCACTCGTCGTCGCGATAAACGTTGGTGATGATATCGGGGCTACTGTGCATCACACCAAAGAGATCGGCGGCAATATCACGATCGAGATTGTGAGCAAACAGCAGATTACCGTCAGTGTCATGCACGCGCGCGCCGTTAGAGGTGATCATATAAGCCTGAATCCCGAGATTATCGCGGATCTGCCCTACGTCGATATGATGGCGGCCGGTCGCAAACACAAAATGAAGCCCTTTTTGGGTCAATAATTTCAGTGTCTCTTTCGCATACGGCGTTAAGCGGTGGTCGGGAGCGAGGAGCGTGCCATCTAAATCAGATGCAACAACCTGGTACATAAGAGAATTCTACCTTTAAGCCTGGCGGCATAAATGCCGGTTTAAGTATGTCGATAGAAAAAATCGACGATAGCATTGAGTGCGACCGAGCGCATGGCGTCCTTTTCAAAAAGGATCTCATGATACGCGCCCTGTATGACAAGCGGTTTACCCCCATCACAGGGATGCCCCGCCGTTGAGCGAAGTTCACAATAGCGGTCATGCATGCGGTTATCCACCACACGCTCTTCTTCCGCCTGAATGATAAGCGTCGGCAGCGTATCGTGGGGCGCACCGGCAATGATGTGCTCACCGGCAATGATCCCCTCGCGAACCCAGTGATAGGTGGGACCGCCCACGCGCAGACGCGGTTCATCGGCATAAAAACGCAGGTTACGCCGATAACGCTGGCGACTGTGCGTCAGAACGTTAAGGCTAAACGGCAGCGCTCGCCAGCGCCCGGTGCCAATGGCATACCCTTCCCGAAGACGCTGATGGCCCTCAGCCCAGTCGAGAATATGGCGAACCATCCATTCAGGCAGGCGCATGATAATACCGAACATTGGGGCACAAAGCGCGAGTGCGTCACACTGATGCGGATAACGCTGTAAAAAAAGCGTGGCAATCGCGCCGCCCATTGAGTGCGCGAGAATAAACCGCTTACGCCAATGACCGGGCGCGACCTCCTGTTCCCAGAATGCCGCCAGATCGTCAACGTAGTCGCTGAATTTTACCACATGACCGCGATGGGTATCCGACAGCATTCGGCCTGAACGCCCCTGACCACGGTGGTCGATAATCAAGACATCAAACCCACTGTGGAAGAGGTCGTAGGCCAGTTCGGCATACTTAACGTAACTTTCGATACGGCCCGGGCAAATAACCACTACGCGATCGTGATGCGCAGAGCAAAAACGCACGAAGCGCACCGCAACGTTATCCACGCCGTGAAATTCCGCTTCTTCACGCTGACGCCAGAAATCCGTCAGCGGCCCCATCGCAAACGCGGCAAACGCGTTTTCTCTTGTTTCCCAGTCCTTTTGCTGCTGAAACATCGGGCGTCCACCCCTGCTAACCGCTGAAAATCGTTTTTTTGTGAGGCCTGACACAACCTTCATACAATAGCGTATTGTGGCATAAAAAACAGATAACCAGGGAGATTCTCATGACCTTTGAGTGGTGGTTTGCTTACCTTCTGACATCCATAATTCTCAGCCTTTCGCCGGGCTCCGGCGCGATCAATACCATGACGACATCCATTAGCCACGGCTATCGCGGCGCGGTCGCCTCCATCGCCGGGTTACAGACCGGGCTCGCGATTCATATCGTGCTGGTTGGCGTTGGCCTGGGGACGCTGTTCTCCCGTTCTGTGCTCGCTTTCGAAGTGCTGAAATGGGCGGGCGCAGCCTATCTTATCTGGCTCGGCATCCAGCAATGGCGCGCGGCGGGGGCAATTGACCTCAACACCCTCGCACAATCGCAGTCACGCTCAAAGCTCTATCGACGTGCGGTGTTTGTGAATCTGACCAACCCGAAAAGCATCGTCTTTTTGGCGGCGCTGTTCCCGCAGTTTATCGTGCCCCATCAGCCGCAGGTGATGCAATATGTGGTGCTCGGCATCACCACCATTGTGGTCGATATTATTGTGATGATTGGCTATGCCACCCTCGCACAACGCATCGCGAGCTGGATCAAAGGCCCACGCCAGATGAAGGCGCTGAACAAAGTCTTTGGTTCGTTGTTTATGCTGGTTGGCGCGCTGCTGGCGTCGGCGAGGCATGCGTGAAAGGGAAGCATGCCCGCAAATTTTAGTGAACGGGAAAAGACGTTAACACCCGCATTCGAGGAAGCTCGGAACCTGCACTGAAACTTTTTTTTCGCGCTGTTACCGCGCTCATCTCAGTGCCAGAATGCCGCCAGATTTCACACATGGATGATGAAAAATGGCGGATGCAACCACTCCTCATGATGCAGTCTTTAAAGCATTCTTATCCCGGCCAGAAACGGCGCGCGACTTTATGGAAATTCACCTGCCCCCTGCGCTGGTAAACCTCTGTCGCCTCGACACGCTCCATCTGGAAGCTAGCAGTTTTGTAGAAGAGAATCTCCGCCAGTATTACAACGACGTGCTCTATTCGCTGGAAACCAGTAAGGGAAGCGGGTATGTGTATGTTTTGATTGAGCACCAAAGTTCACCGGATGAAAATATGGCCTTTCGTTTGCTTCGCTATGCCATTGCCACCATGCAGCGTCATCTGGAAGCCGGGAACAAAACCCTGCCGCTGGTGATCCCGATTCTGTTTTATCAGGGCAAGCGCAGCCCTTACCCCTGGTCAATGAACTGGCTCGATGCTTTTCCGGATCCGGACACCGCGCGCGAGCTCTATTTTCACGCATTTCCCCTGGTCGACATCACCCTGATCCCCGATGAGGAAATCATGCAGCACCGCAGCATGGCGGCTCTGACGCTGGTTCAGAAGCATATCCGCCAGCGCGACATGGCGACGTTGCTGGATAAACTGGCGCAGCTATTGACGTTAGAGCAGATGAGCGGACAACAAATCCGCACCCTGGTAAAATACATGATGCTGGCAGGTGAAGAAAAAGACGTTCAAACATTACTGTACGGGCTGGCACAGCGCGTGCCGCAACATGGAGAAGAACTGATGACTCTGGCGGAAAAATTATTGAGTGATGGAAGACGGGAAGGTCGTAAAGAAGGTAAGCAGCTCGCCCTTCTCGACGTCGCGAAAACTATGCTGCAACGCGGCTTTGATTTTCAGACCATCATGGAAATGACCGGTCTTTCGCAGGATGACCTTAAGCAGCTTCAGCACTAAGACGGCTACCCACCCCGATATGTTCGGAGTGGGTCAATGGGTTAGCGCGAAATAATCAAATGAATGCCGAAGCCCGCGAACAGCGTACCGGCAAAGCCATCGATCCACTTCGCCGCTTTCTGATATCCACGACGCATCGCCGGCAGCGCAAACAAGCTTGCCACAACAGTAAACCAGGCAAGCGTTTCAAGGATAATCATCAGGAAAATGCCCCAGCGCGCATCCGCTCCCACGCTGTCGCCAACGAACAGTGAAAACACAGAGCCAAAATAGATAATCGCTTTCGGGTTCGCCAGGTTGGTCAGCAGGCCTTTCATAAAACTGCGGCCACTTTGCGCCAGTTCGACTTGCGGTTCCGGTGCGGCGTGATTCTCTTTTTTCAGCGCACCACGCAGCATCTGGTAACCCATCCAGCACAGGTACAAGCCACCACCGACCATAATAATAGTGTGTAGCCACGCCATTTTTTCGATGATCAGGTTCAGACCAAGCAGCGCCACGCCCGCCCAGACCATCACGCCACAGGTAATGCCGAGTACGCCCATCATCGCTTCTTTGCGGGAGCGACTGATCGCGGTCTGCGACACGAAAAAGAAGTCCGGGCCCGGGCTCATCAACGCAATGATGTGCACCAGCGCCACTGTCAGAAACAGAGTTAACATAACGTACTCGCGGGAGATAATTCAGTGAGTAACCATATTGGCACTTTTTAGCGCGGTTGACTACTCATCATCGTCGCCATCCACATGTGCGCGGATCAGTGCCATAAACTCTTTACCAAAGCGCTCCAGTTTTCGCATCCCCACACCGTTGACGCTGAGCATTTCGCTGGCGGAAACCGGCATCTGCTCCGCCATTTCAATCAGCGTCGCATCGTTAAAGACCACGTAAGGTGGGATGTTTTCTTCATCGGCGATGGCTTTACGTAGCTTGCGCAGTTTGGAAAACAGTTTACGGTCATAATTGCCCACTGCGGCTTTCTGCATCACGCGCGGTTTCAGGGCGACAATACGCGGTACCGCTAGCATCAGCGGCATCTCACCACGAACAATGGGCCGCGCGGCGTCCGTGAGCTGTAAGGCGGAGTGCTGGGCGATGTTCTGCATCGCAAAGCCCAGATGAATCAACTGGCGGATCACACTCACCCAATGCTCATGGCTTTTATCGCGCCCCATGCCGTAGACCTTGAGTTTGTCGTGGCCAAACTCGCGAATACGCTGATTGTTAGCGCCGCGAATCACCTCAACCACGTACCCCATCCCGAAGCGTTGATTCACTCTATAAATTGTTGAGAGCGCGATCTGCGCGTCATTCAACCCATCGTACTGCTTTGGCGGATCGAGACAGATATCGCAGTTACCGCATGGCTCCTGACGCCCTTCGCCAAAGTAATTCAGTAATACCAGACGGCGGCAGGTTTGCGCTTCGGCAAACGCGCCCATCGCGTTGAGCTTATGCCGTTCGATATCCTGTAGCGGCCCGGCGGGTTTCTCTTCCAGACAACGGCGTAGCCACGCCATATCTGCCGGATCGTAAAACAGCATTGCCTCCGCGGGCAGGCCATCACGCCCGGCGCGGCCCGTTTCCTGATAATAAGATTCAATATTACGCGGAATATCGAAGTGCACGACGAAGCGCACGTTAGGCTTGTTGATGCCCATCCCGAACGCCACGGTGGCGACCACGATTTGCAGGTCATCACGCTGGAATTTTTCCTGCACCTCTGCCCGCACGGCGTTATCCAGCCCGGCGTGATATGCCCCGGCACTGATACCACGGCTTTGCAGACGCGCAGCGGTGTCTTCTACTTTCGCCCGGCTATTACAGTAGATAATGCCGGACTTGCCACGTTGCTCCTGCACGTAACGCATGAGCTGATCGAGCGGCTTAAACTTTTCCATCAACATGTAGCGAATATTGGGGCGGTCAAAGCTGCTGATTTGAATAAGTGGGTCATTCAGCCCCAGCAGGCGAACGATATCGCGACGCGTCGTGTCGTCGGCGGTCGCGGTGAGCGCCATAAACGGCAGCGCCGGGAAGCGCTGACGCAATTGGCCTAATGCGGCGTATTCCGGGCGGAAATCGTGGCCCCACTGTGAAATACAGTGCGCTTCATCAACGGCCAGCATCACCGGGTTCCAGTGGGCGAGATGCTCCAGGAAATTATCCAGCATCAGGCGTTCCGGGGCGATATAGAGCAGGCGAATCTGCCCGGTACGACAGCCCGCCATGACTTCCTGCTGCTGCTCACGACTCTGCGTTGAGTTGATGCAGGCCGCCGCCACGCCGTTGGCGATTAACTGATCGACCTGGTCTTTCATCAACGAGATCAGCGGCGATACCACCACCGTCAGGCCATTCAGCACCAGCGCCGGAATTTGATAACAGAGCGACTTGCCGCCGCCTGTCGGCATCACCACCAGGCAATCGCGTCCTTCCAGCACGGTATCAATGATGTTTTCCTGGCCCGGGCGGAACTGCTGGTAGCCAAAGGTTTCCTGCAAAACCTGTTTAGCCAGCGATTCCTGATTCAAAACTTCCGCCTGTGCCACATTGACTCCGATTACTGAAAAATAAAAACAGGCGCTATTTTCAGCGCCTGCGTTCTAAACTGCAACGTTTTAGACGAATTCCTTCGGGCATGCTCGCAACATCATGGGAAAGCCCGTGTTAAAACAGATCGTTAAGCATGACACCCACACCCACACGGGTTTGATTGAAGTTGTAGTCAATCAGCGATTCGCCGTAGCCGCTGTACACCTGGGTATAAAGACGAACGTGCTTGCTGATAGGATAGCTCACGCCCACTTCCGCACCGCCGTAACCGGTATTCCAGTTATATTGCCCCTGCGCACTCAGTACCGCGTCACCCAGTTGATAACCAACTTTCAGACGATAGTAGCCCATGTATTTGGTGATATCCGGGTTGTCGTTGGAATTTCCCACCACATACCAGGGTTTCACCTCAACCAGCCAGTTGCCATTCTGCGCCATCAGGCGTGTATACAAGCGGTTCCAGCTACGAGACGTTGGGTCTGAGCGACCATTTGAATCATGGTTGAAACCAAATTCAACATCGCGCAACGTCCAGCCTTCCCATGAATAATCCGTCGCAAAGCCCAGGAACAACTGCGGTTCATAGTTGGTTTCGCGGAACGGCGACGATTCACCGCTGTTCGACAACTGCCACCAGGAACGCTGGGTATACGACGCGCCCAGCACCGAGTTATCGCCCAGAATGCCACGCCATAACGGGAAGGCCAGGCTGAGCTGAAACTTCACTTCATCTTTACGCGCATGCTCGGCCCAATCGTAGGAACTGATCGCTTCTTTATTGAGATCGCTGGTC
Organism: Pseudocitrobacter vendiensis; assembly: GCF_943590815.1. Classification (GTDB taxonomy): domain Bacteria; phylum Pseudomonadota; class Gammaproteobacteria; order Enterobacterales; family Enterobacteriaceae; genus Pseudocitrobacter; species Pseudocitrobacter vendiensis. The sequence continues at coordinate 18,843 of NZ_CALSBS010000030.1, read as the reverse complement.
CAGGTGTAAAGCAGATAGTTGCTTTCATAAGGATAGAGCGTGAAGGGATTATCATGTTCCTGCAGCAAGTTAGCCATGATACTGCCTTTTACGGCAGGCGTGTCGTGAACCGATTTAATTGTCGCTTCCTGCGCGAACGCTGAAACAGGCAGCACTGCCGCCAATAACCAACTCCGGGTGAGCTGCATCAGTCATGTTCTCCTGAACAAAAGATTTTTATAGTGAATGTTTGAATATCACTCATTTTACATACTTAAGCATTTAATGCTCAGTAATCGATTCCTAATGTAGAAAACAACATTTCATAGGCATAAAATCAACATTTCATTAACCAATGATAGGATTGTTATGTCTTCTGAACTCACTGCCGATGCCGCGCTGAAGCTGGTCGGTGAAATCTTTGTTTATCACATGCCGTTCAACCGGGCGCTTGGCCTGGAGCTGGAACGTTATGAAAAAGACTTCGCCAAACTCAACTTTAATAACCAGCCGATGATGGTGGGTAACTGGGCGCAAAGCATTCTGCACGGCGGTGTGATCGCGTCTGCGCTGGATGTCGCGGCAGGCCTGGTCTGTGTGGGCAGCACATTGACGCGCCACGACACCATCAACGAAGAAGAGCTACGTCAGCGTCTCTCACGGATGGGTACCATCGATTTACGCGTCGATTATTTGCGTCCGGGACGCGGTAACCGCTTCACCGCGACCAGCACCCTGCTGCGTGCAGGCAATAAAGTCGCCGTCGCGCGCGTAGAGCTACACAACGAAGAGCAGGTCCACATCGCCAGCGCCACCGCGACATATATGGTGGGATAAACAGTAAAATCGGGTAAAATCAGTTTACTTTTTTGTAACGGATGACTCCGATGGATGCCAAACAGACGCGGCAGGGCGTGCTTCTCGCCCTCGCCGCCTATTTTATTTGGGGGATCGCTCCGGCGTACTTCAAGCTTATCTACTACGTGCCTGCCGATGAGATTCTGACGCACCGCGTGATCTGGTCCTTCTTCTTCATGGTGGCGCTGATCAGCATCAGCCGTCAGTGGTCGACGGTGAAAGCGCTGCTGCAAACGCCGAAGAAAATCTTCATGCTGGCGCTCTCCGCCGTGCTGATTGGCGGTAACTGGCTGCTGTTTATCTGGTCGGTGAACAACCACCATATGCTGGAAGCGAGCCTGGGCTACTTTATTAACCCGCTGGTGAATATTCTACTGGGGATGCTGTTCCTCGGTGAGCGCTTCCGCCGAATGCAATGGCTGGCGGTGGCCCTCGCTGCCTGCGGCGTGCTGGTACAGCTCTGGACGTTTGGCTCGCTGCCGATTATTGCGCTCGGTCTGGCGTTCAGCTTCGCCTTCTATGGCCTGGTGCGCAAAAAAATCGCTGTCGATGCGCAAACCGGCATGCTGTTTGAAACCCTGTGGCTGCTGCCGGTCGCGGCGATTTATCTGTTTGGCATTGCCGACAGCGCCACCAGCCATATGGGCAGCAACAGTTGGTCGCTGAATCTGCTGCTGATTGCCGCAGGCGTGGTGACGACGATTCCGTTGCTCTGTTTCACCGGTGCGGCCACCCGTTTACGCTTATCGACGCTGGGTTTCTTCCAGTATATCGGCCCAACCCTGATGTTTATCCTGGCGGTGACCTTCTACGGCGAAACGCCGGGTGCCGATAAAATGGTGACATTTGCGTTTATCTGGGTAGCACTGGCGATCTTTATTATGGATGCGGTGTATACGCAGCGACGGGGACGTCGGGGATAACCGTGTGCCGGATGGCGGCTTCGCCTTATCCGGCCTACGTTTTGGCGCTATGTTTGAACGGGGAAGTAGGCCTGATAAGCGTAGCGCCATCAGGCAACGAACTTACAGCCAGTTCTTCCGTTTAAAGTACAGATACGGCGCCAGCCCGGCGAGCATCATAAAGATAATCGCGCCGGGGTAGCCGAAGCTCCACTTCAGTTCCGGCATAAACTCGAAGTTCATCCCATAGCTGGAAGCTACCAGCGTCGGTGGCAGGAAGACCACGGAAACCACCGAGAAGATCTTGATGATGCGGTTCTGTTCGATATTGATAAAGCCCATCGCCGCCTGCATCAGGAAGTTGACCTTCTGGAACAGTGATTCGTTGTGCGGCAGCAGGGATTCGATATCTCGCAGGATCTCGCGCGCCTGCTCCAGTTGCACCGCCGGTAAACGCGCTTTACGCACCAGGAAGTTAAGCGCGCGCTGGGTATCCATCAGACACAAACGCACCTTCCAGCCGATATCTTCCAGTTCTGCCAGCGTGGAAAGCGCCTCATCATATTCATCACCCTGATGACCTTCCATGATGACGCGGCTCAGTTTTTCCAGATCGCTGTAGATGTTTTCAATTTCATCCGCCAGCTGTTCAATCTTGGTTTCAAACAGATCGAGCAGCAGCTCATAGGCGTTTCCGTCCACCATCGACTGGTTACGGGCGCGCATGCGATAGAGACGAAACGCCGGCAGTTCGCGCTCGCGCAGGGTGAAGAGTCGCCCTTCGCGGATGGTGAATGCCACGGTGGAGTTACCTGCGTGATCGTCCGCATCTTCATAGAAGAAGAAGGAGTGGATGTGCAAACCGTCTTCGTCTTCAAAGAAACGCGCGGATGCTTCGATGTCTTCCAGTTCAGGGCGCGTGGCCAGGTTCTGGCCCAATTCCTTTTGCACACGGTTTCGTTCTTCATCGTCGGGTTCGACTAAATCAACCCACACCGAACTGGCGAGATGGCTGATTTCGTCCGCTTCAAGACGCGTTAAACGATTTTTTTCCAGTTGAAATGCGCTCAGCATGACCGGGACTCCCAATGCAAAAAATTATCGGACAGCCGGTGGGCACACAGAAACAAATTGGGTTTCAGACCATTAAACAGCCTGACTCATTGCGACGGGGAAATGACACGAGTCGCCGACAACCGCTAAGGCTATCAGCATAAGAGGATAGCCTTAGGAGTTGTTCCTGAATGACAGGAGAGTGAGCCAGCATCTACTGGGTGTGTCCAAGGCATTTGTCCTCTTAGCGTAATCGTGCGCGCATGTTACGCCAGCAAAAAAACCGCGTCAACACGCAACGGAATGCTAAATGGTAAGATTTACCTCATTCACTGTAAGGCTAGCAGACTCTCAGAAAATAACGATACTTTTCGGACAGTTAGACTGTTTCCAGCTTCGCGTATGCCGCAACCAGCCATTTGATCCCCTGCCCCTGGAACGCGACCTGCAAGCGGCTGTGCTCGCCGCTGCCTTCCAGATTGACAATAGTGCCTTCGCCAAACTTAGCGTGGCGCACGCGCTGGCCGAGTTTATAACCGGTGTCGTTTTCGGAAATCGGCGTCCCCATGCGTTGATGGCTTACCGGACGGCTGACGGTGGCGCGCAGGCGTACCTCTTCCACGCAGTTTTCCGGTAGCTCGCCGATAAAGCGCGATGGACGGTGATAGACCTCTTTACCGTACAAGCGGCGAGTTTCAGCGTAGGTCAGCGTCAGTTTCTGCATCGCACGCGTCACGCCAACGTAGGCAAGACGGCGTTCTTCTTCCAGACGCCCGCCTTCTTCCAGCGACATCTGGCTCGGGAACATGCCCTCTTCCATGCCAACGATGAACACCTGCGGGAACTCCAGACCTTTCGCCGAGTGCAGCGTCATCAACTGCACCGCGTCCTGCCAGGTATCCGCCTGCCCTTCACCCGCTTCCAGCGCGGCATGAGACAGAAACGCCTGTAACGGCATTAAATCTTCGTCTTCTTCGTTGTACGCAAACTGGCGCGTCGCCGTCACCAGTTCGTCTAAGTTTTCGATTCGCGTCTGGCCCTTCTCACCTTTTTCCTGCTCATACATCATACGCAGGCCGGAGTCTTTCACCACGCGGTCTGTCTGCACGTGCAGCGGCATATCCGCCGTTTCCTGAGCCAGCGCATCAATCAGTTCCATAAAACGCTGCAACGCGCTCGCCGCGCGTCCTGCCAGTGCTTTTTCTTGTAATAGCTCGCGGCACGACTGCCACAGCGTAAGCTGACGATCGCGCGAGGTCTGGCGCACCACATCCAGCGTGCGGTCGCCGATACCGCGCGTCGGCGTGTTCACCACGCGCTCAAATGCCGCGTCGTCGTTACGGTTGGCAATCAGGCGCAGATACGAGAGCGCATCTTTGATTTCCTGACGTTCGAAGAAGCGCATACCACCGTAAATACGGTACGGCATGCTCGCCTGCAGTAACGCCTCTTCCAGCACGCGCGACTGGGCGTTGCTGCGATAGAGAATGGCGCACTGGTCCAGCGCGCCGCCGTTGTCCTGCCAGGTTTTGATACGGTTAACCACGAAACGCGCTTCGTCGAGTTCGTTGAAAGCGCAGTAGAGAGAAATCGGCTCGCCGTCCGCACCGTCGGTCCACAGTTTTTTACCCAAGCGCCCGTTGTTGTTTTCGATCAGGGCGTTCGCCGCGCTCAGAATATTGCTGGTAGAACGGTAGTTCTGCTCCAGACGGATTGTTTCTGCACCGGGGAAATCGTTGAGGAAGCGCTGGATGTTTTCTACCTGCGCGCCACGCCAGCCGTAGATTGACTGGTCGTCATCGCCCACAATCATTACTTTACCGGTGTCGCCCGCCAGCAGGCGGATCCACGCGTATTGAATGTTGTTGGTATCCTGGAATTCGTCTACCAGGATATTGGTGAAGCGCTCGCGATAGTGCTGAAGAATGTGCGGCTTGTTAAGCCACAGTTCATGCGCGCGCAGCAGCAACTCGGCGAAATCCACCAGCCCCGCGCGGTCGCACGCTTCCTGATAGGCCTGATAAACTTTCTGCCAGGTTTGTTCAACCGGGTTGCCGTAGCTTTGGATGTGGTGCGGACGTAGCCCTTCGTCTTTCTGGCTGTTGATGTACCACATCGCCTGACGCGGCGGCCACTGCTTCTCGTCGAGGTTCATGGCTTTGATCAGGCGTTTCAACAGGCGCAGCTGATCTTCGCTATCAAGGATTTGGAAATCCTGCGGCAGATTGGCATCCAGGTGGTGCGCGCGCAGTAAGCGGTGCGCCAGCCCGTGGAAGGTGCCGACCCACATGCCGCCCTGCGTGGTGCCCATCAGTTGCCCGATACGGTGACGCATCTCCGCCGCCGCTTTGTTGGTAAACGTTACCGCCATAATGGAGTACGGCGAGCAGTTTTCGACGGTCATCAGCCAGGCGATACGGTGAACCAGTACGCGCGTCTTACCACTGCCCGCCCCAGCCAGCACCAGCATGTTGGTGCGCGAAGCGGCGACGGCTTCGCGCTGTTTGTCATTAAGGCTGTCGAGCAGGTAAGAAACGTCCATTGATGGCACCGCCGCGTTAAGAATAGATAAACTGCGAAATGCCCGGTGGCGCTTCGCTTACCGGGCCTACGTTACCGTAGGGCGGATAAGCGTAGCGCCATCCGCCAAAACCCCTGGAATTTTATACAGAACTATTGAGGATTATATCAGCGAGGTCAGCGATGCCAACCGGGAAATTTCGATATGCGGCAGTAAACGGCTATCAGTCACCTGCATCAGGTCTGCACCTTGCGGTTTGATCCAGCATGCCTGTAACCCGCTGCGAATCGCGCCCGCGACGTCCGTCGTCAGGTCATCGCCCACATGCAGAATGGCGTTAAGCGGCACATCCAGCTTTTCTGCCGCCAGATGGTACATGTCGGCAAATGGCTTCGAGCGGCCATCCGGCCCGGCGCGCAGCACAAACTTAAAATAACCGTTCAGGCCAAACAGCTCCGGCTGGGCATTGCCATTGGTGATCGCCACCAGCGGCCATTTTTCCGCAAGCTTTGCCAGCGTATCGTGCGTTTCCTGCGGCACATCAATTCGGCTGCGCCATTGCGCGAAATTGGCCATCGCCGCGTTAGCGCCAATCGCCGCTTCCTGCGCGGTTAAGCCCGCGTTGAGCATGCCCAGTTCCAGTGCGCGGCGACGCCATTCGGTGACATCGTGATAAATTTCCGGCTCCGCTTTACGTAGCGCGTCGCGCAGTTGCTGTAAATCGCGGTTTTCGAAATGGCACAGTGCCGGATGATAGCTGCGCACAAACGCCAGCGATTCCTGCTGGGTGCGATCAATCACCGGATGGTTGTCGTAAAGGGTATCATCCAGGTCAAACGTCAGTGCGGCGATGTGGCCCAGTGGTCGGTAAAAACGCATTATTTCCCCCGTTTAGCGCGTGGATGCGCGGCATCGTACACCGAGGCGAGGTGTTGAAAATCAAGATGGGTATAGATTTGGGTAGTCGAGAGATTGGCGTGCCCCAACAGCTCCTGCACACCGCGCAGATCGCCGCTCGACTCCAGCATGTGGGTCGCGAATGAGTGGCGCAGCTTGTGCGGATGCACGTGACTGTTCAGGCCCTGCTTAATGCCCCACTCGGCAAACCGCTTTTGGACGTTACGCGCTGAGATACGTTTCCCCAGTTTGGAAAGAAACAGCGCGTCATCGTCGCTACCAAACAGCCCACGTAAATCGAGCCAGTGCTCAATCCACGCCACCGCGTTGCGACCAATGGGCAGGCGGCGCTCTTTGCTGCCTTTGCCCATCACCCATACTTCCCCGGTGTCGAGGTCGAGATGTTTGATATCCAGGTTCACCAGTTCAGAAAGACGCAGGCCCGCGCCGTACATGACTTCGAGCATCGCGCGGTCGCGTACCGCCAGTGGATCGTTAATATCGATATCCAGCAGGCGATTGACGTCATCGACGTCGATATTTTTTGGCAGATGACGCGGGGTTTTTGGCGCGGAGATCCCTTTTGCCGGATTCGCGGGCAGCTCGCCCTGGCTCACCATCCAGTCAAAAAAGCTGCGCAACGCCGACAGGCGTAACGCCAGGCTGGCGGCCCCCAGCCCTTTTCGGCGACTGCGGGTGGCAAAGCTGCGCACCATGGCAGCATCACATTGTTGCCAACGCTTCAGGCCCATCTGCTGGGCCAGTTCAATGATGGCATCAAGCTGACGCTGATAATTAAGAAGCGTAATCGGGCTAAGCTGGCGCTCGACGCCCAGATAACGCAGAAAACGCGTTACTGCCGCAGAGAGAAGTTCGTCATTCATGCGCGCTCAATCCAGCGCTCCAGCAGACCTGGCAGCATCAGCGCCACTTCCTGTAGCAGTTGCGTACCCTGCCCGGCTTCATAGTGATGCGCATCGCGGCTGGTAAACAGAATCACGCCCAGATCGGCGTCGCTGCCCATCATCGACATCGCCACCGAGCCAACGGCTTTCGCCTCCGGTAGCACCACCAGCAGTTCAGGGCCGTTCAACGTGCCCAGATAGTGATGCGCCTGACCAAGACGCTGAATACGCAGCGGTTCAAACGCCTGACGTGACAGCACCAGTTGGGTGTATTTCGACGGTGCGCCCAGACGCCAGCGATCGGCAAAGAGACGAATCGACGCACCCGCAAGGCCCAGATCGCGTGCCCAGCGGTGAAAGCGCAACAGCAAATCGTCGAGACTTTCCGCGCTCGCCAGGCGATTTTGCAGATGCAGCAAACGGTAGAACAGCCCTTCGTTAGCCGTCGCCTGCTCCATCAGCAGCGACATGTTCTCTTCAAGCGTATGAATATGATTACGCGCGCGCGCCATGTGCCACTCAACCAGCGACACGGTACCGCGCACCGGGTGTGGAACACGCATCTGTTCCACGACCGCAGCGTTACGTATAAAGAATTCAGGATGTTGCAACAGATAATCCACGACAGCGCGATCGTCGAGCGCGCTTAATGCTTCCTGCTGTTCTTCCCCGACGTGTTTCATAAGTGAATAAATCCGTCATAGACGTGTGCCGCCGGGCCAGTCATATACAACGGTTGACCCGGGCCTCTCCAGGCGATATCCAGACGTCCGCCCGGTAACTCCACGCGAACCTCTTCGTCCAGTAGCCCCTGCTGGATACCCACAGCCACCGCCGCACAAGCGCCGCTGCCGCAAGCCTGCGTCTCACCCGCGCCGCGCTCATAGACGCGTAAACGGATGTGATCGCGTTTAACCACCTGCATAAAACCGATGTTGGCGCGTTCCGGAAAGCGATCGTGGCTTTCCATCACCGGGCCCAGCGACTCAACCGCCGCCGTTTCAACATCATCGACCTGAATCACGCAGTGCGGGTTACCCATCGAGACCACGCCGCACAATACTGTCTGCTCGGCCGCTCGCATAATATAGGTCTTTTCCGCTTTGTTGGCGCGGAACGGCACCTGCGAAGGCTCGAAATTCGGTTCGCCCATATTCACGCGAACCAGATCGTCGTCCGTCACACTTAATACCATACGCCCGTTGGCGGTGCTGACGCGAATGTCACGTTTATTGGTCAGGCCTTTCAGACGCACGAAGCGCGCAAAGCAGCGCGCCCCGTTGCCACATTGCGACACTTCGCTGCCATCGGCATTGAAGATACGATAGTGGAAATCGAGATCGGGATCGTAAGGCGGTTCGACGACCAGCAGTTGGTCAAAGCCGACGCCCAGATGCCTGTCCGCCAGACGACGAATCAATTCCGGCGAGAAAAACACATTCTGCGTCACCGCGTCGACGACCATAAAATCGTTGCCAAGGCCATGCATTTTAGAGAACTGCATTATCTACTCCAGTTACGCGGAACAGAACGGTGATATCAATAGTTAACCTGCGTCGGGCCGCCGTCATCACCGCGATCGTTACGATCCGGCGATTCCGTTTGGATCTGGCTATCCACGGGCTTGGTCGGCGTCGGCGCCGTTTTATCAGCCGGTGGGAAATAGAGCGGGCCTTTAAGGCCGCAACCGGTAAGGCTAAACAGCACAGCCAACACGGCCAGCGGTCGGAAAATGTTCTTCATTCCAGGGTACCTGTAGTTCAAGACTTTCTGCTTTCTATCATCGCAGGAGAAGGCGTAAAAGCAAGCGTTTAGCATCTCTTTATGGAATCCGAAAAGCAGCGGATTGTCATGATTGTAACGTATTCAGGTTGGGGAATAGGGTTTACTTGGGGTTTTGTGGATGATGTACCTCACCAGGATGGCTTTATGCGATATCGCAATATGGTTTGTTTGTTGTCTTGTTTGTTGTTCTTTGCGCCTGCATGGGGATGTCGGCTTTCCGCGCCTGAACATAATATTTACCAGAAACAGGGAAAAGGCGTGGTGTACCTGCGCCCTTATCAGAAAACAAATCTTTCTCTACCTGACGTGAAATACAAGAGATTGCGTCGTTTACCCAATTTATTAATAGACCCGACAGCACTAGACGAATGGGATAAAGAACCTCCTCTGACCGATCTGACAACCGACTATCTCTATAAAGGCGCACAAGCCTGGTATCCTCATTATTCCTGGCATAGCGATGGTCGCTATATCCTCTACGCAGGTGAAGTTGTGCAAAACCCTCCCGGCACTCCTCCCGTCGATGTCGCCTCGTTCAAGGCATGGGGTGATTTTGCCGCAGATAAACACAGTCTCTATTTCGAAGGCAAGCGCACCGATGACAATGGCGGAGAAAATAGTTTAGATATCAAAACGCTGCATCAGGTGAAATTCCGTTTCCCCTGGAAACCTGACGTTCTGGGGCTGATATTACGTGACGCTAATTTCTTATATGTTGATGGACATCGCCTCGCTGACCCCGAGAGTTTTCGCGTGCTGGCGCAAAAGTCCTGGGATCAGCGAGGAAAGTTTTACACCACGTTTAACCCCTGCGTTGCCGTACCATTTGGCCCCTGGGATACATTAGCCCGTACACACACGGAAATGATGATCAACGGCGAACAGCTTGATGCCGACCCGGAGACATTTACTGTCGTACGCTGGATGCCCGGTTCGTTATTAACCTGGCGAGATAAAAGCGGCCTGCACCGGAAGGTGCTGAATCAGGGAAATCTGGACAAAGATAGGGCAAATAGCTGCGCGGCGTTCAATTTGCAGGAACACTCTGTTTCATGGCGCAAAGGGCCAGAATGCCAGCAAGAAGTCCTACCCGACCTCGATCCAGAACAATTTCATCCTCTTAGTAATACCGTCGCGCAGTATCAGGACAAGCTGTACACCATCAAAAAAACGGAATTTGGCGAAAACAGGCTGGATATCATCACGCTGGATAATCCTGCTTTGGTGATAGATAAACGCTTTAACGCGGGAAGAACTCACGGCTATTTACTGACCAAATTACAAGTTCGTGGTGAAGAAGAAGATGGTCTCCAGGTATTCGAGTCCTCCGGGCCGCTTATCCTGATGGATTATCGTGTTCCTGACGAGCGTGAGGCTCACCTTAGCGATAGCCCCCATTACAAGAAATGGTATGCACACGACGATCGTTATGTTTACGCATTCGATGGCTCACAGCTTTGGCGCTACCCAACACCCAATACCAGGGCCGTGCGGGTGAACTGGGAAACCGGACATTCAGGATATGGCTATTGGGCAGACTACCGTAGTGGAGAGTTAGACGGCAGACTTCTTGAGGATGGTGCGTTTATTCCAACGGGAATCCCCTATAACTCATCCGTTAACATTGCTCAATATTCTGATGGGGAGAGCGCTTTCCTCGTCGGCGAAAACGATGTTAGCTGGCGTAAGCTTCGCTCTACAGACCAGCAATGGAGTCAATGGGAGAAACTCCCCGATATTGACCCAAAAGCATTTCACCCCATCACCGATCGTATCGCGCAGTACAAAAATACTCTGTACATTGCGAAATTGTCTCCTTTTGGTGAAGACACCCTGGAAACCCTAACGCTCGACTCTTCTGCACCTTTCCTGAAACAACGCATTAACGCCGGGAAAGACCATGGCTACTTTATGCGCTCTTCCCGATTACGCGACGATATTCAAATTTTTGCCATTGATGGACCACTGAAGACCACAGAGCGTTTCGCTTATGACAATCGCTATGTTTATACCTGGATCGGTAGCCAACTTTATCGAACCGCGTCGCCCTGTCCGGCAAAGACACGTAATCTGAATCAGAACATGTTTTCATCCAATGATGACATCATCATCCTGAAGACGGATGAAGAGTGCCGCAAGGCACCAGACATTGAGCAAACTTTGAAGCCCTGACACCATGCCGCTATACTGCCGCCATCACTTAAAAACGGGAAACAACAATGAACGACAGTGAATTTCATCGCCTTGCCGACACCCTGTGGATGACCATTGAAGAGCGTCTGGATGATTGGGATGGCGACAGCGATATCGACTGCGAAATCAACGGCGGTGTGCTGACCATCAGCTTTGAGAACGGCAGTAAAATCATTATCAACCGTCAGGAACCGCTGCACCAGGTGTGGCTGGCAACCAAACAGGGCGGCTACCATTTTGACCTGAAAGGCGATGAGTGGATTTGCGATCGCAGCGGCGAAACCTTCTGGGATTTACTGGAACAGGCGGCAACGCAGCAGGCGGGGGAGACGGTGAGTTTCCGCTGAGTTTTATTGCCGGATGCGGCCACGCCTTATCCGGCCTGCCGTAACCAACGGCGCGCAATACTTACGAAAAATACTGCTGCAACAGCGGCGCGTCGTTATCCTGGTTACTCGGCGGGATAGTGCCAATCGCCTGGCTGCGGTAAGGAATAACTTGCGCGCGGCCATCCACTTTCACAATCTGGTAGAACTGCGGCAGGTTGAAGTTGATAAAGCTTGAGCCGTAGGTAAAGCGATCGTGCGAAGACGAGTAGAAGCGGCTGACGTCGCGCACCAGCTCCTCTTTGCTGCCTTCACAGTGGTGATACACTTCCGCGCGGTTGGTTTCATCCAGAATGTAGATGTTAAAGCCCTGCTCTTCGCCGGAATCCTCAAAGAAGAACTGAATGATCCCTTCGCTGGCAAAGCCATCCACCACCTGCGGCAGTTTGACGTGGTTGGTTTCCACCTGCACCGACAAACCATGTAGTTTGTTGTGCGAGATAGCGCCATAGAACTCGATGGCGTTTTCCAGCTTCTGCACCGAGACGTTCAGGCGTTCGAAGAACAGGCCCCAGGTTTGGCCGGAGACGCGTAGCGCTTTGAAGCGCCCGGTTTCCTGGCGCGTGCTGGAAAGGCGCAGGTCGATACATTCCGAAACCAGCTGCTGGACACGGGTACGAATCAGGCCGCGTAAATGTTGGCTATAGCAGAACACTTCCACGCTATCCGGCGGAGCGGCGTCCTGATGCATTTTGCCAAGAATCGTTTTCAGCGCTTCAATCATCGCCTGCTCGCCGTTGAAGTGCAGCGTACGCACCTCATTCCACGAGTTGCGATACAGCAGGTCAACGCTGCCGACGAGGCAGTTTTGTTCTTCGCCAAAGCTGAAGACATCGAGCTTACGGAAGTCGAAATGGACGACCTGATTGCGGAAAGCCGCCGTCGGGTCATATTCCAGGTTGACGATAATCGCCAGATGACGAATTTCGCACGGGCTGTAGAGCGCTTTTGGTGTCGGCGCTGGCAGGCGCAGTGGGAAGTGATGGGAAACATCCGCCACCATCTCCTGCAATTTTGCCAGGTCGACAATACCGTTGCCCTTAATAAACAGGCGGGTGCGTGAAGTCAGCAAGCCGTTAAACCAGGCCCAGGCCACCAGCTTATTAAGATAGCGGTTATATTCCAGCGGCTGATGGCTGACGATCGCTTCCATATTCGGCGCGCGGTTGTAGAGATACCAACCGGTACGGTTGGCACGGCCCGGCGGCACGTGGATGAAGGTCAGGTTCGGCTCGGAAAGATCCGGTGAAATCTGCGGGTTAACCAGCGTCACTTTGCCCGGCAGCGCTTCAAACGCCGCATACAGTTTACGGGTCAGCACCCCGATATCCTGCGGGCTGGCGGAGACGCTCAGGTTGTTGCGGCGCGCGAAGCGGATCAGGTTACGGTAGCTCTGCATCATCGCGTCGAGCAATTCGTTGTGCGCCTCGCGCACCTGATCGATTTTCCAGTTAGCCCGGTTATCCAGCATGGCGAGACGTTCTTCGTCCCAGCCCCACTCTTTCACCAGTTGGCTGACCACTTCACGACGCCAGCCAACGCACGCGCGTTCGCGGCTCAGCTTTTCGCACACTTTCAGATAGAAGCAGCGGCGTACAAGGTCAAGACGCGTATCATCGTCAATCGCTTTGAGGTAGTCGGTAACGCGTTCCAGCATCATGCAGTAGGAGTCGAGACCAAATGAAACGATCTCTCCATCGTGCAGGCGCTGTTTGATATCTTTCGCCAACAGACGCGTATTGGGATATTCCCAGGAGTAGGCTTCCAGCAGCAGGGTTTTCAGCACCGCTTTGTACGGTGAGTCGATACTCTTATACAGCTGCCACAGGCTGGCGCCAAAGTACTCTTCCGCCGACAGCGAACTCAACCCGCCAAGGTCGAGCCACTCGTTCGGCGTCAGCACACCCTGCGCGTAGAGCGTCATGACGTAGTCGTCGTAATGCTCTTCTTCTTCGCACGGCACCATATTCCACAGAATACGTTTCCCCGCGAGGCGCACGGCAGTGCGATAAAATTCATCCAGCAGCAAGATGTGCTGGGTTGAGCCGCAGTCTTCGCCGCCCAGGCTGCCGCTTTCGTTATGACGGAAGCGGTTTTCGTCGATCAGGAAGAAGCTGACTTCCACGCCAAGCGACGCGGCCCAGCTTTCCAGCAGGCTGCATTTGCGTTGCAGAAGTTGACGTTCGTCGTTATCGAGCCAGGACTGGTGACACACCCAGATATCGAGGTCAGAAGAGCAGCTTTGCCCAACGGACGAGGTGCTGCCCATTGAGTAGACGCCGGTTATCGGCAGCTCGCCTTTTGGCGAGGCCTGCGGCGGCATACCACGATGCAGTTCAAGTTCGTCGAGGTAGTGGCGTTGAGTTTCATCAGGCGTGTAGAGGCAAATGCCTTTGGGAACGTTACCGTCGAGGTAACCCGGCATCAGTGGGTGATGATAATGTAATAATGTCGGCAGCAGACTGTAAACCTGTTGGAAGGCAGGTCCCATGGCAGCAAGCGCGCGATCCACACGCAGTTGATTGATGGCATCCAGTCTCTGTTTCAGTGTCTCAATATAGAGGTACAAGACATATCGCCTGATGTTCAAAACCTGGCGTAGCGCCCGTAAAGGGAAGTACGGAGGTTTTTAGAATTTCAACAAGAATCGTGGCCTTTGTCGCCCGTCCTTATGATTATGGTGGTGCGGACGAACAAATGGTTTAAAACGTGATCAATTTAACACCTTGCTGGTTGACCGTAAAGAAAGTTGCACTACATACAAGTGTAGCACCGTTTGTTATCTGTAAATTCCACAATACGTTTAGGACTATATTGGAAACTTCCAGAAAATACGGGCCACCCTGACATTACCCAAACACCGTGAAAACTAACATCATTAAAGCAACAATGTTAGGATGGGCCGTGGACGACAATGACGGTAACAAGCATGTTAGACAAAGTTTTGAGAATTGCCACACGCCAAAGTCCCCTTGCACTTTGGCAGGCACACTATGTTAAAGATCGCCTGATGGCCTGTCATCCGGGGCTTACGGTTGAACTCGTGCCGCTGGTGACCCGCGGCGATGTGATCCTGGATACCCCGCTGGCAAAAGTGGGCGGTAAAGGGCTTTTTGTAAAGGAGCTTGAGCTGGCATTGCTGGAAAACCGGGCCGATATCGCCGTTCACTCCATGAAAGATGTTCCCGTCGACTTCCCTGAAGGCCTGGGTCTGGTGACTATTTGCGAGCGTGAAGATCCGCGCGATGCATTCGTCTCCAACCACTATGCCTCACTGGACGATTTACCGGCAGGCAGCATCGTCGGCACTTCCAGCCTGCGTCGCCAGTGCCAGATTGCAGAATATCGTCCCGATTTAGAGATTCGCTCCCTGCGCGGCAACGTCGGCACGCGTCTTGGAAAACTGGATAACGGCGATTACGACGCCATTATTCTGGCCGTCGCCGGTCTGAAACGTCTGAAACTTGACGCTCGCATTCGACAGGCGATGCCGCCTGAGCAATCATTACCGGCTGTCGGCCAGGGTGCTGTCGGCATCGAATGCCGCCTGGACGATGACGTTACGCGTACGCTGCTGGCACCGCTTAACGATGCGCCAACCGCCACCCGCGTAACGGCAGAACGCGCCATGAACACACGTCTGGAAGGCGGCTGTCAGGTTCCAATTGGCAGCTACGCCGAACTGACTGACGGCGAACTGTGGCTACGTGCGCTGGTTGGCGCGCCGGATGGTTCACAGATGGTGCGCGGCGAACGACGCGGGAAGCCTGAAGACGCTGAACGCATGGGCGTTGAGCTCGCTGAGGAACTGTTGAACAACGGTGCGCGCGACATCCTCACCGCCGTTTACAACGGAGAGAAGCCCGAATGAGTATCCTGGTCACCCGCCCATCTCCAAAAGGAGAAGAATTAGTGAGCCGTTTGCGCGCACTGGGGCGAGTGGCCTGGAGCTTTCCGCTGATTGAAATCACCCCCGGTCGCGAACTTGAGCGCCTCTCTCCCGCACTGAACACCCTGCGCTCTGATGATTTGCTCTTCGCGTTATCGCCACACGCTGTCTCTTTTGCTCAGTCTCAATTGCAGCAACAGGGCCAGCACTGGCCGCAACAAGCGGCCTGTTTCGCCATTGGGCGCAGCACCGCGGTGGCGTTGCATCAGGTGAGCGGCTGCCAGGTGCGGTATCCTTTGGATCGGGAAATCAGCGAAGTCTTGCTACAATTACCTGAATTACAAAATATTGCGGGTAAGAAAGCGCTCATCTTACGCGGCAATGGCGGGCGTGAACTGTTAGGCGAAACGCTGGCCGCACGCGGCGCTGAAGTCACATTCTGTGAATGTTATCAACGCAGCGCTGTTCATTATGATGGCGCGGAAGAAGCCATGCGCTGGCAGAAACGTGAGGTGTCGACCCTCGTCGTCACCAGCGGGGAAATGCTACACCAACTTTGGGCACTCATTCCGCAATGGTATCGCGAGCACTGGCTGCTGCGCTGCCGTTTGCTGGTTGTCAGTGAGCGTCTTGCACAACTGGCCCGGGAGCTGGGCTGGCAGGAAATTCAGGTTGCCGATAGCGCTGACAACGATGCGCTGCTGCGCGCACTACAATAACTTCAAAACTGGAAGCCATAATGACGGATCAAAAAGAAAACTCCGCCGTGGTTGAAGAGACCAGGGAGGCCGTGGTGACCACGCCACAGCCAGAAGCACAAAAACCCACTGACGCCGACAAGAAAACCGGCGGCGCGAAAACCAGCCTGCTGCTAAGCGCCGTGGCGATCGCGATAGCGCTGGCGGCGGGCGTGGGGCTGTATGGCTGGGGAAAACAGCAGGCCGTAAATCAAACCACCGCCAACGACACGCTGGCGAATCAACTCGTCGCGCTGCAAAAAGCGCAGGACGACCAAAAAACGCAATTCGACACCCTGCTGAAACAGCAGGCCGCACAGCTTGCCGAGGCGCAAAACCAGCGCGATACGCTGGCGAAGCAACTGGATGAAGTGCAGCAAAAAGTAGCGGCCATCTCCGGGACCGATGCGAAAACCTGGCTGCTGGCACAGTCCGACTTCCTCGTGAAGCTGGCAGGCCGCAAGCTGTGGAGCGATCAGGATGTCACCACCGCCGCCGCGCTGCTAAAAAGCGCCGACGCCAGCCTGGCCGATATGAACGACCCGAGCCTGATTAGCGCCCGTCGCGCCATCACCGAAGATATCGCCAGCCTGGGCGCCGTTTCTCAGGTGGACTACGACGGTATCATCCTGAAAGTGAATCAGTTGGCGAATCAGGTGGATAACCTGCGTCTGGCGGACAACAACACCGACGACTCACCAATGGATGCCGACAGCGATGAGCTCTCCAGCTCAATTAACGAATGGCGCGTGAATCTGCAAAAAAGCTGGCAGAACTTTATGGACAGCTTTATTACCATTCGCCGTCGTGATGAAACCGCTGTGCCATTGTTAGCGCCGAATCAGGACGTCTACCTGCGCGAAAACATTCGCTCTCGTCTGTTAGTCGCGGCGCAGGCTGTACCGCGTCATCAGGAAGAGACTTACAAACAGGCGCTGGATAACGTGTCGACGTGGGTTCGCGCCTACTACGATACCGACGATGCCACCACGAAAAGCTTCCTTGATGACGTAGACAAACTCAGTCAGCAGAGCATCACCATGAACGTGCCGGAAACGCTGCAAAGCCAGCCGATTCTGGAAAAACTGATGCAGACGCGCGTGCGTAATCTGATGGCGCAGCCCGCTGCTGCCGCACCGGCCGCACCGGCTGAAACGACAGCGCCCGCCCCTGCCGCGCCTCAAGGAGAGTAATTATGTTGAAAGTCTTATTACTCTTCGCACTGTTGATCGCCGGGATCGTCGTCGGCCCAATGATCGCCGGGCACCAGGGTTACGTCCTGATCCAAACGGATAACTACAACGTGGAAACCAGCGTCACCGGGTTAGTGATCATTATGATCCTTATCATGGTGGTGCTGTTTGCCCTCGAATGGGTTCTGCGCCGCATCTTCCGCACCGGTGCGCATACGCGCGGCTGGTTCGTGGGCCGTAAACGCCGCCGTGCGCGTAAACAAACGGAACAGGCGCTGCTCAAACTGGCGGAGGGCGATTATCAGCAGGTTGAGAAGCTGATGGCGAAAAACGCCGATCACGCGGAACAGCCGGTGGTTAACTATCTGCTGGCCGCCGAGGCCGCACAACAGCGCGGTGATGAAGCGCGTGCTAACCAGCATCTGCAACGTGCGGAAGAGAATGCCGGCAATGACTTGATTCCGGTTGAAATCACTCGCGTGCGTTTACAGCTGGCGCGTAATGAAGATCACGCCGCACGCCACGGTGTCGATAAGTTACTGGAAATTACGCCGCGTCATCCGGAAGTCCTTCGTCTCGCTGAGCAGGCTTACATCCGCACCGGCGCATGGAGTTCGCTGCTGGACATCATCCCGTCGATGGCGAAAGCGAACGTGGGCGATGAAGCCCATCGTACATTGCTCGAGCAGCAGGCGTGGATTGGCTTAATGGATAAAGCGCGTGCCGACGAGGGCAGTGATGGGTTGCGGAACTGGTGGAAAAATCAGAGCCGTAAAACTCGCCACGAAGTGCCGCTTCAGGTGGCCATGGCGGAGCACTTAATTGAGTGTGACGATCATGACACCGCGCAGCAGATCATCATTGACGGGCTGAAACGTCAGTATGACGATCGTCTGGTACTGCTGATCCCGCGTTTGCGCACCAATAACCCGGAACAGCTGGAAAAAATGCTGCGCCAGCAGATCAAGAGCGTTGGCGATCGCCCGCTGCTGTGGAGCACGCTGGGTCAATCGCTGATGAAGCACGGCGAGTGGCAGGAAGCCAGCATCGCGTTCCGCGCTGCGCTTAAACAGCGCCCGGATGCCTTCGACTATGCCTGGCTTGCCGACACGCTTGACCGTTTGAAGAAGCCGGAAGAAGCAGCGGCCATGCGCCGCGATGGGTTGATGCTTACGTTGCAAAATAACCCGCCGCAATAATCACTGCTTCAGGGGGCCATCCGGCCCCTTTTTTTATCCATAAAAAAACGCCTGCTCACAGGAGCAGGCGTTAAAACAGGTCTTTATGACAACAATGGGTGCTTCACTCAACGTTATGTCCATGGTGTCTGATGAGGCCTAAGCGACATCTGTCATCGGACGATAAGCACCGTAAACGGCTCTGCGTCATTCCTGAGTTTATGAGGCCAGAAGGCGAGCATAAGAGATGGAATGAGCATCTACGGCGCGCATTATTGCACACACTTTGACACAAAATCATCCCCTTTATGAAGGAATGGGATTTTTCTGTACAAAAAGCACCCACCACGAGAATGACCAACTATTT
>NZ_CALSBS010000029.1 GCF_943590815.1 Pseudocitrobacter vendiensis | reverse complement strand
TACGGTATATATCTTCCATCAGCCGATCGTCATGCTACAGGCTAAATTTGGCCTTACGACTCCGGAAGAACGGGTTTTACGTATTAGAAATACACTGCGAAATTTCACCCAGGAGGACGTTCAGGAGCCGCTTAAACTTGTGCCAGTCATACGTTATAACCAACCCGGCAAACTCATTGTGATGAACGACAAGCCTGTGATGCTATTGGCCCAGGGCGATCTTGATGAGGGGGACGATCTCACGCTTGATCAGGCTGCGAATCGAGTCCTGGCGCGAATGGAGGCACAGAGAACGGCATTACGTGACCAGTATAATAGTCGATGGTTGGCGCTTTCTGCGGTGAAATCTACGGCTGGTTTGCTTGCCCTGGTCGCATTTTGGTATGGATCTTATCGGTCATGGCGCTGGGTAAAACGCCTGTATCGGCGTCGGATTCTGGAGAACAGAAGCTGGATCCCCCAGAGCTGGCGACGCTTCATTGGCGCTATCGAAACGCGACTTTATGCGCTATTGACCATTTTACTTGGCATCATGGCGCTCTATGTTTGGTTGAGCTGGGCATTCAGCCTGTTTCCCTGGACTCGCGTCTGGGGGGCCTCCCTGGGGGATTGGTCCGTGCGTGTCCTCCAGGAGATTGCGATCTCAATGGTTTCTGCCCTGCCAGGGTTAATGATCGTGCTGATTATTTTCCTTCTCACTGCATTTATTTTGAAATTGCTTAAAGCCGTACTTAACCAGGTGGCGGAAGGGCGTTTACAACTACCAGGTATTCATCCGGAAACGGTTGGTGCAACCCGTAAACTCATCTCTGTGGTGGTCTGGCTTTTTGCGCTCTCTGCGGCATATCCCTTCCTGCCAGGAGCCAATTCATTAGCGTTTAAAGGTATCAGCGTCTTTTTTGGTCTGATGCTGACCCTGGGTTCTGCCGGGGTGATGAACCACGCGATGAGCGGGCTTGTGCTGATTTATTCCCGCGCGTTACGAAAAGGGGATGTGATTCGCGTGGCCGATAACGAAGGGCTGGTGAGTGAAATTGGCATGCTGGCCACCAAAATAATTACCCGCGAAAATTACGTGGTCACGGTGCCGAATGCGGTAGTAGTGAGTGGCAAAATTACCAACCTGAGCGCACAGAATGATGGCGGCGGCATCAATCTTACGGTTAGCGTGACTATCGGTTATGACACGCCCTGGCGGCAGGTGCATGCCATGCTAGAGCTTGCCGCCAGGCGAGCACTGGGAATCGACCAGGATCAACCTCCGCTGGTACGTCAGCTTAGTTTGATGGACTGGTACATCGCCTATGAATTACAGGTACGCCTGATACCCGGTCAATCATTAGCAGCAGCACGCAACGAACTTCATAGCCATATTCAGGATGTGTTTAACGAGTTCAACGTGCAAATTATGTCGCCGAATTTTGTCATGCAACCTGAGGGTTCCGTCACTGTTGCAAAAGAGAATTGGTACTCGGCTCCAGCTGTTCCTCCTGATGGCAATAAAAAATGAAAAGGCATAATTGATTTCAGCCTTTCGACAAGGGAACAGCATTTCGTAATGTAAATTGATAGGTGATACATGAAAAAATTGATACTGGTTTGCTTTGGGCTTGTTATTTCACAGACCACCCAGGCGAGCGCACTCTACTTCTATGAAATTGGCACAGAAGATACAGCTCTTGCAGGTGCTGGACAGGCCGCACGCGCGCAGGATGCGTCTACCATTGTAACCAACCCCGCAGGGATGACCCGGTTGCCAGACCATATGTTTACGGGAGGAATCCAGGCTATGGATGGCGATGTGTCGTATTCACTGGACAATGAGTCAGGACGCAAGAGCCCCGGGGATATCATGGGCTTTTTCCCGAATGCCAGTGCGTTCTATGCGCAGAAACTCAATGATGATTTCTATGCAGGTATGGGGCTTTACGGCAACTACGGTCTGGGGATTGATTTTGGTAACTGGGCAGGGGACAGGTTGATCAAGAAAAGTACCATGGTTGCGATGACGCTCAGTCCTTCATTGGCTTACAAATTAAGCGACAGAGTGTCTGTCGGTGGTTCGGTAAATATAAACTACGGGTTCCTGTCATTAACACGTAATATTGATGATAACGATGAAAAGGAAAAGGATCACGACTGGGCAATGAGCTATCGCCTGGGCTTGCTTATGCAACTGACCGATCTGACTCGGGTGGGTATCGCATGGACAAGTAAGACCGAATACGATTTTGATATTGATGGTAAAGCTCGCTTCCCAAATTTACCTAACGTTGAGTATGAGCTTCCTGTCTCAGCGCAAGTACGCGCACCTCAGCAAATAATGTTAAGCCTGGTGCATGATATTAATAAACAATGGTCGGTCATGGGCGATCTTGGTTGGCAAGACTGGAGCCAGTTTGGCGCCCCACAGATTACGGTGACAGGCCAGGAACTGGATAAAAAGAGCCGACTGAAGGATTCCTGGCATACCGCTCTTGGAGTTCAGTATCGCCCTTCTGAACAATGGCGCCTCAACGCAGGTGTTGCATATGACAGCACCATATATAACTCTCAAAGTAATGTTGCACTCACATTACCAACTGGCGATGAATGGCGTTTTGCCACAGGAGCACAGTATCAGATTACGCCGCAGAGCAATATTGGCGTCGCCGTATCTTACTTGCATATGCAATCATCTCACGTTCAGTCACCGGCTCTCTACAGTGGCGGTTACAGCAACCCATATTTATGGTTTGCCAATTTAAATTATAGTTATCAATTCTAATGGAGCGACTGGATAAAAAGGTATGAACTTGTGTGGATGTTCTTTCATAGAGTTTTTCTGGAACAATATTTTTCATACCAGTTCCCCCCTTACTTACGTAAGCAAGCCTAAGGTAGGAATGTCAGCTTCTCGCTCAAAGCTGACTATCAGACTTGATTATGTATTGTCAGTGAAACCGTCAGATTAAGTCTGAGCTAATACAGTTCAGATCTGAGTTGATACACGTTATGGATGAAAGTTGATATTATCATAGGTCGCCGTTGCTCAAGATAGTCACTGCGGTTGTAAGCTCGAGGTACCTCATTTTTGTCAACAGGAGCCAATGCTGCTTCAATAACATCAGGCGGAAATCCTTCCTCATTGAGTGCCGTACTAGCGATAGAACGTAAACCGTGTGATACGAGTACGCCTCCTAAGCCGACACGTTTGAGCGCTGCATTCACTGTTTGACTATTCATCGGCTGGGTTGGTTTGATGCGACTGGGAAAGATAAGCTTCCGGCCACCACTGAGTGACTTCATCAATTCCAGAATAGTGAGAGCTCCATCAGATAATGGAACTGTATGGTCCCGATTCATCTTCATTCGAGCTGCTGGAGTTTTCCACTCGCTAGCATCAAAATCGATCTCATCCCATCGAGCTTCAGCAGCTTCGGCAGGGCGGGTGATGGTGAGAAGCTGCCACATGAACAGGCATCGTGTGGACAGGCTGCTACTTGCCGTGCGCATAGTCTGCATTAGTTGTGGTAGTTGATCCGGGCGGATACCAGGCATGTTTTTCTTCTGCGGTTTCTCGAACGCTTTTCCGATATTTACACTGGGAACTGCATCAATCAAGCCTGTGTTCTGCGCATAAATCATGACTTCGTTAATACGCTGACAAAGGCGGCGAACAGTCTCTAATGCACCTCTTGCCTGAACCGGCTGAATTGCTTTAACCAGAGTATGAGCCTTAATCTCAGTGACACTGATATCACCGATTGCCGGGAAAACATCTCTCTCAAGCGAGCGCCAGATATCGTCGGCATAGTCCTCTGTTACGCTGGCTTTCTTCACATTCCACCAACGTTCGGCGACTAACAAGAAAGTGTTGGTTTTGGCCTCTTGTGAATTTCTGATCTGTTCTTTCTGATGCTCCTGCGGATCAATGTTTTTCGCCAATAAAACTTTATATTCGGCTCTGAGTTTACGTGCATCAGAAAGCGAGACGGCAGTGTAGGCTCCGAAGCTCTGTTTGGTTCTCTGCTTGGTTAGAGGCCGATAGTAACGGAATTGCCTGAGCTTACTGCCGCTGGACTTGATTAGCAGAGTAAGCCCATCACCATCATACAGCTAGTAATCGGCATCTTTAGGTTTGGCGGCTTTGATTTCCGTATCGGTTAACGGCTTGGTTTTTCTTGCCATGGGGAGTCTCCCTGCGTTTAGGCCCAACGAAAACAATAGAGCTTTTCGTTGGGCCTATCAATGGGCCTAAAAGGTTCGGATTTAATTAGTTTTCTTCGGACTTCGCGGGACAAATTGAAGGCGCAAAAAAGCCCGCAGGGCTTGCGCCGTGCGGGCTCTTAGGACTTCATCGGATGACTCTGGTAATCACCGATGGAGAATTTTGGTGGAGCTGGCGGGAGTTGAACCCGCGTCCGAAATTCCTACATCCTCGGCACTACATGCTTAGTCAGTCTTTACATTCGCACGCCAGCTGCGGACAGACACGCCACTAACGAACTAGCCTGATTAGTTTTAACGCTTCAACCCCAGGCAGGGCTTCCACGCGATCTCTTTTGGGTTTGACCTCTCTTTGATCCCCGTCTTAAGAGCGGAAGCTAGGGAGAGAGGGCTCAGAGCAGGTTATTAAGCTGCTAAAGCGTAGTTTTCGTCGTTTGCGACTATTTTTTTGCGGCTTTTTACGAGGCAAACCGCCCCTCGGCATGCACCTTGGGTTTCGCAAATCCCGTCGAATCCAGAATCAGCCCCAATAGTGTTGCAGCAAGTATAACAGAGTTGCTATGCGCTCTGCCACCCCCCTGCATAAATACTCTCTGCCTGCATCTCAAACAAAAATCCATTGCCAACAGGCAGATAGTCGTTCATTTATCGCTCACGCAGCGCCTCTTTCGCCCGGTTAAACGGTTTGATCAGGTAGTCGAGGATGGTTTTTTCACCGGTTTTGATATCCACGGTGGCGATCATCCCCGGCACGATGGAGAAATGGTGTCCGACTTTGTTCACCAGATAATCCTGGTGGGTGCGGATGAATACGCGGTAGTAGAAAACTTCCGGCTTGGCTTTGTCCTGGATGGTGTCCGGGGAGATGGTCTCCACTTCGCCCTCCAGCCCGCCGTAGATGGCATAATCATAGGCGGTGATTTTCACCAGCGCGCGCTGGCCGGGGTGGATAAAGGCGATGTCGCGCGGCGAGAGACGCGCTTCAATCAGCAGGCGGTCGTCGACCGGGACAATTTCCATCAGGTCACCGTTAGGCGGGATGACGCCGTTCAGGGTCGTGACCTGGATATTTTTCACGATGCCGCGCACCGGCGAGCGGATGGTCAGACGGGTGACGGAGTCTTCGCGGCCTTTGATGATGGCCAGCAGCATATCGACTTCGGCGTTCGCTTTGGAGAGCGCTTCTCGGGCCTGCACGTAATACTGCGAGCGCAAATCGGTGAGTTTCAGGCTGAGGTCGCTGCGCTGGCGCTGTAGTCGCAGCACTTCCACGTGGCTTGCCGCGCCGCTTTTTTCCAGCCGCTGGGTGATGGCCAGCTCTTTGTTAACCGAGACCATCGCGTCTTTAATCTCTGCTTCCGAGTCCGCCAGCTGCGCGCGGCGCGAGCGGTAGAGCCGGGTTTCACTGGCGAGCAGATCGGGCCAGGCTTTCAGTGAGTCGGGGAAGACGAGAGGCTGGTCGTTCACCTCGGCGTAAAGGCGAACGCTGGAGGCCAGCGATGCGCGATAGCGTGCGGCGCTTTCGCCCACGTTGGACTCTGAACGCGTTGGGTCCATGCGGGCGACGATTTGCCCGGCCTGCACTTTGTCGCCTTCACGCACGGAAAGTTCCGCCAGAATGCCGCCGTCGAGCGACTGTAAAACCTGCTCGCGCGAGCTGGGCACCACTTTCCCAGTACCGGTCGAGACTTCATCGAGCGTGCCAAACCATGCCCAGATGCCGAGCAGCACGAATAACACGGTGCTGATAATAATGATGCGGCTGGCCCCGGAGAATTCCCGTTCGCGGCTGATGTCCGGGTCATCCATCACCACATCATGCTGATTGGTTTTCATTTTTCCACTCCCGTCCGGTTGCCGGTGTGCCAATACGGTTGCCGCCCAGCGCCTGCGTTTTGGGCGCATCCATCACCACTTGCCCATCTTTCAGCACCACCACACGCTCCACCAGTTCCAGCACCGGTACGCGGTGAGTGGCGACAATCAGCGTGCGGTTGCCGAGCCACTGATTCAGCCGTTGAATGAACTCGCGTTCGGTGTGGTCGTCGAGGGAGGCGGTGGGTTCGTCGAGCAGGACGATATTGGGCGAGCGCAGCAGCATCCGCGCCAGCAGAATCGACTGCCGCTGGCCGCCGGACAGGCCCGCGCCGCCTTCCATAATCGGGTGGTCGAGACCTTTCGCCAGTTGGCGTACAAAGCCCGCTGCGCCGCATACTTCCAGAGTGGCAAAGATGTCGTCATCGCTGGCGCGCGGCGCGCCAAGCATCAGGTTCTCGCGCAGGGTGCCGAAGAACAGGCGCGCGTTCTGGCTGAGCATGCCGACGTTGCGGCGTAAATCGGCCATATCAATCTGCGCAATACTCAGGGAGTCGAGCCGCGCTTCGCCGCTAATCAGTTCCACGCCGCCCGCCATTGCCTGAAGCAGGGTTGATTTCCCCGCGCCGTTACGCCCGAGCAGGGCGATGCGTTCGCCCTGTTGAATCTCAAGGCGGCCGATTTTAAGCGGCACGTTCTGGTCGTCGTTGTGATAACGAAACTGTGCGTTTTCAAAAAGATAGTGGCCGTGGAAAATATCGCGATGCACCACGCTGTCGTCGCGCTGGGTCTCCGTGGGGAGCTGCATAATGCTGTCGAGGCCCGATTTGGCGGCTTTCACTTGCTGCCAGCGCGCCAGCACGCCGCACAGGTTTGCCATTGGGGCGATCATCCGTGAAGCCAGCATCGACGCGGCAACCACCGCACCGGTGGTCATTTCGCCCTCGATAACCATCGGCGCGCCGAACAGGATCACCGCGCTGTAAACCAGACTTTGTACGGTGATCCCCCAACTGATCAGCCCCTGGGAGATCTGGCGGGTGCGCAGGCCGGATTCGGCGGTAATGCGAATATAGCTGTTCCACTGTTGCAGGAAGCGGTTCTCGGCCTGCATCAGTTTGATATCTTCCAGCCCCTGAACGCTCTCGACCAGCACCGCGTTGCGCAGCGTTGATTCATGCGCGGCCTGGTTGGCGAGCACCGCCAGCTTTTTCTGCAACAGAATACCGGGCAGCACCATCATCACGGCGGCGACGGGTGCGATCCACGCCAGTTGCGGCGAGATGATCGCCAGTACGATCACGAACAGGAAAAAGAAGGGGAGATCGACGATCGTCGAGATCGTCGACGAGGTGATCATCTCGCGGATCTGCTCCAGTTCGCGCAACTGCGAAATAAAGCTGCCGGTCGATCGCGGGATAGCGCTATTACGCAGGCGCAGCGCGTGGCTGAACACCCGGTCAGAGACGCGCATGTCGGCGCGTTTACCGAGCACGTCCATGATGTGTCCGCGCGCCACGCGCAGCAGGAAGCCAAAAATCACCGACAGCAGCACGCCGAATGCCAGCACATAAAGTGTTGGGTAAGACTGTGCGGGGATCACCCGGTCATAGACCTGCATCGAGAACACAATGCCGCCGAGCGACAGCACGTTTACCAGAAAGGCGGCGAACATCACCGGGCCGTAGGGGCGGATGTCCTGTAAGACCAGCGATTTCAGCCAGTCGGGGCTGAAGCGGGAAATATAGTTATCGACCCGACTATCACGCATCGCGGATAGCGGACGCAGGGCGGCAAGGTAATCAATTTTCCCAAGCAACTCTTCCATCGACAGGCGGTTGATGTGCGAGGTGTCATCGACAAACCGCACCTCGACGGTGCTGTCGCCATCGAAGCGTTCGACGATCACCAGCTCGCCGTTATTCAGCGCAGCGACAACCGGAAGACGCCAGCTGTTGAGAGTTTGCGTGTTGGCTTCCAGCAGGCGAAATGACAACCCACCCTGACGAGAGAGTTGGGTCAGCGCGGGAAGCAGGCTTTTGTCATGAAACCACGGGGCATTAGCCTGAATAGTGCCCGGCGAGCAGGCGATGCGGTAGTGGTTGGCGATATGGCTTATCGCCAGTGCCCAGCGTTGCAGCGTCTGTTCGGTTAAAAAGGTGTCGGCGGTATCGGCGTTGTTCATGGCTGGATCTCCACTGACTGAATGCTGCGATTTTCCAGGCGGAACGCGTTGCGCAGGCGTCCGGTGTTGTAGAGGCAGTTCAGCTCAAGCTGATGAAGCTGATTCAGGGTTTGCAGCTCGGAAAAGCGCGCCTGATACACTTCCTGCTCGGCGTTCAGTACGTCCAGCAGTGGGCGTGAGCCCAGCTCCAGATACTGTTGTTGGTAGAGTTCGCGGGTGCGTGCGCTGTATTCCTGCTGACGGCGCTGTACTTGCAGCGAGCTCATCAGGCTCATCACCTGACTTTGAGACTCCAGCAATTTTTGCCGCACTTCCAGACGCACGCGCTGGATGGTCGATTGCGCCGCGCTCAGCGCATAGTTGGCAGCATTGCGTCGGGCGGTCATTGCGCCGCCCTGGTAGATAGGCATTTCCACCTTTACCCACGCCGAATACTGCGTGCGGTCCAGCACTTCATGGCTGGGGTATTTGTCGTTCAGATAGTGTTGAACCTGCGGTTCCAGTGAGATGGTTGGCGTCATTTGCGCATTGGCGTAATCGACATTGGCCTGCGCGACGTTCGACTGCGCCCACGCCGCCAGCACCGACGGTACCAGGCGGTCGTCCGGTTGCGCGATATTGCAGCTTTGCGCCAGTTTCTCGGGGAAGTCGTTGCTGATGCCGTTGAGGGTATTCCAGCCAAGCCAGCTCATCAGCGTGGCCTCGGCGCTGTCACGGGTCGCTTGATATTGAATCAGCTGTGAACGTGCGGATTCAATACGCGCATCCGTTTGCACCGCGTCAGACTGCGACGCCGCACCTTCATCGCTTCGCTGGCGAATCAGCCCGCCGATGTGGTTGAGCGCGGTGAGCTGCTCTTCGGCGACATCCACCATTTGTTGCCAGGTTTGCACCTGCACCATGGCGACGGCGGTGCTGTAGCCCACGTTATCAATACTGACCAGTACGTTCGCCTGCTCCTGCGCGACGCCCGCGCTTTCGGCGCGCACCTGGCTTGCTACTTTGCCGAAGTCATAGAGCATCTGGGAGAGCGATACCACCAGCGACGGGCTGAAACCGTGGTCGACATAGTTATTGGCGTAGCCGTTGTTCATGCCTGCGCTTATCTGCGGATAGTATTTTGATTTAGCGACATCGACCTGCTCATTCTGCGCGAGCAGTTTGCCCACGGCTTCCTGAATAGAAGGATGCCAGCTTACCGCGCGATCGACGGCGTTATTCAACGTTAGAGTACCCGGCGCGGCAGGGTCGAGCGGCAGATCCACTTTGCCGGATAACGACGGTAGCTCCTGTTGTTCGTGCAAGGTTTGCGAAGAGATAAACCGTGGCGTCTCTTCGGCATAAAGGGAGGCTGAACAGAGGCAGCTCGCCAGCCCCCATGCGATAGGTGTTAACTTTCCCATTGTCGATCCCTTTTAAAATAGCGCAGGTGTATTTGTTATTACCCCGGGCGTCTTTGCGCCCGGGGTTTTGTTAACTATCAGGTCACAATGTGGTTCTGTTCGATCAGCTCATTCAGGGTGGTTTGTACGTTCTCCAGGGTGATTAAGGTGGTTGAACTATGGGCCGTACCCGTACCATCACGGTCAATCGAGATAACCGTGTTATTGCCGCTGGTGGTCACACTCAGGTAGTTACCGAGTGACGATTCCTGACCGTTCCAGCCAACCAGCAGGTCGCCAATATCGATTTTATCGCCCTGAGCGAGCGAGAAGTTGTCCCAGCGATCGGCCCCGTTACCTCCTCTGTTATCGGCATTATTCAGCAAGTCATAAATTAAAGTGTCACCGTAGGCCGAGCCGTGGATCACATCTGACTGCGACGTGCTGGTGAACTGCGGGTTCATGTTGATCGTTAAGGTTGCGCTGTCTGAATGGCCTTTTTGATCGTTCAGCGTGTAGGTGAAGGTCTCCTTCGTGGTGATATCGCCCGGATGCAGCCCCGCTTTCAGGGTATAGGTGTACGAACCGTCAATGGCGATGCGCAGTGAGCCGTAGGTACCCTGAATCGTCGCTGCACCGTTGCTGTCAACGGTAGGGTTGAGCGTTTGCGTGCTGTTATTCCCGCTGACGGTCAGCACGGTTTGCGCGGACGCTATCTGATCGACCGCACCTGCGGAGTCGTGGCCGTTGTAGATGTTGCCGGTCACCGTGTGCGTATTGTTGTTGATCAGGAAGTTATCCAGATCCCAGACGTTGGCGTTGATCGTTGGCGTTACCGTTACCGAACCCAGCAGTGCAGCGGAGCTGAGGTGGGCGTTAAATACCAGTGTGTAGCGTCCCGCATCCAGTTCCAGCCCGCCAAGCGTCAGCGTTCTGGAGTTGGTCAGGGTGTACTGGCCCTGAGCAATCGGCGTGCCCTGGTAGATAAGCGTTGATCCTTCGTAAATTGCCCAACTGTTCACACTCAGGTTGATGTTGGTCAACTGATTGATGGCGAAGGTTACCGAGATGCTCTTCAGCGCCGTGCCTTCTGCAACGTCAAAAGTCGCACTGCTGGAGGCGTCGGTAGTTCGTGCGGCAATGGTTGCCGAGCCCGCGCTAATTGCCGGAGATACTGAAGAGTACTGCGCCGTATCCAGGACCATCGCGCTACTGGTGTCATTTACCGCATCGACCGGTTTCGCTGTCGGCTGCACGTTCAGCGAGGCTGTGCTGGTATCGCCATTGGCCGCGGTGACCGTATATACGAAGGTGTCTGGTGTTTTGATGCTGTCGGCACCAAGACCGGATTTCAGGGTGTAGGTGTAATGCCCCTGCGCATCAATGGTCAGCGTGCCGTACAGGCCGTTAATGGTCGTGGTGCCATTGGCTGCCACCGCCACGCCGTTCACTTCGGTAACATGGCCGTTTGCCGCACCGGCATCGTTATCCAGCACCTCGCCCGTGGTGCTGGCGCCCGCGCTCTTCACGCTGTAGGTGTGGTCGGCGTTAACGCTCAGCGTAAAGCCGGTTGCCACGGTCAGGCCGGAAACCGCATTCAGCGTGAACAGATATTTACCATCTGGCAGGGTGATGACCAGATCCTGCGCCGTGGAGCCGCCCAGCAGCGCCGCCTGGAGCCAGCTCGGGACGTGACGATACTGCTCGTAATTACCGGTTTCCGGATTATAGCGATAGACATACAGGTCAAAGACCGCGCCAACCGCTACGCCACCGACGCTGGCGCCCAGTGAGAGCGTGCGCGTAGTACCAGCATCCACGTTATAGATAATCGGGTTCTGCATGTTGTTCAGCAGGCCGACGTCAATCACGTTCCCCAGGTTCAGCCCGACGAGCGTAAAGCCGGTGGTGGAACTCGGGCCGTTATTGATTGCGGCAACCGAGGTATCAAATTGCAGGCTGGCGCTGTCATCGGCGGCGGTGACTGAACTTGGTGGTACGGTGGAGCCCAGGGTGATAACCAGGTTGGCCGAGGAGCTGTTCGCCCCCTGGGTGATGGTATAGACGAAGCTTTCTGAACGTCCGACCACGGAAACGCTGTTGTTGGTCAGCGTATAGGTGTAGCTACCGTCCTGGTTGATATGCAGGGTGCCATATTTACCTGCGATATCCGCGCCGCCCGCGCCCACAACTGTCGTCACATTATTGGCGTTGGTGATGGAAGTGACCTGTGTGCCCGCCGGGGCCACATCGCCACCGTTATTCGGGTCGACATCAGTGATGACGTTACCGTTTTCAGTGGCACCGGCAGTCACCGTCCCCGCGCTGGTTTTCACCAGTGACACATCCAGGCTGGTGTAGGAACCCACCGCCAGCAGGCTGGTGTTGAAGCTGATAACGCGATACTGGCCGCCATCAAGATTATCCAGCGCCAGACGTACCCCAGAGGCCCCCAGCGTCAGCAGGTTGGCGAACTGCGGCAGAGAGGTATCGATGACGGTAACCCAGGCCTGCAGGTTGGTGTCATATTTCTGAACGGCAATTTCAAGCGAGTTCAACAGTGACAGTACGGCCCCGGTCGCCGCCGCTTCAATCACGGCGCTACCGCTGCCGCCTGCATCGATATTAAATGTCACCTGCGCGGTGTCATCACCCAGAACAGACGCCACGTTCCCCAGCGCGCCCACCAGCAGGAAGCCGTAATCGCTGTGTTCTTCGCTGGTCACCGTCGCGGTGGTATTCAGTTCCAGGTTCACCACGTTATCGCTGGCGGCGACAGGCAGTGTAGGCGCGGTCGCCAGACCCTGCGTTGAGCTGTTGCCTGCGGCATCGGTGGCAATTGCCGATACCTGCTCGCCGTTGATCAAGCGTGTTGGCAGGCCAAGCGTCCAGTTGCCGTTCGCATCGGTTGTGACGGTTAGCGGTGTCGCCTGGCCCGGTACGGTAACGCTTACGGTGCTGTTGGCTTCCGCCGTGCCGCTGACCGTAAAGCCATCAGCGCTGACGGTCGCCGTTGGCGCACCTGGCGCGAGGGTATCTACTGTAATGTTGATGGCGGTCGACGGGCTACTGGTGCCGTTCGGGTTGGTTGCCGTGGCGGTGATGGCGTGCAGCCCCTCCGTCAGCGGCGTGGTTGGCGTGTAGCTCCATACACCAGCATCATTGGCAACCACGGTCGCCAGCAGTACGCCGTTGTTGTAGATGTTAACGGTCGCCCGCGCCTGCGCGGTGCCGCTGATATCCGGTCGGCTATCGTTTGTGCTCTGGTTATTCCCCACGTTCCCCTGGATCGTGCCGACGTCATCATAAATCGTGGTGATGACTGGCGTGGCAGGTAAACCGGTGAACGGCGCGGTGACGTTTGCCGGTTGGCCAGGGTTACCCGCGACGTCAGTTGCGTAAGCCTGCAACGTCTGGCCGCTGGTCTGGCTTGGGGTCAGGATGGCGGTAAAGTTGCCAAGTCCGTCGGCGACGCCGGTGCCCAGTACGGTGCCGGTGGAACTCAGAATGGTGACGGTGCTGCCCGCTTCCGCATGGCCCGTTACCTGAGTACCGGTAGCATTTACGACCAGGTCTGTCGGTGCCGCAGGCGGCGTAAGATCGACATTCACGGTGGTGACCGTCGAGGCGGCGCTGGTATTGCCTGCCACATCGGTCGCTCTGGCGGTGATGGTATGCGCGCCTTCCGTCAGCGTCGGCGTAGTAAAGCTCCAGTTGCCCGCGCCGTCGGCCTGAGCGGTACCAATCACCACGCCATTATCGAAGATGCTAATGGTCGAGTTGGCTTCTGCGGTACCGGTGAGCGTCGGTGTGGTGTCATCGGTAGGCTGCCCGATTCCGACAGTCCCCGTAACGCTGCCCTGGTTATCCGTAACGGTAGAGATAACCGGCGCGTTTGGCGCGGTGGTATCGACCTTCACATTCCACGCGCCAGAGACGGCTCCGGTATTCCCTGCTGGATCGGTTGCCGTTGCGGTGAGATCGTGTGAGCCAGTGGTCAAATCCCGCGGCGGCGTGAAGGTCCAGGTGCCGCCCGTCCCAACCGTAGTGGTACCCAGCAGCGTGCCGTTGTCATAGACGGTGATGGTCGCACCTGCTTCACCGGTTCCGCTTAAGGTCGGACGCGCGTCATCAGTGACCTGTCCGTTGGTTAATGGCCCGGTTACCGTGCCGACATCATCCGCCGCTGCGGTAATGGCTGGCGCAGCAGGCGGCGTAAGGTCGA
Organism: Pseudocitrobacter vendiensis; assembly: GCF_943590815.1. Lineage (GTDB taxonomy): Bacteria > Pseudomonadota > Gammaproteobacteria > Enterobacterales > Enterobacteriaceae > Pseudocitrobacter > Pseudocitrobacter vendiensis. The sequence goes on along the minus strand of NZ_CALSBS010000029.1, from coordinate 37,096 downwards.
CATTCAGCACAAAGTTGCCCGACGCCGGGCCGGTGTTGCCTGCGGCGTCTGTCGCCGTGGCAGTGAAGATATGGCTGCCTTCCGCCAGCGCCGGATTCGGCGTAAAGGTCCAGCTATTGTTGCTGCCCACCACGGCGGTGCCAATGATATTGCCGTTGTCGCGAATGGTGATGGTCGCACCCGCTTCACCGGTACCGCTCAGGGTTGGCGTGGTGTCATCGGTTGACTGATTGGTCAACAGCGGCGACTGAACGGTGCCAACGTTGTCCGCGGCCTGAATAATAACCGGCGCGGCAGGCGGCGCAGTATCGACAATCAGCGTAAAGGCGGGAGATGTTACACCAACGTTGCCCGCCGGATCGGTGGCGATGGTGGTGAAGGCGTGGCTACCGTTGCCTAACGCCGTCTGCGGCGTGAAGGACCAGTTGCCGTTTTCGTCGGCGATAGCGGTGCCAATTTGCACGCCGTTATCGAGTACTGCGACGCTGGCAAAGGCTTCCGTCGTCCCGTTCAGCGTCGGGGTGTTGTCATCGGTAGTATTGCCGCTGACCAGTGGGGCGGTAATACTGCCAACGTTGTCCGTTGCATTAACGATAATCGGTGCAGCAGGGCCTGCGGTATCGACGACGAAGTTAAGCGCCGGCGACGGGGCGCTCACGTTCCCGGCGCTGTCGGTGGCGGTGACGGTGAGTTGATGATTACCATCCGCCAGGTCGGCGGTGGGGGTAAATGTCCAGTTGCCGGAGGCGTTGGCTTTCACGCTGCCGATGACGTTGCCGTTGTCCAGAATCTGTACCGTAGCATTGGGCTCTACGGTGCCGCTCAGGGCAGGGCGGTTCTCATTGGTTTGCTGGCCTTCGGTGATGGCTCCCGTGGTCGGGGCAACGCTGTCCTGGGCGGTAATGGCCGATGGCGCATCAGGTGCCGCCGTATCGACTACGACGGTAAACGGTGCGGTGGCGGTGCTGCTGTTCCCGGCGACATCGGTGGTGGTCAGCGTAATGGCGTGTGGGCCTTCCGACAGCGGATCTGTCGGCGTCCAGGTCCAGTTTCCGGATGGCGGGACCAGAACGGTGTCTACCTCGACGCCATTGTCAAAGATCGTCACCGTAGAGCCCGCTTCAGCAGTGCCGCTGAAGGTGGGCTGGGTATCATTGGTGGCCTGGTTGTTCAGCAGAGGTCCCGTTACCGGACCCTCATCATCGGTCACACCCGTCAGCACCGGGCGGTTTGGCGCGACGGTATCCACAACCAGCACAAACGGAGCGCTTGGCGCGCTGGTGTTGCCTGCCCCATTGGTGGCGGTCAGCGTCAGGCTGTGGTTGCCTTCTCCCAGCGGCGTCGTTGGGGTGAAACTCCATGCGCCACTTACTGCGGTTGTACGGCCAATTTCGACGTTATTATCATAAATGATAATGACCGATCCCGTTGCTGCCGTGCCGCTCAGGGTTGGCAGTGTATCGTCGGTGCGGTCATTGTTGTTAAGTTCACCGGTAACCGTGCCAACGTTATCCAGCACGGTGTCCAGCGTAGGCGCTGTTGGTGTAGCGGTATCAATGGTGACGGTCCAAGTGTTGGACTCCGCGGCGGCGTTACCTGCCGCATCGACAGCGACGGCGGTAAAGGTGTAGTTACCCGGTTGCAGGGCGGTGCCCGGCGTGAACACCCAGTTACCCTGGGCGTTAACGGTGGCAGAACCGATTAAATCATCGCCATTATAGATATCGACACGGGCGCTGCCCGTTGCCGTACCGCGCAGCGTTGGTTGGGTATCATCCGTTGCGCCGCCGTTCTGTATCGGCCCGGTGACGGTGCCGACATCGTCAGTAATGCTGGTGATGGTGGCGGCCGCAGGTGGGGTGACATCAACAATCAGATTGATCACTGAGGATTCCGCACTGAATTGACCGCCGATTTCCGCGTGGGCGGAAAGGGTATGTGGGCCTTCAGTCAGTGGCGGATTAGGCGTATAGGTCCATGCGCCATTCTCATCCGTCTCAATGGGGTCTGACAATTGCCCATCAATGGTGACATAAACAATTGAACCCACCGCGGCAGTACCGGTAATCACCGGAGACGGGTCATCGGTGCTGTCACCACTACTGAGCGAACCTTGTTGCGGGCCAACGTTATCTTCAATGTTGATGATGATTGGCACAGCCGGCTCGGTCGGCGGCACGACGCTAATTTGCGCCGGTGGACTGTTATTCCCCGCCTCATCCTGAGCGGTGACGCTGATCAGGCTTCCACTCGCCGGGACAGGAGAGAGGGTGGTTTGGAAGTAACCCAGTCCGGTGGTATCCGCTGTACCGATTACGTTTCCGTCTGCGTCGCGAATGGTGACAGTACTGTTTGGCTCGGCTTGTCCTGTAATGGTTTCTCCATCGTTACCAAGCTGAATATTGGTTGGTGCATCCGGCGCGTCGGTGTCGACGCGCAGGGTAATGCCATCGGATTCAGGCCCGACATTGCCCAGGTCGTCGACGGCCTGGAAGGTGATGACGTTATCACCATCTTCGAGCGCATTGTCTACGTCCGGCGTAAAGGTCCACTGCCCGGTGCCGTTAACGTCCGCGCGGCCAATCTCAACGCCGTTGGCGAAAATAATTACTACGCCATTCGCTTCGGCGGTGCCGGTGAAGGTAGGGCGATTGTCGTCCGTCAGGCCGCCACCTTTTAACTCGTTGTTAATACTGCCAACATCATCGGTAATGCTGTCGATTACCGGCAGATCCGGGCCGGTAGTATCTACCGTCAATGTGAAGTTACCGACAGGTTGGGTCGTGTTACCCGCGGCGTCTGTCGCGGTGAGCGTAATCGTATGGGGCCCATCGGTGAGCGCCGTTGGCGGCGTAAAGGTCCAGTCGCCGTTGACATCGGACGTGGTGGTGCCCACCGCCACGCCGTCCACCAGAATGGTAATCAACGTATTGCCATCGGCGGTGCCGGTCAGCAGCGGCGTGGAATCCACGGTGCGATCGCCGCTATCTAGCGGAACGGTAGTTGTATTGGTGTTATCTTCCACGCTGACCAGTACAGGATCTGCAGGCGCGGAGAGATCGACCCGGATTTCAAACTCATCCGACGGATCGCTGACGTTACCTGCCGGATCGGTTGCCGTCACATGCAGTTGGTAGGTTCCCTCCGTTAACGCGTCATCCGGCGTCAGGCTCCAGCGGCCATCTTCGCCCACAACCGTTGTGCCCAGCACCGTATTGCCATTGTAGAGGGTGATGGTATCGCCTTCGTTACCGGTGCCGCTGAAGGTCGACTGAGGATCGTTAGTCTCATCACCAGAGGCCAGTGGGCCGGTGTATTCATCCACGTTGTCCGTCACTTCACCAATCACCGGTTTGGTCGGCGCATCAACGTCAATATTGATGGTGAACGGTGGGGAGGCCGGGCTGACGTTACCCGCGGCATTGGTGGAGGTCACGGTGAAGATATGTTCCCCGCCTTCCAGCGCCGTTTCAGGGGTAAAGTTCCAGACGCCGCCTTCTACCGTAGCGGTGCCAATCTCTTCGCCATTATCGTAGAGGGTGATTGTTGCCCCTTCTGGCCCGGTACCGTTCAGCGTCGGCCGGGTGTCGTCGGTCACCTGATTATTGGCCAGGTCACCTTTATACAGGCCGAAATCATCGGCAATGGAGGTAATCGCCGGGGTGACGGAGGCGCTGGTGTCGACCGTTAAATTAAACGGTGTTTCCACCCCAACGTTGCCTGCACCATCGACGGTAACAAAACGCAGATCATGCTCACCTTCTGCCAGCGGGAGGGTCGGCGTCAGAGACCATTCACCGTTACTGCCAACCGTTGCCGTGCCGAGCAGCGTCTGTCCATCATAGATTTTGACCTGCGTATTGGGCTCCGCCGTGCCGGAGAAAGTTGGGCGACGGTCATCGGTGGTGTCACCGCTATTCAGTACTCCCTGATAGGTTCCAACATCGTCGGTGACCAGAATAATACTCGGCGCATCCGGTGCCTCAGTATCAACGGTGAAGGTGAAGGGGGTGTCGTTTGCAATCGTATTCCCGGCAGCATTTTCTGCGCTCAGGGTCAGGTTATGCGGGCCTTCTCCCAGAGGTTCAGTCAGCTGTAAAGTCCAGGTGCCGTTGGTATCGACAACAGCAGTGCCCAGCAGATTATCGCCTTCGAAAACAGAGATCGTCGAGCCGACCGCGCCCGTGCCGTTAATCTGCGGCAAATCATCGTTGGTGGACTGTCCGTTGTTCACAAAGCCAGTGCTCGGGTCTTGATCGTCCGTCAGGTGCGTGATAACCGGCAGCGTCGGTGCGGCGGTATCGACGATGATGTTGAAGGCGTCCGATTTATCGCTGGTGTTGCCGCTTTCATCGGTGGATGTCAGGGTGAAGGTATGGCTACCGGGGCTCAGATCGCTTTCTGGCGTGAAGGTCCACACGCCCTGATCGTCAGCCACGGCTTCGCCAATTTTGACGCCATTGTCGTAAATGGTGATCGTCGCGTTCGCTTCCGTTTCGCCGCTGAAGGTCGGACGCGGATCGTTCGTGGTATTCCCGCTGGTGAGTGCGCCTTCGCCTTCCGGCACATCATCAATAACATTGCCGAAGACGGGAATCGACGGTGCAGTGATGTCTGGCGCATCGACCGTCGCGCTATCACTGTCGTTCCCGGCGTTATCCGTGGCGATTGCCGTCAGTTGCTCGCCATTTTTTTGCGGGGTAGTCAGTACTACTTCGAATTTACCATCGCTGCCTGCGGTGGCGTTGCCCAACGGGTTGCCGCCAGCATCAGTAATAGCGACGGTGCTGCCAGGCTCTGCCGTACCGGTCACTTTTGTTCCGTCCTCGGAAACCAGCAAGTTATCGGGTGCATCCGGTGCAATCAGGTCAGGGGCCTGAATGCCGCTCGGCGGACTGGTATTACCGGCGCTGTCGGTGGCGGTGACGGAAAGAATCTGATTGTTATCCTGCACAGGCGTCAGTGTGATGCTGAAATTGCCATCGCCATCTGCGGTATCTGAACCGAGAATATTCCCGTTCGCATCTTTGATGGTGACGGTGCTGTTGGCTTCTGCGCTGCCGGTTACTGTGCTGCCATCCTCAGAAATGATTAACCCTGTTGGCGCATCGGGTGCGCTTAAATCGACGGTGAAGGTTTGTTGCCCGGCTTCGAGGCTCACGTTGCCTGCGCTATCGGTTGCAGTGGCCGTCAATGTGTAGACGCCATCGGTCAGCGGCGTACTCACTGTCAGAGTCCAGTTACCCTGTGCATCGGCCTTCACGGTGCCGAGTTCAATGCGTTCGCCATTGAGCGTCGCCCACAAGGTCACCGTGCTTCCGGCTTCCGCTCGTCCGCTAATCGTCGGCGTCGAGTCGTTAGTGATCCCACCGTTCGCGACGTTGACGTCATTGCCCGTAACCGAAGAGTATGTCGGGGCGTCGGGCGGCGTGGTATCCACTTTGAGGATGAAATCAGGTGATTTGCCGCTGATGTTGCCTGCGGCATCTTTTGCTGTGGTATTGATGACCCAGTTGCCATCCGTTAACGGCGTAGAAGGCGTGAAACTCCAGTTGCCCGACTCATCCGCCTTGACGGTGCCAAGAACGGTATTATTGCCATAAATAGTGATGGTGCTGTTGGGCTCCGCGCTGCCCCGGAAAGTCGGCGTGGTGTCATCAGTCGATTGACCACTGGTGATTTTGCCGGTAATGGTCGGATGATCGTCCAGAACTTCAGCGATAGCGGGGGCGTTCGGCGCGGTTTTATCTGGCGAAAGCGCGGTTGCCGGGTCACTGACATTACCCGCTTTGTCTGCCGCTGTGGCGCTAAGTTGTTCGCCGGTGATTTGCGCGGGGCTGAGCTTAATCGTAAAGCTGCCGTTGCTGCCTGCGGTACCCGTACCGATAATCGTTCCATCGGCATCTTTAATGACGACTGTACTTCCCGCTTCCGCTTTGCCGCTAATGGATGCGCCATCGGCAGCGGTGACCAGATCGGTTGGGGCGGCAGGCTTGATGGTATCGACGGTAAACCCAAATCCGGTTACGGCGCTATCCGGCGCAGACGCGCCCGTCGCCACGATGGAATGGTTGCCATCCTTCAGCGGCGTTGTTGGGGTGTAGCTCCAGTTGCCGTCGCTGCCGACCTGAACGGAGCCGATTTTTACACCGTTATCGAAAATATTGATGGTGGTTCCGGCTGTACCGCGTCCGCTGAAGGTCGGCCGTGAATCATCGGTACTCTGCCCCGAAGTGAGCGCACCGGTGATGGAACCCACGTCATCAACCACGCTGCGCAGCAGGTTAACGGGTTCTTCAATCACGTTGGGGGCGGTGATATTCGACGGCGAACTTTGGTTACCTGCGGCATCGGTTGCTGTTACTGAGAGACGCTCGCCATCGGTTTGCGGCGAGGTCAGGGTTATCGTGAAGTTGCCGTTACTGTCGGCTTTCCCGGTCCCCAGCACATTGCCTTCGCTGTCGGTGATTTTTACTGTGCTTCCGGCTTCCGCTTTCCCGGTAAGCGTCGTACCTTCGGCGTTTATGTTCAGGTCACTCGGTGCGCCCGGTGCGGTGGTATCGTGCGCGGTGACGCTGGTGGTGGGGCTGGTATTTCCGGCGGGATCTTTCGCTTCCGCCGTAAGATGCTCGCCGTTGGTCTGCGGTTTGTTCAGGTCAACGGTAAATTTCCCATCACTGCCGGCGGTGCCAGTGCCAATAACGTTGCCATTGGGGTCGCGGATGGTGACGGTGCTACCGGGCTCGGCATTCCCGGTGACGGTTTTACCATCGTTTGAAACGGCAACGTCGGTTGGCGCATTGGGCGGTGTGGTATCCGGCGCGGTGATTGGGGTGGATGGCCCGGTGTTATTCGACGGATCTTTCGCCTCAACCGTCAGGTGTTCACCGTTAGACTGCGGCTTATCCAGGCCCACGGTGAACTTGCCGTCATCACCGGTTTTGCCGGTACCGATGATGTTACCGTTTGGATCGCGAATGATAATGGTGCTGCCCGGTTCGGCGTTGCCGGTGACCGTTTTGCCGTCCGGGGAAATCGCAAGATTCGTTGGCGCATCGGGCGGGGTGGTATCAACGGGCGGTTGCGGATTGCCCGGGTCGGTTCCGCCATTGCCGCCATCATCATGATGATGACTGCCACTGCCGTTACTGTTGGATGCGGCGATGCCAATCCCTGCAGCCGCCGCAGCCCCGCCCAGAATCCACGCCCAGGCGGCTCCACCGCTTTCGTTGCCGCTTTCTCCGGCAACCAGCAGTTCATCAATGCTGCTGATTTGCTGGAAGTGGAATGCGCCATCCGTATCCTGCACCCACCACAACGCGCCGTTGGCATCTTCCAGGACAAGCTGGCTCTGCCCTAAATCTGAGGTGACGTAGAAGTTTTTTACCGTCACGGTTTCACCGTCTTTCAGGGTGATAACCAAATCCTGATTGGTACGCTGCATCGAAGCAATATCGGCGCGATCGACCTTAATTTTAACAATCGATGGGGCGGTCAATGTCACACTGTCGGTTTCAGCCGTGGTGGCGACGGTAGTCATTTTTGAAATAATCGATACAGAACGCATGGTGTCACTCCATTCGAGGTGAACAGGTTGATCGCAATGGCGATATTCGGTTATTCAGCAGCTCAGGACTTTCACGCCGGCATATTTGTAGTGATATTCAACTCGCCAGAAATAAAGACAAAGCGGTAGCGCTCACTATCGAAATAGTGATTAGGAATATTCTTAAAATATGAACAGGCGAATAATTAAATAATTTCTATATGAAATTTAATTCCTTGCTCTAAAGGGTCTTTTAAATGTTGAGGTACTGATGTTGATATAGCCAGATATAAGATAATTCGCAAACGATGGATAAACCGAAAGCTTGCTAACTATCAGTTAAACCAGCATTTTATGAAAGGTTAATAGCGCTTTAGTTCGTGTGGTTTTTGGCATGAAAAGCAGGTTGACCATTTTTTAACACCATGAATTTGTATGTTTTTATATTTTCTCTGCCGCAGAGTGACAGTTTGTGATTTTAGGTAAGTCACCGGAAACTGGTGCAAAAAAACCGACAAAAAGCTGGTTTTAGGAAATGTCTGAATTCATATTCCAGGGCTTTTTCATTATTAATTTGATGAAATTCCTGAGTGGAAAATATGATATATCCGTGATCGCGCGCGTAATTGATGCCTGAGCGGGATTATTTTTTATTGATGGTTAAGAGATTTAACAATATAAAATATATTATGAAATTACGTTATGAATTAATCAGAACAGAGAAGTTGCTGAGAAGAATATATTCTTTGAAGGGGGCGAATTAACTGTTGTGATTCAGGAAGGTACATTGGCGGGGGAAGTTTTATGACAAACACCCGTACCTTTCCAGGCTACGGGTGTATAACGTTTTTAGCGCCCGGCGTTTTTCATGATGCGAGCTTTGTCCAGCTTCCACTCGCGATCTTTCACATCGTTACGCTTATCGTGTTGCTGCTTACCTTTTGCCACGCCGATTTTGACTTTGCACCAGGCATTCTTCCAGTACAGTGACAGGGCAACGACCGTGTACCCGTCGCGGTTGATCTGGCCGATAAGGGTATCCAGTTCACGCTGATTCAGTAACAGCTTACGGGTACGCGTGGGGTCGCAAACGTAGTGGGATGACGCGACCGTCAGCGGCGTGAAGTTTGCGCCAAAGAGGTAGGCTTCGCCATCTTTCAGGATCACGTAGCTATCGCCAATGTTGGCTTTACCGGCACGCAGGGATTTTACTTCCCAGCCCTGCAGCGCGAGGCCCGCTTCGTACTCTTCTTCAATAAAGTAATCGTGGCGGGCGCGTTTGTTCAGCGCAATGGTGGCCGATCCAGGTTTGTGTGCTTTTTTCTTAGTCATAATATCCTGAAGTCATCGCAGTTCGTACACATCTGCCTCAAGCTCCCGCGAGGCGCAATGCGCTATCTTAGCACGAGTTGCCGCGGAACGTTTTTTTTAACCGTAGATAAATGATACTATTTAGCCCGAGTTCGAACATGGAAATTGCTATGCCTCAGATTAGCCGTACTGCGCTGGTGCCCTATAGCGCGGAGCAAATGTATACCCTCGTCAACGACGTTAATGCTTATCCTGATTTCTTACCTGGCTGCACCGGAAGCCGCGTGCTGGAGTCGGGCCCGACGCAAATGACGGCGGCAGTGGACGTGTCGAAGGCCGGTATCAGCAAGACGTTCACGACGCGGAATATCCTTACCAGCAACCAGAGCATTTTGATGCAACTGGTGGATGGGCCATTTAAAAAACTGATTGGTGGCTGGAAGTTTATCCCGCTCAGTCAGGATGCCTGTAAAATCGAGTTCCATCTTGATTTCGAATTTACCAATAAGCTGATTGAGATGGCGTTTGGTCGTATCTTTAAAGAGCTGGCGCTGAACATGGTTCAGGCATTCACGATGCGCGCCAGAGAGGTTTACAGTGCCGGGTAAGATTGTGGTTGAAGTGGCCTACGCGCTGCCGCAAAAACAGTATTTGCAACGTGTGACGCTGGAAGAGGGCGCCACCGTTGAGCAGGCGATTCTGGCGAGCGGCATTCTGACGCTGCGTGACGATATCGATCTTGCGAAGAACAAAGTGGGTATCTATAGCCGCCCGGTGAAATTACAGGACGCAGTGCAGGATGGCGACAGGGTTGAGATTTATCGCCCGCTGATTGCCGATCCGAAAGAACTGCGTCGCCAGCGAGCGGAGAAGTCAGCCGGCAAAGCCTGATGCCACACTTCAGCCGCCAGAAACAAAAAAAGCGCTCAGTGAGCGCTTTTTTATTGCCTGAACTTACTCGCCGGTCAGCGCAGGTTTGTTATCAATGTTGGTCAGCACACCGCTGCTATTGAAGGTGAGCGTCAGCGTCTGCTGCGTCACTTTTTCATGACCCGGCTGCTGGCGGAACACGTAGAACCAGGTATTAGTGCCGAATGGATCGGACATCATAGGCGTACCTAATGCATAAGCGACCTGTTGTTGGGTCATGCCGATGCGGATTTTTGAAATATCGTTAGGTGCCAGATAGTTTCCCTGATTGATGTCAGGACGGTATACCACTCGCTCCAGAGTGGAACAGCCTGCGGTCAACATCAGAAGAACCGCTGCGGCAGCAGTCAGCGTTTTACAGCGCATAGTGATTTCATTCCTTTTCGGGCCCGAGCAGTACGCGGCTCATATGTAATATGCCGATGATAATAGACCTGACGTCAGTTTAAAACCTTTTGCTGCCAGGTCACACGGCGTTTTTATTGTGAACTCAGACTCCTGGGATGCGAAAAAGTTTACGCTGCCAGCAACTCTTTCGCGTTTGCCAGCGTGTTTCGCGTGACTTCGCTGCCGCCGAGCAGGCGTGCCAGCTCCTGCAAACGCGCGCGTTTATCCAGCGGCTGCATGTGCGTTTCAGTCATTTCACCGTCGGTTTCTTTGCTGACAAAGAAGTGGTGATGACCACAACCGGCCACCTGCGGCAAGTGAGTGACACACATGACCTGCGTGGATTCGCCAAGCTGACGCAGCAAGCGCCCGACAACGGCGGCGGTCGGGCCGCTGATACCCACGTCCACTTCATCGAAGATGAGCGCCGGGGTTTCCATTTTACGCGCGGTAATCACCTGAATAGCCAGCGCGATACGCGACAACTCACCGCCGGAGGCCACTTTAGCAATAGGCTGGAGCGGCTGGCCCGGGTTGGTGGTGACGCGAAACTCAATGCGGTCTGCGCCGTCGGCCGTGAGGTGCTGTTCTTCAAAGCTGACGTCGATAGTAAAGACGCCGTGCGGCATAGAGAGCGCATGCATGCTGTCGGTGATAAGACCCGCCAGTTCCTGTGCGCTATTGAGGCGCAAAGTATGGAGATGACGCGCGGTTTCCAGCGCCAGTTCATGGTGGCGAGCCACCGCGTGTTTTAGGGTTTCCAGCGAGTCGCTTTGATCGTCAAGCTGCTGCTGCTCATCAAGCAGCGACTGATAGAAGTCGGGCAGCGCTTCGGGTGAAATATGGTGTTTACGCGCCAGCGCGATTTGCCGCGACAGGCGTTGTTCCAGTTCATACAGGCGATTCGGGTCGAGATCGAGGCGGTCACAGTAGTGACGCAGTTCATCGCTGGCTTCGCTTAGCTGAATGGACGCTTCTTCCAGCATATCGAGTACGCTGGCGAGTTTGTTGTCCATGCTGACCAGCTCAGTGGTGAGCTGTTTTGCGGTGTAGAGCTGGCTTAGCAGGTTGGCGTCTTCACCGTCGGCCAGCAGCGCCAGCGCATGCTGGCTGGTGGAGAGCAGTTGCCCACTGTTCGCCAGACGCTTGTACTCTTCGTCGATTTGCTCGTATTCGCCCGGCTGCGGGTTGAATTCGATTAGCTCTTTAAGCTGATAATGCAGCAGTTCGGCGCGCGCGGCGCGTTCCTGACTTTGCTGCTGATGCTGCGCTAAATCGCGGCAGCTTTGATGCCACAGATGATAATGCTCAGCCATCTGGCGCGTAAGGGTGGATTCGCCGGCATAGCCGTCGAGCAGGGTTTTCTGATGTTCGGGTTTGACCAGAAGCTGGTGCGCGTGCTGACCATGGATTTGAATCAACAACTGGCCCAGTTCGCGAAGCTGCGACAGCGGTACGGCGGTGCCATTGATAAAGCCGCGTGAGCGCCCGTCGCTGCTGATAACGCGGCGTAGCAGACATTCGCGGCCATCTTCAAGCTGGTTTTCTTCAAGCCAGCGCAACGCGGCGGGCGTGTCTTTCAGGGCAAAGCGAGCACAGAGGTCGGCACGGCTGGCGCCCGCACGCACCATGTCGCCTTCCGCGCGGCCACCCAGGCACAGACCGAGGGCATCGATAGCAATAGATTTACCGGCCCCGGTTTCACCGGTGATGGCCGTCATGCCACCGTTAAAGTCGATTTCAAGTTCACGAACGATTGCAAAGTTGCTGATGGTCAGTTGTGCCAACATAGCTGCTTTCCTGTATGAAAAACCATAACTGTGTTTTCATACAGTATAAACTGGTTTTTTATACAGTAAAGTGCTGTCGGCAAATTTAAAACAATTTTTTTGACCAGCCGAGCTTGGTGCTTAATGTATTGAAATAGCTGTAATCTTTCGGGTGTATCAGATTCAGGTGATAATCACTGCGACGAATCAATACATCTTCCCCTTCCTGAATCGGCAAGGCAATCTGGCTGTCACAGCTGATCTCCAGGTCATTACGGCGATGCGAGAAACGCAGTCGGATGGTGCTGCTGCTGTTAATCACCAGCGGACGCGCCGAGAGCGTGTGCGGGAACATGGGCACCAGGGTGATGGCATCCAGCGATGGCGTCAGAATTGGGCCGCCTGCCGAAAGGGAGTAGGCGGTAGAACCGGTCGGCGTCGAGATAATCAGGCCATCGGAGCGCTGCGAGAAGGCAAAGGTTTCATCAATATACACCTCGAACTCAATCATATGCGCCACTTTGCCCGGATGCAGAACCACTTCATTAATGGCGGTGCTGATGCGCTTTTGGCAATCCTGCTGGCATACCTGCGCTTCCAGCAGGAAACGTTTCTCGGTGATGTAATTGCCTTCCAGTACGTCGGCTAATTGTTGATGGGCGTTGTCCGGGTCGAGGTCGGTCAGGAAGCCGAGGTTGCCACGGTTAATACCGATCACTTTAATATCGTAGCGTGCCAGGGTGCGCGCCGCGCCCAGCATATTGCCATCGCCGCCCACGACCACCGCAAGACAGGCCTTCTGGCCAATTTCTGCCAGCGTGCCGGTTTGTACGTTCTCTAGCTTCAGCTCTTTAGCAATCTGGCGTTCAACAATCACTTCGTAGCCTTTGGTGCTCAGCCAGCGATAGAGCATTTCATGAGTGGTCAGGGCGGTCGGATGGCGAGGGTGCCCTACGATACCGATACACTTGAAATGATTGTTCATTTTCTGAAGGTCCTTGTGCCGAAGATTGATGACAATGTGAGAGCTTCCCTTGAAACGCGGAATCTTATCCCCATAATAAGCCAAGTTAGCGAGATGATTGCGAAAAAAAACGCGGAGAAATTCATGAGCAGTAAAGAACAGAAAACGCCTGAGGGGCAAGCCCCGGAAGAAATTATCACGGAACAGCATGATGACGTTGAAGCTGTAGAGTCTGACGCGTCTGCTGAGCAGGTGGATCCGCGCGATGAAAAAATTGCGAATCTGGAAGCACAGTTAGCGGAATCCCAGACGCGTGAGCGTGACGGTGTGTTGCGTATCAAAGCGGAAATGGAAAACCTGCGTCGCCGTACTGAACTCGACATCGAAAAGGCGCACAAATTTGCGCTGGAAAAATTCGTCAACGAACTGCTGCCGGTACTGGATAGCCTGGACCGCGCGCTGGAAGTGGCGAACAAAGACAATACCGATATGGCGGCGATGATCGAAGGTATCGAACTGACCCGTAAATCCATGCTCGATGTGGTGGGTAAATTCGGCGTTCAGGTCGTTGATGCGATCGACGTGCCGATGGACCCGAACGTACACCAGGCGATTGCGATGGTGGAATCTGAAGACATCGCGCCGGGTAAGGTACTGATGGTAATGCAGAAAGGCTATACGCTGAACGGACGTACCATCCGCGCGGCGATGGTTTCCGTCGCGAAAGCGAAAGCGTAACCGCCCAGTCGCACTGTTCCAGAAGCCCTCTTCATGAGGGCTTCAGATCGATGACAAAGTGCGATTTGTTCTTGCCGGATGCGGCGTAAACGCCTTATCCAGCCTACAAAATAATGCAAATTCAATATATTGCCGAAACCAGGTAGGCCTGATAAGCGTAGCGCATCAGGCAATGTTGCGTTTGTCGCCAGTCTCAAGCCCTCCTCGTGAGGGCTTTTTTACTTTCGAAGGCTTAGGCCTGATATTTGTCCGCCGTTGCGGGCGTTTTATACTGCCTCTTCACAGGCTCACATGAAGAGGGACATTTATGCTGGAGTCGGATGTAAAGACCCGTGCGCTTCCCCCCGATGAGGTGGGGGTTTTAGTACGTCAGGATAAAACGCGCGACGATGTTCTTCGTCATTTCTTGCAACTCACCACATCACTTTTCCATATGCCAGCGGGTTACATTTCTGTGCTGGATGACAAGACGCGCAATGTGATTGTATCGCATCAGATTTCGATGGCACCGAAGCCAAGACAGTTCACATTCTGCCAGTATGTTGTAGATACCCAAAAGCCGGTCATTGTCCCCGATACGCTGCAGGATGCACGTTTTTGTGAGCACCCAATGGTGGTGGGCGACCCTGGGTTACGCTTTTACGCGGGGATGCCGCTGACCTTTAAAAATGGCTGCACAATGGGAACCTATTGCGTGGTCGATACGGTTCCTCGCGATTTAACCTGCGAAGAGTTGACCTCATTGACCTTCATTGCAGAACTGGTTTCCAGCTTTATTGAGTCATGGCTGGATGTCGCATTGACCGATCTCAATAGTGGCCTGCCAAACATGCATCAGTTGATCAATGATTTGCAGGATGAATCGTTTGCGGAAGAGTGCCCCGGCAATTCGTTGATGGTGATTGAGTGCATTGGTGTGACGCAATCTGATGATATCGCCCGGGTGATGGGCACCAGTCGGCTTAACACGCTGGTGAAGGATATTAGTCAGGCACTGCTGCGGGTGTTGCAACTTTCGCGGTGCGAAAAGCTGTATATGCTGAGTGCCGGGCGCTTTGCGCTCTATTCAAAACCACTCACACCGTCCGATCGCCAGCGTCGTGAACAGCAGTTAATGGCCCTGCAGGCGCATCTCTCTGATGCTGTCACTATTGATTTAAAGATTTATGTCGGCGAAACGGCGATTACATTGCCTATCTGTTCCGGACATGAAATTCTGCGTCAGGCTGAGAGCGCGCTGTATGAAGCCCGGCACAACCGGCTACGTTGGGGTATTTATAATCAGGACGACGATTGCCGTCGTAACGAAGACTTTTATCTGCTCAACGACCTGACCGAGGCTATTCGTAAAGATCGCGGGCTCTATCTGGTCTGGCAACCGAAGGTGTCGCTTCCTTCCGGGCACCCCGTCGCGCTTGAGGCTCTGATCCGCTGGAATCACTCGGAGCGCGGGATTATTCCCCCAGGAAGTTTTCTGCCGCTAATTGAGAACACCAGCCTGATGGTTGAGCTCACCGATTGGGTCATTGATCACGCTATTAGCCAACTGGCTGAGTGGAAAAGGAAAGATATTACATTACCTGCCTCGATTAACATCAGCGTGCTGGATCTCAAGCGCGAAAACTTTACCCGGCGCTTGCTGGAGAAAATGACACAGGCTGGGTTGATGAACAGCATGCTGGGTGTTGAATGTCTGGAAACGGAAAAACTGTTGGCCAGTTCTCAGGTGCTGGAAGAGTTACGTTTGCTGCGTAAGTATGGTTTTACGGTCTCACTGGATGATTTTGGCGCGGGTTACAGCAACCTCAATTATCTGCTGCGTATTCCGCTCGATACAATCAAGCTGGATAAATCACTGATTGACGATCTACTCAAAGAGCCTTCGCGACGCGTCATTGTGCGTAACGTTATTCGCATGCTGAAAGAGCTGGGTTACCGGGTGCTGGCGGAAGGGGTGGAAGATGAATCTACCGCGCGGATTATCAGTGACTATGCCTGCGATGAGGCGCAGGGCTATTTCTTTGCGCGTCCTAAAACGGCGGCACAACTGGAAGCGTGGCTGGAGAAGTGGATGTAACAACGGCCCCGAGGGGCCGTTTTAGTGTTATCAGGACTGCACGCTCTCTCGCAAGGGCTTCACTGGCATTACCTTGACCTGTTTGATCATGTTGTCCTGTACGTCGAGAATATCAATATCGTACTGGTCAATGCGCACGCGAGTACCGGCCGCCGGGATCTCTTCCAGCGCTTCGAGGATCATGCCATTAATGGTACGCGCTTCGTCTTCCGGCATATGCCAGTTAAAGGCTTTGTTGAGTTCACGGACGTTGGCGCTGCCTTCAATGATGACCGAGCCGTCATTCTGCGGCGTCACTTCTTCCGCCAGGGTGGGGGACATCGATGTGGTGAAGTCGCCGACAATCTCTTCGAGAATATCTTCGACCGTTACCAGCCCCTGAATATCGCCATATTCATCAACCACCAGGCCGACTTTCTTTTTATTACGCTGGAATTTTACCAGTTGAACGCTGAGCGGCGTGCCTTCCGGCACATAGTAAATTTCATCGGCGGCGCGCAGCATCACCTCTTTAGTGAACTCTTTTTTCTCCTGCATTAAGCGCCAGGCTTCGCGCACGCGCAGCATGCTGATGGCATCGTCCAGCGAGTCGCGATACAGCACGATGCGTCCGTGTGGAGAATGGGTGAGCTGACGAACAATCGACTTCCAGTCATCGTTGATGTCGATACCGACGATTTCATTGCGCGGCACCATAATGTCATCGACGCTCACTTTTTCGAGATCCAGTACCGACAGCAACATGTCCTGATTGCGGCGCGAGATTTGCGATCGTGATTCATTCACCAGAGTACGCAGTTCATCTTTGCTCAACGAGCTGCTCATCACGGTGTCGGTTTTTATCCCCATCATGCGCATCAGCAGGCGGGTGATCATATTGAGCAGCCACACCAGCGGCATCATCAGAATTTGTAACGGGGCGAGCAGGACACTGCTGGGGTAGGCCACTTTCTCCGGGTAGAGCGCGGCAATGGTTTTTGGCAATACTTCAGCAAATACCAGTACCACAAAAGTCAGGACACCGGTGGCAATCGCCACGCCCGCATCGCCATAAAGACGCATCCCGACAATGGTGCCCAGCGCGGAGGCCAGAATGTTGACCAGGTTATTGCCAATAAGCACCAGGCTAATTAAGCGATCTGGTTTACGCAGCAGTTTTTCAACGCGCTTCGCCTGGCGATTGCCTTGCTTGGCAAGATGGCGCAGACGATAGCGGTTGAGCGTCATCATGCCTGTCTCCGAACCGGAGAAATAGGCGGAGATGACCACCATAATGATCAGTGTGACGATCAGTGTGGTGGTGGAGATATGTTCCAAAAGGTGTTCCTTAGTTGTGTCTAGCCGACAAGCTGTTGAATGACCCGGCTACCGAAATAGGCCATGGTCAGAATGCCCGCACCAGCGACGTTAAACCACACGACGCGGCGTCCACGCCATCCTTCATGATAGTGGCCCCACAGCAGCACGATGTAGACAAACCAGGCCACGATAGAGAGCACGGCTTTGTCGATGTTTTCCATGCTAAAGAGGTTATGCATGTAAAACAGGCCGGTGCACAGGGTCAGTGTAAGCAACACCACGCCTACCTGCGTGATATGAAACATTTTACGTTCAATGCTCATCAGCGGCGGCATTTCGTGGCTGAAGGCCAGCTTTTTGTTTTTCAACTGGTAGTCAATCCACGCGAGTTGAAGGGCGTAGAGCGCGGCGATAATCAGCGTCGCATAGGCAAACAGCGACAGGCCGATATGCACCATCATGCCCGGCGTGGCCTCCAGATGGGTGATGTATTCATTTGGGACAAAGGTCGCAAACGCCAGATTAATTAACGCAAAAGCGTACACAATCGGCAATAGCAGCCAGCCACGATTGCGTGAGGCGACAATTGTCATCACCGTACAAATCATCAGACTGACCAGCGAACCCACATTGAGCAGGCTCAGATTTTGACCATTCTCGCCGCCGGGTAAAATGCGTGCTTCCAGCGCGAAAGCGTGGCAGATCAGCGCGATAACGGCAGAAAGAATAGCCATACGCCGCCAGCCGCTGTTTTTTTGCAGCAAACCGGGGATGATCAGCGCCAGGCTGATGGAGTAGGCGACAAGCGCGAGCAGGGCAAAAACGGGCATAGAGTGTGTCGGCAATCGTCAATAGAGTGTAAGAAGGGCAGTATATACGCAAAATCAATCGAGTTGTATCAAGGCGCGGGGCGTTGGGTAAAACATCGGGCGCTTTGCGCTAAACCGCGGCATCACAACTCGGGCGCTGTCGTGTTATACTCCGGCAAATTTCTAATTTTGTGTCGCACAGCGACCAACCGTTTCCACCTTAGGCGAGAGACAATGTTTGATAATTTAACCGATCGTTTGTCACAGACGCTGCGTAACATCAGTGGCCGTGGCCGCCTCACCGAAGACAACGTTAAAGAGACGCTGCGCGAAGTGCGCATGGCGCTGCTGGAAGCTGACGTCGCGTTGCCGGTGGTGCGTGAGTTTATCAACCGCGTAAAAGAGAAAGCGGTTGGTCATGAAGTTAACAAAAGCCTGACGCCGGGTCAGGAGTTCGTCAAAATCGTCCGTAACGAACTGGTTTCGGCGATGGGTGAAGAGAACCAGACGCTGAATCTGGCCGCACAGCCGCCAGCTGTAGTGCTGATGGCGGGTTTGCAGGGGGCCGGTAAAACAACCAGCGTCGGTAAGCTCGGTAAATTCCTGCGCGAGAAGCACAAAAAGAAAGTGCTGGTGGTGTCTGCCGACGTTTATCGCCCGGCGGCGATCAAACAGCTTGAAACGCTTGCTGAACAGGTTGGTGTGGATTTCTTCCCGTCTGATGTCGGCCAGAAACCTATCGACATTGTTAATGGCGCACTGAAAGAAGCGAAGCTGAAATTCTACGACGTGCTGCTGGTGGATACCGCCGGTCGTTTGCACGTAGACGAAGCGATGATGGACGAAATCAAACAGGTGCATGCCGCGATTAATCCGGTTGAAACCCTGTTTGTTGTCGATGCCATGACCGGTCAGGATGCCGCAAATACCGCGAAGGCCTTCAACGAAGCGCTGCCGCTGACCGGCGTGGTACTGACCAAAGTCGACGGTGACGCTCGTGGCGGTGCGGCGCTCTCTATTCGTCACATCACCGGCAAACCGATTAAATTCCTCGGTGTCGGCGAGAAAACCGAAGCGCTGGAGCCGTTCCACCCGGATCGTATCGCTTCCCGTATTCTCGGCATGGGCGACGTGCTGTCGCTTATCGAAGATATCGAAAGCAAGGTTGACCGCGCGCAGGCTGAGAAACTGGCCTCCAAACTGAAAAAAGGCGATGGCTTCGACCTGACCGACTTCCTGGAACAGCTGCGTCAGATGAAAAACATGGGCGGCATGGCCAGCCTGATGGGCAAACTGCCGGGCATGGGCCAGATCCCTGACAACGTAAAAGCGCAGATGGATGACAAAGTGCTGGTGCGTATGGAAGCCATCATCAACTCCATGACCCTGAAAGAGCGCGCGAAGCCGGAAATCATTAAAGGTTCCCGCAAACGCCGTATTGCTGCAGGTTGCGGCATGCAGGTTCAGGACGTCAACCGCCTTCTGAAACAGTTCGACGACATGCAGCGCATGATGAAGAAAATGAAGAAAGGCGGCATGGCGAAGATGATGCGCGGGATGAAAGGGATGATGCCCCCAGGCTTCCCAGGCCGCTAATACGCGTCATAATTCGAGCCGCAGATGCGTTCGCTCACCCCGGTCACGTACTAATGTACGCTCACGGGGATTTGCTAACTTGCCGCCTTCCTGCAACTCGAATTATCTAGCGTATTGTAGTTTTGAATTGATTTTTGCCCAAAAATGAGTAAAATTTTCGGGCTTTTAATATGACACCGGGCCCCTTCCCTCGATGGGGCCCGGTTGTTCTATTCACACAAGAGGATGTTATGGTAACTATTCGTTTAGCTCGTCACGGCGCTAAAAAGCGTCCGTTCTACCAGGTTGTTGTGACTGACAGCCGTAATGCACGTAACGGTCGCTTCATCGAGCGCGTTGGTTTCTTCAACCCGATCGCTAGCGAAAAAGAAGAAGGCACTCGCCTGGATCTGGATCGCATTGAGCACTGGGTTGGCCAGGGCGCAACTATCTCTGATCGCGTATCTGCGCTGATCAAAGAAGCTAAAAAAGCAGCTTAATCTGTCACGGTGGTCATGATGAGCAAGCAACTCACCGCACAGGCACCTGTTGATCCCATCGTATTGGGCAAAATGGGTTCTTCCTACGGTATCCGTGGTTGGCTCAGAGTGTTTTCCTCCACCGAAGACGCCGAAAGCATTTTTGACTATCAGCCCTGGTTAATCCAGAAGGCGGGTCAGTGGCAGGTTGTTGAGCTGGAAAGCTGGCGCCACCACAATCAGGACATCATCATTAAGCTGAAAGGCGTTGATGATCGCGATACTGCGAATCTGCTGACTAATTGCGAAATTATCGTCGATTCATCGCAGTTGCCGAAACTGGAAGAGGGTGATTACTACTGGAAAGACCTGATGGGCTGCCAGGTAGTCACAACCGAAGGTTACGATCTCGGTAAAGTCATCGATATGATGGAAACCGGTTCGAATGACGTTCTCGTCATTAAGGCAAACCTGAAAGATGCGTTTGGTATCAAGGAACGTCTCGTACCGTTCCTCGATGGGCAGGTTATCAAGAAAGTCGATCTCACTACTCGTTCAATTGAAGTAGATTGGGATCCTGGTTTTTAAACCACCGGATAAACGGTAAAAGACGGCGCTATGTGGATTGGCATAATTAGCCTGTTTCCTGAAATGTTCCGCGCAATTACCGATTACGGGGTAACTGGCCGGGCAGTTAAAAATGGCCTGCTGAGCATCCAGAGCTGGAGTCCTCGTGACTTCACGCATGACCGGCACCGTACCGTGGACGATCGTCCTTACGGCGGCGGACCGGGGATGTTAATGATGGTGCAACCTTTACGGGATGCCATCAATGCAGCAAAAGCCGCGGCAGGTGAAGGCGCAAAGGTGATTTATCTGTCACCTCAGGGACGCAAGCTTGATCAAGCAGGCGTCAGCGAACTGGCAACGAATCAGAAACTGATTCTGGTGTGTGGTCGCTACGAAGGTATTGATGAGCGCGTGATTCAGACCGAAATTGATGAAGAATGGTCAATCGGCGATTACGTTCTCAGCGGTGGTGAGTTACCGGCAATGACGCTGATTGACTCTGTTTCCCGGTTCATTCCGGGTGTACTGGGTCACGAAGCATCGGCAACGGAAGATTCCTTTGCTGACGGGTTGCTGGATTGCCCCCACTATACGCGTCCTGAAGTGTTAGAAGGAATGGAAGTACCGCCAGTATTGCTGTCGGGGAACCATGCCGAGATACGTCGCTGGCGTTTGAAACAGTCGCTGGGCCGCTCCTGGCTTAGAAGACCTGAACTTCTGGAAAACCTGGCTCTGACTGAAGAGCAAGCAAGGTTGCTGGCGGAGTTCCAAAAGGAGCACGCACAACAGCAACATAAACATGATGGGCAAGCGTAATACGCGCCCGATATATCAGTTTACCCAGGATAAGAGATTAAATTATGAGCAACATTATTAAGCAACTTGAACAAGAACAGATGAAGCAGGACGTACCTTCCTTCCGTCCGGGTGATACCGTGGAAGTGAAAGTATGGGTTGTTGAAGGTTCCAAAAAACGTCTGCAGGCATTCGAGGGCGTGGTTATCGCTATTCGTAACCGCGGTCTGCACTCTGCATTCACTGTTCGCAAAATTTCCAACGGCGAAGGCGTTGAGCGTGTCTTCCAGACTCACTCTCCGGTTGTTGACAGCATTGCTGTTAAACGTCGTGGTGCTGTGCGTAAAGCTAAACTGTACTACCTGCGTGAACGTACTGGTAAGTCTGCTCGTATCAAAGAGCGTCTTAACTAAGATTCGCGTAAGCGACATCCTGTTAGAAAAGGGCTGGCCGAAAGGCTGGCCCTTTTTTTTCGCGTCTGGCACTCCGTGTTAACTGTTTTGAGATAATTCATTTACAATACACGCTCCTTATCGGAGGGTATTGTGAGCAGCAATCGGTTTCATGGTGTAGCGCTAAAACGGCACGCGGCCTGGTTCGCGTTGTTCGCTATTGCGTTGATTATCGTGGCCCCGCTTATCTCCGTGTCGCTGCAAAAAGATCCGATGAGCGCGATGCCTGGAATGCACCATGCAATGAGTATGGATGCAGAGCATCACTCCTCTTCCCAGAGTATGCCAGTCGACCATGCCGAAGCCTGCGGCTACTGCGTTTTACTGGCGCATGTGCCGGGGCTGATTCTGACGCTGGTTATTTTGCTGTGTGGGCTGCTGTTGCGCTGCCGTGTCAGGCTGGCGCGGCCTGCGGTTAAACACTGGCACTATTTCCCCTGGCTCTTTCCTGATACCCGCGCGCCGCCAGGCCTGTCTGCTTTTCCCTGTTAAAAAATAATAAATGGCGTCAATGCGCCACGACTCTTTTCGTCTGCATTAAGGAAAAGTATGACAACCTGCACCTCACGGGCGGCATGGGTACACCTGCTGCGTCGCCTGCATTTTTTTATTGGTCTGTGTGTTGGGCCGTTTATCTTCGTGGCGGCGTTAACCGGCACGTTGTATGTCGCTACGCCACAGCTGGAAAATAGGCTCTACCAGCACGCACTGCACGGCACGATGAGCACCGAGCGACTTCCGCTTGCCGATCAAATCGCGGTTGCGCAGCAGGCCTCCGGTGGTGAACTTCGTCTGCATGCGGTTCGTCCGGCGTTGACTGCCGGGGAAACCACCCGAGTGATGTTCGCCGAACCTTCGCTCGGCGAGTCTGAAAGCCGTGCCATTT
Organism: Pseudocitrobacter vendiensis; assembly: GCF_943590815.1. Lineage (GTDB taxonomy): Bacteria > Pseudomonadota > Gammaproteobacteria > Enterobacterales > Enterobacteriaceae > Pseudocitrobacter > Pseudocitrobacter vendiensis. The sequence continues at coordinate 14,509 of NZ_CALSBS010000029.1, read as the reverse complement.
TCATCGACCCGGTGACGCTGGCCGTCACGGGCGATATGACCGTCTACGGCACCAGCGGTATATTGCCGCTGCGTCAGTGGATTGATTACGCCCACCGTTCATTACTGTTGGGTGATGTGGGGCGACTCTACAGCGAGCTGGCGGCATCATGGATGTGGGTGGCGGCGCTGGGCGGTATTGCGCTGTGGGCCGTTACCCGACCAAAACGCCGTGTTAATAACCGCTTCCAGAACACGCGTCGTGTGCACGTCACGCTTGGCTGGCTACTGCTGGCGGGGATGCTGCTCTTCTCCGTAACCGGGCTGACCTGGTCACAGTGGGCGGGTGGCAACGTCGATAAAATGCGCGCGGCATTCGGCTGGATGACGCCGCAGGTGAATACGCAGCTGCACGGCAAAAAGGAAATGGCAGACCCGCATGCGGAGCATAAAGGCCATATGGCAGCAATGCCTGGCATGTCGCCGCCGGTTATCGCCGGAGAAAAGTTTGATTCCGTACTGGCTGCGGCACAGCGAGCGGGTATTGATGCGTCTTTACTGGAGATTCGCCCGCCGCGCAGTGAGGATCGCGCCTGGACGGTAACGGAAATTGACCGTCGTTGGCCGACCCAGGTGGATGCCGTTGCGGTAGATGGCACATCGCTTGCGATCCTTGACCGCACGCGTTTTGCTGATTTCCCACTGATGGCGAAGCTGACCCGCTGGGGTGTCGATTTCCATATGGGGATTTTATTGGGTTTGCCTAACCAACTGCTGTTGATCGCTTTCGGGTTGGCGCTGTGCGTGGCAATCCTGATGGGATATCGACTCTGGTGGATCAAGCGTCCGGCGCAGGCAGTAGCAGATCCGCTTCAGACCTTGTCTCAGAGCTGGCTGGCGTTATCCTGGGTCGGTCGCCTTATGACGTTGGGGGTTGCTGTCCTGTTTGGGTTCGCGCTACCGGTGATGGGCGTGAGTCTGTTGCTGTTTGTGGTCATTGACTGGCTGCGCTGGAGGAGTCATCAGGGAGCGACGCAAACGCAGCCAGTACAATAAACCTTAAGGGGCGCTGATCACCACCGCGACGCGGCGGTTTTCGGCGCGCCCTTGCGAGGTTTTATTGCTGGCAACCGGGTATTTCTGCCCCAGCCCCTGTGTGGTCAGGTTGCTGCGCGGGATGCGCGCGCCTTCTGCCCAGCTATCGGCGACGGCGTTGGCGCGTTTCAGGGAAAGGGCTTCGTTATAGCTCGCTTCCCCGTAGTTATCCGTGTGTCCGTCCATGCGCAAATGCGTGATCCCGGTTGATGCCAGGCGTGCGGCCATGGTGTGAATTTGCTGCTGGCTATCAGCACGCAGGTGGAAATCGTTTTTGTCGAACAGAATGGTATCAGAGAGGCCGAGTGACCAGTCTCCATTGGTTTCGCTAAAACCGTATGATTTCATGGCGGCAACCTGCTCTGGCGTAAATTTCCCCTGCGGGGCCTGGCAGCCTGCCAGCAGAGTGGTCGATAGCAACGCGGCGACGATGTAACGCTTTAACATTCTCTTTCCTTGCTTCTCATAATGAGTTTTTGGAACGCTGATTTTTCATGACATACATGTTCTTATCGGCAAGTTCCTGTAAATCTTCGACGGAATTATGTTCCCACGTTAAGGCATAGCCGACGCTCAGTGACAGCGGCACATAATGCCCATTGCGTAAATCAAAGGGGCGAATGAACTGCTGCGACAGCGCGGCGCAGATCCGCTGGACTTCATCTTCGCTGTTCACACCCGATAAAATAACCGCAAACTCATCGCCGCCCAGACGATACGCCGCATGGCGATTCCCGCTGAACTCCATCAACCGCTTCGCCGCGTCGATCAACACGCAATCGCCTGCGGCGTGGCCCCAGGTATCATTGATGCGTTTAAAGTTGTCGCCATCGAGGAACAGTAGCGCCGAGCTGGCTTTCATCTGCGGGTTATCCATCAGCGAGGCAATGCGGCTACGAAACGCTGCGCGGTTGGGCAGACCGGTCAGCGCATCATGCAGCGCGGTGCGCAGGAGCTGGGCATTTTTGGCCTGTAGCTTGAGCTGCCACTCCTCCATTTCGTCCAGCAGGCTGTTGAAATCGAGAGCGAAACGGTGAAATTCATCAATGCGTTCGGCGCTGACGCGGCGAGAGAAGTTACGATTTGTGCGCACATCATGTACCACATCGGTAATGCTTTGCAGGGCGGTGACGACGCCTTCGTGCAGATGGCGCGTTATAAGCAGGGCGACCGCCGATGCAAAGACGATACAGGCGGTCAGAACGCCAAGGGATAACCAGATAAAATGGCTGATCAAACTGTCGCGGGCCGTTAAGCGTAACTCACCAATGGTCTGACCGTTGTAAATGATGGGCTGCGTGACAGGTAAAGGGAATAACCATTGGCTGACTAATCTGTTCAGCGCGTCCCGCTTTGCAGACGCATTGTAGTGCCAGTACGCAAAGCGCTTATTGTCGGTGCTTACCACTTCCGCAGTGGCGAAATGCCCCTGCTTGCCCAGCATCGTCAGTGTTTCATTGGCGGCGGTATTGTCCTTAAAGACCAGTGCGGCTTCGAGGCTATGGCTCATGGTCGAACCGGTCAGCTCAAGATTTTTCTGCGCGTACTGCTTCAGCGTCACAATGGATGCGGCGCACAATAGTAGCCAAATCAGCGTCATGGTAATAAATACGTTGGTGACGCTAATACGCCGTAGCGTGCGCTTAAACGTTGGGCGCGGTGGGGTTGAATAGTCCTTATTCATGATTCTTATTCCGTGCGAGCATCAAAACATCCGGATTGACCCTGACACCGCTACGAGAAAGGGAATCGAGGTTTACAGCGAATGTCACTTTATCGGTATTGAATAGCAGACAGAAGGAACTGCCAATACGACATTCGGCGTTTTGTTCGGAAATTAATAATGTTGGCCTCGCGTTAAGCATATTTTGTAATTCCACCTGTTGTTCAGGTGATTCCGAGCCAAAATAGACAGCAGCACAGCCAGCGCTAAGAACATCCTGGCGGGAATGCACCATTACCGGGTGATAGGTAACGGGCGGCCCTTCAGCTGTGCTCAGCGCATCGCGATAACGTGCGGTGCTAAAAATGCAGAGCGTTGGCGGCTGCACAGGCTGCGGCCAGCGGGTGTAACTAATGATACCGGAAACCATTGAACGCACCGATTTCTCTCTATCAGTTAGTGCAGCGGCAAAAAGAGATCTACTAAGAGAAAAAAATATCAATACCAGCAAAAGCGGGTATAAAAGTTTTAAGACCGGGTTGCTCATCGGAATCCGCCGTAAAGCTTTGATTTTTGCGTCCATAATATCTCAGTGCAGACTATCATTTTTCACCTGACCCGTCATTAGATCGTGAAATGGATTACGTATTAGTTAAGTTAAATCTCAGATGAATGATTTGGTGGCGATCACATGCCTGGAAATAAATATATTAAAAGTAAGGATATCTCTTAGTTAATTGATTTTTCAGGCACTCAGTTTGCAATTACAGAGATGTTAAGCAGACATGGCATGCGGGTGAGCCAGTTATCGCCGCGATCGCGGTTATCAGAGGGTTAACATCAGTGGGTGTTGGTTGTAATGATATATTTACAGTTTGAAGCGTTTAAATTTGCCTGAGATAGGTTGGTGTAAACTAATATTTACGTAATTTGGATTGAAATCTTTACTTTTTATGATATTGTTATTTCACCTCACCGAGGAAACCACTATCGCAAACGAGCTATACAGGTAAGCCACCATGCAAAAAGACGCGCTGAATAACGTACATATTACCGATGAACAAATTCTGATTACCCCAGAACAACTGAAAGCGGAATTCCCGCTGAGTGCTGAACAGGAAGCGCAAATCGCGCAGTCACGTAAAACCATCTCTGACATCATCGCCGGGCGCGATCCTCGTCTGCTGGTTGTCTGTGGCCCGTGCTCGATTCACTGCCCTGAAACGGCCATCGAATATGCTCGTCGATTTAAAAGCCTTGCCGAGGAGGTCAGCGATAGCCTCTACCTGGTGATGCGCGTCTATTTTGAAAAACCACGTACGACCGTTGGCTGGAAAGGTCTGATCAACGATCCGCACATGGACGGCTCGTTTGATGTGGAAGGCGGCCTGAAAATTGCGCGTCGTCTGTTGGTGGAACTGGTTAACATGGGCCTGCCGCTGGCAACAGAAGCGCTGGACCCGAACAGCCCGCAATACCTGGGCGATCTGTTTAGCTGGTCTGCAATCGGTGCGCGTACCACCGAATCACAAACTCACCGTGAAATGGCCTCGGGTCTTTCTATGCCGGTAGGCTTTAAAAACGGCACCGATGGCTCACTGGCGACCGCGATTAACGCCATGCGCGCGGCTGCCATGCCGCACCGTTTTGTGGGGATCAATCAGGCCGGCCAGGTTTGCTTACTGCAAACGCAGGGTAACCCGGATGGTCATGTGATTCTGCGCGGCGGTAAATCGCCGAACTACGGGCCAGAAGATGTTGCCCAGTGCGAAAAAGAGATGGAACAGGCGGGACTGAAACCGTCGCTGATGGTAGATTGCAGCCATGGTAATTCCAATAAAGACTACCGCCGTCAGCCTGCGGTGGCGGAATCCGTTGTCGCTCAGATCAAAGACGGTAACCGTTCGATTATCGGCCTGATGATTGAAAGCAACATTCACGAAGGCAATCAGTCTTCTGAACAGCCGCGCGGTGATATGAAGTACGGCGTTTCGGTGACCGATGCCTGCATCAGTTGGGAAACCACCGATGCGCTGCTGCGTGAGTTAGACAAGGATTTACGTGGCCATCTGGCAGCACGACTGGCGTAAGAGGATTGTATGGTTGCTGAACTGACCGCGCTGCGCGATCAAATTGATGAAGTGGATAAGGCGTTGCTGGGTTTACTGGCACGTCGCCTTGAACTGGTGGCTGAAGTTGGCGAGGTCAAAAGCAAATATGGCCTGCCGATTTATGTTCCCGAGCGTGAAGCGACGATGCTTGCCTCGCGTCGGGAAGAGGCCGCATCGATTGGCGTTCCGCCCGATTTGATTGAAGATGTCCTGCGTCGCGTGATGCGTGAGTCGTACTCCAGCGAAAACGACAAAGGCTTCAAAACGCTGCATCCTGAGCTGCGCCCTGTCGTTATCGTCGGCGGTGGCGGGCAGATGGGGCGTTTGTTTGAAAAAATGCTTAATCTTTCCGGCTACCAGGTTCGCATTCTCGAACGCGACGACTGGTCGCGCGCACAGGAGATTGTTGCCGGTGCGGGTATGGTGATCGTCAGCGTGCCGATTCATGTCACCGAGCAGATCATCGCGAAGCTGCCGCCGTTGCCTGCCGACTGCATTCTGGTTGACCTGGCGTCGGTGAAAGCCGGGCCGTTACAGGCGATGCTGGAAGCGCATCCGGGCCCGGTTGTCGGTCTACACCCGATGTTCGGGCCAGACAGCGGCAGCCTGGCGAAACAGGTGGTGGTGTACTGTGACGGGCGTCAGCCGGAAGCGTACCAGTGGTTCCTTGAGCAAATTCAGGTTTGGGGGGCGCGTCTGCATCGCATCAGCGCTGTCGAGCATGATCAGAACATGGCCCTTATTCAGGCGCTGCGCCACTTCGCGACCTTTGCTTACGGCCTGCATCTGGCGGAAGAGAATGTGCAGCTGGAACAGTTGCTGGCTCTCTCTTCGCCTATCTATCGCCTGGAACTGGCGATGGTTGGCCGACTGTTTGCCCAGGATCCGCAGCTTTACGCCGACATTATTATGTCTTCCGGCAATAATCTGGCGCTGATTAAGCGTTACTACCAACGTTTTGGTGAGGCCATCAGCCTGCTGGAGCAGAATGATAAACAGGCATTTATCGACAGCTTCCGCAAAGTGGAGCACTGGTTTGGTGATTACGCACAGCGCTTCCAGAGTGAAAGTCGCACCTTGCTGCGCCAGGCCAACGACAGTCGCGCCTAAGAGCGTCGTCACACATAGCGGCAATAAATTCTGTATATACTTAAAAGCCAGAGGGGGAACCCGCTGGCTTTTTTATAGGGATGAGACGCATGACTGAGCCACAACCGTTATTTGATTATGCCGGACACCTGCCGGAATGCCCCACCTGGAGCGAGTCGGAACAGGCGCTATACTGGGCCGATATCCTGGAATACGAAATCCATCGCTATCATCCGCAAAGCGGCGAGCATCAGGTTTTGCAGTTTCCTGAAGAGGTCGGCTGTTTCGCATTGCGCGAAAAGGGTGGGTTTATTGTGGCGCTACGCAGCGCCATCTGGCTGGCGGATAAGCATGGTCTGCTGGTGCGCAAAATTTGCGATAACCCCAGCAACCCGGCGCTGGCCCGCTTCAATGACGGCGGTACGGACCGGGACGGCCGTTTCTACGCCGGGACATTCTGGGGGCCGGGCGATTACAACGGCGCGTTGCTGGTACGAATCGCAAATGATTTGACGCCAAAAGTGGTGCAGTGTGATATCCACGGTGCCAATGGCCTGGCGTTCAGCGCGGATAAACGCTGGATGTACACCTCGGATACGCCGAACGCGGTGATATATCGGACGCCGCTTGATGACGACGGCGAACCGGGTAGGCGTGAAATCTTTCATCTATTTGCGGCCGGGGAGGGGATTCCGGACGGCGCGGCGGTCGATGAAGAAGGCTGTTACTGGAGTGCGCTGTTTGATGGCTGGCGTATTGCGCGTTTTTCCCCGCAGGGTGAACAACTGGAAGAGTACCGAATGCCGGTGCGCTGCCCAACCATGGTCTGTTTTGGCGGGCCAGATATGCGCACGCTTTTTATTACCACCACGCGGGAAAACATGTCGGCGGAAGAAGTGGCGCAGTATCCCCTTTCCGGTGCCATCTTCACCCTGCCCGTCAGCGTGGCAGGAATGAAGAAGTTACCGTTTATTGAGCGTTAAGCTGGATCAACCGGAACGACGTTCTCGCTCGGATAACAGCCCAGCACTTTCATGGAGCGGGTAATTTTGCCCAGCTCCTTGAGCGCTTTTTGCATCGATTCCGATTCCAGGTTGGCCTGAATATCGAGATAAAACATCTCTTCCCACGGGTTGCCATGAATCGGGCGGGATTCCAGTTTGGTCATGATCAGGTGATGGTTGCGCAGCACCAGCAGTGCTTCTACCAGTGCGCCCGCCTGTTGACCAGTCGCCATCAGCAATGTGGTTTTTGCCGGAACCTGGTCTGAGACATCAATCGCTTTACGCGCCAGCACGATGAAGCGGGTAATGTTTTGCGTCTGATTGGCTTCAATACGTTCCAGAACCTGCAAGCCGTGCAGCGCGCCGCCGGCTTCGCTGCCTAGCGCAGCCACACGCGGTGAATTGGCCTGCGCCACTTTCTCCATCGCTGCCGAGGTACTTTCGGTGTACTCAATTTTCCAGTGCGGGTAGCGGGCAAGGAATTTGCTGCACTGCTGGAACGGCTGCGGATGGCTGTAGACCGTGTCGATAGTGTCGAGATCCGTCGATCCGGATACCAGTACGCAGTGATCGATAACGATCGTCATTTCACCCACGATTGAGAGGCTGGTGTGTTGCAGCAGATCGTAGACGTCGTTAATGGCACCTGAGCTGGTGTTTTCAATCGGCACCACGGCGTAATCAGCCTGGCCCGTTTCCACATGATTAAAGATATCGGCAAATTTCGCGCAGCCGCTTTCAATAAATTGCTCGAAATGGCGTGCGGCATACTGGCGCGCTGCAAGGTGTGAATAAGAGCCCTTTGGCCCCAGGAAGGCGATACGCGCAGAGTGCGGATTGATTTTATTAAGATGCTGCTGAAGCAACGCCTGCTGCGTGAGGACGGAATCTTCGATGATAAGCTGGAACAGGCGGGTGATGTAGTGAGCGTCAAGATGGTGCGTTTTACCCAGCGCAATCAGACGTTCCAGCAGGTCACGCTCGCGGTCAATGTCGCGAACCGGGCGATGGGAGGCCAGCTTCGCTTTGCCGACTTCCACTGCCAGACCACGACGCTCGGCCAGCAGCGTCAGTAATTTTTCATCCAGCGCGCTTATCTTGTCGCGCAGAGCCAGTAACGGGTTTTCCGCTGTCATAGTTGTGCCTTTATTGTTATCAATCTTGCCAATAAAAAAGGCCCCCCGGAGTGGGAGGCCTTATTGTTCGTCTTCGCATTCTTTATCTTACGACGAAACGCCTCCCGTTCAGGGGAAGGTAAAAAAGAATGCGAAGAAAAACAGAACAGATTTCACGAATGATGATTCCTTACAGTGTGTCAGGTAACAGTACCTGCTCCGTTTTCCTTCTGTCAATAAAAAACGCGCCCGAAGGCGCGTTGGCGATACACTCAAAGTTCAGTTTTACTCTTCTTCAACTTCTTCGAAGCTTGCGTCTTTCACCGATGTTGTGGCGCGACGGGCTTCCCCTTTGTGTTGCACCTTATTGAGCTGCCGTTCCAGCTTGTTGATCAATTCGTTGATTGCAGCATACATATCTTCATGCTTGGCGCTGGCAACCAGAAGCCCGTTCGGCGTGTTCATGGTAGCGTCAGCGATAAAACCCTGCGGCTCCTTGGACAGGATGATGTGCGGGTTAATAATATGAGTTTGCCATTTTTCTAATTTGGCTAGACGGTCTGCGACATGTTGGCGGATGGCCGGAGTAATTTCCATTTGTTTGCTGGTAATGTTCATTGTCATAAATTTTACCTCTTGTCTTTCCGTCTTGGTGATTCCAGCATACCTTTCCTAATGTCAAAATGTGTGATTTAAATCACGTTTTTTTGTCACTTTTTGTCAAGGAAACTGTTTTGTGAGGCAGGGCAGGAACAGGCGATCTTTTCCTTGTCGAAAGGGAAAAAGGCGGTCATATTTGATGAGATGACTTGCCGCTAAAGCGGTTCAGCGGGCAGGTGAAACGGATAAAAAAACGGCAGCCCGAGGGCTGCCGTTTTGCTTGCGTTCGAAATCAGGATTGCGTGCTGCTGCTGTTTGCCGCAATGATTTTCGCGACTTTGTCAGCCTGCGCCGTCATTTGCATCTGACGGTACGCGTTTTCCATTTTCGGTAGCGCATCGCGAGTGGCCTGTGTATCCGGGAAATCGCGCAGCATGTTTTCAACGCGGTTTACCACGGCAACCCATGCGCCACGGTCAGTGTAGTAATCAACGACCGACAGCTCGTACTTGGCCAGGCGATCTTTCAGGAACACCAGACGTTTGTTCGCATCCGTGACGTACTGGCTGTTCGGATAGCCGCGAACCAGTTTAGAGAAGTCATTGAAGGCGTCACGCGCGTGCTGCGGATCGCGGTCAGAGCGGTCAACCCCGAAGAAGCCTTGCAGTGCACTGTCATCCAGCGCCATGTTGGTCAGGCCACGCATATACATGACATAATCAATGTTTGGGTGCGTCGGGTTAAGACGAATAAAACGGTCGATGGCCGCCTGAGCCAGTGGAAGATCGGCATTTTTATAGTACGCGTAGATCAGATCCAGCTGTACCTGCTGAGAGTACGGACCAAACGGATAACGGTTATCCAACGCTTCCAGTTGCGTTATCGCTTGTTTCCAGTTACCGTCCTGCAACTTTTGTTGAGCGGTCGCGTAAATCTCATTTGGCGGATTATCAGGTACTTCTTCCTTTGAACCCGAGCAACCCGCCAAAAACAGGCTCAACGTGGCGGCTGCCACCAGATATTTCATGCGCGTCATGACGTTTTGACTTTCCTCAAAATGTTTTACGGGAGATTCTCTGTTCCTGCTCCCGGTTAAGACCAGCTACAATAGCACACTATATTAAACGGCAAAGCCGTAAAAACCCAACGTTAACGAAGAAGCTGTATATGGCACAACGAGTAGAACTCACCGCAACGGTCTCCGAAAACCAACTTGGTCAACGCTTAGATCAAGCTTTGGCCGAATTGTTCCCTGATTATTCGCGATCTCGCATAAAAGAATGGATTCTTGACCAGCGCGTGCAGGTTAATGGTCAAATTTGCGACAAACCGAAAGAAAAAGTGTTGGGGGGCGAGACCGTCGCCATCAACGCGGAGATTGACGAAGATATCCGTTTTGAACCTCAGGATATTCCACTGAACATCGTCTATGAAGACGATGACATTATTGTCATCAACAAACCGCGTGACCTGGTGGTGCACCCTGGTGCCGGTAATCCGGATGGCACAGTGCTTAACGCGCTGCTGCATTATTATCCGCCGATTGCCGATGTGCCGCGTGCGGGTATTGTCCATCGTCTGGATAAAGACACCACGGGCCTGATGGTTGTGGCGAAAACCGTTCCGGCGCAAACGCGTCTGGTGGAATCGCTGCAACTGCGTGAAATCACCCGTGAATATGAAGCGGTGGCGATTGGTCACATGACAGCGGGCGGTACGGTTGAAGAGCCGATTAGCCGTCACCCAACCAAACGTACGCATATGGCGGTGCATCCGATGGGTAAACCCGCGGTCACGCACTATCGCATCATGGAACACTTCCGTGTGCACACGCGTCTGCGGCTGCGTCTTGAAACAGGACGTACGCACCAGATCCGCGTGCACATGGCCCATATCACGCACCCGCTGGTGGGCGATCAGGTTTACGGCGGGCGTCCGCGTCCACCAAAAGGCGCGTCGGATGAGTTCATCTCCGCGCTGCGTAAATTTGATCGTCAGGCACTGCATGCCACCATGCTGCGCCTTTATCATCCAATCACCGGTATTGAAATGGAATGGCATGCGCCAATTCCGCAGGATATGGTCGATCTTATCGACGCGATGCGCGCCGATTTTGAAGAACATAAGGACGATGTGGACTGGTTATGACATCATTGATTATCCCGCAGTGGCCGCAGCCGAAGCGCGTGGCATCCTGTAGTTCCACCCGTAAAGGCGGTGTGAGTCAAGCGCCTTACGATTCGCTGAATCTGGGCGCGCATTGCGGTGATAATCCAGACGATGTCGAAGAGAATCGCCGCCGCTTGTTTGCAGCGGGCGGCTTACCAGCTAATCCCGTCTGGCTTGAACAGGTTCACGGTAAAGATGTACTGCGCTTAAGCGGCGGGCCGTATGAATCAAAACGTGCCGATGCCTCATACAGCAATACGCCGGGCACCGTTTGTGCGGTGATGACCGCCGATTGTCTTCCGGTACTGTTCTGTAATCTCGACGGAACAGAAGTGGCTGCGGCGCATGCAGGCTGGCGCGGGCTGTGTGAAGGCGTGCTGGAAGAAACCGTTGCCTGCTTTAACGATCGCCCAGAAAATATCATGGCGTGGCTTGGCCCGGCGATTGGCCCAACGGCGTTTGAAGTGGGGCCGGAAGTGCGTGACGCCTTTATGGCGAAAGACCTTCAGGCAACTGCCGCGTTTCGCGCGGCGGGCGAAAAGTACTATGCTGATATTTATCTACTGGCGCGTCAGCGTCTGGGTAATGTCGGTGTGCAGCGCATCTACGGCGGTGACCGCTGTACCTTCAGCCAAAACGATGATTTTTTCTCATATCGTCGTGACCGTACTACAGGTCGTATGGCAAGTTTCATTTGGCTGATATAACCTAAAGAATCAAGACGATCCAGAAGGCTGACTTATTTTTCGCATTAAACAGGTCATTAACCTTGAATAATTGAGGGATGACCTCATTTAATCTCCAGTAGCAAAATTGACCTGTTATGGGAGGAATTATGCGTCTGGATCGTCTTACTAACAAATTCCAGCTTGCTCTCGCCGATGCCCAGTCTCTCGCACTGGGGCACGACAACCAGTTTATCGAACCACTTCATTTAATGAGCGCCTTACTGAATCAGGAAGGGGGTTCGATTCGTCCTTTGTTAACCACTGCCGGCATTAATGCGGGCCAGCTTCGCACGGCTATCGATCAGGCATTAAGCCGATTACCGCAGGTGGAAGGCACCGGCGGCGACGTCCAGCCTTCGCAGGATCTGGTGCGTGTGCTGAATCTTTGCGACAAACTGGCGCAAAAACAGGGCGACAACTTTATTTCGTCAGAACTGTTTGTTCTGGCCGCGCTTGAGTCTCGCGGCTCACTGGCCGACCTGCTGAAATCTGCAGGGGCGACGACCGCCAACATTACTCAGGCGATTCAACAGATGCGCGGAGGGGAGAGCGTGAACGATCAAAATGCCGAAGACCAACGTCAGGCATTGAAAAAATATACCGTCGACCTGACCGAGCGTGCCGAGCAGGGCAAGCTTGACCCGGTCATCGGTCGTGATGAAGAAATTCGCCGCACCATTCAGGTGCTGCAACGTCGTACTAAAAATAACCCGGTGCTGATTGGTGAACCTGGCGTTGGTAAAACAGCCATCGTCGAAGGGCTGGCGCAGCGTATCGTGAATGGTGAAGTGCCGGAAGGGCTGAAAGGCCGCCGCGTACTGGCGCTGGATATGGGCGCGCTGGTGGCCGGGGCGAAATATCGCGGTGAGTTTGAAGAACGTCTGAAAGGCGTGCTGAACGATCTGTCGAAACAGGAAGGCAACGTCATTCTGTTTATCGATGAGCTGCACACCATGGTGGGCGCAGGTAAAGCCGATGGCGCAATGGACGCCGGGAACATGCTGAAACCGGCGCTGGCCCGTGGTGAACTGCACTGCGTGGGCGCGACCACCCTTGATGAATATCGCCAGTACATTGAAAAAGATGCGGCGCTGGAACGTCGTTTCCAGAAAGTGTTTGTGGCAGAACCGTCCGTTGAAGATACCATCGCGATCCTGCGTGGCCTGAAAGAACGTTATGAGCTGCATCACCACGTGCAAATCACCGACCCGGCTATTGTCGCGGCGGCAACGCTTTCCCATCGTTATATTGCCGACCGTCAGTTGCCGGATAAAGCGATTGACCTGATTGATGAAGCGGCGTCCAGCATTCGTATGCAGATTGACTCGAAGCCGGAAGAACTCGACCGCCTCGATCGCCGTATCATTCAGTTGAAACTGGAACAGCAGGCGCTGAAGAAAGAGTCTGACGAAGCCAGCCTGAAACGTCTCGACATGCTGAATGATGAGCTTGAAGACAAAGAACGCCAGTATTCAGTATTAGAAGAAGAGTGGAAGGCAGAGAAAGCTTCGCTTTCCGGTACGCAGACGATTAAAGCAGAGCTTGAGCAGGCGAAAATCGCCATTGAGCAGGCGCGCCGCGTGGGTGACCTGGGGCGGATGTCTGAACTGCAGTACGGTAAAATTCCGGAACTGGAGAAACAGCTGGCGGCGGCGACCCAGTCCGAAGGTAAAACTATGCGTCTGCTGCGTAACCGTGTAACGGATGCGGAAATCGCCGAAGTGTTGGCACGCTGGACCGGGATCCCGGTTGCGCGCATGCTGGAAGGCGAGCGCGAAAAACTGCTGCGTATGGAGCAAGACCTGCATAGCCGGGTGATTGGTCAGAACGAAGCGGTGGAAGCGGTATCGAACGCGATTCGCCGTAGCCGTGCCGGGCTCTCCGATCCTAACCGTCCAATCGGTTCGTTCCTGTTCCTGGGGCCAACCGGTGTTGGTAAAACGGAGCTGTGTAAGGCGCTGGCGAACTTTATGTTCGATAGCGATGATGCGATGGTGCGTATCGATATGTCCGAGTTTATGGAGAAACACTCCGTGTCTCGTCTGGTTGGTGCGCCTCCGGGATATGTCGGTTATGAAGAAGGCGGCTATCTGACCGAAGCCGTACGCCGTCGCCCATACTCAGTCATCCTGCTGGATGAAGTAGAGAAAGCGCACCCGGATGTGTTTAACATTCTGCTGCAGGTGCTGGACGATGGTCGTCTGACCGACGGGCAGGGGAGGACGGTCGACTTCCGTAATACGGTAGTGATTATGACCTCTAACCTGGGTTCTGATCTGATTCAGGAACGCTTTGGTGAGCTGGATTACGGTCATATGAAAGATCTGGTGCTGGGCGTGGTCAGTCAGAGCTTCCGTCCGGAATTCATCAACCGTATTGATGAAGTGGTTGTGTTCCATCCGCTGGGTGAAGCACACATAGCCTCAATTGCACAGATTCAGCTGCAACGTCTGTACAAACGTCTGGAAGAGCGCGGTTATGAAACGCAGATCTCCGATGAGGCGCTGCATCTGTTGAGTAAAAACGGTTATGACCCGGTATATGGCGCGCGTCCGTTGAAACGCGCTATTCAGCAGCAAATTGAAAACCCGCTGGCGCAGCAAATCTTATCCGGTGAGCTGGTTCCTGGGAAAACGATACGTCTGGACGTTAAAGACGATCATATTGTGGCAGTGCAGTAAGTCACAAAAATGCAAAAACGGGCCCTCAGGGGCTCGTTTTTGTTTATAAACCAGGGAAGAATAAGTAAATTGAATGAAAAGTGAGCGATTGAGAAGTTTTTTGTATTTTATGCTTGCGAGATCTCAATTACTCCCTATAATGCGCCCCCACTGACACGGAACAACGGCCAACATGCCGCCGGGTCAACAGAGTGAAAATAAACCTTGACTCTGTAGCGGGATGGCGTATTATGCACACCCCGCGCCGCTGAGAAAAAGCGAAGCGGCACTGCTCTT
>NZ_CALSBS010000028.1 GCF_943590815.1 Pseudocitrobacter vendiensis | reverse complement strand
ATGTATTAGATATTGATATGTGATTTGATGACAGGGCAAGAGGAAAAAAACTAAAAAAAAAAGCCCGACTAAAAAATCATCGGGCCTGCTATAGATGAAAAAAATTTAACGAGTGCAGTGTAAAACAACAAAAGGCTAATAACGGAGCAATAGTTGCATGAAAATAATGAAAGATAAAGTCTGAAAACGGATCGTAAAATATTAAAAGTATGAATAACTTCATCAAAGATATATAGTGAAATTATGTCAATCAACAAAATCATGAAGCATTCACGCTTGTGCCTCTGAAGAATTGTGCATCACCTCACAAAATTGCCGAAGATCAAACGATCGGCATTTTGCGCTCAGGCAGGACCGACCAGTACTACTCAGCGTGCAAAGAGTCGCTATAATGTGACCGCAATCACATTTGTTCCTTAAGTGGAATTGCAGCAACAACGATTTTCCTCGCTAAATGAGAGTGTTATATGGAAGAGACTATGACGCGTGGCCCTGGCGGTAAGCTGGCGTTATGGGTTTTTTATGCGTTTTGCGGCTATTTTGTCTGGGCTATGGTGCGTTACTTATGGGTAATTAGCGAGGTAGAAACCCTTCCTGGCGCGACGCTGGATGGCGAAATCGCCTCAACCTCCGGCAAACTGCTTGGTGCGCTTGCGGGGTTTATCGTGCTCGGCATTGTCGGGTTGATCCTCGGCGGCATCGCCTGGTATACCCGTCCTCGTCAGATTCAGGAATGATGCGCTAAGCGAATTTTGTTATTCTCGCGGCCTGGAAACGGATTAAGGCCGCAAAGCATGACAATCGATGCCTGGCAGCAGCGTTTCGAACGCTGGTTCGCACAACATTACCCCGGTGGCGATGCCGCCCACGATATTTCCCATTTCCGCCGTGTCTGGCTCAGTGCCAGACACATCGCCGCAGACGAACCTGTCAACTTACTGGTACTGCTCACGGCCTGCTATTTCCACGACATTATCAGCCCGCCCAAAAATCATCCCGATCGTTCACGCGCGTCGCGGTTATCTGCCGAACGAACGCAGGTCATTCTGCGTCAGGACTTCCCTGATTTCCCGGACGATCTCTTCCCCGCGCTGGCGCATGCCATTGAAGCTCATAGTTTTAGCGCGCAGATAACGCCACGGACCCTGGAAGCGAAAATTGTGCAGGATGCCGATCGTCTAGAAGCGTTAGGCGCTATCGGCCTCGCGCGCGTCTTTGCCGTGTCGGGCGCCATGAACACGCCGCTGTTTGACGCGGACGATCCTTTTGCTGACTCTCGCCCGTTAGACGATAAACGTTGGGCGCTGGATCACTTTCAAACCAAGCTGTTACGGCTACCGCAAACCATGCAAACCGTCAGAGGGCGCAAGCTTGCGCAACACAATGCGGATTATCTGGTGCAGTTTATGGCGAAACTGAGCGCTGAGTTGCGTGGCGACCCGCTGGGTATAGATGAAGCCGTAGTGCGTCGATTTACGCTGTCGGAATGAATTTCCTTCGGCAAAGTATGGTAATCTCACGCTTATTTGTCTGGTCTGGTTGAATCTATGCAACAGAGTGAGTCACTGAGCGCGGCCCCGCATCAGGCGGTTGAAACCGATGCCCAGGCACTGCTTGAACATGTGCTGGATATTTATGATCTCAAAACCGTCGTGGCGCAGCTGAATGCGGTTGGCGAGCAGCACTGGAGCCCGGCTATCGTTAAACGGGTGGTGACGCTGGCGCGTGCCAATACGCGATTGAGTGAAAACGAGATGGCTCAGTTGGCGGCTTTATTGCCCAAACCTCCCGCACATCATCCTGATTACGCATTTCGTTTTGTTGATCTGTTTGCCGGCATCGGCGGCATTCGTCACGGGTTTGAAGCCATAGGCGGAAAGTGCGTGTTTACCAGTGAATGGAACAAACATGCGGTGCGAACCTATAAAGCAAACTGGTTCTGCGATCCGAGCGAGCATCATTTCAACGCCGACATCCGTGATATCACCTTAAGTCGTCACACGGATGTGAGCGACAGTGAAGCTCAGGAGAATATTCGTCAACACATCCCCCAGCACGATGTTTTGCTCGCGGGCTTCCCGTGCCAGCCGTTTTCATTGGCGGGCGTTTCCAAGAAAAATGCGCTGGGTCGCGCGCACGGTTTTGCCTGCGATACGCAGGGCACACTGTTTTTTGACGTTGTGCGCATTATCGATGCCCGCCGCCCGCCTATCTTTGTGCTGGAAAATGTCAAAAATCTCAAAAGCCACGACGGCGGTAAAACTTTCCGCATCATAATGCAAACCCTCGATGAACTGGGGTACGAAGTCTCTGATGCAACGGATATGGGCGCGGATGACCCGAAAATTATCGACGGGCAGCACTTTTTACCGCAGCACCGAGAGCGTATCGTGCTGGTGGGTTTCCGACGCTCTCTTGGTCTGCACAAAGGATTTACCCTGCGCGATATTCCGAATTATTACCCGGCGCGGCGGCCAGAGTTTGGCGAACTGCTGGACCCGACAGTGGATGAAAAATTCATTCTGACCCCCGTACTGTGGAAATATCTTTACCGCTACGCGCGTAAGCACCAGGCAAAAGGCAACGGTTTTGGTTACGGCATGGTTGACCCGACACGTCCCGGCAGCGTGGCGCGTACACTCTCTGCGCGCTATTACAAAGACGGTGCGGAGATCCTCATCGATCGCGGTTGGGATAAAGCGCTGGGGGAGAAAGATTTCGACGATCCGCAAAACCAGAGGCATCGCCCGCGCCGCTTAACGCCACGGGAATGTGCGCGCCTGATGGGCTTTGAACAACCCCATAGCCATCAGTTCCGTATTCCGGTTTCTGATACCCAGGCGTATCGCCAGTTTGGTAATTCCGTGGTGGTGCCGGTTTTTGCCGCCGTAGCGCGTCTGCTGCGTTCGCGCATTCTTCATGCCGTTACGATGCGAGAGAAAAATGGCGGACGTTCACGATAAAGCCACCCGCAGTAAAAACATGCGGGCGATCGGTACGCGTGACACGGCGATAGAAAAACGCGTCGCCACGTTGCTTACCGAGTGTGGTTTCGCCTGGACGGCACAGGAGAAAACCCTGCCGGGGCGGCCCGACTTCGTGCTGGGCGATTATCGCTGCATCATCTTTACCCATGGCTGTTTCTGGCATCATCACGACTGCTACTTGTTTAAGGTCCCCGCCACGCGTACGGAATTCTGGCTGACAAAAATCGCCAGCAATGTGGCGCGCGACAGGCGCGATATTGCCCGGTTACATCAGTTGGGCTGGCGCGTACTGATTATCTGGGAATGCGCCCTGCGCGGGCGTGAAAAACTGGCGGATATCGACCTGAAGGAACGGCTGGAAGAGTGGATCTGCGGCGGCGAGGGCAGCGCGCAGATCGGCACTCAGGGGATGTCGCAACTGGCGGTTACTTCTCTACCTGACACGATGTAACGCTGCTTTTCGCGCCGACCAGATACTTTCCTAATGTCACCAGCACCACGGCGGTGATAATAATTACCAACGCCAGCCATTCGACGCCCGATAAACGCTCGCCGTTAAACCCGGTACCCAGCAGTACCGCTACCACCGGGTTAACATAGGCGTAGCTGGTTGCGACCGCAGGCGACACATTGCGGATCAAAAACATATAGGCATTAATGGCGATGATGGAGCCGAACACCGCCAGATACGCTACCGCCAGAAAGCCAGAGGTATCCGGCATTGTGGTCAGACGCTCACCCGTCAGAAGAGAAGCGCTCATCAGTACGATACCTGCTGCCAGCATTTCAACCGCCCCAGCCATCATACCGACGGGCAGTACGATGCGTGAACCGTAGACAGAACCGAAAGCCCAGCTCATCGAACCAATCAAAATCAATACCGCGCCCCAAGGGTTACCGCTGAGGTTGCCGCCGCTGTTCAGCAGAATAATCCCGGCAAGACCGATGGCGATACCCAACCATTCAAGTTTACGCGTTGCGATACCAAAAAAGCGGCTGAAGCAGAGTGTAAACAGCGGCACCGTCGCGACCATCACGGCAGCAATACCGGAAGGCACATTCTGGTGTTCGGCGACGGTGACCAGACCGTTACCCACTGAAAGCAGCAGTACGCCAATTAACGCGGCGTTCAGCAACGGACGCCAGGCGGGCAGGCGATGACCGGTTAACAGCAGATAGCTCAGCAGCAACACTCCCGCCGAGAGAAAACGCACGCCCGCCATCATTAGCGGTGGCCAACTGGCAACGCCGATGCTGATGGCGAAGTAGGTCGAACCCCAGATAATGTAGAGCGCAAATAATGCACCGATAAGCGGTAACAGCTGTTTGATACGCATAATTTCTCACGGGAAAACACCAAGGCGGGATATAGTAAGCGGCAAAATGATTCTCTGCGAGTGCTTTTATTTGCAGTGAAATGTTGAATTTATGTATGCAGAATGTATGGTATGTGTAACCCGTATATTTGTTCCATACTGTGTGATTAATAAACAAAATAATGAAAGGAATAGATTGTGGCGGGAAGTAGTTTATTAACCTTACTGGATGATATTGCCACGCTGCTGGATGACATCTCCATGATGGGAAAGCTGGCGGCGAAAAAGACGGCGGGCGTGCTGGGCGATGATTTATCACTGAATGCACAGCAGGTTTCCGGCGTGCGCGCGAATCGTGAACTTCCGGTGGTCTGGAGTGTGGCGAAGGGTTCACTGCTGAATAAAGTGATCCTCGTACCGCTGGCCCTGTTGATCAGCGCGTTTATTCCCTGGGCGGTGACCCCGTTGTTAATGATAGGCGGGGCGTTCCTGTGCTTCGAAGGGGTGGAGAAAGTGGTGCATACGCTGCATGCGCGTAAGCACAAAGAGGACGATGCCGCGCGTCAGCAGCGATTAGACGCCATCGCCAACCAGGATCCGATGGTTTACGAACGCGATAAAGTAAAAGGCGCTGTCCGTACCGATTTTATTCTCTCCGCAGAAATCGTCGCGATTACCCTGGGCATCGTGGCAGAAGCCCCGCTACTGAACCAGGTTTTGATTCTGTCAGGTATTGCCGTACTGGTCACCGTCGGCGTTTATGGGCTGGTGGGCATCATCGTTAAACTGGACGATATGGGCTACTGGCTGGCAGAGAAAAAGAGCGCGCTGGCACAAGGGGTCGGGAAAGGTTTACTTTTTGTTGCACCCTGGTTGATGAAAATTCTATCAGTGGTCGGTACGCTGGCGATGTTTTTGGTTGGCGGTGGGATTGTGGTTCACGGCGTTGCGCCGTTGCATCACGCGATTGAAGGCTTTGCCACGCAGCAGGGCGCCGTCGTCGCGATGTTACTCCCGACGCTTGCGAATCTGGTGCTCGGATTTATTATCGGCGCTGTCGTGGTTGCGGTCGTAAATGGCATCAATCGCCTTCGTCAGCGTGAAGGCTAAAAAGTGCGCACCTATTACGCAAATCCGCTGGCGATCGACTAATGTGAAACTGTTTCACCCTGATACCGGAGGCAACTATGGTCTTTTTGGTCAGTGATGAAGTTCGGTCTAAAAATGGCGGTCAGCGTATGGTTGTGACGGGTTATGCCAGTGGGATGGTTGAGTGTCGCTGGTATGACGGTTTTGGCGTCAAGCGTGAGGCCTTCCGTGAAGATGAGCTCATGCCTGGTGGCGATAGCGCGCAGGAGAAAGCCTAGCCAAACGTCTTATCCGGCCTACATTTTTTGCAAATACAATATATTGCAGAAACCTTGTAGGCCTGATAAGCGTAGCGCATCAGGCAATGATGCGTGTGTGACTCGATACTAAGATTGTTTGTACATATTGAATTCAAGGCCGTTTTTCCGTTCAGGAGTGAGTACGTTGTCTTTTCATCAGGAGTTTTGCCGGGAGCCTTTGTGCATCCCGTAGCCCCCGAAAAATCCCCCGGTTGGTTGAGAAAACTTAGCCAGCACTCCAGACCCGGTAGAGTGGTAAACCTCTGCTTTTGCATAGTTCTGCTGTGTTCAACGATTCTGACGTGGCGCGAAACGGTGGTACTGGAGGAGGCTTATATCTCCAGCCAGCGCAATAATCTGGAAAACGTTGCCCGTGAGATGGACGGACAGTTGCAATTCAATGTCGATCGCCTGCTTTTTTTTCGTCATGGTATGCAAGCCGCGTTGCAGGCACCCCTGGCGTTTGAGGTCCTGCGCAACGCGGAAGCGGAATTTTCCCGTAAGCGCCATGAGCCTGACTGGCATATCGCGCTGGAAAACCGCCGTACGTTGCCGCTCAATGGTGTGTCGGATGCGTTTGTCGAGCAATCTGATTTCTTATCGCGCGATAACCCATTGGTCACAAACGAGTTCACCGCGGCGTTAGAGCTGGGCTATTTACTGCGTCTTTCTTCGATTACCGGGCAACATCTTTCGCGCTTTTCACCGCGCATGCTTTACGTGTCGCGGGCCGGATTCTTCCTGAGCAGCGAGCCCGTGACCCGTAATATTACCGAACAGTTTTATGAACTGGTGACCAGCCCGTGGTTCATACAGCAGTCTGAACGTGAAAATCCCGGACGTGGCGTGCGCTGGTACACGACGTTTTCCAGCGATAAACAGCATGAAGCGCAGATGGTTACCGCATCTGTACCGCTGAACTATCAGCACTACTGGTTTGGTGTGCTGGCGGCGCAACTCTCCGTCAGAGAAATGGGCGAGTTTTTGTTACGTGCCGTGGAAGGCGAAACAGAAGGGGAGTATCAGCTTTATGATAGCCGGATGAACCTGATCGCCTCGTCCAACCCGCAAGTCACGCCACTCACCCAGGAAGTGCAGGCCCAGCTCGCTCGCGCCTACGAAGAGAATAATCGCGGTAGTCTTCGCGAAATGACGCGCTATATCAGCTGGGAAAAGCTGCGTAATTTTGATGGTGTTCTGCTGCGGATTCACAGCCTGGAAGAGGGGATAAAAGGCGATTTTGGGCGTATCAGCATCGCGCTTACGCTGCTGTGGATACTGTTCACCGGTATGCTGATTCTCTCGTGGATGGTTATTCGTCAGATGGTGAGTAACATGTCCACATTACAGGAGTCCCTGCAATGGCGCGCCTGGTACGATGCGCTGACGCGTTTATACAACCGTGGCGCATTGTTTGAGCGTGCGGCAACGGCATCGGCAGAGTGTCGGCAGGCAGGAAAACCGCTGGCGGTTCTGCAACTCGATCTCGATCATTTTAAATCGATTAACGATCACTATGGCCATCAGGCTGGTGACCGCGTGCTGGCACATATTGCCCGCTTGATTGCGAATAAAATACGCGAAGGGGATATTGCCGGGCGTGTGGGCGGAGAGGAGTTCTGCGTTGTCCTGCCGAACGCCACGCTTGCTCAGGCGCGAGAGATAGCCGAGCGTATCCGCGAGTGTATCAACCGCCGTGAGATACTGGTGTCGAAAGGGCAGACCATTCGCGTCAGCGCGTCCGTCGGGGTATCAGCCAGCGACGATGAGCAGAAACGTTATGATTTTGCCTATTTGCAATCGGTGGCCGATCGCCGCCTCTATCTGGCGAAAGAGGGTGGACGTAATCAGGTGCGCGCCAAAGATTAATCACCCAGGAAGTGGCTGAGGCCCTCGTCCCAGCCACTCGGGCCTTGCCGCTGCGTGTGGTAGACTCGTTGCGGGTCGTCATTTTTTAAATGAATCCCTTCCCGATTCAGGCTTTTCACCACGACGGCGTAATCGGTGCTATCCAACAGGTCTGCGTCATTAGGGCCGTCACCTAAACCAAGGGAAAGGCGGCTGTGACCTTCCCGTTGCAGCATCCTGCGGCGCAGAAAACTGACCGCCTGAGCCTTACCGCTTTGCTCATCCAGCACGTGCCAGAAACGCGCCCCCTGAATAAAACGCAGCCCAAGCTGATGTAACGTCGCGGAAAATGCGGCCATGCGTTCATCTGTATCGCGCCAGATAAGCGTCTCAGAAGCCTCCTGAAGGCGTGCCAGCGCCGCATGTTTGTCATTCAGACCAGACCACTCGCTGAGCACCTGCGCGTCGACATCGGAAATCGCGGTAAACTTATAGCCTTCCCGTTCGCGAAGATGGTGCAGGACACCCAGAATATCTGCATGTGTTGCCCCGCAAATGATGCGTGGCCAGGACTCGTCATCCTGCCATTTTGCATCAAGCTGGATAACTGCCCCGTTCTCAGCAATAAACGCGCGACCTTCCAGTCCAATCTCTTTCTGAATAAGCATCATTTCTGCAGCGGTTTTACTGCTACACAAGACAACTGGCACATCCCGCTGTTTCAGACGCATCAGCCAGGCTGCTGCCGGCTGCCAATCATAAGTGTGGTTATCCAGCAGCGTGCCATCTAAATCAGTGAAGATTACCAGCGGTTGTTGCCAATCAAACATAAGATCTCCTTATGCACACAAAGGTTATTAAGAAAAATCTCAAAATAATAAAACGGTATAATTGAGATAAAACGCATGACAACCCGCGTGGGATGCTGGGCCCGCGGTAATGCACTTAGGCATTGTCCGTGAGTGGATAGTTCTGTCTGGTGAATAAATCTTGTCATTGGATATAAACGCAGATAATGTTTCATCCACATCAGATTTCCTGGTGTAACGAATTTTTCGATGACTTTTTGCAGATGCAAGTTTGATCCCGACTCCTCAAGCGTCGGGATTTTTTTATCCCTATCCTCATCGATTGACTTCGTTCACGCTAAAATCGTGAATATCCAGCTCAAACGCTTCAGCCAGTTCTCGCCAGGTATGGTATTCACGGCCATCAACGCTCACGTGATAGGGATCGTCAGCGGCACGATGGATTTCGCTTTCGCTGATTTCATTGATTGCTGCCAGCAGCGCATCAACATTGACGCCGTGGGTCGCTTTGGCATTGTTCATCATCACTACCTCTTACAGCCCGTGCAATAATAAGTATACCCGGCATTTATCAATGTGCTCATTTTATGAGCGGAATCACGATTGGTGAAGAAAGCAGCAGTTATGCAGTAAGGCGCTGTCAGCGCGGGCATTTTGTTCTACACTGGGCAGAAATGTTGAGGAGATTGCGTATGCAGGTAAACGATCGTGTCACGGTCAAAACGGATGGCGGCCCACGTCGATCGGGCGTGGTACTGGCGATTGAGCAGTTCAGTGAAGGAACAATGTATCTGGTCTCGCTGGAAGATTATCCGCTCGGTATTTGGTTTTTCAATGAAAATGGCCATCCGGACGGTATTTTCGTCGAGAAAGTAGACTGAGTCGGCATGAAATTGACTGGCGGTGTTATCCGCCAGTAAGTCGACATTAACGCATATTCACGTAAATGCCGGAGGTGACATTATCTGCAAGACGCACAACATGATAGATCACTTGCTTATTATGCGTTTTAATTTTCCTCTTGATATTACCCTTATGTGACGATACCGTCTTGGCCTTAATATTCATTTGATCCGATATCTGAATCGTCCCCTGTCCCGACATCCACATGCGTAACATGCTCGATTCCGTTCGACTTAACGATAACGTCGACATGTTAATCTGCTTTACATTGTCAGTTTCTTTTTTAAGATAATTCCCCAAAATATCATCAAGAGTGTCAGGTTTGATCGATTTGGAGCTAATTAACAGATTACTCCTAACCATTAAATATTCATCAAAATGGATATTTGCAATCGCCATAAAAACGATAAACAGCGTTCTGGGGTGTTGATTAATGATTTGTTTAATGTGCTGACTGCTCTGTGCATCGTGGATAAAACAGTCTTCATTAATGAACACCACAGACGGGCGGCGGGTGCTACACAATGCCGCAAGTCCGTCAACGTCGCTGACGTTATCAATATCGCGCTTCTTAACCCCTCGACTCGTCAAGTACCCTATCAATCCCAGCCGGGTGTAACTGCATAGATCCATAATAATCGTTGACATGGCATACCCTCACTCAATGCGTAACGATAATTAACCCTCTTGCCTGAACACTTCATAACTGCCTGAGCAAATTATTAAAACTAAGAACCAAGCGAAGACGATCAGGCGGCCTAAACTATCCCGTAAAGTTACGTATAATTTGCCAGGAATCTTCTCAAAGTAAAGTAAATGTTATGTTATGTGAGTGGGGTAAAAACAAATAATCCGCGCCAGATATATCCTGGTTGATGTTTTATAAATTCCCTTTTAGGAATTTCCTTACAATATCGAGGGCGCATTCAGGGGGAATTGACTCGGGGTAACTCGCTGATAATATCAGCTAAAAGATCGAATATTTCGCTAAATAAATGTTCGCAAAAAGGCGCAATAAGTGGCATTAACGCCGCCATCAATAATATCCCTACAGTTAATGTGATTGGAAAACCGATCACAAATACGGACAATTGCGGCGCCATACGATTAAGCATACCTAATGCAAGGTTAACGGTGAGCAGCAGCGTAATGACCGGCAGTGCGAGCATCAGGCCATTGAGGAAGATAAGTCCCCCTGCCCGCGAAAGGGCCAGAAAGGCGTTGCTGTTAAGGGGGGCGCCACCAATGGGCAAGGTGTGAAAGGTATCAACAAGCAGCGAAATCAGCCATAAATGGCCGTTAAAAACCAAAAACAACAGCATGGCGAGCATATCCATAATTCGCGCCAGTACGGGCATATTCAGGTTACTGCCGGGATCGACAAAGGTCGCAAACGACAACCCCATTTGCAGACCGATAATCTCCCCGGCAGTCCGCACGGCGGCAAAGGCAAATTGCATGGTAAATCCCAGTGCAATGCCAATCAGGATTTGCTGAAGCGCCAGCCAAAGGGCGTCAGGTGAAAAAAGCGGGACATCCGGCACCGGAATGGCGGGGGCAATAACCACGGTTATCACCAGCCCGAGCCCCAGTTTGACGCGTTTAGGCACGGTGCGTTCGCTCAATATTGGGGCTGTAGTAATCAGCGCCAGCACGCGCAGCAGCGGCCAGAAATAGAGGCTTATCCAGTGGACCCACTGGTCGCTGGTGATATTGAGCATCAGGATTAGCCGATGATATACGGAATGTTATTGAACAGAGTGCGTACGTAATCAAGCAGCAGGTTGAGCATCCACGGTCCGGCGACCACGATAGCGATAAACACGGCGATGATTTTAGGAATGAATGAGAGCGTCATTTCGTTAATCTGCGTCGCCGCCTGCAAGATACTGATAACCAGCCCCGTAATCAGCGCCACCAGCAGCAGTGGCGCAGCCAGCGCCAGCGCGACTTTCATCGCCTCGGTGCCCATCATCATCACGGATTCAGGTGTCATGTCGCTTTCCTGTTAACTGTAAAAACTTTGCGCCAGCGAACCCACCAGCAGTTGCCAGCCGTCGACCAGTACGAACAGCATCAGTTTAAACGGCAGGGCGATTGTGGCGGGCGGTACCATCATCATCCCCAGCGCCATCAGCACGCTGGCGATAACCAGGTCGATAATCAGGAAGGGAATAAAAATAGTGAAGCCAATCTGGAAGGCGGTTTTCAGCTCGCTGGTTACATAGGCCGGTAGCAGAATGCGCAGCGGCACTGCTTCCGGGCCTTCAATGGGCGCACTGTTCGCCAGACGCGCAAACAGCGCCAAATCGGCCTCGCGCGTTTGACGCAGCATAAACTCGCGCAGTGGCTGCGAGCCTTTATCCATGGCTTCCTGCAACGTAATTTTGTCCTCGCTGAAAGGCTGATAGGCATCGGTGTAAATCTTATCGATGACCGGCGACATAATAAAAAAGGTCAGAAACAGTGCCAGCCCCAGCAGTACCTGATTCGGTGGCGCAGAGGGGGTGCCCAGTGCGTTGCGCAGCAGACCGAAGACGATAATGATGCGCGTAAAACTGGTCATCATCAGTAAAATGGCCGGAATAAACGTCAGCGAGGTGATAAACACCAGCGTCTGAACCGGCAGTGACCAGCTTTGACCGCCGCCCGGTAATGGCTGGCTGACCAGCCCCGGCAGCTGCGCAAAGGCAGATGGCGAGAGCAATAACAGCGTGGAGATGAGGACAACGAAAATGCGGCGCATCAGGATCTCCCGGAACGCTTGAGAACATTTTTCATCAATGACGAAAAATCGGCGGCAGCAGGCTGTGTTGTTTGAGTATCTGCTGGCGCGGGCGGCAGCGTGTGCAGCAGGGTAACCTGATTGGCAGTGACGCCCAGAACCAGTCGTGCATCCTCGACGTTTACCACCACCACGCGTTCGCGTTGGCCTAATGAAGCGCTGGCGCTGACTTTCAGACCCTGCAGACCTCTCACACTATTACCGCCGACGCCAAAACGTTTGGCAATCCACGCCCCCGCGAGGATCAGCAGAATAATACCGAGCAGCGCGCCGCTCACCTGAATCAGCGGTGAGGCATCGGGCGCAGACGCGTGGGTGACGGTGGCGTGAGTCGGGCTTTTCATGATTAACGGCTCAGGCGACGCATGCGCTCGGACGGCGTAATGATGTCGGTGATGCGCACGCCATATTTGTCCGCCACCACCACCACTTCGCCCTGGGCAATCAGGTAGCCGTTAATCAGGATATCCAGCGGTTCGCCCGCCAGGCCATCCAGTGCGACCACGGAACCCTGCGTCAGACGCAGTAATTCTTTGATGGTCATGCGGGTGCGGCCCAGTTCAACGGTGAGCTTGACCGGGATATCCATAATCAAATCGATATCCTGCAACGTACCGCTGACGTCGCCGCCGCCCAGTTGCTGGAACACGGCATCCGCCGCGCTTTTGCCGCTGGTGGATTGTTGTTCATTCAACGCTTCAGCCCACAGATCGTCCATTGCGCCGGTGTTCTCGTCGGACGGGTTATTCATATCACTCATTTGGGCTGTTCCTCATTCAACGAATTCAAAATCGGGTTAATCAGGTGTTCGACGCGCAAAGCATATTGGCCTTTCACGGTACCGTACTGGCTGGTGAGTACCGGCACGCCATCGACGTGTGCGATGATGCGGTCTGGTTTATCAATAGGCAGCACATCTCCGGGTTTTAGCTTCAGGATCTGCGACAGTCGCAGTGAAATGTCGGCAAAGTTTGCCACCAGCTCCAGTTCGGAGTGTTGCACCTGGCGCACCAGATTTTCGCGCCAGTTTTGATCTTCACTGCGCGAGTTTTCCAGCGGCGGATTTACCAACAGTTCACGCAACGGTTCGATCATGCTGAACGGCAGGCAGATATTGAATTCGCCGGTCAGGTTGCCGATTTCAACGTGGAATGGCGTGTTGACCACGATGTCGTTGGGCGAGGTGGTGATATTGGTGAATTTAACCTGCATCTCGGAGCGCACATACTCGACTTCAAGCGGGTTAATCGCTTTCCACGCATCGCGGTAGCCTTCGAGCGCCAGTTTCAGCATGCGATTAATGACGCGCTGTTCCGTGTGGGTAAATTCGCGACCCTCAACCTTGGTCGGAAAACGACCGTCGCCCCCGAACAGGTTATCCACGGCGATAAACACCAGGCTCGGCGAGAACACGAACAGCCCGGTGCCGCGTAGCGGTTTCAGGTGGATCAGGTTCAGGTTGGTCGGCACGGGAAGATTGCGCGCAAATTCATGATATGGCTGAATTTTAATCGCCCCGACGGTAATGTCCGGGCTGCGACGCAGCAGGTTAAAAAGCCCCATGCGGAACTGACGCGCAAAGCGTTCATTGATGATCTCCAGCGCCTGTAAACGCTCGCGCACCACGCGACGCTGGGTATTGGGATCGTAAGGACGAATGTCGTTTTCGCCCGCCACGCCTGCCTGCGGCTCATCGCGATTGTCGCTGTCGCCGTTGAGCAGGGCGTCGATTTCGGCCTGTGAAAGAATGCTATCGCCCATGAGGTTATCGCAGAATAAAAGCGGTGTAGAGAACGTCAGTCACGTCCTGCTTTGGATGACCGGCAATCAGTGGCGTGCTCAACGTCTCTTTAATGGCAGCGGCCAGTTTTTGCTTCCCGGCATCGGTTGCCAACTGCGTGGCGTCCTGGCGAGAAAGCAGCAGTAACAGACGACTGCGCACTTCCGGCAGATATTCATTCAGACGCGCGCGCGTCGCTTCATCTTTCAGACGCAACGTAATACCGAGATAAAGTACGCGATCCGCGTCGCCGAGATTCACCGTAAAGGTATCCAGCGCGTAAAAGACCGGCGCGGCAGGTGGCGGCGTCTCGGTTTTGCTTTCCGTGGTATTGTGCTGCTGCATCCGCCAGTAGCTGTAACCGGCGATCGCTACGGCGGCGAGCGTCACGAGGATCAGCAGCGGCAGCCAAATGGCGCGTTTGCGGTTTTTGGTGATAGCGGTGTCGGTCATCTGATGCGGTCTTCCTGTTGCATATACTGCTTATCGTGTGATTATCCCGACTCCCGCGCGGGTCAAAGCGTGGAAAAGACGGGAATAATCACGCTACCTCTGGCGTTTAGGCAAAAATGTCGACTCTGCCATCGCCGCGTGCGGCGGATTGCAACGCAGCAGGGGCGATCAACGTATCATCCTCGTCATCCCCGGACGCCGCGCCACGCCAGGCCGACTGCTGGCCCGAAGCATGTTGCTGTTGCTGCTGTCCGGCAAAACTCTCACTGCTGATATTGCTTTGTCCAAGCTGAATGCCGTTATCGGCCAGCTGTGCGCGAAGTACCGGTAACGCGGCTTCCAGCGCGGCGCGCACGTGGCTGTGCGGCGACACCATTTGAATCTGCGCCTGGTTATCGTCGAGCTTAAGCGAGATATGCACCTGGCCGAGATCTTCCGGGTGCAGACGCAGTTCCGCTGTCTGCTGCCCCTGACGTGTGAACAGGGTGATGTGCTGGCTGACGCTCTGCTGCCAGTCCGGTGAACCGAGTGGGGCCTGTACGATTGTGGCCGGTAATGCAGGCGTAGTTTGTGCGGCGACACTGACCAGCCCGGAGAACGTTGCCGTTGGGGCCGCTGCGGTTGGCGTGCTGTCGGCTTCTGCTTTCAGCGCTACCGGTACCAACTGCGGCGCGCTTTGTGCTGCGGTGGGCAGTTCACCGCTGGCGAGCGGTTGAGCGAAATTGTTGCTGGCGGGGGGCTGAGCAAAAGATTTATCACCGCCGCGTTCTGATACACCGTTCAGGGTGGGTATCTCAGTGCCTGCGGTGACCGTCGTTGATTGTGCAGGTTGCACCGTTGGCAGCATGGCCATCAGCGCGCTCATCCCGGCAAGCGATGCGTCGCTAACGGTTTCGTCGTCATCGCTATCCTCCTGCGGTTTGGTGCTCTGAACATCGCTTTTCAGATGCGAGGCCAATTGGCCGAGCAGCGTCTGCGTATCCGTTGTCGTACCGTCCGGCAGTTCGACTGGAATCTTTGCCGTCTCCTGCTGTAACAGCCATTCGGTAATAGAGGTTTTTGCCGTGGTTTTTGCGTCCGCCGGCTCCTGAGAAAGGGCGGCGGTCAGGCTTTTAAGCGGTTGGGTATTTTCACTCCCCAACGCATCGCTGAGCAGGCTTATAAAATCCGCCTCGCCGCCTGCCTGCGTGGAAATACCCGGCGTGCCGCTCTCGACGTCCGGGGCTAAAAGCGTGAGCAGGTTAATCATTGCGATTCCTTAACGTGGCGCGCTGGGCAAATTCATCCATCTTTTTCTGGTCGAGGCGGTTTTCCGCCAGCAGCGTGGCGCTGGCCTGGCGCTCCTGCAACGTCTCCCACGCCTGAAGACGCTGTTTTTTCTCGCGCCAGAAGGTCAATGCTTGCTCCACTTTGTTATTCCATTGCTGTAACTGCTGGCGATGTTGTTCAATGGCGCTTTCCAGCGTCTGAATAAACTGCTGATAGTTTTGCCAGCGCAGGCTGGCAATCCCCTGACTCATGTCGCTGTTGAGATTGTTTTGATATTCAAGCTGGTAATCCATCAGCATCTGCAATTGCTCTTCGACTTTCTGAAAACCACGACGCATCTCGCCGAGCTTGAGCGCGGCGGTATCCACCTCGTTTTCCGCCAGCTCTTTGAGCGTGGCCAATGCACCTTGTTGCGCCATCTTGCGGTACCTCCTGCTTCATCAGGTTGACGGGAAAATTTGCTCAAGCCCCTGAAGAGAACTCTCCCAGTCGGCTTTTTCCAGAATGCCCTGCTGCAAAAATGCTTCCAGCTGCGGCCATAGCGCGATGGCGCGGTCCAGCATCGGGTCGCTGCCTTTGGCGTAAGCGCCGACGCTCACCAAATCGCGGTTGCGCTGAAAGCTGGAGAGCAACTGTTTGAAATGACGCACGCGGGCATAGTGTGGTTCGCTTATCAGCGCCGTCATCGCGCGGCTGATGGATGCTTCAATATCGATGGCCGGATAGTGCCCGGCCTCCGCCAGCCTGCGCGACAACACAATATGTCCGTCGAGAATGGCGCGCGCCGAATCGGCGATGGGGTCCTGTTGATCGTCGCCTTCGGTCAGCACCGTATAAAATGCGGTCACTGAACCGCCACCGCTGATGCCGTTCCCGGCGCGTTCAACCAGCGCGGGCAATTTGGCGAAAACGGAAGGCGGGTAGCCTTTGGTGGCGGGCGGCTCGCCAATCGCCAGGGCGATTTCACGCTGCGCCATCGCGTAGCGGGTGAGGGAGTCCATAATCAGCAGTACATGTAGGCCGCGATCGCGGAAATCTTCCGCCACGCGGGTGGCATAGGCTGCGCCCTGCATGCGCAGTAGCGGCGACACGTCGGCTGGGGCTGCAATCACCACTGAACGTGCCCGGCCTTCGCTGCCGAGAATGTTCTCGATAAAATCTTTCACTTCGCGCCCGCGCTCGCCAATCAGGCCAACCACAATCACATCCGCCTGGGTGTAGCGCGCCATCATCCCCAGCAGCACGCTTTTACCCACGCCGGAGCCGGCAAACAGCCCCATACGCTGCCCGCGACCGACGGTGAGCAGGGCGTTGATGGGCCGCACGCCGGTATCCAGCACGTGTTCAATCGGCGTTCGCTGGAGCGGGTTAAACGGCGGCGTAATGAGCGCGCCGGTTTCGGTGGTCTCCGGCGCGGGAAGGCCATCGAGCGGTTTGCCGCTGCCGTCAAGCACGCGCCCCAGCAGCGCCGGGCCAAGCGGTAACTGTTTGCCACTTTGTAACCCGTCGCCTGAGGCATTACGCGCATAGACGCGCGCGCCGGGCAAAATACCTTCTACTTCTTCCAGCGGCATCAGAAACAGGCGCTGACCATTGAAGCCCACCACTTCGCTTTCCACTTCCTGCGTTTCTGCACCAAGCTGGCGTTCGATAATGCAGGTCGCACCGAGCGGCAGTTGCAGACCCGTGGCTTCCAGCACCAGCCCGGTCGCGCGGGTCAGGCGACCATAGCGGCGCACGGTGGGAAGCTGGGTGATGCGCGCTTCGACGTTATCCAGCGTTGTCAGCCAGCGGGTGAGACGCGCGGTCATCAGCAAGCTCCCGGCGCGGCAAGACGGCAGAGTTCCTGCCAGCGGGTGGCGACGCTCGCATCAAGGTCACCTTCATCGGCGCTCACTTTACAGCCGCCAGGATGTAAAGTCGGATCGCCGCGCAGCCGCCAGCCGTGGAGGCTTAAGGTGGCACCCAGCACCGCTTCTACGCGAGGAAGATCGTCAGGGTTTACGCGTAGCTGCGGTTTGCCGCTAAACAACGGTTCCTGTTGCAGTAATCCCTGAATCTGTTTAATCAACGCAGAACTGTCGATGGACGTGGTCTCGCCGATGATTTGCCGGGCGGCTTCCAGCGCCATCTGCATCAAACGTGAGGCGATAACGCTATCCATCGCATCCAGCGTATGCTGGAACTCGCTGACCAGTTGCTGCATGCGGGCATGGAGCGGGGCTTGCGCTTGTTGCGCCTGCATCTGGCCTTGTTCAAGCCCTTGCGCCAGTCCGTCCTGATAACCCTGCTGCTGCCCGGCGGCGCGGCCTTCCTGCAACCCCGCCTGATAGCCCTGTTCATGGGCCTGCATCTGAATTTGCGCCAGTTGCTGCTGACGCAATGCTTCTTCAGAAAGGGCGATCTCTTGCGCATCCGCTTCCTGCTCAGGAATAACAATCTCATCTTCTAAGGGCGGGGCGAGATCGTCCGGCTGCCAGACTTTCCACGGCGTGGTATCAGACATAGGTGTCGTCTCCGCTGCCAATCACCATCTCGCCGGTTTCCGCCAGACGACGCACAATCAGCAGAATCGCTTTCTGCTCGTTTTCCACCTGCGACAGACGCACCGGGCCACGGTTGGCGAGATCGTCGCGCAGAATATCGGCGGCACGCTGGGACATGTTGCGCAGGAACTTTTCGCGCAGCGGCGGTTCGGCTCCTTTAAGCGCGATAAGTAACGATTCGGAGTCCACTTCCTGCAACAGCCGCTGGATGCTGCGATCGTCCACCTCGACCAGATTTTCGAACAGGAACATCTCGTCGATAATTTTTTGCGCCAGCTCGCCGTCGAATTCGCGCACGGCGGTGATAACGGCTTCTTCCTGCTGGGTTTTCATCAGGTTAATAATTTCAGCCGCCGTTCTTACGCCGCCCATTTTGCTGCGCTTAAGATTCTGACCATCCAGCAGACCGTTGAGCACTTCAGTCAGCTCCGCCAGCGCAGCAGGCTGCACGCCGCCAAAGGTGGCGATACGCAGCATCACATCGTGGCGCAGGCGCTCGTCGAACAGCGCCAGAATATCGGCGGCCTGTGCACGTTTGAGATGTACCAGGATGGTGGCGATGATTTGCGGATGCTCGTCGCGAATAATATCGGCGGCGCTCTGCGGCTCCATAAAGTTGAGCGTCTCGATGCCGCTGGCGGTTTCGCGGGTTTCGAGAATGTCCTCCAGCAGGCTGGCGGCGCGCTCTTCGCCGAGTGCTTTCACCAGCACCGAGCGCAGATATTCGTTGGCATTGACGCTCAGCGCGGCGTACTGCTCGGCTTCCTGCTCAAACTCCGCCAGCACTTCGGTAAGCTGCTTATTGGAGATCTGCTTCACATTGGCCATAGCGGTACTGAGCTGCTGCACTTCTCGCGCCGACAGGTGTTTAAACACCTCGGCGGCGCGATCTTCACCAATGGTCATCAGCAGAATGACGCTTTTATCTACACCGCTTAATTTACTCATGATCGTTATTCATCCACTGGCGGATGACCAGCGCGACAACGCGCGGATCGTTATCAGACATTTCGCGAATACGCTGGCTCATGACTTCCGCGCCCATTCGCTGGTTGGCGCGGCGTTGCTGGAGTTGCTCATCTTTGCTGAGATGCACTTCCACCGCGTCCTGCGTTTCCTGGATGGCGCGCGACTGCTCGGCGGCGACCTGCGTCTCCTGCTGACGGCGCATTAATTGCGGACGAACGGCTTTGCGCCACAGCAGCCAGGCGACCAGCAGCACCAGTAACCAGCGACCCAACGACAGCAACTGATCGATAAACGATTGCTGTTGCCAGAACGGCAGTTCACCACCGGTTTCCTCCGCCTGCGTAAACGGAGAGTTGACCACATTGAGGGTATCGCCGCGCTGGCTGGAAAAGCCCATCGCTTCACGCGTGAGAGCGTCAATTTGCTTCATTTGCTCGGCGCTGAGCGCCTGCGTTTTACCGTCGGCCAGCGCGCGATAATTCACCACCACCGCCACGGAAAGGCGCTGAATGTCGCCCACGTTGCGTTTGGTATGGCGAATGGTGCGATCCACTTCGTAGTTACTGGTTTCGTTACGCTGTGTGTTGCGTGGCCCGCCGCTGCTCTGGGTGCTGGTGGTGCGGGTAGTGTTAGTCGCGGGCGGTGTCGCAATGGGTGCTGACGGCGCGGGCGCAGGGGAGTTTGACAGCGCGCCTGGCACGCCGCCCGGGTACGGGCTGCCGATTTGCTCGCTCTCATTCACCTGACGTGAACGCAGCACGGCCTGGCTGGCATCGCCGTTTGGGCGATACTGCTCTTCGGTTTGCTCTTTATTATCAAAATCGATCTGTGCGGTGACCTGCGCGTGCACATTACTGTTGCCGACGATGGGCCCCAGAATGGCTTCGATGCGGCGTTGCACGCGGCTTTCAACGTCGGCGGCGTACTTCAGTTGCGCGTCGTTCAGATCACGGGCATTGGTATTGGATTGTGTGAGCAGATGCCCGCTCTGATCGACCAGCGTAACGTTGCCTGGCGGTAGCCCGGCGACGGAACTGGAGACCAGATGCACCACCGCTGAAATTTGCCCTTCGTCCAGCGCGCGACCCGGTTCAAGATTGACGGTCACAGAGGCGGAAGGGGATTTTTGTTCACGCACGAACAGCGACGGTTTGGGCATCGCTAAATGGACGCGGGCGCTCTTCACCGGCCCCAGGGTTTCGATGGTGCGCGACAGCTCGCCCTCCAGCGCACGCTGATAGTTCACCTGCTCGCTGAACTGGCTGATGCCGAACTTCTCTTGATCGAGCAATTCAAAACCGACTGCGCCGCCTTTTGGCAAACCGGCCTGCGCCAGACGCAGGCGAAGTTCATGCACTTTATCCGCAGGAACTTCGATTGCGCCGCCGTTATCCGCAAAGCGGTAGGGGACGTTCATCTGCGTTA
Source organism: Pseudocitrobacter vendiensis (assembly GCF_943590815.1). Taxonomy (GTDB): domain Bacteria; phylum Pseudomonadota; class Gammaproteobacteria; order Enterobacterales; family Enterobacteriaceae; genus Pseudocitrobacter; species Pseudocitrobacter vendiensis. The sequence continues at coordinate 33,786 of NZ_CALSBS010000028.1, read as the reverse complement.
ACTGGCTGACAATCGCGCCGCCGTCCTGATCGGAAAGGTTGCTAAACAGCGTGCGGTAGTCCGGGCTTTTCGCCCACAGCACCAGCGCAACGATGATAGCCACCGCGGCAGCGCTGGCCACCATTAACGGAATTTTCGGGTTTGCGCGCAGGCGACTGACCCACTCCAGCGTTTTAGTTTGCGGCGTAGTCGTGGCGTTCGCGCTCATTGCGCACCTCGTAAATCCTGAAAGATGGCGTTAAATGTGTACAAAAACAAAGCAGACTCCCGGGCGACGAACACAAAATGACAGCGATGCCATTATTTGCTGTCGCGGGATTTTCTATGGTCCAAATAACCCGTTTTTTTGCCGCTAATTAACGCCTTTATCTTATTGACAAGATGCTAATCTCTGCTCCATTAACATTTATCAGGAGTGGGTTATGGCGATTCAGGGTATTGAGGGCGTGCTGTCACAGTTACACATGACGGCCAATGTGGCGCGGAATCAGCAGGTTGATACGCAGTCAACCGTGAGTTTCGCCGGGCAACTAAGCGCCGCTCTGGATCGCATCAGCGATACGCAAAACGCCGCACGCACCCAGGCGGAAAACTTTACCCTTGGCGTACCGGGTGTGGCGCTGAATGATGTTATGACCGATCTGCAAAAATCATCCGTGTCGTTACAGATGGGCATTCAGGTGAGGAATAAAATGGTGAGTGCGTATCAGGAAGTGATGGGCATGCAGGTGTAATTGATGGGTGAGTGCGTGCGGGTTCCCCTCACCCTAACCCTCTCCCACAGGGAGAGGGAACCGAACGAGCACGTTGCTGAATTTCCTGCGTTTTTCACCCTCTCCCTGTGGGAGAGGGCCGGGGTGAGGGGCTAAACCAACTCACTTCTGAATCAAATACCGAATCGTGGGACCATCCTGCTGAATATCCAGCACGGTGTAGCCGTAGTTGCGGGCGTCGAGCGGAATATTGTTGATCGACTGCGGGCAGTCGCTCACCACTTCCAGAATTTCGCCTTTTTTCAGCTGCGGCATCGCTTCAAGCGTGGCGACAGCCGGGTACGGGCACGGCTCGCCGACCATATCCAGACGGTAATCAGGCACGATATCTTTCATGCTATCTCCTTCGCCGTGACAACGGCAGACTGATTTTTGCGTTTAAAGAAGTGTTTTTCCCAGCCGATGATCAGCATCAGCGCCGCAAACAACAGAAGGTAAGTTACCAGCAGACCGCCCGTCGGGCCGAAAGTGTTGAGCAGGTTGACTTTATCCCAGTTGGTTGCCAGTGCCGGGGAAATATCATCCCAGTAGTAGGCGAGAATGGTTGAACCGATGACGTTGCCAATGCCCACCCACCAAAAATGTACCTGACCTTCCACCGCGCGATACATCCAGCCGGTTTCGCAACCGCCTGCCAGCACAATACCAAAGCCGAACAGCAGACCGCCAATCACCGCATTTGGGCCCGCCCACATGATTTTGGCTTCTGCTCCCAACTGAACATAACCGAAAATACCGATAGCGCTGGCCGCCATACCGAAGATAATCGCTTTCGCCATATGCGTGCGCCCGGTGATCCACATATCGCGGAAGGCCGAGGTAAAGCAGATTTGCGCGCGTTCAATCAGCAGGCCAAAGCCAACGCCGAACAGCATCGCGAGGCCGAGTTTGGGTTTATCGATGGCGGTAAACAGCCCCCAGCCAACGATGCCGATAAACACCAGCATGCCCAGACGGAAGCGGCGACGCGCCTGATCCGGTTTTTGCGTTAACGGCGATGCGGCAGAGACTTTCTGCATTTTTACCGGGATCCGAAACAGCGGCAGCAGGGTGAAGCGCGCGCCGAACCAGGAACCGATCGCGGTTGCCACGGCGAAGAACCAGGCGTGCAGCGAGAACTGAGGGATGCCGGTGAAGAATGCCGCCAGGTTACAGCCCATCGCCAGACGCGCGCCGAAACCGGCAATCGCGCCACCAATGATGGCCTGCAGGATACGCACGCGGCTGCGCGGCATGCGCAGTTTGACGTTATTGGCCCACAGCGCAGCGGCAAAGCAGCCACCGAACATGCCAATAATCATCATGCCGTCAATGCGGGTCAGCGGGGTGCCGTCGAGGTGAATCAGTTTGTAGTATCCCCACTCTTCAGCGTGAACGCCTGCCAGTTGCAGCAGTTGTCCACCCCAGCGGGTGAATTCGCCGGTCACCGCCCAGAAGGTGCCGGTAATACCAAAATAATAGGTGGAGAGAATACCGGCCGCGATAACCGCCGGGGCAGGGGCCCAGAATTTGATCAGGTACGCCTGTTTGAAGTGTTGCCAGGTCATGGTGCTAGCCTCTGAACTCAGAAGGATCGAAAGAGCGGGAATTCTACGCTGCTCTATTCATCTGGTGAATGCTTTTTGCGTAAAACCTCGAACAGATCAATTTCAGACAACGGACGTGAAAGGGTGGCGAGCTTAAGGCTATAATGTCACAATATTTTTTTCTCCGTGTGCAGGATGAATCATGAAAAAATTAGCAATGGTTGCCGCGCTGATGACGCTGGCAGGCTGCGTGCAGGTCGAGAACTATAAAGACGTGGTGAAAGCGCCCGCGCCAGAAGGGCTGGTTGGTTACTGGCAAACGAAAGGGCCGCAGCGTTCGCTGGTCAGCCCGGAAGCCATCGGCAGTTTAATCGTCACCCGCGATGGTGATACGCTGGATTGCCGTCAGTGGCAGCGTACGATTGCCGTGCCGGGCAAACTGATGCTGCGAGGGGATGAGCTGTATAACGTGACCGAAAAACGCGATGTCTATTCCGTCGATCGCGAAAACAGTACGCTGGATTATGATGGCATGACGTTACAACGCGTCGATCGCCCAACCATCGAGTGTATCGCCGCGCTGGAGAAAAAACCGCTGGCGAGCGCGTTACCGACAGAGCTGCCAGCCACGCAGCCGGAAACTCAATCCAGCAGCGTGCCTGCGGATATCGTTCCCATCAAATAAGTGTTAACCCGGCGGTTCTCCCGCCGGGTCTGTTTTACAGTACATCCTCCAGAACCCACACGCTGACGCCTCCCCCCTTACAGGTGAAGGTGGCGCTGCCCGCGTCGTCGGTCTCAACAATTTCTTCCCGGTTATTGAGGAAATCCTTCCAGCGTTTGTTGGCGTAATTTTCGCCAAGCGTAATGGCTTTCTCGCCATCGTCGCCATTCGACATGACCACCACGCAACCCGGCGCGTCGTCAGTGCCACTGCGGCTGAAGGCGATACAGTTGGGATGATCGAACCACAGGGTTTGTACGCCGTGGGCAAAACGCTGGCGAGCGTCGATTAATTCATGTAGCTGTTCAATCACCGGCATATCGATGGTGTAAGTGTCGCCGTCGCCACCCGTGTCTTCATAGTGTGCCCCAAAAAGATCGGGATAAAAGACGGAAGGCACACCGTTTTCCCGCAGCAGGATCAGCGCATAGGCCAGCGGTTTAAACCAGGCTTCAACCGGGGCCTCCAGCGCCTGAAGCGGTTGGGTATCGTGATTGGCGACCAGCGTCACCGCGTGGAAGGGATCGGCTTCCACCAGCGTGCCGGTAAAAATCTGGCTCATGTCGTAATCCGCGCCCATGCGTGAGGCTTCATGGAAATGCATCTGCAATGGCGCATCGAACAGCATCGTCTGACCGTCGACCTGATCGATATACTGTTGCAGTTTGTCCACTTCATGCGACCAGTATTCGGCCACAATAAACAGCGGTTTGGGGGCCACTTCCTGAACGTGCTCAATCCACTCTTTATAAAACCAGGCCGGAATATGTTTTACCGCGTCGAGACGAAAACCATCGCAGTGGGTTTGCTCCATCACCCAGCGTGCCCAGTATTTAATCTCTTCAGTGACCGCGTGATTACGAAAATCGATATTTTCGCCCATCAGGTAATCAAAGTTACCCATCTCATCATCAACCTGATCGTTCCAGCCTTCGCCGGTATAGTCGTTAACGACTTTGAAAATACCGTCTTCGGTCGGATCTTCAATATGATCGACCCCGCTGAAGCATTTGTAATCCCATATGAATTTTGAATATTGTCCCGCGCGCGCGGGGAAGGTGTAGCGTGTCCAGGCCTCGCACTCCACAATCTCTTCATCGATCTGCGTGCGGTCGTCCTGGTTAACCCGCTGCACGCGAATGCGCTCTTTCTCATCTGCCCCCATTTTGTGGTTCACTACCACGTCCAGCAGTACCGCGATATCGTGCTTTTTCAGGGCGTCAATAGCCGACAGTAGCTGACCTTTATCACCGTATTTGGTGGCAACGGTCCCTTTCTGATCAAACTCGCCTAAGTCGAACAGATCGTAGCTGTCATAGCCTACAGAATAGCCGCCAGAAGCGCCTTTATAGGCGGGCGGCAGCCAGATCATGTTGATACCGATTTCATTCAGGTTCGGCGCAAGCGCCTCAACTTCGGGCCATAATTCGCCGCCCGTAGGGTAATACCAGTGAAAACATTGCAAAAGGGTGGGGTTGCGCATACCTGCTCTCCGTGTAAGGCGACACAAGTAATATAGGTGTGAAATGCGTGCGGCGCGATATTTGGACAAAAATCACGCCGCGGGGGTTAATGGCTGGTATCGTTGCTGCTTTGCGGCAACAGAACATGCCCCCCTTGATTACCGTAGGTGGTGAGTACCGATTTTTGTAGGGAGGATTGACCTACAAGCGTGGCCAGCTCATCCATCCTCAGTTGTAAAAGACGTTTTACTTCGGCTTCGTTATCCAGCACGGCGCGTAATAGCGGGCGGAGCTGGTCCTGAATGGCGCCCGACGGCGGATTCTGCTGGGTGAGCTCCGCGACCTGATGCACCGCACGCACGTACTCCATCTCACTGGCGATCAATTCATCCCACAAACCCTGTGTGGCAAGGCGGAGCATCGTTTTGCTTTTCTCAACCAACTGTTGCCAGGCAATATACAAGTGCGGTGCGTGGTTCATTAGACGGCGTCCTGAATCAAGTTTGGCGTAAGTAACGACTCCTTCCACGCATCTGCGATATTGCGCAGCAAGCCTTCCACTTCCTCAACGGCGGCGACATCATTATGCAGATTAGCCTGCAACAGGCGTCGCACCATATAGCTGTACAGCGAAATAAGATTCAGTGTGAGTTCATCACGGCTGTTCTCATCCAGCCCCACTTTGAGGCCGTTTTCGATAATATTAATCGCCTTCGATAGCGAGAGCCCTTTACCTTCTAACTGATTGTCCTGCATAAACAGGCGAGCGCGAACCAGCGCGCTTAGCGCCCCGTCAAACAGCATGGTCACCAGCTGCGGCTGGCTGGCGCTCATGACTGCGCTCTCTACTCCAATTTGTGCGTAGGCCTGCGTGCCTTTTGCGCCGTACATGTCGTCTCCTGCTAATTATTTAGAGTTGCTGCTGGACGTATCGAACTGCTGCGTCAGGTAGCTGCTGGTCGAGTTCAGGGAATTCATCAGCACGTCCAGTTGGGTGAACTGCGCTTTGTAGCGCGCCATCATTGTGTCGATACGATCGCTGGCGGCGTTGTACTGATCCGTCAGATTATTCAGCGTCTTACTGACGCCATCTTTCGCCGCCTGGATAATCCCGGTGGTAGAAAGCCAACTGGTGAGGTTGTTGCTAATCGTGGTAGTGACGCCGGTATTTTTGCCGTCGCCGATAAACATATCGCCCACCCCAGAGGCATCTTTTTTCAGCGCCGTCTGCAGTTTTTCGGTCGACAGTTCAAGCTTGCCGGTGCTGGCGTCGGTGGTAATGCCAATCTGCGACAACGTTTTGTAATCGGAACTACTGTGGGTATTGCCCAGCAGGGTTTTCAACTGCGTCTGGATCGTGCGCAGCGTGGAATCGCCGAGCAGTGCGCCGTTGCTGGTGTCCTGGCTCTCTGCGCCCGCATCAACGGCGGTGTATTTGGTCAGGCTGCTAAACGTATCCTGCAGCGCGTTATAAGCGTCCACCCATGCTTTCACCGCGCTTTCAGCTTTTGAGGTGTCTTTGGTAATGGTCAGCGTCTGGTTGCCGGTGGTGACATCATTCAGGTTGAGGGTGATATCTTCCAGCGCATCGCTGATGGTGTTGCTGCTGTTTTCAATCGGAACGTTGTTGACCGTCAGTTTGGCGTTCTGCGCGGTGACGCTCTCTTCCATGCCGTTGCTGGACGCTTTCGGGTCGTAGCCCATAAAGCTTTGCAGGGCGCTGTCACCGCTCACGCTCAGGGTCATCGCGTTGTCGCTGCCCGTATCGTTCGAGGTCACCGAGAGACGATACTGTCCGTTGCCGACGTTGATAATACTGGCGCTGACGCCTGCTTTTGCATTGTTGATGGCGTCGCGGATACCGGTTAGCGAGGAGTTGGCCGCGCTGATATCAATGGTCACCGGATCTTTCCCGCCGCCCTGCTGGACAGTCAGCACGCTGTCACTGCTGGCAATAGCGGTTTTGGTGTCGGTTTGGCTGTTTTTGGTGGTCAGCGTTTGCGCCTGCGCCAGCTGAGTGATGCTGATGGTGTATTTCCCGGCAATCGCGCTCCCGGTGGTGGTGGCGCTGAAGGCGGTGCTGCTGCTGGTGGTGGAGGTGGCGGTAAAAAGGTCGGCTTTATTCAGCGCAGTGTTGGCAGTCTGAAAGGTTTCCAGCGCGCTTTTTAATGTGCCGTAGGCGCTCAGTTTCGCGGTGTATGAACTCTGCTGTTTTGAAATTGGCGTCAGCGTCGATTTTTGCGCCGCCTCAAGACTGTCCAGAATGCCGCTCAGATCCAAACCCGACCCGACGCCCAGCGTTGAAATACTTGCCATTATGAATTCCTTAATCGTGTGACACGTAGAACGAATACCGGGGTTATCGGCGGGAATGGCGCAAAGTTTACGATTAATTTTGCGTATTTAATGGCGAGAATAGGACGGTGTGAGGAGAGTATTTCGGCGGCTAGAAAAAAATTCTAAAGGTTGTGAGTGACCAGACGATAACAGGTTTGACGGCGACGAAGCCGAAGGGTGGAAGCCCAATACCTAAACCGTAGACTTGAAAACAGGAAAAGAAATCATGGCACAAGTCATTAATACCAACAGCCTCTCGCTGATCACTCAGAACAACATCAACAAAAACCAGTCTGCTCTGTCGACGTCTATCGAGCGTCTGTCTTCCGGTCTGCGTATCAACAGCGCAAAGGATGATGCAGCGGGCCAGGCCATTGCTAACCGTTTCACCTCTAACATCAAAGGCCTGACTCAGGCTGCACGTAACGCCAACGATGGTATTTCTCTGGCGCAGACCACTGAAGGCGCGCTGTCTGAGATCAACAATAACTTGCAGCGTGTGCGTGAGTTGACTGTGCAGGCGACGACCGGGACTAACTCTGAATCTGACCTTTCTTCTATTCAGGATGAAATCAAATCCCGTTTAAGCGAAATTGACCGTGTTTCTGGTCAGACTCAGTTTAACGGCGTGAACGTACTGGCTAAGAATGACACCCTGTCTATTCAGGTAGGTGCAAATGACGGTCAGACTATCAATATTGACCTGCAGCAGATCGATTCTCATACACTGGGTCTGGATGGTTTCAGCGTTAAAAACAATGATGCAGTGAAAACCAGTGCTGCGGTTACTTCTGTTGGTGGCTCTGCCGCACCGGGCGGTACCGTTGCTCTACAGAATTCAACTACGGACCTGGCTGCACTGGCGCTGACTACTGGCGATGGTAATATCAGCAAGATTGTGAAGGGTGATGACAATAAATATTATGCTGAGGTAACAGGATCTACAGATAGTTCAGACGGTTTCTATGAGGTAACTATTGATTCCGATAGTACTTCAGCGAATGCGGGTAAACTTACCCTGACGACGGGGACAGCCGCATCTCCTGCTCCGACTATTTCTGACTCCACGGCCATTAACTCTGTCGCGAATACCGCAGCAGGTGTGGGCGCGAAGCCTGTCACTTTTGACAATACAGATACGGCAACTGCCGGTATCAGCACTGGTGCTTCTCTCGTTAAACTTCAGGATGAGAAAGGCAATGATACTGCTACTTATGCAATCAAAGCACAAGATGGCAGCCTGTATGCCGCCAACGTTGATGAGACTACCGGTAAAGTCACTGTCAAAACCGCCAGCTATACCGATGCTGACGGCAAAGCAGTGACCGATGCCGCTGTAAAACTGGGTGGCGACAATGGCAAAACCGAAATTGTTGTCGATGCTGCGTCAGGTAAAACTTACGATGCTGGTGCACTGCAAAACGCTGATCTCTCCAGTGCAACCAACACGGTAACCGCAATCCCGAACGGTAAAACCACGTCTCCGCTGGCTGCCCTTGACGACGCAATCAGCCAGATCGACAAATTCCGCTCCTCCCTCGGTGCGGTACAAAACCGTCTGGATTCTGCGGTCACCAACCTGAACAACACCACCACCAACCTGTCTGAAGCGCAGTCCCGTATTCAGGACGCCGACTATGCGACCGAAGTGTCCAACATGTCGAAAGCGCAGATCATCCAGCAGGCCGGTAACTCCGTACTGGCGAAAGCCAACCAGGTACCTCAGCAGGTTCTGTCTCTGCTGCAGGGCTAATCCCCTGAATGCCTCGCAAACCCCGCTCCGGCGGGGTTTTTCACGTTTCCACTTCCCCGACTGCGCAAATAACCCCTCATTTCACCCACTATTCCCTCAATTAAAAATTATGCAGAAACGGATAATTATGCCGATAACTTAATTAATGCAGGGCTGTTTATCGTGAATTCACTCTATACCGCTGATGGTGTAATGGATAAACACTCGCTATGGCAACGTTACGTACCTCTGGTGCGCCATGAGGCACTGCGCCTTCAGGTGCGATTGCCGGCGAGTGTGGAACTTGACGATTTGCTCCAGGCGGGCGGCATAGGGTTATTGAATGCCGTTGAACGCTACGACGCTCTGCAGGGCACGGCATTTACCACTTACGCAGTGCAACGCATCCGTGGGGCGATGCTGGACGAACTACGCAGCCGGGACTGGGCGCCGCGTAGCGTTCGGCGTAACGCGCGTGAAGTTGCGCAGGCGATGGGGCAACTGGAACAGGAACTGGGCCGTAACGCGACCGAAACAGAAGTTGCGCATCGGTTGGGCATTCCCGTGGAAGAGTACCGTCAGATGCTGCTCGATACCAATAATAGCCAGCTGTTCTCCTACGATGAGTGGCGGGAAGAGCATGGCGATAGCGTCGAGATGGTGACGGAGGCAAATCAGCAGGAAAATCCGCTACACCAATTGCTGGAGGGGAATCTCCGACTACGCGTGATGGAAGCTATCGAAGCCCTTCCAGAGCGGGAAAAATTGGTGCTGACGCTCTATTATCAGGAAGAGCTCAATCTGAAAGAGATTGGCGCGGTACTGGAAGTGGGGGAGTCGCGAGTCAGTCAGTTGCATAGCCAGGCAATCAAACGCCTGCGCACTAAGCTGGGTAAGCTGGAGTAATGCCGCATAAGAAATGACGACGTGGAGTTTTCACCACTATGCAGCAATTAAAAAGACGGCCTTTAAGCCGCTACCTTAAAGACTTTAAACACAGCCAAACACATTGTACTCACTGCCATAAAGCGCTCGATCGGGTGACGCTTGTTCGCCTTGGCGAAATCGTTAACAAACTCGCCATCGCCCGTCTGGATATGTTGATGGACGAGGAGACCTGGTTACAGCAGCGTGGCGAGTGGGCTGCGCTATGCCGCTTCTGTGGCGACCTGCACTGCAAAGAGCAGAGTGATTTCTTTGATATCATCGGCTTTAAGCAGTTTCTCTTTGAACAGACCGAAATGAGCCCCGGCACGGTGCGCGAGTATGTCGTGCGCTTACGGCGTCTGGGCGAGCATCTGGTTAAAAATAATATTCCCCGAAACCTGCTGCAGAAAGGCGCGCCGGATGAGATATTAATTCCCTGGCTGCCGGTGACCAGCACCAATAATTACCGTATTGCGCTACGAAAATATACGCAATTTGTTAATCGGGCTGGCATGGTACCGGGTCAGAACCTCGCGTATCCCGCGACCTCTGATATATATTAAAACGGAATAGCTTATAACTGTCTGGTGTTTGTCTGTTTTCACAAACGGCCTACACTACAAAAAAAAGCAATCTTTTCGGGGGTATAATGAAATTAGCACTTTTCGGTCGTCAGGCACTAATGGGCGTGATGGCAGTGGCTTTAATGGCAGGTGTTAGCGCGAACACGTTTGCAGCGGAAAATCTGCTTAACCAGGTGAAAGAGCGCGGCACGCTGCGCGTGGGCCTGGAAGGCACCTATCCGCCGTTCAGCTTCCAGGGCGACGATGGCAAACTGACCGGTTTTGAAGTCGATTTCGCCAACGACCTGGCGAAACATCTGGGCGTAAAAGCAGACCTTAAACCGACCAAATGGGACGGGATGCTGGCGTCGCTGGATTCCAAACGCATTGATGTGGCGATAAACCAGGTGACCATTTCACCTGAACGTCAGAAAAAATATGATTTCTCTACCCCGTATACCATCTCCGGTATTCAGGCGCTGGTGAAAAAAGGCAATGAAGGTTCCATTAAAACCCCGGCTGACCTGAAAGGGAAAAAAGTGGGCGTGGGTCTGGGCACCAACTACGAAGAGTGGCTGCGTCAGAACGTGCAGGGCGTAGATGTTCGCACCTATGATGATGACCCGACGAAATTCCAGGATCTGCGCGTAGGCCGTGTTGACGCCATTCTGGTTGATCGCCTGGCGGCGCTGGATATGGTGAAGAAAACCAATGACACGCTGGCCGTCACCGGTGAAGCGTTCTCTCACCAGGAATCTGGCGTGGCGCTGCGCAAAGGTAATGAAGACCTGCTGAAAGCGATTGATGGCGCGATCGATGCCATGCAGAAAGACGGCACCATGAAAGCGCTGTCTGAGAAATGGTTCGGCGCTGATGTGACGAAATAATCGAAGTTGCTTAAAAAAGGCGCTAACAGAGCGCCTTTTTTTATTTCCGCGGCAACTGGGTGCATAATCAAGATAATTTAGTCAGGAGGTTTCATGTCTCTGCAAAACTTAACGCGCTTCCCGCGCCTCGAATTTATTGGCGCGCCTACGCCGCTGGAATATCTGCCGCGTTTTTCCGATTACGTAGGGCGCGACATTTTTATCAAACGCGATGACGTCACGCCGCTGGCGATGGGCGGCAATAAACTGCGTAAGCTGGAATTTCTGGCGGCGGATGCACTGCGTGAAGGTGCGGATACGCTGATTACCGCCGGGGCCATTCAGTCGAACCACGTGCGCCAGACGGCGGCCGTAGCCGCGAAGCTCGGCCTGCACTGCGTGGCGCTGCTGGAAAACCCGATTGGCACCACGGCGGAAAACTATCTGACCAACGGTAACCGCCTGCTGCTGGATCTGTTCAATACCCAGGTGGAAATGTGCGACGCGCTGACCGATCCGAATGCGCAGCTGGCTGAACTGGCGACGCGCATCGAAGCACAGGGTTTTCGTCCCTACGTCATTCCGGTAGGCGGCTCTAACGCGCTGGGTGCGCTGGGTTATGTCGAAAGCGCGCTGGAAATCGCGCAACAGTGTGAAGGTGCGGTGGCGATTTCTTCCGTGGTGGTGGCGTCAGGTAGCGCAGGTACTCACGCCGGGCTGGCGGTGGGCCTTGAGCAGGTGATGCCGGATGCGGAACTGATTGGTGTCACCGTTTCGCGCAGTGTCGCGGACCAAAAACCAAAAGTGGTGACGCTGCAGCAGGCCGTTGCCGAAAGCCTTGAGGTGAGCGCCAGTGCCGATATTCTGCTGTGGGATGACTATTTTGCCCCGGCTTACGGCATGCCAAATGAAGCTGGCATGGAAGCGGTGAAACTGCTTTCTCGCCTCGAAGGCATTCTGCTGGACCCGGTCTATACCGGCAAAGCGATGGCCGGGCTTATCGACGGTATTACGCAGAAACGCTTTAAGGATGAAGGGCCGATTCTGTTTGTTCATACGGGCGGCGCGCCTGCGCTCTTCGCCTATCATCCGCATATCTAACGTAGAAAAAGACTTATGCAAGAGAGTATACAACTGGTTGTTGATTCGCTGCCCTATCTGCTCAAAGGCGCGGTATTCACGCTGCAATTGAGTATTGGCGGCATGTTTTTTGGTTTGGTGCTGGGGTTCCTGCTGGCGCTGATGCGCATGTCGCAAATCTGGCCGGTGCGCTGGCTGGCGCGATTCTACATCTCTATTTTCCGCGGTACGCCGCTTATCGCACAGCTGTTTATGATTTACTACGGCCTGCCGCAGTTTGGCATTGAATTAGATCCTATCCCGTCGGCGATGATTGGTCTGTCGCTGAATACGGCGGCGTATACGTCTGAAACGCTGCGTGCGGCGATCTCTTCTATCGATAAAGGCCAGTGGGAAGCGGCCGCCAGTATCGGGATGACGCCGTGGCAAACGCTGCGCCGGGCGATTCTGCCGCAGGCTGCGCGGGTTGCGCTGCCGCCGCTGTCGAACAGTTTTATTAGCCTGGTGAAAGACACCTCGCTTGCGGCGACGATTCAGGTACCGGAGCTGTTCCGTCAGGCGCAACTGATCACTTCGCGCACGCTGGAAGTGTTCACCATGTATCTCGCGGCGTCGTTGATCTACTGGGTGATGGCGACGGTGCTCTCCTCGCTGCAAAACTACTTTGAAAATCAGCTTAACCGCCAGGAGCGTGATCCAAAATGAGTGCCATCGATGTAAAAAACCTGGTGAAAAAGTTCCATGGTCAGACGGTGCTGCATGGCATCGATTTGCAGGTAAACGAAGGTGAAGTCGTGGCGATTATCGGGCCGAGCGGCTCGGGGAAAACCACGCTTCTGCGCAGCATTAATTTGCTGGAACAGCCGGAAGGCGGCACCATTCGGGTGGGTGATATTACCATCGACACGGCAAAATCTCTCAGCCAGCAGAAGGGGTTGATTCGTCGTCTGCGTCAGCATGTGGGGTTTGTCTTCCAGAGCTTCAATTTGTTTCCCCACCGGACGGTACTGGAAAATATCATTGAAGGCCCGGTGATTGTGAAAGGGGAAAATAAGGCTGAAGCCAGCGCGCGCGCGCGCGAGTTACTGGCGAAAGTGGGCCTGACCGGGAAAGAGGGGAGCTATCCGCGCCGCTTATCCGGTGGTCAGCAGCAGCGTGTGGCTATCGCCCGCGCGCTGGCAATGCGCCCGGATGTGATTCTGTTTGATGAGCCGACGTCTGCGCTGGATCCCGAACTGGTCGGCGAGGTGCTGAACACCATTCGTCAGTTGGCTCAGGAGAAACGTACCATGGTGATTGTGACGCACGAGATGAGTTTTGCGCGCGATGTCGCCGACCGGGCCATTTTTATGGATCAGGGACGCATTGTGGAGCAGGGCGAGGCGAAAGCGCTGTTTGCTAATCCGCAGCAGGCGCGTACCCGTCAGTTCCTCGAAAAATTCCTCATGCAATAAGCCGCAATCAATTACCGTCCTTAACCAAAATCAGGACGGTAATTGCCTCGCCCTCCCGCAGACTTCCCTGACATATCTCCGCCCGGCAGTCGAAAATTAAGTTAATTTTGCGGGAATGTAATATTTTATACATATAAGCACTGTTTATGTGTTAGTTTTCTGTATTGATAAAAACAATTCTCAATAAGAGGCTTTCTCGTTCGTTATGAGGGACAGTGACTTTTTCAGTTGGCGGCGGGAGATGCTCCACCGTTTTCAATCCGCATCGACCAGCGACCAAATTTATACGCTTCTGCAGCAGCAAACCGAACGCCTTGAATATGACTTCTTCTCGCTGTGCGTGCGCCATCCGGTACCATTCACGCGACCTAAAATTTCACTTTATACCACCTATCCTGACGCCTGGATGTCGCATTACAAAGCAGCGAATTATCTGGCAGTCGATCCGGTGCTGAAGCAGGATAATTTCCGTCTTGGTCATTTACGCTGGGATGACGCGTTATTCTGTGAAGCCCAGGAGCTGTGGGATGCCGCACGCGATCATGGTCTGCGCACCGGCGCGACACAATGCCTGATGCTTCCTAATCATGCTCATAGTTTCTTTTCGGTATCACGGACTCACGCCACAGAAGCGGGGCCGTATAGTGATGAAATAGAACTTCGTCTGCAAATGTTATTAGAGATGAGTTCCCTTGCGCTATTACGCGTAGAAGATGAAATGGTCATGCCGAGGACGATGAAGTTCAGTAAACGTGAACTGGAAATACTACAGTGGACGGCAGAAGGCAAAACGTCGGCGGAGATTTCGATGATTCTGTCAATTTCTGAGAATACGGTGAACTTTCACCAAAAGAATATGCAGAAGAAATTTGACGCGCCCAATAAAACACAGATTGCCTGTTATGCGGTAGCGATTGGTCTTATCTGACTCTGTTTAAGGTTCTGCGTGTCAGACTGGAGACCGGCTGCAGGCATTGCTTACAGCCGGTTTTTTATTACTGGCGGTAAGCTTGTTTAATTTGCTTAACGGTGCTGGAAAATACAGCAGACTGGTGTTCATCTTCCAGCAGTGCAATTTGCTTTTCCATTTTGAGAATCACGCGGCCTGCATCTGCCTGACCCATGGCCTGTAGCATCAGCGTCAGCATGGCTTTCAGACAGGATACCTCCTGCGCCAGGTGTTGATTATTCTCCGCGGTGGAAAAATCAGGTGTGCTCATTTATTGCCTCGTATGATTTCTGCGCTGGTGCGCGATACTGGATAGTGAAGGGCGCGAAGTATACCACAAGCCAGTAGAAAAAAAGGAGTGCTTGTTTTTTACCCGCCGCTTTCACCTTTTCTGATAATTAAAAATGGCCGGAACAGTGATTATGCACACAAAATGTTTAAATCTGGTTCACTCATCGTTAATTATTGTTACATATTATATTGCGTATTTCTCATCTGCGAAAAATTGTCCATATTCGGACAAATTGCGCAGAAAGTTGTAAAAAGTGCGCGTTGCATCTCACTGTTTTTAAGACGTTTCCAGCGGATGTACATTCTAATTTCCAAAAACGAGATCAAAATCGACGCTGTGACACTTTTAGACTTTCAAAATTGATATAAAACCCGGTACTATGGAGGTGAATTAAGAGGCAGTAGCGTTATCCCTATTCTGGAGATTATTCCTTTGATCAACGTCCTTCTTGTTGATGACCACGAACTGGTGCGCGCAGGGATACGACGCATTCTCGAAGATATAAAGGGTATTAGAGTCACCGGTGAAGTTAACTGCGGCGAAGACGCTGTGAAGTGGTGCCGCGCTAATCCCGTTGATGTTGTACTGATGGATATGAACATGCCGGGCATCGGCGGCCTGGAGGCCACGCGTAAGATTGCGCGCTCTGCGGTTGATACAAAAGTGATTATGTTAACCGTTCATACCGAAAATCCGCTTCCCGCCAGGGTTATGCAGGCAGGGGCGGCTGGCTATTTAACGAAAGGGGCAGCGCCGCAAGAAGTGGTGAATGCCATCCGCTCTGTCTTCTCTGGTCAGCGCTATATCGCTTCCGATATTGCGCAGCAGATGGCACTGAGTCAGATAGAGCCGGAAAAAACTGAATCGCCATTCGCCAGTTTGTCTGAACGCGAATTGCAGATTATGCTGATGATCACTAAAGGCCAGAAAGTTAATGAGATCTCAGAGCAGTTGAATCTGAGTCCCAAAACGGTGAACAGCTATCGCTATCGAATGTTCAGCAAATTAAACATTCACGGTGATGTGGAGCTGACTCACCTGGCAATTCGCCATGGTCTGTGTAATGCGGAGTCGTTAGCAAGTCAGTGAGTGAAGTTTTTGATTCGAAAGCCTTCCTGAAAACGGTCACCAGCCAGCCCGGCGTCTATCGCATGTACGATGTCGGCGGCACCGTTATTTACGTTGGTAAAGCCAAAGATCTAAAAAAACGCCTCTCCAGCTATTTTCGTCGCCAGGTCTCTTCCCGTAAAACGGAAGCGCTGGTGGCGCAAATTGCGCAGATTGACGTGACCGTGACACATACGGAAACCGAAGCGCTGCTGCTGGAGCATAACTACATCAAACTCTACCAGCCACGTTACAACGTGCTGCTGCGTGATGATAAATCCTATCCCTTTATTTTCCTGAGCGGCGATACCCACCCACGGCTGGCGATGCACCGTGGCGCGAAGCATGCGAAAGGGGAGTATTTTGGCCCGTTCCCTAACGGCTATGCTGTGCGGGAAACGCTGGCGCTGTTGCAAAAAATCTTCCCGATCCGTCAGTGTGAAAATAGCGTGTACCGCAATCGCTCGCGTCCCTGTCTGCAATACCAGATAGGCCGCTGCCTTGGGCCCTGCGTAGCCGGACTGGTCAGCGAAGAAGAGTACGCGCAGCAGGTCGACTATGTGCGCCTGTTCCTCGCCGGGAAAGATGATCAGGTATTGACCATGCTGATCGCGCGGATGGAAAAAGCCAGCCAGGCGCTGGAGTTTGAAGAGGCGGCGCGCATTCGTGACCAGATTCAGGCGGTTCGCCGCGTGACCGAGAAACAGTTTGTCTCGAATAACGGCGATGACCTCGACGTTATCGGCGTCTCGTTTGAGGCAGGAATGGCTTGCGTCTATGTGCTCTTTATCCGACAGGGTAAAGTGCTGGGCAGTCGCAGTTACTTCCCGAAAGTGCCCGGCGGTACGGAACTGGACGAAGTGGTGGAAACTTTCGTCGGTCAGTTCTACTTCCAGGGCAGTCAGATGCGTACTCTGCCAGGGGAAATCCTGCTCGACTTTGCGCTCAGTGATAAAACGCTGCTGGCCGATTCCTTATCTGAGCTGGCCGGGCGACGTATTCACGTTGAAACCAAACCGCGAGGTGACCGCGCACGCTACCTGAAACTTGCCCGCACCAACGCGGCGACGGCGCTCACCACCAAACTTTCGCAACAGTCTACTGTGCATCAGCGCCTGAAAGCGCTGGCGACGCAACTGGAGCTGCCCGAGATCAAGCGTATGGAATGTTTTGATATCAGCCACACGATGGGGGAACAGACCGTGGCCTCCTGCGTGGTGTTTGATGCGAACGGGCCGCTGCGTGCCGAGTATCGTCGCTACAATATTACCGGGATCACGCCGGGCGATGACTATGCAGCGATGAATCAGGTGCTGCGACGCCGCTATGGCAAAGATATAGAAGAGAGTAAGATCCCGGATGTCATACTCATCGACGGCGGGAAAGGGCAACTGGGCCAGGCAAAAGCCGTTTTTGCTGAGTTGGATGTCGCGTGGGATAAAAACCATCCTTTACTGCTTGGCGTGGCGAAAGGCAGCGACCGTAAAGCCGGGCTCGAAACGCTGTTCTTCGAACCGGAAGGCGAGGGCTTTAGCTTACCGCCAGATTCGCCTGCGCTGCACGTTATCCAGCATATTCGTGACGAATCACACGATCATGCGATTTCCGGGCACCGTAAAAAACGCGCTAAAGTAAAGAGCACCAGTACGCTGGAGACTATCGAAGGCGTTGGGCCGAAGCGACGTCAGATGCTACTCAAGTACATGGGTGGCCTACAGGGTTTGCAGAACGCCAGCGTTGAAGAGATAGCAAAAGTTCCGGGTATCTCTCACGGCCTGGCAGAAAAGATCTTCTACTCGTTGAAACATTAGGGGCTCTGTAGCAACATAGGGCTAATATTTACTAACAACAGATAGTTACCTTGCATGCAATATAATATTCCTACGTTGCTTACCCTGTTCCGCGTCATCCTTATTCCGTTCTTTGTGTTGGCGTTTTATCTCCCGTTCGTCTGGGCGCCATTCGCCTGCGCGCTTATCTTCTGTATTGCCGCCGTGACCGACTGGTTTGATGGCTATCTGGCGCGTCGTTGGAACCAGAGTACGCGTTTTGGCGCGTTCCTTGACCCGGTAGCCGATAAAGTGATGGTGGCAATTGCCATGGTGCTGGTGGTGGAACACTATCACACGTGGTGGGTGACGTTGCCGGCTGCCATTATGATTGGCCGTGAAATCATCATTTCTGCTCTGCGTGAGTGGATGGCAGAACTGGGTAAACGCAGTAGCGTGGCAGTCTCCTGGATCGGCAAAGTGAAAACCACCGCGCAAATGGCCGCCCTGGCGTGGCTGCTGTGGCGTCCTAATGAGTGGGTTGAGTGGGCCGGTATTGTGCTCTTCCTGTTTGCGGCGGTGCTGACGCTGTGGTCAATGCTGCAATATTTGAACGCTGCGCGTGCAGATTTGCTTGAACAGTGATCGTTTCGGCGTAATTTTCAGCAAACAACACAAAGTTGCGAAAAATACCGTTGACTCAGTGCGTCAGATAAGTAGAATGCAACGCATCGAACGGCAGCACTGATTGCCAGACGATAGCAAAATCAAGTGGTTAGCAAAGCAACTTGATGATGCGGGAATAGCTCAGTTGGTAGAGCACGACCTTGCCAAGGTCGGGGTCGCGAGTTCGAGTCTCGTTTCCCGCTCCAAATTAAAGCATCGGCAGTTGCGGGTGTTAAGTTTTAAAGGCGCGTTAGCAAAGCGGTTATGTAGCGGATTGCAAATCCGTCTAGTCCGGTTCGACTCCGGAACGCGCCTCCACTTTCTTCCCGAGCCCGGATGGTGGAATCGGTAGACACAAGGGATTTAAAATCCCTCGGCGTTCGCGCTGTGTGGGTTCAAGTCCCACTCCGGGTACCATGGGAAAGCAAAGAATAATCAAAGCAATAAGCAGTGTCGTGAAACCACCTACGGGTGGTTTTTTTGTATCTGCTTTTCTTTGCTTCCATTTACCCTGCTCTCCCTCAATACTTGTCTGAACGCTCCCTTATAAACGTGATGAGATCAAAAATGAAAACAGGACCTTTAACCGAAAGCGAGCTGGAATGGCTGGATGAGACCATCGAAAAACATTCGACGGATAAATCCATTCTCGATGTTTCCGAACTGGACGGCATGCTGACGGCAATACTTTCCTCGCCGCAAGACATTGAACCTGCAGACTGGCTGCTGGCCGTATGGGGCGGGGCGGATAGCGTGCCGCGCTGGTCGGCAGATCGCGAGCGTGATCATTTCATCAATCTCACGCTGCAGCATATGGGTGATATCGCCGAGCGTCTGAATGACTATCCCGATCAGTTTGAACCCCTGTTCGGCACGCGCGAGGAAGAAGGCCAGGAGCTGACCGTTGTTGAAGAGTGGTGCTATGGCTATATGCGTGGTGTGGGCTTAAGTGACTGGTCTGGTTTGCCGCCAGCGTTACAGGAAGAGCTGGATGCTATCGCGTTGCACGGCGATGATGAGAACGCAGCGGCGCTTGATAACTTCTCCGCTGACGAGTATCTGGCAAGTATCGATAAGATTCGCCCGGCGGCGCTGATGCTGCATGGTTACTGGATGGCCCATCCGAAAGTGACGCCCGTGCAGCAGCCTGTCAGAAATGAGGGGAAAGTGGGTCGCAATGACCCATGCCCGTGTGGAAGCGGTAAGAAATACAAACAGTGCTGCGCCAATAAATGAAAAAATGCCGGGTAAATTACCCGGCATTTTTTTTAGCCCACGGCAGGCAAAAGGTTTGCCGCTATCGCTACCTGAATCGCAATCACCGCAATGCCACAGGCAAACACGAACCATAACGCGGGGGAGCCGCCAGCGACACGATATCCCCCTTGCGGGTGATGTTTACGGCTCTGCATCGTCAGTAGTGACGGGATAATCAGTGCCAGCACCGCCAGTGCAACACCCGCATAACCCAGCGCCATCACAAAACCACGCGGATAGAAAAGGGCGAATGCCAGCGGTGGCAGGAAGGTGATGCCACCCGTTTGCAGACGGCCGCGCACGCCATTCTGACGCTGGAATAGATCCGCCAGGTAATCAAACAATCCCAGCGCAACGCCGAGGAAAGAGGTCGCCAGCGCCAGATCGGCAAACAGGTGTACGGCCAGCTCAACGTGGGCCGAAGCCACCACGGCGCGAATGGCTTCCAGCAGACCGTTCAGCCCGGTATGTTGCGCCATTAACCCGGCAAAGACGCCTGACTCAATGCTGCCCAGCGTCGCCAGTTGCCAGAAGAGATAAGCAACCAGCGGAATGAAACTGCCTATCATAAACACGCGGCGTAGCTTGCGAATGTCGCCATTCATATAGCTCACAATGCTGGGCACACTGCCGTGGAAACCGAATGAGGTAAAAATCACCGGAATGGCCGACAGCGCCAGACCCTGCTGCAACGGCAGGGTTAACAAATTGATTTTATGAATGTGTGGCAGCAGCAGCGCCAGCATCACCACCAGAAAGATAATCTTGGCGCTGAAAAGAAAACGGTTAAAAAGGTCGACCAGCGATGTGCCAATACAAATTACCGTGCCGCCAATTGCTGTAAATAGCAGTACGCCAATGGCGGGCGGCATATCCACCGAGAACCACTGGCTGAGACTGGAGGCCAGCAGTTCACCCGCGCCGCTAATGTAGGCGGCAGTCAGGGCGTACATTAAAAATAACATGCTGAGACCGGTTATCCACTGACCATAGCGACCCAGATAACGTTGCGCCAGGGAGCCAAGACCGGTATCGGCAGGCACGTGTTGATACACTTCCAACAGCATGAGGGCGGTGTAGCACATCAACGCCCAGAGCCCAATTAACAGCACCAGCGTTACACCAAAGCCGACGCCAGCCGCAGCCAGCGGCATCGCCAGCATCCCTGCACCAATCGTGGTGCCTGCTACGATTAAAATACTCCCCAGGGTACGGTTCTTCACGCTTTCCTCTGCTACAGCACGCATATACGACACAAATATGTCGCGCAGGTTATGTGAATCCAGACGATTCGTCAAATCGCGATTACAGCGTGTGTATTAAAAAGTTTACAAATGGTTAGGGAATGAAAGCCTGCGCTAGCGCAAAACAGGTAAGTGAAATGCAGGTTATTGTGCTGCTTTTAGCGGAGGCATTATGGAATCTATTCACGGTCATGAAGTACTGAATATGATGATCGCATCAGGTGAGTCTTATTCAACAGAAAGTCTGGTGGCGGCGATTGAAGATCGTTTTGGCGAGGATGCGCGTTTTCATACCTGTTCGGCAGAGAATATGTGTGCGGCTGAGTTGGTGGATTTTCTGGCGAAAAAAGGCAAGTTTATTCCGGTGGACGCGGGCTTCACAACGGCGGAAAGTAAAATCTGTCGACATTAATCAGCAGCGACGAATTAACGCCGCTGCCTGTTAATTAATTCTGCGTATCGAGCGTAGAAAGCTCTTTATCAATAAAGTAGAGGCCTTCACCGCTTTTACCGGCGAGGGTCAGTTTATCAATTACAGATTTAAACAGTTTCTCTTCTTCGTGCTGCTCAGCCACATACCATTGCAGGAAGTTAAAGGTTGGGTAATCCTGATTAGTCATCGCGGCATGCGCCAGCTCATTGATCTTAGACGTGATCAATTGTTCATGCTCGTAGGTGGCGCGGAAGAGATCGTCCAGCGACGCGTATTCCGCCACCGGCGAAGCGACACTGTGGATGCAGGGCAGGCTTCCGGTATCGGTCAGGTAATCGAACAGACGCTGCATGTGCTGCATCTCTTCCTGGGCGTGGCGGCGCAGAAACGCAGCGGCGCCCTCAAAGCTATTAAAGCTGCACCAGGCGCTCATCTGTTGATAAAGCAGTGAGGAATAAAGCTCGAGATTCATTTGTTGATTTAATTTCTCGATCATTTCCGCTTTTAACATTTTCAGGCTCCATAAAGGTGTTAATTAATTATGGAGGAACTATAAGTTGTTATTAAATTATTTGCAAAAGGTAAAAATAAAAACTTTTATTTAATAATGCGAATGGGAATAAAACGCATTGGCATGATAATGTCGCCGGAATGTATTCCGGCGTAAAATTTAATTCCAGGCAGGCGCAACCGGCGTGACGGCAATACCTCTGCACTGATATTGCAGCGTCACGCTTTCATTAATACACAATGGCCCGCTGCTGCTGACGCAGGTGGTAATTGGCTGCCCGTAGGCAAAGGCGGTGGCGTAACCCATTTGCTGGCAGGCTTTGGTCGCGGTGCCGTTAACAACGTAGTCGTCGGTTTTCGCATTCTGCAACATCGCCTGGCCATAAGTTAGCCGTACGATACCGCTGGTCGCATCCATTTCGCTTATAGCTGCCTGTCGGTGGACACTACAGGCGGAAAGCAAAATTACGATAGCGCTAATCGGGAAGAGAATTTTCATGGCGGTACTCAGGGCAATCTATCATTGCGCTATCCTGACATAGGTAAAGGCGGGCAATCCTCCGAATAAAGAGGAGAACCTTGCTCTCTTAAGGCGACGATCTTTCCCCCACGTAAAGCAAAAATGTGAGCCTTGCTGTGATTTTTAAAACCATTTTTCATAAAATTTGAAAGTATGTTTGCAAGGTTGTAAGGTTCATACATTGTTATCGTACCCTTGCGGGAGAAGCCCGCGCTGCATTCAGGAGAGGAAAGAATGAAAATTGCATTGATGATGGAAAACAGCCAGGCCAGCAAAAACGCCATCATTCATAACGAGTTAAAAGCGGTTGCCGATGAAAAAGGATTCCCGGTTTTCAACGTAGGTATGAGCGATGAAAACGACCATCATCTGACCTATATTCACCTGGGTATCATGGCCAGCATCCTGCTGAATTCCAAAGCGGTTGACTTCGTGGTAACGGGTTGCGGTACCGGTCAGGGCGCGCTGATGTCTCTCAATATCCACCCGGGTGTGGTGTGCGGCTACTGTATCGACCCGGCTGATGCCTTCCTGTTCGCGCAGATCAACAACGGTAATGCGCTGTCGCTGCCATTCGCCAAAGGGTTCGGTTGGGGCGCGGAACTGAACGTGCGCTTTATCTTTGAAAAAGCGTTCACTGGTCGCAATGGTGAAGGTTATCCGCCAGAGCGTAAAGAACCGCAGGTACGTAATGCGGGTATTCTGAACCAGGTTAAAGCGGCGGTGGTGAAAGAAAATTATCTGGATACGTTGCGTGCCATTGACCCGGAACTGGTGAAAACCGCCGTTTCTGGTCAGCGTTTCCAGCAGTGCTTCTTCGAAAATTGCCAGAATAAAGAGATTGAAGCGTTTGTACGTCAGATCCTCGGCTAATTGCGCATGATATGAAAATCCCCACCTGCGTGGGGATTTTTGTTTCTACGCCTTCACTTTTCTGGATACCGACACGCCAGCATCTTTAGTCAGCCGTAGCGTATCCATCATTCCTATCAGGCAGATCAGGGCGATAAACACAAACGCCAGCCTGAAACTTATCCCCGGCATTGTGCCGAGCCCCAGTAGAACGCTCACTTTCTCCCCCAGACGAATACCAATTGCCCCGAGGGTGATGCCAAGCCCAATGGCTAACTGACTGGCGGTGCTGAACAACGTATTGGCATAACTCATCTGCGGGCCAGGTACATCGGCAAACGCCAGTGTACTCACGCCGGTAAACTGGATGGAACGGAATACGCCGCCTAAATAAAGCACCAGCAATATGGCCCAGACGGGCGTTTGTGGCGTTAAAAAGGCGCAGGCGGTCAGGGCCAGCACGTTCAATGCGCCATTAATCAACAACAGGCGGCGGAAACCCAGCCAGCGAATCAACGGCGTGGTAGCGGGTTTGATGGTCAGATTGCCGACGAATACCGCCAGCACCAGCAGGCCGGAATGGAATGGGTCCATCCCAAAACCGACCTGAAAAAGCAGCGGCAGCAGGAATGGCACCGCACTGATTGAGGCGCGGAACAGCGATCCGCCGTACATCGTGACCCTGAAGGTCGGGACCTTCAGCGCATCCAGGCGGATCATCGGCCATTTTGCCCGCCGAAAATGATACAGCGAGTAATAAAACGCCAGCCCGCCAATAACAAACAGTGTCAGCACCAGCCCGCTCTGCATGCTCTGCCCGCCCAGCGCCTCCATGGCACACACCAGGCTCACCATCGCCACCGACGTGGCAAGAAAACCGGGCAGGTCAAAGGGGCGGCGTTCGTCATCGCGAATATCGGGAATGATACGGAGCGATAGCAAGATGGCGATAATGCCCAGCGGAACGTTAATAAAGAAGATCCACCGCCAGTCTGCGACGCTTGTGATAAAGCCGCCCAGCGGCGGCCCGATAATTGGTGCGATAAGCGCAGGCCAGGTTAGCGTGGCGATGGCCGTAATAAGCAGATGTTTAGGCGTGGTACGCAGAACCGCCAGACGCCCAACGGGTACCATGAGCGCGCCGCCCATTCCCTGGAGAATACGCATGGCAACGAAACTGTCGACGGTGGTCGCCAGGCCGCAAAATACGGACGCCAGTGTAAAAATGGCCAGCGCCAGCGTAAATATTTTACGTGCGCCAAATCGGTCGGCTATCCAGCCACTGGCAGGGATGAGAACAGCCAGCGTAATCAGGTAGGCGCTGATACCAATGTTAAGATCGACGGCGTCAACGCCGAAACTTTTGGCCATGTCGGGCAGGGCGGTGGCGATCACGGTGCCATCAAGAAACTCCATAAAAAACGCGCCAGCAACCAACAGAGCAGCGGGTGACAGGCCGCGCTCGTTTTGTGCCTGAAAAGGCTCACTCATTTCTGTTATACCCTATCAAAATAAGCTGCAAATTTTGTAATTAAAGTTTTAAGCTAAGTCGCGGATTTGTTTAAGATAATGAGTGTTTATCACCAATTTGACGAAAAATAAACGTGATGCATGTCTCATTTTGGTTGATTTTTGTGATGGGTGTCATACTATGTGTTAAAAGACAATAACACCTGCGTAACAAAATGGAGCCTCACAATGAAACAACGCATGCGCAAAATCCTCAAAAGCATGTTCGAGAACTATTGCAAAACTTTCAAAGACGTACCGCCAGGCGCTATGTTCTGATAAAAAACCTGCCACGGCAGGTTTTTTTATGTCTGTAAGGGGCGCGCTTCGGTCCTTTCGGGTACCATAGTACCCCTAAATGTTAAGGAGCGTATATGTCCCAGAACCTGACTGCTGATGAAGAACTGGTATCCGACGTGGTAGCCTGCCAGTTGGTCATTAAGCAAATTCTTGATGTCATCGATGTCATCGCCCCCGTCGAAGTGCGTGAGAAGATGTCCACTCAGCTGAAATCTATCGATTTCGCCGGGCATCCGTCAGCTGACCCGGTCACGCTGCGCGCCATCCAGAAAGCGATTGCCCTGATCGAGCTAAAGTTTACCCCGCAGGGTGAAGCACATTGATTGGGTGATTGAGGCGTGATTGACAACCGGCAGGTTTGCACTGCCGGTTGTTATGCAAAGAAGGGATTAGTGTACCTGGTGGTTTACCACGTTCAGAAGATGCTGATCGGTTTGTTGCATGCACAGGCCCGCTTTATTCGCATTGCGTACTTCTTCAAGAATCGCCTGAAGCAAAACCCCATCCTGCTGCTGCTCTTCTTCAAGGTTGGTTAAGAAGCTCAGCGTGCTGTCATCGCGCAAAACTTTCGCCTGTTCAGCCAGCTCTGAAAGCGTATTGCTGCGCTGGTTATACTCTTCAATGGTTTTCAGGAAGAGTTCTTCGAGTGAGGCACACTGCTCTTCGTGCGGCTCAATGGCCTTCACTACCGGGTACCCGCCGGATTTCTTCATGTAATCAAACACTCGCATCATTTGCGTGACGCTGGTTTGTGCCTGTGCGCGAAGAAACGTTGCGGTGCCGTTGAGGCGTTGTTCGGAACACCACTCGCTGAGACGGAGATAGAGATTCGATGCGTAAAACTCAAGGTTCATTTGAGTATTCAGTTTTTGAACCATTCCTGGGACTGCCATACCAATATCCTTATTTCCTGGAAGGGACAACTCGCGTTAACACTCGGGATTCTTACTTTTTAACATTACGCTATGATGAAGGGCGTAAATTACTTCAAGTTTAAATCGCGCTATTTACGCGTCAGAGAACAATGACAGAATGTAATATTCGACGACCTCTGAATGTGACCGATGTACGATTCCTGAATCGGCTCGAAAAATAATACCGCGCGCTACAGGTTAAGAAAACTCTTAAGTTTGTTCATTTACGTTTTGTTACAACTATATTCCAGAAAAGGATTATGCCTGTATGGGTTACCGTAAGGAATTATTACACCTATATGATTCGTATGGTGAATATATTAACGTTCATCTTTATTTGTGATCTTGTTAACACTTTTTGGGGACGATCGCATAAACCTGTTTCATAGCTTGTCAGGAATTACGTACTATTCGTATAATAAAATGAAACAGTGGTTTATTTTTGTTTGTTTATTTTGTGGGTCAGGCAAACAGTTCAATAGCCAGTAAATTGTCTTAGATCATTTTTGCCAATGTTGAGACAGATTGTCTCGCGCAAAAATACTCGACCAATCCTCGATTACGATAAAACAGGAGTTACAATGAAAAAGGTTGCCGTGCTGTTAGCACCCGGGGTTGAAGAAGGTGAAGCGATAGTCACGATTGATATTCTGCGTCGTTTGCATCTTGAGGTCGAACTGGTGTCCTGCGCTGAATCGCGTGCGGTGGTGAGCTATCACGATATTCCGATGGTGGCGGATGCCACGCTTGTAGAACGCATGGATAAAATCTACGACGCAGTGGTACTGCCGGGCGGGCCGCAGGGCAGTGTGAATCTCGCGGCAAATAAAGACGTGGTGAAGTTTGTCGCCGCACATGATGAAGCTGGAAAATATATTTGCCCCATTTGCTCTGCCGCCGTTCGCGTGCTGGCAGGTAACGGCCTGCTGAAAGGCCGTCGCTATGTCTGCTCCGGCGACTTATGGCAGGATATTAAAGACGGTGAGTATATTGATGCCCCGGTAGTGGAAGATGGCAACCTCATCAGCGGGAAAGGATTCGGTCATGTTTTCGATTTTGCCTTTACCGTGGCGGCGCGCTTATTAGGTGATGAGGCACCAGTACGCGATCACGCAGACCATATTTACTATCCGTGGTAGCACCTTAAACAAGGATTAGTTAGCTAACAATATAGATTATAGTGCTATCACCGGGGCGAATTGTCAGACAATTCGCCCTTTCTGTATGTCATTTTCTGCTAAATCCATGTATGCAACTACTGTAATTCTGCGGTGTGATGCGGCTCTCTTATGGATAAATATTTTCCCGCTATTAATGTGCTAACAACCGTATAGCAATTAACGAAACGGCTAATACGTTGTTTTACGTCCTAATTAAAATTTAAAACCGATTATTTACCTACAAATAAAAGCACTAAAGCTGGAGTCTACCATGCACAAATTCACTAAAGCGCTGGCCGCCATCGGCCTGGCAGCGGTTATGTCACAATCAGCTATGGCAGAAAATTTGAAGCTCGGTTTTCTGGTGAAGCAACCGGAAGAGCCGTGGTTCCAGACCGAATGGAAGTTTGCTGACAAAGCCGGCAAAGATTTGGGTTTTGACGTGATTAAAATTGCCGTACCCGACGGCGAGAAAACCCTGAATGCCATCGATAGCCTGGCGGCTAACGGCGCGAAAGGGTTCGTTATCTGTACCCCAGACCCGAAACTGGGCTCAGCAATTATGGCGAAAGCGCGCGGCTATGACATGAAAGTGATCACCGTCGATGACCAGTTCGTGAATGCCAAAGGCAAGCCGATGGATACCGTTCCGCTGGTGATGATGGCTGCCAGTGAAATCGGCGCTCGCCAGGGGCAGGAACTCTATAAAGAGATGCAAAAACGCGGCTGGGACGTAAAAGATACCGCCGTGATGGCCATTACGGCGAACGAGCTGGATACCGCGCGTCGCCGCACCACCGGCTCGCTGGATGCGCTGAAAGCCGCTGGCTTCCCGGAAAAACAGATTTATCAGGTCCCGACGAAATCCAACGACATCCCCGGCGCGTTTGATGCTGGTAACTCTATGTTGGTGCAACACCCTGGCGTGAAGCACTGGCTGATTGTCGGCATGAACGACAACACCGTCCTGGGCGGCGTGCGCGCGACGGAAGGCCAGGGCTTTAAAGCTGCCGATGTTATCGGTATCGGTATCAATGGTGTGGATGCGGTGAACGAACTGTCGAAGGCGCAGGCCACCGGCTTTTATGGTTCCCTGCTACCAAGCCCGGATATTCACGGTTATAAAACCAGTGAAATGCTCTACAACTGGGTTGAGAAGGGCGTAGAGCCGCCGAAGTTCACCGCGGTTACCGACGTGGTGCTGATTACCCGCGATAACTTTAAAGAAGAGCTGGCGAAAAAAGGTCTGTAAGTCGTGATGCGTCTCCCCGGGCCTGATTGCCGGGGGAGGCGTGACCCTGTCATTCAGGAGTGGTTATGCAACAGTCAACCCCTTATCTCTCGTTTCGCGGCATTTCTAAAACCTTCCCGGGCGTAAAAGCGTTATCCGATATCAGCTTCGACTGCTATGCCGGACAGGTGCACGCGCTGATGGGCGAAAACGGTGCCGGAAAATCTACGCTGCTCAAGATTCTGAGTGGCAACTATGCGCCGACGGCGGGCACGCTAACGCTGCGCGGGCAGGATGTCGCCTTTGCGGATACCACCGCTGCGTTGAATGCCGGCGTCGCGATTATCTATCAGGAACTGCATCTGGTACCGGAGATGACCGTCGCGGAAAATATCTATCTCGGGCAGTTGCCCAGCAAAGGCGGCATTGTTAATCGTTCGCTGCTGAACTACGAAGCCGGACTACAGCTACAGCACCTTGGGCTTGATATCGATCCGAACACACCGTTGAAGTATCTCTCTATCGGCCAGTGGCAGATGGTGGAAATTGCCAAAGCGCTGGCGCGCAACGCTAAGGTCATCGCCTTCGATGAACCCACCAGCTCGCTCTCAGCGCGCGAAATTGAAAATCTGTTCCGCGTGATCCGCGAACTGCGCAAAGAAGGCCGCGTAATCATCTATGTCTCTCATCGTATGGAAGAAATTTTTGCCCTGAGTGACGCCATCACCGTATTTAAAGACGGACGTTATGTTTGTACCTTCAGTGATATGGAAAAAGTAAACCACGACAGCCTGGTCCAGGCGATGGTCGGGCGTGACATTGGTGATATCTATGGCTGGCAGCCACGCGAGCATGGTGCGGAACGCCTGCGGTTGGACCAGGTCAAGGCGCCAGGCGTGCGGACACCCATTTCCCTGACGGTGCGCAGCGGTGAAATCGTTGGCCTGTTCGGGCTGGTTGGCGCCGGGCGTAGCGAACTGATGAAGGGGCTGTTTGGCGGCAACAAAATATCCAGCGGTCAGGTTTATATTGACGGCGCGGCCGTCACCATCGATAAGCCCGCGCATGCGATTCGCGCCGGTATGATGCTGTGCCCGGAAGACCGTAAAGCCGAAGGGATTATTCCTGTTCACTCCGTACGCGACAACATCAACATCAGCGCACGGCGCAACAATATTCATGCCGGATGTCTAATTAACAACGGCTGGGAGACGCGCAACGCGGATCATCATATTCAATCGCTGAATATTAAAACGCCGGGTGCCGAGCAACTGATTATGAATCTTTCCGGGGGTAATCAGCAGAAAGCGATTCTGGGGCGTTGGTTGTCGGAAGAGATGAAAGTCATTTTGCTGGATGAACCCACGCGCGGCATTGATGTGGGCGCGAAGCATGAAATCTATAACGTCATTTACGCCCTGGCGGCGTCCGGCGTGGCGGTACTGTTCGCCTCGAGCGACCTGCCAGAGGTGCTGGGCGTGGCGGACCGAATCGTGGTGATGCGCGAAGGCGAAATTGCCGGTGAACTGCTGCATGGCAGCGCGAATGAACAGCAGGCGTTAAGCCTCGCTATGCCTAAAGTGAGTCAGGCCGTCGCCTGAGAAAGGAGTTTATGATGTCTTCTGTAACGACTTCCGGCGCACGCCGACCATCACTCAGCTTTGGCCGTATCTGGGATCAGTACGGCATGCTGGTTGTCTTCGCGGTACTGTTTATCGGCTGCGCGATTTTTGTGCCGAATTTTGCTTCCTTCGTCAACATGAAAGGGCTGGGGCTGGCGATATCGATGTCCGGTATGGTCGCCTGTGGCATGCTGTTCTGCCTGGCGTCTGGCGACTTTGACCTCTCCGTTGCCTCGGTGATTGCCTGCGCAGGCGTCACCGCTGCGGTGGTGATTAACCTGACAGAAAGCCTGTGGATAGGCGTCTTTGCCGGGCTGATGCTGGGCGTGTTGAGCGGTCTGGTCAACGGCTTCGTCATTGCCAAACTGAAAATCAACGCCCTGATCACCACGCTTGCCACCATGCAGATTGTGCGCGGCCTTGCCTATATCATCTCTGATGGTAAAGCCGTTGGAATCGAAGATGAGCGTTTCTTTGAACTGGGATACGCGAACTGGCTCGGTTTACCGGCGCCAATCTGGCTGACTGTCGCCTGTTTAATCATTTTCGGATTATTACTGAATAAGACCACTTTTGGCCGTAATACCCTGGCGATTGGCGGGAACGAAGAGGCTGCGCGTCTGGCAGGTGTTCCGGTTGTTCGCACCAAAATTATCATCTTTATTCTGTCAGGCCTGGTGTCGGCGGCGGCAGGGATTATTTTGGCTTCGCGAATGACCAGCGGGCAACCAATGACCTCTATCGGTTATGAGCTGATTGTCATCTCAGCCTGCGTGCTGGGCGGGGTGTCGCTAAAAGGCGGTATCGGAAAAATCTCCTACGTGGTGGCCGGAATATTGATTTTGGGGACGGTAGAAAACGCCATGAACCTGCTGAATATTTCGCCATTCTCGCAGTACGTAGTACGGGGTTTAATCCTGCTGGCGGCAGTTATCTTTGACCGCTACAAACAAAAAGCGAAGCGAACAGTCTAAAAAGTCAGGTCCAATTTTTAAGTGTATGCAGTACCCGCGCCGGTGGCTAATCCCACCGGCGTCTTCATTTGAAAATGGCGAGCCGCGTCACACTGTCTATACTTTAACTGCTAACTTTTTGTTAACACATCACTAGGCAATCACTGATAAGGAGGAACCCAGGGTGGCTGACCTGTTTTCTGTACCCCCTGCACCAACTAAAAATGTCGCTTTTTTCTTTGACCTTGATGGCACTCTCGCAGGGATCAAACCGCATCCCGATCATGTTGCTATACCTGAACCCGTTCGGGATGCGCTGTTTCAGTTGTCACAGGCGCACGATGGCGCAGTAGCGTTGATTTCAGGGCGCTCAATGGTTGAGCTGGACAGGCTCGCCAGTCCGTATCGCTTCCCTCTGGCGGGCGTACACGGAGCGGAACGCCGCGATATCAGCGGGAAAACGCATATCGTTGCGCTGGAAAATGAGACGGCTCGTTGCGTTCAGCAGCAATTAAGTACGGCGCTGGCAGTATTGACCGGGGCCGAACTCGAAGCTAAAGGGATGGCTTTTGCACTGCATTATCGTCAGGCGCCGCAACATGAAGCGGCAATTGTGGCGCTGGCGCAGCATATCGTTGCGCAGTTTCCCGAGCTGGCGCTTCAGCCGGGTAAGTGCGTTGTGGAGATTAAACCAAAGGGGATCAACAAAGGCGCAGCCATTGCCGCCTTTATGCAGGAGGCGCCCTTTCGCGGCAAGCTGCCGGTATTTATTGGCGATGATTTAACGGATGAGGCGGGCTTTGCCGCCGTGAACAGACTGAATGGAATATCGATTAAAGTGGGAGCGGGCGACACGCAGGCTACATCACGTTTACCTGATGTGGCGGCCGTTCACCAGTGGTTGCAAAACGCGGCTGAAAATCAAAAACAAAACGCGCTTACAGACAGGAGAGATGGCTATGAGTCGCTTAGTCGTAGTATCTAACCGTATTTCCGTTCCTGATGATAAAAAGGCCAGTGCTGGTGGGTTGGCTGTGGGGATCATGGGGGCATTGAAGAGTAAAGGGGGCCTGTGGTTTGGCTGGAATGGCGAAATTGGTGATGAGAATGCGCCGCTGGAAAAGGTGTCCCAGGGCAACATCAGTTGGGCTTCGTTTACGCTGAATGAGCAGGATCACGAGCATTACTACAACCAGTTTTCCAATGCGGTGCTGTGGCCCGCGTTTCACTATCGACTGGATTTGGTCGCTTTTCAGCGTGAATGCTGGGAGGGTTACCTGCGGGTAAACAGTAAACTGGCAGATAAACTGCTGCCGTTACTGCAAGACGATGACGATATCTGGGTACACGATTACCATCTGCTGCCGTTCGCCAGCGAGCTACGTAAGCGCGAGGTGAACAACCGTATCGGGTTTTTCCTGCACATTCCTTTCCCGACGCCGGAAATTTTCAACGCCCTGCCGCCGCACGCCGAACTACTGGAGCAGCTCTGCGATTATGACCTGCTGGGATTCCAGACGGAAAACGACAGGCTGGCGTTCCTCGATTGCGTAAGTGCTCAGACGCGGGTTACCACGCGCAGTAAAACGCATACGGCCTGGGGAAAAACCTTCCGCACCGAAGTTTACCCGATTGGTATTGAACCGGACGAGATAGCGAAACAAGCGCAGGGGCCATTGCCACCAAAGCTGGCGCAACTGAAAGCCGAGCTTAAAAACGTCAAAAATATCTTTTCGGTCGAACGACTGGATTACTCAAAAGGCCTGCCGGAACGTTTTCAGGCCTATGAAGCGCTGCTGGAAAAATTCCCGCATCATCATGGCAAAATTCGTTATACCCAGATTGCGCCAACGTCGCGTGGCGATGTACAGGCCTATCAGGATATTCGTCATCAACTGGAAACGGCGGCAGGGCGGATTAACGGGCAGTACGGTCAACTTGGCTGGACACCGCTCTATTACCTGAATCAGCATTTTGATCGTAAATTACTGATGAAAGTCTTTCGTTATTCCGATGTGGGTCTGGTCACGCCGCTACGCGATGGGATGAATCTGGTGGCAAAGGAGTTTGTGGCCGCGCAGGACCCGGCGAACCCGGGTGTGCTGGTGCTCTCGCAGTTTGCCGGGGCAGCGAATGAACTGACCTCTGCCCTGATTGTAAATCCTTACGATCGGGATGAAGTGGCGGCAGCGCTGGACAGAGCGTTGAATATGCCGCTTGCCGAGCGTATCTCGCGTCATGCGGAAATGCTGGAGATTATCACGCGTAACGACATCCACAACTGGCAGGCGCAGTTTATGAGCGATCTAAAACGGATTACGCCGAGAAGCGAAGAGAGTCAGATGGAGAATAAAGTGGCGGCATTCCCAAAGCTGGCATAAGGAAAGAATGACGCCGGAGCCGACAAAACCGGCGTCGCACAGGGAATGTTACAACGTCACAAGCAAAACGTCGGCGCAACTGCTGCCGACGATATTCTTCGCTGAGCAGGTGGCGCGCGAGAAAAAGCTTTGGTTGTGGTTACCACAGATAACTAAATCGACCTGGTAGTGCTGACACCAGGATTTAATACTTTCACACAATTCACCGCTGGCAATTTGGGTTTTCCAGATGGGGTAGTCGGCTTGTTCAACCAGCGTATCAAGAAACTGCTGGGTCTCCTCCTGCATTAATTCACGCAGATTCTCCATCATCGGCGCGGCCAGCTGGTTATACATTTCAGGATCGGTTGAGAACGTGATCAGGCTGACGCGGGCATTGACCGGGCGCGCGATCGAAACGGCCTTGCGCACCAGCGCGTGACTTTCAGGCGTTGGCGCTACCGCCACTAACAGGTGAGAGTAAGGCATCAGACCTCCTTGCAGGACACTTCACTAACCTTATTTAAGCTCATACTCTTTTTGCCATCTGACTGCAAGGGTGGTTTCAAATGTAAC
This sequence comes from Pseudocitrobacter vendiensis, assembly GCF_943590815.1. Classification (GTDB taxonomy): domain Bacteria; phylum Pseudomonadota; class Gammaproteobacteria; order Enterobacterales; family Enterobacteriaceae; genus Pseudocitrobacter; species Pseudocitrobacter vendiensis. The sequence goes on along the minus strand of NZ_CALSBS010000028.1, from coordinate 117 downwards.
TGTGAGCTGCTTCAATATATGCATTAATTATTCTTATGTTCGGAATAGTGTAAAAAATGGGTGTGTTGCAAATTATGCCGAGAATGTAACTACTTTCCTTAAGTTATAGTAATTACT
>NZ_CALSBS010000027.1 GCF_943590815.1 Pseudocitrobacter vendiensis | reverse complement strand
GCGGCTGTTTGTGTGAAGTAATTCACATCTGCCGTGTCGATGGAGGCGCATTATAGGGAGTTATCTCCAGGCCGCAATAGAAAAATGACAGAATAATGACTGACTGCTGCATTCCACAGCAACACCCCACTTTATACCCACTTACCCACAAAGTTATCCACAAAGCACCGTTTAAACAGGGCTTAGTGATGCGGTTTAACGAGTGCGGGAAGGTCTGCAAGGCTGTTAATCACGATATCTGCCGACTGTTCTGCTTCCGCGGTTACCGGCTTGCCGGTGCGAACCAGAACCTTCGTGCCGACATTGGCTGCCGCTGCGGCCTGCATGTCTTCCTGTTTATCGCCCACCATATAAGAAGAAGCCATATCGATGTGCAGATACTCCTGGGCGGATTTGAACATTCCCGGATGCGGTTTACGGCAATCACACACCTGGCGATACTCTTCTACCGTTCCCTGCGGGTGATGCGGGCAATAATAGATGCCATCCAGGTCAACACCACGATCGGCCAGCGACCAGTCCATCCACTCAGTCAGGGTTTCAAACTGCGCTTCGGTAAATTTGCCGCGCGCAATCCCGGACTGGTTAGTCACCAGCACCAGGGCATAGCCCATTTCTTTTAATTTACGCATGGCATCGATAACGCCATCGATAAATTCGAAATCATCGATTTCATGGACGTAACCATGATCGACATTAATCGTGCCATCACGATCGAGAAAAATAGCGGGTACAGACTTTGCCACCGTGTTGCTCCTGAATAAGGCGTGTGACGCTAGTATCTCATGTTTCGACGGGCAATAAAGTGCTGATCGTATAAAGCCGGATTGATTTAGACGTCTGGATGCCTTAACATCCGTTCAGTTGACGGCTATCGACCGTTTCTGGCAGAAGAAAATGCCACGGCAAACCCATAAGCGATAATAAATAGTCTAATGATTAAACTTTCGAATATCACCAAAGTGTTCCAGCAGGGGAACCGCACCATACAGGCGTTGAACAACGTTAGCCTGCATGTTCCCGCCGGGCAAATCTACGGCGTCATTGGCGCATCGGGCGCGGGTAAAAGTACGCTGATTCGCTGTGTGAACCTGCTTGAGCGCCCAACCCAGGGCAGCGTTGAAGTAGGCGGTCAGGAGCTGACCGCGCTTTCTGAAGGTGAGCTGACCAAAGCACGTCGTCAAATTGGCATGATTTTCCAGCACTTTAACCTGCTCTCTTCCCGTACCGTTTTTGGTAACGTGGCATTGCCGCTGGAGCTGGACAACACACCTAAAGAGGAAGTGAAACGTCGCGTCACAGAGCTGCTTGATCTGGTCGGTCTTGGCGATAAACATGACAGCTACCCGGCAAATCTCTCCGGTGGCCAGAAACAGCGCGTCGCGATTGCCCGCGCACTGGCAAGCAACCCGAAAGTGCTGCTGTGCGATGAAGCCACCAGCGCGCTAGACCCGGCGACCACCCGCTCGATTCTCGAACTGCTGAAAGACATTAACCGCCGTTTGGGGCTGACTATCCTGCTCATCACTCACGAAATGGACGTAGTGAAGCGCATCTGCGATTGCGTGGCCGTCATCAGCAACGGTGAGCTGATTGAACAGGATACGGTGAGCGAAGTCTTCTCCCATCCGAAAACCCCGCTGGCACAGCAGTTTATTCAGTCCACGCTGCATCTGGACATTCCGGATGACTATCAGGCGCGCCTCAAAGCCGAGCCGTTCGCCGACAGCGTGCCAATGCTGCGCCTGGAGTTCACCGGTCAATCTGTTGATGCGCCGCTGCTCTCAGAGACCGCTCGTCGCTTCAACGTCAACAACAACATTATTAGCGCGCAGATGGATTACGCCGGCGGTGTGAAGTTCGGCATTATGCTGACCGAAATGCACGGCGAACAAAACGATACACAAGCCGCCATTGCCTGGCTGCAACAACACCATGTAAAAGTAGAGGTACTGGGTTATGTCTGAGCCAATGATGTGGTTACTGGCGCGCGGCGTCTGGGAAACGCTGGCAATGACCTTTGTGTCCGGCTTTTTCGGTTTTGTGATAGGTTTACCGGCGGGTGTACTGCTGTATGTCACGCGTCCCGGGCAAATTATTGAGAACGCAAAGCTCTATCGCATTCTGTCGGCGCTGGTGAACATCTTCCGTTCTATCCCTTTTATTATCTTACTGGTGTGGATGATTCCGTTTACTCGCGTCATCGTCGGTACGTCAATCGGCTTGCAGGCGGCTATCGTTCCGCTGACCGTTGGCGCTGCGCCGTTTATCGCCCGTATGGTTGAAAACGCCCTGCTGGAAATCCCGACCGGGTTGATTGAAGCCTCCCGCGCAATGGGCGCCACGCCGATGCAGATCGTCCGTAAGGTTCTGCTGCCGGAAGCGCTGCCTGGCCTGGTGAATGCCGCAACCATCACGCTGATTACGCTGGTTGGCTATTCCGCGATGGGCGGTGCCGTTGGCGCAGGTGGCCTGGGCCAGATTGGCTACCAGTACGGGTATATCGGCTATAACGCGACGGTAATGAATACAGTACTGGTATTACTGGTCGTTCTGGTTTATTTAATTCAGCTATCTGGCGATCGCATCGTTCGGACTGTGACTCATAAATAACGTAATAGACAACACAACTCGAAGAGTTAAGGAAATAACATGGCGTTTAAGTTTAAAACTTTTGCGGCGGTCGGCGCTTTGATCGGTACTCTGGCACTGGCGGGTTGCGGTCAGGACGAGAAAGATCCCAACCATATTAAAGTCGGCGTGATTGTCGGCGCCGAACAGCAGGTTGCTGAAGTTGCGCAGAAAGTGGCGAAAGAAAAATATGGCCTGGACGTAGAACTGGTGACCTTCAATGATTACGTACTGCCTAACGAAGCGCTGAGCAAAGGCGACATCGACGCAAACGCCTTCCAGCACAAACCGTATCTGGATCAACAGATCAAAGACCGCGGCTACAAACTGGTCTCCGTTGGCGCGACCTTCGTTTACCCTATCGCGGGCTACTCGAAAAAAGTTAAATCACTGGACGAACTGCAGCCAGGTTCTCAGGTTGCCGTACCTAACGATCCGACCAACCTTGGCCGTTCCCTGCTGCTGCTGCAGAAAGTGGGTCTGATCAAACTGAAAGACGGTATTGGCCTGCTGCCAACCGTTCTGGATATCACCGAGAACCCGAAAAACCTGAAGATTGTCGAACTGGAAGCACCGCAGTTGCCGCGTTCTCTGGATGACGCGCAAATCGCGCTGGCGGTCATCAACACCACTTACGCCAGCCAGATTGGCCTGACCCCGGCGAAAGACGGCATCTTTGTTGAAGACAAAGACTCCCCGTACGTTAACCTGATCGTGACTCGCGAAGACAACAAAGACGCGGAAAACGTGAAGAAATTCGTTGAGGCTTACCAGTCTGACGAAGTGTACGAAGCGGCTAACAAAGTCTTCAATGGCGGCGCGGTAAAAGGCTGGTAAGTTACCCCTGCTAAGCACTATCTTTCAGGACGGGCGCATGCCCGTCTTGTCATTTCTGCAAGCACCTGATTCAATAAGCACTGGTCTATCATAATTCGAGGAAATACTATGCGTGCTTTACCGATCTGTTTAATAGCACTGATGTTAGGCGGCTGTTCGATGCTAAACAGATCTCCCGTTGAACCTGTTCAAAGCACCGCGTCTACGCCTAAAACGGAAACCGTAAAACCAAAAACTGTCCGCGCAACTCCGGTGAGAATCTACACCAAGGCGGAAGATTTGGTCGGTAAACCTTTCCGCGATTTAGGTGAAGTCTCCGGCGATTCCTGCCAGGCAACCAATCAGGACTCCCCGCCAAACATCCCAACTGCCCGCAAACGTATGCAGATTAACGCCTCTAAAATGAAAGCGAACGCAGTTCTGCTGCACAGCTGCGAAGTCACCAGCGGTACACCGGGCTGCTATCGTCAGGCCGTATGTATCGGTTCGGCGCTCAACGTTTCGGCGAAATGAGCACCTTTCAGTTCGAGCAGATAGGCGTTATCCGCTCACCGTATAAAGAGAAGTTTGCTGTGCCGCGCCAGCCAGGTCTGGTGAAAAGTGGCGGCGGCGAACTTCACTTGATGGCGCCTTATAACCAGGCCGACGCCGTTCGCGGCCTGGAAGGGTTCAGCCATTTGTGGGTGCTGTTTGTTTTCCATCAGACGATGGAAGGCGGCTGGCGCCCCACGGTTCGCCCTCCTCGTCTGGGCGGCAATGCCCGCATGGGCGTCTTCGCAACGCGTTCGACCTTTCGCCCGAATCCTATTGGTATGTCTCTGGTTGAACTGCGGGGGCTCCGCACCCACAAAGACCAGGTGATTCTGGAACTGGGGAGTCTGGATTTAGTGGATGGTACGCCGGTGGTGGATATCAAACCCTATCTGCCGTTTGCCGAAGCCCTGCCGCACGCCAACGCCAGCTATGCACAGGACGCGCCGCAGGCTGCGGTCGACATCGCGTTTACTGCAGAAGTACAACAGCAAATTTTATCCCTGGAAAAACGTTACCCGCGGTTAAAACAATTTATTCGCGAAGTTCTGGCACAGGACCCACGTCCGGCCTACCGTAAGAATGAAGAAGAGGGGAAAACCTACGCCGTGTGGCTGCTTGATTTCAACGTGCGCTGGCGCGTAACGTCCGCAGGCTTTGAAGTCTTTGCGCTGGAAGCCAGGTAAATTCACGACACTCTCTTTTGACATCCCCTTCTCGCTGGTAAACTAAATCACTTTTTTTGCGTCAGGCTTTATTTGAGCCTGTTCGATCGTCCAACTGGAACCGTAACAACATGCGTACTAGCCAATACCTGCTCTCCACTCTGAAGGAGACACCTGCCGACGCCGAGGTTATCAGCCACCAGCTGATGCTGCGCGCCGGGATGATCCGCAAGCTGGCCTCCGGGTTATACACCTGGCTGCCGACCGGCGTGCGCGTCCTGAAAAAAGTCGAAAACATCGTGCGTGAAGAGATGAACAACGCCGGTGCTATCGAGGTGTTAATGCCGGTAGTTCAGCCCTCTGAACTGTGGCAAGAGAGTGGTCGTTGGGAACAGTATGGCCCGGAACTGCTGCGTATTGCTGACCGTGGCGACCGTCCGTTCGTACTCGGCCCAACTCACGAAGAAGTGATTACCGATCTGATTCGTAATGAGCTCAGCTCTTACAAACAGTTGCCGCTGAACTTCTACCAGATCCAAACGAAATTTCGTGACGAAGTTCGTCCGCGTTTCGGCGTGATGCGTTCCCGCGAATTCCTGATGAAAGATGCATACTCTTTCCACACTTCTCAGGAATCCTTGCAGGAAACCTACGACGCCATGTACGCCGCTTACAGTAAAATCTTCAGCCGTATGGGTCTGGATTTCCGTGCTGTGCAGGCTGATACCGGTTCTATCGGCGGTAGCGCATCTCACGAATTCCAGGTCCTGGCGCAGAGCGGTGAAGATGATGTGATCTTCTCTGACTCGTCCGACTATGCGGCAAACATCGAATTCGCTGAAGCCGTAGCGCCGAAAGAACCGCGCGCTGCCGCGACTCAGGAAATGACGCTGGTTGATACGCCGAACGCAAAAACCATCGCCGAGCTGGTAGAGCAGTTTAATCTGCCGATCGAAAAAACCGTCAAAACACTGCTGGTAAAAGCGGTTGAAGGCAGCGCTTATCCGCTGGTTGCCCTGTTGGTTCGTGGTGATCACGAGCTGAACGAAGTCAAAGCTGAAAAACTGGCACAGGTTGCCAGCCCGCTGACCTTCGCGACCGAAGAAGAAATCCGTGCTGTTGTTAAAGCAGGCCCGGGTTCTCTCGGCCCGGTAAACATGCCGATTCCGATGGTTATCGACCGTACCGTTGCCGTCATGAGCGATTTCGGCGCTGGCGCGAACATCGATGGTAAACACTACTTCGGTATCAACTGGGATCGCGATGTCGCAACGCCTGAAGTGGCGGATATCCGTAACGTGGTTGCTGGTGACCCGAGCCCGGACGGTAAAGGTACGCTGCTGATTAAACGTGGTATCGAAGTCGGCCACATCTTCCAGTTGGGTACCAAGTACTCTGAAGCAATGAAGGCTTCTGTACAGGGCGAAGATGGCCGTAACCAGATCCTGACCATGGGCTGCTACGGTATCGGGGTGACTCGCGTGGTGGCTGCGGCCATCGAACAGAACTTTGATGACCGTGGGATCCTGTGGCCAGAAGCTATCGCACCGTTCCAGGTAGCGATTCTGCCAATGAACATGCACAAATCCTACCGCGTGCAGGAGCTGGCTGAGAAGCTGTACGCTGAGCTGCGTGCGCAGGGTATCGAAGTGCTGATGGACGACCGTAAAGAGCGTCCGGGCGTGATGTTCGCAGATATGGAACTGATCGGTATTCCGCACACCATCGTGCTGGGCGACCGTAACCTCGACAACGACGATATCGAATACAAATACCGTCGTAACGGCGAGAAACAGCTGATTAAAACCGGCGATATCGTTGATTACCTGGTGAAAGCCATCAAAGGTTAATTCGGGTTTACGATACGAAAAAGCCTCGCGATTGTGGATTGCGAGGCTTTTTTTTGTCGGGTGGCGCTACGCTTACCCGACCTACAGACTTGATCAGTTACAATCTTTCCCCGGAATAAATTTGGTGTTGCTATCCGGTTGCAACGTTTTCACCATCTCGCCCGTATCCGGGTTAGCTTCCAGGGTGAAATGCCCTTCCACCACCAGCAGTACAGGCTTAGTTTCCGTGCCGCGCGCCACCGCATAATCACGTTCTAACTGCGCATTGCTGGCCACCGCCATCTTCTTGCCCGTGGCGCAATCGGTAAAGATTGCCGCATCCGCCATGTAGAAATACATCCCGCGCATCGCCATTGGCGTTGTCGGCAGGCTCGCCTTCACCGGTGCCAGCGTGTAGTTAAGCGTGGACTCAATTGGATTACCTTCCTGGTCGAGCATCTCCAGGTTATCACCTTTCACCCGATACCAGGACTTCTCACCTTTACTGTCGGTTAACACCAGCTTCCCGGCGGTACGCGCCCAGGTACCATAGCTGGCAAACGATGACGGCTCTTTCGTCACGCCCTGATAACGTTCATTCATGACCCAGGTGCCGTCTTTGGCGAGGAACAGCGAGGTTTCGATACCTTCACAGTCGGCGCAAGGTAAGATACCGCGCCAGCTTTGCTGCATCGGCTTCAACTCGGCCATTTGGGTCGGCGTCAGTGTTTCCACTTCCGCACGATTGTTACACCCAAACAGTGCAAACAGCATACCGGCGGCCGCTATCGTCAATATTGCTTTTTTCACCATCAATTCCCTCTTTGATTTCTTATTACGTCCGCAGTCGTTAGTAGTTCACCTTGCCACGCAATGTTTTTACATTCGATTTTTGCGCTTTGGCATTCAGCCTGCGTTCTTTGGATGCACGCGTTGGCCGGGTTGCACGACGACTTTTCTGTTCTGCCGTTAATTCCTTAATGACAGCCACCAGTCGCGCAATCGCCGCTTCGCGGTTCATCTCCTGACTGCGATACTCCTGCGCTTTAATGATAAACACACCGTCGGCAGAAATTAAGTGGTGGCTGGCAGCCAGCAGCTTCTCTTTATAATAGTCCGGCAGGCTGGAAGCGCGGATATCAAAACGCAAATGGATAGCCGTCGAGGCCTTATTGACGTGCTGGCCCCCCGCCCCCTGCGCCCGGATGGCGGTAATGGTTATCTCTTCATCCGGGATACTGACCGCCCGTGAGAGAACAATCATGCCGGTTGCTGCCACGGCGTAAAATGAATTTCCAGATTATTCTGAGCATCCGATAACCAAATCGCGCCTTCCTGCAATGTCGCCTGAAGCGTCATGGTGCGAGAGGCAAAGGCGCTGAGCTTCGCCAGTTGCTCGTCATCCAGATACCAGACGCTCAGTTTGTCGAATGACGCCAGTTTGCTCTGATTTTGTTGCCACCAGATTTCAGCCGCGCGACTGTTATAGGTGAACAGCGCCACCTCCTTCGCCAGGCTGCACGCTTTCTTGATGCGGCGCTCGTCCGGCAGGCCGAGTTCTATCCACAGATCAATGCCCAGATGATCGTTACGCAGCCAGATTTCCGGTTCATCGTCGGCGCTCAGGCCACGAGTGAACTGAAGACGTTCATCGGCATATTTTATCCATGCCAGCAGACGCAACATCATGCGTTCCTGCGTTTCAGACGGATGCTGCGCCAGCGTCAGGGACGCGTCGAGAAACTGGTTGCGGTCGATGTCGGCCACATTGACCACCGCCTTGTAAATTGTCGCTTTCAGTGCCATATATTAGCTCCTGTAAAAATGGCGCTCATTGTAACGAAATCAACGGTAAAAGGCTGTCGGGATTTACAGCAGCCGACGTTCATCCTGCTGATAATGCTTAAATGAGTATGATATAGTCACCTTGCTAAACAGAGTTTATCTTCGTAGGCTTAACTTGCATCCACGGTTGAGTCAGAACGCTGACAGGAGGGCATGTGGACAATTATTGTGAGTTGATTCGTCAACGCTATGCGGAAATTGCCAGCGGAGATTTAGGGTACATCCCGGATGCGCTGGGCTGTGTACTGAAAGTATTGAACGAAGTTGCGGCGGATAGCGCCCTTTCAGAGTCGATCAGGGAAAAAGCGGCCTATGCGGCGGCAAACTTACTGGTGAGCGATTATGTCAATGAATGAGACCTATCAACCTATCAATTGTGATGACTATGACAATCTCGAGCTCGCCTGCCAGCATCACCTCGTGCTGACGCTGGAACTTAAAGATGGCGAAGTGCTGCAAGCGAAAGCCAGTGACCTGCTCTCGCGTAAAAACGTGGAGTATCTGGTTGTTGAAGCTGGCGGAGAGAGCCGCGAAGTGCGTCTCGACCGCATTACCAGCTTCAGCCATCCGCAAATCGGCACTGTCGTGGTGAGTGAATCCTGACAGTACAACGGGCAGCTTAGCTGCCCATTTTTGTCCATTCCAGCTGTAAACCGGTTCCAGGCGTTATCGTCCCTTCCTGTGTCACAAACCGCCCCGCCGCTGCCATCAATACATCGTTATAAAACAGCAGCGGCGTGGTATCGCGTAGCCACGGCGGAACACCCAGTTCCTGCCAGATTTTTTTCAGCTTGCGACCACCATTGCGCCCCACAATATGCAGCGTGCCGGGGGCTTTAAAGCGAATAGTGACGGTTTCATCTTCACGCGGTGGACGGATATCGCCCCCCGAAACCAAACGCACATTTCCCACAGGTAAACTCAGGTACTGCGCAATATCAGGCCAGGGAAACGTTTTATCCCCCGGCGATACGATCGTTTTCACCCACCAGAGCTGTTGCTGATAGCGACGAATCTGGTGATCGCCATGGCGCAGACACGGATCTGCGTCCTCACGCGCTTCGACAACTTCCTGCCAGATGCGCGTCAGCATATCGCGCGACGGCATCGCCGCATGATGTAATGCCAGCCAACGGCGTAACAACGCGGCGCGGCGCGGCGCGCTCATAGCCTGCATCGGCGGCAAACTCAGCGCTCCTTGCGGCGTCACCAGGTGGGTCAGTTCCCCGGCCAACAGCTCATCCAGCAGTTGCTCCTGTTCAGCGCAGAGCGCCGCGCTTCGGGCCGTGGCTTGCGCAAAATGCGGCCAGCGCTGGCTCAGCAGCGGTACGACATGCAAACGGAGGAAGTTACGATCGTAGGCATCGTCCTGATTGCTCTCATCTTCAATCCACGAAAGCTGGTGCACTTGCGCCCATGCCAGCAATGAGGCACGCGACGCATTCAGCAAGGGACGAAGCAGGTGCCCGTTCGCAAAGGGCATACGAGCAGGCATGGCAGAAAGCCCCGCCGGGCCGCTTCCGCGTTTAAGCGCCAACAGGAAGGTTTCACACTGATCGTCCAGATGCTGCGCCGTAACCAGCGCCTCGCCATCCTGTAACACTTCACTGAACGCCTGATAACGCGCCTGCCGGGCCTGCGCTTCAATTCCCAGCCCTTCCTGCGCCAGCGTCACGCGTACAACGTCTAACGGGACATTCCACGCTAAACATTGTTGCTCACAATGCGTAACCCAGGCATCCGCATGCTGGCTCAAGCCGTGGTGAATATGTATTGCCCGCAGCGTGATGGACGGATTTTCCTGCCGCCAGCATACCAATTGATGCAGCAATACCGTGGAGTCCAGACCACCACTAAAGGCCACCAGAAACTGGCGGTGAGGCTCAAGGGATGAAGTAAAAGCAGGCGTCGTCATGATGTTGTCACTAGATGGCTAAGCCCGGCACGTTACCGGGCCGGGATCAGGGTTGCAAGCCCTACTGCTGGTAGAGTTCCAGCGGCAGGCCGTCGGGGTCATTAAAAAAGGTAAAACGTTTGTCCGTAAAGGGATCAACGCGAATCGCTTCGCAGGTTACGCCATGCGCCTGCAAATGCACGACCGCCGCATCGAGATCGTCAACGCTAAAGGCCAGATGACGCAGGCCACAGGCTTCCGGGCGACTTGGACGCGCAGGCGGAAACGGGAACGAAAACAGTTCAATCACATACTGCCCGTTCAGCGCCAGATCGCCCTTCCAGGAATCGCGCTCTTCGCGATAAAACTCGCTCTGCAGGGTAAACCCCAGAATGTCGCAGTAGAAGGCCTTACTCTTCGCGTAGTCGGTGGCAATAATGGCAATATGGTGAATCCGTTTTAAACCCAACATTCTTATGCTCCTTTATCGTTTTCAACACGTTACCTGTGCCGGGGCTTAACGCGCAACCTCTTCGCCGCTTTTTAAGACTCGAACCCGGTAAACACCGTTCTCATCACGTTTCGCACCATGAATATCCGTCTCAAAGCCCGGATAGTGACGCCCCACCGAGCACAGCATAAGCAGGAAATCGAGCACCGCACGGCTCTCTTCGGTGATCATCTCACCCGGCATCAACAATGGTACGCCCGGCGGATACGGCAGGATCATATTGGCCGAAACGCGCCCCACCACCTCTTCCAGCGCCACCGTCTCAACATCACCTTTAATCTGACGCTGCCACGCCTGATGCGGCGTCATCTTCATTTCCGGCAGCACGTCAAACGCACGCAGCATTAAACGCGGCAGATCGTGCTGGCGGATCAGTTTGTGGATCCCCTGCGCCAGATCCTGAATGCGCATATTGCGGTAAAAATCCGGATCTTCCGCGTAGAGATCCGGCAGCATGTTTTTCACCCGCAGATTAAGATCGTAGGCGCGCTTAAACTCCGTTAACCCGCGCAGCAGGCCCATTGCTCGGGTTTTATCAATACCGATGCTAAAGAGAAACAGCAGGTTATAGGGCCCGGTTTTCTCCACTACCACGCCGTGCTCATCAAGATATTTCGCCACCAGCGCGGCAGGAATACCCTCGTCGCTCATGTTGCCCTGCTCGTCCATACCTGGCGTCAGGATAGTCACTTTGACCGGATCGAGGAACATATGATCGCTGTCGGCATCGGCAAATCCATGCCAGTCTTCTCCCGGCGAGACCGGCCAGCATTCTGCTTCGTCGATCTCTTCTGGCTGCCAGATGTCAAAGAACCAGCTATCCGACTCTTCACGCAACCGCTGAACCTCTTTGCGGAAATGCAATGCACGCTCCACCGAACGGGTGATCAGTCGCTTGCCCGGGTTGCCGCGCAGCATCGCCGCCGCCGTTTCAATTGAGGCGACAATCGGGTAACTCGGCGATGTCGAGGTGTGCATCATAAAGGCTTCGTTGAAGGTATCTTCATCGTAGTCGCCTTTGATGTGAATAAGCGAAGCCTGTGACAGTGCGGCCAGCATTTTATGCGTCGACTGCGTTTCGAAAAATACTTTCCCCGGCACACGATCGCCGCTCATGCCGCTTTTTCCCTGATATATCGGGTGGAAGTGAGTATACGGCACCCATGCAGAGTCGAAGTGAATCGACGGGACATCCAGCGTTTGCTTGATCCAGTTGGTGTTATACAGCAGGCCATCGTAGGTGGAATTCGTGATCACCGCATGCACCGGCCACTGTGCGTTTTTCGTCGCATCCACTTTTTGTTGCAGGCTATCGCGGGTAAATTCATGGCGCGGGATGCCCCCGAGAATACCGAGCGCGTTCCGCGTCGGCTTCAGCCACAATGGCACCACATCGCTCATCATCAGCAAATGGGCGAGCGATTTATGGCAGTTACGGTCAATCAACAACGTGCTGCCCGCTGGCGCGGCGTACATACCGACAATTTTGTTCGATGTTGAGGTTCCGTTGGTCACCATATAACTTTGTTCAGCACCAAAAGTACGGGCGATGTACTCTTCCGCTTCCAGATGCGGGCCGGTGTGATCGAGCAGTGATCCCAGCTCGGTGACGGAAATCGAGACATCCGCCTTCAGCGTATTGGCGCCAAAGAAATCATAAAACAGGCAACCAATCGGGCTTTTTTGATACGCCGTTCCCGCCATATGACCAGGCGTACAGAAAGTGTATTTACCTTCATTCACATAGGTAAACAGTGCCTTAGTGAACGGTGGCGTAATGTTATCGAGGTACTCATCGGTGTACTGGCGGATGCGGGTAGCGATATCACCAGACTGCCCCAGCGCATATTCAAAGAACCACAGTGCCATCCGCAGATCGTGAACGCTGACATCCATCGTCGAATGGGTATTAATGAACGCGTAGAGCGGAAGATATTCGTTCAGCTGATTAATGTCGCTACACAAATCAACATTGTATTCGTCCCAGTCGAAGATAACGCCGCAGATACGCGGGTTATGTTCGATAAATTTCAGCAGGTCTGCGCTGTTTTGTGGCCAGATAATTTTGAAGCCTTGTGCCAGCAACGCACTTTCCAGCTCCTTGATAGGTTCATCTTTGTAATAGACGCCGTGCGGCCCCATAATGGCGATGATATTCATGCGCTCCTCCTGACGGATCCCTGAGATAAGCATAGTAACAACCAGCCCAGTACTGTGCACAGATGTATTCATCTCAAATATCATTCGCACTGTCCTGCAGCGCAGAAATGAAAAAGGACCGAATCATCGGCCCTTTTGGGAAAGCATCTACATCTCTATCGTTATTATTCTGCTTTCGCTTTTTCCGAGTTCTCAGCGATACGACGCAAGTACTCGTTATTTTTGAACGCGACCATGATCAATTCAAAGGTCATTCGGCAGCCAATCAGGCTAAATATCATCCCAAAAAAGCCAGAGATGAGACTTACGGTGAACATGCTATATATACCTGCCCCCAGCACGATCACCATCGCGATCCAGTAAAAAAACACCAGAACCCGCGGCATTAACAGATGGTCAAATCCCAGAATTACTTTCAATGTTTTCATCCTTAAAAAAAACGAAATAACGCTATAGTTTAGCGTAGTTATTATAATATCAGATTCTCAAAATGGCAGTATTACAGCAGGTTGGATACGGACTCATAAGGTACGAATCAGGAGAGAAATAATCGAACGTCAAGCGATATAAAAAAGGCCACCCAGGGTGGCCTTTTCAGGAAAGTCATATTTACGCGTAGCCGTAGCTCATCAGGCGCTGATAACGACGATTTTTAAGGTCGTCTGTGCTCAGCACGTCGAGATCGGCCAGATCTTCCAGCAGTTGTGCTTTCAGTGATGCCGCCATGGCTTCCGGATTACGGTGGGCGCCGCCCAACGGTTCAGGAATGATAGAGTCAATCAGCTTCAGCTCTTTCAGGCGCGGGGCAATGATGCCCATCGCTTCTGCGGCCAGCGGAGCTTTGTCCGCACTTTTCCACAGAATGGACGCACAACCTTCCGGTGAAATCACCGAGTAGGTGCTGTACTGCAGCATATTCACTTTATCACCCACGCCAATCGCCAGCGCACCGCCGGAGCCACCTTCACCGATAACGGTACAGATAACCGGCACGCTCAGACGTGACATTTCACGCAGGTTACGGGCAATCGCTTCAGACTGACCACGTTCTTCCGCGCCCACGCCAGGATACGCACCCGGAGTATCGATGAACGTGATGATCGGCATGTTGAAGCGCTCAGCCATCTCCATCAGACGCAGGGCTTTACGGTAACCTTCTGGTGCTGGCATACCGAAGTTGCGACGGATTTTCTCTTTGGTTTCACGGCCTTTCTGATGACCAATGATCATCACCGGACGTCCATCCAGACGCGCGATCCCGCCCACGATAGCTTTATCGTCAGCATATGCGCGGTCGCCGGCCAGTTCGTCAAATTCGTCAAACGCCAGGCGGACATAATCCAGGGTGTACGGGCGCTGCGGATGGCGCGCCAGTTGGGCTACCTGCCATGCGCCAAGATCGGCAAAGATTTTGCGCGTCAGTTCTACGCTTTTTTCACGCAGACGATGCACTTCTTCGTCGATGTTAATATCCAGTTTCTCATCCTGACGGCTAACCGCAGTCAGAGAATCGATTTTCGCTTCCAGCTCTGCGATCGGCTGTTCAAAATCAAGGAAATTCAGACTCATAGTATTCCTGTATTAGTCAAACTCCAGTTCCACCTGCTCCGAACCAATAAGGCCACGCAGATCGTTAAGTAAACGATCGCTCGGAGAGACACGCCACGTTGCACCGAAACGCAACCGCGCACGTGCATCCGCCCTCTGATAGTAGAGATGTACTGGAATTGTCCCAGAGCGGTGGGGTTCCAGAGACTGACGGAGTCGGTTTAAAAGCTGGTCATCAATTTGCCTGTCCGTCAGCGAGATAGCAAGCCCGCGAGCATATTTTTCCCGGGCTTCGTCAATATCCATAACTTCGCGGGCCATCATTTTAAGCCCGCCGCTGAAGTCATCAAAGCTGACCTGTCCGCTGACGATAAGTATGCGGTCTTTTTCCAGCAAATGCTGGTATTTATCCAGTGCCTCGGTAAACAACATGACTTCGAGACGCCCGGAACGGTCATCCAGCGTGCAGATGCCGATACGATTGCCGCGCTTGGTGACCATTACCCGCGCAGCAATGACGAGCCCCGCAGCCGTGGTCACTTTACCACGTTCTGTCGGATGCATGTCTTTTAGCCTGTAGCCTCCGACATAGCGCTCAATTTCTTTTAAATACTGATTGATCGGGTGGCCCGTCAGGTACAGACCCAACGTTTCCCGTTCACCATCCAGCACCACCTGCTCCGGCCACGGCAGGCAGTTGGCGTAGGACTGTTCAATTTGTTCCGGCTCTTCCGCCAGCACGCCAAACATATCGGCCTGCCCGATGGCTTCCGCCTTCGCGTGTTGATCCGCCGCTTTCAATGCATCGCCAAGCGAGTTCATCAACGCCGCGCGATGCGGGCCTAGCCGGTCGAACGCGCCGGACATGATCAGTTTTTCCAGCACGCGACGGTTCAGCTTTTTGGTATCAGTGCGCGCGCACAGATCGAACAGTTCGCGGAAATAGCCGCCATTGTTACGCGCTTCGATGATAGCCTCAATCGGCCCTTCACCGACGCCTTTAATCGCGCCGATACCATACACGATTTCCCCGTCATCATTAACGTGGAAATGATATAAACCGGAGTTAATATCTGGCGGCAGGATTTTCAGCCCCATGCGCCAGCACTCATCCACCAGCCCGACCACCTTCTCGGTGTTGTCCATATCAGCGGTCATGACCGCGGCCATAAACTCTGCCGGGTAGTGCGCTTTCAGCCACAGCGTCTGATAGGAGACCAACGCATAAGCGGCGGAGTGAGATTTGTTAAACCCGTAACCGGCAAATTTCTCCACCAGGTCAAAGATTTTCATCGCCAGTTCGCCGTCAACACCGCGTTTTTTCGCGCCTTCTTCAAACGCGCCGCGCTGCTTGGCCATCTCTTCGGGCTTCTTCTTACCCATCGCACGACGCAGCATATCCGCGCCGCCAAGGGTATAGCCGGAGAGTTCCTGGGCAATCTGCATCACCTGTTCCTGGTACAGGATGATGCCATAGGTCGGCTCCAGAACCGGTTTCAGGCATTCGTGCTGCCACTGAACGTCCGGATAGGAAATTTCTTCGCGACCATGCTTACGGTCGATAAAGTTATCTACCATCCCTGATTGCAGCGGGCCCGGACGGAACAGGGCCACCAGGGCTATCATATCTTCGAAGCAGTCAGGTTGCAGACGTTTAATCAGGTCTTTCATGCCGCGCGATTCAAGCTGGAATACCGCCGTGGTTTCCGAGCGTTGCAGCATGTCGAAGCTTTTCTTGTCATCCAGCGGGATGGCGGCAATATCCAGCGGGGGCTCGCCATTTTTCTCGCGGCGGGCGTTGATCATCTCCAGCGCCCAGTTGATGATAGTCAGGGTACGCAAACCAAGGAAGTCGAACTTCACCAGCCCGGCGTATTCAACGTCGCTTTTATCGAACTGGGTAACCGGGTGCTGACCCGCTTCATCACAATAAAGTGGCGCAAAATCGGTGATCTTTGTTGGCGAAATCACGACACCACCGGCGTGCTTACCGGCGTTACGGGTGACCCCTTCCAGCTTACGCGCCATGTCGATCAACGCTTTTACTTCTTCGTCCGCTTCGTAGATTTCCGGCAGTTGCGGTTCTGCTTCAAACGCTTTTGCCAGCGTCATACCCGGATCGGGCGGCACCAGTTTAGAGATACGATCGACGAAACCGTACGGATGGCCCAGTACGCGCCCTACGTCACGGATAACCGCTTTTGCCGCCATTGTACCGAAGGTGATGATCTGCGATACCGCATCACGGCCGTACATTTCCGCCACGTGATCGATAACCCGGTCGCGTTTCTCCATACAGAAGTCAACGTCGAAGTCGGGCATTGAGACACGCTCCGGGTTAAGGAAACGTTCAAACAGCAGGTCAAATTCCAGCGGGTCAAGGTCGGTAATTTTCAGCGCGTATGCCACCAGAGACCCCGCACCGGAGCCTCGCCCCGGGCCGACCGGTACGCCGTTATCTTTCGACCACTGGATAAATTCCATTACGATCAGGAAGTAACCGGGGAAGCCCATCTGGTTGATAACTTTAAGTTCTGTTTCCAGACGTTCATCATACGGCGGACGGCGCTTTTTACGCTCTTCCTCGTCCGGGAACAGAAACGCCAGACGCTCTTCCAGGCCCTCATGAGATTTGGCGACCAGGAAGTCTTCGGTGCTCATATCGCCGGTTGGGAATTGCGGCAGGAAGTATTCACCCAGACGCACCGTAACGTTACAGCGCTTGGCAATCTCTACGGTATTTTCCAGCGCTTCCGGGATGTCGGCAAACAGCTCGCACATCTCCTCTTCGCTGCGCATATACTGCTGCGGCGAATAGTTACGCGGGCGTTTAGGGTCATCGAGCGTAAAGCCATCGTGGATGGCGACGCGAATTTCGTGTGCGTCAAAGTCGCCGGTTTCCAGGAAACGGACATCATTGGTTGCCACGACCGGCAGTCCACGCGCTTCCGCCAGCTCAACGGCGGCATGCAGATAAGACTCTTCGTCCGGACGACCGGTACGAATCAGTTCGAGGAAATAGCAATCAGGGAAATGTTCTTCATAGAACGAGACGCACTCCTCAACCAATTGCGCATTGCCACGCAGCAAGCAGCGCCCGACATCGCCCATGCGACCACCGGAGAGCAGGATCAGCCCCTCTTTCAGTTCAACCAGCCAGTCACGATCGATCCACGGCCCCGCGGCGCCGTACCCACGCTGATAGGCGCGCGAAATCAGCAGCGTCAGGTTCTGGTAGCCCGTATTATTGGCGGCCAGCACGGTGAGCTGCGTCATTTCATCGCCAAGCAGATCGCACTGCACGTGGAAATCTGCCCCAACGATCGGTTTGATCCCCGCACCATGGCCCGCACCATAGAACTTCACCAGACCACACAGGTTGGTGAAATCGGTGATCGCCAGTGCAGGCTGGCCTAACGCCGCCGCCTTTTTCACCAGCGGCGCCGTTTTCGCCAGGCCATCGATCATGGAGTAGTCACTGTGCACCCTAAGGTGTACGAAACGTGGTTCAGCCATTGTTAGATCCCGCGTTGCTTACTGAGGGCGTAGATAGGGTCAGGATACCAGACCCAGTGCCCGTTTAACCGGGCCAAAACTGCGTCGGTGGTGCTCGGTGGCACCGTATTCTGCCAGCTTTTCCAGATGAAAAGCGGTTGGGTAACCTTTGTGCTGGGCAAAGCCGTACTGCGGAAATATACCATCAAGGGCAGCCATTTCGGCGTCGCGCGTCACTTTCGCAATAATAGATGCGGCGCTGATTTCCGCCACCCGGCTGTCGCCCTTCACCACCGCCATTGAAGGCATCGGCAACGCAGGGCAACGGTTGCCATCGATGAGCACGTATTCCGGTGCGATACTCAAGCCCGCTACGGCGCGCTGCATCGCCAGCATCGTGGCATGCAAAATGTTCAGTTCGTCGATTTCATGGGGTTCTGCGCGGCCCAGACTCCAGCAAAGCGCTTTCTCTTTGATTTCATCAAACAGCGCCAGACGGCGTTTTTCGCTCAGCTTTTTAGAATCATTCAACCCAATAATCGGGCGGGCGGGATCGAGGATCACCGCCGCAGTCACCACGGCGCCGACCAGCGGACCGCGGCCAACTTCATCCACACCCGCCACTAAATGGGTGTGCGGATAAACAAATTCAATCATCGTGCTAACTCCAGAACCGCGTCAGCTGCCTGCTCATCGGCATTACAGCGGATTTGCAAATGCAGTTCGCGGAAAGTGTCGTGCATCGCGTGGCTGGTTTTGCCATTCGCCAGCAGCGGCAGCAGCGCATCAGCAAGCGCCTGTGGCTGGCATTCATCCTGCAACAACTCTTTCACCAGCTCGCGCCCGGCAAGCAGGTTTGGCAGCGACACATAATCAGTTTTGACCAACCGTTCCGCCAGCCAGAAAGTGAAGGGTTTCATACGATAACCCACCACCATCGGGCATTTCGCCAGCATGCATTCCAGCGCCGCTGTACCTGAAGCCAGCAGTGCCGCATCGCTGGCCACCATCGCTTCACGCCCCATGCCATCCAGCAGGTGAACGTGGAGATCCGGCGCAACCTCGGCCTTAATGCGTTCGAACTGTTCACGGCGTTTGGCATTCACCAGCGGGACCACCACTTCGAGATCCGGATAGTGATGACGCAGGATTTGCGCCGTTTTCAGAAAATCAGCGCTGAGCATTTCCACTTCCGCGCCGCGGCTGCCCGGCAGCAAGGCCAGACAGTGCGCATCGTGCGGAATACCCAGTACATCTCGCGCCGCATTTTTATCGGGGTCCAGCGGCATGGCGTCGGCCATGGTGTGTCCAATAAAGCGGCAGGGAACGTTAAATTTGTCGTAAAACGCTTTTTCGAAAGGCAGAAATGCGAGCACCAGGTCGGTGGCTCTGCCTATTTTGAAAACACGTTTCTGTCGCCAGGCCCAGACGGACGGGCTGACATAGTGAATGGTTTTAATGCCCTGCTTCTTCAGGTTGCCCTCAAGCGTGATGTTGAAATCCGGGGCATCAATGCCGACGAAAACATCGGGTTGCAGCGCAGTAAAACGCTTTGTGAGATCGGCACGAATGTGTAACAGACGACGCAAGCGCCCGAGGACTTCGACAATCCCCATCACCGCCAGCTCTTCCATCTCATACCAGGCTTCACAGCCTTCAGCCTGCATACGCGGGCCGGCAACGCCGACAAACCGCGCATCAGGAACCCGGGCTTTTAGGGCACGGATCAGGCCTGCGCCAAGAATATCGCCGGAAGTTTCTCCGGCGACCAGGGCAATCGTTAATGGACGCTGCTCAGTCATTAACGAATCAGACCGCGAGTTGAACGCGCGAAGAATTCCGTAAACGCTTTAACTTCCGGGTACTGCTCAGCCAGTTCAGCGATTTCAGCTTTCGCTTCATCCAGCGTTTTACCATTACGATACAGTGCTTTGTACGCGTTACGGATAGCAGTAATCGCCTCACGGCTAAAGCCGCGACGTTTCAGACCTTCGATGTTCACCCCAAACGGCGTGGCATGGTTGCCCTGCGCAATCACGAACGGTGGAACGTCCTGCGCAACGCCGGAACAACCGCCAACCATCACGTGCGCACCAATGATGCAGAACTGATGGACCGCGGTCATACCGCCGATAATGACGTAGTCGTCGAGCGTAACGTGGCCTGCCAACGTGGCGTTGTTGGCAAGGATACAGCGATCGCCAAGCAGGCAATCATGCGCAACGTGCGCGTTGATCATCAGCAGGTTATCGCTACCCACCTTCGTCAATCCACCGCCCTGTACTGTGCCACGATGAATGGTGACGCTTTCGCGAATGCGGTTGCGATCGCCAATCTCCACACGGGTAGGTTCGCCAGCATATTTCAGATCCTGGTTCACTTCACCGATGGAGGCGAACTGATAAATCTCGTTATCACGGCCAATTTTGGTGATGCCGTTAACAACAACGTGAGACTTCAGTACGGTACCTTCGCCGATTTCGACGTTGGACCCCACAATACAAAACGGGCCAATGTGAACGTTAGCGCCGATAACGGCACCGTCTTCAACAATGGCGGTAGGATGGATAAAGGCGGTTTTATCAATCACGGATCAGGCCTCCCGGCTACGCGCACACATCATAGTCGCTTCGCAAACAACCTTGCCGTCAACCAGCGCAACGCCTTTAAAGCGAGTCAGGCCGCGACGGGTTTTCTCGAAGGTGACTTCCATAATCATCTGATCGCCAGGCACAACCGGGCGCTTGAAGCGCGCTTCGTCGATACCTGCGAAGTAGTAAAGTTCGCCGGGTTCCAGTTTACCTACGCTTTTGAACGCCAGGATACCGGTCGCCTGCGCCATCGCTTCCAGAATCAGCACGCCTGGTAAAATCGGCTTACCAGGGAAGTGCCCCTGGAAAAACGGCTCATTTACGGAAATGTTTTTCACTGCGCGCAGAAAACGACCTTCTTCAAAATCCAGCACGCGGTCAACCAGTAAGAACGGGTAACGGTGCGGCAGAAGTTCTAAAATCTCTTCAATGTGCAGAGTATGAGTGTCGGTAGTCAAAATACTCTTCCTGTCAAAATATACTGAATGGCAATAATAACACGGCCTGCCGGATTTTCAGAAAGCCGACAGGCCGATAAATGTCGCTCCGTCATCACAAGGCTCAGCCCTGTCAATTCGGCGACAATCCAATGTGGGTGACTGTTTAGTCTTGTTGATTGATCTTGCGCTCTACAGCTTTCAGGCGCTTGCTCATATCATCAATATTCATCACCAATGCTGCTGTCTTACGCCACGCCTTATTCGGCTGAAGCGGAATACCAGAAGAATAGACGCCAGGCTCAGTAATCGGGCGCATCACCATGCCCATTCCGGTTACTGTCACCTTGTCGCAAATTTCCATATGTCCGTTAATGACGCTGGCGCCGCCAATCATGCAGTAACGGCCAATTTTCAGGCTACCTGCCATAATGACGCCACCGGCGACGGCGGTATTGTCGCCAATCACCACGTTGTGCGCAATCTGACACTGGTTATCAATGATAACACCGTTGCCGATTACCGTATCGTCAAGTGCGCCACGGTCAATGGTGGTACAGGCGCCGATCTCCACGCGATCGCCAATAATTACGCGACCTAATTGTGGGATCTTCACCCAGTTACCGCGATCGTTGGCATAACCAAAACCATCCGCGCCGATCACAGTGCTGGACTGGATCAGGCAATTCTCACCGATCTCGATGTCGTGGTAAATGCTGACGTTTGCCCACAGACGCGAGCCGGCTCCGATTTTCGTCTTTTTACCGACGAAAGAGCCTGCGCCAATCACCACGTTATCGCCAAGCACAACGTCAGATTCAATCACCGCATTCGCGCCGATAGAGACGTTTTTGCCGAGCGTCGCCGTAGGATCGATGACTGCGCTGGGTGCGATTTCCTGCGCCGGTTGCGGCGTGGTATCTAAAATTTGGGCCATACGGGCGTAAGTCAGGTAGGGATTCTTCACTACCAGCGCCGCGCTTTTGGCAAAAGGAAGATCGTCTGCGGTCATGACAACGGCAGAGGCCTGGCAAGCGGCCAGGTGCTCACGGTATTTAGGATTCACCATGAACGTAATATGGCCTGTGGTCGCGGATTGCATGGACGCGACAGCGGTGATGACGATATCGCCATCACCGTGTAATTCCGCATCCAACTGCTGCGCGAGATCAGCCAGTCGAATTGAAGGCATTACTTATTTAACCTGTTTCAGTACATCAGCGGTGATGTCTTTAACATCGCTGCTGTTGAATGCAACGGCGTTAGCGTCAACAACCAGGTCGATGCTCTGGCTGTTTGCAACAGATTTCACCGCAGTCTGGATACGAGTAACCAGTTTGCCGCGCTCTTCGTTGGTGCGACGCTGACGATCCTGCTCAAATGCCTGGGCTTTCTGAGCGAAAGTCTGGCGCTGAGAAGTGATGTCTTTTTCCAGCTTGGTGCGATCTGCACCTGCTTTCATGGACTGCAGACGCTGCATTTTAGACTGCAGGTCGCCTTCCATACGCTGAAGTTCACCGGCACGGCCTTTGAACTCATTTTCCAGCGTGCTGGAAACACCGGTTTTCTGTGCAACTTGTTGGAACAGGTTGCCCATGTTAACAATTGCGATTTTATCTGCTGCCTGAGCAGACGCAGCCATTGCTAAACCTAAACCTGCAGCTACTAACCACTTTTTCACAATAAAACTCCTTACCATCCCATGCGTACCCGAAGGTACCGTTTTTTATGTGGCCCGAAGGCCACTTAACGCTATGCCTATACAGCGTCACTACACTGCACTGCATTCCTTTGCAAGTGAGCAATTACCAGGTTTTACCAATGTTAAACTGGAACTGCTCGGCTTTGTCTCCATCGTATTTCTTGAACGGCTGGGCGTAGGAGAAGACCAACGGCCCCAATGGGGACATCCATTGTAATGCGATACCCGCAGACATACGGATGTTGCTTGGATCGCTGTAGTCAGGGATCCCCGCAGCACGCGTTTCTGCAGTGTCTTTCCAGTTAGTATCCCACACGGTACCCGCATCCCAGAAGACAGAAGTACGAATAGAGTTCGCGTATTTATCGCTCACAAACGGCGTAGGTACAATCAGTTCCATGCTGGCAACAGCCATGGCGTTACCGCCGACTGCATCATCTGAATCACAGATGCCTGGCTTACCGTCTTTAGTCACTTCGCAGTTATCGGTGCCAGGGCCATAGTAAGCGGCTTTAGGACCAATGTTGTTCGACTGGAAGCCACGCACAGTGCTGGAACCACCGGCATAGAAGTTTTCATAGAACGGCAATTCTTTGCCGCCCAGGCCATCACCGTAACCCCAACGCGTACGACCCAGAACAACCCACTTGTGGTCGTCATCAATTGGGAAGTAGGACGCGGTATCCAGCGTGACTTTATAGAACTCGTTATCAGAGCCCGGAATCGTGACTTTACCATTCAGGTTAACGCGCGAACCGTCCGTCGGGAAATAGCCGCGGTCCAGTTTGTTATACGTCCAACCATAGTTGAAGGTGAAGTCATCCGCCGAGAAGTTATTATCATCAGACGTCGTGCTGGCATTCTGACCAATAGAATCCAGATAACGGTTCATCGCTACCTGCGGCTGCATGTTAGACAGGTCGTTATGGACATAGCCCAGACCCGCACGCAGCGTGTTGTATTCGTTGATCGGGAAGCCAAGCGTGCCATCTACACCATAACTTTTGTTGGTGTAGGAGGAGAGGTCCGCATCATCTGCTTTAAAGTCATTGTAGAAGATACGACCGCCGAGGCTCACGCCATCGACCGTAAAGTACGGGTTGGTCACAGAAAACTCAGAATAGGTCTGGTAGTCGTTCTTGGTCCCGTTGATACCCACGGAGTAGCCCGTACCTAACCAGTTATCCTGCTGTACGCCAACCTGGAAGCTGACGCCGCTTTCTGTACCGTAACCAATACCGAAGTTGAAGCTACCGGTGTTACGCTCTTTCACCTTGTAAACCACATCCACCTGGTCCGGGCTACCCGGTACGCGTTGGGTGTCGGTATCAACGGTTTCGAAGTACCCCAGACGGTTCAGACGCTCTTTACCCTGGTCAACTAAATCGCTGCCCAGCCATGCCCCTTCCATCTGACGCATTTCGCGACGCAGAACGGCATCTTTAGAAGTATCGTTACCTTCAAAGCGGATTTTGCGCACGTAGAAACGGTTACCCGCATCAACGTTCACATGCAGCTTAACGGTTTTATCCGCATCGTTGATTTCCGGCTGAGACTGAACGCGCGGATAAGCGTAACCATAGCGACCCAGAAGCTTTTTAATATCATCTTCCATTTTGGTCACTTTGGTGCCGTTATACAGCTCGCCCGGCTCGATTTTAGTCAGCGCTTCGATTTCAGCGGAGTGCCCGGCCAGATTACCGCTCACCTGTACGCTATCGAGTTTGTACTGATCGCCTTCCGTCACGTTAACGGTGATGTAGATGCCTTTTTTATCAGGCGTCAGGCTCACCTGCGTGGAGTCGATGTTGAAACGTGCGTAACCGCGATCCAGATAGTAGCTGCGCAGGGTTTCAAGGTCGCCCGCCAGTTTCTGTTTCTGATATTTGCGATCGCCCACTACGTTCCACCACGGCACTTCATCACGCAGCTGGAAGTTCGAGATAAGATCTTCTGTGCTAAACGCGTGGTTACCCACGATGTTGATCTGCTGGATTTGCGCGGAGACGCCTTCCTGGAAGACCAGTTTCAGGTCGACACGGTTACGCGGCAGCGGGGTGACAACGGCTTTTACGCTCGCGCTGTATTTACCCACGCTGTAGTAGAAGTCTTCGAGCCCTTTTTCGATATCCGAAAGCGTGGTGCGGTCAAGAGATTCACCTACGCGAACGCCAGATGCTTCAAGGTTCTGCTTGAGCATGTCATCTTTCACCGACTTGTTGCCGGAGAAGGTGATGCTGGCAATCGTTGGACGCTCTTTCACCTGAACCAGTAACGTATCGCCGTCTCTCAGAACGCGAACATCCTCAAAGTTGCCAGTGGCAAACAGAGCGCGGATGGTATTACTGATATCGTCATCAGTTATGGTATCACCAGGACGTACTGGCATACTGAGGAGGGCCGCACCAACAGCGACTCGCTGCAAGCCTTCGAAATGAATGTCCTTCACTACGAACCCGTCAGCACCGTATACGGTCGCGCTGCTAAACAGCAGCGACGCTATAAGCAACTTTTTCATCGCCATCGTTATTATGCGTTCTTCCTAACTAACTCTCATAACCGAGAGAAATCATTGAAAAGTGCAAGCCCCATTAACAACACCAGCAATATTGAGCCAATGCGATAACTAAAGTCTTGAACTCGCTCGGATACCGGACCGCCCTTCAGCTTTTCAATCGCCAAAAACAGCAGATGGCCCCCATCTAACACGGGGAGCGGGAACAGGTTGATGATGCCCAGATTTACACTGATGAGCGCAAGAAACATCAGATAGTAAATCAACCCGTACTCCGCTGACATCCCAGCCCCCTGAGCGATCGAAATCGGCCCACTGAGGTTGTTCAGTTTGACGTCACCGGTGATCAATTTTCCCAGCATGCTAACCGTCAGCTTCATCAACTGCCACGTTTTATCCGTGGCCTGGGCGATGGCGCTGAACGGCCCGTACTGGCGCACTGTTTTGTATTCGTCAGGCAGCGGGATAACTTTTGGTACCACACCCGCAAACCCTTCCGCCTTTCCGTTACCGTGTTTTGTATCCGGTATCAGCGTTAAAGACAAGGGACTCCCCTGCCTTTCGATATCTAACCGCAGTCCTTTACCGGGATTATCACGCACCAGCGTGACAAACATCATCCAGTTTTCCAGCGGTTGACCATCGACTTTAACGATCCTGTCGCCCGCTTGCAAACCGGCTTTGCTGGCAGCAGAGTCGGCCTGAATCTCGGCAAGGACAGGTTCAATCTGCGCACCGCGCGGGCGAATACCGAGTGAAGCGATAGGATCTTCTTTATCCGGTTCGAACGCCCAGTGCTGCAAATTCAGGATTTTATCCTGGCGCTGTTCACTTCCGAAAGGGGCAACAGTGAGGGTGGCGCGCTCGTCGCCAATTTTAGCGACCATCGCCAAACGCACTGCATCCCAATCAGGCGTTTCGATACCATCTACGGCTTTTAGTTCCGTACCAGGTGCAATTTGTGCTTCTGCCGCAATCGAATTGGGAGTTATTTCACCGACAACCGGACGAATGCCAGGGACGCCGATGATAAACACCAGCCAGTAAGCGAAGATGGCAAAAAGGAAGTTGGCGACAGGGCCGGCAGCAATAACAGCGGCGCGTTGGCCGACCGTTTTATTGTTGAATGCGAAGTGGCGCATCTCCGGCGCAACCGGCTCGACGCGCTCATCCAGCATTTTAACGTAACCGCCCAGGGGGATAAGGGCGATAACAAATTCGGTGCCGTGTTTATCAACGCGACGCCAGAGCGATTTCCCAAAACCAATTGAAAAACGCTCTACGCGAACGCCACAGCGGCGAGCAACCCAGAAGTGACCAAATTCATGGACGGTGATCAATACACCCAGGGCAACAATAAATGCCGCCAGATTCCAGAGTATGCTCAGCATAGACCCATCCGTTAAATCGTCCTGAAAACTAACAACAGCAAGCACGCAAAGACCGGAACCGCCGCCGTCAGGCTATCAATACGGTCCAGAATTCCGCCGTGGCCGGGGATCAAATGTCCACTGTCCTTGATGCCGGCTTCACGTTTAAACATGCTCTCGGTCAAATCGCCAAGCACAGATGCCAACGCAGCGACAATGGAGCATATTAATAGCGTTGAGGGGGCTACGTCCAGATTTGCCCACAATCCATAGGCCCAGGAAATAACCGCAGCCGTTAACAGACCACCGATAAATCCTTGCCAGGTTTTTCCCGGTGAAACTTTGGGCGCCAGCTTATGTTTGCCAAACAGTTTGCCAAACATATACGCGCCGGAATCCGCACCCCATACGAGGATCATGACATACAGCAGCCACAGCGCACCGCTGTAGTGATTATCGTCGTAGTGCCATGCGCGCAACGCCACCATGCCCCAGAAAAACGGCACGATAGTCAGCAAGCCAAACAGCAGACGTAACGTCTTAGAATGACGCCACGACGCGGCTGAACCTGGATAGGTCAGAACCAGCACCAGCGCCACAATCCACCACGCAAGCGAGGCCCAGAGCGAAATCTCAACAACGGGTTGATGGAGATTATGATGATACTCCGGAAGCAAGAAGAGCATCACCGCCAACAACAGGCCGCAAAGTACCGCCAGCCATACCCGCTGCGTACGCGAGCTAAATCCGCTCAGTTGTCCCCATTCCCACGCGGCCAGCATACAGACGACCAGCGTAACAATGGCGAACCCGACTGGCGGCAGCAGAAACAGCGCCGCAATAACAACGGGTATTAAAATTAATGCAGAAATCAGGCGATACTTCAGCAAAAGCTACCCCCATCAGGCCTATTCGCCACCAGGCTCGGTGCCGCCGAAACGTCGCTCACGATTTGCAAAAGCATGCAGCGCACCCTCAAAGTCTTGTTCATCGAAATCGGGCCAAAGAACATCGGTAAAGTAAAGTTCAGCATAGGCAATTTGCCAGATAAGAAAATTACTGATGCGATGTTCTCCCCCTGTCCTAATTACTAAATCTACGGGAGCCAGTTCATGCATGCAGATTTGCTGACTCAGCAGATCTTCACTGATGTTGTCGGGACGGAGTAACCCTTCCTGAACCTGTTCAGCCAGTCGCTGAACTCCCTGAATAATATCCCAACGCCCACCATAATTAGCGGCGATATTTAACGTCAGCCCGGTATTATTTTCGGTTAACGCTTCCGCTTTACGGATGCGCTCCTGTAGGCGGGCATTGAACCGGCTGGTATCACCGATGATACGCAACCGCACATTGTGGCGATGCAGGCTTTTTACTTCGCTATCAAGCGCCCACACGAAAAGCTCCATCAATGCGCTAACTTCTTGCTCGGGGCGGTTCCAGTTTTCACTGCTGAACGCATAAAGGGTTAATGCCTCAATGCCATTATTCGCCGCATACGACACGGCGCGGCGAACAGACTTCGCCCCAGCTTTATGTCCAAAGGCGCGAATCTTCCCTTGTCTCTTCGCCCAGCGACCATTGCCGTCCATGATGATAGCCACATGGCGACACCCGTGGGCAGGCACATTTTCGCTGATTGGTTGATTAGCAGACAACATAACGCGTTTTTAGTCCATGAAAAGGAATGAGCGGTACCCCGGAATACTGATATTTCTGTCGCAAAAAAGCCGTGTTGAAGCACGGCTTGCACGATTGCCCCTGAAAATAGAGGCGCAATCGGTGGCGCAGACTATATCACTGAAGCCAGACGCTAACAAATACCATGACAGTTCACAGGCTGATAATCCTCAGCTTGCGAAACGCGTCACTTGTTTTCGCGCCACATCACGCGCATGCGCGTCAATTACCAGCACCTCATCGACGGAATGCGGCTCTGTAAGCGACATCGCGTCAAGCACAGCCAGGTTCGCCGCCGCAATATCGGTAAAGCGAATCTGCGAATCCAGGAATGCAGCAACGGTAATTTCGTTCGCCGCATTCAATGCGGTTGTCGCCGCCTGCCCCTGCTCGAACGCGTCCATCGCCAGCTTAAGGCAAGGATAACGATCGTAATCCGGTTCGCTAAACGTCAGTGCGCCCAGTTTGCAGAAATCGAGCGGCTTCACGCCGGATTCCGCACGTCCAGGCCAGGCCATCGCATTGGCGATAGGCGTGCGCATATCCGGCTCGCCGAGTTGTGCAATGACGCTGCCGTCTTTATAGCGCACCATCGAGTGAATCACCGACTGTGGATGAATCACCACTTCCATTTGCGCAGCGGAGGCGTTAAACAGCCAGCGGGCTTCAATGTATTCGAGACCTTTATTCATCATGGTGGCAGAGTCGACGGAAATTTTACGTCCCATCGACCAGTTCGGATGACGGCAAGCCTGATCCGGCGTCATTGCGCGCAGTTCACTGATTGGCGTCTCACGGAACGGACCACCAGATCCGGTAAGCAGAATGGACGTGACGCCATGCTGCCCGAGATCAGCGTACCCCAGGTCTTGCTGAAAAGTTTGCGGCAAACTCTGAAAGATGGCGTTATGTTCGCTGTCGACCGGTAAAAGTTGCGCGCCGCTGGCTTTCACCGCTTCCAGGAACAGGCGTCCGCAGGTCACCAGGGACTCTTTGTTCGCCAGTAAAACCGTTTTGCCGGCATGAATAGCGGCAAGCGTCGGGACCAGGCCCGCCGCGCCAACGATGGCGGCCATCACCTGATCAACATCGTCCAGCGCAGCCACTTCACACGCCGCCTGTTGCCCACACATCACTTCGGTGCGGCTACCGTGTTCACGCAGAGCGATTTTCACTGCTTCGGCGCTATGGGCGTCATCCATCACCGCGAAACGCGGGGAAAACTCCAGACACTGCTCGACCATGCGATCGACGTTTTTACCGGCAACCAGCGCGGCAACGGAGAAATGGTCAGCGTTATGGCGTACAACATCCAGCGTGCTACAGCCAATTGAGCCCGTTGAGCCAAGAACGGTTATTTGCTTCATGAAAGGTCCAGCTTAGCGACTTGAAGGGTGAAGAGTATAAATGCAAAACGCCGCCAGCAAAGCGATACGCTTCCTGTACGGCGTTATTCCTGCAAACAAATGCAGATTAGAACTGCATCAGTTCCGCTTCTTTCTCTGCCAGCGCCGCATCAATTTTCTTGATAGCCGCGTCGGTCAGTTTCTGCACGTCGTCCTGAGAACGGCGATCGTCATCTTCGCTGATCTCTTTGTCTTTCAGAAGCGCTTTCACTTTGTCGTTCGCGTCACGACGGACGTTACGCACAGAGACACGCCCCTGCTCAGCTTCACCGCGCACAACTTTGATCAGGTCTTTACGACGCTCTTCAGTCAGCGGCGGCAGCGGAACGCGAATGTCTGTGCCTGCAGAGCTTGGGTTCAGACCAAGATCAGACGCCATAATCGCTTTCTCAACAGCCGGGCCCATAGAGCGATCGAACACGTTGATTTTCAGCGTACGGGTATCTTCTACAGTGACGTTCGCCAGCTGACGCAGCGGAGTCGGGGTGCCGTAATACTCAACGACGATGCCGTCCAGCAGGCTGGGAGAAGCACGACCCGTGCGTATTTTGCTGATTTGGTTTTTGAACGCTTCTACGCATTTGTCCATGCGCACTTCAGCATCTTTTCTGATATCGCTAATCACGTTACGAATCCTTGAAAACTTGTCTCAGTCAGACCAGACGGTAGCACAGATGCGCTAAGTATAGTCCTGTTTAAAATATGCCACCGGGTAAGTGACCCGCATGATTAAAGCGGAATCTTACCCGTATTTGGCCTCGACGGAAATTATTCCGTGATTAAAGTGCCTTCTTTTTCGCCCATGACCACGCGACGCAGTGCGCCAGGTTTATTCATGTTGAAGACGCGAATCGGCAATTTGTGGTCACGAGCCAGCGTAAACGCCGCCAGATCCATGACTTTCAGTTCTTTATCCAGTACTTCGCTGTAAGTCAGCTGTTCGTACATGGTCGCCGTAGGATCTTTCGCCGGGTCAGCGGTAAACACACCGTCGACTTTGGTGGCTTTCAGTACCACGTCGGCTTCGATTTCAATACCGCGCAGGCAGGCTGCGGAGTCGGTTGTGAAGAACGGATTACCGGTACCCGCGGAGAGGATCACCACGCGGTTGTTGCGCAGCAGGCTAATCGCCTCTGCCCAGCTGTAGTTGTCGCACACGCCGTTCAGCGGAATGGCAGACATCAGGCGAGCGTTCACATAGGCGCGATGCAGTGCGTCACGCATTGCCAGGCCGTTCATTACCGTGGCCAGCATGCCCATGTGGTCGCCCACAACGCGGTTCATACCCGCTTTCGCCAGACCTGCACCGCGGAACAGGTTACCGCCGCCAATCACTACGCCAACCTGAATGCCCAGTTCAACAAGTTCTTTAATCTCTTGCGCCATACGGTCAAGGATGCTTGCGTCAATACCGAAACCTTCAGTCCCCTGCAATGCTTCGCCGCTCAGTTTAAGCAGAATGCGTTTGTAGACGGGTTTTGCGTTGGTAGCCATTTTCTTTCCTGCGAGTGTCACGAATGGGATGATTTAAATCAGGTGACATCATGCGCTTCCTGCCGATTTGCCCCTATAAGAGCTGGCTGATTTTCACATGACGGGTACAAAAAGGAGCCGCCCTGAGGCGGCTCCGAACAGTACAATTAAGACTGTTTAGACATTGCAGCAACTTCTGCTGCGAAGTCAGCTTCAACTTTCTCGATGCCTTCGCCCACTTCAAAGCGGATGAAGCCAGTCACGTCAGCGTTGTGCTCTTTCAGCAGTTGGCCCACGTTTTTGCTCGGGTCCATGACGAAAGGCTGACCAGTCAGAGAAACTTCGCCGGTGAATTTCTTCATGCGGCCTTCAACCATTTTCTCTGCGATTTCTTTCGGCTTACCAGACTGCATCGCGATGTCCAGCTGTACCTGGTATTCTTTCTCTACCACTTCAGCAGACACGTCTTCTGGTTTAACGAATTCTGGTTTGCTTGCAGCAACGTGCATTGCCAGGTGTTTAACCAGCTCTTCATCAGCGCCTTTAGCCGCAACCAGAACACCGATGCGCGCACCGTGCTGGTAGCTACCCAGAACGTCGCCTTCCAGGATTGCAACGCGACGGATGTTGATGTTTTCACCGATTTTAGCAACCAGTGCAACACGCTCTTCTTCGAACTGTGCTTTCAGGACTTCAACGTCAGTCACTTTGCCAGCAACAGCTGCGTCCAGAACTTTGTCTGCGAACGCCTGGAAACCACCATCTTTAGCAACGAAGTCAGTCTGGCAGTTAACTTCCAGAATCACGCCGAAGTTGCCTTCGATTTTGGTTTTGATCACGCCGTCAGCAGCAACGTTGCCTGCTTTTTTAGCTGCTTTGATCGCGCCAGATTTACGCATGTTTTCGATTGCCAGCTCGATGTCGCCGTTAGCTTCAGTCAGTGCTTTTTTGCAATCCATCATGCCTGCGCCGGTACGTTCACGCAGCTCTTTTACCAGGGATGCGGTAATTTCAGCCATTCTAAAATCCTCGGAAGAGTGATCCGCCCGGCCTGATAACCGAACGGATTTAAAAAAGTGAAAAAGGGGCCATAAAGGGCCCCTTAACCAAACTTGATACTACCTGGTCTATAAGGGGGCTCTAACGAGCGTTCCTTATTACTCAGCTTCTACGAAGCTTTCTTCAGCCTGGGAAGCCAGGTCAGAAGAACGGCCTTCACGAACGGTAGCCGCTACAGCGCTCAGGTACAGGGTTACAGCACGGATTGCATCGTCGTTACCCGGGATAACGAAATCAACGCCGTCTGGATCGGAGTTGGTATCAACGATAGAGAACACTGGAATACCCAGGTTGTTCGCTTCTTTGATAGCGATGTGCTCGTGGTCAGCATCGATGACGAACAGTGCGTCCGGCAGGCCGCCCATGTCTTTGATACCGCCCAGGCTGTTTTCCAGTTTCTCAAGCTCACGAGTACGCATCAGCGCTTCTTTCTTGGTCAGCTTGTCGAAAGTACCGTCCTGAGACTGAGTTTCCAGGTCTTTCAGACGTTTGATGGACTGACGAACGGTTTTCCAGTTAGTCAGCATACCGCCCAGCCAGCGATGGTTCACGAAGAACTGGTCGCAGCTGTTAGCAGCTTCTTTCACCGCTTCGCTTGCAGCGCGTTTAGTACCAACGAAAAGGATTTTACCTTTACGAGCAGAAATCTTGTTCAGTTCAGCCAGAGCTTCGTTGAACATCGGTACAGTTTTCTCAAGGTTGATGATGTGAACTTTGTTACGCGCGCCGAAGATGAAAGGCTTCATTTTCGGGTTCCAGTAACGGGTCTGGTGACCAAAGTGAACACCAGCCTTGAGCATGTCGCGCATGGAAACAGTTGCCATGATTTAAAACCTCTATAGATTAATTTGGGGTTATGCCTCCACGTATCCCATATTACCGACCCCGAAGGGCACCCCGGAACATGTGTCGATACGTGTGTGTTGTTACACAAAGTGAGATTGTCGCTTCAGTCCATTCTGTGTATATCAAATGGAACGGAAGTCCGGCGCGCTTTATACCACAAATACGCCACCGACACCAATAATTGTTGGCACTCTATGCTGTAACTGATTCTCAATCTGGTAGTGGATGCTTCAGACTGTTAACATTGATAGCACTTACACAATTATTGTCGATAAATTCGACCCTGATGGACAAACTCCATGGCTATTTCTATTAAAACACCTGAAGAAATCGAAAAGATGCGCGTCGCGGGTCGTCTGGCAGCCGAAGTGCTGGAGATGATCGAGCAGCACATCAAACCGGGCGTAAGCACCGGTGAACTGGATCGCATCTGTGACGACTGGATCGTCAACCACCAGCACGCGATCTCCGCCTGCCTCGGCTACCACGGTTATCCAAAATCAGTCTGCATCTCCATCAACGAAGTGGTTTGCCACGGGATCCCGGATGATGCTAAGCACCTGAAAGATGGCGATATCGTCAACATCGATGTGACCGTGATCAAAGACGAGTTCCACGGTGACACCTCAAAAATGTTCATCGTCGGTAAACCAACTATTCTGGGCGAGCGCCTGTGCCGCGTAACCCAGGAAAGCCTTTATCTGGGCATCAAGATGGTAAAACCAGGCATCCGCCTGCGCACCATCGGGGCGGCAATCCAGAAATACGCGGAAGCGGAAGGTTTCTCTGTGGTGCGCGAATACTGCGGTCACGGTATTGGTCGCGGCTTCCACGAAGAACCGCAGGTACTGCACTATGATGCAGATGACGGCGGCGTGGTGCTTAAAGAAGGCATGACCTTCACCATCGAACCGATGCTGAACGCCGGTGATTACCGCATCCGCACCATGAAAGATGGCTGGACGGTAAAAACCAAAGATCGCAGCTTGTCTGCTCAGTACGAGCATACTATTGTGGTAACGGCAAACGGCTGCGAAATTCTGACGCTGCGTAAGGATGACACCATCCCGGCTGTCATCTCGCACGACGAATAATTGATTTGCCTGATGGCGATGCTTTCGCATCTTATCAGGCCTACAAATTGCACTATCCCGTAGGCCGGATAAGGCGCTTGCGCCGTCATCCGGCTTTTTACATGGGTGGCGCAAACATAAATGAAAACTCTTCCTGAACAGCTCGCGAATACCGCACTCCCCACCCTTCCCAATCAGCCGCAAAATCCCGGTACCTGGCCTGCGGATGCGCTGAACATGGTCACAATCAAATCCCATCTTGATGATTTCCAGCGCTGGCTGGGTGAAGCCTTTGATAGCGGAATTTCCGCCGAACAGCTCATCGAAGCACGCACCGAATTCATCGACCAGCTCCTGCAACGCTTGTGGCTTCAGTACGGTTTTGGCGATGTGGAAGATGCGGCGCTGGTTGCCGTTGGGGGCTACGGACGCGGTGAGCTGCACCCGCTCTCGGACATCGACCTGCTGATTTTAAGCCGTAAGAAACTGCCCGATGAGCAGGCGCAGAAAATTGGCGAGCTGTTAACGCTCCTCTGGGATCTCAAACTGGAAGTGGGTCATAGCGTTCGAACGCTGGAAGAGTGCCTGCTGGAAGGTCTTTCAGACCTGACCGTCGCCACCAACCTGATTGAATCACGCCTGCTGATTGGCGACGTCGCCCTGTTCCTGGAACTGCAAAAACACATTTTCAGCGAAGGCTTCTGGCCATCAGAAAAATTCTTCCCGGCGAAAGTGGAAGAGCAAAACGCGCGCCACCAGCGCTACCACGGCACCAGCTATAACCTTGAGCCGGATATTAAAAGCAGCCCCGGCGGCTTGCGCGATATCCACACTTTACAGTGGGTCGCCCGCCGACACTTTGGCGCCACATCGCTTGATGAAATGGTCGGTTTTGGCTTTTTGACTGAAGCCGAGCGCAATGAGCTCAATGAGTGTCTGCATCTGCTGTGGCGCATCCGCTTTGCACTGCATCTGGAACTTAACCGCTACGACAACCGCCTGCTGTTCGACCGTCAGCTTAGCGTTGCCCAGCGCCTGAACTACGGCGGCGAAGGCAATCAGCCGGTTGAGCACATGATGAAAGATTTTTACCGCGTGACGCGTCGCGTCGGCGAGCTCAATCACATGCTGCTTCAGCTGTTTGATGAAGCGATTCTTGCCCTGACGGAAGATGAAAAACCGCGTCCAATTGACGATGATTTCCAGTTACGCGGCTCGCTAATCGACCTGCGCGATGACACGCTGTTTATGCGCGAACCGCAGGCGATTCTGCGCATGTTCTCTCTTATGGTGCGCAACAGCACTATTACCGGAATTTACTCCACGACCCTGCGCCACCTACGCCATGCACGTCGTCATCTGGCGCAGCCGCTATGTTATATCCAGGAAGCCCGCTCGATTTTCCTTAGCATGCTGCGCCACCCCGGCGCGGTGAAACGCGGCCTGCTGCCAATGCACCGCCACAGCGTGCTGTGGGCCTACATGCCGCAGTGGTCGCATATCGTCGGTCAGATGCAATTTGACCTGTTCCACGCCTACACGGTGGATGAACACACCATTCGCGTGCTGCTCAAGCTGGAAAGCTTTGCCGAAGAAGAGACGCGCCCGCGCCACCCTTTGTGTGTCGATCTCTGGCCGCGTCTTACCCATCCCGAACTGATTCTGATGGCCGCGCTGTTCCACGACATCGCCAAAGGACGCGGGGGCGATCACTCGATTCTTGGCGCGGAAGACGTGCTGAAATTCGCCGAACTGCACGGTCTGAACTCCCGTGAAACGCAGCTGGTTGCCTGGCTGGTACGTCATCACCTGTTAATGTCCGTCACCGCCCAGCGGCGTGATATTCAGGACCCGGAAGTGATTAAACAGTTCGCTGAAATTGTGCAAACGGAAAACCGTCTGCGTTATCTGGTGTGTCTGACGGTTGCCGATATTTGTGCCACCAATGAAACCCTGTGGAACAGTTGGAAGCAAAGTCTGTTGCGCGAACTCTATTTCGCCACCGAAAAACAGCTGCGCCGGGGAATGGATAATACGCCGGATATGCGCGAACGCGTGCGTCATCATCAGATGCAGGCGCTGGCCCTGCTGCGCATGGATAACATCGACGAAGAGAAGCTGCATCAAATCTGGAACCGCTGTCGCGCTAACTACTTTGTACGCCATACGCCAAATCAGCTCGCCTGGCATGCCCGACATCTGTTGCAGCACGATCTCGCGGAACCGATGATCCTGTTAAGCCCACAGGCCACCCGTGGCGGTACCGAGATTTTCATCTGGAGCCCGGACCGCCCTTACCTCTTTGCGGCGGTATGCGGCGAGCTGGATAGACGTAACCTTAGCGTGCACGACGCACAGATTTTCACCACCCGCGATGGCATGGCGATGGATACCTTCATCGTGCTGGAGCCCGACGGCAGCCCGCTCTCATCCGATCGCCATGAGGCTATCCGTCTTGGGCTGGAACAGGCGATTACCCAACGTAGCTGGCAGGTGCCGCAACCGCGTCGCCAGCCGGCAAAATTGCGTCACTTCTCCGTCGATACCGAGGTGAGTTTCCTGCCAACCCATACGGACCGAAAATCATTTCTTGAACTGATTGCGCTCGATCAGCCAGGTCTGTTAGCGCGCGTCGGGAAAGTGTTCGCTGACCTCGGAATTTCCCTTCACGGGGCCAGAATTACGACAATTGGTGAACGAGTAGAAGATTTATTTATAATCGCCACCGCCGACCGGCGTGCGCTTAATAATGCGCTGCAATTAGAGGTACAACAACGGTTGACAGCAGCCCTCAATCCAAACGATAAAGGGTAATCATTTTTTTACACAGATGGAAAGAGTAACAATGCAGCAATTACAGAACGTTATTGAGTCCGCTTTCGAGCGTCGCGCCGACATTACCCCAAACAATGTCGACACCGTAACCCGCGAAGCGGTAAACCAGGTTATTTCATTACTGGATTCCGGCGCGCTGCGTGTCGCTGAAAAAATTGACGGCCAGTGGGTCACTCACCAGTGGTTGAAGAAAGCGGTTCTGCTCTCTTTCCGTATTAACGATAACCAGGTTATCGATGGTGCGGAAAGCCGCTACTTCGATAAAGTGCCGATGAAATTCGCCGACTACGACGAAGCGCGCTTCCAGAAAGAAGGCTTCCGCGTGGTTCCGCCAGCGGCCGTTCGTCAGGGTGCGTATATTGCTCGCAACACCGTATTGATGCCGTCTTACGTTAACATCGGTGCCTACGTTGACGAAGGCTCCATGGTTGATACCTGGGCAACCGTTGGCTCCTGCGCGCAAATCGGTAAAAACGTTCACCTGTCTGGCGGCGTCGGCATCGGCGGCGTACTGGAACCGCTGCAGGCTAACCCAACCATCATCGAAGATAACTGCTTCATCGGCGCGCGCTCTGAAGTAGTCGAAGGTGTGATTGTCGAAGAAGGCTCTGTTATCTCCATGGGCGTATACCTGGGTCAGAGCACCAAAATCTACGACCGCGAAACCGGCGAAGTCTTCTATGGTCGCGTTCCGGCGGGCTCCGTTGTCGTCTCCGGCAACCTGCCGTCGAAAGATGGCAAATACAGCCTCTACTGCGCGGTTATCGTGAAGAAAGTGGACGCCAAAACCCGCGGTAAAGTGGGCATTAACGAACTGCTGCGGACTATCGACTAAGGTGCAGAAAAAAAGCGGGGGCGACCCCGCTTTTTTTTCGTTCCAAACTGGCGGAAAACGATTTTTTCACTGATTATTCAATAGGTAAATTACAGCAAGGGTACCGCTATGTACGATAATCTGAAAAGTTTGGGCATTACCAATCCTGATGAAATCGATCGTTACAGCCTCCGGCAGGAAGCCAACAACGATATCCTGAAAATCTACTTCCAGAAGGATAAGGGTGAGTTTTTCGCTAAAAGCGTGAAATTTAAGTACCCGCGTCAGCGCAAAACCGTTGCCGCCGATGGCGTTGGGCAGGGTTACAAAGAGGTGCAGGAGATAAGCCCTAACCTGCGCTATGTGATTGATGAACTGGATCAGATTTGCCAGCGCGATCGCACCGAGGTGGATCTGAAGCGTAAGATCCTGGACGATCTGCGTCACCTGGAGTCGGTGGTGACCAATAAGATCAGCGAGATTGAAGCGGATCTGGAAAAACTGACGCGGAATAAATAGCCCCTCACCCCGGCCCTCTCCCACAGGGAGAGGGAGAAAACCGGCGCGCGAAATAACCGTTGTGCACAGTCAGTCCCCTCTCCCTCAGGGAGAGGGTTAGGGTGAGGGTGGTCCGCGGTTCAGCTACGGCTGCTCATCCAGCTGCAACGCCACATACAACAACAACCGATCGTCAAAATTACTCAAATCCAGCCCCGTTAATTCCGAAATGCGATTCAGGCGGTACTCCAGCGTATTACGGTGAATAAACAGCGCCTTCGATGTTGCCAGCGGCTGCACATTATGGCGGAACCACGCCGCGAGAGTGCGCCTGAGTAATCCGTTGTTATCCATCGCTTTTAACCGCGTTAACGGGCGAGCCAGCTCATTGGCCTGCCAGCCACCGCGCAGGCTATCGAGCAGCACTGGCAGCATTAAATCCTGATAAAAGTAGCTGCGGCTTTCCGGCATGCGCTGTTTTCCCACCATCATGGTGGTGCGCGCCGTGCGGTAAGAACGCGCAATGCTGCCCGGCCCGGTGAAATAGTTTCCCAGTGAGACGCGAAAACGCAGTTGTCCGTTCTCTTTCATTCGCGCGATAAGTTGCTCGACGCGTTTGCGGTGATCTTCCGCATCCCAGCGGCCAAACTGATTCAGCGCCGGTTTCAGCACCACCATTTCAGTCAGTGAGACAATCGCAATCAGGTTATTTCGCTCGGGCGTCGTCAGCGCATTTTGCAATTGCTGAAGCTCAGCCATCGCGCTATCCACTCCAAGCTGCCCGCTGTCCACTTCCACCACCGCCACCACGCGCGGCTGGTTTAAATCGATGCCCAGACGCTGGGCCCATTCGGTTAACGCGGGCGTATTCTCTTCCGCCTGAATCAGGTTCATCACCAGCTCTTCACGCAGGCGGCTATCCTGCGCCAAAAGATGCATCAGACGCGACTGTTCGAGCATCATTTCGGCGGTCATGCACACCAGTTCGCCATATTTACGCAGGGTCTCCGGTTCGCCAGTCAGGCCGATGACGCCAACAATCTCGCCCTCCAGTCGCAGCGGCAGGTTGATCCCCTGACGCACGCCGTGCAGATGCCTGGCAACCGCATCATCAATGTCCACCACCCTGCCCTGAGAAAGCACCAACAGCGCACCTTCGTGCAATTCACCAATACGCTCGCGATCGCCGCTGCCGATGATGCGACCACGGGCGTCCATGACGTTAATGTTGGTGTCGATAATGCGCATGGTTCGCGCCACGATATCCTGCGCCATTTTGGTATCAAGATGCCAGCCAGCCATGTAATCCTCCTGTGAGCAGCTTACAGCATAAGGAAGATGGCTAACCGTCGCACTGTGCAAATGCACAAAGCCAGGGTGAGAAATATGGAGTTGTGGAAGGCTTCACAGAACAAGGAGAAAACCCTTTCCCCAGGACAGGGAAAGGGTTGGCTGAGGGGATTACTGCATCAACAGGTAGATAGAGCTATCGCCACGCTGAATGTTCAGCGCCAGTACCGACGGTTTGCTGTCGAGAATTTTGCGCAGCTCTGCGATGTTTTTCACCGCCTGCTGGTTCGCGCCCACAATCACGTCACCTTTTTTCAGGCCAATCTGTGCAGCAGGGGAACCGGCTTTCACCGTATTCACCACCACGCCTTTATCCTGGCCTTTATTGCTCATTTCCGCCCCTTCAATGCCGCTGAAGATGGAGCTGGAATCAACCTGATTCTGGCTGCTTTGCTGCAGTTCCAGGCTCACGGTCACCGGTTTGCCGTCACGCAGCAGGCCGAGGCTGATTTTGCTGCCGATCGGCATGGTGCCAACCTGTGCACGCAGCGCCGCGAAGCTGCTGATTTGTTTACCGTTCAGGGAGGTGATCACATCACCCGCTTTAATCCCCGCTTTTGCTGCGGAAGAGTTCGGCATCACCTGGCTGACAAAGGCCCCGCGCTGAGCGTCAACTTTCATCGCTTTCGCCAGTTCGGAGTTCAGCTCGGTCCCCATGATCCCCAGCTCACCGCGTTTCACCTGACCGAATTCCACCATCTGTGAGGTCAGGTTTTTCACCATGTTACTCGGGATAGCAAAGCCGATACCGATGTTGCCGCCGTCCGGTGCCAGAATCGCGGTGTTGATACCGATCAGTTCACCGTTCAGGTTCACCAGCGCACCACCGGAGTTGCCCCGGTTAATCGCCGCATCGGTCTGGATAAAGTTTTCATAGTTTTCAACGTTCAGGCCGCTACGTCCCAGCGCAGAAACGATACCGGAGGTCACGGTTTCGCCCAGACCAAACGGGTTACCGATGGCAACGGTATAGTCACCCACGCGCAGCGCGTCAGAATCAGCCAGTTTAATCGCCGTCAGATTTTTCGGATCCTGAATCTGGATCAGCGCGATATCGGATCGCGGATCTTTGCCAACGATTTTGGCATCAAACTTACGGCCGTCACTCAACTGCACTTTAATGGTTGTCGCGTTATCCACCACGTGGTTATTCGTGACGACGTAGCCTTTCGCCGCGTCAATCACGACGCCAGAACCCAGCGCCTGGAATTTT
The DNA here is from genome assembly GCF_943590815.1 of Pseudocitrobacter vendiensis. Classification (GTDB taxonomy): domain Bacteria; phylum Pseudomonadota; class Gammaproteobacteria; order Enterobacterales; family Enterobacteriaceae; genus Pseudocitrobacter; species Pseudocitrobacter vendiensis. The sequence goes on along the minus strand of NZ_CALSBS010000027.1, from coordinate 16,814 downwards.
TGTTGCTGACCGCCGCCCTGGCCGCCATCAGGCCCGCCGCCCTGACAGAACGGTGAGTTCTGGAACGGAGAACCGTCCTGGCAGAAAGGCGAGTTGTCGCCGAAGAACTGCTGGAAGTTACGCCCCATGCGCGGGATGTTCACGGTCGTGCTGCCTTCAACGTTGATACTGACTACGGACGGCATCACTTTTTCCAGCATTGGCGCCAGGCTTGGCATTTGCTGTGCTGTCGTGGCGGATGACGCCGTCTCAGCCGCGCTAGCGGACAACGGAGACAATGCCAAACTTAAACTAAGAGCCAGTGCACTCATTGCTAACGTGGTTTTTTTCATGTGTTTCAATCTCAATTTCAGATTATGCAAAGTTGCTGTGTACGTGACTATCAGAGTCGTATTCTGACGCGAAGTTCCGCGCTTAAGGCGCTGGAAAAAGTAAAAATTTATTGTCTGTCTTTACAAAACTCGTGGTTATTCCACCGCCATCAGACGACGATATTCATCCCACGCGTAAAGATCGGTCATTCCGCTGATATAGTCCTGAATCAGGCGACAGCGATAATAGTATTCCATCACCGGGAATTCTGCTGAGTCACGCGATACTTTATTTACCGCCTCAATATACGCCAGTCGATGGTTACGCGAGAGTTTCTGGAAAAGGCGCGATTCTATCGGCAGCGATACGATGCGTTCTTTCTCAACCAACAACGTGAAGTCACTTTGCGATAATTTCAACAGGGGAGAATAGATTTCCAACAACCCACTAATCACCCGATAACCCTGAAGTTCAAGCATCTCGACATCAGAATGACTAAAGACATGTTTTATCGCGACTTTTTTATAGAGATCCAATAACTGGCTATAATCGCTTTCATCTTCCAGCAGGGCATGATTAAAGTCGCCACGATAGATATCCGGCAGATTATCAATAAAGCGCTGGGCGGCGAAGGGCACCAGTTTATTTAGCGTATTGACGCGTAAATACATAAAGAACTGATCGACCGTACTGCGACTTAATGAATTGGAACGCGATTTATCCCAGGCATTTTCGACCACCTGCGCGAACAGAGAACCTTTCCCATGTTCGGGCCAGGCATCATGTAAATGTTGATAAAGCTGCTCGACGCTAAAGATACGTTTTTCTACCGCATCCTCAAGATCCGCCACACAATAGGAGATATCGTCCGCCGCCTCCATAATCCAGGTTAGGGGGAAGCGATTGTAAGGCGCTAAATCCAGTTCTTTACGTAAGCGCGTAATATAGTGTTCTTCGGCTAAATAATAGCCAGGTTTTTTCATTAAATAGCTGTGGCTTGCCGGCACGTCGCTGGCCCACCAGGCGGGGCGAGTATATTTCAGAATACAGCCGACCTGCGCCCACGTAAGATTCATGCGCATTAAGGTATGTACCATGCGAATGCCCTGCGCATTGCCTTCAAAATGACAGAGATCCTGACGCACCTTCCGACGCAATTCATTCTGCGTCTCATCGCCTTCTTGCAAACGCAGTGTAGCAACCACACAGCGATCGTGGCTCAGCGGCTGCTGGGTGGCATCCGCCGGAACCAGCCGTTGGCGGAACCAGTCATTGATGGCCGCTTCGCCAAAATGACCAAACGGTGGATTACCAATGTCGTGCATCAGGCAGGCCATCTCAACGATGCTTTCGAACGGCCCGGTCAGCTCATTCAGCCCATAAGTGGCTAACAGCTTTTTCTCTTTCAGACGGCTGAGCACTTCTTTCGCGATGTAACGCCCTACCTGCTGTACTTCCAGCGAATGGGTAAGACGCGTGCGCACGGCAGCATTGCGCTCCAGCGGGAAAACCTGGGTTTTCTGCTGTAAACGACGAATCGCCGGTGAGTTGATAATGCGCCCGCGATCGCTTTCGAATATTTGCAGAATTTCATGCTCAGAGCTGATGCCTTCTGGCGAGCGATAACGCCGGCCCCAGTTAATCTTGTTGCGAAAATCAATCTTAGCCATAGCCTCTCCATCGCGAGAAATGCGCTTCCCCTGAACCCCATGGTAGACTATGCATCCAATTAGGGCATATCGCGAGTAAATCTATGAAAATCGGCATCATTGGCGCAATGGAAGAAGAAGTTACGCTGCTACGTGACAAAATCGAAAACCGTGAAACTCTCTCCATCGGCGGAAGTGAAATTTATACCGGCCAGCTTAACGGGGTGGATGTCGCGTTACTGAAATCCGGTATTGGTAAAGTCGCTGCCGCGATGGGTGCAACCCTGCTGCTGGAGCGTTGCCAGCCGGACGTGATTATCAATACCGGTTCTGCGGGTGGCCTGGCGCCGACGCTGAAGGTGGGTGATATCGTGGTTTCTGATGAAGCGCGCTATCACGATGCGGATGTGACCGCGTTCGGCTACGAGTTTGGTCAGCTTCCGGGTTGTCCGGCAGGTTTTAAGGCTGACGAAAAGCTGATCTCTGCGGCAGAAGAGTGCATTAAAGCGTTAAATCTGAATGCGGTACGCGGCCTGATCGTCAGCGGCGATGCCTTCATTAATGGCTCCGTAGGCCTGGCGAAAATTCGTCACAACTTCCCGCAGGCGGTAGCTGTTGAGATGGAAGCGACCGCCATCGCACACGTCTGCCACAACTTTAACGTCCCGTTCGTGGTGGTTCGCGCGATCTCCGACGTCGCTGACCAGCAGTCTCACCTGAGCTTTGACGAGTTCCTGGCGGTAGCGGCAAAACAGTCCACCCTGATGGTGGAAACCCTGGTGCAGAAGCTGGCGCGTGGTTAAGTCGCTGCTTAAAGGGCTTCTCGCCCTCGCACTGGTTGCCCCGGCGTGGCTTGGTGCCGCGCCGCGGGTCATTACTCTCTCTCCAGCCAATACGGAACTGGCCTTTGCGGCCGGGATCACCCCGATTGGCGTCAGCAACTATTCCGACTACCCGGAAGCGGCAAAAAGTATTGAGCAAGTCGCCTCATGGCAGGGGATTAACCTCGAACGCATCGTGGCACTTAAGCCCGATGTGGTGCTTGCCTGGCGAGAAGGCAACGCCGAACGTCAGGTTAACCAGTTGAGTTCATTGGGCATTAAAGTCGTATGGATAGACAACCATACGGTGGAAAGCATTGCCGCTACGCTGCGCGAAATCGCCCGATGGAGCCCACACCCGGAAAAAGCGGAACAGGCCGCCAGCCAGCTGCTGCGCGACTACACCGAACTCAAAGCCCGCTATGCAAATCAGTCCAAAAAACGGGTATTTCTCCAGTTCGGTTTTAATCCTATCTTTACCAGCAACAAAGCCGCCATTCAGAACCAGGTGCTGGAGATTTGCGGGGGTGAAAACATCTTCGCCGACAGCCGCGTTCCCTGGCCACAGGTGAGCCGCGAACAGGTGCTTACACGCCAGCCACAGGCGATTGTGGTTGCCGGCGGCGCGAGTCAAATTCCGAAAATCGAGCAGTATTGGGGCAGTCAGCTCACAATCCCGGTGATTCCTCTCAATAGCGACTGGTTTGAACGTGCAAGCCCACGTATTATCCTCGCCGCGAAACAACTCTGTACTGCCCTGGCGCAGGTTAATTGATAGGTTAACTCAGGATATGCTCGTCTACTGGCTGGATATTCTTGGCACAATGGTATTTGCCGTTTCCGGCGTTCTGCTCGCCGGAAAGCTGCGTATGGACCCGTTTGGTGTGCTGGTGCTGGGCGTGGTCACCGCTGTCGGCGGCGGAACAATCCGCGATATGGCGCTCGACCACGGCCCGGTTTTTTGGGTAAAAGATCCCACTGACCTGGTGGTGGCGATGGTCACCTGTATGCTCACTATCGTGTTGGTGCGTCAACCGCGCCGCCTGCCAAAGTGGGTATTACCGGTGCTGGATGCCGTCGGCCTCGCGGTGTTTGTCGGCATTGGCGTGAATAAAGCGTTTCTTGCTGAAACCGGGCCACTGGTCGCCGTTTGTATGGGCGTTATCACCGGTGTCGGCGGCGGGATTATCCGCGACGTGCTGGCGCGCGAAGTACCGATGATCCTGCGAACGGAAATTTACGCCACGGCCTGTATCATCGGCGGCATCGTCCACGCCACGGCGTTTTATACTTTCAAGGTTCCGCTGGAAAGCGCCAGTATGATTGGCATGGTGGTGACGCTGGTCATTCGCCTGGCGGCGATTCACTGGCATCTGAAGCTGCCGACCTTTGCGCTGGACGAACCGGGGAAATAGCCTGATTTTACCGGATAGCGCGCACGCCATCCGGTAATCATCAGATACTGAACGAAGAACCGCAGCCGCAGGTGCTGGTCGCGTTCGGGTTGGTTACGATGAAACGGGAACCTTCCAGACCTTCGGTGTAATCAACAGAACCGCCAACCAGATACTGCAGGCTCATCGGGTCAACGACCAGGCCTACGCCCTGTTTCTCAATGGTCATATCGCCTTCGTTGATCTGATCGTCAAAAGTGAAACCGTACTGGAAACCGCTGCAACCACCGCCGGTGATATACACGCGCAGTTTCATATTCGGATTGTCTTCATCTGCAATCAGGTCTTTTACTTTAGAGGCTGCGGCGTCGGTAAACTCCAGCGGCAGCACAACTTCATCACTCATTTTTTGCTCCCATTAATACTGTAATCTGGGCAAATAATAACCCGATTCTTTTGGTCATTATCTAATACCCTGGTAATTCATTCAAGTATTCTGCCCGGCCGCTTGCTGGGCTTTTGCCGCCTGTTCTGCTTCCTGTTTCGCCAGCGTTCGCGCCAGGATCGTGGCGTAGAGCGGCTTGCCACCCAGGAACTGCGCTAATAGCGTGGCACCTAAGCAGGTAATAATCATTGGCAAAATGAGCTGATAATTGTCCGTCATCTCCAGCACCAGTACAATCCCGGTGAGCGGCGCACGCACCGACGCGGCCATTAATGCGCCCATGCCCGCGATAGCAAACGTACCCGCCTCAAGATGGTAGCCCGGAAAAACGTTCATCGCCGCCATGCCAAACGCGGTGCCCAGCAGTGTGCCCAGCGCCAGCATTGGCGCGAAAATGCCGCCCGGCGCGCCGGAGGAGAAGCAAAGCAGCGTGGTCAGTACGCGTGCGATAAAGATAAACAGCAGCAAACCTACGCTGTAGTTACCCGCAGCCGCAATCGGAATCAGGTTAAAACCGCCCCCCGCCGCCGCCGGTTCAATCAACCCGAGCACGCCGCACAGCCCGCCAATCAGGCCGCCGATTAAGACCCACTTTTTGATTTCGCCACCGTGAATACGCTGGAACATATCCTGCGTTCTCAACACCAGCGTATTGAAGATGGGGCCGACGATACCAAAAATCATCCCCAGCACCAGATAAAGCCACAGCGTGTTCACCGGTGCGTTGGTCAGTTTGCCCACTTCAATTACCGGCGTCTCGCCGTTAAAGATGCGAAACACGATGCTCGACATAATGACGCCGGTAAAGACAGCTTTTATGGAAACCAGGTTATAGCGAAACTGCGAGCGCATCTCTTCAATGATGAACAGGATCCCCGCCAGCGGTGCATTGAACGCCGCCGACAACCCCGCCGCTGCGCCGGTTGCCAGCAGGGTGTGACGCGCTTCGGCGCTGCGCATACGGAAGATATCGCCAATCATGCGCCCGATATTACCGCCGATTTGCACCGTCGGCCCTTCTCGCCCGAGTACCATCCCGGCCCCGAGTGTCCCCATCCCGCCGATGAATTTCACTGGCAGCACGCGCCACCAGCGCACCGGACGCAACTCTTCCAGCGCGCCCTCAATTTCAGGAATACCCGAGCCCCCTGCTTCAGGGGCAAAGCGCCGTACTAAGAAGTATCCCACCATCGCCAGCAACCCGGAAAGAATAAAGGCCAGCGGCCAGACGATAAACCAGTGATCCGCCACCTGCGCGATCGACGCCATACGGAGGTTAGACACCCAGTTCACCGCCTTTTCGAACGCCACGCCGACGAAACCGGCGACGGTGCCGACCAGCGCGGCCATCAACAGAACTTTTAGCGGCGTTTTATCGCGGTTCAATAACCGGCGTATCGTATCGCCACGACGTAAGCGTGTAATTTGCTGTGACTCAAAAGAGGAAGAATCTGCTTTCATCTGCTTATCATAAATTGGTAATACAAATTCGAAGGAGGCATTCTAACGGGCCTCTCGCCCCTCGTCGCGTAAAAAATCCCCTGAATGACCGAGTGTTTCATTTCGGCAAAACTTTCATAACCTTCCTGGAATAATTAGAATAGCCCGTTAATCATTTTCCTCCCCCGAATCAGGAGCCGTTTCATGAGCAAATCGGAAAACCTCTACAACGCCGCACGAAAACTTATTCCCGGCGGCGTCAACTCACCGGTACGCGCCTTCACCGGCGTGGGTGGCACACCGCTGTTTATCGAACGTGCGGACGGGGCTTACCTGTATGATGCGGATGGCAAAGCCTACGTCGATTACGTCGGCTCCTGGGGTCCTATGGTGTTGGGCCACAATAACCCGACCATCCGTAACGCGGTGATTGAAGCCGCCGAACGTGGTCTGAGCTTCGGGGCGCCAACCGAAATGGAAGTGAAAATGGCGGAACTGGTGACTGAACTGGTGCCGACCATGGACATGGTTCGCATGGTGAACTCAGGAACGGAAGCGACCATGAGCGCCATTCGCCTGGCGCGTGGTTTCACGGGCCGCGATAAAATCATCAAATTCGAAGGTTGCTACCACGGTCACGCCGACCACCTGCTGGTAAAAGCCGGTTCCGGCGCGCTGACCCTCGGCCAGCCAAACTCCCCAGGCGTCCCGGCAGATTTCGCCAAACACACACTGACCTGCACCTATAACGATCTCGCCTCCGTGCGCGAGGCGTTCGAGCAGTTCCCGCAGGAGATCGCCTGCATTATCGTGGAACCGGTCGCGGGCAACATGAACTGTGTACCGCCGCTGCCGGAATTCCTGCCGGGTCTGCGCGCCCTGTGTGATGAATTTGGCGCGCTGCTGATCATCGATGAAGTCATGACCGGTTTCCGCGTCGCACTGGCGGGCGCGCAGTCTTACTATGACGTCGTGCCGGATCTCACCTGCCTTGGCAAAATCATCGGCGGCGGCATGCCAGTCGGCGCTTTTGGCGGACGCCGTGATGTGATGGACGCACTGGCGCCAACCGGCCCGGTTTATCAGGCGGGTACGCTTTCCGGTAACCCGATTGCAATGGCCGCAGGCTACGCGTGCCTGACGCAGGTGGCGCAGCCAGGCGTGCACGAAACCCTGGGCGAGCTTACGACTCAGTTAGCAGAAGGGCTACTGGACGCCGCTGAAGAGACGGGTATTCCTCTGGTGGTCAACCACGTTGGCGGCATGTTCGGGATTTTCTTCACCGATGCAGAAACGGTGACCTGCTATCAGGACGTCCTGAAATGCGACGTTGAACGCTTCAAGCGTTTCTTCCACCTGATGCTGGACGAAGGGATTTATCTGGCGCCATCGGCGTTTGAAGCGGGCTTTATGTCCGTGGCGCACACGCCGGAAGATATTAATAAAACCATTGATGCCGCGCGTAAGGTGTTTGCGCAGCTGTAGCCCCTCACCCTAACCCTCTCCCACAGGGAGAGGGAACCGACCGTGCAATTGTTTTCTCCCTCTTACACAGGGAGAGAGTACCGACCGGGCGCTTGTTTTCTCCCCCCACACACAGGAAGAGGGAACCGACCGGCGCTTGTTTTCCCCCTCTCCCTCAGGGAGAGGGCCGGGGTGAGGGTCTTTTCTAACGACTCTGCTTTCTCAGCAAATAAATAAAGTACGGCGCACCGATAAAGGTCGACAGCAACCCTGCCGGGATCTGATACGGGAACATGATCATGCGCCCACACCAGTCGGCAAACACCAGCAGCAAGCCCCCAACCAGCGTAGACATCACGATATGCGGCGTTGTACGGCGGAAGCCCATCATGCGCACGATATGCGGTGCCATCAGGCCAACAAAGCTCAGCGGGCCAATGGTGAGCGTGGCCGCCGCCGTCAGACTGGCCGCCAGCAGCAAAAGCGCAATACGCGCAGGCGTTAGGGCGATCCCGACAGATCGTGCAGTATCCCCGCCCAGCGGCAGGATCGTTAACCAACGGCGACTCAACGGTACCAGCAGGAACAGCACCGCCATCACCACCGCCGATTGCAGCACCTGCGTGCTGGTCGCATTGTAGGTTGAGCCCGAAATCCACGTCAGGATTTGCGCCATACGCGGATCACCACTCGCCTGCAACATCATCAGCAACATGGTAAACGCAGTGCTAAGCGCCATCCCCGCCAGCAGCATGCGGTGCGGCGAAAAGCCACCGCGTCCGGCGGCGATCAAAATAATCAGTAGCGTCACTGCCGCGCCAATACTGCCCGCAGGCAACAGCCAGCCAAAGGCGTTACCCGGCACGATAAACAGCATCAACACCACGCCGAACGCCGCGCCGGAACTGATCCCCAGCACTTCCGGGCTGGCCATCGGATTCCCCGTCAGACGCTGGATAATACAGCCCGCCACCGCCAGCATCATCCCGGCGATCAGCGCGGAGAGAACGCGAGGCCAGCGCCATTGCAGCAGTTCATCCAGTAGCGTTCCGCTCGCCCAGCGCCAGCCGTCGGCATCACGGCCAAACGCCAGCGCGGCGAACATCGCTACCAGCAGAATCACCAGACCCGCGATGGCCCACGCAGGCACGTTGTAACGCTCCTGCGCAACGCTATCGCTGGCGTTCATGGCCGGTGCGGTCATGCTGCGTAAACGTGGGAGCAGCCACAGCAGCAATGGCGCGCCAATCAGCGCGGTGACTGACCCGGTCGAGACTTCCATCCACACGCGGGTGAGCCAAATAATGATTTGGTCGGAGAGCCAGAGGATCAGCGCGCCAATCAGCGGTGCCAGCATCAGACGCGCCAGAAGACGGCGCGCGCCGAGCATTTTCGCCAGCAGCGGCGCAAACAGGCCGATAAAGCCGATAATCCCAACCGCATTAACGAGGAAGGCGCTGATCACAATTGCCAGCGTCAACGCCGCCAGACGCGCCAGCGATAAGGCCAGCCCCAGGTTGCGGGCCACGCCATCATCCAGCCCCATCAGCGTCAGCGGGCGTAGCAGCAGCAACGTGAGCATCACCCCACCCAGCAGTTGCGGCCACAGACGTTCGACGATGCTCCAGTCGGTTTGTGTCAGGGTGCCGGTGCTCCACAGGAACATGCTTTGTAACTGGTCATGATGGAATATCACCATCAGTTGATTAATCGCGCCGCAGTAAAGGCTGACCACCAGCCCCGCCAGAATCAGCGTCACCGGCGAGAGTCGCTTGCCCCACGCCACACCAAATACCAGCGCACCGACAATACACGCCCCGGCCAGCGCGGCAAACTGCGAGGTCAACGCGCCCGGGATAGCCCACAATGTGGTGACGGTCATACCAAGCTGCGCGCCGGTCGCCACGCCAAGCGTAGTCGGTTCCGCCAGTGGGTTACGCAACACCTGCTGGAACAGAACGCCAACCAGCCCAAGCCCCGCGCCAACCAGCAGCGAAATCGCCAGTCGCGGCGTCAGGCTATAGTGGAACAGCATCTGGTCGATAGAATCGATGTTTGGTTGACGAAGCGCCTGCATCCACTGCCCTCGCGGCAGCGCAATGTTAAAGTTAAACCAGGTCAACGTCAGTGCGACAATAAACAACGCCAGCAGCAACAGGGCGGCAAACGGGGAGATTTTGGTTCTCATGCTTTGCCTCCCAGCGCGTTATCCAGCACGCGGCCAAAATGCATTGCCGAGAGCGTCGCGCCGTAGAACCAGACCGCCGGCACACGCTGAAAACGGTTGGCCCGTACAAACGGCATCGCCTGCCACAGCGGCGTTGCCATCAGCTTACGCATCTCCGGGTCGTTGCCGTGGTCGAAGCAGAGCACATCCGCATCTTTGTAGGCCGCCAGGCGGTCAATACCCACCGCCACGCTGCCCCAGAAGTTGGTTTCGCCCTGCCAGGCGTTTTTAACGCCAAGCGTGTCGAGCATCTCCTGAAACAGGCAGTTCGGCCCGAAGACCAGCATATGCCGCGCATCCAACAGCGTGACCATCAATAATGGGCGATCGCCACGCATCGCAAAACGCGGCTTCAGGCTTTCTACAAAGGCATCATAATCCCGCAGGTGCTGTTGCGCCTGCGGCTCGCGGCCAATCAGTTGTGCCATTTCAATAAGCGAATGACGCGCCTGCGTCAGCGGTTGCTTACCATCGCTAAAGGCAAAACCGCGCCCTGGCGCAATTTTCGCTAGTGTATCGGCCGAAGGGCCATAGCCCGCCGACCAGACCAGAAACGACGGTTTCATCTGAGTCAGCAGTTCGAGGTTGGGTTCGGTACGCAGGCCAACGTCAATCACCGAATCCGGCAACGCGGGTTCATTCACCCACAGCGTATAGTTTGGGATATCGGCAATACCGTAAGGCGTGACGCCCAACGCCAGCAGCAGCTCAACCGGGAGCCACTCCAGCGCCACAATACGGTGAGGATCGACCGTCGCCGCCTGCGCGATGCGCATTTGCCAGAGCAGCGGCGAGAGCGCCATTGCCGTCAGTAAGCGCCGACGGCTAATCAAAGAGGAGGCATCCATCAATAGACAAAACTTACCGGCGCAGCGCCTGCCGGGTGTGGCAGTATTCCCATCGGAATACCGTAAATGTTTTCCAGCGTTTCGCTGCGCATCAGCTCGGCAGGTGTGCCCTGAGCGATCATCTCGCCGCCACGCAGCGCCACTAAATAGTCACAGTAACGCGCAGCCATGTTGATGTCGTGCAGTACCGCCACCACCGTCAGCCCGCGCTGCTGGCTTAAACGGTGCACCAGCGCCAGCACATCAACCTGATGCGCGATATCCAGCGCAGAAGTGGGCTCATCCAGCAGCAGGCAGCGGCTGTCCTGCGCCACCAACATGGCAATCCACGCCCGCTGACGCTCGCCGCCGGAGAGGCTATCCACCAGGCGATTGGCCAGCGGTTTTAACCCTACCAGGGTTATCGCTTCTTCCACTTTTTCGCGGTCGGCTACGCCAAAACGCCCCAACGCCCCGTGCCACGGATAGCGACCAATCGCCACCAGCTCACGCACGGTCATCCCTTCCGCCTGCGGCAACTGCTGCGGCAGATAGGCGACTTTACGGGCAAACGCTTTGCTGTTCCAGCTGTCGAGCGGCTGCCCGTCCAGCAGAATCTCACCTTCCGACGGCGGCTGATGACGTCCAAGCATTTTCAGCAGCGTGGATTTACCGGAGCCGTTGTGGCCGATAAGGCCGGTGACTTTTCCCACCGGGAACGTGAGGGAGAGAGGGTGAAGCAGCGTGCGACCTGGAACCCGAAACGAGACGCTATCGAGTGCAAAGGTGGTATCTGGAGGGGTTGTGATGTCCTGCATAGCCGTCAACTTGTCAAAGGGCGCGGATAAACCGCGCCCGATAGGAGTGATTAGAAGCGGAAGGTCGCTGTCGCGACAACCTGACGTTCCGCGCCCCAGTAGCATGCATATTCGCTATAGCAGCTGGAGACATATTCACGGTCAAACAGGTTGTTGACGTTCACAGCAACAGACGACCCCGGCAGGCCGAAACGCGCCAGATCGTATTTCACCATCGCATCCGCCACGGTGTAGCTGCCGACATTGAACGACTCGTTTTTCTTCCCGGTCGAGGTATCGTTTTTGTAGTAGCTGACGGTTGAACCCGTATAACGCACACCCGCACCGAAGGTCAGACCGCTCAGAACGGTATCGTAGAAGGTATAGTCCGTCCACAGGGAAGCCTGATTACGCGGAACTTCCGCCGGACGCTTACCTTTGAAGATAGTATCTTCAGTATACTCTGCGTCGGTGTAGCTGTAGGCAGCCGTCAGGTTGATGTTCGCATTCAGCGCCGCTTTTGCTTCCAGCTCAACGCCACGAGAACGGATTTCACCCGCCTGTACGCTATACATACCGGTAGGATCGTTCGGATCCGCCGTCAGGTTTTTATTCTTGGTGAGCTCGTACAGCGCCGCAGTCAGCACAATCGGTCTGTCGTTAGGCACGTACTTCACGCCCGCTTCGTACTGCTTACCGCGAGACGGATCAAACGGCGTGCCCTCTTTCGTTGAGCCAGAGGTCGGCTCGAAAGATTCGCTGTAGCTGAAGTACGGAGAAATACCGTTATCGAACAGATAGTTCAGGCCACCGCGCCAGGTGAACTGCTGGTCGTTCTTCTCAGCTAAAGAGTTGCCTGAACGGGTGAGGGTTGAGGTTTTCGCGTAGTCGTAGCGCCCCCCGAGCGTCAGTACCCACTTATCCCACTCGATTTGATCCTGCGCGTAGAGCCCCGTCTGTTCCATACGGTTGAGTACCGCATACGGGAAGTTGACGGACACATTCGCATTACCATACTGCGGGTTGCTCATATCCAGCGGGCTGGCAGAGCCGTAAAGCGCATCAACGTCGTTACGCATACGCGAGTAATCGACGCCGGTCAGCAGCGTGTGGTCCACGTCGCCGGTAGCAAAGTTGGACTGGAGTTGCGTATCAACGGTAAAGGCATTCAGCGCTTCGTCAGAACGAACATAGTTGCGGTTAATTTTACCCGCGCCGTTATAGCCAAAACCGTATACCGCTTTATAAAGCGTTTTCACCTGGTCGTAGCGCAGATTCTGGCGCACGGTGAAGGTATCGTTAAATGCGTGAGAGAAGTTGTAGCCCACCATCTGCTGGCGACGCTGCATCTTGTTGTCTTTCTCGCCTTCGTTGAAATCGGTCGGCAACTTATGTGAGTTACCATTCGCATCGACATAAGGCACAACGGTGCCTTCGCGCGGCAGCCAGCCATAGTAACCTGCATCAGGATCGCTCTGGAAGTTGCTCAGGAAGGTGAAGTCGGTTTTATCATCCGGACGCCAGCTGAATGAAGGTGCGATGGCGTAGCGGGTTGATTTCGCCATCTCCTGCTGCGTGTCCTGGCTGCGGCCTAAACCGGTCAGACGATAGGACCACACGCCCGCATCATCGATCGCGTCGCTGAAGTCAAAGCCGGTCTGCCACAGGTTGTCCGTACCCATTTTAAACTGAATTTCGCGCAGGGGTTCGGTGGTCGGGCGTTTGCTGACCATGCTCACGATACCGCCTGGGTTGCTGTTGCCGTACAGCACCGACGTTGGCCCGCGCATGACTTCAACGCGTTCCAGGAAATAGGGGTCCATGGAGACTTCAGAATAGTTGTTACCCTGAAGTTTCATACCGTCCAGATACTGGTTGGTGTTTACGGTAGTAGGCGCAGTAAATCCGCGAATAGAAACAACATCATAAGTGGAAGAGCTACCGCGGGTAGAGAAAACGCTCGGCGTGTAGGCCATCGCTTCCTTTACGGTCGTCGGCTGACGCATTTCCATTTCCTGGCGCGTGATCACCGAAACAGACTGCGGCGTCTTTTCAATCGGCGTGTCGGTCTTGGTTGCGGTCGCTGAACGTTTCGCCGCGATTGTCGGTGCCGGGCCCCACGCGCTTTCCTGAGAAACAGGTGCCGCAGTGACGGTAATGGTTTCTTCTTTCGGTTGGTCCGCCGCCTGTGCATAGACAGACATGCCGCTAACCGCTGTGGCTACTACAACTGCGATTTTACGCAGCGAGTGGTTTGGCTGAGCAGTTTTCAGATGCGCCATTGGTATATCTCTGATGAAATGATGAATGATAACGTAAACGAGAATTATTATTATAACCGCCGAATAATAGGCCAAACGGCGGCGATATAGCAAGCAGTAAAGGGAGTGTTGTGGATTAAAGGTTCAAGAAACAACCAGATGAAAACAGAGGGTTAATAGATTGGTTTTAGTCATTACGTCATTCTGACAATCGCGCATAAAAAAGCCCGCTGACATAAGCGGGCTTTGCGCGTTGACGATATTAATTACCGCCAAACATATCCTTGATCCAGCCAGCGACGCCATCGCTGTCTTTCTCTTCTTTCTTCGGCTGCTCTTGTGGCTGCTGCTGTTGCTGCGGCTGAGAAGACTGGTCGAACAGGTTGCCCGACTGCTGCTCCTGTTGCTGCTGCATCATCTCACCCTGCTGGCAGAGCGCATCCGGCTCGGTCGTCCACACCGGTAACATACGTGAACCGCCAGAGCACACAAAGTTACCGTTGTAATCTACGCCCATATCAACAATATCTTCCGGCGGCGTCAGCACCAGCGGAATCGGTGACTGGTTTGCCAGATAGCGTTGATAAATCGACATTGCGCCGCTCGCCCCGTACAGCTTAGTCGGCTGGTTGTTATCGCGACCGACCCAGGTGATCACCACTTCACGGCCATCGATCCCAGCAAACCATGTATCAACGTTGTTGTTGGTGGTGCCCGTTTTACCCGCCAGATGCAGGCCCGGATATTTTGCGCCCAGCTGACGACCCGTACCCCTCTGCACCACCTGCTGCATGGTCCACAGGGTCATGTACGCGGCCTGCGCCGGAACAGCACGCTCAGCCTGCGGGTAGCTCTGATACAGCACCGTACCGTCTTCCGCAATCACCGAACGCAATGCAGAAAGCGTCGCACGGTTACCGCCGCTGGAGATGGTCTGGAACGCCTGCGCCACTTCGATTGGCGTCAGGTTCAGAGCCCCCAGGATCATCGCCGGAACCGGGTGCAACTGATCTTTCGGCACGCCCAGTTTTTGCCAGGTATCGGTAATCGCTGGCAAGCCCAGCGCCATACCAAGGTTAACTGTCGGCACGTTCATGGAACGCGTTAGCGCATCCACCAGCATCACCTGACCGCTAAAGCGACGGTCATCATTCTGCGGCGACCACACCTGACCATTTGGCTGACGCAGAGAAATCGGCGCATCAGCAATCCAGGTGTTCAGGCGATACTGATTCGGCTGGCTTAACGCCGTCAGATAGGTGGCCGGTTTCGCCAGCGAGCCAATGGAACGACGGGCCTGCATCGCGCGGTTATAACCGGCGAACTGCGGCTCTGCGCCCCCTACCATCGCCCGAACTTCACCGCTAAAGCGGTCAACCACCACCATCGCCGTTTCGAGATCGCTCAGCTTACGCTGCTTCTTCAGTACCGGAATACCCTCGGTCGCCGCTTTTTCTGCCGCATCCTGCGCCACGGAGTCGAAGGTAGTGAAGATCTTCACGCCGGAGAGATCTTTAACTTTATCGCCCAGTTTCGCCTGCAACTCCTGACGCACCATCTGCATAAACGCTGGCTGAGGTGAAATCACCCCACCGCGCGGCTGCACGCCCAGAGGACGCGCGCTGAGCATGTCATACAGTTCCTGGTCGATGACGTTCTGCTGCTGAAGCAGACGCAGCACCAGGTTACGGCGTTCCAGTGCCAGTTTCGGGTTACGCCACGGGTTGTAGATGGACGCCCCTTTCACCATCCCCACCAGCAGTGCTTGCTGATCAAGACTCAGCTCTTCAACCGGACGGCCAAAGTAGTACAGGCTCGCCAGCGGGAAACCACGAATTTCATTATCGCCGCTCTGACCGAGATAGACCTCGTTCATATACAGCTCAAGGATACGATCTTTGCTGTAGCGCGCATCCATCAGCACAGCCATGTACGCTTCGTTGGCTTTACGCCAGTAGGAACGTTCGCTGGAGAGGAACAGGTTCTTCACCAGCTGCTGCGTCAGCGTACTCGCGCCCTGCACCGTACGCCCAGCAGTCAGGTTCGCCAGCACCGCACGACCGATAGAGTAGAGGCTCACGCCATCATGCTCGTAGAAGTGACGGTCTTCGGTTGCCAGCAGAGTGTCTACCAGCAGGTCCGGGAAACCACTACGCGGCACAAAGAGACGCTGCTCGCCGTTTGGCGACGACAGCATGGTGATCAGGCGCGGATCGAGACGGAAGAAACCGAACTGACGGTTGTTCTCCATGTTTTCGATCGTATCCAGATGATCGCCATCAAAGGTCAGACGTGCGCGTACCTGCCCTTCTTTACTGTCCGGGAAATCGAAGGGACGGCGGATCATCTCAATGCTGTTAGCCTGCACGGTGAACTCGCCCGGACGCGTCATCGCGGTCACCTGGCGGTACTGTGTCGCCGTTAACAGCTGCACCATCTCTTTCTTGCTGATGGGCATATCCGGCTCAAGGTTAACCATACGGCCATAAACAGCCGCCGGCAGTTGCCAGACTTTACCGTCGATACGGCTGCGAATTTTCTGGTCAAGATAGACACCGTAGATCGCCAGCAGAACGGCAAAAACGATAGCCAGCTTCACCAGCAGCCAGAACCAACCGTGTTTTCTACGAGGCTTGCCGCCCTTGCCTTTTCCTTTACGTGGTGGCATTGGCTCATCATCCTCATAGTCATCATCATAATCGTCGTCGTAATCCTCATCTCTGAGGCGACGACGGCTCACCTTTTGTTTCGCCGGACGCGCAGGCTTGCCTTTACGTCCAATCGGCTCGCGGTCATTCCCCGCCATGCTTTCTCTCCGCAACATTCAGGCGCAAAGGCCTGATTCTCAGTTCTTCTGTTTTGGAACAGAAGAAGATATCTCTCAATTTTGCTCGATCTATCCCCTCTCCCAAAGGAAGACGGGGAAAACCCGTGCTGAACTTAGCCACAAGCACTGTCTGTCTCCTCTCCCTTGAGGGAGAGGGTTAGGGTGAGGGGGAACGTGCGCGCTGTTGCCCTCACCCCGGCCCTCTCCCACAGGGAGAGGGGGAAAACCCGTGCTGAACTTAGCCACAAGCGCTGTCTGTCCCCTCTCCCTTGAGGGAGAGGGTTAGGGTGAGGAGGGAACGTGCGCGCTGTTGCCCTCACCCCGGCCCTCTCCCACAGGGAGAGGGGGAA
>NZ_CALSBS010000026.1 GCF_943590815.1 Pseudocitrobacter vendiensis | reverse complement strand
GCAGGGAGAGGGAACCGATTGTGCTCGTTGTTTTCCCCCTCTCCCTGGGGGAGAGGGCCGGGGTGAGGGGGCTGTCGTAGGCCGAACAAGCGCAGCGCCCCCGGCAACAGGCGCTAAATCCTGGCCAAAAAAAATCCCCCAACCTCACGGAAGGGGGATTTCATCATCTCACCAGACCGATTACAGCTTTGGCCCAGCGCTTACCAGCGCGGCGCCAGCCGGGGTATCGGTGTATTTCTCGAAGTTCTCGATAAACAGTTTCGCCAGCGCGGTGGCTTTTTCC
The DNA here is from genome assembly GCF_943590815.1 of Pseudocitrobacter vendiensis. Lineage (GTDB taxonomy): Bacteria > Pseudomonadota > Gammaproteobacteria > Enterobacterales > Enterobacteriaceae > Pseudocitrobacter > Pseudocitrobacter vendiensis. Next base: position 59,011 of record NZ_CALSBS010000026.1, on the reverse strand, counting down.
TGCCACTGTTCCGGGGAACCGTAGGTGTTACGCGGGTCGAGAATATGCGTATCCACGCCCGGCAGTTCGGTTGGGATCTGCAAATCGAACATCGGCAGGGTGAAGGTTTCTGCGTTATCCAGCGAACCGTTCAGGATGGCGTCGATAATGGCGCGGGTATCTTTAATCGAGATACGTTTGCCGGTGCCGTTCCAGCCGGTGTTGACCAGGTACGCCTGCGCGCCAGAGGCTTTCATGCGTTTCACCAGCACTTCCGCATACTGCGTTGGGTGCAGTGACAGGAATGCCGCGCCGAAGCAGGAGGAGAAGGTTGGGGTCGGTTCGTTGACGCCACGCTCTGTACCGGCCAGTTTGGCGGTAAAGCCAGACAGGAAGTGGTACTGAGTCTGGTCAGCGGTCAGACGGGACACCGGCGGCAGTACGCCAAACGCATCCGCCGTCAGGAAGATGACCTTGGTCGCGTGGCCCGCTTTGGAAATCGGTTTGACGATATTATCAATGTGATAAATCGGGTAAGAGACGCGAGTGTTTTCGGTCTTCGAGTTGTCATCAAAATCGATGGTGCCATCGGCCAGTACCACCACGTTTTCCAGCAGCGCATCGCGGCGAATTGCGTTGTAGATTTCCGGTTCCGCTTCTTTGGAAAGCTTGATGGTTTTCGCGTAGCAACCGCCTTCGAAGTTGAAGACGCCATCGTCATCCCAGCCGTGTTCATCATCACCAATCAGGCGACGTTTCGGATCAGTGGATAGCGTGGTTTTGCCGGTACCGGAAAGGCCAAAGAAGACCGCCACATCACCTTTCTCACCGACGTTTGCCGAGCAGTGCATGGACGCGATGCCTTTCAGCGGCAGCAGGTAGTTCATGATAGAGAACATCCCTTTTTTCATTTCGCCGCCGTACCAGGTGCCGCCAATCAGCTGAATGCGCTCGGTCAGGTTGAAAGCGATGAAGTTTTCAGAGTTCAGCCCCTGTTCTTTCCACTGCGGGTTGGTGCATTTCGCGCCGTTCATCACGATAAAGTCTGGCTTAAAGGTGGCCAGTTCTTCTTCGGTTGGGCGAATAAACATGTTTTTGACGAAGTGCGCCTGCCAGGCCACTTCGGTGATGAAGCGCACGGAAAGACGGGTATCTTCGTTCGCGCCACAGAAAGCGTCGATAATAAACAGACGCTTACCAGAAAGTTGTTGTGAAACGAGTCCTTTCAGGTGCTGCCAGGTTTCCTGAGAGAGCGGCTTGTTGTCGTTCTTTCCTTTGCCTTTATCAGACCACCAAACGGTATCACGGGTTGTATCGTCACGGACGATGTATTTATCTTTCGGTGAACGGCCGGTAAAGATACCGGTGTCGACGTTGATAGCACCAAGATTGGTCAGGACGCCACGCTCGTAACCTTCCAGGTTAGGATCAAGTTCTTCCTGATACAGCGTGTCGTAATCCGGATTGTAGACAATCTCCTGTGCGTCGTTGATACCATAAGCCTTGAGATCCTGCGGAGTTAAACCATTGCGCATTTCACTGCTCCTTAGCCAATTGTATTGCTACAAATTCTATGGGTATTTTAGGGGTGTTGACCGCGACCAGGCTCATAGATTTACGTATCCCGACAAAACGTCTACTTACGAATTCATTGTGACTCCTGTCACGAAGCGGCCCCGATTATGGCAGGAAAATGACTTGAATTGGGGTAAATGTTCTTAATTGGTTAAAAAATAGTTTAAAATACGATGTTTATGTGAATGTAATCGCATTTCTGAAAGAAAATTACGTAACCCTTTCATGGAAAAAATCGATTCACCTCGCTGAGCTCTTTTCCGAATTTCCACACTTTTTGAGCGTGATACCAGACGTAATGCGATAATCCCGCCTACTGCTCATTTGTGGATACCAACATGGATAACGTTGAACTCTCTCGCCCCACACGCTGGGGAATGATTGCCACTGGCCTGGTTCAGGGGCTGATGTGCTACCTGTTGATCACCTGGCTGGCACCGAAAAACAGCGGCTGGTTATTTTACGGCGTACCCGCAACGGTGGCGCTCCCGTCGACACTTCTTTTCACGGTTATTTCTTTCAGGCAAAAGCGCTTGTGGGGATGGCTGGCGCTGGTCTTTGTCGCCGTACTGGGAATGAGCGGTTGGATGAAGTGGCAAATCGACGGCGAGGTTGGCTGGCGAGCGAATAGCCTGCTCTGGGATTATGGCTGCTACCTGCTGCTGATGGCGATGCTGCTGTTGCCCTGGATACAGCAGAACCTGAATCCGCGCCAGGGAGTGACACGCTATGCCCGATTTTATGGATTAGCCTGGCATAACGCACTTACGTTGCTGGTGATATTTATCGCTAATGGCCTGACGTGGCTGGTGCTCTTACTGTGGAGTGAACTGTTTAAGATTGTCGGTATCTCGTTTTTTAAAACGCTCTTTTTTGACACCCAGTGGTTTATCTACCTTGCGCTGGGGCTGATTACGGCGCTGGCGGTGATTCTGGCGCGGACCCAGTCGCGGCTGGTAGGCGCTATTCAAAAACTGATGACACTCATCGCCACCGGCCTGCTGCCGCTGGTATCGCTGTTGACGCTGTTGTTTATCGTTACGTTACCGTTTACCGGCCTGAGTGCCATTTCCCGCCACGTCTCTGCCGCAGGCCTGCTTTCGACGCTGGCATTCCTGCTGCTTCTGTTGATGGCGATTGTTCGCGATCCACAAAAAATATCGCTGCCGTTTACCGGTGCGCTGCGTTGCCTGATTAAAACGTCGCTTCTGGTCGCGCCGATCTATGTGCTGATTGCGGCGTGGGCGCTGTGGCTGCGCGTGAATCAATATGGCTGGACGCCCGGCCGCCTGCATGGCGTGCTGGTGGTGATGGTGCTGCTGGTATGGACGTTGGGATATTTCTTTAGCATTGTGCGACGTAACGGACAGAACCCGCTGATGCTTCAGGGCAAGATCAACCAGGCTGTTTCGCTACTGGCGTTGGTGATTCTCGTGCTGCTCAATTCACCGGTGCTGGATAGCTGGCGTATCAGCGTGAACAGCCATATGGGACGTTATCACAGCGGTAAGATTACTGCTGAACAGGTCAGCCTCTATCTGCTCGACCACAGCGGTCGTACCGGGCGCGCCGCGCTGGTGTCGCTGAAAAACGATGCGGAATATATGAAAGATGCTAAACGTAAGCGTGAATTACTGACGATGCTGGGCGGGAATCGCGATCAACTCTTTATGAAAGATCTGGCGGATAATGTTGCCTTAGCGCCAGGCACTTCCCAACCGGATGAGGCCTTCTGGCAAGTGGTGAATGAAGATCGTTATCGGTTTGCATCCTGTGGTGAAAAAAATGCCTGCTTACTGACGACCCAGGATTTAAATGATGATGGCCAGCCTGAACGCATACTTTTTTCTTTCGCAGGAGAGGGAAGCCTGATTTACGCATACGATCCGGCAAAAAAAGCCTGGGCTAATAAAGGCTCGGTGCAATTACCGAAAGGCATGACGGAAGAGCAGGTTTTGCGTGCGATGCGTGAAGGAAAAATCGGGACTAAAGCAAAATCATGGCGCGACTTGACGATTGATGGTGAAGCGCTGGAAACGTATTACAGCAACTGACAGGTCAAAAAAATGCCCGGTGGCGCTACGCTTACCGGGCCTACAAATGGCATTTTTCAACGCCGGATAATTAATGTACCTGCGGGTCCGCCGGAGAGGCGTTATTGCGGATCTCTGCAATATCCATGGCGTTGAAAACGTAATGGCTACCGCAGTAGTCGCAGTGCATATCGATTTCGCCTTCATCGGCCAGGATGCTATCAATTTCTTCATCCGGCAGCGTTTTCAGCGCGCCAGCGCAGCGCTCGCGGGAGCAGGTGCACTTGAACTCTACGTCCTGCGGGTCGTAAATCGTCACTTCTTCTTCGTGATACAGACGCCACAGCACATCGTTCGCCGGCAGGGTGAACAGCTCTTCGCCTTTGATGGTCTCTGTCAGCGCCGCCAGGTGATCGAAATCATCACGCTGGGCGTCCTGCGCGGGCATCACCTGCAACAGCATACCGCCCGCCGCAGGCTTACCGTTCGCTTCGCCGGTGCGGATAAACAGACGCGTCGGCAGCTGTTCAGAGCGCTGGAAGTAATCTTCCAGACATTCGGCCAGCGTATCGCCTTCCAGACCCACCACACCCTGATAGCGCTCGCCTTCTTCCGGGGTGATAGTGATCACCAGATAACCATTCCCCACCAGTGCTTTCAGGTCGGCATCGGCAGGAATATCGCCCTGCACGCGCGCCACGCCGCGCAGCTGCTGCTGGTTATTGCCGTTGATCACAGCCAGCGTCATCGGGCCGTCGCCCTGCAACTGAACGGTAATATCGCCAGCGAACTTCAGCGTTGCGGTCAGCAGGCTGGTGGCGACCAGCAGCTCGGCCAGCACGTTTTTCACCGGCTGCGGGTAGTCGTGGTTCGCGAGGATCTGTTCGAGGGTGTCTGATACGGTGACCAGTTCGCCACGGACGGCATAGTTTTCAAACAGATAGCGATGTAATTGATCGTGTTGAGTCATAATTTTCTCTCTTGAGGCGCCAGTCACTCGCTGTCGCCATATTTAAATCTCATTAGGTCTCGGCGCTCTTTTTTATCCGGACGTCGGTCCGGATGCGGCATCGTCAGCGCGTTGAGTTTGCGTGCCAGCGCGACTTTCTCGCGCTTCTCAATGCTTTCCGCGGTCTCTTCATAAAGCAGCATGGCTTCGCTGGCCGGGCGACGTTGTTCGGTGATACTTTTCACCACCACGGTACGCTCGTCGTTGCCCTGGCGTAAGGTTATCTGCGCGTTGAGTTCGACTATCTTGCTGGGCTTGCTGCGTTGCCCGTTATAGTGAACCTTGCCGCCGTCAACCATCTCCCTCGCCAGCGCCCGGGTTTTATAGAAACGCGCGGCCCATAACCATTTATCCAGCCGAACGCCCGCTACGGACTTCTCTTTCATGGTCACTCCTTCACTTGAGTGAGGGGATCAGACGACGGTAATCATTCAGGGCGGGATGACGTAAATAGCTTTTGTCCGCCAGACCGGAGTCCGGGTTAGTGACGCCTAAACAGTAGCGAATACCAAATGTCGCCGCCGCGTCCAGAATCGCTTCGCTATCGTCGATAAACAGCGTGCGCTCCGCTTTCAGCCCTGTATGTTCCGCTACCGCCTGCCACAACCGCTGATCCTCTTTCGGATAACCAAATGTGTGGGTGGAAAGTAATAAATCAAGGTGTGCATCAAGACCGGTATGCTCCAGCTTGACGGAAAGGTTGTACGGATGCGCGTTGGTCAGCAGAATGCGCCGCTTACCGCTCGCCTGTAAGGCATTGAGAAATGGCACAGTATCATCACGCAGCGCCGCACGTGGCCCCTGCTCGCGGGTCATCGCACAAATATCCAAACCCAGCCGGTCGCTCCAGTAATCAAGACAGTACCAGTTTAGCGTATGCTGCACATCGTGGTACTCCTGGCGCAGCGCGTCGCGCGCTTCCTGCGGCGTCAGGCCCTTCTGGCTGCCGTAGGTCTCAGGCACCAGCGTTTGCCAGAAGTAATTATCGAATGCGAGGTCGAGCAGCGTACCATCCATATCCAGCAGGGCGGTATCGACGTCCTGCCAGGCGATGTCAAAATGCATGAGGAGCCTCCAGCCATAGAATTGCGCGACAGGTTAGCACAACCTGCCGCTTTGCTTCATGCCGGATGGGATCAATGATGCGGCATATTTTGCTCATAATCCTCAGGGTTGGAGAGCAAAACGGGGTTGGTGCAGCTTTCGTAATATTTCTGAATTTCGGCCAAACGCTCGCGATGACGCTGATAACGGCGCAGCGCCTGAATACCGTTGTAGATGGTACAGATAATCATCGTAATCATTAGCAGGGTGGTCGCCAGATAGCGCCACAGGCCGCTGCTGTCCGGCATGCGGTGCAGGTTTACATGCTGTGTGCCGTTGGCGTCGGTAAAGATATTGGTGACGATGCCTTCCGCGTGGAACGGAGTGTGCATCAGCATACCCGCCAGACGCTGGAACTCGCTCCATTGCTGATGTGCCGGGAAGTCATACAGGCTCATCGTCGGATAAGGTTGAGTAACGAGATCGCTGCCTTCATCACTGGTGATAAGAAAACCGCCAGGTGCCGGGCTGTTCAGGGCCTGTGCCGCGCGCGCGGTTTCCCGCAGAATAAACGGCGCGGTGGAGGTATCAACCAGGTTATCGAGCGACTCGGCGCTGACCGGGCGTAACAGCACATTCACGCCGTCCAGACGCCCCGAATTGGCGCGCTTGACCAGTGTTTCCCAATCGCGCGTGTTTCCAAGGTTTACCAGGGCATTTTTAAGACGCGAACATTCGTCCGCCGCCGAGCACAGATCTTTGGTTTTCAGCACGATATCGGCGAAGTCATCCAGCAGCACCATGCCTGATTTTTGAATCGCTGAGCGTAGCGCCGGGCTGACGCGAGAGTTGTCATCCGGCGTTGGGTGCAACTGACGGTTCACTGCCTGCACCAGCGCCGTGGCTTTGTTGACGATATCGGACTCTGGTAGCGGCAGGCGCGGCGCGTTATTCCAGATAATTTGTGAGCAATCGAACGGCAGGAAAGGTGAACTCTCCTGTGCCGTCCAGGTACCGGGCGAATGAATATTACACATCCCGGTGCCCTGAAGCTGTAGCGTATCGCCTACACGCACGCCCGCTTTAGTGAGCTGATCGACGGTGGTGGCTTCAATCACCTGCGCGCCTTTCAGCCAGGAGAGCGTGAATTTAAACGGCATGTTGAGCGGCACGCTCACCCACAGCATCACCACCACCAGCAACGCGCCACCGGCAATGACGGCGCTACGCAACCAGTGCTGAAGCGGGAAGTTTTTGACCTCATCGTGCAGCGACAGGAAACGTCCCTGACGCACTACATGCCTGTCGAGATAGATATCAATATCGGTTTGCTGACCAAGATCCTGCGCGACAAACGGCTGCCAGTGGCGTGGGTAGATCAGGTCAATAATGCCGAGTGAAATATTATTTATATGTTCCTGATCGTTTTCGCCAAACAAACCCCAGCGTTTTGGCGTGCCACGCAGGCAGTGGATTTCACGCAGCGACGTTTTGGTGGGCGGTGCAAACAGGCCCCACAAGCCCGCCAGCAGCAGCAAAACGCCACCGCCAAGCAACCAGGGTGTAAAGACGCCGGGCAGGACGAGGCTGCAATAGAACAGGGCGAATGCGCCAACGATCAGCAGCGCTTCCCGCAGCCCGTCCGGGCGGCTTAGCGCGTACTCTTCATGCGTCTCCTGACGAATGTTGAGTAGCTCGATCTGTTCACTCTCTTCGCCGCGAATAGACGCCTGCGTCGAGGTGGGGGATTCCAGCGCCTTACGCTGGTCTTCGAGGGTGTACTCTTTCAGCGAATAACCATTGAGGGCAATCACCAGCGGAATATCATCGGTGACGATAAGTTCGATGCTGTTTTCGTCGTTGATGTGCTGTTCCCAGAAGGGCGGCAGATGAACCTCGATGGAGTCGAGGAAATAGCGCCATTTATTGGGATCGTCGGTCGTGATGCCGTAGCGGGTAATGGCGCGGGTCAGGGTGAAAACGGTATTGCTTTGCGCATTTAACGAGATAAGCGCCGGGGCGACCGTGGAACCCGATGCGGGGATCTGCTGACTCTGGTTGAGATCTTCAAGATAGTTCTCAATGCCGCGACGCTCATCGTCGGTTAATTTGCGCGTGGTCGCGCCAGGGAATGCATGCAGCCAGGGTAAACGGCGTCGCTTTGCGCGCAGGCGAATAAACCAGCCCGCCAGTAAGGCACAGACCAGAATTGCCGCGGTAAAGAGAGTCAATGTGCCCATGCTATTGCCATTATCCTTATTTTTGTCGGTCGCTTCATTCGTCTTTTTTATTATTCACTTTTAATACGAATGACCCAGGTCTTAAAAGATTTGTTGCACACTATCGTAACTCGCGAGGATAACAAACCCCTCTCGCCGCGAATATCAGCAAATTCTCAAATTTGTTTCAACTTCTTGACTTTTTGGAACAAATGAGGGTTGTCAAAAACAATAGTTACGAAAATGTAAATAACAGCCATTTTAAATTGCCGGAATGCGCCTCCTGGCTCACAATGACAACAGTCATCACAGCAAAGAACGGTCCAATGAGTAAACCATTACAAAAACCCACGATTCTCCATGTTGAAACGGTCGCGCGCTCCCGTTTGTTTAATGTTGAAAGCGTAGATCTGGAGTTTAGTAACGGAGTACGCCGCGTTTATGAACGCATGAAACCGTCGTCGCGTGAAGCCGTCATGATTGTGCCGGTGGTGGACGATCACTTAATTCTCATCCGTGAGTATGCAGTGGGTACTGAATCCTACGAGCTGGGGTTCTCAAAAGGGCTCATCGACCCGGGTGAAACCGTTTTTGAAGCGGCGAACCGCGAGCTGAAAGAAGAGGTAGGATTCGGGGCCAATAACCTGACCTTCCTGAAACAGCTCAGTATGGCGCCGTCTTACTTCTCCAGTAAGATGAATATCGTGGTGGCGGAAGACCTCTATCCCGAATCGCTGGAAGGCGATGAACCGGAACCGCTGCCGCAGGTGCGCTGGCCTATCGCCAATATGATGGAACTGCTTGAAGAGCCGGATTTCAACGAAGCCCGTAATGTGAGCGCGCTGTTTTTAGTGCGGGAATGGCTGAAGGGGCAGGGCAGGGTTTAAAGAGATTAGCCGGGTGGCGCTTCGCTTACCCGGCCTACAATTCATAGTGCTTGTAGGCCTGATAAGCAAAGCGGCATCAGGCAATTTTCGGTACCGTCAGAACAATTCCTGCGATTCCCCGTTATCAATAATCTCCGTTCCCACCTCGCGAATCGACTGATGCGTCGGTTGGGTGCCTTCGATAAAGTATTCGGCACGGCTGTTGCCGCCGCTGGCCAACTGGCCGGTGCTGCGATCGATATTGATAGTGACGATACCCGGCGGCGGCGTTAACGGCTGTTCCGGCACTCCGGCCAGAATGGCTTTCATAAACGCATCCCACGCAGGCTGCGCGCTTTTCGCACCGCCTTCGTAACCGGAAATCTGATCTTTAATCGCGCCAGAAGCAGACGTTCTGCCGAGATCGCGGCGGTGATCGTCAAAGCCAATCCACACTGAAGTCACCGCACCTGGGCCGTAACCTGAGAACCACGCATCTTTCGAGCTGTTGGTGGTCCCGGTTTTACCGCCGATATCGTGACGTTGCAGATCGCGACCCGCGCGCCAGCCGGTACCCTGCCAGCCGGGCTCGCCGAAGATGTTAGTATTCAGCGCGCTCTTAATCAGGAACGATAACGGCGTGTTGATCACGTGTGGGGCATACTCCTGCGCGCCGGTCTGTGCCACCAGCGACTGGTTAGCCTGTTCAAGCTGTGGCATCGGTACGCTGGCATTCTGCGGTGTTTGTGATGCGGCGACATCCTCAACGTTTTTGTTTTCCAGCACGTCGGATTTCTGCGTTTCGCCGTAAATCACCGGAATATCACATTCCGGACAGGCGATTTTCGGTTTCGCTTCAAAAATCACGCCGCCCTGATCGTTCTCAATCTTGCTGATAAAGTACGGGTCAACCAGGAAACCGCCGTTCGCCATTACGGCGTAGCCGCGCGCGACCTGTAGCGGAGTGAAGGACGGCGAGCCCAGCGCCAGTGATTCTGTGCGAACGATGTTCTCCGACGGGAAGCCAAAGCGCTGGAGATACTCCGCCGCATAATCGACGCCCATCGCACGCATGGCACGCACCATCACCACGTTTTTCGACTGACCTAAACCCTGACGCAGGCGAATCGGGCCCGCGTACTCGTTCGGGGAGTTTTTCGGACGCCAGTCTGAACCGGCCCCGGCATCCCAGCGGGAAATCGGCACGTCATTCAGGATGCTGGCAAGCGTTAAGCCTTTGTCCATCGCCGCCGTGTACAGGAACGGCTTGATGTTCGAGCCCACCTGACGCAGCGCCTGCGTGGCGCGGTTAAATTTGCTTTGGTTGAAATCGAAGCCGCCGACCAGCGCGATGATCGCGCCATTCTGCGGATTGATGGAAACCAGCGCCGAGTTCACATCCGGCACCTGCGACAGCCACCAGTTTTCGCCAACCTGACGCACCCAAATCTGCTGCCCGGCCTGCATGACTTCGCTAACGCGACGCGGGGTTGGCCCCTGCGATGTATCTGAACGCCAGGCGCGCGCCCAGCGAACGCCTTCCATTGTCAGGGAGACAGAACTGCCATCAGCCAGCTGTGCGGTCGCTTCCGTTGCGCTGGCTGACATCACCACCGCCGGACGCAGCGGCCCGTAAGTCGGCAGCGCTTTCAGGGAATCGGTAATTTTTTTGCTGTCCCACGGCGTCTCGCCCACTTTCCACAGCACATTAGACGGGCCGCGATAGCCGTGACGCATATCGTAATCCATCACGTTGGTCCGCACGGCCAACTGCGCGGCCTGCTGGTTCTTACGCGTGATGGTGGTGTAAACGCGGTAGCCGTCTTCATACGCCTGCTCGCCGTAGCGTTTCACCATCTCCTGGCGCACCATTTCAGTCAGATACGGGGCAGAGAAGGCGATTTCCGGGGCATGGTAGTCCGCATCAATCGGCTGGCTACGTGCCTGATCGTACTGCGCCTGAGTGATATACCCTTCGTTCAGCATGCGTGACAGCACCACGTTACGACGGGCCGTGGCGCGATCCATAGAATAGAGCGGGTTGAAGGTGGAAGGCGCTTTCGGTAAGCCGGCGATCACCGCCATTTCGCTCAGGCTCAGCTGATCGATGGATTTACCGAAGTAAACATGCGCCGCAGCGCCCACACCGTACGCACGGTAGCCGAGGTAGATTTTGTTCAGATAGAGTTCGAGGATCTCATCTTTACTCAGCAACTGCTCGATGCGAATGGCCAGGAACACTTCCTTTATTTTACGCATCAGCGTCTTTTCAGGGCTGAGGAAGAAGTTACGCGCCAACTGCTGGGTGATGGTACTCGCCCCCTGCGACGCGTGGCCGGAGAACAGCGCGACGCTGGCGGCACGGAAAATCCCCACCGGATCAACCCCGTGGTGCTCGTAGAAACGGCTGTCTTCCGTGGCAATAAACGCCTTCACCAGCTCAGGCGGCATTTGACTGAGGGTGACCGGAATACGCCGTTTTTCGCCATATTGGGCGATCAGCTCGCCATCTGCGCTGTAAACCTGCATTGGAATTTGCAGACGCACGTCTCTGAGCGTCGCAACATCAGGAAGCTGGGGCTCAATATACTTGTAGAGGCCATAAACCGAGCCTGCTCCCAGCAGAATGCAACAGACTGCAAGGATTAATAAATACTTTACGAACTTCACCGGAGATTTCCCATTTAGTTTCATTTGGGCAGTTTATAAACAAACGCGCGGTAGTATAAAGGCAAGCCAGATGCATTGATATAGCCGTCACCATGATGGCGTTTAAGGGATATCACGAAATGGCTTTCGGATGCTGGCAAATAGGTCTTCACATTCAACAGGATAAAATTGCGGCCCTTGCGCTCCAGCGCGTGCGCGGCGGCTGGGCGCTGCGACGCTGGTGGCTTCTGCCGCTTCCTGCTGATTTCTCCACATTTTCACCCTCACAGGCGGAAAACGCGCTGGTGGCGGTCCTCTCGGCCTGGCGGCGCGAGCTTCCGTGGCAGCATGCGGTTAGCCTGGCGTTTCCGGCGTATCGCACCTTACAAAAAACGTTGCCGCAGGCGTCGATGACGCTACGTGACAGTGAGCAGGCGCAGTGGATCGCCGGCGCGATGGCGCAACAGGTGGCGATGGAGCCTTCTGCCCTCTGTTTTGATTATCAGCCAAACATGCAGGCAGAAGGCTGGAGCGTCACTGCGGCTCAGCGTAAGGATGTTGAACCGTTGCAGCGCGTCGCGCGCGCGCTTCGCCTGCATGTGACGGCGATTACGCCTGACGCCTGTGCGCTGCGCCACTTTCTTCCCTGGCTTTCCCACGGGGCGAGCGCGCTGGCATGGCAGGACGATGCGCATTGGCTGTGGGCCAGCGCAGCAGGCTGGGGAAGCGTGTTGCGGTCTGAAGCGTCCTCGTTGCATCAACTCAGCACGCGACTGTCTATGCCTGAACTGATGTGCTGTACCGCGCAGGCTGAAGGCACTCCTCGCTTCGATCCCTGGAGTGTTATTGGGCAGATTCAGCCGCCGTTGCCCGCCGACAGCGACGCGTTTGCCATCGCCATTGGCCTGGCGCTGGGAGCTCATAAATGAGTGCGTCGGTTAACTTTCTGCCCTGGCGACAATCTCGTCAGCGAAAACGGCTCCGTCTTGCATGCCTCATCGTGAGTGGCGTCATGCTGGCGCTTCTGGTGGCTGGGGTAAGCAGGCAGGTGAAATCGCGCCTGCAAGAAGCGTTGTTGGTTTGCCGCATTGATGCCGAACGTCAGTTGATTCGCGCACTAACCCAGCGCGAAGAGCACTTCAGGCAACAGCTGGAGGAACGCGCGCTGTTGCAGCGTCAACAGGCCACGCGGCAGCAAATGTTCGCCTGGCAGGCGCGGCTGGTGGCGCTTGCCGAACAGTTGCCCGCGCAGGCGTGGCTGACCGGCCTGAGCTACCAGAACGACGTTCTTTCGCTTTCCGGCGTGCTGGCGCGTTTTTCGGCCTTGCACGCCCTTGATGAGCAGATGCAGCGTATCGACGGTTTCGGGCCTGCCGTTGCCGGAAAAATGGCGCGCGATAAAGACGGACGCTGGCTGTTCCACTATCAGATGAAAAGGAGAGTTGCCGATGTTGCGCCCTGAACGCTGGCATGTCGGGCTTGCTGGTTTGCTGTTGATGGCGGTGGGTGGTGTGGCGTTTCTGCTGCAATCTGCATCTGCTCCGCAGAACGCCGCGTGGGAGCAACAGCAGAGACTGCGCATCGCCCGCTGGCAGAGCGTGATGCCGCTACAGGCGGCGCTGAACATTACCGCTGACACCACTCTGGCGGCGACTAAACCCTTTTCCCCTGTCGATTTTCAACGTCCAGGGGCTGAGTTGATGAGCTGGACACCTGCCGGGCGGGGCGGTGAGCTGGTGCTGGAAACGGAATGGGAGCAGGTGCCATCGGTGTTTATGCTTCTGGCTGAACGGGGAATGCGATTATCGGCATTCACTCTTCAGGCTGGCGAGACGCGGCATGTGCTGACGCTGCAACTGGAGGGCATCGATGCAGAATAATTTACTCGGCGCGCTAATGCTGTTCCTCCCGTTGTTGCTGGGTATGCGTGATCCCTTTTTGCCGGTAGACGATCCCTGTCGAACCGTGCAGCTCAGCCAGTTGCAGTACGCGGGCAATATTGATAGCGGGCAACGACAGATTGCATTTTTGCGTGATGAAAAAGGTAAGTGGCAGCGGGTAGAGCGAGAAGATACCCCCCTGCCAGGCTGGCGTATTACGGCGATCGCGACGGAAAGCCTGACGATGGAGATGGGTGAAGCCTGTGAGCAGTCGCAGTGGCGAATCATTAAAGGAGAAACAGAGCATGATAAAAAGGATAAGCCTGCTGGCGCTGTTACTGCTGCCGCTACTGGCCGCCAGTAAAAATGTGTCGCTGGTTGTCGATGAGGTGCCGGTGTCGCAGGTGCTGCAAAGCCTGGCCGATCTCGAGCAGCGCAATATGGTGATTGCGCCCGATGTGCAGGGCACGCTGTCGTTGCAGCTGAAAAATGTACCGTGGAAGCAGGCGCTGCAAACCGTGTTAACCAGCAGCGGTTTAACCATGACTCAGGAAGGCAGCGTTATCGCCATTCATTCGCAGGCCTGGCAGGAAGCTCGTCAGCAGCGTGCGCAGGCCGAGCAGGAAAAACGCCAGCAGGCGCTTCCGCTAAAAAGCCGCAGCATCGTGCTGTATCACGCGGATGCAGTGGAACTCGCCAAAGCCGGGGAAAAGTTGCTGAGCCCGCGCGGCACGCTCACCGTCGATAAACGCACTAATCGGCTCATTCTGCGTGATGATGAAAATCATCTACCACTGTTTGATAGCTGGGCCAGCGAAATGGATATTCCTGTGGGCCAGGTTGAGCTGGCGGCGCACATCGTGACCATTAATGAAAAGAGTCTGCGCGAGCTTGGCGTGAAGTGGACGCTGGCGGATGCCGCCAATCCGCCGGGGCTGGGCAAAGTGACCACCCTCAGTAGCGACTTGTCTGTGGCGGATGCGACCACCCGCGCGGGGTTTAACATTGGCCGCATTAATGGCCGTTTGCTGGAGCTGGAACTCTCGGCGCTGGAACAAAAGCAGCAACTGGAAATTATCGCCAGCCCACGTTTACTGGCTTCGCACCTACAGCCTGCCAGCATCAAACAAGGGAGCGAAATTCCGTATCAGGTCTCCAGCGGCGAAAGCGGCGCGACCTCGGTAGAATTTAAAGAGGCGGTGCTGGGGATGGAAGTGACCCCTACAGTGCTACAGAAAAACCGTGTGCGCCTGAAACTGCACATCAGTGAGAATATGCCAGGGCAGGTACTGCAACAGGCCGATGGCGAAGTGCTGGCTATCGACAAACAAGAGATAGAAACCCAGGTGGAAGTTCAGAGCGGCGAAACGCTGGCGCTGGGCGGAATATTCTCGCAAAAAAACAAAACCGCGCGGGATGGTATACCTTTATTGGGCGATATCCCGCTATTGGGCCAGCTTTTCCGCCATGACGGCAAAGATAATGAGCGACGAGAGCTGGTGGTATTTATCACACCACGGATCATTTCAGCTCGCTAATCACTGAAATTTCTTTACGAACTGGCGTCAGGTGTTTGACGTGAGACAGGATTTAGCATACAAGGAGTACCGATTTGAGCGTCGGCGCCTCTTTCCCGTCTCCTTTAAGACGGCAATTTATTCTGTTGCCAAACCAGCCGGAGTATTGAGATAATTTTCAGTCTGACTCTCGCAGTATCGCACAAGAGGTTTCAGTTCATGTCCGGCGACGCCAGAATGTTTGCGGCGCGGATTTATCATTAACGAATAGTCTTAGTAGTACCAAAAAAATGGCAGAGAAACGCAATATCTTTCTGGTTGGACCTATGGGTGCCGGCAAAAGCACTATTGGGCGCCAGTTAGCCCAACAGCTCAATATGGAATTTTACGATTCTGATCAAGAGATTGAGAAACGGACAGGCGCTGACGTGGGCTGGGTCTTTGATGTCGAAGGCGAAGAAGGTTTCCGTGACCGCGAAGAAAAGATCATCAACGAGCTGACCGAAAAGCAGGGCATTGTTCTGGCGACGGGTGGTGGCTCTGTTAAATCTCGCGAAACGCGTAATCGTCTCTCCGCCCGCGGTGTGGTGGTTTATCTCGAAACGACCATCGAAAAACAGCTGGCACGTACGCAGCGCGATAAAAAACGTCCGCTGTTGCAGGTTGATGCACCGCAGCGCGATGTCTTCGTGGCGTTGGCCGATGAGCGCAACCCGCTGTATGAAGAGATTGCCGACATCACTATCCGTACTGACGATCAGAGTGCAAAAGTGGTCGCGAACCAGATCATTCACATGCTGGAAAGCAACTGATACTGGGCAGCGAACACAGCGTCAGCGTAAAGCGTTTAAGCGAATATAAGTAACCAAGGTGGACGTCGCGTTATGGAGAGGCTTACTGTAACTCTCGGGGAACGTAGTTACCCGATAACCATCGCGGCTGGTTTGTTTAACGATCCAGCTTCCTTCTTACCGCTCAAGTCTGGCTGCCAGGTTATGCTGGTCACCAACGAAATGCTGGCGCCGCTCTATCTTGATAAGGTCCGTTCTGTGTTAGAACAGGCTGGCGTCAAGGTCGATAGCGTGATCCTTCCCGATGGCGAGAAGTACAAAAGCCTGGCCGTGATGGACACGGTCTTTACTGCACTCCTGCAAAAACCGCACGGTCGCGATACGACTCTGGTAGCCCTTGGCGGCGGCGTCATTGGCGATTTAACCGGGTTTGCGGCGGCGAGCTATCAGCGCGGCGTGCGCTTTATTCAGGTTCCTACCACGCTACTTTCGCAGGTAGATTCCTCGGTTGGCGGCAAAACAGCCGTAAACCATCCCCTTGGCAAGAATATGATTGGCGCGTTCTGGCAACCGGCTTCCGTGGTTGTCGATTTGAACTGCCTGAAAACCCTGCCTGCGCGTGAACTCTCTTCTGGACTCGCTGAGGTCATCAAATATGGCATTATCCTCGACGCGCCGTTCTTCGACTGGCTGGAAGAGAATATCGATGCCCTGATGGCCCTCGATGAGAAAGCCATGGCGTACTGCATTCGTCGCTGTTGCGAATTAAAAGCAGAAGTTGTCGCTGCGGACGAGCGCGAAACCGGCTTACGTGCTTTACTCAATCTTGGACATACATTTGGACATGCGATTGAAGCCGAGATGGGTTACGGTAACTGGCTTCACGGTGAAGCGGTTGCTGCTGGCATGGTCATGGCGGCGCATACCTCTGAACGCTTAGGTCAGTTTAAGCCGGAAGAGACACAGCGTATTATTGCGCTGCTCAAGCGCGCAAACCTGCCGGTCACGGGCCCGCAGGAGATGACGGCACAAGCCTATCTGCCGCATATGATGCGCGACAAAAAAGTTTTAGCTGGTGAGATGCGACTCGTCCTCCCGCTGGCAATCGGTAAAAGTGAAGTGCGCGGCGGTGTGCCGCATGATGTGGTTCTTGGCGCTATCGCTGATACTCAGCGGGCGCAACAATAAGAAAGGTCAAGCCGCGTTCGCGCGGCGTTTTATCTTCAGGTGAAGTGCAATAGTTGTGGGCGTGAGCCTTTTAGTGGGGTGTTAAATGGATGAATTTAAACCAGAAGACGAGCTGAAACCCGATCCCAGCGATCGTCGTACTGGTCGCTCTCGTCAATCTTCCGATCGTGACAATGAGCCGCAGATCAATTTTGATGATGTGGAGCTGGAAGCGGATGAGCGCCGTCCGGCCCGTAGCCGCAAGGCACGTGAAGATGTCGAGCCCGAAGATGAGCTGTATGACGACGAAGATGACGCAGAGGCGGAAGAAGTCGTTGAGCGTCGTCCGCGTAAACGTAAATCCCCACCGCGTAAACCGGCTTCCCGCCAGTACATTATGATGGGCGTCGGGATTCTGGTGCTGTTGCTGCTGATCGTTGGCATCGGCTCGGCGCTGAAGTCGCCGTCTTCCTCTTCCAGCGACCAGAGCGCGTCAGCGGAGAAAAATATCGATCTCTCCGGTGATGCTGCCGATCAGGCAAATGGCACGCAGCCTGCGCCAGGCACCACTTCCGCAGAGCAGACCGCAGGCGCTAACCCGCAGCAGGACGTTTCTCTGCCGCCAATCTCTTCTACGCCGACTCAGGGTCAGCCAGCCGCAACGGCTGAAGGCCAGCAGCGTGTGGAAGTACAGGGCGATCTGAACAACGCACTGACTCAGCAGCAGGGCCAGGTTGACAACGTGGTTGTGAATTCCACGCTGCCAACCGAACCGGCTACCGTTGCGCCTGTTCGCCATGGCGCGTCTTCTCGCCCGGCGGCAACGGAAACGGCACCGCGCCAGCAGACGGCGGCTACGCGTCCTGAGCGTAAACAAGCTGTGATTGAACCGAAACCGCAGAGCAAACCGCAAACCACCGCGGCGGCGAAACCGGCTCCGGTGACAACGCCTAAACCAGTTGCTCAGCAGCCGAAACACACTGAAACCGCAGCCACGAGCACGCCGGCGAAAACGCCAGCCACCTCTACCGCTCCGGCGAAACCGGCTGCAACGGCAACCACCACGGCTCCTGCGGCAACATCGACGACGACTCCTGCGGCGACCACTGCACCGGCTGCCACTGCGGCAACCAGCGCTCCGGCAGCCAGCAGCGCGGCGAAATCCGCCGGTGATGTGAACTCACTGAAATCTGCGCCTGGCGGTCATTACACGCTGCAGCTCAGCTCCTCTTCCAACTACAACAATCTGAATGGTTGGGCGAAGAAAGAGAATCTGAAAGACTACGTGGTTTATCAGACCACACGTAATGGTCAGCCATGGTATGTGCTGGTAACAGGTGTTTACGCGTCTAAAGATGAAGCGAAACGTGCGGTCACCACGCTGCCTGCCGATGTTCAGGCAAAAAATCCGTGGGCGAAACCGTTGCATCAGGTGCAGTCTGATCTGAAGTAATGTGACGTGCTACAAGCGCAGGATGCTGTCGGAGCTTTCTCCACAGCCGGAGAAAGTGTAATTAGTTAGGCAGCATGAAAAAAAATCGCGCTTTTTTAAAATGGGCAGGGGGAAAGTTCCCCCTGCTCGAAGATATTAGACATCACTTGCCATCAGGTGACTGCCTGGTGGAGCCCTTCGTGGGCGCCGGGTCGGTATTTCTTAATACCGACTTTTCTCGTTATATCCTTGCTGATATCAACAGCGATCTTATCGAACTGTACAAGATTGTTAAAAACCAGCCTGATGACTATGTCGCCGAGGCGCGCAAGGTTTTTGCGCCTGAAACGAATAACGCCGACAGCTACTATGCGTTTCGCAGCGAATTTAACGCCAGCACGGATAAAATGCGCCGTGCGGTTCTCTTCTTGTACCTGAATCGCCACGGTTACAACGGCCTGTGCCGTTACAATTTGCGCGGCGAGTTCAACGTGCCGTTTGGCCGATACAAGAAGCCCTACTTCCCGGAAGCCGAACTGTACCATTTCGCCGAAAAAGCGCAGAACGCAGAGTTCTATTGCGAGTCGTATGAAGTGTGTATGGATCGCGCCCATCAGGCACAGAAAGCGGTAGTCTATTGCGATCCGCCATACGCGCCGCTCTCTGCAACGGCCAACTTTACGGCCTACCACACCAATAGCTTCAGCAGTGAACAGCAAAAGCTGCTGGCTGATAAAGCAGAAGAGCTGGTGGCGAAGCGTATTCCGGTACTGATTTCAAACCATCGCACACCCGAGACGGTAGCGTGGTATAACAACGCAGTACAGCACGTCGTAAAAGTGCGACGCAGCATTAGCCGCAACGGCGGCACGCGTAATAAGGTGGATGAGCTGCTGGCGTTGTATCGTCCGGCAGATAAAAAATAGTTTTTAGGAGATGCGGATGAAACAGTTTTTGATTGCCCCCTCAATTCTGTCGGCTGATTTTGCCCGCCTGGGTGAAGACACCGCCAACGCACTGGCAGCCGGTGCGGATGTGGTTCATTTCGATGTTATGGATAACCACTATGTGCCGAACCTGACCATCGGCCCGATGGTGCTGAAAGCCCTGCGCAAATACGGTATTACCGCGCCTATCGACGTTCACCTGATGGTGAAACCGGTTGATCGCATTGTTCCCGATTTTGCGGCAGCAGGCGCCAGCATTATTACCTTCCATCCCGAGGCCTCTGAGCACGTTGACCGCACGCTGCAGCTGATCAAAGAACACGGCTGTAAAGCGGGGCTGGTATTCAACCCGGCGACGCCGCTGAGCTATCTCGATTATGTAATGGATAAGCTGGACGTGATCCTGCTGATGTCGGTGAACCCAGGCTTTGGCGGCCAGTCCTTCATTCCTCACACCCTCGATAAACTGCGTGAGGTGCGCCGTCGCATTGACGAATCTGGCTATGATATCCGCCTGGAAGTGGACGGCGGGGTGAAGGTGAACAACATTGGCGAAATCGCTGCCGCCGGGGCAGATATGTTTGTCGCAGGCTCCGCGATTTTCGATCAGCCAGATTACAAAAAAGTGATAGATGAAATGCGCAGTGAACTGGCAAAGGTAAGTCATGGATAAATTGCAAAACCTCCGCGGCGTGGCCTTCGATCTCGACGGCACGCTGGTGGATAGCGCGCCGGGGCTCACCGCGGCGGTAGATAGCGCGCTTTATGCGCTGGAACTCCCTGTCGCCGGCGAAGAACGCGTGGTGACCTGGATTGGCAACGGTGCTGATGTCCTGATGGAACGGGCGTTGGTCTGGTCTCGTCAGGAGCGTGCGACTCAACGAGCCGCCCAGGGGAAACCTTCCGTGGACCATGCGGATATTCCGCAGGATGAACAGCTGCGCGTGTTGCGTCGCCTGTTTGATCGCTACTACGCCGAGTTTGCCGAAGAGGGCAGTTTCCTCTTCCCGCATGTTGAACAGACGCTGGCGGCGCTGCATGACAAAGGCCTGCCGCTGGCACTGGTGACCAACAAGCCGACGCCGTTCGTCGCGCCGCTGCTTGAGTCGCTGGGCATTGCGCGCTTCTTTAGCGTGGTGATTGGCGGCGATGACGTGCAGAACAAGAAGCCGCATCCGGAGCCGCTGTTGCTGGTAGCGAAGCGTCTGGAAATTGAACCGGCTGAACTGTTGTTTGTGGGTGATTCACGCAACGATATTCAGGCGGCACAGGCGGCGGGCTGCTGCTCTGTGGGGCTGACCTACGGCTACAACTATGGCGAATCTATCGCGCTCAGCTCGCCCGATTATATCTTCGACCAGTTTAACGAACTCTTGCCCGCGCTCGGGCTTCCGCACAGTGAAAATCAGGAATTAGAAAATGACTAAGCCCATCGTTTTTAGTGGCGCACAGCCGTCAGGTGAATTGACCATTGGCAACTACATGGGTGCGCTGCGTCAGTGGGTAAACATGCAGGATGATTACCATTGCATCTACTGCATCGTTGACCAACACGCGATCACCGTGCGTCAGGACCCGCAGGCGCTGCGCAAAGCAACGTTAGATACCCTGGCGCTCTATCTGGCCTGCGGCATCGACCCGGAAAAAAGCACCATCTTCGTTCAGTCTCACGTGCCGGAACACGCGCAGCTGAGCTGGGCGCTGAACTGCTACACCTACTTCGGTGAACTGAGCCGCATGACCCAGTTCAAAGATAAATCCGCACGTTATGCGGAAAACATCAATGCCGGTCTGTTTGACTACCCGGTGCTGATGGCGGCAGACATCCTGCTGTATCAAACCAATCAGGTCCCGGTGGGTGAAGATCAGAAACAGCACCTGGAACTGAGCCGCGATATTGCCCAGCGCTTTAACGCCATATACGGCGATATCTTTGAAGTGCCAGAGCCGTTCATTCCGAAATCCGGCGCGCGCGTGATGTCGCTGCTGGAGCCGACCAAAAAGATGTCCAAATCGGATGACAACCGCAACAACGTTATCGGCCTGCTGGAAGATCCGAAATCCGTCGTGAAGAAAATCAAACGCGCGATGACTGACTCGGAAGAGCCGCCGGTGGTGCGTTATGACGTGAAAGAGAAAGCGGGCGTTTCCAACCTGCTGGATATTCTCTCTGCCGTGACAGGCCAGAGCATTCCGGAGCTGGAAAAACACTTCGAAGGCAAAATGTACGGCCACCTGAAAGGCGAAGTGGCGGAAGCCGTTTCCGGCATGCTGACCGAGCTTCAGGAACGCTATCATCGCTTCCGTAACGATGAAGCGCTGCTCAACAAAATCATGAAAGAGGGCGCGGACAAAGCTAGCGCGCGCGCAGGGCAAACCCTGAAAGCGGTGTATGAAGCGATTGGTTTTGTCGGTAAGCCTTTATAATAAATGACTGAAGCCGGGAATATTCCCGGCTTCAGATTGTTGATAATGTGCGCGTTGTTCTTGCCGGATGCGGCGTGAACGCCTTATCCGGCCTACAAGGATGTGCAATGTTGATAAACGGGAACAGGCCGTAGGCCCGATAAGCTTGCGCATCGGGCGCTTTTAAGCCGGGAATATTCCCGGCTTTTAAATCATTGGTGCAGCAGCTAATCGGCAGCTCAAAACGCATTAATGATTTGAGAACCAGTTCAGCTTCTCGCGAAGCCCAACCACCCGGCCTACGATAATCAGTGCCGGGCTTTCCATCTGCTGCGCCAGTGCACCCAACTCAGACAGCGTACCGTCAACGACGCGCTGTTTAATGGCCGTGCCGTTTTCCACAATCGCCACCGGCATCTCCGCCGACATACCGTGTTCAATCAGTTTTTCCTGGATGGTTGCTGCCTGATTCAGCCCCATGTAGAACACCAGCGTTTGTTTCTCTGCCGCCAGATTTTCCCAGTCCAGCTCGCCACCGGTTTTCAGGTGGCCGGTGACCAGACGCACGCTTTGCGCATAGTCGCGGTGCGTGAGTGGGATACCCGAATACGCCGAGCAACCGGATGCCGCCGTAATACCCGGCACAACGGAGAAGGGGATTCCCGCATCACAGAGGGTTTCCAGTTCTTCACCACCGCGCCCGAAGATAAACGGATCGCCGCCTTTCAGTCGCACCACGCGTTTCCCTTTCTGCGCTTCGCGCAGCAGGATCTGGTTGATCTCATCCTGCGGCACGCAGTGATAACCGGCACGTTTTCCGACGAAGACGCGGTCCGCGTCACGACGCACCAGATTCATAATGTCATCAGAGACCAGACGGTCATAAACCACCACATCCGCCTGCTGGATCTGTTGCAGCCCTTTGAGCGTCAATAAGCCCGCATCGCCCGGCCCGGCGCCAACCAGCACCACTTCACCGCGATGATCAAGCGGTTCGGTGAGCAGGTGTTCAGTGACCTGATTAATGGCAACGTTGTCCTGATTTGCCAGCGACTGGGCTAAACGGTCATGGCTGAACAGTTTTTCCCAGAAACGGCGGCGTTCAGCGATGGTGGAAAACTGCTTTTTCACCCGTGAACGTAGCTGGCCTGCGTAGTGTGCTACCTGGCCAAGATGCAACGGCAGCAGCGATTCCAGTTTTTCGCGCAGCAGACGCGCCAGCACCGGAGACGTGCCGCCGGAAGAGACCGCCACCATCAGCGGCGAGCGGTCGATAATCGACGGCATGATAAAACTGGCGGCTTTCGGGGCATCGACCACGTTGCAGAAAATGCGCCGCGCTTCCGCCGCTTCGCTGACCTGCTGATTCACCACATCGTTATCCGTGGCGGCAATCGCCAGCCAGCAGGTATCAAGCAGCGACGGAGCAAATTCGCCCTCAACCAGCGTCAACATACCTGCATCTTCCCATATCCTGAACTGAGGAACGTACTCCAGCGCGTTGACCGTCAAGCGGGCTCCTGCATCAAGCAGCAGACGCGCCTTGCGTTCAGCAACATCACCGCCGCCAACCAATAAACAGTCACGGTCGTGTAACTGGCAGAAGATAGGTAAGTGATCCACGGTGTAGCCTCTTAAATGGACAGAATCAGGGGGGATAATGGTGAGTAGAATAACAGCAGAAGCCGTACGAAACATACGACTTTTCCTGCTGTTACCTCTAAGAGGTCATAGGAGGAACCTATGACCTGTCGGGTCAGGCTTTAAGCTGCACCTGGCCGTCTTTGACGCGGGCTTCAAAATGGGCGACAGAGTGGCTTTCGTCTTCCATACACAGACCATCGCGCAGGCGGAAACGCTGTTTTTTCAGCGGGCTGGCGACCCATAAATCGCCCTGATGTTCTGCGATCAGGCCGCGAGATAACACGCTGGACTCAAAGAACGGGTCGATGTTGCTGATGGCGAAAACCTGGTCGTCAGCGTAGGGGCGAAAAATCGCCACCTGCTGGTCGCCCAGCAGGGCGCAAACGCCGGTTGCCGGCAAAATAGCGTCGATTTTGCAGATGTTTATCCACTGGCTCATGCGTTTTCCTCCACCATGGTGACCGGGATGCGTTCGTACGGCGTAGCCGGGCGATGCTGTTCACGTTCAGGCACAACCTGCACATTCGGGTCACGCTGTTCGCTGTTGATAAAGTGTTTGAAACGCACCTGCGCCGTCGGGTTGTTGACGGTTTCAGTCCACTCGCAGGCGAAGGCCGCACGCAGACGGGCAATTTCAGATTCCAGATGTTCGTTCAGGCCCAGTTTGTCGTCGATAATCACGGCGCGCAGGTAGTCGATCCCGCCTTCCAGATTATCGAGCCACGGCGCGGTACGCGTCAGCTTATCGGCTGTGCGAATGTAGAACATCATGAAGCGGTCGAGGTATTTCACCAGCGTATCGCGATCGAGGTCAGCCGCCAGCAGGTCCGCGTGACGCGGTTTCATCCCGCCGTTACCGCAGACATACAAGTTCCAGCCTTTCTCGGTGGCGATGATGCCCACGTCTTTACCCTGCGCTTCCGCACATTCACGGGTACAGCCGGAGACGCCGAATTTCATTTTGTGCGGCGTGCGGATGCCTTTGTAGCGGTTTTCCAGCTCAACGCCGAAGCCCACGCTATCGCCTACGCCGTAGCGGCACCAGGTGCTGCCCACGCAGGTTTTCGCCATACGCAGCGCTTTCGCATACGCGTGGCCGGTTTCGAAGCCGGCATCAATCAGTTGACGCCAGATTTCTGGCAGGTCGTCTTTTTGTGCGCCAAACAGGCCGATACGCTGAGAACCGGTGATTTTGGTGTACAGATTAAACTCACGCGCGATACGGCCCACGGCGACCAGCCCTTCCGGGGTGATTTCACCGCCCGCAGAGCGTGGGATAACGGAATAGGTCCCGTCTTTCTGGATGTTCGCCAGGAAGTTATCGTTGGTATCCTGCAATGGCGTATGTTCTGGTTTGAGAATGTACTCATTCCAGCAGGAGGCGAGCAGTGAACCGACAGTCGGTTTACACACTTCGCAGCCGTAGCCTTTCCCGTATTTTTGCAGCAGTTCGTCGAAGGATTTAATCCCTTCCACGCGGATGAGGTGATACAGCTCCTGGCGGGTAAAGGCGAAGTGTTCACAAAGGTTGTTGTTTACTTCGATGCCCTGTTTTGACAGTTCCGCGTTCAGCACTTGCGTCACCAGCGGGATACAACCGCCGCAGCCGGTACCGGCTTTGGTTTCCGCTTTCAGCGCCGCAACGGTGTGGCAGCCACGGTTAATCGCCGCGACGAGGTCACCTTTGGTGACGTCGAAGCAGGAACAGATTTGTGCGCTGTCCGGCAGTTTATCGACGCCAATAGACGGTTTACCGCTGCCCGCATGTGCAGGAAGAATCAAGGAGTCCGGGTTTTCCGGCAGCTCAATCTTGTTCATCTCCAGCTGCAACAGGTTGCCGTAGTCGCTGGTGTCGCCCACCAGCACTGCGCCGAGCAGGTATTTGTTGTCTTCGCTGACGATCAGGCGTTTGTAGACTTCTTTACTTTCGTCGAGATAAACGTAGCTGCGTGCCCCCGGCGTGCGGCCGTGCGCATCACCGATACCGCCAACATCAACGCCCAGCAGCTTCAGTTTGGCGCTGAGGTCTGCGCCCTGGAATGCGTTCTGCGTGCCGAGGATATGGTCAACGGCGACCTGCGCCATTTTGTAGCCAGGCGCCACCAGGCCGTAAACACGGTTATTCCAGCTGGCACATTCACCGATAGCGTAAATATCCGGGTCGGAGGTCTGACAGGTATCATTAATCACGATACCGCCGCGCTGCGCCACGGCCAGGCCGCACTGGGTCGCCAGTTTATCGCGCGGACGAATACCGGTAGAGAAGACGATAAAGTCGACTTCTAAATCGCTGCCGTCGGCAAAGCGCATGGTTTTGCGCGCTTCTTTGCCTTCCTGAACGATCTCTTTGGTGTTTTTGCTGGTGTGCACGCGCACGCCCATGCTTTCAATCTTACGACGCAACTGCTCGCCGCCCATCTGATCAAGCTGTTCAGCCATCAGCATGGGCGCGAACTCGATGACGTGGGTTTCTACGCCTAAACTTTTCAGCGCGCCAGCCGCTTCCAGCCCGAGCAGCCCGCCGCCAACCACCGCGCCGCGTTTGCTGCGACGTGCACAGGATTCAATGGCGTTAAGATCTTCGATGGTACGATAAACAAAGCAGTCCTGCGTTTCAGAACCCTTGATCGGCGGCACCCACGGGTACGAACCCGTCGCCATGATCAATTTGTCATAAAATACGGTACGACCGGCGCTGGAGTGGATCACCTTTTCCTGACGGTTAATGGTGATGGCGCGTTCGCCAATCAGCGCCTTAACGCCATGCTTCTCATAGTAACCTTCGCGCACCAGCGACAGCTCTTCCGCTGTATGATGAGAGAAGTAGGAAGAAAGGTGCACGCGGTCATAGGCTTTACGCGGTTCTTCACAGAACACGGTGATGTCGTAAAGGCTGGCGTCGGACTTATCGAGAAGATCCTCGATAAAGCGGTGGCCGACCATGCCGTTACCGATAATTGCGAGTCTGACTTTGCTCATTATTGCCTCGATTTCTTTTCTATTACTGCCTACCTTAACGATTCAGCTATGGCGATTATTGATACAAATCAAATACACCTTTGCCTACCACTTAATGGGTATATCACTGATTTGTCAGTATTTTTATAAGTTACGGAAAAGACACGCTTTTCCAGGTTGCTCTTTTTATGTACAAAATAGTGGTAAATGAACATTTCGTGCTGGTGAAAAAAACAGCGACTAAATTGGGAGAAAGGAATGACAACGCTACCGCTTCGCTTAATCCAGAATGTGCGTTTGCCGAATCAGGAAGGATGTTGGCAAATCGCGATAGAAAATGGCCGGTTTGGCGCGATTACCCCCATGGAGGTGGTGCGGGCTGACGACCCACAGGTGCTCGACGCTGAGGGCGGTTTAGCGCTGCCGCCGTTTATTGAGCCGCATATTCACCTCGACACCACGCAAACGGCGGGTGAACCAAACTGGAATCAGTCCGGCACGTTGTTTGAGGGTATTGAACGCTGGGCCGAGCGCAAAGCGCTGCTCAGTCACGACGATGTGAAAGCTCGGGCGTGGAAGACCCTGAAGTGGCAGATGGCAAATGGCATTCAATATGTGCGTACCCATGTGGATGTCTCTGACCCGTCGCTTACGGCGCTGAAAGCGATGCTGGAAGTGAAGCAGGAAGTTGCGCCGTGGGTTGACCTGCAAATCGTGGCCTTCCCGCAGGAGGGGATTCTGTCCTATCCCAACGGTGAAGAGCTGCTGGAAGAGGCACTCAAGCTCGGCGCGGATGTGGTGGGGGCGATCCCGCACTTTGAATTTACCCGCGAGTATGGCGTGGAGTCGCTGCATATCGCGTTTCGTCTGGCGCAGAAATATGAGCGCCCGCTGGATATCCACTGCGATGAAATCGACGATGAGCAGTCACGCTTTGTCGAAACCGTGGCGGCGCTGGCGCTGAAAGAGGGCATCGGCAGTCGGGTGACGGCGAGCCACACTACGGCGATGCACTCCTATAACGGCGCGTATACCTCGCGCTTATTCCGCTTGCTGAAGATGTCGGGCATTAACTTTGTCGCTAACCCGTTGGTGAATATTCATCTACAAGGCCGTTTTGATGATTATCCGAAACGTCGCGGTATCACCCGCGTGAAAGAGATGCTGGCGGCAGAGATTAACGTTTGCTTCGGGCATGATGATGTGTTCGACCCGTGGTATCCGCTCGGCACCGGAAATATGTTGCAGGTGCTGCATATGGGGCTGCACGTTTGCCAGTTGATGGGGTATCAGCAAATCAACGAGGGGCTGAAGCTGATTACGCACCACAGCGCGCGGACGTTTGGCGTGACGGATTACGGCATCGCGCCAGGAAATACGGCTAACCTGATTATTTTACCGGCAGAGAATGGCTTTGAGGCGGTACGTCGTCAGGTGCCGGTACGCTGGTCGATAAGAGAAGGGACGGTGATTGCGGAAACCCAGCTGGCGAAAACCTGGGTGTGGGGAGAGAGCGTGAATTTCGCGCGAAACACATGAGGCGATGAAATGCCGGATGGCGCTTTGCCGGGCCTGCAAGGCGACACGCCTCGTAGGCCCGGTAAGCGGCAGCGCCACCGGGCACAACAACAATCGTCTTAGTGAGACGCCGCGCCGTGTTGGCGATGGCGGCTAACGAAGCCGAGGATGACGCACATCACGAAGACCACAGCGTAGAGAGCGTTGGCGGTTACCAGCGCCGCATGCGGGCCGCTGTGGGCCACAATCGGGCCGGTGACCACGAAGGTCAGCATGGTGCCGATGGTGCCGCAGGTCAGTACAAAGTTAACCAGCTTCGGCGAGGCCACTTTGGTTTGCAGTGAACCCAGCGTAATGATTGAGGTGTAAATCGCGCTGGAGAAGAAACCCAGCGTCAGGATGAACCACGCCAGATGTTGCGGCTCGCCGTGAATGAAGAAGTACATCAGCACGGTTGCCAGGCCCGCCAGCGCGGTCAGAATGCGTTGCAGGTCGAAGAAGCGCAGAATGAAGCTGAACGCCCACATACCGAACATATATGACATCCAGAAATCGCTCACCAGTTTACCCGCGTCGTTCAGGCTCATGCCCAGGCCTTTGGCGTATTCCGGCACCCAGGAGATAAACCCGAGCTGACCAAGGATGTAGCACAGCGCGGCAATCGACAGGAACAGTACGCCGATACCCCATTTTTCTTTCACCACAGGCTGTGCATCGGGCGCGGCTTTTTTGCCGAGAACCGGGAAGTCGCATCCGAATGTCAGAATAAAGATAGCCACGTAAACCAGACCAATGCAGGCATATACCCAGTACCATTCGATGCTGCGCGCCAGCAGAACCGCGGCGACCATCGGGAAGATCATCCCGGCCATGCTGAAGAAGGAGTCGGTGAACAGCAGACGCGCGCCGCGCTGGCGACCTTCATACATGTGGGTGATCAGGAACGTACCGATCGACATGGTGATCCCGCTGACCAGGCCGAGTACGAACATCGCGGCAGAGAACAGGGCCAGGCTGTGCGTGGTCATCAGACCGGCAACCGCCAGCACCATCAGCACAAAGCCAAAGCGGAGCTGCGTTTTCAGCGGTACGATTTCCATCAGCCACGCGTTCAGGAAGATAGAAATCAGGATCCCGGCGTTCAGGAAGGTGAAGGTGTTACTCATGCTGGAAACGGGCAGATTAAAGTAATCGGCGATATTTCCCATCACCATCCCGGTGACAATCACCAACGCACCGGTAAGGGCGTAGGAGAAGAAGCTGATCCATGTGAGCTTGATACGGTTGCTGTTAGTCATGACTGGCCTGTATGAATAGAAACGTAAAACGCGTTGACACCCCGCCGGGTGCGCAGATTTTATTCATTTAAGTGATGCATTCCTAGTTTTATTGCATCAATGTTATTTATTGCACCAGCTAACGTGATGTGCGTCACATTAAAAATGTGTGGATTTCAGCGCCGTGCTGGTTACATCTGTTTCAACTAAGTAAACTTAAGTAAAAGTCTGGCCTGGGGTGCAAACCCTCTTTAGAATCAAGCCACTTGCCTTCTTTACTGCACCCGTTAAGGAATTCTCATGCTCAAATCAACTCTGGCGGCCATGACGGCTGTTTTTGCACTCTCAGCGATCTCCCCGGCAGCTCTTGCAGCGACTGGCGACCCGCATGTGCTGCTGACGACTTCCGCAGGGAATATTGAGCTGGAGCTGAACAGCCAGAAAGCGCCGGTTTCCGTGGAAAACTTCGTGAACTACGTGAATAGCGGTTTCTATAACAACACCACTTTCCACCGCGTGATCCCGGGCTTCATGGTGCAGGGCGGCGGTTTTAATGAGCAGATGCAGCAGAAACAGCCGAACCCGCCAATCAAAAACGAAGCGGACAACGGCCTGCGTAACACCCGTGGCACTATCGCAATGGCGCGTACTGCTGATAAAGATAGCGCAACCAGCCAGTTCTTCATCAACGTAGCGGATAATGCCTTCCTCGATCACGGTCAGCGTGATTTTGGCTACGCGGTATTTGGTAAGGTTGTCAAAGGGATGGACGTTGCTGATAAAATTTCTCAGGTGCAGTCCCATAACGTTGGTCCGTACCAGAATGTGCCGACCAAACCGATTGTTATCCTCTCCGCAAAAGTCCTGCCGTAAATTCTTCTTCGCGCGGGCGATGCCGTCCGCGCGTTTTTGCCTTCCTGCATATACACAAAATCATTCGAGCTGCATCAAGGCGGCAAGGGAGTGAATCCCCTGGAGCGTACATAAGTACGTGACTGGGGTGAACGAGTGCAGCCAACGCAGAGGCAGCTTGAATGATGATGTGTATAACCTGCAATTGCTGCTTATACTTGTGGCAAACGGGAACAGTTCAGGGAGGCTGCATGAAAAAACTCACCGATAAGCAAAAAGCTCAGTTCTGGGAAAAGACACGCAATGAGAATTTTCAGGCCAGTCGCCGCCTGGAGGGGGTTGATATCCCGTTGGTCACCCTCTGTGCCGAAGACGCGTTGACACGCATTGAACAACTGCGGAGGCACTATGAGCGATAAATTCGGTAACGACCGCGACCCTTATCTGTTCCCTGGTTTAAACGTGATGCGTAATAAACTGGGCATCCACGAAGCCACCCGCCTTGAACAGGCCGCCTGGGAGCTTACCTCTCTGCGTGCCGCGACCCTCGAACTGGGCCCACAGGTGCGCGGGCTTCCCTGGCTGTGCGCCATCCATTATCAGCTCTATCAGGATGTGTTTGACTGGGCCGGAAAATATCGGGAAATCAATATCTACCACGGCGATACACCGTTCTGTCATTTCACGCGCATTGAGAAAGAGGGCAACGCCCTGATGCAGGAACTGGAAGACGAGTACTGGCTGTCGGGGCTGGAAAAAGACGCGTTTATTGAGCGACTAACGTGGTATTACTGCGAAATCAACGTACTGCATCCGTTTCGCATTGGCAGTGGCCTGGCGCAGCGTATATTCTTTGAGCAACTGGCGATTCACGCGGGTTACGCGCTGGACTGGCGGGAGATTGAACCGCTACGCTGGAACGACGCTAATCAGCAGGGGGCGATGGGCGATTTGAAGCCGCTGCTGGCACTGTTTACTAAGGTGGTGAGGGAAGGGAGTGTTTGATATTGGCGCAGCTTGTTTCCCCTCACCCTAACCCTCTCCCGCAGGGAGAGGGAACCGATCGAGCCCTTCTCCCTCTCCCTGCGGGAGAGGGCCGGGGTGAGGGGTATCTAAACGCACCTTTTCATCGTCCAGACGCGGCACAAACGGTAGAATGCTCCAGTTTGCTGTAACCGGAGCCGCCATGATCCTGCTAATTGATAACTACGATTCCTTTACCTGGAATCTTTACCAGTATTTCTGCGAGCTGGGTGCTGAGGTGCTCGTGAAGCGCAACGATGACATCACCCTCGCGCAAATCGATGCGCTTAGCCCGGCGAAAATTGTTATCTCCCCCGGTCCCTGTACGCCGGATGACGCGGGTATTTCGCTGGAGGTCATTCGCCATTACGCCGGAAAAACGCCGCTGCTGGGCGTGTGCCTGGGGCATCAGGCGATTGCGCAGGCGTTTGGCGCGCGCATCGTGCGGGCGCAAAAAGTGATGCATGGCAAAACCTCGCCTGTCACGCACAACGGGCAGGGCGTTTTTCAGGGGCTGAATAACCCGCTGACCGTCACTCGCTACCATTCCCTGCTGATTGACCCGGATACGCTACCTGAAAGCTTCGAGGTGACCGCGCGCAGTGAAAGCGGTGAGATTATGGGCATTCGCCATCATCAGTGGGATCTTGAAGGCGTGCAGTTCCACCCGGAAAGTATTCTCAGCGAACAAGGGCATGCGCTGCTGGCAAACTTTCTTAATCGCTAATTTAGTCATTGCTATCAAGTGATTTTTTATGCATATTTTGTGATTATAATTTCATAATCATTGCTGCATAATCACAGAAGGGCATGACATGACAACCAAACAACCTGCAATTACCCGCGCGACATTCGATCAGGTGATCCTGCCAATTTATGCACCGGCGGAGTTTATCCCGGTAAAAGGTAAAGGCAGCCGCGTGTGGGATCAGCAGGGGAAAGAGTACGTCGATTTCGCCGGCGGGATTGCGGTAACGGCGCTGGGGCATTGCCATCCGGCGCTGGTAGAGGCGCTAAAATCGCAGGGTGAAACCCTGTGGCACACCAGTAACGTGTTTACCAACGAACCGGCGCTGCGTCTGGGGCAAAAGCTGGTGGACGCCACCTTTGCCGAGCGCGTGGTGTTCATGAACTCCGGTACAGAAGCCAACGAAACCGCGTTCAAACTGGCGCGTTACTACGCCTCTACGCGTCATAGCCCGTACAAAAGTAAGATTATTGCCTTCCATAATGCCTTCCATGGTCGCTCGCTGTTTACTGTTTCTGTCGGCGGTCAGCCGAAGTATTCCGATGGCTTTGGTCCGAAACCGGCGGATATCGTCCACGTGCCGTTTAACGATCTGCATGCGGTTGAAGCGGTAATTGATGACCATACCTGCGCGATTGTGGTCGAACCCGTTCAGGGCGAAGGCGGCGTGCTGGCCGCTACCCCGGAATTTTTACAGGGGCTGCGTGACTTGTGCGATAAGCATCAGGCGCTGCTGGTGTTTGATGAAGTGCAGAGCGGGATGGGCCGTACCGGCTCGCTGTTTGCCTATATGCACTATGGCGTGACGCCGGATATCCTTACCAGCGCGAAAGCCCTGGGCGGTGGTTTCCCGATTAGCGCCATGCTCACGACCGAAGATATCGCCAGCGCATTTCACGTCGGCTCCCACGGCTCGACCTACGGCGGTAACCCGCTGGCCTGTGCTGTGGCGGGTGCGGCATTCGATATTATCAACACGCCTGACGTGCTCGATGGCGTTCACGCCAAACGCGAGCGTTTCGTGAAGCATTTGCAGGATATTGACGCGAAGTACGATATCTTCAGCGATATCCGCGGAATGGGGCTGCTGATTGGCGCCGAACTGAAAGATCCGTACAAAGGCCGCGCGCGTGAATTCCTTTACGCCGCCGCCGAGGCGGGTGTCATGGTGCTGAACGCCGGGCCGGACGTAATGCGTTTCGCGCCGTCGCTGGTGGTGGAAGAAAAAGACATCGACGACGGCATGACGCGCTTTGCTCAGGCAGTGGCAAAGGTCGTTAATTGATATGGCGGTTTAGCCAGATACCGTGCCGTGGCCGCTGACGCCATGCCACCGATGAAATGGTGTGCATGGTGTTGAGATGGCCCAGAATACGCTGGAGATGCTGTTCCATGGTGCTGAGGGGCCCATGGGACAGCGTATCCGGTGACTCCATGATGTTCACATCCCCGCTGCTGCCCGATTCATCATACTCCAGACGCTGCTGACAGCGTTGCAGGGCGACTTCACACGATTCCAGATAACGCTGCATCAGTTCCGGCGAGAGCGTATCGTGCTCACGCGCCAGCGTGGTCATCGCGTTGATATGCTCGACGATGAACTGGCTGTGCGTCACCCACAGTTTCATATCTTCCAGATAGTGTGTATTAAAGCCCGGTTCCTGCATCGCCTGATTGAGCGAGTTAAACAAGGCGTTATGGGCCTGGTTGACGCGCATACGTTGATACGCCAGTTTTTCCGCGGCAGGGTCGTCACTCAAAATTAACTGGATTGCTTCCTGATCCGCTTCCAGCGCTGAGTGCGCATTTTTCCGCAGCAGGCCGCTTTGCCACTGCGGCCATAGCCACAGCATGCCACCAAAGGCGATCAGGCAGCCAATAATGGTGTCGGCGAAACGTGCGACAATAAACTGCTCACCGTTGAGCGTCAGCAATTGCAGGGTATATACCGCCGTAATGGTAAATCCGACGGTTGCCCAGCCGTAGCTTTTGCGAATGATCAGATAGCTTATCAGGGTGATCACCAGCATCGCGGCCAGCGCAAACCCTTCCGGGAAATGATAGTGCAACGTTGCGGCGGCAATCACCAGCCCCGCCAGCGTACCCGCTGCACGGTGGAAGATACGCACGCGCGTCGCGCCGTAGCCGTTTTGCGTCACCAACAGCACGGTCATTAAGATCCAGTAAGGTTTTGGCAGATGCAGTGCCGCCCCCATCAGGCTGGCGATGCTCAACATCACGCTTAAACGCGCGGCATTACGCAGGGCGGGTGATTTCAGTGATAGATAGCTTTTCAACGCCGGGAACAACGGCAGGCGGCGCTCTTTATCGGCCATCAGATTGCGCGGATAAAGCGGACGCTGCGAACGTAACACTTTGGCGATGCGGCTAAAGTGCCAGGCGCAGAACTGCCCAACCGGGTTATCGGGATGCTGGCGGGCAATTTTCTCCAGCGCGCCAATTTGCTTATCCATATTGAAGCGCGTCGGGAAGCGGTGATAAAGAATGTCATCGGCCATTACCCGCAGGCGCGCGGCGACGGTTTGCGCGTTCCAGCGAATCACCACTTCGGCGTGGCTGCGCTCGACCAGTTTTTGTACCTCTTCCGGCTGGTGCAGGCTCACCGAGATGTGCTCCTGCAAATCCAGCCCCATCTGGAAGGCGCGTAGCAGGCGCTTGTAATCATTGTGCTGATTCGCCGCCAGCATGTGCATCTGCTGATAGCACTGGGAGATAAGATCGACCACTTTCTGCTGACGGTTAAGTAACGGCGGCAGGGCGGTGTTCGGGTCGGTATGTTGCGTCAGCAGGCTATATTTGGCTTCGCAGTACTCCGCCAGTTGGCGATAGAGCAGGCTTAACGATTCGCGCAGCGGTTGTTCGCGCCACAACCAGAACCAAAACCAGTTGAACAGCCCGTACCATAACGTGCCGAGTGCGTAGATAAGTAACGGCTCCCAGATGGGCATGTTACCCGCCAGGCTTAGGGTAAAAATCGCGGCAATCAGCGAAGCCGGAAGCAATCGCCCGTGCAGTGCGCTGATTTCGGCGGTAACACCCAGCACCATCGCCAGACCCGTGAGGATAAACGGCAGCGGGATATCATCAGCCAGCAGCAATTGCACAATCAGGCTGCAACCGGCAAACAGCGACCCACCAATAATCAGGCGTTTGAAGAAGCGTTTATGGGGAGTATCCAGCCCGGCGATGTTGCAGCAGGCAGGCACTAAAGAGAACAGTAAACCGTGTTGAAGCTGGCCGAGGATCAGGCCGACGGCGACCGGCAAACATAACACCAGCGTTTGCCGCAGTGCATAGTTGACTTCCGGGTGGTAAATCAGCCTGCGCCACATAAGAGACAAAAACGGCGTATTGCGTGAACAATACGCCGTCAGACGGGATTAACGCGTGCCGTAAACGACGATCGTTTTACCGTGTGCGGAGATCAGATTCTGATCTTCCAGCATCTTCAGGATGCGCCCCACCGTTTCACGGGAGCAGCCAACGATCTGACCGATTTCCTGACGGGTGATTTTGATTTGCATACCGTCCGGGTGGGTCATGGCATCCGGCTGTTTCGCCAGATTCAGCAGTGTCTGTGCGATACGACCGGTAACGTCGAGGAACGCCAGGTTGCCGACTTTCTCAGAGGTGACCTGCAGGCGGCGCGCCATCTGAGAAGAGAGACGCATCAGGATATCCGGGTTAACTTGGATAAGCTGACGGAATTTCTTATAGGAGATTTCCGCCACTTCACAGGCGGTTTTCGCCCGCACCCAGGCGCTACGTTCCTGGCCTTCTTCAAACAGGCCCAGTTCACCGATGAAATCGCCCTGGTTGAGGTAGGAAAGGATCATCTCTTTACCTTCCTCATCCTTGATGAGTACTGCCACGGAGCCTTTAACGATGTAGTACAACGTTTCCGCTTTTTCACCCTGGTGAATCAGCGTGCTCTTCGATGGGTACTTATGAATGTGGCAATGAGACAAGAACCATTCGAGAGTCGGGTCTGTTTGCGGTTTGCCAAGCACCATGCGCGGTTATCCTCTGTTATAAGCTATCGCCAGCGGCATAAATCAGGCCGCCACTGGTTGAAATAATATCCTTCCCTCTACCTGGGAAGTTGGTCGTCAAAGATTGTCGCGACCAGTATGTGATGTCCTCTGCATACATGCAGTACGTTTATGTATCTCTGTAGCATCCCGACTGTTTTAGCATAGCTTTCGCCGCGTGTCTCCTGGTGTCTCGCTTCAGCATGACCCAGGTCTACTTCCGTTGCGAGATTTGTTATGTGCGCGTAATCTGACAATAAATTTGCAACTTTGGAGTGACAACTATGCAAGCGCGTGTGAAATGGGTTGAAGGGTTAACCTTCCTGGGTGAATCAGCTTCCGGGCACCAGATTTTGATGGATGGCAACTCAGGTGATAAAGCACCAAGCCCGATGGAAATCGTGCTGATGGCAGCGGGCGGCTGTAGCGCTATCGACGTGGTGTCGATTCTGCAAAAGGGACGTTACGACGTGACCGATTGTGAAGTTAAACTGACGTCTGAACGCCGCGAAGAAGCGCCACGTCTGTTCACGCACATTAATCTGCACTTCATTGTGACCGGCAAAGAGCTGAAAGATGCGGCGGTGTCCCGTGCGGTGGATTTGTCGGCAGAGAAGTACTGTTCAGTGGCGCTGATGCTGGGCAAAGCGGTGAACATTACCCATTCTTATGAGGTGGTGGAGGGGTAAGTTGAGACACCCCTCACCCTAACCCTCTCCCGCAGGGAGAGGGGACTGACCGTGCGGTGTTCAGGTTCTGCGCTGATTTTCTCCCTCCCCCTGCGGGTGAGGGCCGGGGTGAGGGGCCCAGCCTGCACCCTTCACCCAATCTTCTTCCCTTCCATCAACCGCTGCACCAGCGGCGTCATGATCAATTCCATCGCCAGCCCCATCTTGCCGCCAGGCACCACCAGCGTATTCATATGCGAGATAAACGAGCCCTGCAACATCGCCAGCAGCCAT
The DNA here is from genome assembly GCF_943590815.1 of Pseudocitrobacter vendiensis. Lineage (GTDB taxonomy): Bacteria > Pseudomonadota > Gammaproteobacteria > Enterobacterales > Enterobacteriaceae > Pseudocitrobacter > Pseudocitrobacter vendiensis. Next base: position 22,463 of record NZ_CALSBS010000026.1, on the reverse strand, counting down.
GGGAAGTCGATATTGTCGAGATTGCGGAAGTGGATCACCACAAAGCTTTCATCCAGCGACGGAATGCCTTTAGCGGCGAAGGGATCGGAGGTATCGACCGTTGGCACGCGCTGGAAGTTAAGATGCGTACGCGAGAACTGCGGGGTGATGTAGTTGATGTAATCTTCCATCGAACGGACCACGGAATCCATCACCGCCTCGCGGGAGTGACCCCGCTCGCTGGTGTCGCGGATCATCTTCTGGATCCACTCCAGGTTCACAATTGGCACCACGCCCACCAGTAAATCGACATGTTTCGCCACATCGTGATGTGGCGTGACCACGCCGCCGTGCAGCCCTTCATAAAACAGCACGTCGGTCGGCTCAGGCAGCGGTTGCCACGGGGTGAAGGTTCCCGGCACCTGATTCCACGGCACCGCTTCATCATAGGTATGCAGATATTTTCGCGATTGTCCGGTGCCGCTGTACCCGTACTCGCGGAAGGTTTGTTCCAGCAGGCTGAAGTCGTTGGCATCCGGGCCGAAGTAGCTGATATGGCGCCCCATATCGCGCGCCTTACGAATCGCTAAGTCCATTTCCGGGCGCGTATAGCGATGAAAGCTGTCGCCTTCCACCTCTGCGGCGTGGAGCTTAAGCTGGGCGAAAATCTTGCGGAACGCGAGGCTGGTGGTGGTGGTTCCCGCCCCGCTGGAACCCGTGACGGCGATAACCGGATGTTTGGCTGACATAGCGAACAACTCCCGAGTCGGTAAGATTAACCGCGAAACTGGCTGCGGGGCATGATGTTGACGGTTTCATGAAGTTCCGACCACACCAGTACCGCTTCGCCGCGTTGTAGTTGCTGTTTTACGTCGGCAACCTTTTGCGCAAGTGAACGTTCATATTCACCATAATCGGTGCCTTCACGCAACACAAAGCTTTCAATCAGGTTATCGAGCGTTTCGGCATCGATATCTTGCCAGGGAATGATCATTTTCCACCTCCAAGCCACGGCATCAGCCAGTCGGGAATACGTCGCTCCAGCCACATTTGCGGGCGGCGGAAGGTGCCGCCAATAAAACCGACGTGACCGCCATGTTCCGTTAACTGGTATTCGACGCAGGCGGGAAGCGCGTCTGCTTCCGGTATTACGTGGTGATCCATAAACGGATCGTCCTTCGCATGAATAATCAGCGTTGGAATGGCTATCTGGTTCAGTAACGGCATGGCGCTACATTGACGATAATAGTCGATAGCGTCGGCAAAACCGTGAATTTTGGCGGTAATCAGGTCATCAAACTCACGGATTTTGCGCACGCGCTTAAGCTGGCGCAAATCGACCGGCAGCGTGCCAGGATACGCCGCCAGTTTGCGCGATGCGTTACCTTTTAGCAGATTGAGCAAATAACGCTGATACACTCGCGAAAAGCCCTTTTCCATGTGATAGCTACAGGCTTCCAGTACGAAGGGTGCGGAGACAATCACCGCGGCGTCCAGCGGAACCGCATGGCCTTCTTTCGCCAGCAGACAGGCGAGCATGTTGCCGCCGAGCGAATATCCCACCGCCGCCGTGGGCGCATCGCCCAGTTCCTGCTTCAGCCAGTTTAAAAACCAGGTGCCGTCTTCTGTTTCACCGGAGTGATAAATACGGTTAAGGCGATTCGGTTCGCCGCTGCAGCCGCGAAAATGCATCACCACGCCGAGCCAGCCGCGTTCTTTCGCTGCCTGAATCAGACCGTGTGCATAGGGGCTGTGCAGGCTGCCTTCCAGACCGTGAAACACCACCAGGCGGGGTTTGTGCTTCGCCTGCATGGGATCTTCGCTCCAGGCGATATCCAGAAAGTCGCCGTCGGGTAAATCGAGGCGCTGCCAGTGCGGCGTAAAGTGTAGCCGACGGCGGATGAGCCTCGGCAGCATGGTTTGCAGATGCGGGTTGCTGATGCCGGGCATCGGGCGAAACGTGGAAGAATCGTCCTGCGGGACAGCAAACTCTGCGGGAGTAATTTGGGCCATAACGTTGCGATGTTCTCTTTTGATCTGCTGACTACTATACCGTCACTTTTTGATTCTGTTTAAGAAAATGGGCGGTGGTAGCCTCTTTTACCCCTTTTTGAGTTGACCTGCGTCACAAATTTTTAATGTGATTATTACTCTCAGGCTAATGATTCCCTCCTAAGCTTAATTGATGACTTTCTCACCAGGGTTCAGACTCTTCTCAGTGTTAAGCAAATCAAAATGATTCGCTGAATCAGGAGGTTAATAATGTTATCTGGGCAAACACCCGCACGGGTATGGAACACGCGACGCACTGAGAAACAGCGCCGCCTGGCGTCTGTACCGGTGCAGGGCAAGGTGCTACCGACGGCAGACCTTGTCGCAATGCTGGAAAAACTGATCGCGCCGGGCGACAGAGTGGTATTAGAAGGGAATAACCAAAAACAGGCAGATTTCCTGTCTCGTTCCCTTGCTGAAGTGAACCCGCAGATTGTTCATGACCTGCATATGATCATGCCAAGCGTAGGTCGCAGTGAACACCTCGACATCTTCGAGAAAGGCATCGCTCACAAGCTGGATTTCTCTTTCTCCGGGACGCAGAGCCTGCGTATTTCGCAACTGCTGGAAGATGGCTTGCTGGAGATCGGTGCGATTCACACTTACATCGAACTTTACTCTCGTCTTTATGTTGACCTGGCCCCGAACGTGGCGCTGATTGCCGGTTTTAAAGCCGACAGCAAAGGCAACCTTTACACCGGCGCCAGTACTGAAGATACGCCAGCGCTGGTTGAAGCGGCCGCCTTCCACGACGGTATCGTCATCGCACAGGTGAACGAACTGGTGGACGACGAATGCGACCTGCCGCGCGTGGATATTCCCGGCTCGTGGATTGATTTCGTGGTCGTCGCAGACAAACCGTTCTTTATCGAACCACTGTTTACCCGCGACCCGCGTCTGATTAAACAAGAACACATCCTGATGGCGATGATGGCGATTAAAGGCATCTACGCAGAGCATCAGGTGCAGTCACTCAACCACGGTATCGGTTTTAACACCGCCGCGATTGAACTGCTGCTGCCAACCTACGGCGAACAGCTCGGTCTGAAAGGCAAAATCTGTAAACACTGGACGCTTAACCCGCATCCGACGCTGATCCCGGCGATTGAGAGCGGTTGGGTGGAAAGCGTGCACTGCTTCGGTGGCGAACTGGGGATGGAAGAGTACATCCGCGCCCGTCCTGATGTGTTCTTTACCGGTGCCGACGGTTCAATGCGTTCTAACCGCGCGTTCTGCCAGTTAGCAGGTCAGTACGCGGTGGATATGTTTATCGGTTCAACGTTACAGGTTGATGGCCTCGCCAACTCCTCGACCGTCACCCGTGGTCGTCTCTCCGGTTTCGGTGGTGCGCCAAACATGGGCCATGACCCGCACGGTCGTCGTCATGCAACGCCTGCCTGGCTGAACATGATCACCGAACCAGACCCGATGCAGCGCGGTAAAAAACTCGTCGTCCAGATGGTGGAAACCTTCCAGGCTGGCGTGAAACCGACCTTCGTCGAAACGCTGGATGCCGTTGACGTGGCGAAATCCTCCGGGATGCCGCTGGCACCCGTCATGATTTACGGCGATGACGTGACCCACGTGCTGACCGAAGAAGGTATCGCTTACCTCTACCGTGCGGAAAGCCTGGAAGAGCGCCGCGCGATGGTCGCCGCCGTTGCCGGTATTACCGATATTGGCCTGGGCGTAGACGCCAAACGCGTTGCTGAGCTGCGTAAGAGCGGCAAAGTGGTTTATCCGGAAGATATGGGCATTCGCCGTACCGACGCCACCCGTTCCCTGCTGGCTGCCAGCAGCGTGTCCGACCTGGTGGAATGGTCCGGTGGTTTGTACAACCCACCTGCGAAATTCCGGAGCTGGTGATGAAACTTCTGCCACAGATTCAGGTTGAAGGCGGTGCCGAATGGCTGGCGCGAACCGCCACGCAATGTCTTGTCGACGAAGCACGTTTAAGCCCGAAACCCGGTCTGGTGGACAGCCGGGGCAGCGGGGCGCATCACGACCTGACGCTGGCGCTGATGGAGCGTTCCGCCCACAGCCTGACCCCGACGTTTCATGCCCTGGCGCAGCAAAGCTGGCAGCGTCCGGCGGATGTTGCGCTCAGACAAACCATTGGGCGACTGGGACGCGAAGGCGAGCAACAGATGATGGCTGCCACGAACGGTGTGAATACTCACCGTGGCGCGATTTGGGCGCTGGGCCTGTTGGTCAGCGCGGTGGCGATGCTCGGCGGTGCCGGTACGGCGAAAGCCATCAGCACCACGGCGGCGAAACTGGCGATGTTGCCGGATGCTGTCGCGCCGAAAGTGTTCAGCAAAGGGCTTCGCGCCACGCACCGCTATCGCGTGCCAGGGGCGAGGGAAGAAGCGCAGCAGGCTTTTCCGCACGTGATGCAGCGCGCTTTACCTCAGCTTCGTTTAAGCCGCTTCAACGGCAGCAGCGAAACGCACGCCAGGCTGGATGCGCTGATGGCGATTATGACCTCTCTCAGCGACACCTGCGTGCTCTCGCGCAGCGGAATGCACGGCCTTGAAACCATGCAAAACGGTGCGCGTGCTGTCCTGCTTGCTGGCGGCACCGCACAGCCAGAAGGCCGCGAGGCGCTGGCAACCCTAGATGCACAAATGCTGGCGCTCAACGCGTCACCGGGCGGCGCTGCCGACCTGCTGGCCGCCACGCTGTTTCTCGACCGTATTGACGCGTCTTCCGCGCCTTATTTACCGAATTAAGAGGATGTTATGGAACACATTACGATCTCTTTGCCTGCCAGCCGCACTGTAAGCGGCAAAGCACTGGCGGGCGTTGTGGGCTCCGGGGATATGGAGGTGTTATTCACCGCCGACCAGGAGAAAACCCTGACGATTGATATCACCACCTCGGTGGACAACAGCCGCGCCCGCTGGGAAGCGCTGTTCAACCGCCTGAGCCTTGTGAGCGAACTGCCCTCCGGCAAGATGGTTGTCCACGATTTTGGCGCAACCCCTGGCGTGGCTCGCATTCGTATCGAACAGGTCTTTGAGGAGGTGAGCTATGCGTGATGACCGCAGTTTTATCGAATTAAAAGCACGTCAGCGTGCGCACGCGCTGCTGGATGACGGCAGCTACCGCGAACTGCTGGACCCGTTTGAAGGCATCGTTTCTCCGTGGCTTGGGCCGCAGGGCATCGTGCCGCAGGCCGATGACGGCATGGTTGTCGCCAAAGGTACCATCAATGGTCAACCTGCCGTGGTTGTGGCGATTGAAGGCGCGTTCCAGGGCGGTAGTATGGGTGAAGTTTCCGGCGCAAAAATGGCGGCGGCGCTTGAACTGGCGGCGGAAGATAATCGTAACGGTATCCCGACGCAGGCGGTACTTTGCCTCGAAACCGGTGGCGTGCGCTTACAGGAAGCGAATCTCGGCCTGGCGGCAATTGCCGATATCCATGCCGCGATTGTTGACCTGCGCCGTTATACCCCGGTAGTGGGAATTGTTGCCGGTACCGTGGGTTGTTTTGGCGGGATGTCTATCGCTGCCGCGCTGTGCAGCTATCTGATTGTCACCCGCGAAGCGCGTCTTGGTCTGAATGGCCCACAGGTTATCGAACAGGAAGCGGGCATTGCCGAATATGACTCCCGCGACCGTCCGTTTATCTGGAGCATGACCGGTGGTGAAGTACGTTATGAAAGCGGGCTGGTCGATGCGCTGGTTGGCGATGGCGTTAATGCGGTGAAAGCAGCGATGAACGACGCGATTGCCAAAGGCGTACCGGCGAAACATCGCACCGATAACTACGACTGGTATCTGGATCGCCTGACGAATTTCGACACCCGCAAACAGGCTGATTCTGAACAGATTAACGCGCTTTTTGCCCGGGAGGTGAAATGATGAGTAACTCAGTAAGCCGTGGGGCATTGTGGCTGGAAAAACTGGCCCCGAACGCACAACGCGTACAAGGTCTTTGCCCGTCAGTCCAGGCGGCTGATGGCGAAATTAACGGTGAAGCAGTGCGTTTTGTGGCTGTTGTTCCCGATGCCAATAACCATTTCCCTCGCGCCGCAAAAGGTGAAGTTGGCCTGCTCGAAGGCTGGACGCTGGCGAAAGTGGTGAGCGAAACCGTCGCCGCCGATGCAGATAAAGCCGTTAAACGCCCGATTATCGCGGTGATTGATGTGCCGAGTCAGGCCTATGGCCGTCGTGAAGAAGCGTTCGGTATTCACCAGGCGCTGGCCGGTGCTGCCGGGGCGTATGCCAATGCGCGTCTGGCCGGTCACCCGGTGATTGGTTTGATTGTTGGTAAAGCGATGTCCGGCGCGTTTCTGGCGCACGGTTATCAGGCCAACCAACTGATTGCCTTCAACGATTCCGGCGTGTTGATCCACGCGATGGGCAAAGAATCTGCCGCGCGTATCACCCTGCGTACCGTTGACGCGCTGGAAAAACTGGCGGCGACCATTCCGCCGATGGCGTATGACATCAGCAACTACGCCACGCTGGGCTTGCTGGCGAAACTGCTGGATATCAGCAACCCGGATGCCCCAACCGATAACGATCTGACGCAGGTGAACAGCACGCTGCAACAGGCCATCAAAGACGCTCGTCAGGACACCTCGCTGAAAAATCGCCTGGGTTCTGACAACCGCCGCAGCTCGGCGCTCGTACGCGAACGTATGCGCGCCAGCTGGTAAGTAAAAAGAGACCTGCCAGAGTCAACCCCGTGGGCACAGCTGCTGCGCCCACCGGGAGTCTGCACTCTGAAAATAATAACCATCGCGTCAGTGACTTTTCTTTTTAACTACAGGTGATTTATGACTTACGTAATTATTCATGCCCTGGCACCGATTTTCGTGATCATGCTACTGGGATTCTGGGCAGGTAAGGCCAAAATGGTCGATAACAAGAATGTTTCCCTGCTTAATATTTTTGTCATGGATTTCGCACTGCCTGCCGCGCTGTTCAGCGCAACCGTACAAACTCCATGGGCCGGGATTGTCGCTCAGTCGCCGCTGATTGTGGTGCTGACGCTGGCGATGTGGATTATCTACGCGGCTATCTACTTCCTGGCCGTGAAAGTCTTTAATAAATCGCCGCAGGATGCCGCCGTGCTGACGCTGACCGTCGCACTGCCAAACTATGCCGCGCTTGGCCTGCCGATTCTGGGCAGCGTACTGGGTGAAACTCCGGCAACTTCGCTTTCTGTTGCGGTCTCTATCGCCTGTGGTTCCGTGCTGATGACGCCGTTCTGCCTGCTGATTCTGGAACGTGAAAAAGCGCGTGCCGAAGGTGGCAACAGTGGAAGTTCACTCTCTATGCTGCCAGTGCTGATGTGGCGCTCGCTGAAAAAACCGATCGTCATGGGCCCGCTGCTGGGGGTGATTCTCTCGGCGATTGGCATCAAAATGCCGGAAATGCTGCTGGCGTCGATTAAACCGCTGGGCCTGTCGGCAACCGCTGCGGCACTGTTCCTGACCGGGGTGATCCTCTCTGCGCGTAAACTGCAAATCAACACCATGGTTGTCAGCGCGACCATCGCCAAACTGCTGATTCAGCCGTTCATCGCATGGGGTATCGTACTGGCGTTCGGCCTGCAGGGTTCTGTCGCCATCACCGCTATTCTGATGATTGCGCTCTCTGCCGGTTTCTTCGGCGTGGTGTTCGGTAACCGTTTCGGCGTGCAATCGCCGGATGCGGAAGCGGTGCTGCTGCTGAGCTCGGTTCTGTGTATCCTGTCGCTGCCGCTGTTTATCTCGCTGACTTCAGGAATCTAAGTTATGACCACGACATTACGCCCACATGACCTTATCTGGCTCATTTCCCGCGATGCGCTGGAATCGGTAACAGAAGATTGGGTAGACGGTATCTGGCATACCGGTCTGCCGGTGGTGGTGCGGCGTGATGTCGATGCGCAGGGGCGCATCCCGGTTGGGGTGCGCGGAATACGCCGAGACCAGCGTGCCGCAGGCTGGGTGAAACGTGAATCTGTCGTTCGTGTGTGCTCGCCTGAATCGCTGGTCAATCCCCTTGAATTACTCCGTTCTCCGTTTATTTCTCAGCCTCCCGTTCAACTGGCGTTAATGCTGGCCCAGCAAGGCTGGCCGTGGACGTGGGGCGTAACGGGCAGCACCGGTTATGCACTGGCGACGGGGATCCCGGTGATCCACGCTGAAAGCGATCTGGATTTGTTGATCCGCGCGCCTGAACCGTTAACGCGCGAGGCGCTGCAACGCTGGCAGCAGCAACTCACCGGCGCGCTGTGTCGCGCCGATACCCAGGTGGAAACGCCGGAAGGCGCGTTTGCGCTGGCGGAGTGGCTGCGCGATGGCAAAGCATTGCTGAAAACCAGCCAGGGGCCGCGGCGGGTTCGCTTCCCCTGGAGCAGGGAGGAATAATGAAAATTCTGTTTACCTTTCCCGGTCAGGGCACGCAACACCCCGACATGCTGCAAAACCTGCCCGGTGATGAACTGACGCAGGCCCGCGAGGTGCTGGGCGACGAGGCGCTGACGCTGGACACGCCAGAAGCGCTGAAACATACGCGCGCGGTACAGCTGTCGCTACTGATTGCGGGAGTTGCCTGGGCGCGGGAACTGGAGCGGCGAGGTGTGCCGCCGGATATCGTTAGCGGTTTGTCGATTGGCGCGTATCCTGCCGCCGTGGTGGCAGGGGCGCTCGATTTCCGCGATGCGCTGAAGCTGGTGGCGCTGCGTGGCGATCTGATGGAGCAGGCGTATCCTCACGGCTACGGGTTAACGGCGATTATGGGGCTCACCCTGAACCAGGTTGAGCCGCTGCTGGAAGGTACGGGAACGTACATCGCCAACCTGAATGCGGAAACCCAGACGGTGATTGCCGGCCCGGATGAAGGCATGGCTATCGTAGCAAAACGCGCGATGGCGAAAGGCGCGACGAAAGCGCCGAGACTGGCGGTGAGCGTACCGTCGCACTGTGAACTATTGGCGCAACCGGCGCAGAAGCTGGTGCAGGCATTTAACGGCGTGACGCTGACGCGTCCGCGTTATGCGTATCTGAGTGGCAGTACCGGGCGCGTCTTATGGCAGCCAGAACGCATCGCCGATGATTTGGCGATGAATATGGCGCGCACCGTGCGCTGGCAGGAAGCGGTGATTTCCGCCAATGAACGCGAAGCGCGGCTGGCGATTGAGATGCCGCCGGGCGGCATTTTGACCTGTTTAACGCGTCAGGCGGCGTGGGAAGGCGAGTCGATTTCGCTGGAGCGTAGCGGCGTGGATGTTGCGGTGCATCTGGCGCAGCGGCTGCGGTGATTTGCCCGGTGGCGCTGCGCTTATCGGGCCTACCAGAATGTGGGATGTTTTTGTAGGCCGGATAAGGCGTAGCCGCCATCCGGCAACGGCTCAGGCGTTCTCGTCCAGGCTCCGCGCGTACATACGTCCTTCGGCGGCGAGCGCGCGGAGGTTCGGGTCCTGCTCGCGGTTGCGGCTGAATACAATCGCGATGAGCTGCTGCATCTGGTACGGCTGCGAAAGCTTCAGCAACTGTACCGAATTCTCATACACCTTCTTCATGCGCCCTGGCATCAGGGTAAATCCTACACCTGCCTGTACCAGACTCAACATCGAGAAAATATCATTCACCCTTGTCACGATCTCCGGTTCAAACCCGGCGATGTGAAACGCTTCCTGAAAACCTGCGTAGGTGGCAAACCCTTCCGCCAGTGAGACAAATTTCTGGTCGCGATAATCGCGTAGGTCGGCAAGCGCGTCGGGCTTCAGCGAAGCGGAGGCGGGCGCGGCGAGGAAGATGTCGTCGTGGAACAGTGGCAGCACTTCCATGTTGTTGCGGTCGATATCACTCTCAGAAATAGAGATGATGATCGCATCCAGCGTGCCGTCTTCCAGCATATGCAGCAGGGTATCGTTGGAGCCCATGGTGAGGTCAAGCTCCAGATCCGGACGCCGCAGTTTCATACCCATAATCAGGCGCGGCACAGTTTCCAGCGTCAATGAATAGAGCGTACCGACGCGCAGACGCCCCTGACCAACACCCGCTGTTTTACGCGCTTCTTCCAGCCCGCGCGCCATCAGTTGAGTGACTTCCTGACAATACTCCAGCAGCGTCCAGGCCGCCGGAAGCGCGACCAGGTTGCGGCCTTTATGGATGAACAACGGACAACGGACGTTCTCTTCCAGCGTGTGCAGCGCGCGATGCACGCTCACGCCGCTGAGCTCCAGCGCCTCGGCGGTACGGGCGATATTGCCTTTCTCCATAAAGGTCATGAAGATCGCCAGCTTGCGGAAGGTGATGTCGTTGGTCGTTACCGGGTTCATGGTGTGTCGCCTTTATTCGCTTTGCAGCATGGCTTCTAACTGCTCCTGCGCATCCAGCCAGGCCATTTCAGCCTCTTCCAGCCCCGCTTTTGCCTGCGCCTGCTGTTGCAAACATTCAGTCAGTTCCGCTTTGCGGCTCTGATCGTAAAGTTCGCTGTCGCCCAGTTTTTCTTCCGCACTGGCAAGCTTCGCGTTGAGCTTCTCCATCTCTTTTTCCAGACGGGCAATCTCTTTACGCAGCGGCTGTGTGAGTGTGCGCAGTTCCGCTTCGCGACGCTTCTGATCTTTACGCGCTTGCGCGCTGTTGACGTTATCTTTAGGGGCGTCGTCCGCCTGCGCTTCCTGTTTCTGCGAATCGCTCAGCCACTTTTGATAATCCTCCAGATCGCCATCGAACGGTTCGACTTTGCCATCGTGAACCAGATAGAGGTCATCGGTGGTGGAGCGCAGCAGGTGACGGTCGTGCGAGACGACAACCAGCGCGCCTTCAAACTCAATGAGTGCTTCGGTCAAAGCCTGACGCATATCGAGGTCAAGGTGGTTAGTCGGTTCATCGAGCAGCAGCAGGTTCGGGCGTTGCCAGACGATTAACGCCAGCACCAGACGCGCTTTTTCACCGCCGGAGAAACGCCCGGTCGGTTCGCTGACTTTATCGCCCTGGAAACCGAAGCCGCCGAGGTAATCTCGCAGCTTCTGTTCTAATTCCTGCGGCGCTAAGCGCGCGAGATGTTGAATCGGTGACTCATCGGCACGCAGGAACTCCAGTTGATGCTGAGCGAAGTAGCCGAGCTTGATGCCTTTCGCCAGGCCAATCTCGCCGCTTATCGGGCTAAGTTCACCGGCCAGCATTTTAATCAGCGTCGATTTACCCGCGCCGTTGCGCCCGAGCAGGCCGATGCGCGAGCCGGGTACCAGATTCAGTTTAATCGAGTCGAGAATAATGCGCTCACCGTAGCCTGCGCTGACTTTCTCCATTTTAAGGAGCGGGCTTGGCAGGCTTTCCGGCGCGCGGAAGCTGAAGTGGAACGGGTTATCGACGTGCGCCGGGGCGATAAGCTCCATACGTTCCAGCATTTTCACGCGGCTCTGCGCCTGTTTGGCTTTGCTGGCTTTGGCTTTAAAGCGGTCGATAAAGCTTTGCAGGTGCGCCACGCGCTGTTGCTGGCTTTCGTAGGTCGCCTGCTGCTGGGCCAGACGCGTCGCGCGTTGACGTTCGAAAGAGCTGTAGTTGCCGGTGTATTCGAACATCGCCTGCTGTTCGATATGAATAATTTTGTCGACGATCGGATCGAGGAAGTCGCGGTCGTGCGAAATCAGGATCAGCGTGCCCTGATAGCTCTTCAGCCATTTCTCCAGCCAGATAACCGCGTCGAGATCGAGGTGGTTTGTCGGTTCATCGAGCAGCAGTAAATCGGAACGGCAAATCAGCGCCTGCGCCAGGTTTAAACGCATCCGCCAGCCACCGGAAAAATCGCTCACCGAACGTTCAAGCTGCTCGTTACTGAAGCCCAAACCGTGTAGCAGGCTGGACGCGCGTGCGCGGATGGTCCATGCGTCAATCGCGTCCAGTTTGCCATGAACGGTGGCGATGGCATGGCCGTCGTTACGCTCATTGGCGGCATTCAGTTGCGCTTCAAGCTGGCGATATTCACGGTCGCCGTCAATAACATACTCCAGTGCAGGCTCTGCCAGAGCAGGCGTTTCCTGATTCACCCAGGCCAGTTGCCAGTTGCCGGGGAAGGTAAAGCTACCGCCATCGGCGCTTAACTCGTTCTTCAATAACGCCAGCAGCGTGGATTTGCCGCAGCCGTTTTTCCCCACCAGGCCGACTTTCTGCCCTGGGTTAATGGTGGCTGTTGCGTTGTCCAGCAGGACGCGCACGCCGCGTCGAATTTGTAACGAGGAGAAAACAATCATAAGGCGCCGTATGTTCTGGGTATGTTAAATTGTCATTGTGATAATGTAATGTGGTGAGCGAATCGCCACACCGGGCCGCAATGGTAGCCCAAAATGATGACGATACACAAAATCATTCCTGCTGCGCGTGCGCCCGGAAATGATAAACGGAGGGGAATGATGTCGCAGACGCCGAAAGTATTGCTGCTGTATGCCCATCCGGAATCACAGGACTCGGTGGCGAACCGGGTTTTGCTCAAGCCTGCCACACAGCTGAGCAACGTGACCGTGCATGACTTGTACGCAAACTATCCTGATTTTTTTATTGATATCCCGCGTGAACAGGCGCTGCTGCGCGAGCACGAGGTGATTGTGTTCCAGCATCCGCTTTATACCTACAGTTGCCCGGCATTGCTCAAAGAGTGGCTGGATCGCGTGTTAAGCCGTGGTTTTGCCAGCGGGGTGGGGGGCAACCAACTGGCGGGAAAGTACTGGCGTAGCGTCATTACCACTGGCGAGCCAGAAAGTGCTTACCGTTATGACGCGCTGAACCGCTATCCCATGAGCGATATTTTACGTCCCTTTGAACTGACGGCGGCGATGTGCCGGATGCACTGGATGAACCCGATGATTATCTACTGGGCGCGCCGTCAATCGCCGGAAGAGCTGGCAAGTCACGCGAAAGCGTACGGTGAGTGGCTGGCTTCACCGATTGCGCCGGGAGGCCGCTGATGGAAGGTTCCGATTTGTTACTGGCCGGCGTGCTGTTTCTGTTTGCCGCCGTGGTGGCGGTGCCGCTCGCTGCCCGTTTGGGCATTGGCGCGGTACTGGGCTACCTGCTGGCGGGGATTGCTATCGGCCCATGGGGGCTCGGATTTATCAGCGACGTCGATGAAATTCTTCACTTTTCGGAGCTGGGCGTCGTCTTTCTGATGTTCATCATTGGGCTTGAACTGAATCCGGCCAAACTCTGGCAACTGCGGCGACCTATTTTCGGTATCGGCGCGGCACAGGTTATTTTCAGCGCGCTTATCCTCGGTGGCCTGCTGATGCTGACGGATTTTTCCTGGCAGACAGCGGTGATTGGCGGGATTGGCCTGGCGATGTCATCGACGGCGATGGCGCTGCAATTAATGCGCGAGAAGGGCATGAACCGCAGCGAATCGGGGCAACTCGGTTTTTCGGTGCTGCTGTTTCAGGATTTAGCGGTTATTCCCGCGTTGGCACTGGTGCCGCTGCTGGCAGGGTCTGGCGACGATCACGTCGACTGGATGGCTGTCGGCATGAAAGTGCTGGTATTTGGTGGCGTGTTGATTGGCGGGCGTTACCTGCTGCGTCCGGTGTTCCGGTTTATCGCCGCCTCCGGCGTGCGCGAAGTGTTTACGGCGGCGACGCTGCTGCTGGTGTTGGGTTCCGCGCTGTTTATGGATGCGCTGGGACTTTCAATGGCGCTTGGGACGTTTATTGCCGGGGTGCTGCTGGCGGAAAGTGAATATCGTCACGAACTGGAAACAGCTATCGAGCCCTTTAAAGGCCTGCTGCTGGGGCTGTTCTTTATTTCCGTTGGCATGGCGCTGAATCTTGGCGTGCTCTACACCCATATTCTGTGGGTGGTGGGCAGCGTGGTGGTGCTGGTGGCGGTGAAAACGCTGGTGCTGTACGTGCTGGCGCGGCTGCATGGCCTGCGTAGTTCCGAGCGGATGCAGTTCGCTGGCGTGCTCAGTCAGGGCGGTGAGTTTGCGTTTGTGCTCTTTTCCGCCGCATCGAGCGTGAAGCTCTTTAAAGACGACCAGATGGCGCTGCTGTTGGTGACCGTAACCCTGTCGATGATGACGACGCCGCTGCTGATGAAAGCCATCGACCGCGTGCTGTCGCGCCGCTTTAACGGCCCGGAAGAAGAAGAGGAAGCGCCGTGGGTGGAAGATGATAAGCCACAGGTGATCGTGGTCGGCTTTGGCCGTTTTGGTCAGGTGATTGGCCGCTTGCTGATGGCGAACAAGCTGCGCATTACCGTGCTGGAACGGGATATCAGTGCGGTCAATCTGATGCGTAAATATGGTTATAAGGTTTACTACGGTGATGCGACGCAGGTTGAGTTGCTGCGTTCCGCCGGGGCGGAGCAGGCACAGTCAATTGTCATCACCTGTAACGATCCGGAAGACACCATGAAGCTGGTGGAAATCTGCCAGCAGCACTTTCCGCACCTCAATATTATGGCGCGTGCCCGGGGACGTGTGGAAGCGCACGAACTGCTGCAGGCGGGCGTGTTACAGTTTTCCCGTGAGACCTTTTCCAGCGCGCTGGAACTGGGGCGTAAGGCGCTTATTTCTACGGGAATGCATCCTCATCAGGCACAGCGGGCGCAACTGCACTTCCGTCGGCTCGATATGCGGATGCTGCGCGAGCTGATGCCCGTGCACAGCGATACGCAACAGATTTCGCGCGTGCGGGAAGCGCGGCGCGAGCTGGAAGAGATCTTCCAGCGCGAGATGCAACAGGAGCGACGTCAGCTGGATGGCTGGGATGAATTTGAATAAAAGGTGAAGTATGGCGGTACGTAAACGGTTTATCGCGGGCGCGAAATGCCCGGCGTGTCAGGCGCAGGATTCCATGGCCATGTGGCGCGAAAATAATGTTGATATTGTTGAATGCGTTAAGTGTGGTCATCAGATGCGGGAAGCAGATAAAGAAGCCCGCGAGCATGTTCGCAAAGATGAGCAAGTGATTGGCATTTTTCATCCCGACTAGCGTTATCGCTCGCCTTTTTTTAAGCTAAGGGGTACACGAGTGCAGAATTCCGCTACAATCTGCGCCACTATTCTTCCCTTGCTCAGGAGATATCATGAAAGTAGCAAAAGACCTGGTGGTCAGCCTGGCCTATCAGGTACGTACAGAAGACGGTGTGTTGGTTGATGAGTCTCCGGTAAGTGCGCCGCTGGACTACCTGCATGGTCACGGTTCCCTGATCTCTGGCCTGGAAACAGCGCTGGAAGGTCACGAAGTTGGCGATAAATTCGATGTGGCTGTTGGCGCGAACGACGCTTACGGTCAGTATGACGAAAACCTGGTGCAGCGCGTTCCTAAAGACGTGTTCATGGGCGTTGACGAACTGCAGGTTGGCATGCGCTTCCTGGCAGAAACTGACCAGGGCCCGGTTCCGGTTGAAATCACCGAAGTCGAAGACGATCACGTTGTGGTTGATGGTAACCACATGCTGGCGGGTCAGAATCTGAAATTTAACGTGGAAGTTGTGGCTATCCGTGAAGCAACCGAAGAAGAACTGGCTCATGGCCACGTTCACGGTGCGAACGGCCACGACCACGATCACGATCATGACCACGATGGTTGCTGCGGCGGCCACGGTCACGACCATGGTCATGAACACGGTAAAGGCGGTTGTGGTAACGGCGGTTGCGGTTGCCATTAATTCAGCCTTCGCCGGAGGACGGCGTTGCGTTACCCGGCCTACATAAGATTATCTTGTAGGCCGGATAAGCGAAGCGCCATCCGGCAACAAAAAAGCGGGAATAATCCCGCTTTTTTTACGTCTCAATAGTGAGGCGGTGGCGTCTCTTCTGACTGGGACGCGAGATTAGACGGTTGACTGGCCTTCAGTTTCTCCGTCAGTAACCGCAGATGATCGCGCAGTTTCGCCATTTCCAGCTCATGCTGGGTGACCGTTTGGTTAAGATCTTCAATGGTGATCTCCTGAAACGCCAGGCGGCTTTCAAGTTCTTCCATCCGCGCTTCAATACTCATTTCTTGCATCATTAACCTCTTCGCTGTGAGTTCCGGCGTGCTTCCCGGTGCCGCGGATTCTACTTAACTTTCGGCTCTCACGCAGCATTCCTTCGTCAACGGGGAAACTAATTTAAACAAAAATAGTCTGAAAAGTGTCGAGAATCAGGAGCGTTCGTATGTAGATTTGTTCTGCAAGGCTATATAGTACGCTTCTCACTTAGTAAATCTTGGGGCGAGAGGCCCCGGCCCTGGAGAGATGGATGAAATCACTGTTTAAAGTAACGCTTCTGGCAACCACGATGGCCGTTGCACTGAATGCGCCGCTGGCGTTTGCCGCTGACTCTGCGAAAACCGCAGCAGCCGCAGAAAGCAAATCCGCTTTCAAAAACGACGACCAGAAATCCGCTTATGCACTGGGTGCTTCGCTGGGTCGTTACATGGAAAACTCCCTGAAAGAACAGGAAAAACTGGGCATCAAACTGGATAAAGATCAGCTGATCGCCGGTGTTCAGGACGCATTTGCTGATAAGAGCAAACTATCCGATCAGGAAATCGAGCAAACCCTGCAGGCTTTCGAAGCGCGCGTGAAGTCTTCCGCTCAGGCGAAGATGGAGAAAGACGCCGCGGATAACGAAGCGAAAGGTAAAGAGTACCGCGCGAAATTCGCCAAAGAGAAAGATGTGAAAACCTCTTCTACTGGCCTGCTGTACAAAGTAGAGAAAGCGGGTACCGGTAGCGCACCGACCGATAGCGACACCGTGGTAGTAAACTACAAAGGCACGCTGATCGACGGTAAAGAGTTCGATAACTCTTATACTCGTGGCGAGCCGCTCTCTTTCCGTCTTGATGGCGTGATCCCAGGCTGGACTGAAGGCCTGAAAAACATCAAAAAAGGCGGCAAAATCAAGCTGGTTATCCCACCGGATCTGGCTTACGGTAAAACCGGCGTTCCGGGTATCCCGGCTAACTCCACCCTGGTCTTCGACGTTGAACTGTTAGACGTTAAGCCAGCACCAAAAGCGGACGCGAAAGCTGACGCTGCGCCAGCTGAGAAAGCTGCAACCGCAGACAAAAAATAAGAGTCTGATAGCCGCCGCCCATTGGGCGGCGGCTTTTTATTACCTGCCTGATATAATTAATGCTGGAAAGCGCCAGGTGCGCGTATTACTTTAGATCCCCCTATTAGTGATGAGCCTGCCCTGACAACATAACGACAGGCTCCTGAAAAGGAGTGCTTTTTTACATGTCCAGGTCGCTTTTAACCAACGAAACCAGTGAACTTGATTTACTGGATCAACGTCCTTTCGATAAAACCGATTTCGAGATCCTGAAGTCCTACGAAGCGGTCGTGGACGGGTTAGCGATGCTCATTGGTTCCCATTGTGAAATTGTGCTGCATTCTTTGCAGGACCTGAAGTGCTCGGCTATTCGAATCGCTAACGGCGAACATACCGGACGGAAAATCGGCTCGCCGATTACCGACCTGGCCCTGCGCATGCTGCACGATATGACCGGCGCAGATAGCAGCGTTTCCAAATGCTATTTTACTCGTGCCAAAAGTGGCGTGCTGATGAAGTCCGTGACCATCGCGATCCGCAATCGCGAACAACGTGTCATTGGGCTGCTGTGCATCAACATGAACCTTGATGTGCCTTTCTCACAAATCATGAACACCTTTATTCCGCCGGAAACGCCGGAAGTGAATTCGCAGGTTAACTTTGCCTCTTCGGTTGAAGACCTGGTCACCCAGACGCTGGAGTTCACGATTGAAGAGGTGAATGCCGATCGTAACGTTTCCAATAACGCTAAAAATCGCCAGATCGTGCTCAACCTTTACGAGAAAGGCATCTTTGATATCAAGGATGCGATTAATCAGGTGGCCGACCGCCTGAACATCTCCAAACACACGGTGTATCTCTACATTCGCCAGTTCAAAAGCGGCGACTTTGTGGGGCAAGATAAGTAATGCGTTTTGCCATCATGGTGACCGGCCCGGCCTACGGGACGCAACACGCCAGCAGCGCGCTGCAGTTTGCGCAGGCGGTGCTGAGCGAAGGTCACGAGCTTGCCTGCGTGTTCTTTTATCGCGAGGGCGTCTACAACGCCAATCAGCTTACCGCGCCTGCCAGCGATGAGTTCGACGTGGTGCGCGGCTGGCAGCAGCTGCATGATGAACAAGGCGTCGAGTTGCATATTTGTGTGGCGGCGGCGCTACGTCGTGGTGTCACGGATGAAACCGAAGCGAAAAATCTGTCGCTGCCTGGTTTTAATCTTCAGCCTGGGTTTTCTCTGAGCGGGTTGGGTGCGTTGGCGCAAGCCTCGTTGACCTGCGATCGCATGGTGCAGTTCTGATGAAACGTGTCGCTTTTGTTTTTTCGACGGCGCCGCACGGGAGCGCCTCCGGGCGTGAAGGGCTCGATGCCCTGCTGGCCGCATCCGCGTTAAGTGACGATCTCGGCGTATTTTTTATCGGCGACGGGGTGTTTCAACTGCTGAGCGATCAAAAACCGTCGACGGTGCTGGCCCGCGATTACATCGCCACCTTTAAGCTGATGCCACTCTACGATATTGAGAACGTCTGGCTGTGCGCGGCGTCTCTGCGTGAGCGCGGCTTAAGTGCGGCCACGGCCTTTGTCACAGACGTTGAGTTGCTGGAGCCTGATGCGCTTCGTCAGCAGCTTGATGGCTATGATGTGATTCTTCACTTCTGAGGCGTCTATGCTGCATACCCTAAGTACTTCTCCCTGGCATACGGACATCACCGCGCTACTGCGCGTGGTGAAAGAGGGGGATGACCTGCTGCTTCGCTCTGATGGCGTGGTGGCGGCAATTGAGGGCAGCCGCTTTCTTGATATTCTCCGTTCTGCCCCCATATCCCTACACGTGCTGAATGAAGATGTTGAAGCGCGTGGGCTGTACGGTCAAATTTCGAACAGTGTCGTCAGGGTTGGCTATACTGACTTCGTCAGGCTGGCGGTAAAACATGCGTCTCAAATGGCCTGGTAGATGCCAGGTTGTTGTATATTTCTTGACACCTTTTCGACACCGCCCTAAAATTCTGCGTCCTCATATTATATGAGGCGATTTATTACGTGTTTACGAAGCAAAAGCTAAAACCAGGAGCTATTTAATGGCAACAGTTAACCAGCTGGTTCGCAAACCACGTGCTCGCAAAGTTGCAAAAAGCAACGTGCCGGCACTGGAAGCCTGCCCGCAGAAACGTGGCGTATGTACTCGTGTATATACCACCACTCCTAAAAAACCGAACTCCGCACTGCGTAAAGTTTGCCGTGTTCGTCTGACTAACGGTTTTGAAGTAACCTCCTACATCGGTGGTGAAGGTCATAACCTGCAGGAGCACTCCGTGATCCTGATCCGTGGCGGTCGTGTAAAAGACCTTCCGGGTGTTCGTTACCACACCGTTCGTGGTGCGCTTGACTGCTCCGGCGTTAAAGACCGTAAGCAAGCTCGCTCCAAGTATGGCGTGAAGCGTCCTAAGGCTTAATGGTTCTCCGTTAAGTAAGGCCAAACGTTTTAAATTAATGTCAAACTAAACTCTTTGAGTTTTGGACAATCCTGAATTAACAACGGAGTATTTCCATGCCACGTCGTCGCGTCATTGGTCAGCGTAAAATCCTGCCGGATCCTAAGTTCGGATCAGAACTGCTGGCTAAATTTGTCAACATCCTGATGGTAGATGGTAAAAAATCTACTGCAGAAACTATCGTATACAGCGCGCTGGAGACCCTGGCTCAGCGCTCTGGTAAAAATGAACTGGAAGCTTTCGAAGTAGCTCTCGAAAACGTGCGCCCGACTGTCGAAGTTAAGTCTCGCCGCGTTGGTGGTTCTACTTATCAGGTACCAGTTGAAGTCCGTCCGGTCCGTCGTAATGCTCTGGCAATGCGTTGGATCGTTGAAGCTGCTCGTAAACGCGGTGATAAATCCATGGCTCTGCGCCTGGCGAACGAACTCACTGATGCTGCAGACAACAAAGGTACTGCAGTTAAGAAACGTGAAGACGTTCACCGTATGGCCGAAGCCAACAAGGCGTTCGCACACTACCGTTGGTAATCCCTTCGGAGTATTAGTCACCAGGCGGGCGCTTCAGCGAAGCAGCCCGCTTTGGGTTACTTAACTGAACGCCTAAAAAGATAAACGAGGAATCAAATGGCTCGTACAACACCCATCGCACGCTACCGTAACATCGGTATCAGTGCGCACATCGACGCCGGTAAAACCACTACTACCGAACGTATTCTGTTCTACACCGGTGTAAACCACAAAATCGGTGAAGTTCACGACGGCGCGGCTACCATGGACTGGATGGAGCAGGAGCAGGAACGTGGTATTACCATCACTTCCGCAGCGACTACTGCATTCTGGTCTGGTATGGCTAAGCAGTATGAACCGCATCGCGTAAACATCATCGACACCCCGGGGCACGTTGACTTCACTATCGAAGTAGAACGTTCCATGCGTGTTCTTGATGGTGCGGTAATGGTTTACTGCGCAGTTGGTGGTGTTCAGCCACAGTCTGAAACCGTATGGCGTCAGGCTAACAAATATAAAGTTCCACGCATTGCGTTCGTTAACAAAATGGACCGCATGGGTGCAAACTTCCTGAAAGTTGTTGGTCAGATCAAAACCCGTCTGGGCGCGAACCCGGTTCCGCTGCAGCTGGCAATTGGTGCTGAAGAACATTTCACCGGTGTTGTTGACCTGGTGAAAATGAAAGCCATCAACTGGAACGAAGAAGACGCAGGTGTAACCTTCACCTACGAAGATATCCCGGCAGATATGCAGGAACTGGCTGACGAATGGCACCAGAACCTGCTGGAATCCGCTGCGGAAGCTTCTGAAGAGCTGATGGAGAAATACCTGGGTGGTGAAGAACTGACTGAAGCAGAAATCAAAGGTGCTCTGCGTCAGCGCGTTCTGAACAACGAAATCATCCTGGTAACCTGTGGTTCTGCGTTCAAGAACAAAGGTGTTCAGGCGATGCTGGATGCGGTAATTGATTACCTGCCATCCCCAATCGATGTTCCGGCGATCAACGGTATCCTGGACGACGGTAAAGACACGCCGGCTGAGCGTCACGCAAGTGATGACGAGCCGTTCGCTGCACTGGCGTTCAAAATCGCTACCGACCCGTTTGTTGGTAACCTGACCTTCTTCCGTGTGTACTCCGGTGTGGTTAACTCTGGTGATACCGTACTGAACTCCGTGAAAGCTGCACGTGAGCGTTTCGGTCGTATCGTTCAGATGCACGCTAACAAACGTGAAGAGATCAAAGAAGTTCGCGCGGGCGATATCGCTGCTGCAATCGGTCTGAAAGACGTAACCACTGGTGACACTCTGTGTGATCAAGATGCGCCGATCATTCTGGAACGTATGGAATTCCCTGAGCCGGTAATCTCCATCGCAGTAGAACCGAAAACCAAAGCTGACCAGGAAAAAATGGGTCTGGCTCTGGGTCGTCTGGCTAAAGAAGACCCGTCATTCCGCGTATGGACTGACGAAGAATCTAACCAGACCATCATCGCTGGTATGGGTGAGCTGCACCTCGACATCATCGTTGACCGTATGAAGCGTGAATTCAACGTTGAAGCGAACGTCGGTAAACCTCAGGTTGCTTACCGCGAAGCGATTCGCGCGAAAGTTACCGATATCGAAGGTAAACACGCGAAACAGTCTGGTGGTCGCGGTCAGTATGGTCACGTCGTTATCGACATGTACCCGCTGGAGCCGGGCTCTAACCCGAAAGGTTACGAGTTCATCAACGACATTAAAGGTGGTGTAATTCCTGGCGAATACATCCCGGCCGTTGATAAAGGCATCCAGGAACAGCTGAAGTCTGGTCCGCTGGCTGGTTATCCGGTTGTAGACATGGGTATTCGTCTGCACTTCGGTTCTTACCACGACGTTGACTCCTCTGAACTGGCGTTTAAACTGGCTGCTTCTATCGCCTTTAAAGAAGGCTTTAAGAAAGCAAAACCTGTTCTGCTTGAGCCTATCATGAAGGTTGAAGTAGAAACTCCGGAAGAGAACACTGGTGATGTTATCGGTGACTTGAGCCGTCGTCGCGGTATGCTGCGCGGTCAGGAATCTGAAGTAACTGGCGTTAAGATCCACGCTGAAGTTCCGCTGTCTGAAATGTTCGGATATGCAACTCAGCTGCGTTCTCTGACCAAAGGTCGTGCATCATACACCATGGAATTCCTGAAGTATGATGATGCGCCGAACAACGTTGCTCAGGCCGTAATCGAAGCCCGTGGTAAATAATCCCCGGGGTTAAAACCTAAGTCCCGTGCTCTCTCCTGAAGGGGAGAGCACTATAGTAAGGAATATAGCCGTGTCTAAAGAAAAATTTGAACGTACAAAACCGCACGTCAACGTTGGTACTATCGGCCACGTCGACCACGGTAAAACTACTCTGACCGCTGCAATCACCACCGTACTGGCTAAAACCTACGGCGGTGCTGCTCGTGCTTTCGACCAGATCGATAACGCA
>NZ_CALSBS010000025.1 GCF_943590815.1 Pseudocitrobacter vendiensis | reverse complement strand
CTCTGCCAGCGGTTTAAGACCACCGTTGAACCCCTGTGCAACGAAGCGGAATTTCCAGTCATTATTACGACGGTAAAACTCACCCAGAATTAAGGCTGCTTCCTGACGGCCGCTCAGTTCGACAATGCCGCTAACCAGGCCGGTAGCCCCCTGCTCCACGTCGATGGAAAGATTACGAAGACCGGACACCGTCTGCCCACCGTCACAGGTCACTGTGAACGCAATTTTCTGGACATCAGATTTCAGCCGGTTGAGCGCGACAGTAAAAGTTGAGTACTGGCCTTCACTGACCAGGCTGACGGTACCATCATCGTTGCGTGGCTGACCATAGAACACCATGTCCGCATCACCCTGCACCTTCCCGTCGGCATACAGGCGAAACGCCGAAGCATCCACCTGACCGCCCGAGGTGATCCGGACCCGCAACTCCTGGGCTGGAACGGGGGCATTGCCCCCCGGCGTCAGGTTCATTAGCGAATAACCGCTGAAACGATATCGGAGTGCATATCGTCAATTGTGCGGCCGCGACAGGCATGGCCAAGGGCGGTAAAGTCCCAGTTGCCGTTATTACGACGCAGCGAAGAAATAACGATCCCGGTATGTGAGCCCTGCTCAGTCAGCTTGTAGCGAGCCAGCTCTTTGCCGGTTTGATCGACCACGCGGCAGAATGCGTTTTCGACGTCATTGAACGACTGACCACGGAAGCTGTTAACCGTAAACGCCAGGTATTCAACGTTTGCAGGCAGACGGGAGAGGTTGACCTTAATCACTTCATCGTCGCCGTCACCCTCACCGGTCAGGTTATCGCCACTGTGCACAACAGCTTTGCAGGTGGATTCCAGTTTGCGGAACCAGATGGTGTCAATTGTTTTACCAGTGCTGTCCATTAATACGCAGCCAGCATCGAGATCGATTGAGTCGTTGCCACCTAACAGTCCGCCAAGAAAACCTTTTTTCTTAATCGGATCCCAACCGAGGCCGAATTGAAGCTGGCTTAATGCTGAAGATTCTTTGCTGAGTGATACCGTCTGGTTCTTACTTAATGAAACCATGTTTTATTCCTTAAAATGGTAATGACCGAGACAATCAAAGGGTTGTTTATTAACTGACGAAGAAAATCATATCATGATGAAGTTCTCTGACAAGGGAAATTTTGGTAGTTTTCTGTAAAAACACAAAATGAAATCCTTTTTAGGATGTCCTTATCTCTAGACTTGTATTAAATATCAATACTTTAACAGGGAACACAAAAACACTGGCACACTCCATAACCTCAGGAGTTATTAATCATATTATGATTGACATGTTGCGTAGACACTCATAGACTCACTTCTCAATCATAAATTTGCATGGCGTTCCGGATAATTAAAAAAAATGAACAAAAAAATTTGGTTTATGGAAGGTTTGTCCTCCCAGCGAGATATTATTCAGGGGGTAAAATCATTTGCACAAAAAAATAATTTTGCCATTACCGTTTTTGCCTCCCACCGTAACGAAAGAAATGAAATCCTTTCCGTTGCCGATTATTCTTTGACTGAACCTGAAGATCCTCAAAAACGTCTCCAGTTTATTCAGGAAACCATTCAGACCTACGGCATCCACCATATTCATACTGGCCGTAACAGCCAGTGGTTTGAAGAACACCGTTCAGCCATTGAATCGACCGGTGCCACCCTTACTACCGGTGCAACGGGCGTCGACTGGTTAACTCTGGCTGACGAAAAAGTTACTTTTGCTCAGTTTATGGAGCAAAAGGGTCTCCCGGTCGTACCATCCTGGCGGGTGAATACGCTGGCAGAATTAAAGACACACCTCGCGGCCCCGCCGTTCACTGACAGCCCGGTATGCGTGAAGCCGGTGACGGGTATCTATGGCATGGGATTCTGGCGCTTTGATGACAGTGCTTCGCCTATGGCCGTCTTTAATCATCCCGAACATCGTCTGGTCAGTCCGCAACAGTATATTGCAGCAGCATCAGCTGCTGAGTCGTTTAAACCCCTTGTTTTGATGCCGTACCTGCCAGGCCCGGAATTTTCCGTCGATATCCTCGCGGATAAGGGCGAAATACTCGCAGCCGTGGGACGCCGTAAGGAAGGGGCTATCCAGTATCTGGTAAACGAAGGAAGCGCCTGGGAACTGGCGTGTGACTGCGCCCGTGTTATGAAGGCCGACGGGCTGGTGAATGTTCAGACGCGAAACGATGTGAATGGCAACCCGGTGCTGCTTGAAACCAACATGCGTCCGTCAGGGGGGGTGGGTTATACCCTTCACAGCGGGGTGAACCTTCCTGGGTTATTTGCTGCCTTTAAGCTCGGTCTGATGTCTGAAGATATGGTGCGCCAGAGCGCTAAAAACACCTTTTCTCCGGTTGCGGTGAGATCCATTACGGATGTAATTGCATACCCGGAATCACTCTCTAACCTTCTGAATTAAGGCGTATTTATGTCTGACATCCTCGAAGATATGATTTATCGCCGTACCCTCTCATGCGGTACGATTCAGGTAACCCGCGACCAGGGTGAAGTTTCGCTCGATGACCTGTTTGATATCGCTGAAAGACGTAACCCGAAACGCGCCTTTCTGTTTGTCAGCAAAGTACTCGGCAGACACATTCCCGTGCCACCCTCAGTCATGCGGCAGGCCTATAGACAGCTTGCCAGCCAGTTCCCCGCAACGCTGACAGGGCCCGTACTCTTTATCGGTATGGCTGAAACCGCCGTTGGGCTTGGGGCCGGTGTGTTTGATGAAGTGCGCCACCAGCATCGTGAATCTGTATATCTGACCTCTACCCGTCACCCGGTTGATGGCACGTTGCTTTGCGAGTTCAAGGAAGAACACAGCCACGCCACTGATCATCTGATCTATCTGCCAGATGATGAAGAGAAAAGACGTCGTGTTACCAACGCGCGAACGCTGGTTTTGATTGATGACGAGGCAACCACCGGTAATACCTTTATTAACCTGCTTTCTGCCCTGCGTAATACCGGCAAGCTTCAACATATTGAACAGGTTATCGCCGTTACGCTTACCGACTGGAGTGGCAAAGCCTTGTCCGAGCGCAGCACCTTACCCGTCACTTCTGTTTCTCTTGTAAGCGGTCAGTGGGGATGGACCACATTACCAGATGCACCGGTCCCGGACATGCCGAAAGTCAACGTAACTTCACGCGGAGAATGGGACATCCAGGGGAAACAGTCATGGGGTCGACTGGGGATGCTCGCACCTGCGGCCGATCTCGGCCATGAGGTTTCCGTCCGCAAAGGGGAGCGTGTTCTGGTTCTCGGGACAGGGGAATTCGTCTGGGAGCCGTTCCTGCTTGCAGAACGGCTCGAAGCTGCCGGGGCAAAGGCATTTTACGGTTCGACCACCCGCTCCCCTATCGCCGTTGGTTATGCCATTGAGTCCGCCATTTCCTTTACGGATAACTACGGGCTGGGCATCCCCAATTTTGTCTATAACGTCGCCCACCAGCAGTTTGACCGCATTCTTGTGTGTACTGAGACACCCGCAGAAAGTATTGACGCGCAGCTTCTTAAGGCGCTGGCTGAGGTTGCGCCCGTCGTGGAGATTGTTACCTATGAATAAACCCGTTGTTCTGAGCGACCTTGACGACACGCTCTTTCAGACCCGTCGTAAAATGGTAGACGAGCTGGCCCTGGAGCCATTTCGTACCGGTGCCGTTGATCGCACCCTGAATCCACGAAGTTTTATGACAGAAGAACAGTCCATGCTGGTGGACTGGCTCCTTGAGCAGGCTGAACTCATTCCTGTTACCGCTCGGGGAACTGAAGAAATCAGCCGCGTCAGGATCCCTTTCCGCTCCTGGGCAATCACCACGCATGGGGCCGTCATTCTAACGCCAGAGGGAACGCCCGACGAGGAATGGAAGGCCCTTATGCTCGACCAGTTAGCGCCCTACCAGGAAAGGTTAGAGTCTATGCAACGTCTGATCACTGAAATGATGGACGCAAAGGGGATCAAGGCCTGGGCAAGGCTTAACTATGAATATGATGAAACTCCGGTTTATATGGTGATGAAACACCGGGACAGCACACGCCTCGATGAGCTCACTGCTATTGCTGATGAAATTGAAAAGGTGTTCTCAACGGAAGGTTTCTACATCCATCGAAACAGTAATAACGTAGCCTGGCTCCCCACGCCGGTTGAGAAGGGGCGAGCTGTCAGTTGGCTGCTCGAAAAGCTTCGCGCTGAGCGCGGGGTTTTCCCCGTAATAGGTCTGGGTGACAGCCTGAGCGATCACCGTTTTATGAAACTGTGCAGCTGGTTTGGCATTCCGCGACAGAGTCAGTTTGCAGAGGCCATTTCACAGCGAATTTTTGGAGAAGAATAAAATGCAGCCACATGAAACATTCGCTGGCTCATACCAGCCCGGTGACGTGGAGTTTCTGCTAAAGCCGGTAGTCATTGAGATGACGCCGGTTGAGCAAAAAGAAGAGCTGATTCAGTCCGGAAAGAAACATTATTCGGACATGCTCAGCCAGGAGCCAGCACCCACACAATGGCATCTTGATTTGTTTCACCGGGCGCTGGATCGGGGGGCAGACCGGCTTGCAAAAGAAGTCACGCAGCTCGCTATTGCTCTGGTCGAACGCTTCGGTGATGAGCCCATCGTTCTGGCCAGTCTTGTCAGGGCAGGTGTGCCCCTCGGCGTTATGCTGCACCAGACCCTGCGTGATATGGGGAAAACCTCATGGCATTACGGCATCAGTATCATCCGGGATCGCGGAATTGACAGTACAGCACTTGACGTCATTGAAGAGCGACACGGTACCAACGGTATTGTGTTTGTTGACGGATGGACAGGTAAAGGTGCAATTACCGGAGAGCTTGTACGCGCACTGAAAGATCGCCCGGGCTATCCTGAGCAGCCGCGACTGGTTGTCCTGGCGGATCCCTGTGGCTGCTCCTGGCTTGCTGCCAGTGATGATGACTGGCTCATTCCTTTTGGCATCATGGGTGCGCCGGTATCAGGCCTGATCTCCCGGTCAGTATGGTCCTCTGAAGGATTACATGGGTGCATGGTTTGCGAGCATCTCAGTGAATTCGAATGCAGCCGGATGCTTGTCGATACCGTCGCTCATTTCCGTAAGAAGTTAACACCGACATCCCTCGCTCCCCTGAGCTGGAATACGGAGTCAGCCCGGATCTTATGGCAGACAAGTCGCGACGTTATCGCGTTCCTGGCCGATGAATTTAAAGTGGACAGCGTCAATCGTATTAAACCCGGTATTGCTGAAGCAACCCGGGCTGTATTGCGTCGGGTACCGGACCATATATTTGTGCGTTCTATTGACGACCCGGACGTTGCCTTGCTTGTAGGGCTTGCTCGTGAAAAGGGAATAGTTGTTACAGAAATGGGGGGAACCCTCGGCCAGTATCGGGCTGTAACCATTATCAAGAAGGTACTCTGATGAAAAATCGTCTTTCTCCCTGGAATCTGGGAGCCACGCTATACATGCCTGCAACACGGGAAGATATTGCTGATGCCGTCCTGCATGGGAAAATCCCGGGTTTGCGCTCTCTGGTAATTTGCCTTGAGGATGCTGTCAGTGAAGCAGACATCCCCATCGCCCTCATAAATCTGGAGCACCTGCTGCACGAGCTCAGTAACAGCATGCGTAGCCTGGGTAAAAATGACTGGCCTCTGGTGTTCATTCGCCCCCGGCATGCCGACATGGGCAGATGGTTAAAAGCGCATTATGATCTTTCCGCTGTCGACGGGTTTGTGTTGCCGAAATTTACCCTCAGTTCGTTAGCTGAATGGTGGGATATCATGGGCGGGACTCACCTGTGCATGATGCCAACGCTGGAAACAGAAGACGTCTTTGACGTGGCTCAGATGCGGGAGCTGGCCACCCGTCTGGTGGAACATCCCTGCCACGACCGCATTATTGCGCTTCGAATCGGCGGCAACGATCTTATGAACGTTGTGTCGCTTCGCCGTCCCCGGGACCTGACGCTGTATGACAGCCCGATGGGCTACGTCATCAAAATGCTCGTTTCGGTCTTCGGCCCGCGTGATTTTGCCCTGACCGCGCCCGTATGTGAGCATATTGACGATCATGCCGTAATGGCCAGAGAGCTGGCTCTTGATATGGCACATGGGCTTGTTGGGAAAACGGCCATTCACCCGGGTCAGATAGAGGTCATTCAAAACGCGCTGATGGTCACTCAGGGTGAGCATTCTGACGCTCTGCGGATCCTGAACTCTACCCAGGCCGTGTTTAAGTCGCAGGGAGCAATGTGTGAACCCGCCACACATCGCCGCTGGGCGGCTGGCATTCTGGACAGAGCTCGTTTTTATGGGTTACAGAACGAGCAAAGCGCTGATGGAATCAGATTACTTACCGTGACCCAGCATCATTAAGGAAATCATAATGGGGTTCAGGTTCAGAAAGTCGATCAACATTATTCCTGGTGTTCGCCTCAACCTGAGTAACGGTGCACCGAGCCTGAGTGTCGGGCCGAGAGGTGCTTCCGTTTCTTTTGGAAGCCGGGGGACCTATGCCAATCTGGGCTTGCCCGGTACCGGGCTGAGTTACCGTACCCGGCTTGACCGGGCCGCGCGTTCCGGAGGTGGGAACCGGACGGCTACCGACCCGGGGCTCAGACAGGCGCTTGAGCAGGAAGCCGCTGATCTCATGTCAGCGGTGACCGCAATCCGTAATATTCACGAGCTGACGCCGGATCCTAAAACAGGCATCAGCTGGGCAGAGCTGGAAGCAGTATACCTGCATAACAGAACGTCGCCTTTTCAGGTTCCGGCACCGGTGCGTCCAGAAAAGCCAGACTATCTTGCATTGCCGGAAAAGCCTGCCGAGAGCGAAGGCATTAGTTTTCTGGGTAAATGGTTTGAATCGGAATCAGCTAAAGCTGAGCGCCACGCCGAAAATCTTCGCCGGTGGCAGCAGGAGCTGATTGATGTGGAGCGTGAGAATACCCTTCGACAGCACCGGTACCAGCAACAACGGACGGCCTGGGCCGAACAGTATGCAAACTGGAAGTTTGAGGCTGAAGAACATGAAAAACGGCTCGCCACGGCTCAGGCAGATGCCCGGCAGCAGTTCCGGACAGACGCCGCGTTTTTCGAATCATACCTGGCGGGTGTGCTGGCAGAAACTGAATGGCCGCGTGAAACGCTTGTTGCATTTGAAGTAAAGCCGGAGCTATCAGCAGTCCTGCTGGATGTTGATTTAGCTGAGATTGAAGATTTCCCTGATAAGATTTACGGCGTTAATGCCCGGGGCACGGAGCTGACGGAAAAAGCCATGACGCAAAAAGCCGTACGCGAAAACTATGCCCGCCACGTCCATGGCTGCTTGTTCCGCCTGGTCGGTATCGTTTTACATACGCTACCGTTCGACAACGTGATTGTGTCAGGCTTTACGCAACGGGTCAGTAAGCGGACCGGCTATCTGGAGGATGAGTATATCCTGTCCTGCAAATGCAGTCGCAGCCAGATGTCGTCAGTAAATTTTGCAGGCTTAGAACACATTGATCCGGTTGAAGCGTTAGGCGATCAACCGGTTATTCGAAAGATGAGCAGTACCTTCATTTTTCAGCCTATTGAACCACTAACCCTTTAAGCAGGCTAAATCTTACGATGCAATTAAATACCAGACAGGCCCGGATTTTTAAGCTTGCCAACTTACTGGGCACCGGCAAGCCCGTTTCCGCTGCCGACATTATAACCAGTCTGGAATGCTCAGAGCCGACATTAACCCGGGCACTCAAAGAGCTACGCGAGTCATATTCTGCGGAGATCAAATACAGCAAGGCAGGTCATTCATACCATCTCGTTAATCCGGGCCAGCTGGATAAAAAGACCCTTCGCCGGATGAATGAAGCGCTCGCACAGAATGCTGAACTGAAAACCGGTGAGTCCACAGGGAAGGTCGTACTCGATAAGGATAAAAAAACAGCCGTGTCATTATCGCTACGCATGCGGATTTTAAGAAAAATTGACCGTCTGGCTGCGCTGAGTGGCTCGACCCGAAGTGAAGCGGTAGAGAAGCTGGCTCTGCACTCCGTTGATGAACTGATAAAAGAATACAGCGCTAAAAAGTCCTGACGCTAAATCTCAGACCGGGGTGAAAACCCCGGTTTTGTCATATTTCACCTCTGTATCTGCGTGACGGAGTTTTGATCTATTCTCCTCCCGCAATGTCAGCAGCGCCTTTCTGCCTACAAAACCTGGTGTCTTGACATCCTCTTGTGCTACACATCAATCTTTGGGCGATTTACACTCCATTCATGCAGATCTGTGATGTATGATGATTTTCATACATAAGAAAGTTTATTTTTGCCGGAGTTTTTTTCAGAAATCTTATATTCCAGTACGGTCTGAATTTTTTTCTCTGATAAGAGGCCATTCACATGTCGGTAATTCAATGGTGGTTAACTTATTTCTTTAATGCCGCTTCTGAGTATTTAATCTCCACCCGACAGATGTCGTGCCGTTTTATCAAATCTACAAACTCTGGCCTCTTCCTGAAACTACTCTCCTCTTCCGATCTCTTAAGAAGGAATTACATTTGAGACGCTTACCCGTATATCTGCTACTCGACACGTCCGGCTCTATGCACGGAGAGCCTATCGAAGCGGTTAAGAATGGCGTTCAGACGCTGCTTACCACGCTGAAACAGGATCCGTATGCACTCGAAACGGCTTACGTGTCAGTGATCACCTTTGATTCTTCAGCCCGACAGGCAGTCCCCCTGACAGACCTCCTGAGTTTCCAGATGCCAGCACTAACAGCCAGCGGCACCACGTCTCTTGGCGAAGCGCTTACCCTGACGGCCAGCTCCATTGCCAAAGAAGTACAGAAAACGACGGCTGACACTAAAGGTGACTGGCGTCCCCTAGTATTCCTGATGACGGATGGAAGTCCGAATGATGACTGGCGTAAAGGCCTGAATGACTTTAAAGCCGCCAGAACCGGCGTTGTTGTGGCATGTGCAGCCGGGCATGATGCCGATACCAGCGTCCTCAAAGAAATCACTGAAATCGTGGTTCAGCTCGATACAGCTGACAGTTCGACGATTAAAGCTTTCTTTAAATGGGTCAGTGCGAGCATTTCGGTAGGCAGTCAGAAAGTGGAGTCCAGCAAAAAAGAAGTGATCGGTCTTGAAGACCTGCCACCGCCGCCGCCAGAAGTAAATGTGGTCTTATAATTTTATTAATTAAGGGGATGTCATGTCTGTCAGTCTGAGCAAAGGCCAGGGCGTAAGCCTGAAAAAAAATGAATACGATCTCTCGTCCGTTACTATCGGCCTGGGTTGGGATATTAATGAGGAAAAGAAAGGTTTCCTCGGCGGGATCTTTGGTAAAAAAGAAGAAGAATACGACCTTGATGTGATCGCTTTCCTGTGTAATTCAGCCGGAAAGGTGACCGATCTCGGCAATGTGGAAAATGGTAAACCAACGCTTGTGAATGGCGATATCATCTTTTTCAACAGCCTTCGCCATAAGTCAGGCAATATCTGGCTGACAGGCGATAACCGAACCGGAGCCGGTGACGGTGACGATGAGCAAATTATTGTGCGCCTGAATTCCCTTGACGCTCAGTACGAGAAAATTGTGTTCATCGTTCAGATCTACAATGGTGAAAAGCTCCAGCAGCACTTTGGTAAAGTTCAGAATGCCTTCATCCGGGCAGTAGATGCCCGTAATATTGAAATGGCACGATTCGATCTTTCTGGCGGACCCGCCTTTGCCAGCCAGCGCTCCATGGTCTTTGCCGAGCTGATACGCGAACCTACAGGCTGGAAACTCAAGGCAATTGGTGAGCCTTCAGAATCAGATTCGTTTGTCTCACACCTGAGGAATTACATCTGATGCGTCGCCTGCCTGTTTACCTTGTTATCGACACCTCCGGTTCAATGCGCGGTGAGTCCATCCATTCCGTTAACGTTGGAATTCAGGCGATGCTAAACGCACTCCGCCAGGATCCATACGCCCTCGAAAGTGTCCATGTCTCCATTATCACCTATGACAATGAGGCGCGTGAGTTTATTCCTCTCACGCCGCTGGAAGACTTCCAGTTTTCTGACATCGTTGTGCCAAGCGCTGGCGGGACGTTCACCGGCGCTGCCCTTGAATGTCTGATGCAGTGTGTAGACCGGGATGTGCGTCGCTCAGATGGTGATACAAAAGGAGACTGGCGTCCCCTGGTATTCCTGATGACTGATGGTACGCCTTCTGATGCCATGGCGTACGGTGAAGCGGTAAAAGCTATTCGTGGCCGGGGATTTGGCTCCATCATTGCCTGTGCGGTAGGTCCTAAAGCAGGCCACGAGCATTTAAAACAGCTCACTGATAAGGTTGTGTCTCTGGAGACTCTCGACTCAACCGCTTTTGCAGGTTTCTTTAAATGGGTTTCGGCCAGCGTTTCTTCCGGTAGCACAAGCGCGGGGATCAATGCCGGAACAGATACCCTCCCACCTCCTCCACCAGAAATACAGCTGGTGCTCTGACAGACAGGAAGGTGCTGCTTTACCCGGCAAACGCCTTCCTTTACAGAACCGTTTTCTGCTGACTGTTACCAGCCGTACGAGGGATATTATGAGACGCCTTCCCGTTTTTTTTGTTCTGGACTGTTCAGAGTCCATGATCGGTGAAAACCTGAAAAAAATGACTGATGGTCTGCAAATGATCGTCGGAGATTTAAGAAAAGATCCACACGCACTGGAAACGGCCTGGGTCTCGGTAATCGCATTTGCCGGAATAGCCCGCACGATTGTACCTCTGCACGAAATTGCCTCGTTCTACCCTCCCCGCCTTCCCGTTGGCGGCGGCACGAGCCTTGGGGCTGCATTGCGTGAGTTGACCGTGCAAATTGATACTCAGGTAAGAAAAACCACTCATGAGACTAAAGGCGACTGGAAACCCGTAGTGTATCTCCTTACCGACGGACGTCCGACTGACGACACAACCTTAGAAGTGAAACGCTGGAAAAATAACTACGCGAGTAAGGTGAATCTCATTGCCGTTGGCCTGGGACCGTCAGCGGACCTGAATATCCTGCGGCAGCTGACAGAAAATGTCATGCTATTCACAGAGTCACAGGAAGGCGACTTTACCCGCTTCATCAAATGGATCACGGCCTCGGTTACTGCTCACAGCCGCAGTGTCGGGGACGAAAAACAACCGGAGCTCAGCCAGACTGAATACATAGTTCGCCTGTCCAAAGACGAGTATGTAAAAGCGTACGACGAAAACTGCGTTACGCTCACCGGGCGTTGCAGCAAGACTCGTCGACCGTACCTGATGAAATATGAACGGCCACCAGCAAGGGTTTCCGGGCTCGATTTCAACCTGAACCTGAACAACTTTAATATTGCCGGATGCTATCCCATTGATGAGGACTATTTTGCGTGGTCAGATGCCACCGCTACCGATTTGCAGGTAAACACAAGCGAACTGCATGGTGTACCGGGTTGCCCCCACTGTGGTAATGCCAGTGCGTTTGCCATGTGCTCATGCGGGAAGTTGCTCTGCATTGATGGCCCCGATGACGTGATCTGCCCATGGTGTGAAAAAGGTCTTTCATTCAGCAATGATGGCGGAAACACTAACTTCGACGTAAACAGAGGGAGAGGTTGATGTCGCAAAATACGTCACTTGAAGAAAAGATTATCCGCTTAGTTCTGTCTGAGCTCAGCCACACCGCAGAAGGTGAGCGGCTTTCCCTTCCATCCCAGGATCCTGCCCTGTCTGCCGAGGTTATGCAGCTTATAAAGCGGATTGAGAACCTTGCAAAAGGTACCTCTGCACTGGTTAACGAAGGTGAGAACGAATCAGTGACTGCCCTCCCGCCTGCTCCAGGCCTTGCCGAAAAGCAACAGCCGGTCGGGACTGATGAGGATATGCAGGGAAACCACGCTATTGACAAAAAAGAGACGCAAACAGCCACAGTCAACGAAACCAGCCCTACATTGTGGAAATTGATGCCTTTTTACGAACTTCAGAAACCAGGAAAAAATGAAACTGAAAACCAGCCGTCTCCGATACTAAAACCTGGGCAGGTACCGGAAAGCCAGCATCGGACCGGGTCAGCAGTGCAATGTGTAATGCCCCCGACAGCGAGAATAACCATACCCAACGCCCGCGCAGGCGAACGTTTCTCTTCGCCGGTTGCCATCATACTGGATGAGGGTGGACGGGCGACGATAAGAGACGTTGTCTTTCCCCGGGACATTGGCTTGTCGTATAAAAAAGAACAAGGGTTGCTCACTGGCATACCCACTGAAATTGGCGATATTGAGCTTTCAGTACTGTGGTCATACACTTCGCACGACGAATGCGAAACAAAGTTACTTTTTGTAGTAAACCCGGATCCGAGAAGCCTGTGGAAGGTAATAGAACCACCAGCAGACGCTCCCTACCCTAAGGCCCATCTGGACTCTGCTGGCCTGGTCAGAGATAACATATGTATTGCTGCCGCCAGTCGCCGGGGCCGCTCTCATGAGCATGCCGGGAGCTTCAGAGATGATGACTTCTATATCAACCACTGCCAGGAAACAGGATGGTCTGTCATGCTGGTCGCAGACGGGGCCGGTAGTGCAGTAAATTCCAGAGAGGGATCGCGAATTGCAGTCATGACGGCTGGCGATTACCTTTTCAATCAGCTCAGTGGAGTGAAAGGCGTCCGTTTAAAAGAGCATATCACGACTTGGGAAGGGAGCGATCAGCAGGCAACCATAAACGCCATGCTTCATCATTTTAAACAGGCAGCTACGCTCGCGGTCAACAGCATCCAGAACGAAGCCATTTGTGCAGAACAACCTGTGAAATCCTATTCAACAACCCTTCTTGCAACTGTAGCACTGCGAACTGAAAACGAGCTGTTTGCAGCTGCTTTCTGGCTTGGCGATGGTGCGATAGGTGCATACAGTCCTTCAGGTAAAGTCAGGATACTTGGAAATCCCGATAGCGGAGAATACGCAGGACAAACCCGCTTCCTTGACCAGAGCATTATCGCAGACCCATCATTTACTGGTCGCATCAGCGTGGGCAAATGGAATGACGTATCTCACTTGATCCTTATGACCGACGGCGTATCAGACCCTCTGTTTGAGACTGATAACGGGCTTCGCAGTGACGAAAAATGGACCCGTCTCATTAATGAGATCTCCCCTATCCTCGCAGACGCCAGTATTGCGTCTGAGGGGTTAGGCGACTGGTTAAACTTTTTCTCCACTGGGAACCATGATGACCGCACTATTGCGGTGTTGTGGTAAGGGATACGCTTTTTCGGTGATCAATATGGCAAATATCGTTACGTGTAAAACAAAGAACGGCGAAACAGTCCAGTATGTTGACGAGGTGATTGGTTCAGGCTCGATGAAGGATGTTTACTTTTCGCCTGATAAATCTTACGTCGTCGCTTTTTATCAAAAACCGCAGAATGAGCAGGCCCGGGATCGTATTGATATGATCACCGGCCGCTACAGGCAAAACATTTTTGGACAATCCGGTGGCGAATACTGGAAGGATCTGTTTTGTTGGCCGACCCACGTTGTTGAGCATGGGAATAAAATCGGTATCGTGGTTCCAACCTACCAGAACCATTTTTTCTTTAAATATGGTTCCAAAAACGATGATTTTCTGGATATTAAAGGCCGGGAGAAAGAAGGCAAATGGTTTGCCAGCGCCAGCAACCAGAATAAATTCCTCGATCCGCGTGAACGAGGCAATACGCTTACCTATCTCAAAGTCTGTCTGCTGCTGACAAGAGCCGTCAGAAGGATGCATGCAGCTGGCCTCTGTCACAGCGATCTCAGCTATAAAAACGTGCTGATTGATCCAGAAATGGGCCATGCCTGCATCATTGACGTAGACGGCCTAGTCGTTCCTGGAAAGTATCCTCCCGATGTGGTGGGCACTCCGGATTTTATCGCTCCGGAGGTGGTGAAAACCAGCCATCTTTCCAAAGAAGATCCGAACCGCGTACTGCCAAGCATTACTACTGACCGCCATGCACTGTCGGTGCTTATCTACATGTACCTGTTTTTCCGTCATCCGCTACGTGGCGGAAAAATACATGACATGTCGGATGAAGTGCGTGATGAAACCTTATCAATGGGTGAGAAAGCGCTCTTCATTGAACATCCGACAGACAAAAGTAATGCAGTCAAAATCAGTCAGTTATCCTCCTTTTCACTTCCCTGGGCTGACCCGGGTAAAATTCCTTACACCATCATGGGTCCCTACCTGACGTCATTGTTTGATCGAGCCTTCATCGATGGCTTACATGATGCCACAAAACGCCCTACCGCCGATGAGTGGGAAAGTGCCTTGGTTAAGACCGTTGACCTGATACAGCCCTGCCAAAACACGAAATGTGAACAGAAGTGGTACGTTTTCTCGGGTAAGACAAAGCCGGTCTGTCCTTACTGCGGTACGCCGTATAAAGGTAAGTTGCCAGTGCTTAATTTTTATTCTTCTCGTAAAGAAGGCAGCTATCGTCCTGACGATCACCGGTTGATGGTCTG
Organism: Pseudocitrobacter vendiensis; assembly: GCF_943590815.1. Lineage (GTDB taxonomy): Bacteria > Pseudomonadota > Gammaproteobacteria > Enterobacterales > Enterobacteriaceae > Pseudocitrobacter > Pseudocitrobacter vendiensis. The sequence continues at coordinate 46,044 of NZ_CALSBS010000025.1, read as the reverse complement.
GAGCGGGCAGTCTATCTATGCGTGGCATGTGAATCGTCTTATCGCGCCAAATGAACGTACAACGGATGCACAAAGGAAACGGGTTGGTTATTTTGTTTACCATAACGATCAATGGTGGTTGGTAAATGAAGGCATATCAGGACTAATGTCATTACCGGATAAGCGGCAGATTATGGTTGGGGAAAAAATAGAACTGAAGAATAACGCTCAATTTGTTTTGTCAAAAGAGGAAGGTGGCAGGCTGGTAGTCGTTCAATTAGTAGAAAACTAACAAATATCTCTTACCAGATTTTAGCTGTTACGGCATTGAGCCACTCATCGCGACTAATTCGATGAGCGGCCCGCCAAACGAGGCTGTGAAGCGCTTATGAAGGCGATGGATCGGTTTAACAAAGAGCTGCGTAGCTCTCTGTTCCTGCTTGGGGAAGGGATTCAGCAGGATTTCAGGGGGTAGCAGACCATACTGTCAATGTCGCCACGGTATACCACTCGCTGGAATGAGCTACTTGTCGTAAAAGCCTGACATCCATGCCAGTGTTACCCGGCATGGTCAGTTCTGGCATGAAAAGCTACTTTAACCACCACGGGCCTTCTGGATTGCGTATTTCAGGGTAGCTTCGTCGACAGCCCCCGGGATGAATGATGTCGTTGCAGCATCGGGTTTTTGCATGTTCATGATAATGAACCCTGGCGTTCCGCTGATCCCGAGAGCTTCCCCCAGTTGCATATTTCCGGAAATGACATTCTCATAGCGACTTTTTTCTCGATCGCTGAATGAGCTGTTGAACCCGGATTTATTCACCACCATGTCTAAATCACTGAGCGTAAACCCTCGCTGGTTGTTGAAGAATACATACGCGCTGGTCATCAGGTTGTTGTGGTACTTACGATACGCTTCAGCGCCAAATGCCTGGTACACATGCAGGCCTGTCGCCGCCCCCATCGCAGAAACGGGTTTCGAACCAGCGAAGATTGGAAATTCTTTAAAGAAGAATTTAACATCGCTGCTCTGGCTCAACACGGATTCAACGACCGGCGCTACCTTCATACAGAAATGGCACTGGTAGTCGAAAAACTCGATGACGGCGACGGCCGCATTATCCGGTCCAATGTTGGGAGTCTCTTTGGTCTCGAAGAGAGCCGGTGCGTAAGGGATGATCCGCTCAAGGGAGGCGTTGGTATTTTGGTTTTCAAGAGCCTTACCCGCTTCAAGCAGATACTGAGGATTTTTTACCAGATAGGTAGCCGCTACCTTTCCTACTTCATCGTTACTGGGGAGCTCAGTTTTAAAATATTTCGACGTGATATACACAGAGCCAGCCGTCGCAATCAACACAGAAATTAAAACAGACGCTACGGGTTTTAAATAATTTAATTTAGTCATAGCCACCTTTACGAATTCAACTTGTTAGTTATCAACCTGTGTTCGATTATACTGTCACAGCACATCGGAATTATTCGTTAAAGAACCCTTTTTGGAGGAATTAGAATGTTACGGCATTTATTCTTACTGACCGCCACAACGTTCTTATGTGGGTGCAGCTATCATTTCGGGAATGATGTTGATGCTTACGATTTAATGTCACGCCCGGTAGGCAACAAGAAATTTGAAATTGTAGCGCCTGATGACAGTATACAATCGCGCATGTTTGCAGCCCGGTTTGCGAGTGGATTAACGGGGATAGGGTTTAATATTTCCAACCATCTGCCCGACTATATTCTCAGATTCAGTTACAGTAAGACCCAGGAAAATATGCAATACAGTGAACAGCTGGTGACGGGCATAACCGGATATGTCGTCGAGAAGAAGACAACGAAAAAAGATAAACACGGGCAGACTCAGACGGACTATGACTATAAACCCGTCAGCGGGATCGTGGGGTCAGAGACGATATCACAGAGGCATTTCTGGCGCCGCCTTGATGTGGAAGTCTACCCTGCGGGGAAAGGGGCACAACAGGTTCTTAAAGTCAGTATGCAGAGCAATGCGCCAATCCCATCGGACAGCATTGCGTATTCCGCAATGATCGACGCTCTGGCCGGGAAACTGGATGCCCCGCTACGCTCCGGAAACTATGTCGCATCGGTTCCCTGGAACTAATGACCAGCACCGCAACGCCCAACCGCAAAGTGACTTTTCTCACCTGCATGCCGCACCTTTACCGGCCTCCTCTGTTGAAATCATAGAGCCGGTAAAGATCACCGATCGTCATTGCATCCACTTTGGACACGAACAAATACTCAAACTGCGCTTTCTGAATATCTGACACTGACGCATCGTCCAGCACCTCCTGGTAAAATCGAGCACTGATGCATCTCTCCGGATGCATGAACTGGTACCGACTCTGGAGAACCACCATTAGTAAAAACAGAATCAGCAGAACGAGAAGTAATATTTGGTTGGAGAGCTCCAGTCCCAGCGACACACCGATGGTTGCCAGGAAACAGAGAGTCCATCCGACCAGGGCAAAAGGAGCCTTTTGGATCTTTTGTTGGTAATAACGGAAGATCACCGGATCATTTAAATACCGCTTATCCGGTAATCCCGTTGCCCGGGTGACAATGCTGAGCCAGAGCGACATTTTCTAACCCCCAAATCGCGGATATACGGCGCTCTCAGGCCATACGTTCATAAAAGGCAACCAATGGCTGGGTGATGGGGTTTTGTACAAGCTCGGGGCGAATGGCTTTCAGCTGCCTTACCGGCGCTAGCTCATCCGTCGGCTTCACGATTCCATTGCCCGGACCTTTCCGGGTACTGTCGGTGTTCACCTTTAGCCTGTCATTATTCAGATACGATTCAACCCGCTTAGACATGGCGTCGCTGGGGGATGATGCGTCATTAAGTTTTTTTAAAACCGCGTCTTTATCCGTCTGAGCCGCAGAGACCAGCAGTTCACTGCTGGCCTCAATGTCTGCGTTGCAGGACCCGAACTGGCATTGGGCCGCAAAGACGGGTTGAGTGCCAACCGCCACGAGCATTAACGTTGTCAGTATTACAGATTTCATAATCACCTCTTGCAGTCGTGAAAAGTCACTTTTGTGCGGTGCCCATGCGGGTCACCAGATTTTCCGGGCTCAACCAGCCGGTGAACAACTGAGGTTTACCCGACAGCGTTACCATGGTTGGCGTACCCTGAAGCGGAATAGTTGAAGCAACCTGGAAATGCGATTTGATAATATCGAGGCAGGCCGCGTCAGGCCGTCCTTCCGGAATGATTGATATCGAGCTCATTGCAGCATCCAGCGCATCATTAGGTTTGGCCGCACACCAGATTTTTGCCATATTCCCCGCGACCACGGAGTTCAGGCCTGCACGCGGAAAAGTGAGGAATTTTATTGAGATCCCGGCATCGAGATAGGATTGAAGATCATGATGTAGTTTCTGGCAATACCCGCAGGTTATATCAGTAAACACCGCCAGGCGATATTTTTCATTCGCCGACTTATATTCTATGGATTTTGTTTTAGCAGCAAACTCCCTGACACCTTTCAGTATCGCCTGTTCCGTTGTATTCTCCACATCTTTGCCGTTAACATGAAACAAGCTCCCGGTAAAAATGTAATCACCATCTTTGCTGACGTAACTCACGCCTTCTCTTGAAATCACGGTATAAATATCTTTTACTGGGGATGGTTCAATATGCTCGATGGACAGCCCAACTTCTTTTAATTTCTTCAGTGCTGCATCAGGAAGCACGTCAGTTTTCACTGTCTGGGCATTCATGCTAAAGGCCGTACAAGATGCCAGTAATAAGAATGATGCCTTGATAGTCTTATTCATTTCAGCTCCTTTAATGGAGCATTAATACTATCATGCGAAAAAATCCTCCAAATTCGCTTAAGGGACAAAATTCCCTCCCTATAGTAAAAATTTTTAGCCCGCGATGTGGGAGAATATCCAGTATGTAATTCCAGTGGAGATTATCTCGTGTTTATACCACCAGCAGATGATGTGAAACCTATTCCCGTTCCTGTTGAAGTCTACACACAGTGCATTACCGATGCCTCCCGCTTTTTCGGGATTGATGCAGAATTGGTCTTTACGCTTTTTGATAATGAAGGCGGAAAAGTGGGAACGTTCAGCCGGAATAAAAATGGCACTTATGATATTGGACCTATGCAGATCAATTCGTCCAATCTGCCGGAAATACGTGGCCACTTTCCGTCTGTTACCTGGCGGGTATTGGCCTATGACGCCTGTGCCAGTTTCTGGGTAGGTACCTGGTGGCTTTACCGGAAAATTGTAGACCGAAATGGTAATGTATTTGAAGGGATTGCCGATTACAACAGCAAAACCCCTAAGGTCCGGGCGAGGTATATCTTTAACTTCATGGTCAAATACAATCGCCGGATTCAGGGCCGGAATGGCATGGACGAGTTATATCAGTGGACGCAACCAAAGACCCAGTACAACGGACATATTGTAAAAAATGTTCCGGAGTAAATTACCCCCCTACTCTCCAATTTATTGTTTAGTTGTTTTACGTGGCTGTGAACAATTCATCACTGAGCGAGTGAAACTGTCCCGTGAAAGAGGTTAGGTATGCTCCAATCAATATACGAATTCCTGTGCAAGATACGCTGTTCTCCACAGAAGCTTAGAAATAAAGACTTGGACGGGATCTTGCCTCAGGATGAATCAACAGCTGGCTTATGGGGACCTCTGCCATTAATCCATATTGTTCTTTTCCTGGATTTTGATGGTGTAATCCACAAATGTCAGAATGAATCTTTCGAACGGATGTATTTGATTGAGAAGTTACTTGATGCAAGTCCTTCAATGTTCATCGTTATATCAAGTTCATGGAGAGAATGCGGGAGTATTACCTACCTAAAGTCACTTTTCCGCTCGCCGTACAGAGACCGGGTAATTGGCGCAACCCCATCCCTGTGTCTACCCTCGGGGGGAATAGGGGTACGTGCAGCTGAATGTGAAGAATTCGTGGCCAGGCACCAGGTAAAAGCCTTTATCTGCCTTGATGACGATACGACCCTGTTTCCGCCAGAATATCCGCACCTGATCCGTACGGATTATTACACGGGGGTTAAAGAAAAGGACATAACGGATCTGATAGCCAGATATAACCTACTGATGGCCCGTTTTTATTAAAAAAGTAACTTTTCCACACACTCCGTCAAAAAAAACCATGATTCGCCATCTACCAAAAACACTGCATCAGTCGATCAGAAAAGTAACTTTTTCCTCAACTTTAATTTAGGCCAGTAAGCATTCACGTTTCTTAGGGTGGCGAGTGAACTGGATTTGGAAAGAGAATTTGAATCGTGATTAAGATAGTATCCTGTTTGACCATTGTTTTAAAACTGAACAAACCTTATCCAATGCTCAGTTAGCCGGTGTACTTTTCTCAGATTCGTGGTTTACCTTGAATAGCACTGCCGTGAATAGTTATTTTCCCCGGATGCAGGCATAAAAAAGCCGTGCCCAAAAAGAGCACGGCTTTTATCAGTCAGTATTCACTCCTACTTCTTATTATCATTCAGCCAGTTTTCAGCTCTCTCTATTCTCGACTGATACGGTTCGTTTGTATTGTTAAGGTCTGACTTCATAAAGTTAACGAACGCATCTGCTTTATCCGACCCGAAGCGTGGATCATCGGTCAGTTGCTGACGAATCGCACGCTCTGAGTTTTGTGATGCACTCTCATACGTCTTGATCCCATCACTTCCCATATCCTTATAACGGCTGGTCACCGCGCTCAGACCATCTGACATTTGCAGGTGGTTGCCAACCTTGCCCAATAACGAACTCGGCATATTTACCGGATTCGTTGCATCGTTTGCCAAAGATGCGGGCGTAGTCAGGACCCCAATACCTGAGAGCATGTCGTTTACGGGTTTTGCTCCGATAACGTCAAGCCCTCTGGCAACACTCTCCTGGCCCGATAAAAGCGTACTGCCAATCACACTACGTTCTGTATTGGACTCAATTTTATTACCAGCAAGGGTATCAATCGTGGTTTGGGTTCGTTGGCCAACGATCCCGCCGCCAGAGCCGCCTTCACCAAGATTCGCCCTTATTGCTGAATCAAGAGAGCCTGAAGCCTTGTTGTGCATGTTGAAACCTTCATGGATACTCTGGAGATCATTCATCCCCCAGCTAACGTTGTAGTGACCCAGCTCGGTGAGGAGGCTTTGAGTATCCGCTTTCAGTTGTTCTTTCTCAGCGCCGGTTGCCATTGTACTGGCCCCATAGGTAAACACGGCTTGTGCGGCCAGCTCCGCCCGTTTGTCATCCGGCTTTTTGGTTGGGTCATTTGCAACCCTGTCAAAATAATTCGGGAGGTTGTTTGATATCCCGCGTATCTGGCTATCTCCGTACATAGAATTCAGTTTTTCGCTGGTATTACCCATGCCTGAAGTAGCATGCTTGCCGCCTATACCAGTTTGAAGCTGGTCGAAAGTTTGGTTGGCGTTCTTAACGTCCTGCCCAGCCCCCTGAATTCTTCCCACGGTCTCATTAGTCACTACAGGGGTATTCTTATCCAACGACGAGAGAACACTTTGGTTTTCTTCGCTATAGGAGTTAGCTACATTACCTTTATGAATGCCCTGAATATCTTCTTTACTGACCGAGCCCACATTGTACGGCGTAACACCTGATTCGGTTTGTCCGCCAATATGTTGATTAGCATTCTGCTGGTTCTGTGCCAATCCAGCTTTCGCCTGAGCATCCAGACCTTGCCCTACGTCAGCAACACGATCGGCACTCATTACGCCGGAGGTATCTACATGGTCTGGTGTGCGCTCCTGCGCCTGTGCAATGGTATTAATACCCGATGCATCACCAGTGATTCGGTCAAGTTGATTGGTAATTGGCAGCATCTGTTGAGCGTTACCGCCGAAGTCAGCAACCAGCCCTTTAAGCAGGCTGGAGGTCTCACGCAGATCCTGCTTATTGCTCTCAGCCGTTTCACCCCTGGCAGTATCAATCGCAATTTTTTGCTCACTAAAGTCGCGTGTCGTTGCCACCAGCGCATCAGTTCGCTGGAGTTGTGATCCCAACTGAGTGCTGGCCTTAAATGTGTCATTGTAAGAATTGAATTTATCCATAAACGCATTCTCATCAAGACCATTTTTCCGTGCAAAATTACGCACATCATCATCGCTGAAGTTTTTATTACGAATAGAATCGGAGAATCTGTCTAGGTTGACAGACTGTCTTGAGTCGAGTGTCATGCCGGTATTAGCGCTGGCGTTCGTTGAAAGTGACGTCGACAGATTTTCGGCCATTGTCTGTGTTGCCTGGTTCATTTTTGATGCAGCTTCTTTGAATGCATTGGTCTGTGCAAACTGATCACTGTTTACCTGAGAAGCCGCTTTACTCATTTGTTCAGAAAGTCCTGAGTTTTCTGACAATTGAGTCGTAATAGCTTTATTCAAATCAGTTAAGAGGCTATCACTGCCTGAATTCGATTTTGAGATCCCTGAACCAACGGTACCCGATGCTTTCAGACCTAGTGAATCCATCACTTTCTGACCTATGCCCCCAGCCCCCCCTTTTCCAAGTTTTTCCTCGCCACCAAGTCCCAAACTTCCATTGAGGAGAAGGTTTGACACCACACCAGCTAATTGCTGCGAATTAATTCCGTGCTTCGCCCCTACGCTATTAGCGACGTTTGCACCGGCCTGGTCTGTATATGATTTCAAGTTTTGCAGATTCGAGGAAAATTGCTGGCCCGATTGCCCCGAACGACCAACTTCACTCATCTGATTGTAGGCCTGCTGGAATGAATTACTTGCTGCACTCATGACTGATGAGGTCATTGCCGCCCCTTGTCCCTGGCTTGACGCGATACTTGAACCTGCATTCCACGTACCGAGTCGGAAGTTACTGGAGTCCATGGCCCCGCCACCGCTGAACCCCTGCCCGGTGCTTGTCAGTGCTGTACGATTAACATCCCCAAATGATGATTTTCCGCTATTTGGCGCATCCCACACTTTCGGCGTGAGGTGGCTGGAGTCCACAGGTGCGGGTGGCGTAACTCCTTTCATCGCATTCATCATTGGATGAATGGATTGCGTCATCAGGAACAGCGTCAGGACTGGGATAAGAGCATAGAGCGCTGATGCAACTGATAAGTAAGAACTATATGTTTCGGCAAGCCCTGGTAAGCCCATCCAAGTCACCGCGTTACTCTGACTATTCAGTGTGCTCCATGTATCAAGATCCGCTGTTGCCACCTTCTTCACGTAGGCATTGACCATCACCGCAGTAATCGGCCACATATTAACGAAGAGAATCAACTGAAGATATTTTGCCGCTGCGGCAACACCGTTTCCGCCGAGTGCAAGCAGCATGAGCAATGCAAACGGAGCAACCATGTACGCAAACATTTCAAGAAACGCAATTGCCGCACCAGATAATTGCAGCCAGAGCTGCCCCTGAGATGCCATGGTATTCGTACGTTTTAATGATGCCTCAAACAGTTGCATATCCGAGGCCAGACCAAGTGGGGTTTTGTATTTACTGGCACCATTACGTAGCTCATTCATGATGAACAAAGAAAGCGTCGCGTCATAAGCGCCAATCGCCTTGCCATACATGCCGTTCGCCGACGCCATTACATCCGTGAAGCTCGATCCGGATGCGGCACCGCCCGCCTCTTCTGGGGTAAGAATACCGTTTGTTTGCCCAATCAAAGCAATCGTCTGTCGAGCCTCCGGGGTGCTCGTTACCTGTTTAACGGTCGACCAGACCTCTTCACAAGTCGCTGACTTTGAACTATTCACACCCACGATGTTAGCAGATGCGTTCTTCAGCGAACCTTTCATCGCCTGATTAATGCGTTCCATGCTTTCCGCGACATTTGAAGAGAAAATATCGTTAAAAATGGTTTCTTTCCCAGCGATTTTCGCGCTTGAGTTTTGTGTTCCCTTGAGGCAGTTATAGGCCAGTGATTGCACTGTCGCACACACGTTCATCGCACCTAATCCGCTAACTGGTTCGGGGAACGCTGAACAATACCCCTGGCTGTCCCCGCCCCATTGTAAGAATTTAACGAAGCGAATCATCGGGCCAAGAGTAATGTCATCATCAAGCGTGGTTGCGGCAAAGTCGATCGGCGCCAGCGGATCAAACGCCGTTTTATAGTCTTTGAGTAGGCCCTGGCTAAGGTTAGTGGTTACAGTTCCCATCGCCGCGATAAAAACAGGAATACCATCGACATTTCTCACTTCACCAGACTTAACCGATTCAATAGTCACATCCACGCGTACTATTGCCATCGAAAAAAGAATCAGCCCAAGAATCCATGAAAATATCGGCACCTCTGCTTTTGTCGGGTTCAACAGCCAAAGCCATGTTTTATAAAACAGGCTGGCTCCAGCCAGCACCGCTGCCGTGGTGAGAAATGCTTTTACACCGGTATATTGTGAGAAAATCAGGGCAATCCCGTTAAGGGCGGACCACACGAACTCGATATCACCTACTGTATAGATGTTGTAATCCATATCAGACCTCAGTTACCTGTGCCACGAAGACTTTCCATGAACGCCTTCCTCTTTAATCGGCGATCATCCCATGCTGAAATGACATCAGAGCTGTTACCTACCTGGCTACGGGTGAGCTCGTAAGCTGCTTTTACCTGATTGCTAAGGTTTTCAGATAACCGAGTCAGGTCCTGCCGCCGTCCGGAAAGTGATTCACTGGGGATATTCATAGCGCTGATCTTTGCTTCAACTTGCCGAAGCATGTTAATGACAAGGCTGGTGGCCGCTATTGCACTGATATCCTGGATATAGGCATAGCCTTCAGGGACATCAAAAGTCTGAAGAGAATCAAGAATTGTTGGGATGCCGATATAAGAAATAATGCGTAATTCATCATCAGAGATCCTGACATCGCTGATTGCCTTTGTTTGAACCTGAATTAGGAGGTCTGAAATCGTATCCTTCAGTCCTTTGAAACCACCATCCATCACTTCAGACATAACCAGGCATTGCGACTTTCTCGCTGAAGCAGGATCGGGTACAGGCGAACATTTGAGCATTTTTATGGAGCCACCAGCCGGAGGACCCATGATGAAATCCGATACCGTCATCGTCGATGGACGAACTTCCATCCCCGCTTTTTCACCTTTAGCATCCCAGTTGATAATCACAGTGCCGACAAGCGACATCAGCTGCTCTGCGAGTTTGTAGCCAGATAATTCAGTCACGCCACCGATATTCATAGAACCTTTATCGATGTCCATAAATGACATATAGAAAAGGTTTCCACTGAATTTTTCAGCAAACTCTTCAGGGTCTTTTGCTTTTACCTGGGAGGTCACAGTTTCTGGCGACTTGGTCATTGATGAACCGAAATCAGGCAACAATCCATTAAGAGTACCAAGCATTGAAGCTGGGCCGGAACTGACCGCATTCGCATACTGGCTGGGTGGTCCAACATTTTCAGAAAGAAACGAGTAAGTAGCGTTGCAGGAATCTTTGGCAAATTTGTTCAACGCCTGCAATTTGTTCTGGATATCATTAATAGTCGCAGCACAGTCAGCACAGATTGCCGATACCGCGACATTAAATGCATAAATCGCGGCCCCCTGCGCGATACCGCGAGCAACCTGCACCAACTGATCTCCGTTAATCATACTGAATGAACCGAGGAAAACATCGATGCCGTTACAGCCGACGGAAGCTTTGGGGAAAGACATTGAAACTAAATTGGTATTCACGTTTGTTGTGCGGTAGGAAAAAGAGCCGCCAACCACACCGGTACGGGTGGCCGTTTCAAAACTGGCCGGGCTGGTTGTCGTCATCATTCCATTAAAAATATTACGCATGGCGTTATCGGCACCGGCATTTGGTGCAATCATCGCCGTGCAAACGGCTAACGACAAAAGTAACTTTTTTGCACAAACATGGAGGTTAGCGCGCATATGGGCCTCCTAAACTGCCACCAACATTCAAGTAGTTCACAGGGTCCGCTGTAGGCATATCGTACCCTTCCAACTTCTGGTCCATTATTCGTTGCAATAAGAACGGGTCAGATTCCATTTCTGATTTATTCACTGTAATTACGCCATCCTCACCAATGGTATATTGGCGCTTAATATCTAACGTGGATTGGAATGAGGCATCATCAATCAGGTTCATGCCCTTTGCAGCCAGAATAATAGTATTCTTGAGCTCCTCAGCAGTGATCATACCTTCGCTAATTCGTTGCGCTGATGACCCGTCTTTCGACACAAGGAAAATAGTTGGCACTTCGCGGATTTTGAATTGATCAATAATCTGCGCATTAGGGACAGAGAAATCCTGGAACAACCCATTTTGTAATGGTCTGCCATCCATGCTGACAGGGAGAATGTCGACCGAATAGTAATTCTGCATAAACTGGAGGATTTGACTTTCTTCGTGGCAGAACTCACAGGTACTCTGGAAAAAGAAAAAGAGCCCGGATCTTGTGAAAATATCTTTCATTACCGTCTGCTGGTTTTTTTCCACAACCGTACGATGTGCATCCAAGGCAACCTTCTCAACCGGCTGTCTTCGTTTTTCAGACATCATTGGATTTTTAAGAAAATAATCTTTCGACTTATCCGAAAATCGCGTACCGATATCCAACATTAAACGTTGCGCTGTATAAAACCTCGATAAGTTTTCAGGGGTCGGATTATCCATTGCCTGAGTCAAAAGCCGGGGCATATTGTCCTTTAGCCACTTTGAATTAAGATCAATCTTTTCTTCTTGTACTGGCTGGGACGAAGATGCAACAGGAGGCGTAGTCTCATTAATTTCTTCCTCAGTTTTCCGGGCTGGGTCGTCATACCAGAAAAAACCTTTCTTAAAGGCTTGTCCTGACACAAATGGGGTGTCTTTGATAAGGGTCTGGTCTTCATTTGCATGGACGCCAGTTATAAACAAAGACATCAGCACTAACATCTTTGAAGGCAGTAACGTTAATCGAGTCATTCACCGATCTCCTCATGGAATAGAGGTATGATGGCATAAAAAAAATCACCGGGAGTTCGATAACGGAGTAGATTTCATGCGTTAAAAAACCAGAAATGTGACGCCGACAAAGCCCCAAAAACGACAGTTCAACACAGTGTCCCGGTAAAGACATGGTCTGTAAGAGAGAAATGGATTAATTATATGACGGTACAGTAATGCAAATTCGCGTTGTCATTCAGACAACACTATCCAGATTATGAACGATCCCCGTACTTTGCTGGTTAACGCATAAGGGAATTTATACTTAATTGAATACCTATAAGAAACGAAATTGGCAGGCGCATCATAAAATCTGGACTTTTCAAAGACCGTAATGAATCAAAGAATGGCAATTCATGTTAGTTATACTTACAGAAAATGAACGTTGGAAGGATAGAGCAGACAAAAAAATACGGATGGTAGTAATATTTAACACAGTATGTTTTAGATACGTCAGAACGGAAGCCGTCTGAAAATAAACAGCAACATGAGGAACCATGTGTAACGGTATGCAAGCCAAAGATTTAATAGATAAAGACGACGCAGTCTTTAGATTTTTGGTCTCAGCTTAAAACCACTCACATAAAGTAATAGCTAATCTAACTCCTCCTGAGAATATCTCGCTATTGCAGAGACCGTTGACGACAATCTGCACCGAGGGCAATGAGTATCATTGGTATACGGGACAATGTAAGGCCGCTTGCATTTCGCACAAGTTTCGAGTTCCTCTATTTCTTTCATTGACGTGAGGATCTCAATGATTTTATTGACCTCAGGGGCGCAGACGAAATACCCAAGGTTATGCAGCACGCTCATGATTCGGTTGAAGTCAATATTGCGGAAGCTGGATTCCGGATGAATAGGATCAAAACCGAAGTAATTTACCGCGACATCAATAACCGCAGAAAATGCTCTGCGGTTATCCGAACGACGACTCCACCCTCGAATACCTTTTTTAACGTTTTGTTGAGGTTCCGATCTGAAATCAATATTTTCTGCAACATGGCTTCCATAAAGAATTCTTATTGAGTTTTTATTCGCACCAAGTGACATCGTTTTTGTAGCGCTCAACAACATGTTAGCTTTAGTTTGATCGACTTTAGCCATTTTTATTAATCCTTCAAGAGCACTTTATTTGCCAAAGAGTTGAACACATCCTGACGGTGGCATGTAAACATAGTGTCGTAACGCAATAGTTCCATTAAGTCGTCACTAACTTTACCCAAACGAATGTCGGCAGATAATTCGTATGCCCAGGCAAACACCTTAGATTTTAATGTTGCACTATCATCCCCCAACCCCGGTGTAAAGGCAATTATTCGTGGGAATAGAACGACATCGTTAATTGCTTTGAGTGATGACACACCAACATCTTTTATTGCATCTACGGTAGCAGGCTTTAATCCAAAAAATATACTGACAAACTCAGGTGCAAGCATTGACATAAAGAAGATCTGCATAAAATAATCATTTTGTATGTCTACACACTTGGAGCGTAACTGCTGAATTTTGCTCGGATTATAACAATCTTCCTGCCCATTCAACAAAGTAACTTTTTCCCCTGCATTGTAAATGCCGAAGTCAGTATCGTCACTGTCATATTCACGGATAACGTTAGTGTCACCATCAACAACGGCCATAAAAAATTTATCCCACGAGATCTCTTTACCTAAAGAACGTGGAACGAGGAAACTTCCGGGACGTGTTTCAACTTCGAATGCATTATCAGCCATTGCCCCAAACCCGGTTCCAAATAGACGGCGTTGCAGGAGTGGAGACCCTGTTTGATACATAGAAGATCCGTGAATAGGCAATAACATTAGGAATGCACGGTAACTACGAATAATCGAAATCTCGGTACGTAATAGTTTACCGAGTAGGTTACGCGTTATGTTATCTGATTCTGACATGTGCGGATTGTCCTTGCGTCAATACAATTGTACTAATCTTCTACATGAAATTAAAGTTTGGTTTTTGAATGATGAAAAGTAACTTTTGGAATTTTAATACTGCCTATTTGAGTCTTAAAACTAACCATTCATCCATTGGCCTTACTTGTAACACTTTTTGACCAAACTAACCAGAATTTTATCAAAAAACCCTGCGCTTGCTAACGAAATTTTAATCGCTTAAAAAAATAGCAAAGCCCGAATCGTTATCGGCATTAAGCGGCAATAACATTAGCGAAAAAAGCGATTCAGGATGAATATTTTTCCGATTGATTAACATGACTACTACATAGGGTCACTTCTTGCCGAAAAGTGGTCCTATGAAGCCTCGACATAGGGTCACTTCTTTGTGAAAAGTGACCCTATGTAGCCAAGACATAGGGTCACTTTTTTTAAAAGTGGCACTATGCGCAAAAAACATAGGGTCACTTTTGTTTAAAAAGTGGCACTAGATATATGTATAACTTAGTAAGTAAAACAGCACTTTTCAGATCACGGTCTCAAAATACCCATGGCAGAAAAAGTTACTTTTCTGCCGCGCTTAAATGCGCCCATCTCAGCCGTTCCCGTGTTCATCTGGAGCTGCGCACTATCTGTATTCCTCACGCCTCCGAAGCCCCACCTCAAAATTCTCGATAAAAATCACGGAAAAAAGTCCTGTTTGTGAAAAAAAAATAAAAACCACTTCGGTATAGTGATTTCACATCAGGAGGTCACATGTCTAATTCGAAACTAATAAAGTCACTAGAATTATCACGCAGTTTGATGCGTTCACAAATCGAGGTTCTGCGGGAGGCAGCTGAAGACCTTTGCACAAATTACTGGATCGAGTGGAAAGAACGGAATCATCTGGAGATTAATTTACCCCGGCCTAACAATACGCTAAAGCGTGAGTATCTGGGTTCGTATGCGCCGAAAATTGAATTAATCGGTAATGCCAAAAAAGTTACAATCACCTGGCATAAGTTCAGCCCGTTTAAAACCAGGTCTCCCAGTCATATGTCGAAACGGATTTCTGCGATGAAAAGCGGAAAATATTCGAAAAGCTGCTTTGTTAATCATGCCTTCTGGGAATATGAAATGATCGAAAAAACGGAGGGAGTACTAGAACCCTACAGAGAATTACTTGAGTTCTATCATACTGCGTATATCGAACTGGGACGCAAAATCCGTAAATACTCAAAATCAGAGGTGGCACAATGACCGACGTAACAATTAATGAAAGCAAGCAGAAGACACCTGATGTAAATGCCCGCTCCTCTCAGACTCCTGAAGATAGCCGAAGAGCCACGCAAAGTAAAAATGAACATTACGGCATGGCAACAGTAACTATTACTCCAGGCACGCCAGACTTTAACCGATTTCTTACGGCACGGAATCGTTCCGTAATAAGAGGCTTTAATGATGTTAGCATTGCTATTTCATCATTATTCAGGACGGTTAATGCGGTAAAACACCCTGAATTGGTGCAGGCAATTCAGGACTGGTTTAATGAATTGCACGACGAAAACAATTTGATGAAGCAGAATCTGGAGGCCCACATCGCCACTATTAAGGTTGATGAAAGTGATCCATTCTTCTCATCAACTGAGTTTTCTCCGTTCAGATTTGAATCTGTCCAGTTAAACTTCAACAACCAGAACACGATGCGATTTTATAAGCACATCTTTGAAATGAACAACCTTCTGACCCAGATGTATAAATTCAACTCTCTGGGTCAGCTGCCGGTTAGCGATTACAACGTAATGGCGCACAATATTATCCGAAGTCTCAACATGTATATCGAACGGGTCAAAAAAACACTTAACGTGTCGCGCCATGTAAAAGGTTCTTACAGTCCTGATGAGTTTATCGAAAAGGTAAAACAGTACAAAAGCGTGCAGGCATATATTGCTGCGGAACTATCTGGTAAACGCCAATAAGGATTATTTGATGAATTTCAGGGCGCTATTCCTAAGTATACAAAGAGTTTTAGGCATCTTCTCCAGTAGGGAGAATGATGTGGCTGAGTTAATGATGAAGGATGTTTCGAGTCTTTCACCATTTGCTCAGATTATAGGGGATCAGAAATACACTGTACCGGATCACCCGAATCTTGAAGTCCTGAAATTCATTGAGTACCCAACTCGGCCAGCTGGGATACAAACGTTTAATGAGCAGTCTATTCTTTCTCTTTACAGAGATAAACTGCACTCAATCTCTATGATGCTGGCAATAAGTGATGGAGACATCCGTGAGGATGCCTTTACCTTCACCAATCTGGTTTTAAAACCATTGATTGAATACATCCGTTGGATTCATTTACTTCCTGCTTCAGAAAACCACCACCATAATGGTATTGGCGGATTGTTGTCACATAGCCTGGAAGTTGCAATGATTTCTTTAAAAAATGCCAATCATTCTGAATTGCGCCCAATTGGGTATCAGGATGAAGAAGTCATTCGCCGAAAAGTATATCTCTATGCCGCTTTTATCTGTGGCCTTGTGCATGATGCCGGAAAGGTATATGACCTCGATATAGTAAGTCTGAATCTGAATGAAACTTTAACATGGGCGCCAAGCTCGCAAAGCCTGCTTGACTGGGCACGTGAAAACAATGTTGTCGAATATGAAATACATTGGCGAAAACGCATTCATAACCAACATAATATATGGTCAAGCGTTTTCCTTGAGAGAATATTAGATCCGGTCTGTATGTCATTCCTCGACCGTGTCAAAAAGGAGCGCGTCTATGCAAAAATGGTTACGGCACTGAATGTCTATAACGATGGCAATGACTTTCTGTCCAAATGTGTAAGAACCTCAGATTATTATTCAACGGGAACTGACCTTAATGTATTGAGGGACCCGATAATGGGTCTGCGGTCGAATGATGCTGCGGCAAGAGCAATAGGTACCATTAAGCATAACTTCACCAGTATTAATATTAATAACTATAAATCCAAACCCATGCACATCATTATTGTAAACGGTGAAGTTTACCTCAATGAAAACGCCTTCCTCGACTTTGTACTTAGTGATTTTGCGGCCCACAAGTTCAACTTCCCACAGGGGGATGCAGGTAAAACTGTACTAGTAGAGTCGCTGGTTCAACGGGGTTATGTTGAGCCTTACGATGATGAGCGTGTGGTTCATTATTTTATTCCCGGGACATACTCGGAAAATGAAATAGCCAGCATCTTCCGAAACGGTATCGGTAAGCTGGAATTTTATAATCTCCTGAAACTTCGCTGGATCGGGTTAATTTTTGACTCATATAAAATCCCGGATTCTGTTCCGGGCCTCTTCAGCGTTAATGCAAATAAAGATTTCATCTATATTGATGAACAGAAAACTGTAACAGAATACAGAAGGCCGGTCCCGGGTCGTGAGTCTGTTACCAGAGTAACGGACACCGTAAGCGACGCCATTGAAGATACTCCACAATACGGACTCAAACTCGTGAACGGCCCTGATGCCGACAGTGTCAACGGTAAAAGCAGTGAAAATACTGAAGCCATCACAGAAAGTGTGGAGGCGGCTGGCACGGATAAAGCAACCGATATTATTGATCCGCAGGTTACTACGCCAACAGATACAGCCGGAACAGGCGGCTTGGATGAAAAGGAACGGGTAGAGGAACATGAAGAGCAGAGTCAGATGCGTCTGGTCGAGCAGCTGCATGAAATGCTTCTGAGCGCCCCACTGCCCCACAACGCAGTCATTAATATTGATTCCGTACCTTACCTTAATCTCGATGCTGCTATTGCGTTAATCCCTGGTATTGATGAGGCGGCATTTTGTGATGGGCCCTTTTTCCAGCTGACGTACCGTGATGGATCACTGGATGGTATGTGGATAGTCCGTGACGTAAACAATCTACGCCTGATACAACTGGGGGATAACTGTGCTGGTATTCAGGTGAGCACCTCGGAACCCCGAACCACTTCTACGCTGAAGTCGCTTTTTGATACGTCAATGTACCAGCCGTTGGATATCCCTGAAAGTCCATCATTAAACGAAGCGGTTTCGCCCCCACAAACACCGCTTGATCTCCCTCCGGCGCGACTGAATACCCCCCAGGCTGTAGAGGCCAATTCGGTAGCTGAACAGATTAACGCCCACTCCGAACCGGAGACCGTCACTGCTTCTGAGTATGAGCAATATGGCCACCTGCTGGAAGAAACCCTAGATAGCGATAGTGAGGCATATTCTGACTTTATAGTCGCCGACAACTCTGTGGTTGAACCCCCCCAGCCTGAGGCGAAAAATAGCGATGTCGCCGAATTCCATGATGAAACAGACCAGGTCGTTGCGCCCGGTAAATTGAATGATCCTGAGGATACCAGAGAGCCACCAGCTCCCAATACAACCGGGAAAGAAGTAATTTTAACAAGTCCTGTGTCATCACAGGACCCTATAAAATCGGAACCCGCCGGGGAGAAAGCGAACCATCTATCTCCGGCCCTGGCTCGTCTGTTTGCGGTAAACACTCAAGCAGAGAAGAAGCATGAAAATCCGCCGGTCACGACTCCAGTGAAAGAAGCCTTTAATCGATCCAACTCTGCCACAGTTCAGGCTCCTATTGCCGTTGACCAACCTGGTGCAGAAGAAAAGGAGACACTGGAAGATTTTACCCTGCTAAGTGGCGGTGAAGTTACAGAACTTGAATACGTCGAAATTGCCACAATGCTTCACCACATTCTGACTAAGTTATCTGGGTCGTTTAAAAGAAAGCGGAAAAACCGATTCATGGTTTTGACCCAGAACACCTTTTTTCTGACCCAGTCATGTGTTGAAAAATACGGGACGCAGTTAAATGCGCCTGAGCTTTTTAACCAGCTTCCTCAATACCAGGTCACCTCCGGCGCCATAGTCAATACAAAATGTTTCGCATTCAACATGCCAACTCTGGTAGCCGCATCCGACCGGGCAAAGGTCGATATTGAGTTAATCATTAACACACTTAAAGATGTAGGGAATCTATAATGGCAAAATCAAAAAGGACCAACCTGCACGCCCAGGAAAACTTTTACAGGCCGATATTGGAGTACAGAAGTGCCTCAGTACTTTTAATTTGCGCCATAATAATGCTGTTTATGGGGTTTCGATCAGATGGGTTGAATATTGCCCCCATCATTTTGTATACCGCTGCCTTCATGCTTTTGGTTTGTTTGTACCGCTGTAAAACGGCATACCCTTATTTGATGGCGCACTGGCGCGTGTTTCAGCGCCAGATTATGTTTATTAGCCTTAAATCGCTCAGGTCGATCAACAAAAGTAACTTTTTCTCTAACGAGCGAAAGTACCGCCAGCTGGTACAAGAGTATAAAAAATCCAACCGTCAGGTACCGGACAGAAAAACCTACTTCTGTAACGGCTTTGAATGGGGTCCCGAGCATGCAGATCGCGCGTATCAAATTGCCAATCTCTCAAGCGATAAAAGAGAGATAGCCCTGCCATTTGCCCTAAACCCCATAGCGCGGCATTTTGAGGCGATGGCCAGATCCATGGGTGGCAGTAACGCCATTTTTGCTGTTGATAAACGGGCGCCAATTTTTGTTACCGAAGATAACTGGTTCGGCCATACCCTCATTACCGGAAACGTCGGTACCGGTAAAACAGTCCTTCAGCGGTTATTGAGCATCAGTATGCTGCATTTAGGCCACGTCATTGTGGTTATTGATCCAAAGAACGACGCAGATTGGCGGCAGTCACTTATGGATGAAGCGGCGGAACTTGGGTTGCCATTTTATAAGTTTCACCCTGCCCAGCCTTCTTCTTCAGTGTGTATTGATGTCTGCAACGCTTATACCAATGTTTCGGACCTCACCTCACGCCTTCTTAGTCTGGTTTCGGTTCCCGGGGAAGTTAACCCATTCGTACAATATGCCGAGGCTCTCGTTTCAACTGTGATCACCGGTCTGTCTTACACGGATAAAAAACCGTCGATATATCTCATTCATAAAAACATGAAAAGCCACATGGCAATCCTGAACCTCACCGTAAAAGTTCTGGAATGCTGTTATGCACGGCACTACGGGCCCGATGTATGGATGGAAAAGGTGAAATATTCTTCGAATGATACTCTACAAGTCCGCTTTAAGCGCCTTGTTGAATGGTTTTCTGCCCACTTCTTGAATTATGAAGGTGCCGAGCCCATTGATTGGATTGATACCGTCGGCCGGTTAGTAGATTATTCTTTGTCTGATCCTGAGCACATGTCAAAAATGACAGCGGGTATTATGCCGCTGTTCAGTCGTCTGACCGAACAACCACTGAATGAATTGCTTTCGCCGTCACCTAATTCACTCACTTCGCGTGAAATAGTCACTTCAGATGGAATATTCAGTACCGGAGGTGTTCTCTATATCTCGCTCGATGGTCTTTCCAACCCGGAATCCGCCCGGGCTATTTCGCAGTTGATAATGTCAGACCTGACGTCCTGCGCGGGTAGTCGCTATAACTCTGATGATGGTGATATGTCCTCACATTCAAGGATCAGTATTTTCGTCGACGAAGCACACTCCGCAATCAACAATTCAATGATAAACTTACTCGCTCAGGGTCGTGCCGCACAAATTGCATTGTTTATTTGCACGCAAACCATTTCCGATTTTATTGCAGCAGCAAACGTTGAGACTGCAAATCGTATTACGGGTCTGTGTAACAATTACATTAGCCTGCGGGTAAACGACACCCCAACGCAAACGCTGGTTGTAGAAAACTTTGGTAAAAGTCCAATTAGTACAAATATGGTCACGTATACGACAGGATCAGAAACCACTTTGCCGCATAATAACTTCTCTGGTTCGATATCAGAAAGAAAGCAAACAACGCTGGAAGAAAGTATTCCGAAAGAGCTTTTAGGCCAGGTTCCAAAATTTCATATTGTGGCCAGACTTCAGGATGGTCGTAAAGTCGTCGGGCAGATCCCGATTGCCGTAAGTGAAAA
Organism: Pseudocitrobacter vendiensis; assembly: GCF_943590815.1. GTDB lineage: Bacteria > Pseudomonadota > Gammaproteobacteria > Enterobacterales > Enterobacteriaceae > Pseudocitrobacter > Pseudocitrobacter vendiensis. The sequence continues at coordinate 25,206 of NZ_CALSBS010000025.1, read as the reverse complement.
CTCGATGAGACCCAATACAACATTATTGGAGATGTTCCTGAAACCAGCCGGAAAAGTAACTTTGCGTCAGAATGTGGGTTTAGACTATTTAAATAAACATCTAAGGAAATTGCATTGATGGACGAGCAAATTACTCTGACACAAAATCAAATTTTCAGTTCATCTCTGAAAGTCAGTAAAAGCCGTTCGCTTGTTAAACGGCGTATGCAGTCATTAGGCCTGAAGTTTGCCGATTCGCAGGATGTTCGTGACCGTCTGGCAGGGATTGAAAAAGGTGCTTTGAAATCTGTGGGGCAATTTTGCCATGACAACGATGCTGAGTCTTTATCAGCGCTGGCTATTATCCTTTCCGAGCTTTTTCTGCTCCAAGGGGAACTGTCCACCAGCAATGAATACGGTGACCATGAAACAAGTTACTGGTCCGTAGCTCAGGGACCTTGTGATGAATGGGTTCAGTCTCTTCTTACGAGCGAAGACGGACAGCGAAAATTTATTGGTTTTCGCATTACATTCGACAATTCTGAAGAGCGCCGCCGCCTTGTTGATAAAAATTCAAAAATGCTGGGGAGTTATTTACTTCCCTATTTTGTCAATTTTACGAGTGCTGCATCGGCGTTTATTACGCTGCCTGACAGCGTCACGTTTAAACAAGTACAACGCAATAAGCCACTCATTCACCCTGAAACCACATTAAGTCACATTCTTACCATAGAAGACTCGGCGTTTCTCTCTCGTATCAAATTTAAACTAATCTCGGCGATTGACCGCCTGCCCGACCCGACCGGGCTGTATGCCAATATGTTCAACCACATTATGGACCGGGCACTATTAACACACCTCGACCGGGAGCAAATTGATAGCCCTTGTGTGTGCAAAAAGGTCATCTCAACCTACGCAGACACCATGCTAACGCTCCCGGTATTTAATACAGGGATCACCGGGAGATACCGACACTGGACGCCCTGGGGGATTAATTTTGTTGAGTTTAGCCGTCAGGCTGCAAAGGAAAAAGCCTGTGTCTATGTTCCTGAACCCGGTCAAATTCATTGGAAAAGTCCGGAGCATAAGGAACTGGCTGAGTTCAGCCTGATCAACCACATAATCCCGCAGCAATACCACTGGTTGCTGGGTGTGCCAACAATCTGGCGAAGCCACTACCGTGACCATGGCGACCGATTAGACTTATTCAGGGAGTGGAGGGACGCAAATGGCTGCGGATAATTCTGCACGGGCAGTATTCATCAGAGGACTGCTTTTTTTAGGGATGATGCTTTATCTTATTTATAGTCTGGGCTTCCAGAATACTGACGATCTAAAGCAACAAATCACTCAGGAGGTGAACGCCAGTCGTAGCCTCATTTCTAATGACCGGTGGTTGTCGGTTATTGCAAATAGTGAAGCTACTTTGTCGACTCTGATTAATGACTATAAGCTGATCGAATATCTGAATACGATACTGATCCCGGAAACGACGAAACCTGCGCGTGGGCTGAATTACGTTGCAGAGAAGATGTCATCGGTAAACTACACTGTGGCAAAGAATCTCCCCTTGCTCATTTATCAGTCCATTTTCCGCTGGAATCTGATACTCGGCTGGCTGATTGTGTTTTCACCTTACTTAATTGCTATGCTCGCTGACGGCATGTATCAATGGAAATTAAAACGTTACGTTTTCGGTAATGTAACCGTTCAGTTTTACAGGATCTGGTTCAGAGCCTTCTGGATAATTGGTGCATTAACCTTTGTTTACCTCTCAATGCCTAATATGTCTCTTTTTAACAATATCGCTCAACTGTTCCCCCCTGTCGCATTGCTGATATTGGGAATTGCACTCAACCGCTTGTGGTCTAACTTTCAAAAACTTATGTAATAAGGTGGTCAGATGTTTAACCGTAAAAATAAGAAGTCACCTGCCAATATCAAAGAATCGCTTGATGAGAACGCTGACCGTTTTTATAAGATGTTCCGAATCCATACCACCTCAAAAGTGGTTATTTCCCTTCTGGCATTAGCAGCAGCAGGGGTTTCGGCCTTTAATATTTACGATAAGTATCAGGAATCAGAAGGACGAATGGATCATATTGCCGTCGTGCGCATATCGGGAGAAATGGGCACCGGGTCAGAGGCCGGTGACGGTTCTGTGATAGCCGCAGCACTGGCAAAAGCGTACAACAACCCGCATGCCAAAGCTGTCATTATCGAGGCGGAGTCAGGTGGTGGCGGACCTTCAGACGCGATTATTATTTATCGCCAGATTAATGCACTTCGAAGCCACCAGCAGAAGATTGAACGTATTTCACATGCGGAATCCGCAAGCAAGACCCGTAATACGGGTGATACCAGTGCTTCACGCTCGCAGGACGATATCAATGCCGAACAATCGAAACGCAATACCCTGGAGGTCCTCTCCGCCGGGAGTGGCCGTTTCATTGCCGATATGGAAACCAGCTATAAGCCTATTATCGTTAGCGTCAAAGGCATTTGTGCTTCAGCGTGCTACTACGCCGTGTCCCCTGCTGACGCCATTTATGCAGATAGCAGCGCTCTGACCGGCTCGATCGGCATACGAATGGATCACTGGAACCTGTCCCGCGTCATGGATACGGTCGGTGTTAAAAATGAGCCGCTCACAGCAGGGGAATTTAAAGCTGCACTCGACCCTTATCATCCGCTTTCCGAGGCCACCCGGGATTTTATGCAGAAGCAAATCCTGGATTCCATGCATGAAAAATTTATTTCGGACGTTGAGCAAGGCCGGGGTAACAAACTAATTAGCCGCCCGGAGGCAAATGCTGTCGCTCTGTATTCCGGCCGGGTATGGACAACGCAGCAAGCAATCCAGTACGGTCTCATCGACGGTGACCTGACACCAGTCGAGGTCCGTTCGCGTCTGTCTCAAATGTATTCGACCACTACATTCAAAACGTACAACGAGCCGCAACGATCGCTTCGCTCCGCGCTCGGTATGTTAATGAGCCTGTCAACCAACATCGAAACGCTGGCGGGCACAACCTCCCGGTTACTTGATTCTGTTCAGGCCACCAGCTATCCGACGGTGAAATAAGATGGACGTGATCCTGATGGCGTGGCGGGTGATAGCAATAAGTATTATTGCCCTGGTACTCATTGTGCTTTATTGCTTGATGGGATTCGTATCGTCAGCCATTGCTGAACGCAGGACGGCCAAGCAAATTGAAGCGTACCTTCCTGATGATGCAGAAGGCCTTCTGAGCGATTTAACTCTGCCGGTTAGTGCCACTGGCACCACGCAGATTGATCACGTCCTTATCGCCTCTCATGGGCTCTACGTCATCGAGCAGAAGAACTATGCTGGAAAGCTCTATGGGAAGCTGGATGAAAGCCACTGGCGAAAATGGAAATCGTCAGGGACACTAAAGTTACAAAACCCGTTCAGGCAAAACTACGGTCACATCAAGGCCATTCAGTCTACATTACGCGCCAGCGAACTGGAGTGTATCAATGTTGTCATCATTAACGGGCCCTGCAAGTTTGAAGGTGAGAAGCCAGACTGGCTTTGCATGGGTATGGGTGATTTTGTTCGGAAAGTCACTGAGCGGCGCCAGTTAACTGTATTCAAGCCTGAGGCAGTAAGTTATATCCGTGGGGAGCTGAAGTTAAAGAGAAAGCCTCCTGGCCTTTATACTGATCTGGACCATATCCACAACGTTACCACCAGATACAAAACAACTATGCGATTGGAGCAGCGTATTACCTATAACCTTTTGCGCTTTCTTCGGAATCTACCGGGTAAAATATTCGGTTCGACAAAGTAAAAAAAAGCCCTGCTAATTTATGCGGGGCTTTTTTATGGATTCAACACCGGAATATTTTGCCATGCTTCCTGCATAATTTGCATGACCTCCCCAATGGGTAGCGACGGCCATAAGACTGTGTCAGTCATGATTACGCCAACCGGCTCACATTCAATGGGAACCAGAATTAAAATCACACGAGTCCCTTTAACCTGATACGCAAGATTAACTACCGCCTGTCTGTAGGTTGCCAGAACACCAGAACCGTACTCCGCTGGTTTGCTGGCCCAGTTCCGTACCAGAGCATAAGCCTGCGGCATATAACGATTATCCAGAACGCCCTGTGGCCGACGAAAAGGCACAATATCATCGGAGCGGTAGATAGTAGTGGTGGTTACGTTGGCCGTTGTCATTATTAAACTCCTCCCGTCCAACCCTATTAAATCTGAATGAATAGGGTTCAACTAACAGTTCCTAGTCGTGAAAACTGGCTAGTGTAGCTAGAATTTTTGTTCCATTTGTTGAGCTTCAAAATCTCTCGTTGCCTTCAATAATGAAGCGCCACTGTAGTACTCCGGTTCAGTAATATCATCCTCTTTATTCAACCATTGCGAGGCTGATTCATTGCCTGTCTTAACTGTACTCACATCGCTGCCTTGGTATTTGGGCAACATTACGGCATCCACTTCTTGATAAACGCCATTGCGTTTCACCAGGATTTTAACCGCTTTCGCTTTGCTGCGTTTTTCGCGCACTTTATTAACCAGATACAGCACGACAATCCAGCCTACCAGTACGTAAAGAAAAGTATTCATAATGCCCTCCTTTGTATGTGTCCATTATACCAGGTTCCGTCCCAGCCCAAATAGGTTCGGTGCATGAAAAATAGACTTTCCCGCTTGAATCTGCAAATCACCTCCGGCGTGCCTTTGCTGCCCCGAGAGATATTTTCTTTCCGGATGCGTCTGACAGATTCAGAAAAGGTACTTTTCTGCACGACGGATTTAATTTAGATTCTCTGACTTCACGCCCCACCAGCCAGAGCCCACGGCCGCAACCTTTACGAAAAAAACCGTCAAAATTACCAATGTCGATAGCTCCCCACCAGCGGACGCCTGCGAACAGCATCAATCACCACCACCCCCACATCCGCCACCAGCGTCACCACCACCCCCACATCCACCATCACCGCCTGAGGTATCGGGGGTAAAGAAGGAACCATTTCCGTCGGCAATCCCCCCTCTCTTACTATCCTGCGTATACCGACGCCCTTCGGTCTGGGAATGGCAAAGTGCCTTTTTATTACGGGCTCTCAAAAATAGACAGCAGAAAAGACATACAACCACATAGAGGGTTAAAACAATATGGAGAATCATAAGCACCAGTGAAATCCTGTGAGTCATCGTTAATTGTCTGAGTATTTATATCAAAGTCCCTCGCGCTTAATTTTTGCTAGCACGTCCCTTTTCTCTCGATCGCGAATTAAGATGGCTCAGTTCAGTTACAGACGACACACCGCAGGCATCCGCCAGGCATATCTACACGCAGGTCGGGAGGTCACGACGATTTCTTTCCGGATGCAAGATACCTTTTCAGTTCCCCGGCGCCATCTCGGCACCGGGCGAAACCATCTGCATGCGGGTCAGACTTATACCACCAGCTGTGGGCCCCGGGCAGACCCAGACTCCCTTCCCCGTTTGCCAGCACTGACAGCTGAGTCCATAAAAAGAAACCCGGAGTTACCGGGTTCTTGTGCTGATCAGCTGGCCTTCAGTCCGTGGCTTTGCAGGTGGCTATTGAGCGCATCATAGGCATCGGGTTCATAATTCCAGTTACGCCAGATCAGCTGGCGATCGTGGTCGCGATGATTACGGATGGCAATCTGGAAATGGCCTGCTGGCTGGAGGTTTTCGATAAAGACGTTCTGGTAACCGGCGGCAACGGCGCGGGCTTGAGCCAGTGATAACGGTGATTCGTTGCTGAAAAATCCGCTCATGGGCATTTCCTTCATAATGGCCAGGCCTGAGCCTGGCACTGGGTGTCAGGCCACAAGGCGTTTCGCGAGTTTAACGAAGTGATCTTGGTTGTTGTAGAGCGGCATCTGATAGGCCCGGTCTGAAATAAACATCCGGATCTGGTCAAATGTCATGCCGCAGTTAAAGCCGGTTTCGCTGACATTAGCCCGGGGAAAATCGGCGCAAAATTCGTTTAACACCTTCTCATGGACAATGCCGATATTAAGGAGTCCGGCAGGTCCGTTATCACGGAAAGACACCACCCGGAATGCACCGTACCAGCCCGACTGGCAGAAGAAGGTAAACGCCTGGTTCGCAAGTCCGTTAAACAGCTCGTAACGCAGGCTGGCACTTAGCGATTGACTGTCCAAGCAGTACACACGGTTGATGAAGACGCCTGGGTCGATATTTGCAGGGGTCTGCCCGTAAGCAATACACGGCATAGGCATTTCCGCAGTGTCTTTGTTATCACCAATTACTTTATATTGGGTGGCGATGATATCCGCCAGCATTGATCCACCAAGTGTGTTAATTGCTGCGATGTCGTTAATCTGAATATTAAGATTTTTCATATTTCACCTCGTCGTTTTTTATTATTATTCCACAACCGGTTTCGTGGCTAATAACCTGAAGTGAAATATTTAATAAATAATTCAGTACGACAGACACAAGCCGGTTGACCGTTCAAAAATGTCCTGTAAATGAATACCACAGACATCCAGATTAAAGCGGACAAGCTCTGCTTCATTATTTGAAGTAGAAAATAAATAAAAATCAAATCCACCTGTATTATCATCTTTGAAAATTCTGAAGGAATTATTATCAACAGCGTCGGCCAGTTCAACGTGAACGCCATAGCGCACTTCACCGTCGTCAAACTGTGCAATTCGGCGCACAGATTTAAGACGGACAAATTTCGCCAGCTCCAGTTCGGGCGCCTGGGAAAACGTCAGTGCCTCGAAGATGAGATCAGCCGTTTCATGTTGCTTCCTGCGGTCGAACTCAAACAAACCGCCACCGTTGTTGCGATAGACCGGCTGAAGCGCATTGACCAGGTTGAACGACTGCCGGTTCCTGTCATATCTGTACATTTAAAGGTACTCCAGACCTGCCAGCATCCACCAGCAGGACATAATGTGATTAGTGCCAGTCGGCGATCAGTTCTTCGCACTGCAAAAAGGATAAGCACTGCTGTGCCAACACGGGCAGTACGGCAATGTTGGGTAGGCGGTTGTAACACCAGGCGTTAAACAGCATCTGCCACGGACCGGCGTAGTAACCGGCCATTTTCTTTTTTTGCTTCGGAGTACGGCACGCTGAAATAGCCTGCTGATAGAGACTTTCATTTTCGGCACCTGAGCGTTGTTGCAGTGCCTTGTAAATAAAGGAATAGAGAGCGTCGGAACAATTAGATGCGTAAGCCAGACTGGTTTTCATAATACCTCCTGTTTTTTGGTATTATATAAAATTCGACCTGCTAGCTAATAACCTACACTGAATATATTTTTAAATTCCCATAAATATTAAATATGGACGAATGTGGATTTAAGCGTTGTAAATTATTAAAACCATATCTTATTCTACCATTATGTATTCCCTACAATACGCTTGCTAATTCGTAATTTTGCAGTTATTTGAATATCACCATCCTAAAAGCTGGTAGCCACCTATTTTCCCTCGGATGTAAGTTCACAATAACTCTGTTTATTGCCTGTTCAGTGGCGGTTAAGATTTATAAATGGGTGTGCCATTCGTCAAATCGGTATCCATGGGGTTTGCAGGTACTTATTAAAACGGATCATTCACCTTTTACGTTTACTGCAAACGAGCGTAAGAATTCAGTTGCAGCTCTGCGTCCGCCTGCTGTTGCAGCACGTCCATCACCCGGCTGAGCATGGTCAGCGCCTGGGAGGGGGAGCCGCCAAAAGTCACTTTAATTTCGTTGGTGGTGTGGTGCTGCTCCAGATCGAGAATATTCACTTCCACGTCTTCGCCCTTCTCATCCTTCGCCGTACACTGAATGCTGACCCGGGTCACAGGGTCCTTAACTGTCTGCAATGGTGCCTTCGTGCTGACGTTGATCGCGATATTCTTCATTACCCTGTTTCTCCTTGACCTGTGGTGGTAACCGACCCTACCGGGTGGAGGGTCGGTCAGAAAATCATGCCTGGCCCTGTTGCTGCTTTTCGGCATGCTTACGCAGGTACTGCGTGAGATTGCCGTGGGCTTCACAGATGGCATTCATCTCATCATTGGTCAGCACTAAGGTGTACGTATCGTCGCTGAGGTTCTTAGCGGCACGTTGTTCTGCTTCTTCCGCAATACGCGAAAAAAGCGGGATTGCCGTGTCCGCAATCGTCGTCACGGTCTTTTTGTTGAGTACGCTGGAGACCGATACAGTTTTAGGCTCTGGCGTTTTGATCGGATCTTTCGCCTTCGGCTCCGGGGTGTTTTCCGGAGTTGGCTCCGGGTTGGTCCCAACATTCCCGTCCACCAGCTGCGGCGGGGTGGTCTCATCCGTAGTACCTTCGACGGATGTTTGTTCCGTCACGGTGGTTTCAGGGGTGTTTGCGTTCGTTTCCTGCACGACCGGCGCTTTCGGCTGCATGGCTGCATCAATGTTGCCAGCTTTGACGAATTTAAGGGTTTTGGCCGTAGCCTTGCCATAGACGTCGATGGCTTTGGTGATATTATTCACGGCCTTATCGCCGCTGTAGAGATATTCATCCAGCGCGACATACATGCTCACTTCCCCTGTCACCAGCATAACCTGGAGGGCTTCAGGCAGGTCCAGGACGCGAACCATCTGACGCAGGTGCTGTTCTGTTTTACCGCGACGCTTGGCCAGTTCTGCGAACGTTTTAGGTTCTTCAGCATCTTCGACCATCCGTTTGATGGAGAGCGCCTCAGCCACGACAGACAGAGCCAGATTAGAGTTACCGTCCAGCGTAAACTGTTCGGCACTGGCGCGGCTACCGCGAAACTCCTCGCAGCGAATTAACGAAATCAGTTCACGCCCTTCCTCTGCCAGCTCGATGTTTGCCATAGCGGCGGCGCGGATACGACATGCCCCCTGACGCAGAACAGGACGACCATTCAGAACCTGCACGACGATAGCTGGTACGCTTAAAGGCTCAGACTTATAGGACTCTTTAAGACTGTTCAGGTGGGCTACCACGTGGGGTAAGGAGTAGTAGCTTTCTCCCATGCCAGCGGTACGGGTGTTAAAACCTTCTTCCTCTTCGACCACTGCCGGGTTGATGACCAGACCATTGCTTTTGCGTGCGCCGTTACCGGAACGCTCCAGGTAAGTGCGCAGGCTGATATCGTTGTTAGCGGTTTTTACATCATTTTCGATAGTGGACATTGTGGCCTTCCTTTTAAATTTTCGTTTAGGGTGGTTGTTCGCTACAACACAACAATACCAGGTTCGATTCATTTCCTAATAACCTGAGGCGAAAAAAAAAGTAACTTTTTTTCCCGTGGTAATAGTACGTGATCCGTCCGTTTTAATTTTTCGCTAAGGAGGCCAAATTTAACTTTAGTGTGAAATCGGGTACCAAAAAGCCGGAATTTATCGAAAAAGTTACTTTTCCGTCTGCAAGAACCCACAATAATGCAGAACCGTCAGCATGAAAGGTGTTACATGCGCTGAAGGGAAGATGAGTAAGAGGGGAACTGCGGCGTCACAAGGCATCTAAAGTTACTTTTCCAAAATATGGAATGGCAATCTATCTATCGCTATAAAAGAATAACCGGGATCACTGTCGAACATCTCAACGCGGGGCAGGTAGAATGAGGGAATTAAAATCGGGCCAGGCTAAATCTGCCCGGCCATCGGGAAAGGATACGGCGGCATGGGTCTTACACGAGATAATGCGAATGTATGGTCTTTTCCGGTTGCGACTGTTGGGTTTCTTTCTCACCTGTGGCTAACCGTCGGTATTCGGCGTCACAAAACATCCGTAAGTTGGTAAAGACTTTCTCCATAAACTCAGCGTGAGCAAACGACTCACCCGGGGATTGTGTACGTTCTTTCATACATTCCTTTTTAATCATGTCGACACCTTCGGCACAGGTTGCAGCGGGTACGTCAGCGGGTCACCGGCTGGCGCTGATAATTCGTGAATCCGGAATAGTATTCTACCCTGTTCGCATGCCACATCTGGTCGATAAGCGGGGAATTTCAATCCTATATTGAACCCAGCGACCACCGCAGGGAGAAGGGGCACATTCTCCCCCGCTCTTCTTCCGTCTGCGGGAGGTCACACTCGGCGCGGTGTCCCCGGGCAGAATCATGCTGTGACGGCTGGCGTCCATATCAAGATGTCAGCTCCTGGATTAAACCGCCTCCATCTTCTGTAAATGCAGGGGCTAATGACTGTGTGCAACTGAATTTACCGCAGCATCCGTCCTGTATAAAAAATCCTCAAAACGTTGTTTTCTATTGTATTGACAATAGAAGTTCAGAAGATCATAGTAATCCCATGGCGCGGCATCCGCACCAACGCCCCGGCGTTTCCGGGCATAAGGTAAGCATCATGACCCACGATATCGACACCCTCATTCGTCTGTCCCAGCATAAGTCCCACATCGTCGCTGTACGCCGCCTGCAACTGGCCTTTGAGCTAGAGCTGCGCGACGCAAAAATCAACTCACGTGACGTCGCTGATGCGCTGGCTACCTTGAATGCGGCTATCAGTCTGGAAGAAGAGCTGAACGGCTCTGCGTATGACGATCTGCATTTTGACCTGACCGATGGCGCGAAAGTCGACGCAGCCGAACTGGCAGCGTACCGGGCACAGAAACCGGTGGCTTCCTGCATCGTGGCCGATGGCAGCATTGTGCCAGACGGTTTCGGTGATTACTGCGAGCCGCTGGCAGATGGGGCGCATGACTTGTTTGTCCGTCCGGTCTCGGCATAAGGAGCGATCCATGAGCAAAGAGACTCTGTCACTGGCAACCCGTTACGCAGGCAACTCCTCTGTGATTTCGGAAATGCAGACAGCGCTGGACGTAATGCCGCTGGTGACGGAAGCCGTTCAGAGCGTGTGCGAACGGGTTGAATGTGAGCCCACTGAATTTCTGGACGCGATGGCGCTTGTAAAACGTTTCCTGCTGGCAAAACAAGATGAACTCCGTGCGGAAAGCGTTTCAATCCGCAAGCAGCTGGGTGAGATGGGGGAATAATGATGATTAAGGCTACTATCAGCAACGATGCGCTTCGCACCCGTATTCAGGCGCTGCGTAAAACCAGTGCAAACACCCTTGTCAGCACGACGAAATTCGACGCTGATGCGCTGGAGGAGCTCCTGCGCCTGCGTACCGCAGTGAAGCTGAGACGAGTACGCGTGGTCCAGAGTGGCACCTGCGACTGCGAGGAGCCCTGTGAATGCATGCCCGGGCTGTATGTAACCGTCGACTCCGGCGTGGGTCACGGCCAGGCGGTCTGGACTTACCGGGACGACGGAAAATCCGGTCTGGCGTACTGGTGCGAATTTATGGGACTCGCTCCATTCTGGGCCGAAGACCAGATGAATGCCGCCGAACTGCTTCGCGAGAAGCTGGCCTGGCTGGGTGAACATGTCGAGGTGGTCCCGTGGTAATGAAGCTGTATTGCCCCGAGTGCCTGGCGTACCTTGAAGGGGGGGATGGAACGCTACAGGACTGTCACTGCGGCTGGAAACAGCCGGTCAGCTCTTCCACTGAAGAGGGCGATGATCATGACGCTGACTAACGCCCAAATTTATACTCTGCGTCGGCTGAATACCGGAACCCGCTACCTGATGCAGGGCAACGGAAAGAAAGGGATGGAGCAGCGTCCAGATTGCCTCAGTACGCTGGGATATTTTCCGGTTAATGCCCCCAGTCTGCCGCCCCTCTTCCGGCTGGGCCTGATTGAGTTCACTCTGAAAAGTGGGTTAGAACAGAGCTGTTTCTATCGCGTACGGCTGACCGGGCGTGGGCAGGAGTTAGCCACAACGGCGGTGATCTCGGTGGGCTGACTCAGCCCGCTGCTGCACTGCGCATTACAACTTTAACAGTCTGATTTAAAAAATAAATACAGCTATCAGGTGGAAAAAGCACCCGTTGTTTTGTATTGACAAAACAACTCTGATTCTGTATATTTAATCACACAGCGGCACTCTGGCCGCACGCCCCGGCGTTTCCGGGCATACAGGATAACCCCATGAAACCGATGCTTAAATCCGCTTTCTTCTCAGCTGTTAAATCACTCCTCACCAACGGCTTCAGACCAACCTTCTACACCGTTAACTGTGGCCGAATCGGCATTATCGCCTTTACCGATAAAAACGGTTCTAAGCAGGTTGAACAGGTCTATTCCTGTACCTCGCTTGCCGTGAAGACCATTGCTCCCCGTTTCGAAAAGTGGTTTGCTGCTGCCGTGGCGGAATTTCATGCGGCCGCAGCTGAGACTCTGGAGTCGGGCCAGCGGGTCCTGGACAAGGGTACTGTTCGTACCGTGACGGGATTTCGAAGTGCATTCATCCGCAGCGCTAACGGCACACCCCGTGCCCAGGCACGGACTGGCGTAGTCATGCTTGATCATCGGCACGAAGTTATGGCCGGTGATCTTGTTCGAATGGCTGACAATCCATCAGACACCGTCGTCCATAATACAGACCAACAGCCTGACCAGACAATTCATTCTAACGTGCAGAACGTTTCCGTAAACCTCGCCACAGGACTGGCCCCTGACCCGACGGTTTCAACAGCGACATGACACGGCTGCACTCTCCCCCTGGGAGCCGCACTACGCGGCTCTGTTTGACCGAGAACACTATGACCGATAACAATGAAAAGCACGTTAACGCGATCCATATGAAGGGCAACGATAACGCGAAAAAAGATGAGGCCGACAAAGCAACGGCACTGGTCCAGATGCGTATGACCCCGGAGAAAAAATCACGCTATGTCCGTGAGGCGAAGCGTAATGGCCTGACTATCTCGGCATGGATTCAGCGTCATATGGATCAGGTATGTGATGAGTCAGACGTAAACTATCTAAAGAAAAAGGCTGGCGAGCAATAGGCGACAGTCCACCAGCAGCAGCGAAAAGTTACTTTCCCGGTTGCCTGAAAAGGACCGCATACTGCAAACACAAGGTGTGAACATCACACCCCCGCCCCGGCGGCTCCGGGCAAAGGAGTATCCAATGAAACTTTCCCGCCAGACCACGAACGACACTGCTGTTATCGAAGGTACCCGCAGCCACTTCTGGGGTCGCTCGCTCTACTTCATCATTGAGAATGCGCCCAGGGCACACCTCGTCGCTATTGATGAATTGCTGGATGCAGCGGGTTGGGAAAGCGATCACTGTCCAAACTACGAAGATGACGATGCGTTTGGGCATGCCGGTTACAGCTGCGGGTACATGATTGAGATCGATGACGTGGCACGCTTCAGGGCTGACTATAAGCGCCTCAAAAAGCAGATTGCCGCCCATATCGCCGCCCAGCGTAAAGCCGCAGCCAAACAGACGGCATGAATTTTAATGCAAGCGTTGAGCCTGCATCTAAAAGGAACTGTGCAATGACCGAACAACTATCGGATGAAAAACTGCACCAGCTGGAAGGTGCTGCCGCAAATTACCGTACGACATACCAGGCGCACCTCGCTAATCCACTGGATGGCTCCGCAGTACAGGACTGGGATGAAGCGACCCGTCAACTAATGGCGGTCATCAATTACGATGAAGCCAATATTATCGCGCACCTACTGGCTCGCCGGGATGCAGATCTTGCCAGGCATGAAAGCGACATGACCCGGGCTATCGCAGCTTGGCAGACGGCATCCGTGAAGCTGTCCGAGCAGGCCAGCCAGCAACCAGAATTCCACCTCCGCCGTGTTGGTGGGGACGAGGAGCTCTATGCCCCTTGTGGAAAAGATTATCCACGGGGAAGAGCGTACTACGTTAAGCCGGTAGTGAGCCTGGTTACCGTAAATTGTCCGCCCTGCGACCAATGCTTTGATTCTGCCGACGCCGCAACGGCCTACCGGGATGAGCAGTGGAGACATGTGCTGAGTGAAGCTGGTGTGCTGGTTACGCCGGGGGAGACAGCCCCGGTTCAGCCCACTGAAGACAAGCCGCTTTCCAAATAGTGCGATTGAAAATGAAAACGAAGATGAAACAGCCCAAATCTGCACTTCAGAATGCGATGAAGGGCGAAGAGCCTGCGAGCGTACAAATTCAGATGCGTGCCACTGTAACAAGAAAAGAACGCTATAAGGCGCAGGCAATTCAGGAGGATCTGAATTTAACCGAATGGATGGCGAATCATCTGGACGCCGTCTGTGACGCCGCCGAAGGAAAGGCATCCGTCAGCATCTTTTCCCCGGTTGTACCGGAGAAGATCCCAGACAGCGTCTACCAGGTCATCTATCAGGAATGCGGCGGGTTCGTGGACTGCGATGCGAATGCCCAGACGATCTGGAATGCCTGCCGCCAGGCCATTCTGAAAAACGTGAAAGACTGAATACCCGGCGTCATTTTACCGGATGCAGCAAGGACAAACATGACCATAATTGAACGCCGTGCAGAGATGCGCCAGACGGCCATTAAAGCTCTGCTGGATGCTGAAGAAGCACTGACCGCACTGGCTATGTCCTATGAGCTACAGCCCAATGAGAAGACCAGTGCATGTCATCCACAAACCAGTACTCTCTCCACGACCAGCCAGGTTCGGAAATTGCGGCGGGTCCTCGAAAAATTGAGGCGTTGAGAATTAAACAGGACGCAGGAGGAGGTACCCAGTGCGAGCCGCAGCCGTTCTGGGGAGAATTTTAATCCGACGGTATTCCACTGAGACTGTTGAATGCCTTGGGTAATTGAGTGGCGGTCTGCCACCGAACGGAAGGAAAAAAGGGTTTCCCCGACCGGAGAAACCCTTTTCTAAAGGTGCTATTGGCTTGCTGGCCACATCTGAATCGAGGGGGGTTACCCCCCCTCTTTCAGCTACTTACCGGATTCGTAGTCCATCACAGCCGACACTTCCCGCGTACAGTCTTTCAGCCGCAGTTCGCAGAGCGAATTGCGCGTAAGCCAGGTGAATATCAACAGCGTAAGACATACTATCAATACGCACAAAACAACGGGTTGGTTCGGCAGTTTCATGGCTTCTTCTCCTGTCAACGCAAAGCAGAAGTGTCACCATCGGTGCGAAACAGAGATGTCATGCTTTGGTTCAGAGAATGCGTTTGACCGCCTCGCTATATACTTCCGAGCGTTCTCTTTTCCCAACAGAAATCACGAAAACGACAACTTTCTCGTCTATAACCTGGTATACAAGGCGATAGCCTGAAGACCGGAGCTTAATCTTGTAACAATCAGGCATACCACGGAGCTTGTTTGCTTCAATCCGGGGTGACTCAAGTACTTCAACCAGCTTCTTTTTCAACTGTTCACGTACCGTCGAGCCCAGCTTTCGCCATTCCTTTAGTGCCCGCTCGTCAAAATCCAGAAAATACGCCATCAGAGTTCATCCAGCGTCACACGTACTGGCTTAGGATTACGAAGTCGTTCTTTCACTATCTCCACAAGTTCAGCATCTTCATCACTCAGGAGTGTCTGTTTGAACGGCAAGCGTTCATTGTCAGCGATATACTCGAGCATGAGACGAAGCGCTTCAGAAGGAGTTACGCCCATTTTTTCAAGCGCGGCGTAAGAACGCGCTTTAAGTTCATCGTCAATACGTAGGTTAATGCTACCCATGTCTTACACCCCTTGTAATTACAAATGTCATTACAAGTATCGCACTACAACATGCTTAGGGCAAGTCACGAAGTAAGTCAGAAAGTAGTCGTAAGAACGGTGATCACTGTCCGCTTTGTGCCAGAAGCGGACTTTTTAAAAATATTGCGTGCCCAACAATTGGGCGCAGGTCACATCAAGTACCCTCAGAATTATAGAGAATACCTGAAATTTTTGTAGAGCGAGGTTTGTTACCCTGCCCGACCAGCGACATGTGGTTAGTTTAGTGATCAGAAATGTCGAGCGTTTGGTCGTTCATTGACGCGGGATCTTCCAACGGTTCCACATGAGTGGTGATATGGATAAAAGGCAGTGCGGTGCGGATATCATTCTCTATACGCTCGGCCCAGTCGTGCCCATATTGAACAGTCCATCGCCCAGGAACTAGGATGTGCATTGTCATAAACGCCCGCCCGCCAGCCTGGCGTGTACGTAGTGCATGGAAATCAAGCCCCTGTTCACGATATCCTGCCAGCAGTGACTCGATTTTTTTGAGTTCTTCCGTGGGTAGCGATACGTCCATCAGACCTGCAGCTGAACGACTCATAAGCTGATAACCAGTCCAAACGATGTTGGCTGCGACCAGCAATGCAACGATCGGATCGACCCAAAACCAGCCGGTCAGATAAACCAGTCCGACACCAAAAATGACACCGACCGACGTCCAGACATCGGTCAGCAGGTGATGAGCATCTGCCTCAAGAGTGATAGAGTTGTGCTGCCTGCCAGCCCTTAACAAAATGCGAGCCGTCACAAAATTAAGGATTGATGCGACTGTTGAAACCAGTAATCCGAGACCAATCTCCTCAAGCGGCTGTGGAGTTAACATCCGCTCAACTGCGGTATAGGCGATACTGGCTGCCGCCAATAGGATCAGAAATCCTTCGAAAGCACTCGAGAAATATTCGGCTTTGCCGTGCCCATATGCATGGTTCTCATCGGCCGGAAGCGCAGCCAAGGTCAGCATCCAGAGCGCCATTAGGGCTCCTGCGAGGTTAACTACGGATTCGATGGCATCAGATAGCAGACCGACCGAACCGGTCATTTTCCACGCCACACCTTTGAGTCCGATAGTGGCAATAGCCGTGGCAATGGAAAGCCAAGCGTAGTGCGTCAGCGGACGAGGTAACCCTTTTGTTTTAGTCATTATTAACTTCCTAAAATAGGACGACTAACTCACATTTCTATCCATGATAGATAATTAAACAATCATTTCGCCATGAATATTTTTTCGTTTTTATTAAATTTAATTAAAAAGTCTCTGCAAGTGCTGTTTCATCTTCTAGTAAACTAAATTTTATTTTTAGGGTTTTCTTCAACTTGAAGTAATATTATCTCACAACAGATTAGTCACTTAGGTTAACTGAGCGGCTTTTATATTTTTCAATTAAAATATGCAAAACTCCCATTGCACCATGTGCATAAAAATAGACCTCAATGAAAGTAGTAAAGAACTTATGCCAGTGGATTACTGTTTCAGCCAGATTTGACTGCATGGTATTCAACAAGAACCATAGGCCACCTGAAAGTGCTACAATTAGCAATGCTAGAACTCCAAATCCTTGGATTGTACTGGCAATACCTCCCGAATGTGCATCGGGCAGTCGGAAACTAGTCAACGTTTTTATATCTTGCTTAATACCACTAAAGTCAAGCCCTACCCATGAAAAATAATAAGTAAAACCTCTTTGAGTAAGCATCCAACTTAACATAATAAAACCACAAATAATCAGTCCTAACCCTGAAATAATGTGCATCCAGGTTATAACTCCTTCAAGACTATGTTCACCAATTGCTTCGGTCTCTGTCAGATTAGAGTTAATAATTTGTGATAATATTAGAAATGCCACAATGATGTGAAGAATACGAAAAAAAGGAGCGTAATCATGGGGTAATAGATTCCAGAGTCGCAATTTCATTAATGAGTCCTTAGTAAATTTATCGATGATCTTAATCATACAAAAGAATTATTAGGATAACCTTAATTCTTAAAATTGCAGCAGGCATTAGTTCACCTCTGATATGGCCACTTGCGAAATGGGAATGGTAACTGTTATTACTATGTGTTTACTTGCTGTTCTTGTTACGCAGCCCCTTAAACACATTACTTTCAAATATGATTTCCTGCTGGGTTTAAATATGTGTCTTTCTATAGTGCGGCAACCTATTTTTACACCAACTCATGAATTAAATAAGAATCATAAATTAAATGAGAGGTTTAATTCTCTTGCTTAACGCGATGATATTAAATGGAAATTTTAATTTTTGTAATTTATTAAACAGTTAGAATGAGACATGGTAAATACGATCTTCCTTTAGATAATTCTGATAGCACTTTTTCTACTGGGCAGTCTGCAATGTCCGCTTCACGCCCTGAGACATTCGACAAGCTTTTTATGGCTTCAGTAAGGGCGAGTGGCGCGCTTCGAGAGCCAGCAAATATTTTGCTTCATCGTACTGGGTTCTGGCCTTCCAGCAGCGGTAAATGATCCTTATCCATTTGAACGCCAGTGCCCGGATCGCAGACTGATGAGATTTGCCCTTCTCTCTGAGGCCCTGATAATACAGTCTGGCCCAGTATGATGAATTAACCGTCTTGGCAGCCCATTCAACAAAGGTTTGCCTGACGAACTTGGCACACTGCCATCGCCAGTGAACCCAGGATTTCTGGCCACTTCGTTCTGTCACCGGTGCAATACCTGCGTAGTTTTGAATTTCTTCAGCGCTGTTAAACCGGTCACGGTTATCACCAAGTGCAGCAAGCATTCGTGGGCCCATACACGGCCCCATGCCCGGAAGTGATTTGAACAGCTCCGCATCTGGCAATGTGTCAAACAACGCTTCGATTCGTTCGTCATAGGTTTTGATGATTTCACTCACGACTTTAATTTGTGTCGCCAGTGCTGTTGCCATCAAAGCATTAGCCTCTATAACGCTCGGGTCTGTAGTCAATGGGATCGCGTTATCAATACTCGCAACACGTTGCTCGGTAAGAGCCATTGCGCGGCCACCTTTGGCATTCAGAAAGTTGCGGATCGTGTCGCGCCTCGCTCGTTTCAGTTGTTGCAGACTGGGCCACCGGATAATCAGCTCACACAATAGTAAGCTACCCCGATGTGAGAACCACTCCAGTGGCTGAGGATAATACTGTTTAAGTGTGTTGATTATCCGGTTCACAAAACGGCGTTTATCTTCAACCAGCTGACGGCGCTGCTCAACCAGTTGCTGGAGTAACCGGATATCCGCATTGTCGGGTTCAATGGCTTTTATCTTTTGGGGATAACGCAGCATTAACTCTAATGCCAGCTCGGCATCCTGCGGGTCATCTTTAGCGCCGCTGGGCGAGAAGGCCTGCCGGTAACGAGCCAGGGACAAAGCGTGGACGGGGAAAACGGTGATAAATGGATATTTCTGAAGAGCATACACCACGGGACCTTTCTTCAGCTCAACGGCGATAGCGATCCTGCCTTTTACCTTCTGGTGTAACTCGGTAAGCCAGACATCAAGTGCTTCCGGCGTATGTTCAATCACATGGAATGTGCGTTCACCGTTTTTAAACTGAACACAGACATCGTGCTTTTTATCTGCCCAGTCCAGACCAACGTGCGCAGCAAATTGATTAGTCGCAGTCATCACCAACTCCTTTTTATCGGGGATTGGTATGCATTCCACGCTCTTCGAAAGAAATATAGCCAGCAGTTTATCTGCATGCCCTGAGTATTCGTTAGCGAACGTGGAGCACCCACTGGCTCGAAAGAAAAGCGGCGATCATCACGTGATTCTCGCTCAATATTCGTAACCAGTAAGCGCATACCCTGAATCACTTAAAGTGTAATTCTCAGGGTGCGAATGACTATATCTCGCTCTTAGCGGACATTAGCATAGGCTATTTACCATAACGCCGCATTACGCGTACCGCTCAGACGGCCTGAGCGCGTTTCTGACGTGTCCCCGTTAAAAACAGTAACAAACCACCCGAAAATGCACGCCAGAAACGCTACGTAAGAATCTATCCTATGACTGGATATGCACTCAACTGAATAACGCCTGGTTTCAGTCCATTTTATCGGGATCAGCCTTCTTTCTGGGTAATTTAGGGGGCTTCACTTGCTGATTACTTTGCGTGCGGCGCGTGAGCCAAGGATGGTCAGCTTTAGGTTTTACGTAGAATTTTGAGCGTAAATCAAAACGGGCATTATCCACACGTTCATGGACACTTTTTTCATCATCCAGTGGTATAGGCTCCGGGCCATCAACATATTTTTCCCATCCCAACGCTTTCCCATCATACAGAACCTTAATTTCACCGTTAAAGCTTTCGCATACCGTGACAACCGAATGCCGAAGTCGATATCCCCGGCCTTCACTGCGAATCTGAAACGCACTGCTTTTGTACTGGAAAGTGAGATTTTTGGAGAGAACGCGCTTCGCCTGGAGGCTGAAGATATAACCCAGTTCCTCTTCAGAATGGTGTACATCAAGATGGGCGTTATCAGCAATACGAGGCGGCGTAGCAAACCGGTTGTTATAGGCTTCAATAAAGGTCGGCAACCATGCGTTTGCTGTTTCAATATCACTGATACCCTGAAGCCGCATTTCTTTGACCAGCCTGTCCTGCAGTGTCTGATTGGCACGCTCTACCCGCCCTTTTGCCTGCGGGCTGTTGGCATGGATTGGCTCGATGCCCAGTGTCTTTATCGCACGTGTGAACTGAGTCAACTCTCCTTCCCGCTCCGGGTTATTTACTCTGAATATACTGTGTCTGTCAGAATAGAGAGCCAGTGGTACGCCATGATCATTAAGGTAACCCCGGAGGGTTTCCATGTAAGCCCGGGTTGTTTCTGCAGGAGCGAATCGTAGCGCCATCAGAGCGCTGGTAGCATCATCGATAAAGACTATCAGTGTGCATTTGGGGCCCCGACCTTCAAACCAGTCATGAGGCGAGCCATCAATCTGGATGAGTTCACCGTAGGATGGGCGCCGCATCCGGCGCTGATAAATTCGGGCAAACTTACGACGACGTTCGCGCCATATGCCCTCCTCTACCATCCACTTCCTGAGAGTTTCAATGGATAAACACAAGCCGTGTATCTCGCGCAATTTTTCGCACGCAAGCGTAGGTCCAAAATCAGCGTAGCGGCCTTTGAGGAGTGAAATTACTGTTGCTCTGAATTCGGTAGAAAAGGAATTATTGGGACGCTTTCCACGTCGGCGGGAAACTAGACCAGAAGGCCCTTCATTTCTATACCGTTGCACCAGACGTTTAACCTGCCGAATAGAAATGCCAATGCGTGCCGCAGCTTGTTCCTGAGTAATATGGCGATTAAGTGACTCCTGAATAATGTGAAGTCGGTCGAGTTCCTTATGACTCATCGTAACAGTCTCTTTGATCATGAAAAATCCCCCAGAGAATTGTCTGGGGACATTTTAGAATGGTTCAAAGGGGACATTACAGCTTGGTGTTAACACATGGCTTCTTCTCCTTGCATTTTTGCAGGTAAGAGGCTAACCTTTAATGTGACTAGCATCAGGGGCCTCGGGTTAATTTGAAAAAATTACTCGGGGCTTTCTGCTTTTTACCACAGTCAAACAGTGATTCTGCTGGCTGGGGCAAAAGCCTCCAGCACCGAAGCCATTATACCACCCAGCCCCCTTCAAACGAACAGGTCGACCGCCTAAATATTTAATAAGTAAGTATTTCAGGTTTTGCTGCCTCGCAGGCCGTAACAGCGGACGGCTGACGTAATCGCTGACGAAACAGACGGATGCAAATCTCTACACTCAACGCCGCCAGCCCGTCCGGTCCCCCGCTTCTTTCCGGCTGTAATCAGTCAGTCTTCGAACCCGCGATCAGTGACAAACGGTGAGCACGAACACAACTGTGCATTAGGCTATCCGGGTAATGGGCGATTTTCTCCAGTTTCTCATCGAGGCGGGTATACGTCAGTCGCCTGATTTTCGTTAGTTCCTCGTGAAGCCAGCGTTTGATAAAGGGATTGCTGGAAAGCAGCACCAAATCGGAGTCCTCCACTTCATCAAAAAGCCAGACGGGTTTTGCCGGAGTAAGACGATAGAGCCAGGGACGCGAATAGTCCCCCGTCGCAATCAGGAACCAGACAACAATGCCAAGTGCGAGCTCCATGACCAGCATCAGGGTAAACTGAATATCCCGGACGTCAGGCTCTCCGGTAAAGCTCATCAGTCGGTCGCCAGTTGCCACACGCTGGATAATACATACCAGCATCAGCAGAGCAAGCAAAAGCCCCATGAGCAGCCCGCCATTCACCTCAAAAGTAGCTTTCTGGACGCGATCAGGCGGTACCTGTCTACGGTAGCGGCCGACCACTTCGCCGATCAGTTCCCTGATGGCCATGCGTTCTTCATCGACCGTTGTTGCGGTATATCCGGACGGGTCCGATTCAGTTTGGTTCATGTACCCTCTCCTCACTCTGAAAATTAATGGTCACAGACACGCTGATCATACCCGGTGAACGGGAGCTAGTTTGCGGGTTAAGGGCTCGAAAAAAACGGGATTAAAGAGGGAAATGACAGCAGGAAGGTGGGATGCAATGAGCTGTTTTGTTTCCCTACAGTTAAGTGGGGGGGGGAAACTGCCATCACCGGAATACGCTGAGAACGGAACGGGCCAAACCGATAAGATGGACGGGCGCTATTTTGATTCCAATATTCGGGATTTTTCTTCCCGCGTCGCCAAACGGGCACTTCCGGAACGGTCGCGGATGAGTAGCGGCTTATCTTTTTTCCAGCTACTTATCGCCGTTTCCCCGAACCGACGCGGCGCATTGCGGTTCCAGCTGGCGATAACGTGGTTATCGTAAACCTCCTGAATAACGACAGAATGAAGAGTTACTGTCTTAATGGTGGTATTGCCCATTTTGGTTCGGAAGAGTGACCAAACGGTCATCCCCGCCTCCAACTGACTGAGTTTCATCTTTGCTCCGGTGATATCGGGGAAGTCGACGTGGTGACGTATTTAATCATAATCACTCACAGCGGATAATGCCGCCAGGTAACAGGGTACTGTCAGCCCAGGCATGAGCAGTCCTTACGGCTATCGTGATTCGGCCAGTGTGCGGGTAATAGTCGCACGCTGACGCTGACGCTCAGCCTTACGCTGGCTGCGGCGGTAAAGCGGTTTCGCAGCAGCATAACGGCAATCCTCCGGGTAGTACCAGCAGCAGCCACAGGGCTCAGGCTGCGGTTTTCCGGCAAGTCCAAATGGTTTCATAATGTCACCTTTAAATGGAAATATTGTTCAGTTCCCGGCCTTCAGACACGGGTTCATTAATGAAGCGGCGTTGCATAAACAGGTACAGATAACCCTCTGTCGAGAACATACAAAGATTCTCAGTAATACAGGCATCGAGATATTCTGTGTCGCTCTGGAGTCGTTTAATGACGCTCATCTGGTTAGCCGCCGACTGAATCAGCGGATAGCCATTAACAGCACGATGAATACCTGAGCGGAATAACGAACGAGCCTTTCCAATCTTTTCCCGGGCAGCGGTCATTTCCATCTCGATAACCGACTGTCGCGCAAGATTAATAGCATCGCCGGATAATTCCGCAAAGCTGACCAGAGACTTATTCATCTAAAACTCCTTTCAGAAATGTGAACTCATTATATCAATACGGCCTCTGGCCCAAATAACCCGTGGTGAAATATTTTGACGAATATCTGAAAAGTGAAAATGGCAACCGGGAAAAGGACGGGTTTTATTTTAAGTGTGCCGATGACGTCTGACAGGGGAATTAAATTTGACGGTCTTTGATTTAAAAAAAGGTAGAAGGAGGTCACCTGGACACCTCCTTCTCCGGCGCTCAGTTTGAGAATACGTTAACGCTGTAGCGTCTACCGAGCACCTCGGCAGTGGTATCCACAATTTTCTGAATATCATCGGTAATCGCGGGTTTACTGAATGCGACAGTATGCAGTTCGCCAGCTTGTTCCGCCGTCGCGCCATCATGAAAGCGGCTGGCATCGTACAGCTGGACCCGGAGCGTCCGGGTGTGATCAACATGGGGCAATGTTCTTCTCCTGTTCAGCCAGTCGCCATAAGCGTTAATAATCACTTTCTTCCGGTTGCGGCTGAGTGACAAACTGGTACTTTACTCCATTAGGGACACCAACGGCTTTTGCTACGGATTCACACAGCAGCGACAGGTCATTCAGCGTCATCGGATATTCGATGTCGACTGAATATAGGGCCCCGGCATTCTCGGCGTCTTCGATGTTTTTAAACTGGGCGCTGAAAATGGCGACGGTAGAAATTTCAATGTTGTGCATGAGTCAGTCCTTATGAAAAAAAAGCCACCGAAAGGTGGCTGAGTAAAAGTTACTGCGCCTGGCTGGCCTTGTCCGCATTTTTGGTGTAACCAACTCGGGCAATGACGACGGCAATTGCAAGGAGAGCAGCGAGACCGCCGTAGAATACAGATCGGGAAACATCGGCGAACATATCGCTCAAGTTATCAACGCCGAGGAGAAATACACAGATAATGACGATAAAGCGAACTGGTTTGCTATAAAACAATTTCATCAGTAGCTATCCTTCTGGGGTGAAATGACAACAGCATTACACCACATCAGATACCGTTTTTTTTTCGCTAACGGGCCTATTTTGACCAGAAAAAAATAGCGCCTCAGGGTTGGCAATGGCGAGGTTCTTTTCGAGGTACCTGTGGTCATCCCGTCCTGATATCAGAGAGAAAAACGGTTCCAATTGAAAAATTTAGTCGCGTTCGATGGACCTCAGGAGATCACTCCCAGTGGCGCTCAGCTTGACCTGATAATAACTTCCCGGTAAAGGCCGCTGGGACGGATTGGCCAGCTCAACCAACCCAAGCCGAAAGAGGACCGGGGTGCTACGGCATCGCACATCATCCGATGCCCCCCTATACATCCGGCATTCCCGGGCCCGACGAAATTCACCGCAGATCTCATACTGCGTTCCGCTTGCCAGACGATGCAACACATAGATTTGGGCCTGTGTAAGCGGGGAAATAGGTCGCTTTGTGTCAGCCATAATACTCCTTTTAAGGTGGGTCTGTTCGGCTGGCTGAAAGATCAGGGACAGACCATGTTAGACCGATACAGCCTGTGACTCGTTTATCCATTCACCAGCGTTATTTTTGTAGGGGATACTTTGAGACTAAAAGCCTTAAGTTTCTTTTCGATTGCGAGTTCAAACCACTCAAGCGGTACTGTAACTGTACTATCATCTCCTCCCATAATCTGATCAGACTCATAATTCCAATCTTCATCAAGCGACGGATTCATTCCACGGGCATAGATAGCTGTATCTCGGGAGACAGGACTTCCATCCAGAGAAGCATTGGTAATCAGACAGACGCCATGGCCTTTTACCAGAGTAATCTGAGGGGTCAGACGGGTCTGAACCATATGCTTTGGCGATGGCCAGAAAACTTCCCCTGCCAGGCAAGCTTCTTTTTCCGTCTTACCAGCTTCGTTAAGAGGCACCCCCCCCGGATAATTTGTTGGCTCAAAAAGCTGATCAACGGTTGCAAGGAATTGATCCGCTGACTGGATTTCTTTAAGCAGTTTTTTTACCCCTGAAATCTCGAATGTTAATCTGCTCATCTGATTATTCTCCGCAATCCGGCG
>NZ_CALSBS010000024.1 GCF_943590815.1 Pseudocitrobacter vendiensis | reverse complement strand
ATCAAGCTGTGGCCCATAAAACTTGGCTGCGTTTGGATGGTCGCGTTTGGCTTCAAATTCTTTCAGAATGGCCGCCTTTTCATTCATGCAGCCCTCCGTATAAGCACGCATTACGTCTGCCTGAAAGCTCTCATTTGCCAGAGAGGTTTGGATGAGGGGAAGCAATTTCTTGACAAAGATCGGGTCTTTATTAAGAAAGACGTAGCAAAATTTCCCAAAGCTGAATAACGCGATTTTTTCCGAAGAAAATTCATTGATTTCTTCAAAGATATTTTTCATATTTTTTACTCAACTCGCCGTAGTCCAAATAGTAAGCGACGGAACCTTGAGCGTCTCCACTTTGTGGATCGCGCTGCTCCACGTTCGCTATTCGCTCATCCCTGACGGGACTGGCATTCGCCAGCCCTCCACGGCCCGACACTGTGATCCGGGCCTGCGCGCTCCGCTTGCATGTTGAGCTGGCGACAGCAGGGCATGCAGAGCGAGCCGCGCGCAGATGATTCAGCCAAACGCTAAACAAAGCTGTAGGGCATCCCATAGAGAGCGCGGTTGCGCTACTCGTGATTTCTATGGAATTTGATCGTATCCAAAACTGCATGAGGCAAGCTTGCGAGTTACTTGATACTCTTCGCCAGAATACTGGCGAACTCGACCTCGTTCCGAAACAAGGTGCAGGTTCTTCCTTGCCCGCGAACCAATGACATACAGCAATTTCATCGCGCTTTCTTGACCGTTCGGATCATTGAAATGCGGCACCATATCTTCTAATAATGCATAAGCGATCACTGCATCGAACTCGGCTCCCTTGACGCCGTGTATCGTCGAGATGGTGATTCCAGTCCTATGCTGAAATACCTTCCTGAATGTCTCAATATCGCCTATAAATTCGCTACCTTCACTCTTCAATCGATTTACCCGGGCTTGCGAACTATCGAAGAAGGCAACGTGATGCTCTTGAAGCAGCGTGAAAAGGCGAAAGTCGATTGCTAAGTTTGCAAACAGACGCTCGAAAAATGCGCTCAAGTAGGTAAGACCATCTGTTTCATCGATCTTAATTGCATTGCACTCCCTCAACAAGGACCTCCGCGTGAGCTTCGACACGCTAGCCCCGGCCGCCTCTAGGTCATTCAGAATCTCCCCGGCCCACCGCAGTCTGCGCACATACATTCCCGGCGATGCCTGAGTAAGTGCAATCTTAGAAAGCCTGTACCAGAAATTCTCTGTGTCCCGTGCAAAGGGAACCATACCGGGGCCATCGAATGAGTACTCCGGCATGCTGGCGACCAAACGACGTGTCATGCTTGCAAGATGCGTCCACTGTGGCGCGAGAATGCACACCTCGTGAGGTGAGATGCCCATAGTCTCAATGTTGAAACGGATGAGCCGGATGAGCTCAGCGTCCAGATCATTTTTGCTCACTGTGTCGTCGAATGAAATAAGGCTTGGGTACGCCTTGTCCTCGGATGCGGCTTCGATGCGTGTGTTGTGAACGTTGTAGTTTCCGAAGTACTCAATGATGCGCTCAGAAGAACGGTAGTTCCGCGACAGTTCGAGTTCGTCCAAATCGATATTGGCCATCGCCTTGAAATCCTCGAAGGCAATCGGATATCCGCCAAGCGATTGATAAATCGCCTGGTTAGGATCTCCGACAATAAAGGCCTTGGTCGCACCTTGACCAGCTTTCAGAATGGCGGTGATGATCGAATACTGAATTCGTTTGGTGTCCTGATACTCGTCGATCAGCACGAAAGAGAACAACTGTGCCAGAAGAGTGCTGATCGCAGGATGACGTGCGATCAGTTGGTACGCATAGTAAAGAATGAGCTCAAAGTCTAGCTGCCGACTTTCGTGCAGAATCTCAAAATACTTGCCCAATATGACGTGAAGACCCGAATGCTTCCAATCTTGTGGGCAGGAGAGCACATATCCAGTTTCGGTGTAATAAAACTCACAATCCCAGAATGTTATTTTTGGCTTCTGGTAAGGCTTGCACAATGCCTCCAGGATTTTCTCGCGCTCATGCTGATCGATCACACGGAAGCCTCGATCCAACGCTTCGTGATAGATGCCGTACGGTTTCAATATCCATTCAAGACAGAACGAATGTATCGTTCCTATCCATAATCGGGATGTATCCACCCCAAGGCTCTCAATGCGCTCGTGGATTTCGTCGGCGGCACGGTGCGTATAAGTGATGGCAACGACAAACTGCTTGTTCGATTTCAGCCTGGACAACTCATAGGCGATTTTGTAGGTGAGCGTGCGCGTTTTCCCGCTGCCCGGGCAAGCGATGAGAAAGACGCTCCCTGGCTTCAGAATGGCTGCTTCCTGCTCGGGATTCAGATCATCTTTGTTCCACATGAACATGATCAGAACACCGCGAGTACATCGTTGATGCGATCATCTGGGAACGTGGCAAGCATCTCGTTTCGGATGCCGACGAAGTCGATGTCTCCATTTCGGAAGGCCAGCAGCTTGGCCCTAAAGTCGTCGAATACGGCAGACGCAGTGAAGATATCTTCTGCATCGATGTAGTTCACGCGGTAGCTCAGCACGTTAAACCAGACTTCCTTAGTGACCACCGGATGCGCAAAAGCGATGGCGTCCAAGATGTACTTCGGAATGGCGGTCTGCGGATCGATCTTCTTTCCCAGCAAGATGGCAAACCATCCCTTGCCGTAGTTGTCCGCCATGGTCAATGCGCGCTGACCGAACAACGCGATGTCCGCTGATTCGAGCTCCGCCTTGGCCGTCGCGATGGTTGGTGCATCCTTGTAGACATCAGGAAGGATGCCGACCACCTTACGCGCATTGCCGGCGGCAATGAAGTCGACCTCGAAGGTATGGGGGGCAAAGAATGGAGAAACCCACCCGTTATCTTTGAAGGTGTCTTCCAATAACGCTTTCCTGGCGACCCCT
This sequence comes from Pseudocitrobacter vendiensis, assembly GCF_943590815.1. GTDB lineage: Bacteria > Pseudomonadota > Gammaproteobacteria > Enterobacterales > Enterobacteriaceae > Pseudocitrobacter > Pseudocitrobacter vendiensis. The sequence continues at coordinate 71,095 of NZ_CALSBS010000024.1, read as the reverse complement.
TTTTCCTGGGATGCCTGATACTTGCCCTTGCGCCGGAGCAGCCCTTCGGAGTCTCCCGCCGCCGGCGTTGTGTCAATGATGGACTTGTCAAGGTCGGTGACGATGCTGCACCGCTTCCGGATTCGGGCATCATCGAAAAGAACCGCGACGTTCTGAAATCCAGTGCTGCGGATATTAATTAAACTGATGCCGAGTTCATCAAGGCTGACGCCTAGCACGTTCTTGATCAGGATCGGAACGAGAATTTCTTCTGCATCGCCCTCCACTAAGAGGACGCTCTTGGCAAACAACAAGTTGCTACGGACAGCATCCAGGTAGCGTTGAATGTTGCCGATCTCTTCTGGGTTTAGGCCAATTGCAGGCTGGTATGCCTCGCAACGATCACCTTCTCTGCCGAGGATGTTCACGTTCTGAACATTGCTGACCTCAGAGATGTGCGTCGAATGGGTCGAATAAATGATCTGTGTGTCGTCGTATTTGAGCTTGTCGAACAGTGTTTTCTGGATATGTGTGTGAATGTGAGCTTCCGGCTCTTCGATAAGCAGAAAGTTGGCGATCGACTGTTTAGCCTTTTGATACTTGAATTCAAGCAGTTTCAACGTGAGGAATATCAGGTTTGCTCCACCAAGGCTCAGCTCGTGGATCGGTCCTTCGTGGCTCTCCCCCGATTCGCCAACGAACAGCTTGAGCGACTGGAACAACTTGTCAGCTTCGTCTGGCAGATCCGACTTGATAGAAAGAGAAGACGGCGAATACGCCTCACCCGCCGCATCCTTGATGGTGTCTCTGATATCCGTCCGGACGACCTGCACGTCTGGCAACGCTTCGATGGAGTCATTCAATGCCTTTACCCCGTCGGTGATAGCCTGGAACGCCACGGGGTCGATATCGCCGCTCTTGCCCTTCAGAAGCGAAAAGAGCGGATTTGTCCGGTTGTTGTGAAATTCGGAGACGACGTCCCGTAGCGCCTGGACGAAAGTGAACGAAATTTCTTTGGAGACGGACAGCACGTTCGGAATCTTCGCGCCGATAACACGAAATTCAACCTCTTCATTGAATCGAACATTCGCGAAGTCGCCGACCACATCCTTATAGAAGGCCTCGTCGTTGAAGTCGGCTTCACTCCGACCTGTGAAAATCGTTTCATAGTCGTCGATGGTGACCGGGTTCAGGATAGCGTCGAGGCCTGCCTGATCACCATCGTTCAATTGAGAAAGTCGCAGCCTGATTTCCTTCTTCGGACGAAAGATCAGGTTGTAAGTGGCCTTGCCGTTCGCCTCTTCCTCAATTACGCCCGTCCCATGTCGGAAGAGCGCCTGCACTGATTCATCCGCAGAGATTTCCTCAAACTCAAGACTGATGATGATCCAATGTCCCTGCCAGCGCCCTAGGCCGCGATGAAAGTCGGTATGCTCCAGCCGGTAGGCAGAGCGAATCATGTTGTCATCAAGCAGCAATCTGATTGCGCGAAAGAGATTGGTTTTGCCAGATCCATTTTCGCCGATGACAGTGTTGATACCCTTCTGGAACAGCAGCTTCGTGTTGGGAAAGTTCCGGTAGTTGACCAGGCTGAGCTTGGATATATGCATTTGATTCAATCTTGTTGTTGAAATCCACATGCCGATCGGCCGATGGATTGGTTGAACACTGCAGCCATTGATCCCAACTACGGAATGGCCAACTGTCAGTTGGTTTTAGAACGGCACCGTGTCTAAGGTAGGAATCGGTTGGAGCGCATTTTTAATCTCGGTTAGCCTTGCAAGTAGTTCATCGAAAGTCACGATCACGATCTCTGCGAACGCATTTCGAACGAGCTCGAATGACTTTCTTTGCTGATGCTCTTGTGGCGTCATGCCAGCGACAACTATGCAGCGAACCGCATAGCTGTGGAGGTCGTATCGGTTCATGTTATTTTTTATGACGGGTAGTTCACTCTGCAATTTGAAACGCTGATCTAGAATTTGAGCAATCGCTCCACCCAATTCTGTCGATGGGCCAAAAACATCATCTCCACGATAGGGAGATTTTCCTAGCAGTTCGGTTTGCGGCTTTTTTATCTCAATGAGGCCAAGATTGCCCGTGGAAGCGGATGCGTATAGAAAATCTGAAAATTTTCCGCCGGACCCGTTAAGTCGCTTGCCACCTGCATAAGCTTGCCCCTGAACCAGCATGGCTGGAACGGCAAATGCAAGACTAAGTATGAAAGGATTTTCCAGAAAGAAGCTTTGCCACTTGCTTTCCGTCAGTCCTTTTCCAAGCATTTCCTGGTATCGCTCAATCAGTTGATTCAGTGTGATGAGCTCAATATCATTCTTTAATGCCAGCAGCGAGCGCGGCTCAGATTCCGCCAGTGCTTCTATATTGTCTTGAACCATGCGAACAGCGGCGCGCCGATCACGCTTGGAAAGCGTCACATGCTGCCGCCCACCATCGGTCATTTCCGTTAGTGCATCAGGTCTTACGCTCTTCTTTAGAGCGGGAAATTGTGCTGAATCGGCAGCATGTAATAAGGTCTGGTAGACATGAAATTGCTTGTCCTTGCGCGCGTCTCTCTGGTGGCGAGAGGCTATGCGATTTAATTCTTTTCTTAATTCATGAAATCTTCTTATTCCGAGAATAAAGAATGGCGAATCAATTTTCGCGTCATTTCCTTTGTGGACAATGAGTATGCTTACGTTTTCTAAGCTGGCGGCTGTTTCGCAAATTTGCCGATATTCCCACAGAAGCCCCAAACCGAATCGAAAATCTTTGGCAAACCCATCCGGCAACTGCTCAAGAAGCCCAACGACATCGTCAGTAGTCTCTGGCAGTATGTAGGGCTCGATAACAGGCCGAGCGACGACGATGCGTTCAAGGGTGCCGTATTTAGGTTGCAGGTAATCGTCGCGATCTTCTCGAATATTAAGAGGCCAAATGGTCAATCTGTCTGGACACACATTGAGCAGTCTCGCTATTGGCGAATCCGGCTTGCGCTCCGCTGCGGGAATATCAGTGAAGAAAACGTTAATGCCTTCCTCTTCCGGTTCGGCTGCTTCAATGACAAGGAAGGGGCCGCCGTCCAAACGCTCACGTTGATTGAATGCTGAAGGTCTGATAGATGCCATGAACTATTCTTGATCCCTACTGTTCAGAGAAACGATTTGCGGGCCTTGCCTCAGCGCAACCTTATGGTGCCTTCCGATCAGAATCGGACGACACACGATTGATGTCAAAGGGGAGTGCCTTATCTGCCGCGATTCGGGTCAGCAGCATCCGAATCGCATCCGAAATTGATAACCCCATTTCAGCCAGAACAACAGTTGCGGCTTCTTTAATCTGCCCGTCAATCCGGGCACGAACGACGTCGTTACTTGCCATTGTTGCGCTCACAATAGATGTAGCTACATTGTGGCTCATAAGTACTATTGCGTCACTTACATTTTGTTGTGAACAGTAGAGCATCCCGGCGTGCCGCCGTCGGGCTCGCGGGCGTTGCCCCGCGCCTCGTGCCGAGTCGCGGCCATGCGGCTTTGATCCCTGATGCCTCCGGCCGTCTCTTCGCTCCTGGCCTGCGCGCGGCGCTTGCCCTCCAGGGGATCGGCTGGACAGCCCATCCCCGCCGCGCCTTGCTTGGCGCCCCTCGCATGCACCGAACAGGTTGCACCTGATCGACCAACAGCCATCCAGCTAGGCGTGCCGCTGGCACGCAGGGGCGCTCGCCGCGCGGCGTTGGTTTCAGCGCACCCCCTGGCCCATTGGCCGCTGTTCGTCTTTCCCCAAGTTCATCGCTTTTTCCCGCGACCGTAGCCCGCGGTGCCTGGCCGTCAAGGCGCGCAGGGCCGAGTCCTCGCTGCGCTGCGGGCCGCACCAACCCTGCGCTTCTCCCTTGACGGCCAGTCCCTCGCTGGCCCGGTTTTTCGCGGGCGATGAACTCAGGAAAGACGGCGGCAAACAGGACCGGCCCAGGTCTCTGCGCCGAACCAACCGAAGCCACAACGGGCTCCGAATCTTGGAATCCGGTCAGCTTTGAAACCACAGCAACTCATTGGAGAAAACCATGCAACTCGCATCTCGATTCGCTTCCCATTCCCCGACGCTGCGCAGTGACTACCCGCTGTCCGACGACCAAATCCGCCGCGTAGCCCCGTCCATCTTCGCGGAGGCCCCGCACGATAGCCGCTCCGAACGGTACGCCTACATTCCCACCGCCGCCGTGCTGGCGGAACTGCGCAAGGAAGGGTTTGAACCCTTCATGGCAGCGCAAACCCGCGTGCGGCACGACGACCGCCGCGACTACACCAAACACATGATTCGCCTGCGCCATGCCAGTCAGATCAACGGCGCGGAAGCCAATGAAATCGTGCTGCTGAACTCGCACGACGGCACCAGCAGCTATCAGATGCTGGCCGGAATGTTCCGGTTCGTTTGCAGCAATGGCCTTGTGTGCGGCGATACCGTGGCCGATGTGCGCGTGCCGCACAAGGGCGACGTGGCCGGTTCTGTCATCGAAGGCGCTTTCGAGGTGTTGAGCGGCTTCGAACGCGTGAAGGAATCCCGCGACCTGATGCGCGCTATCACGCTGGACGAAGGCGAAGCCGAAGTGTTCGCCCGTTCCGCGCTGGCCCTCAAGTACGACCCCACCGATAACAAGCCCGCGCCCATCACGGAAAGCCAAATCCTGATGCCGCGCCGGTTCGACGACCGCCGCCCGGACTTGTGGAGCGTGTTCAACCGCACCCAAGAAAACCTGACCAAAGGCGGATTGCATGGCCGCAGCGCCAACGGACGCCGCCAGCAGACCCGCCCCGTGCAGGGCATTGATTCCGATGTGCGCCTCAATCGCGCCCTCTGGATGTTGGCCGATGGCCTGCGCCAGTTGAAGGCCTGATTCCCCACGCGGCAGGGGCAGGCAGCAGCCCTTGCCGCTTTCTTCGCTGCTGCATCCCTGAACCGATAGGAGTTATCACCATGAACGCCATTACCCAAACCGAAGCCCGCGCCCTCAACACCGCCGCCGCTATCCCGCTGGAAGCCGCCGACCCGACCAAGAACCTGATTTTGGTTCCGCTGTCGCGGCTGGTGTCGCGTCCTGCTGGCCGCAACGTGCGCAAGACCCCGCGCATGTCCATTCCCGAACTCGCCGCGAGCATTCAGCGTGTCGGCCTGCTGCAAAACCTCATCGTCATTGCCGCCGCCGATGGCGAGCATTACGAAGTCGTGGCCGGTGGCCGCAGGCTGGCCGCGTTGAAGCTGCTGGCGAAGAAGCGCCGCATCAGCAAGGAATGGGAAGTGCCTTGCCTGTTGGTGGCCGATGGCACCGCCCGCACGGCCAGCCTCACCGAGAACGTGCAGCGCGAAGCCATGCACCCCGCCGACCAGTTCGAGGCATTCGCCGCGCTGGTGGCCGAAGGCCGACCCATCGAGGACATAGCCGCCGATTTCAGCGTCACGCCGCTGGTGGTGCAGCGCCGCTTGAAGCTGGCGAACGTCTCGCCCCGGCTGCTGGCCGACTACCGCGCCGAAGCCGTGACGCTCGATCAGTTGATGGCCCTTGCCATCACCGACGACCACGCCGCGCAGGAAACCGCGTTCTACGACGCGCCGACGTGGCAGCGCAACCCTTCCCAATTGCGCGACCGCCTCACCGAGCGCGAGATTGACGCATACCGGCATCCGCTGGTGCGTTTCGTGGGGCTGGATACCTACGGAGCCGCAGGCGGTGGTGTGCGCCGTGACCTGTTCGCGGAAGGTGACGCGGGCGTGTATCTGACCGATGCCGCGCTGCTGGAACGGCTGGCGCAAGACAAGCTGGCAGGTATCGCCGCCGAGGTGAAGGACGAAGGCTGGGCGTGGGTGGATGCCACCCCCGCCGTGACCCATGCCGACCTGCACGCCTTCCAGCGTGCGCCGAGGGAGCGCCGCGAACCGAACAAGCGCGAAGCGCAGCGCATCGAGAAGCTGCAAACCAAGATGCACGAACTGGCCGCCGCCGTGGATGACGCGCTTGATACCGAAGACGAGGAAAAGGCCGATGCCTTGCAGGAAGAAGGCGAAGCCGTGGGCGAGCAGTTGCAGGCGCTGGAAGATGGCTTGCAGGACTACGGCACGACCGTGAAGGCCGCAGCCGGTGCCATCGTCACCATCGACCGCAACGGGCAGGCAGTGATTCATCGCGGGTTGATGCGCGAGGCCGAGGCCAAGGCGCTGCGCACACTGGAACGCCTGCGCCAAGGTTTCGGCAGCGAAAGCGAAGCCGGGAACGACGACGAAGGCGAGGACGACGAGCAGCCCAAGACCGCCGCCATGTCCGACAAGCTGGCGCAGCGGTTGAGCGCCCACCGCACCGCCGCGCTGCAAATCGAAGTCGCCCGGCATCCGCAAGTGGCGCTGGCCGCGCTGGTGCATGGCATGGTGCAGACCGTCTTGCAGGGCAGCCACTACGGCCACGACTTGCCGCTGGGCGTGAGCCTGAAAGCGCAAGACCGGCTGGAAGGCATCGCCCCGGATATACCGGATTCGCCCGCCGCCGTGGCGCTGCGCGAGTTGCAGCAGGTAGCAGGCGAAGGCTTGCCGGAGGACAGCGCCGAACTGTTCGCCGTGCTGCTAGCGAAGTCGCAAGATGAACTGGTGCGGCTGCTGGCGATATCCGTGGCCGTCACGGTGGACGTGGTGACACCCCGCGCCACGCCGCAGCAACCGGGCGCGGAACTGGCGCAGGCTGTCGGCTTGGACATGGCCGCATGGTGGAAGCCCACCAATGAGGGTTATTTCCGGCATGTGCCGAAGGCCGCGATTCTGGAAGCCGTGGAGCAGTACGCCCCGGCGCACGTCACCCGGCTGGCGAAGTTGAAGAAGGCCGACATTGCCAGCGAAGCCGAGCGGCTGGCCGATGGCACCGGCTGGATGCCTGCCATCTTCAAGGCCGAAGGCACCGACGACACCACGGCGCAGGATGCGCCGCAGGCGGTGACGAACGACGAGCCGGAAGCCATCGACAACGACGACGAGCAGCAGGCCCACGCACTCGCCGCCTGACCTTCACCACCACCGAGCGCCCCGGTTTCGGCCGGGGCGCTTCGCTGTTCCATCAGCATCGGCCCCAGGCCGTTCCGCCCTGGTGCCGATGGTCAAAAATCCGGGCGCGGCGGTGGCCGCGCCCGGTTTCCAAGCCCAAAGCCAGAACGCCCCTTCGCCGCCTTCGGGCGGACGGCGAAGGGGCGGCGCACAAGTGACCTTGTGCGCGGGAAACCCTCGAAGCCCATAAGTGCGTCGGCGCACAGCGCCGACGACATTCCGAACGCGCCCCACCGCAATGGACGGGCGTGTGGGGCTACGCCCCGGCTTGCTGCCGCAGGTTGCACGAAAGCGTGCCGTCCTCGACGCTGGCGGTTCGTCGCCTGTACGTCACGAAGGACGGTTCACCGACACGCCGCCCGGCCTTGCAATGGAGCTTCCACGCCACGCCTCACGCAAAGGGCCGCAAGCAGCAGTAGGGACGCTTTCACCTTGTCGCTGGGCATTGTCCTTGCCCGTGTCAGGGCGCAGGCCGGTGAAGCCGTCGCGCGGGGATGCCGAGTCGGCCATGCCTCCATTCGGGAGCGGGCGGCCAGTACGTCCTTGTGTTGTTGTGAATCCTGGCGGTGGCTGGGCTTCATGGCCGCAACCTTCCAGCGAAAACAATTCCCCCTGCGCTGCGCGCATTCCTCGCGGGACAAATTCTTTTCGCTTCCAGGTTCTCCACGGTGTTGCGACCGCTGCGCGGTGCGGCCAGCCCATCCCCCGCCGGACGGATCACAACAAGGACGCACTGGCGCGACCTTGTTCAACCCGAAAGGAGAAATCATCATGGCTAACATCGGCACCTTCACCGCAGAGAAAGACGGCTTCACCGGCCAGCTCCGCACCCTGACCCTCAACTTCAAGGTCAAGCTGGTTCCCAACGACAAGGGCGAGAACGAAAGCGCCCCGGACTTCCGCCTGCAAGCGGCCGGCCACGACTTCGGCGCGGCGTGGAAGAAAACCAGCGAGGCCGGGCGGGATTACCTGTCGGTGGCCATCGACGATCCTTCATTCCCGGCGACGGTCTATGCCCGCCTGATCGAAGGCGAGAATGACACGCACGACCTCATCTGGTCGCGCAGCAAGCCCAAGGCGGCCTGACGGCCGCCCACCGCGCCCCGCCCATTGCGGCGGGGCGCGGTGCTGCTGATCGCAGCATCGCACGCACAGGGTTTCGGCAGTTGCCCCATGTCCCGCATGTCCAAGGCCAGCATTGCATTGGTGATGGTCGAATGGCTCGAAGCCCGTGGCAGTAGGAACAGCATGGCGTGTCGGCGCATTGCGCCGCCGGGCTTTCGGGCTGCGCCCCATGCCGCCAATGGCGTCATGTCCATTCGGCTTCAATCCCTCACGCCTTCGCGCCTGGCGGCGCTGCGCGCTCCGCTTGCGGGCATTCAGACGCGCTAGGGCGCGTCGCGCTCTTTCAGCACGGCCTCGAACTCCTGGCGCACCCGCGCCAGCAGTTCGTCGGCCTTGTGCGTGTCGTCGCCGGCGTAGGCCAGCGTCAACAGCGTCAGCGGATGCACTTCCATGACCTCGCACAGCTCGGTCAGCTTGTGCAGGGTCGGACTTTTCAAGTCGCGCTCCAGCGTACTCATATAGGTGCGGCTGGACACGTCGGAGAACGCTTCCTGGCTCAAGCCTCGCGCCTTCCTGACTGTCCGTATTGCCGTTGCCAATGAGTGTTTCGCTGTCACTAACTTGGTTTCCCCATAAAAACCAAGATGACAGCCCATTGCGCCCTATAGGGCTACAATCTATAGTGTTCATTCATGGCTGAAAGGCCCGCTTTCGTGCTTTTACGGAAATCCGCAGATGCGGATTCCGACAGAACCGGGGAATCGCATCCGTGTCTTTCCGGCTTCCGACAATTCCGCTTCGGCGCTTCTGTTCTTCTACGGATGCGATGGCTTGCACATCGGTGCTTCCACACGAATGCACGGATGCGTTTCGGCAGTTCTGCGCTTCGGCACCAAAGCGCATTCGCGCATCGTCGGTTTCGTGGAGAAGCTGCCCATGACCCTGCCGCTTGTCACCGCTGATGAACGCGCCCGGCTGCTGGCCCACGGCGCGGCGCTCGCCGCTGGTCAGCGGCTCGACCCGCTGCCCGTGGTGCGCTTGTTCACCCCGGACGCGCATGTGACCTGGCTGCTGGTGTCGCTCGACCCGGCGGATGGCGACACGGCCTACGGCCTGATCGACCTCGGTATCGGTATGCCTGAGCTCGGGATGGTCAAGCTGTCCGACCTGGCGGGCATCGTCGGGCCGCGCAAGCTGCCGGTGCGGCGGGATCGGTATTTCCAGGCGGTGCGCCCGTTATCGGAGTACGTCCGGCTGGCGCAGGAGAACGGCGCGATCACGGACTGATGAAAACCAGCGCGGCCTAGCCAGCCGGGGCGCATCGTGACTATTTCAATCTTGATCAAGACCGTGCAGGTCTGAATCCGCATTCTTGCACCGAAGTGGTGCGATCCTGTTGAAAACAGTCCTGATCTTGGGCGCGGGCTGCGGCACGGTGTTCGGTGCTGCGCGTCATTTTCCTGAAGGCGTAGCCGTCGCATTCAGACGATTTCCGCAACACGCAGAGCCAAATGGTCTTGACACCGACAGTTACAGCCTAACCAATTTTGATGACGACCTGATGGCATTTCGATAGTTCCCGCATCGCGGAAATCGTGGCGACGCATCCCAAACAGAGGGAGGTTTCGCCATGACTGATCGCAGCGCCGAACACTGGTATCCGACAGCGGCCTATCTCTACGTTCTGCACCTTGACGGCCCTGCGCTGGCGTGGGAATACCTGCGCCGAAATCCCGACTACCGCCGCGACTGGCTGCGCCGCCGCCGCCGGCCGGACACGGCGCAGGCGTGGGGCCTGCGCCTGCTGGAAGACCCAGCCCTGGATGCGCGCGACGCGCATCCGGCCTGGTTTCCCGATCACGATGCCGTCGTGCAGGTTTACCCGGACGATGACCCGCCACCCGAAGCCCATGCCTTCGAGTTCTGGCGCGTCCCTGGCCGCAAGCAACTGATCCACGACGGCAAGCGCCTGGTGCTGGTGTCGCATTGGCCCGGCTGCTGCCTGCGGCTCGCGCTCGCGCCGGGCCTGGAAGACGGCATGGCCTACCTCTACGCCACCCGCGCCTGCGCCACGCCCTGCGCGCGCTATCGCACGCTCGCGTCCGAGCTGGACGCATTGGCCGTGGCCACGGTTGCCACGCCTGCGGCGGCGGCCCGTTCCAGGCCCACGACGGCCGCGGTGCTGGAACTGCACACCTTGCAGACGCTCGACGCGACCCTGGCGGGCGCGTCATTGCGCGAAGTGGCCGAAGGGCTGTTCGGCGCCGATGCCGTCGCCGCCGACTGGCACAAGGACAGCGCCTTACGTGCCCGCGTGCGGCGGCTGGTACGTCGTGGCGATGCGCTGATGCGTGGCGGCTATCGCCGCCTGGCACAGCTTCCGCCGCCGTTGCAGTAGGGGGGGACGTTTCGCGTCCCCCGTAGATCGTCCCTTAGCAAGCAGCCTCGCTTTCTTGAAAGTGCCTCTAACCGGCCGCGTGGTGTGGCCGGGCTTGATGGAGGTACATCCCATGCGACCCGCTCCCTTGCGGCCTGCCGCCGCTGCTGTCGCTGCGCCTGCGCAGCCCCAACGCTACCTGACCAACGACGAAGCCGCCGAGTACCTGCGCCTGTCGCCACGCACGCTGGAGAAACAGCGCGTGATCGGCGGCGGCCCGAAGTTCCGCAAGTTCGGCCGCCGCGTCATGTACGCGGTGTCCGACCTCGATGCCTGGGCCGACCAGCGCAGCTACGAGGCGACTTCCGACCCGGAATATGCCGAACGCCACGCGGGCGATTACCGTGATGGCCGCTGATCGCTGGCGCGTGGGTGGCCGTCGCCATGTCCAGCCCGCCAGGGCAAGCCTTGCAGCGCGAACAGCTCGACCTGTTCCGCGCGCTGCCGGGCGACATGGCACCCCGCGACAGCCAGGACTTGATGGCCTTTCCGTTCTTCTCGCTGGCGAAGTCGCGGCGTACCGCGCCGATCGACTTCCGCGCCGGCGGCATCACCATCCGCGTGGAGGGTACGCAGGAGCACGGCATCGCAACGATATGGGATGCCGACCTGCTGATTTGGGCCGCCTCGCAGATCGTGGAGGCGCGCGACGCGGGCTTGCGCCCGTCGCGCTGGATACGCGCCACTCCCTACGAGATCCTGCGCTTCATCGGGCGCGGCACGTCTCTCAACGACTACCTGCGCCTGAAAGCCGCGCTCGACCGGCTGCAATCGACCACGGTGGCCACGTCCATCCGCGAAACCACGGGAAGGCGATTGCATCGCTTCTCGTGGATCAACGAGTGGAAGGAACTGGCCGATGCCAGCGGCGTGCCGCTGGGCATCGAACTGATCCTGCCGGACTGGTTCTATGCGGGCGTGCTCGATGCCGCCTTGGTGCTGACCATCGACCCAGCCTATTTCCGCTTGAAGGGCGGGATCGAGCGCTGGCTGTACCGCCTGGTGCGCAAGCACGGCGGCAAGCAGCCGGGCGGCTGGCAATTCGACTTCCGGCACCTGCACCGCAAGTCGGGCAGCGCTGCGCGCTTCTCCGACTTCGCTTACGACCTGCGCGTCCTGGTGGCGCGGCAGTCGCTGCCCGGCTACGTCCTGGGCATCGAGCGAATGCCGGACGACGGACAAGAACTGCTGACCTTCCGGCCCGTGCTGCACACGGCACGGGGATAACTCGTGGAAAAGGTGTGGACGGCCTCGTGCTATCAGGAGTACCGGGTATCGTGCTATCGGGAGTACGCCTATCGTGCTATCAGGAGTACGAAAACGCCGGAAAGCCAATAACGGCGCGGGTTTGCGGCCCCTCTAACTTCCCTAACAAGAAATACATAACTTTTAGTAGAAGCGCGCCGTTTCGGTGGACAACCGAGAAACGGCACGGCGAACAGCGTTTTGCACGGCAGGTAAAGCCCGGCTTTCCAGCAGGGAGGGCCGCGCCATGATCCTCGCTCTGCTCAACCAGAAAGGCGGTGTCGGCAAGACCACGCTCGCCACGCACATCGCGGGCGAACTGGCGATGCGCGGCCAGCATGTCGTCCTGCTCGATGCCGACCCGCAGGGTTCATCCCTGGACTGGACGCAGCGCAGAAGCCAGCAAGGCTTGCCACGGCTGTTCAGCGCCGTGGGCCTCGCACGCGAAACGCTGCATCAGGAAGCGCCAGAACTCGCCAGGCGGGCCGATCACGTCATCATCGACGGGCCGCCGCGCATCGCCGCCTTGGCGCGCTCCGCGCTGCTGGCGGCCGAGCGCGTGCTGATCCCGGTGCAGCCCAGCCCCTACGACCTCTGGGCCAGCTCGGAAATGGTTTCGCTGATCCGCGAGGCGCAGGTGTTCCGGCCGCTGCTCCGCGCGGCCTTCGTCATCAACCGGCGCGTCAGCACCACCATCATCGGGCGCGAGGCGCGGCAATCGCTCGCCGAACAGCCGCTGCCCGCGCTGCGCTCGGAGGTGCATCAGCGCATCGTCTTCGCCGACAGCGTGGCCGCTGGCCGGCTCGCACGCGAGACAGCGCCCGACAGTGCCGCCGCCCGCGAAATCACCGCCCTGGTGGACGAACTGCTGCGGTGGCCGACATGACAGCGCAGCAGCCACCCAACAGCAAACGCACGGGCAAGCGCGTCGGCATCGGCGCACGTCCGCCCGCGAATCCGCACGCCGAGGCGTGGATTCGTCAGGGCGATGCCGACGCGCTGGGCAAAGGCGACCTCTACACGGCCCGCCTCACGCTCGACATCACGCCCGCCATGCGGGCGCGCATCAAGGTGTCGGCCTTCACGCAAGGCGTGACCGTGGCCGACCTGCTGCGCGGCCTGCTGGAGCGGGAGTTTCCGCCGGAGAACACACCATGAACGCATTCGCTTGGCCTGCCGCGAACGCGGCACCGGCTGCGCCGCTGCCTGCGCTTTCGGCACTCGCCGGACAGGCCGGCAATGTGCCGCTGACGCGCGTTTCGCTGGCCTACCTCGAACATCGCTTCAAGCTCTACCTGCGCTTCGGCGAACCGGCGCGCACGCTTCAGCTCGACCGCTGGCGGCGCTGCGCGGTGTTCCTGCCGGGCGCGATGCTCTGCCGCATCCGCTGGCAGGCCAACGACTACGGCACGATCCGCTGGCAACTCATGGTGATGCAGGCTTGCACACCGCTGGACGCGGCGCAGCGCATCCCCGGTGTTCAGCCGGGCGCGCGCTTGCTCCTACACACCGAAGGCGATGCCAACGTGCGCGCCGTGCTGGAGCGCATCGACGGCATCGAGGCGCTGGGCATCGCTGCCATCGACGTGTCGCCGGCGTACTGGCGCACGCTGGGCAACCGTCTTGCGGCTCGCCTTGCGCTGCCCGAATACACCACCGAGCGGCATACCGCCTGGCTGGCCGGGAAGGTGCTGCCATGACCGCCCCGACCACCACACCCAACGCGCCCGACGTGGCGCCGCGTCCTCGCTCACGCCTGCGCGCTCGCATCGTGCTGGCGACACTGGCCGCCATCGGCTTCGCTGCGCTGGCCTGGGCGGCTTTCGTGTCGCCGCTGCCGCGTCTGACCTACAACCCGTCCGACAGCGTGGCGGTCGGCTGGTATCGCATTGACCCGTTCGACCCGCGCACCGCCTCGCTGCCACGTCCGTTGTCCGTGGACAGCATCGTGCTGGTGCCGCTTCCGGCCACGGCTGCCGCGCTCGCTGCGCAGCGCGGCTACCTGCCGACGCGCGTTCCGCTGCTCAAACGTGTGGGCGCGGTCGCGCCGCAACACGTCTGCATCGTCGCCGGTCAGGTACGCATCGACGGCGTGCCTTCGGCCGCCGTACTGCCCGCCGACCGGCTGGGCCGGGCGCTGCCGTCCTTGCAGCTTTGCCGCCGCCTTGAACCGGGCGAACTGCTCCTGTTGAGCGTGACGAATCCAGCATCGTTCGACAGCCGCTATTTCGGCCCGGTCAGCGCATCCGCCGTGATCGGCGTTGCGCATCCGGTGTGGCCGGAGATACGCCCATGATGGCCGCCGATTCGCTGCGCTCTGACGTGCCATCGGGCATGTCGTTCTGCTGGCTGCTTCAGTGTCGCTGCGCCTGTCGTGCCGGTGCATTCGCACCGCACGTCGCGCAGCATCCGGCGCAGCCGTCCAACGTTCAGGCGTCTTGCCTCGAACGCGCCCGGCCTGCGGCCATTGGCGCTTTCGCCGGCGCGCTGTCTGTTCACGCAGCAGCGCCGCCGGGCCGCCGTTGCCTGGAGCGACAGCGAAGGGCAAAGGCGGAAGGCAAGACAAAAGGACGCGGCACCTGGCCGCGTCGAAAGCCAGTCAGCACATGGGGGGAACGCGGCACGGAGCGGCTTCGCCACCGTGCCGCGTTTGGCGCGAGGGTCGCGCCAATGCTGGCATGTCCGCGTGCTTCGCACGACAGGACACGCCCAAGCTTGCGGGGAGCGCAGCCATGACCGACAGCCGCGACGACGACTTTCGCGTGCGCCCCAGCGCCCCGAAGAACCGGGGCAAGGGCCAGGGGCAGAGCTTCGTTTCCAAGGTGCTCAAGCAGGCCGGCAAAGCCAGCAGCGGCAAGTCGGCAGTACGCCGTCCTGGCGCGGCTGGCACCGGCCAGCGGCCCGGCTCTCGGCTCGGACGTGGCCACACGGCGGCGCGCTTCGCCGGGGCGAAGCTAATGCCCATGTCGCGGCGCGTGACCATCAAGACCTTGCTGGTCAATCACCAGCGGGCCAGCCCGCAATCGCTCGCCAAGCACCTGCGCTACATCGAGCGCGACGGCGCGGGTCGCGATGGCGAACCGGGCCGGGGCTACGGGCCACAGGCCGACGAAGCCGATCTGGACGCCTTCAAGGAACGCTGCGCCGACGACCGGCACCATTTCCGCTTCATCGTCTCGCCCGAGGACGGGGCCGAGCTGGACGACCTGCGCACCTACACCCGGCATCTGGTGAGCCGCATGGAAGCCGACCTGGGCACGCGGCTGGATTGGGTGGCGGTGGATCACTGGAACACCGACAACCCGCACACCCACCTGATCGTGCGCGGGCGCGACGACACCGGCAAAGACCTCATCATCGCGGGTGACTACATCGCCCACGGCTTCCGCCATCGCGCCGCCGAGCTGGCGACCGAGTGGCTGGGGCCGCGCACCGAACTGGAGATTCAGCAGACCTTGAGGCGCGAGGTGGAACAGGAGCGGTGGACGAGCCTGGATCGCACCTTGCAGCGCGAGACCGGCGAGGATGGCCGGGTGCATGTCGAACGGCTCAACGAGCCGAGGTTGCAACGCCAGCGCCTGCTGCTGATCGGCCGCCTGCAACGCTTGCAGCGCCTGGGCCTAGCCGACGAGGTGCAGCCCGGCACCTGGGCCATTCATGCCGATGCCGAGAAGACCTTGCGTGCCCTGGGTGAGCGTGGCGACATCATCCGAACGATGCAGCGGGCCATGAGCGGCCAGCCGCGTGAGCTGGCGGTGTTCGAGCCGGGCGACGATGGTCGCAGCCTCATCGGCCGCGTGGCCGCGAAGGGGCTTGCCGATGAGTTGCACGACCGAGGCTATCTGATCATCGACGGCACGGACGGTAAGGCCCACTACGTTGCACTGAACGCCCGCGACGAACTGGCGAACTATCCCACGGGCGCTGTGGTAGAGGTGAAGGGTTCGACTGAGGTGCGCACGGCCGACAAGAACATCGCCTCGCTGGCGAGCGATGGCCTGTACCGCACCGATCATCACCTGGTAATCGAGCAGGGCCGGGCTACGCCCGGACGCGACCCGCAGGAAGTCGTCGCCGCTCATGTCCGGCGGCTGGAAGCCCTGCGCCGGGCTTGCATCGTGGAGCGCGTGGCCGAAGGGCTATGGAAGGTACCGGACGACCTGGCCGAGCGTGGCCGCCAATACGACGCGCAACGGCTGGGCGATGTAGCCGTAGAGCTGAAATCACACCTTCCTATTGAACGGCAGGCCCGCGTCATCGGCGCGACTTGGCTTGACCAGCAACTGATCGGCGGTGGCCGTGGGCTGGGCAACTTGGGCTTTGGCGGTGATACCAAGCAGGCCATACAGCAGCGAGCCGATTTCCTCGAAGAACAGGGGCTGGCACAGCGCCGCGGGCAGCGCGTCATCCTCGCGCGCAACCTGCTGGGCACGCTACGCAATCGGGAACTAGTGCAGGCCGCGAAAGACATTGCGGCGGAAACCGGCCTAGAGCATCGCCCGGTGGCCGACGGGCAGCGCGTAGCCGGTATCTACCGGCGTTCCATTATGCTCGCCAGCGGGCGCTACGCGATGCTCGATGACGGCATGGGGTTCAGCCTTGTGCCGTGGCGGCCGGTAATTGAGCCGCGACTGGGACAACAGCTTGCCGCAAAGGTTATCGGCGGAAGTGCCTCTTGGGAACTTGGACGAAAGCCCAGTATCGGTATCAGTTAGATATCAAGGGAAGCTGAGTACCAGGCGCAGTCTGCTTGGCTGCTGTGATTCTTCTTAGAGATTCAATCAATGCCATAAACTCCTTGGATTGCCTCAGTGCTTCGCCTCCCGCAGTTTGCAGGTCCAAGACATCCGTAGCCTCGATCGTGAAGGCTGTGGGCACGCGCAGCAGCGAATGCCGGATCTTGTCGTCCGGCACGTCGTTCAGACTTACGCTTACTACGTAGATTTCTGCGTCGGCCGCAAAGGGGCTGTCCGCTTGGCCACGGGTGCGGACAATCTCGGAACGCCAGTGTTGCAGGTCGTCGTTAAGCATGGCCAGCGTCACCTGGGTCTCGCGAGCGCCGGCACCGAAGATCAGCGACTCAAGTACTTGCGTCGTGCTGGGAACTCGGTCGCTACTGTCCACTCTCTCGCTCAGTCCTCGTTCGGAGTTCACCGTCACCAACACGAGTCGGCGCAAGCTTCCGGGCTTGACCTCCGAGAAATTGGCGCTCATTGAGCCCGAAGCTACTAGCCGGTCTAGCATCAGACGTACGCCGAGGTTGTCGGAGACACCACCGTCCACGAGGTGGATATAGGGCCGATCGTGCGCATTGAGGTAGCTGTCTATGCCGCTTTGCAGGATGCGTGATCTGTAATTTTGCCCTCTGACAGGCAAAGATCGGAGAGGCGGCGGACAGGTATTGGCGTTGTTTCGCACCGTTACGGGCGACAGCACCAGCGGTACTGCCGACGAGGCCGCCACCGCGAAAGACAGCGGCGTTGCATCGAGGTCGGAACAGATTAGCCGGAATTGCTCGGTGGTGAAATCGAAAGGGGCACCGGTCGTGAGGTCGGTTGCCGTGATCATCAGTTCGGGCGCGCCCGGTCGTCGGCGCACGTCACCAAAGGTGCGGCCTTCAAAAAGTTCGTCCAAGCGTTGAGCCAGGATCTGGCTGCGCCCAAACCAAGGTGAAGTTAGTCTATAAAGACGCTCAGGCCACAGAGCTTCACGTATGAGTCGCCCCTCAAAAGGCACAAGCAGAAAATCCGGCTCGAAACGAGTCAGCGTGGCATCGCCGAAGGCCGCGAAGTGCGCGGCAAGGATGCTGCCCCCCGACACTCCGCTGACCAGGAACACCTGATCCAACAGAGTGGTCTCCTGGCCCTCTAGCGCGAAGCGTGTGGCCTTGAGTTCGCGCAGCACGCCCAGGCCGAAGGCCGCCGCCCGAGCGCCCCCGCCTGACAGTGTCACCGCTACAACCACCGGTTGGTTGACCTCCGACGGCCTGATGCGTTGGTCGTTCTCGGCGAGAGACATTAAGGCGGCGTCGGAAAGTGTCGGGTTGATCCAAGGACGGTAAGTGGAACACCCTGTCAGAACTACCGTTGCCAGCACACCGGCCAAACTCCATCGTGTGAATTTACACACCTCCAGGCGCTTTACCTCTGCAAGCAGCACCACGCAGCGTTTCGAATAGACAAGAACGAGAAACGCCGGCAATTTTGCGACGAAGCAGAGCCACTCCAGAATGCTGCAGACGTTACAAGAACGGCACCCTACGAATCCCCTTGATGAGGCTCCTCGCGATCCGCGCGAAGTTATGGAATAGCAGCTATTCACGAGCCAGCACTTCTCCAAGCGCTATTGATCCGTTCAAGGCAGGTGGTGATTGCAGACTTTGCATGCCCGAGCAGTGTGTAGGAGCCTTTGAAATCCGCGAGAGCGTTGCCGTGCTCGAAGCAGCTAGCAGCAGCCACCCGACGATCTGTTTGTTCATCTACTGCCTCAAACTCCAAACTAGCTCCCCCAGTTGTCACTGGTCCAACAAGCAACGTCGTTAGGGTGTTGACTGCTCTATTGGGCGTCTCAATGGTCGTAATTGCCACACGCACACGTATGCGGCCTGACGATGCGGGAGCTTCGGACTTAGTTTGGAGATGTCGCAGTTCACTGTTGACGTGATCGAGAAGCTCTCGCACTTGCTCAGCTTCAAGCCCACCTATGCGTCCAGTTGCCGTCACTACCTGAGCATCCTCGACTAATATTTCCCGGTAACGACTGGGTTCAAAGCCTGGCGCCTTGAAGAGCAGAACATTTTCGTACTTCGTTTTTCCCAATACATCGTAATCACCAAGAAACCCTGATCGAGTCATTCCGTTTGAAGCACAGCCAGATAAGGTTGCCGTGAGGCCTGCCAGCAGCACAAAATGGATTAATGAAATAGGGCGTTTCATATATATTTTCATTTATCCCATTTTCAGACAGACGATGCCAGCAACAACCAGCGCAATTCCAACCCAACGTATCAAGGAGGCGGTATCGCCGAACACATACACGCCCACGAAAAACGCGCCCAGCGAACCGATGCCGGTCCAGACCGCATAAGCTGTTCCTATGGGGATCTGTTTAAGAGATAACCATAGGAAAAAGCCGCTGGCTGCCATACAGGCAACTGCAATCGCCGGCCCCACGTAGCGCATCGCTGCATTGGCCGCACCCATCTTGAGGCCTAGTGGCCAACCGATTTCGAACAGGCCGGCAATCAGTAGAACCAACCATGGATTCCATGACAACGGGTTCATATATTTCTCCAAATCTATTCAGTGAAAATTGATTATCAAAGCATCAAAGCATCAAAGAATAGGCAGTAGGCGGTCAATTCGCTCTGCTTCTGATTTCTTCTTAAACTCTCTGATGGCGAGAATCTGTCTCCCCGATCTCTCCGGCCACGAGAGAGATCGGGGGAAGCGTGTGGACAGTTACGCTGAGGGATCAGACCGGTTGCACTGGTTGTTGTACCGCCTCGTGACTCCGTTTGCTGCCCGGCCACTTCATTCCGAACAGCACCTCGTAGAGCAACGGAATCAGGCCAAGCGTCACGAGCGTGCCAAGTGCGAGACCACCGATCATGCCGATGGCCATGCCCTTCCACAGCGGCCCCGCAAACAACATCAGGGGCACGAGACCCGCGATACAGGTCACCTTGGTCATCACGATTGGACGCAGCCGCTGCATCGCAGCTCCCACCAGGGCTTCATGTCGGGCGAGACCTTCCGAGAGGCCGTGTTCAATTTGTTCGAGCAGAAGAACGGCGTTGTTGACGATGATTCCGAACAGCGCAAGCACCCCGAATGTCGCCATGAAGCTGAAAGGAGTGCCTGTTGCCTTCAGTGCAATCACGACCCCAATCAACGTGAAGGGAATCGTTGCGAGAATCACGATCAGCTTGCGGAAGGAGTTGAACTGCCAGATGAATAGCAGCAACATCGCCAGAAGAGCGAACGGCATGTAGTGCGTGAGCGATGCATTCGATTCAGCCGATTCCTCAATTTCTCCACCAAGCTCTATGGCATAGCCTGCAGGTAGTTCAATTGCGGCGATCCGAGGTGCGAGGTGATCCACGATCTCTTGCGCGGTGTATGCGGTGTTCTGCCCCTGAACTGTGACTGTACGAATGAGATTGCGGCGCTGGATCACAGACGGCTCGCTAGCGAGCGTGACATCGGCCACTTGCGCCAGGGAAACCGGCTGGCCACCCGACGCTGGATAGATGGTCGTCGAACCAACGTCCGCAGTGCTGCGCCGATCATTGGACGTCCCGCGCATCACGATTGGCACGCTGGTATCGCCATCTCGGATCACAGAGATCGACTGGCCGATGTAGCGGGTGCCAAGCCAGGCAGCTATGTCGTCGGTGGTGACGCCAGCACGTCGCGCACGATCTTGATCGACCCGAACATCGAGACGGCCGACACGGGTATCCCAGTTGTTCTTGATGTTGGCCGTACCTGGCAGCTCCCGTAGCGCGGACTCAATTTTCGCCGCCGCATTCATCAGCACCTCATGATCCGGCCCACTGACCCGGTAGACGGCTGTGCCGGCTTCGGTAGTGCCTAGCGAGAACCGCTGAGGCTCTGCGCGTACATCTCCATGATGCTGCGCGAAGTAAGCCCGAGTTCGGGCAATCACGACGTCAATGTTGGTGCCTGCCTTGACCGTCACGACAAAGTACGCGATGTTCGATGCTGGCAATGGGGGATTGAGCCCAAGGATGAAGCGCGGCCCACCGTCAGCGACGTAGCCAATGTGATCCGTGATTTCGGGGTTGATTTCTTGATCACCGAGCCAGCCGCTCACTTCCTTCACTTTGGCAAGAGTGAGCCGTGAATCCGTTCCAGGGGCGAGCTGCACCGGTATTTGGAATTGAACTCGGTCGGACTTCGGCAAGAAGTCGTATGGCAGTGTCGTGAATCCGTACAGAGCTACGGCCAATGCACCCGTCATCACACCAACGTAGATCGCCTTGTGGTCAAGCACCCACTCAAGCAACTTGCGATAGCCGCGATAGAAGCGTGTGTTGTAGGTTTGCGCGTCATTCGCCGGTTGATGATGCACTTTGGTGAAGTGGTAGCACAGCAGTGGAGTGACGGTCAGACACAACAGCCAAGATCCGAGTAACGTGAGCGCGAGGACAATGACGAGAGAGCGCAGATACTCACTCGTCGCACTCTGGCCGAAGAAGAACGGGGAGAAGGCGATGACGATAACCAATGAGGACGTCAGCAGCGGCAGTGCGAGGGTACGACCCGCTTCGAGACAAGCCTGTTTGCGGTCTTCACCGGCTGCCAAGCGCCGTTCAATGTCTTCGGCAATCACGATGCCGTTGTCTACCAAGAGCCCCAAAGCGATGATGATGGCTGCCATCGAAACACTTTGCAGCTCGATGTTCAGCGCGCGCATCACGATCAGTGCCCCCAGAATGGTAAGCGGCACGATCATCCCGACGATGAATCCTGTGCGCCATCCCAGGAAAAGGACGACGACGCCGAGCACGATGACAATCGTTTCGATCATCACCTGGTTCATCTTGCCCATTTCACGTTTGACGACGTCTGCCTGGAATGTCACATAGGAGAGCTCGAAACCTGCGGGCAGAAGTTTCTCAAGCTCGGCCACACGGGATTTGAGGGCTACGCCGAATTGCTCCACGTTCTGGCCCGAGGTCATGGACACTGCCATCACTACGGCAGGCTGGCCCTTATAGACTGCAGCAGACTCGGGAGGATCTGCAGGTTGTACCTGCACGCGCGCAAGCTCTCCCAGTGAGATTGAAGGAGCAGGCGAAGCACCGCGCGCACCCTGAGCTTGCGCCATCATGATCGGCAACGCGCGCAGCGAAGCGGCGTCGCGAACCTCTCCACTAACAGCCAGCGAAGCGTTGATGCCACCGATGGCGATTTGCCCGCCTGAAAGCACGACGTTTTGTTTAACGAGTTGATCGATCACCCCTTGTGGGGTCAATCCAAGCTGGGCTAGTTTTGGTCGATCAAATTCGAGATAGACGCGCTCTTCCTGCAAGCCGTAGAAGCTGATGCGATCAACGCCGGGAAGCGCGTATAGGCGATCGCGCATCTCTTTCAACGACACACGCATTTCGCCCATGGAGTAGCCCGGCGCGGTCACCGCAATGGAGGCCACGGCAACACGGCCGAAGTCGTCGTTGACAAATGGCCCCAACGTACCCTGTGGAAGCAGAGGCTGAGCATCGGCAACCTTCGCGCGAACGCGCTGCCATATGGGGGCTAGGTCGGTGTACCGCTCCCAGATCGTGACCTGTATGACGGCCCCGCCCGCGCGAACGGTTGTGGTTACACGCTTGACCTCGGCCAGCTCCCGCAAACGCTCCTCGATCGGACGCGCGATCAACTGCTCAACACGTTCGGCTGGCATGCCAGGGTTCAGAACGGCAACAACCGCATCTCGAATCGTGACCGATGGCTCTTCCTGCGAAGGGAAATTGAGAAACGTGGCAATGCCGGCAACAAGAATGATGACCGCGGCAAGGTAGGTGAGTCTGCTGGCGCGCAGCGCCATTTCTGTGATCTTCATAGCGAAGTCTTCCTGTAGCGGGTCAGCGTCCGGCCAATTGGGTCGTGGCCTTGAGTGGGGTGACTTGTTGCTCGTTCGTCAGCCAACTCGCGCCAGCCGCGACTACCATCTCGCCGCGCTTCAGGCCGCCCACAACGCGAACGTTGTCGCCGCCTGGCTCGCTCTGGAATTGCACTTCCCGGCGGTGCACCTTCTTTCCGGTCACGTCATATACAAACACTGCGGCTTGTCCTGCTTTCTCACTGAGCACCAGTGCCGAATAGGGAAGCATCAGACGATCTGGTGAGGCATCCTTCGCTTCCGGTGCCTTCAGCAATACTTGAACGGCAGACCCGGGTCGAAGACTGCGCGCAAGAGTAGCATCTTGAGGAACGAGCACGACAGGTAAAAGTGAGCCATTTTCAGCACGCAAGCCGATGCGTTGTACCGAAGCACGAACGGGACTTGCTGACTCGCTCAGGCGCAGTTCGGCGACCTGCCCAATTTTGATATTTGCCGCCTGGGTCGTCGATGCAGTCGCAAGGACTTCTACGCCGCTGCGTAGTCCATCCACTTGAAGCACCGGCGCTCCGGCTGCAATATCTGTGAACGGCAGAGCGAGTTTCTCCGCGACGACGCCGTCGAATGGCGCATGAATGGCGGCCCCCCTTCGCGCACGCTCGGCAAGGCCGAATGCGGCCTTTGCATTGCGCACCTGGCCTTCAGCTGCAACCAACTGTGCTTTCACACTCTCGAATGCAGCCGGGGAGATTACGTTGCCCTCAAGCAGCCCCCTTTGCTGCGTTGTCTGCACGATTCTGTCTGCCAATGCGGCTTCCGCAGCAGCGAGTGTCGCCCGAGCCTGTTCTAGGCGGAGTTGCTCGGGCTGAACATCCAACTCAGCCAGAAGCTGTCCGCGAGAGAAGCGATCTCCCACGTCCACATGAAGCTTGCTGATACGCCCGCCAGTCTCGAACCCCAAGGTACTCCGCTCACTGGAGCGAGCTAGACCACTCAATTCAATGCGATTGGCCACAGAACCTACATCCCCCACCGTGAGCAGCTTGACCGCTCGCGGTGGATCGGAAGCAGGCTCCTTCTGACTATCACAGCCGGCAAGCGATGCGAGCAGAACAAACGCGAGGCCGACTTTCTGCATTTGCCAGGACTGGGATTTAAAGGGAGTGCAAGACACGGGAAGGCCTTTCATCAGCGTTTATCAATAGGGGTGAGTTCCAGTTCGCCGCGGGCGAGCGCCTGGAGGGTGTGCATGAGTCGAGAAAGGTCTTCGGCAGCAAACGTCGGAAAACCCATCATTTCGGCGAGGAAGACTCCGTCCAAGGCAAATAGAACGATTCCGGCGATATCGGTGCCGCGTGGAGATTTGCTCGCGTTCTCGTACTGCCTGCGGTACCAGCCGCGCACAGGCTCAAGCAGCGTGGGGTCTTCAGCCACGGCCGCCAGCAATGCAGCGCTCATCTTTTGCATCCCGCCGTCAGGCATAGCCGAGACCTGGCTGGATAGCCAAGGGTCTGGATCGCCGACGAATGGCAGCTCTCGCTCTTCCTGCCCGCCATCAAACGCCGAGACCTGGTCATCAATCATCGTGAGGAGCAGATCGCGCTTGGTCTTGAAGTGGTACAGGAACGCACCTTTGCTCATTCCTGCCCGTGCAACGACCGCGTCAAGCGTTAGGTGCCCGGCACCTCCCTCCATGACTACGTCACGCGCAGCTTGAAGGATGCGCTCCCGTGTTTGTTGCGCTTTCTTAGAGATGGAGGGGGCTTCAGCGCCGTTGTCCGCCGAATGCGACTCCTCTGGGCTTGATTTCATACGAGTTGCCATGGTGAAACTCCAAAGATGCTTGATTTTTGAATCGTCTGGACGGTATAGTACACGCCATGAACTATGCCCGTCAAGACGGCCTCCTCAATTCACAACCTAGTGGCTCAACATGTCCGATCCCTACGCCCGCCGCGGCCTTACTGCTGTTGCATTCCTATCGATCACGCTTCTCGCCGCGTGCAGCCACTCGCCTCACAGGGTGGAGACATCACGCGTTGAGGTTCCGGCCAAATTCATGAACGAAGCGGGTCTGGCTGTGCAGCAGGTGCCAGCACAAGCACTCCCGGCCGAGTGGTGGACGGCGTACGGTGATCCGCTGATTGACGCGCTGGTGCGCAACGCGCTGGAGCACAACACCGATCTCGCTATTGCAAGAGCGCGGATTGATGAAGCTGTGGCGATCACCCGACGTACACGCGCTTCAATGTTCCCTAGCTTGGCGCTCACGCCCCAAGCAACGCGCGCGCGACTTTTCTTTGGCACCGACCATCAGCAGCGATGCCAGGCTTCCGCTGTCGGCTTCATGGGAAGTTGATCTAGCGGGCCGCCTCTCGCATGCCGCTGATGGCGCACGGATGGACGCAGTTGCTGTCGAACAGAACTGGTTCGCGACACGTTGGCAGATCGCCTTTGAGACAGTGTCCGCTGCACTGCAGCAGCGGCAGGCGGCAGAGCTGGAAGATCTGGCAAAAGAGCGACTTCAAGTCGCCGAGCGCCTTGAGCGTCTGACAGAGCAGAAGTTCAAGGCAGGTCAAGCTACGGGCTTTGACATTGAACGCACGCGTTCCGAGGTCATCGCCCTCCGGGTGGAGCAAGAGCAGTTGCGACGCGTACGCGGCGAAGCAACGCATGCCTTGGATGTGCTCGTTGGCCGGATTCCGGGGGCGCTTGGCAGCGGTCCTGCGCTTGCCTCTCTCACCATGCCCGATTGGACTCCCAGAAGCGTGCCAGGCGAATTGCTGCAGCAGCGCCCCGACGTCAGAGCCGCGCAGGCGCGTCTTGCAGCGGCGACGGCGCGATGGAACGCAGCAGAAGGCGAGCGGCTCCCCAAACTTGTGCTCGATTTGAGTGGTGGGCGCCAACGCTTCGAGAACAACGGAACACGTGTGGCAGGGAACATTTTCTCTCTGGGCTTGGGTGTGACGCTTCCGATCTTTGACGGTGGAGCAATACAAGCGGGAATCGACGAGGGCTCAGCACGCAGTCGCGGCGCACAGGCTGACCTGGAACGCACGGTTTTGCTTGCGCTTCAGGATGTGGAGAACGCTTATCTGGGCTGGCAGACCCAGCGGACTTCTCTGCAGCATCAGGTCGATGGTCTTGTCGTCGCTGATCGACTCCTTGACCGCAGTCGACGCCTCTTTGAGGCGGGACAGGTGGATGCGACCGTTGTTGCAGAAGCGGAGCGTGGCACCTTGTCCCAGCGAGCGGCTCTGGTCCGTGCTCGCGCCGACGCAGCCGTGCAATGGGGTGTTCTCGCTAAAGCGCTTTCTGGTTCGCCAGAGCATGTGAATCTGCAATCTTCACCCTGAGTCCTTGAGTTGGAAGAACGCAGCATGGCAGCGAGTTTTAAATACTGAATAGATCGACGATTAGTAGGGGACGCATGGAAATTCGACATCTACGTTGTTTTATGGCGCTCGCCGAGGAACTTCACTTCGCTCGCGCCGCTGCGAAACTGCATATTGAGCAGTCCCCACTGTCTCGCACGATCAAAGAACTCGAAGAGGAGTTAGGAGCACAGCTCTTTATTCGGAACACGAGAAGCACGCGTTTGACACGAGCTGGGTTGATGCTCATGGAGCACGCACCTCGGGTGTTCGCATCCTTGCAACAGGCGCGGGACTGCGTGAAGGCAGCAAAAAATGGCTTTCATGGACAACTCCGCGTCGCCTTGTCAGACGGCGCAACACTACTGTGCTTACCAGCCCTATTGGCGTTGTGTCGCGAGGAGGAGCCCGAGGTTGAGATTCGCTTTTTTGAGGTGCCACTATCCCAACAAATCAAAGGATTGCACGACGACCTGTATGACGTCGGCTTTGCACAGTCCGACGACGTAGGTGATGGAATCGTCGCACTTCCCGCGTGGACTGACACGCTTATGGTGGCGCTGCCAGCTCGGCATCCGTTGCTGGCTCTTAAGCGAATTCCATTGGATGAACTGCTGCGCTACCCGCTAGTGCTATCTGATCCTCAAGTGTGCGAGGGCCACGCCAAGCACATTGAGCGAGTACTTAGCCGGGCTGAAATGCAGCCTCTAGTTGCCGAGCGGGTTACCACTTTCGACCTGATGATGGCGTTGGTATCTGCCGGTTTTGCACTCGGACTTACAGGGGCTGCACACATTGCAGCCTCCCGAGAGCCAGGAGTCGTGGCGAGGCCGCTTTCGACACGCGTACCACCTTTGACGACCTATCTACTCAGACTTGAAGGCGATCCGTTTGACGAGCTTGCGCGCTTCATTCAGCGAGTACAGGCCATCGAATTGCCAGAGTTTCTCAGGTCAACAAAAAGCCGAAATCCCGATCTTCCGGAGGAATTGATGCCATGAGACTCGCCATCACGCTCGTCGCTGCAATGCTAGTCGCATGCGGTCAATCTGATAAACCGCACAAAGCCACTAGTGCAGAAAAGAAAACCCCGACAGTAGAAGAGCTGGTGGCAGACCCGGAACAGCTCAAGAAGTTGCGCCAGCAATGCAAGACGGATCGGCCTACTTTGGGCGAACTGCTTTGCAACCGGGTAGCGGAGGCAACACGTAAGCGGTTCTACGGTGACGGAAAAACGCCATACACACCGCCCAAAGAATCCCCCAAATTCTGAAATTCAGCAATTCAGCAATTCAGCAATTCAGCAATTCAGCAATTCAGCAATTCAGCAATTCGCTAGTCTGCCTGAATCTTCTGTTCGGCACGCTGATATTCGCCGGCGCTTACGGAGTCACTCCCTGGCTAGACACAGCGCGAATTCATTCTTTCTTATCGACCTTTCTGCCCCAAACGGTCTTTGACCGGCACTAAGCCAGCACCGATCCTGACGCCTGCGGCACATTTCTAAGCCGCGTTTCCCAAGGGAATCAGCGTAGGAGAGATTGGAGGCGGGGCTATGCAAGGTACGAATGTGCTGTTCGGTCAGATAGCCGTGGTATTCGGCATCGTGATCGCGGGTGTGTGGGGCGCCACACAATGGACGGCAGCAGCCCTTGGCTATCAGGTACGCCTTGGCTCCCCCTGGTTTGATTTCCTCGGCACACCGATCTACCTCCCGTGGAAGCTGTTTGAGTGGTGGTTCTTCTTCGATGCCTACGCGCCACGCGTTTTCGACACGGGCGGTGCCATAGCGGGTGGCAGTGGCTTGCTGGCGGTGGTGGTCGCAGTCTGCATGTCGATCTGGCGCTCTCGTCAATCACGCCTAGTCACGACCTATGGCTCGGCACGCTGGGCAAGTACGGAGGACATTCGCAAAGCCGGCCTTACGCAGCCGATCGGCGTGTTCCTCGGTCAGCACGATGGCAAGTACCTTCGGCATGAAGGCCCGGAACACATCCTCACTTTCGCGCCCACGCGCTCAGGCAAAGGCGTCGGCCTTGTGGTGCCGACGCTGCTTTCTTGGCCTGCATCCGCCGTAGTCCACGACATCAAGGGCGAGAATTGGCAGATCACCGCAGGTTGGCGCTCACGCTACTCACACTGCCTGCTGTTCAATCCGACCGATGCGAAGTCGGCGGCCTACAACCCGCTGCTAGAAGTTCGGCGCGGCGCACATGAAGTGCGTGACGTACAGAACATAGCCGACATTCTGGTCGATCCAGAAGGCGCGCTTGAGAAGCGCAACCATTGGGAGAAGACTTCGCACGCGCTGCTGGTCGGGGCCATCCTGCATGTGCTCTACGCGGGCGAGGACAAGACGCTGCGCGGCGTCGCCAATTTCCTCTCCGATCCGGCCAGCCCCTTCGAGCTGACCTTGCACCGGATGATGACCACACAGCACCTCGTGAACGTGGAAGGTGGTGGCCCGCATCCAGTCGTCGCTTCGGCGGCGCGCGAAGTGCTCAACAAGTCGGACAACGAGCGTTCCGGCGTGTTGAGCACCGCCATGTCGTTCCTGGGCCTCTACCGCGACCCCACGGTGGCCGAAGTCACCTCGCGCTGCGACTGGCGTATCGCCGACCTGATCGCGTCCGAGCATCCGGTGTCGCTTTATCTGGTAGTGCCACCTTCGGATATTTCGCGGACGAAACCGCTCATTCGCCTGATCCTCAACCAGATCGGCCGACGGCTCACCGAATCGCTCGACGGCAGCGACGGCATCGAACGCCGCCACAAGCTGCTGCTGATGCTCGATGAGTTCCCGGCGCTGGGCCGCCTGGACTTCTTCGAGACGGCGCTTGCCTTCATGGCGGGCTACGGAATCCGCAGTTTTCTTATCGCCCAATCGCTCAACCAGATCGACAAAGCCTACGGCCAGAACCATTCGATTCTGGATAACTGCCATGTCCGCGTGACGTTCGCCACCAACGATGAACGCACTGCGAAACGGATCTCCGAAACGCTTGGCACCGCTACCGAACTGCGCGCGCAGCGCAACTATGCCGGGCACAGATTGGCACCGTGGCTGGGGCACCTCATGGTGTCGCGGCAGGAGACGGCCCGCCCGCTACTGACGCCCGGTGAAGTGATGCAGCTTCCGACTGAGGAAGCTGTGGTGATGGTGTCCAGCGTGGCACCGATCAAGGCCAAGAAGCTGCGCTACTACGCCGACGCGAATTTCAAGAACCGCGTTTTACCGCCGCCTGTGCTCGCGGCCGGGCAATACGCGGACGCGCCACCGGCCCGGCCCGACGACTGGAGCGGCCTATCGATCCCAGCCGTGTCAACGGTCCGGGCTGCGGGCCTGTCCGGCGATGGCACAGGCACCGCCGATGACGGCGGCCCACGCCGACAGCCGGAGCTATCCGAAGTCAGCGAATACAGCCCCGAACCGCTGCTCGCCGGCCATGACCTGACTCTGCTCGATGACGACGACGACCTGCCGCTGCCGCTTCCCGGCCAGCTCGACCCGGCCATGCAGCGCACGGCCCGGCTGGCTTCCCTCGACCCCAACGACGGAATCGACTTATGAGCCAATACCGCCTCAATCTGTTCATTCAGCCCGAGCACGCCAAGCGTCTCGAAGAACTGGCCGCCAAGAAAGGCGTGTCCAAGTCGTCCATTGTCGCGGCGGCGCTCGCGTCGTGGCTATCGCCCGATGCTGGCGACCAGCGCGAGGCGGCCATCGCCAAGCGGCTCGATCGCCTGTCGCGGCAGGCCGAGCGCATGGAGCGCGACCAGAACATCCAGATCGAAACACTGGCGCTGTTCATCCGCTACTTCCTGACCGTCAGCACCCCGATTCCCGAAGCCCATCAGGACGCAGCTCGCGCCCAAGGCAAAGCGCGTTTCGAGCAATTCGTGGAGCGGCTCGGCCGCCACCTGCTGCGTGGCCGCAGCCTGGTGCGCGACGTTGTGGAAGAACTGCACCCAGACCCGGCGCGAATGGATGACGCGGAGGCACTGGCTGAAGCGCAGGAGCGTGCCTCATGAGCGCCATTCCGCAAACCCCGCCCGAACTCTCATCCGCCGCAACCTCTCTGGATCGCCGTATCCAGATGCTGCGCACGGCAATGGGGCCAGTCATCGCCGCTGCGCTGGCCGACCCCGACGTGGTGGAAATCATGCTCAACCCCGACCGCACCCTATGGGTGGATCGGTTGTCATCGGGCCGCATGCCGCTGGGCGTGGAGCTGTCCCAAGACGATGGCGAACGCATCATCCGGCTGGTGGCTGCGCACGTCGGCGCAGAGGTGCATCGCGGGCGGCCGCTGCTGACCGCCGAGCTGCCCGAAACCGGCGAGCGGTTCGAGGGCATCTTGCCGCCCGCAGCGCCCGGCCCAGCCTTCGCGCTGCGCAAGCGCGCCGTGAGCATCATCGGGCTGGATCGCTATGTGGCCGACGGCATCTTGACCACAGGCCAGGCCGAGTTCCTGCGCCGCGCCGTGCGTGAGCGCCAGAACATCCTGATCGCCGGGGCGACGAGCAGCGGCAAAACCACACTCGCCAATGCCTTGCTTGCGGAGATCGCCGCCACGGGCGACCGCGTGCTTGTGCTCGAAGACACCATCGAGCTGCAATGCGCAGCCCGCGACCATGTGCCGCTGCGCACCCGCGCTGGCGTCGTGTCTATGACCGAGCTGGTGCGGGCCACGATGCGCCTGCGCCCCGACCGCGTGATCGTCGGCGAGGTACGCGGCGGCGAAGCCCTGGACTTGGTTAAGGTGTGGGGCACCGGCCACCCCGGCGGCATCGCCACCATCCACGCCGGTTCCGCGCTGGGCGCGCTGCTGCGCCTCGAACAGTTGATTCTTGAAGTGGCGGTGAACCCACCGCGTGCGCTGATCGCCGAGGCGGTCAACGTCGTGATCCACATCGCCGGGCGTGGCCGCAAGCGCCGCGTCGAAAGCATCGCCCGTGTCGTCGGTTTCGACGGCACCGGCTATCGCCTGGCGGACGCGCTGGAAACACCGTTTCCCGAGCTGATGCCGGTTCCTCTCGCAGCCGATGCCGCTGCGCCTTCCTCGTCCCTTGACCTACCTGGAGAACTGCCATGACGCAGATGCACGTTCACGCTTTCCGTAATTCCGTAAATCCGGTTTCAACCATCGCACGCCTGCGGCGGCTGGCCGGCCCCGCGCACCACGGCCTGCTGCTGGCCGCAGTCATGCTGATGACGGCGGGCACGGCGAAGGCATCCGGCTCCTCGATGCCGTGGGAAGGCCCGCTGCAATCCATTCTGGAGTCGATTCAGGGGCCGGTGGCACGCATCGTCGCGGTCATCATCATCATCGCCACGGGCCTCGCGCTCGCCTTCGGCGACACGTCGGGCGGCTTTCGCAAGCTGATCCAGATCGTGTTCGGTTTGAGCATCGCGTTCGCCGCGTCCTCGTTCTTCCTGTCGTTCTTCAGCTTCTCCGGCGGGGCTGTCGTATGAGTGGCCCGGATAGCTTCGCGGCCGGCTTCGAGGTGCCGCTACATCGCTCGCTGACCGAGCCGCTCTTGATGGGCGGCGCACCGCGCACGGTGGCGATTGCCAACGGCACGCTAGCCGCTGCCGTCGGGCTGGGCCTGCAACTCTGGATTCCTGGCGTAGTGCTCTGGATCGTCGGTCACTCGCTGGCCGTGTGGGGCGCGAGGGTCGATCCGCAGTTCATGCAGGTCTTCGCCCGGCACATCAAGCACAAGCCGCTGCTGGACGTGTAGGAGACGCCGCCATGCTTAACCTTGCCGAATACCGCCAGCGGCCCGCCTTGCTGGCCGACTGGCTTCCCTGGGCTGGGCTGATCGCGCCGGGCGTGGTGCTGAACAAGGATGGCTCGTTTCAGCGCACGGCGCGCTTTCGCGGGCCTGATCTGGACAGCGCCACGCAGGGCGAATTGATCGCCACGACGGCACGGCTAAACAACGCGTTGCGCCGGCTGGGTTCGGGCTGGGCGCTGTTCGTGGAAGCCGAGCGCCAGTCGGCCGCGGACTATCCGCATTCCGACTTTCCCGAACCGCTGTCCTGGCTGGTGGACGAAGAACGCCGCGCTGCCTTTGAGGAATCGGGGAACCACTACGAAAGCAGCTATCACCTGACGCTAGCCTATCTGCCGCCGGAGGAATCCCGCGCTCGTGCAGCCAAGCTGCTCTACGAGCACGCGCCGGGCGATGGTGTGGACTGGCGCGGTCGGCTTGACGCCTTCCTGGCAGAAACGGATCGGGTTTTCGACCTGCTCGATGGCGTGATGCCAGAAATCGTCTGGTTGGACGATGCCGCGACGCTGACTTATCTTCACGCCACGGTGTCCACGCGGCGCTACCGGCTGGCCGTGCCCGAGGTGCCTTTCCACCTCGACGCACTGCTGGCCGATTCCGCCCTAGTCGGCGGCCTTGCGCCCATGCTGGGTGACCAGCATCTGCGCGTGGTGTCGGTGCGGGGCTTTCCGACCTCGACCTGGCCGGGCCTGCTGGACGACCTCAATCGCCTGGGCTTTGCCTATCGCTGGAGTACCCGGTTTCTCTGCCTCGATAAAGCCGAGGCGGAAAAGGAGCTGGGCCGCCTGCGTCGCCAGTGGTTTGCGAAACGGAAGAATGTCATTGCGCTACTGCGCGAAACCATCTTCCAGCAGGAATCGCCGCTGGTGGACACGGATGCCAGCAACAAGGCGGCCGACGCGGATGCCGCCTTGCAAGAGCTTGGCAGCGATCAAGTCGCCTTCGGCTACCTCACCGCCACGGTGACGGTGTTCGATGACGACCCTGCCGTAGCCGACGAAAAGCTGCGCATGGTGGAACGTGTCATCCAAGGACGTGGCTTCGTCACCATCCCCGAAACCTTAAATGCAGTCGATGCGTGGCTGTCGTCCATACCAGGCAATGCCTATGCCAACGTGCGCCAGCCCATCGTCTCGACGCTGAATCTGGCGCACATGATGCCGGTGTCCGCCGTGTGGGCTGGGCCGGAGAAAAACGCCCATCTCGACGGCCCGCCGCTGATCGTCACGCGCACGGATGGCGCGACGCCGTTCCGGCTGGTGACGCACATCGGCGACGTGGGGCATACGCTGGTCGCGGGGCCGACGGGCATGGGAAAATCTGTCCTGCTGGCGATGCTCGCCTTGCAGTTCCGCCGCTATGGCGGCTCGCGCATCTTCGCCTTCGACATGGGGCGATCCATGCGGGCGACGGTGCTGGGCCTGGGCGGCGAACACTACGACCTCGGCGCGGACGGCGCCATTGCCTTTCAGCCCTTGGCCCGTATCGACAGCGAAGGCTATCGCACCTGGGCCGCCGAGTGGATCGAAGGCCGCCTGCTGCATGAAGGCGTGACCGTCGGCCCCGACGAGAAAGCCGCCATTTGGTCGGCGCTCGGCAGCCTCGCTGGTGCGCCGGTGGAGCAGCGCACGATGACCGGGCTTTCGGTGCTGCTGCAATCGAACGCGCTGCGGCAGGCATTGTCGCCGTATGTGCTGGGCGGCGCGCACGGCAAGCTACTGGATGCCGACCGCGACCGGCTCGGCAGCGGCGACGTGCAGGGCTTTGAGATGGAAGAGCTAATGCACAGCCCCGCCGCCGTGCAAGCGGTGTTGCGCTACTTGTTCGCCCGCTTCGATGCACGTTTCGACGGTGCTCCCACGCTGCTGATTCTCGATGAAGCCTGGCTATTCCTTGATGAACCGTCCTTCGCGGCACGCATCCGGCAATGGTTGAAAACTCTGCGCAAGAAAAACGTGTCGGTGATCTTCGCCACGCAGTCGCTTGCCGACATCAAGGATTCGACCATCGCGCCCGCGATCATCGAAAGCTGCGCGAGCCGGATTTTCTTGCCCAACCCGCAGGCGACCGAGCCGCAGATTCGCACGGTCTACGAGGGCTTTGGCCTCAACAGTCGGCAAATCGAAATCGTCGCCACCGCGCAGCCCAAGCGCGACTACTACTACCAATCGCGCCTGGGCAATCGTCTGTTCGACCTCGACCTGGGGCCAGCCGCGCTCGCCTTCTCGGGCGCATCCACACCGCAAGACCAACGCGACATTGACCGAGTGCTGACGCAGGCCGGCGCTCCCGGCTTCGCCGGTGCGTGGCTACGCCATCGCGGCCTCGATTGGGCCGCCGACCTGCTGCCGTCCTCGCCGTCGGCGGCTTCTTTCCTCGCTACTCAACCCCTGGAGATTTCGCCATGAAGACCCGTGTACTTTCCGTTTCGCTCGCCGCCGCGCTGGCCGGCTCGCTGATGCTCGCTCAGCCAGCGGCGGCGCTCACTTTCGTTGATCCCGTCAACTTGGTGCAGAACACGCTGACTGCCATCCGCACGCTGGAGCAGATCAACAACCAGATCAACCAGCTCCAGAACGAAGCGCAGATGTTGATGAACCAGGCGCGCAACCTGGCGAATCTCGACTTCAACATCGTCAACCGGCTGCGCTCGACGCTCGCCACGACTGAACGCCTGATTGCCGAGGCGCAAGGGCTGGCCTACGACGTGCAGAGCATGGATGCCACGTTCTCGCGCCTGTACCCGGAGCAGTACGCCGCCACCATCAGCGGCGACCGCATGGCACAGGACGCACGCGAACGCTGGAAGAACACGCTCGACGGCCTGCACACCGCGATGCGGATGCAGGCGCAGGTGTCGCAGAACCTGACGCAAGACGAAAGCGCGCTGGCCGACCTCGTGAGCCAAAGCCAATCGGCCACGGGTGCGCTGCAAGCGATGCAGGCAACGAACCAGCTTCTCGCCTTGCAGGCCAAGCAGTCCATCCAGGCCCAGCAGCTCCAGATCACACAAGACAGGGCGGCCTCGCTGGAGCTGGCGCGGCAGGCAGCGGCCACCGAGCGCGCCCGCGAAGTGCGGCGGCGCTTCCTGGGCACCGGCACGCCGTACACACCGCAGTCCGTCAACTTCTACAACAACTGACGGGAGGCGGCCATGCGATGCGTTCCTGTCCTGCTGGCCGTGCTGCTGACCGCATGCGGCCAGCAGCCGGCTGAAGACCTGACCGCCACCTTGGCCGCCGATCCCGTGCGGCTCAAGGCGCTGCGCGCCCAATGCGCAGCCGACCGGCAAACCGCAGGCGAAGACACCTGTCGCGCCGCTGCCGAAGCCTTCCGGCGGCGCTTCTTCACCGGCCAGACTGGGCCGGACGAATACCGGACGCTGGCAGAACTGCCGCCGATTCCGGCGAGTTTCGACACGCCAACCGACGACGCGCCGGAAGGTGATGCGTCGCTCGCCGCTGCGGAGGACACGCCATGAACGACGTAACGATCATCGACAGATTCCTCGATACCTTCTCGCGCTACATCGACTCCGGTTTCGGTCTGCTGCAAGGCGAAGTCGCGTTCCTGACGGCCACTCTCATTGTCATCGACATGACCATTGCCGGTCTGTATTGGGCCATGAGCCATGCGACCGGCCAGGGCGAGGACGTGATCGCCAAGCTGCTGCGCAAGGTGCTTTACGTCGGTGCCTTCGCCTACATCATCGGTAACTTCAATTGGCTGTCGAGCATCGTGTTCCGCTCGTTCGCCGGGCTAGGCATCACCGCCACTGGCTCGGCCATAACGATGGAGAACTTCTTGCAGCCGGGTCGGCTTGCCAAGACCGGCATCGACGCCGCTGCGCCGATCCTCGACCAGATCGGTGACATGGCCGGCTTCCCCGAAGTGTTCGTGAACCTCGACCCCATCGTGGTGCTGTTCATCGCTTGGCTGGTGGTGATCCTCTGTTTCTTCGTGCTCGCGGTTCAGCTTTTCATCACGTTGATCGAGTTCAAGCTGACCACGCTTGCCGGCTTCGTCTTGATCCCGTTTGCGCTCTGGAACAAAACCTCGTTCCTCGCGGAAAAGGTGCTCGGCAATGTGGTTTCGTCAGGCATCAAGGTCTTGGTGCTGGCGGTAATCGTCGGCATCGGCTCGGGCCTGTTCGCGGAGTTCCAGGTTCATCCCGACGAGCCTTCCATCGACCATGCGCTTGTCGTGATGCTGGCTTCGCTTGCCTTGCTGGCGCTGGGCATCTTCGGCCCCGGCATCGCCACGGGCCTTGTGTCCGGTGCGCCGCAGCTCGGCGCGGGTGCGATGGCGGGCGCTGCCGTCGGCGCGGTAGGCACGGGTGTTGCCATCGGTGCCGCCGCGACCGGCGTGGGCGGTGCCGTCATGGCGGGCGCACGCATGGCCCCGGCCGCCGCAAAGCTGGCCGGGAGCGGCGCACGCGCCGCCACGTCGGCGGCCAGCAGCGCCAAGTCCGCATTCCAGGCCGGTTCCGCCGCTGCGGGCGGCGGGGCTAAAGGCGCGGCTGCGGGCCTCGGCAATGTCGCCAAGACCGGCGCGCAAGCGGCAGGCCGCCGAGCTGCATCGGGCGCTTCCGCTGCCGGTCAGAAGGTGGCCGACTCCTTCCGGGCAGGATGGAACGGTGCGGATGTCGGCGCTGCCGGTTCCGGCCAGGCCGCCGCAGGCGAAGGCGCAGCCAGCGCGCCGAAGCAAGAGCAACCCGCCTGGGCAAAGCGGATGCACCGCCGCCAGCAGATCACCCATGCCGCAACCACCGCAGCCCACACGCTGCGCAGTGGCGACGGCGGCGGCTCAGGGCAAGGCCCAAGCCTGCGCCCCGATGCGTGACCCGATACCTGACCACCAAGGAGAACCCTATGCGATTCAAACGCCCGCAGGTGCGCTATGCCGACACGCCGCAGCCTGCCACCCCGTACCAATCCGCCGCGCAGGTGTGGGACGAGCGCATCGGCTCGGCCCGCGTCCAGGCCAAGAACTGGCGTTTTATGGCCTTCGGCTGCCTCACGCTTGCGCTGCTGATGGCCGGTGGCCTGGTGTGGCGCTCGGCGCAGTCCATCGTCACCCCTTACGTCATCGAGGTCGATCAGTCGGGGCAGGTGCGCGCCGTCGGCGAAGCCGCCACGCCGTACCGGCCCGCCGATGCGCAGATCGCGCACCACCTGGCGCGCTTCGTGACGCTGGTGCGCTCGCTGTCTATCGATCCCATCGTGGTGCGGCAAAACTGGCTGGACGCCTACGACTACACCACCGACAAAGGCGCGGCGGTGCTCAACGACTACGCCAGCAAGAACGATCCTTTCGCCCGTGTTGGCCGCGAGTCGGTGACGGTGCAGATCACCAGCGTGGTACGCGCCAGCGATGCCTCGTTCAACGTCCGTTGGACGGAGCAACGGTTCATCAACGGTGCCCCCGCCGGGACCGAGCGATGGAACGCGGTGCTTTCCACCGTCCTGCAAACCCCGCGCACCGAACAGCGCCTGCGCAAGAACCCGCTGGGTATCTACGTCAACGGCCTGTCGTGGAGCCGCGAACTGGATTCTTCTGAAGGAGCCAAGCCATGAACCTGTCTTTCCGCTTATACGCTTTCGCGCTGACCGTGGTGGCCCTGTCGGGCTGCGCTTCGCAGGGCAAGCCGCCTCCGTCCATTTCGCTCGATGAGCCGGTGCAGGCACAGCCGCTGCCGGAGCCGCCTGCTCCAGTGGAAGTCGTCGCCATGCCCGAGCCGCTGGCGCTGCCAGCGCAGTTGAAGCCGCTGCACGAGTTGGACGCGGCCCCGGCTAAGCCGGAGCCGGCCGATGAGAAGGTGCGCGTTTCCCGTGCCAATGCCGAGGCGCGCATCGCGCCCACGCGCGAGGGCTACGTCAATGCGATTCAGGTGTGGCCCTTCACCGATGGTGCGCTCTACCAAGTCTATGCCGCGCCGGGACGCGTGACCGTGGTTTCCTTGCAGCCGGGCGAGGAACTAGTGACGGTCGCAGCCGGCGATACCGTGCGCTGGATCGTCGGTGACACGTCCAGCGGCAGCGGCGACGCGATGCGCATCAATGTGCTGGTCAAGCCCATCCGCTCAGGCCTCAAGACGAATTTGGTCATCACCACCAGTCGCAGAACATACCTGCTGGAACTGACCTCGACGGAAAAGGCATGGATGGCGTCGGTGTCCTGGGACTACCCAAAAGACCGGATGTTGGCCTTGCAGCGCCAGTCGCAGGCGGCTAGCGCCGCCGCACCGGTCGATACCGGACTGTCGCTGGAGAAGATCCGCTTCCGATATTCCGTCTCAGGCAGCAATCCGCCGTGGAAGCCGCTGCGCGCCTTCGACGATGGCGAGAAGGTCTATATCCAGTTCCCGCCGGGAATCGCCCAAGGCGAGCTGCCACCGCTGTTCGTCATCGGCGCGCAGGGCGACGGACAACTGGTGAATTACCGTTTTCGCTCGCCTTACTACATCGTGGATCGGCTGTTCGGCGCGGCCGAACTGCGCCTGGGCGGCGACAAGGGTGACGTGGTGCGTATCGAACGCACGGATGGCTTGGCGCGGAGGAACTGACCATGAGCCAGGACGACACTCCCGACCTCGCCACGCCGCATGCGGGCAAGGTGGCACCCGAGGCAGTTGCGCTGCGCGCCCAACCGCGCCCGGTCACGCGCCTGAACCGGCGCACGCTGGCCATCCTCGTCGGCGGTCTCTCGGTCGCTGTGCTCGGCGCGCTGATGTGGTCGCTGCAACCGCAGCGGCGCGGTGCAGGCGAGCAGACCGAGCTTTACAACGTCGATCGCGTCTCGAAGTCCGAAGGGTTGGACGCGCTGCCGGCGGACTACTCGAAGCTGCCGCCCCCCTTGGCGGCATCCGTGCCGGAGTTGGGGCCGCCGCTGCCAGGCGATCTTGGCCCGGCCATTGTGAAGTCGCAGCAGCCGGTGACGGCCGCCTACGCGGCCCCCGGCAACGACCCCAACGACGCGTTGCGCAAGGAAGCCGAAGCAGCAGCGGCATCGGCGGTGTTCTTCCGCTCTGGTTCGCAGAAGGCCGCGCCGGTGGCGCAGACACAGGTAGCCGCTGCGCCGGGCTTCACCGCCAATGCGGCCTTCGACCCGCTGGCGGCCGGGCCTGCGTCGACGGCGGCCCAGCCCGCCGACCCGACCGCCGTGCAGAACCGGCAAGACCAGAAAGAGGCATTCCAGAAAGCCGGAACCACGGAAGCCCGTGATTCCGGCAACCTGACGCTGCCGGCGTCGCCGTATCAGGTCATGGCCGGAACGGTGGTCGCCGGGGCGCTGGTGACGGGCATCAAGTCGGACTTGCCGGGCGATGTGATCGCCACAGTGACGGAGCCGGTCTATGACACGGCTACCGGCAAGTTCCTGCTGATCCCGCAGGGGTCACGCATCCTGGGCAAATAC
Organism: Pseudocitrobacter vendiensis; assembly: GCF_943590815.1. Taxonomy (GTDB): domain Bacteria; phylum Pseudomonadota; class Gammaproteobacteria; order Enterobacterales; family Enterobacteriaceae; genus Pseudocitrobacter; species Pseudocitrobacter vendiensis. The sequence goes on along the minus strand of NZ_CALSBS010000024.1, from coordinate 32,116 downwards.
AACAGCCAGGTCAGCTACGGGCAGAGCCGCGTGCAAGTGGTGTGGAACCGGATCATCCTGCCCGACACGTCTTCGCTCAAGCTCGACAACTTGGCCGGCACCGATCCGGCCGGCTACGCCGGCTTGGAAGATGATGTGGATTGGCATTGGGATCGCGTCTTTGCCGGTGCGGCACTGACGACGCTACTGGGCATCGGTGCCGAACTGGCTGCGCCGGAGAACCGGCAGGACGGTGATCGCGTCATCATCGCCGGCCGCGATAGCGCCCAGGACAGCATCAATCAGGTCGGTCAGGAGATGACCCGGCGCAACCTCAACATCCAGCCCACCTTGACGGAGCGCCCCGGCTTGCCGGTTCGCATCATCGTCAACCGCGATCTGGTGCTGCGGCCGTACCAGCCACTTTTCTTCAACAGGGGGACTTCGCGATGACGACGCGCAAGCTACGGCTCGGGCCGCTGCCGAAAACGGAATCCACGAAGCTGACTTTTGCTTGCCCGGCCAGCCTGAAAGCCGACCTCGACCGCTACGCTACGCTGCACGCGCAGACCTACGGCGAGGCGGTCGATGCCACGGTGCTAATTCCGCACATGCTAGAAGCCTTCATGGTCGGAGATCGGGGATTCAGGAAGGGAGGCGCGGGCAAGGCCGCGCCGCCGAAGCCAAGCTGATGATGCCGGTTTCCGCTGGCGGCCATCCCTCAAACGCGCAGCCCAAGGCTGCGCGTTCTTCATTCTGGAGGACGGCGACCGATTGGGCTATGAAGACCAAACGCGGCTACCGCCTGCAGGCAACCGCCCCCGATGCAGCACGCTCGGGCTTTCTACCGCGAAGCTCCTATGTGGCTCCCAGCCCACAACGCCACAGCCCCGCAAGGCGGCCCGAAGTAGAGCCAAACCCGCACCCCATATAGACTTCCGGCCATCAGGCTGATTTCAACAATCGCTTGACTGCGGACATTTTTTATTGCTGCGCTGCGCTCCAGGCGTCCAGTTCTTCCTTCGTTTCGAACGACACAACTACTACAGCATCATGATCAGGGCGTTGCGGCTGTCGCACCATCTGAAAAGGCGGCTCAAAGGTCATATAGTAAATAGGCTGTTCCCGGCGTGCCACCCACTCAGCTTGTTTCCGTTCTGCCAGTTCACAGGCCTCATCATACGTGTCAGCCTGAGCCAGCCATGTCGGCCTATCCCACGCCCCGCCGTTCAGACAGTACACGTGAAATTTCTCGTTATGGGTGACGCAGTAAGGATGATCCCACCAGGCATCGAGCTGGGCCTTGCTGCGCTTCTCGTTAGGCGTAATGTCGAAATTCTTCGGAAGTGTAGGGTTGTTCGGGATCTGGTTAGGCATCATGCGCCTCCTGTTCATACACGCCACGGGGAAGCGCCCGCATGTCATCAGTAATGACAAAAAGCGATTCTGAAATCGTGTTGCCTGTTGGGCGCCCGTCCCCGCAAATTACCACGGCATCATTGCCTGGGTAGCGAGCCGACTCAATGACGGCGAATTCTATGCCATCTGCACGGCGAAACCAGTACAGGCTTTCACCTTCCGGTGATGTTTCAATAGTCTTGCGGAAAAACGTTCCTTCCAGTGTTTCGGGGATGTAAGGCATAAACACTCCTTGTGTACGAAAAAGACCACAAGTTGTTACCCCTGCGGCCTGATCGGGCGAATGCTGCCATTAAGACGGTTAATCGCCCTTGTAAGGTGAGGCAACAAAATGGATTCTAACGCTGTAGCTAACATTCCAGTAGGAATAATTATCCCCGCGAACGCGGATCTAAAACTGATCATCTTTGACTTTCCCAGCATCCGTCCGCTGGGCCAGCAGCAGCAAACACGGGTTCAGCAAGGCGATACACTGTACCGGGTACTGTAAACCCCTGTCCTGCCTATGTCGGTCAGCAGGACTGGAGGCGTGAAGTTCACGTGCTGTGGCCATATACAGACTGGTCTTCCCATGACTCACTGTCATGTTCAAGGGGGCCGGTGATCCATTGTGCGGTGCGTGAAGCTCGGGAGCGAAAAGCCCATGTTTCGTCAGGGCCGATAGTGACGTTTTCCTCCGTCAATGAGGCGTTTTCTGGCATTACAGGTAACTTGCGGGTATCACGATCACCGCTTCCCAGCCAGTGTTCTACTTGCGCCTGGGTCTGAAACAAAAAAGCATGCATATGGCAGGCTGTACCGTCATTGATACCGTACATCCGAAGTCCATCATCAAACTCAGCTATAAAAATATTGTGTGACATACATTAACCTCATGGAATTCGCTTTTTCAGGGGCGAATCCTGGTGCCTTAATTAAAGGGTAAAAAGGTAAACGCTCACCAATGGTACAATATAAAAAACCAATAACGTCATCCACGAACCTTTTTTGAGGCCGTAGATGATTTTAAACGTAGTATCTCTAAACTCGTACAAAATGGAGCATCAAAATAATGAAAATAAACATGGGTAGTCTGAAAAGCGCTGCACCGCTCTTTGTTCTTATTGGCTTGATGATCGCGTTTTCGGCCTATGTGAAATCATGGGCATTGTTATACACGTTGCTGGCGTCATCAGTCATGCTCACAGTCATGATATCGTTGCCATTTCTTGTCTCGCCTTTACAGCATTCAAAATTCATAGTCCTGCGAATTTTACGTTTACTGGTTATTACGCTCTGGGCGGTTGGCCTTGTCGGCGTACTCTTTTCAGTTGTGGAACGCCTTGTATGGGTTAATGCTGACAGCTATCCGTCATGGCTGGCGAAGGAACTGGATTCCCCGACCATCACGGATGGTGAAACTTTTATTAAAGCTACAGAGTCTTTTGAGAAGACCTGCGGTAAAAATAAAGGTTCTCTCAGCGTTGTCGCAAGGCATAACGGCATGTTTATGCGCTGCGATGATAGCGTCTCTTTCGACACCTGGTGGAAGGGGGTTTACCAACTTAAAACACCTGAGACTCGATGATGCATTTCTTTAGTGCAGCAACAGAATGGCCGTATTGTGGTTAAGACATTTTCGACGATATCAGCTACTCCACTGTGGCGGGAAAAGATTCCCCTCTCAGCCACCGGGTACGCAATCTTAGTGGCTCCACTATACCGGGTACAGTTTCCACTTCAGCCTCATCGTGCTATCAGGGCCGTTCACCCTTCACGAACCACTTTATCGGGTATATCTTCCTTCCCGTGACATCACGCCATCCGGGGCGGAGGCAGTAACGGGCTCCACTATACCGGGTAAAACTTGCCAACCAGTGCCGCCACATTTCCGGTGCCTGGTTCGCAAGGGGCCTTATCCACTATACCGGGTATGGATCACATTTTCGTGGCTCCACTGTACCGGGTATAGTTCACATTTTGGTTGAAAAACACACAGAATCGTCAGGGTAAGGCTGAAGAGAAAGGGCTGCATCGGAGTTTTAGGGCTGACATTACCCGGTGTAGTGGAGATCCACTGTACCGGGTAAAAACAGAGCGGAAAGGAGAAGAATATCCACTATTCCGGGTAATGCAGCCACCCACGCGGCAGGCAGCTGCATTATCCGGCATCTATCATGGCTTCATGTTTCTTTTCAGAATATTCAGTACATAATCGCCGTTTTCTTTGTCTATGGAGTATTCCAGAAAACCGATCTCTTTAAGCTGGCCCAGCGCCTTTTTAACTGTGGCATTCTGGTTGCCAAGATGTGAGGACAGTTGCAGGCGTTCACGCAGCCGGTCAAATCCGATACGGTAAAAGGTGCTCGGTAACTCAGCCAGATACAGATACAGGGCCTGTGCGGACTCCTTACGGGCCAGTTTCTGCAACGTCTTCAGGTAGAGTCGGGTTTTACCGTCGACGCGATACAGCGTATTGAGCTTCGAATTTGGCTTGATGACGATTTTCCCGGTGGAACTGTCGTAGTACGTGGATTCCACGAGGTGCATGTTTATCGTTATCTGATCGTCTGTACCGGGTATTTTCTTAATGAACGAGATACTGGTTCGGGCAATACGCGTCAATGAAGCATCAAAACGCTCTTTCAATTGCCTATCAATGCGCTTAGTGTCAAAACCGCAGAACTTAGCAAACTCCGGGAAATTCAGCTCCAGCTGACCTTCCGAGTCGAGCGGACGGTTAGACAATGCATAAACGATCCCACACCATGATTTGAAGTCAGAGTCCATGTCGAGGCGCGGGCCATAAATTTGGATCTGGCTGTAGCCTTCACCCTCGACAATGGATAGTCTCGAAAGGGGTTCGGTGGCATCGATGCGGTGACTCTTCCGGCCACCCTTATCCGTGGATTTCAGTGTTGGCACAAACACACCCAGACGGAGTAAAACTTTCGGCTGAATGGTCTGTCTTAGCGTGGGAAGCAGTTGGATAACTTCCCCGGAATCTTTTAGGGACTCTTCAATGACAAGAGATAACTTGTTGTTATTACTAGACATATAGAAAGATCCGTTTTGTGCATAAGATCTACATCCTACCCGGTATAGTGTATCGAATCCACCCGGTATAGTGGATTATGCACCCTGTATAGTGGATGGATTACCCGACATAGTGTATTTCGCCCCCTGTACAGTGGATGGCGATCCGCTGAGAGCCCCGATATTACTGGCCTGCGAGGATCGTTATTCCTTTTTGATCTGCTATTGATCCTATATTGATCTTTATTATTATTCTATCCTGTTGATAACTATGCACAGAGACGTCATGAAGCATTACGATCGAAATGTGAGTAAATTCCGATCCGTTCTAAGAACCGCACTAGCACACTTCTTCCCTTGTAGAAAAAGTTACTTTTTTGACGCAAGCGGCTACAGAGTTATGAGGAGAGAGAGCGGAGAAAATGCAGGAAATGGCGTCACGAAAAAAAGCCGCCAGAGTGACTGACGGCTTTTTATGGTTACTTCAGCTCATCAATTTGGATCATAAACTCAGCGGCTCCGGTCTTGCCGTTCTCTGATGGATAAACCGGCATGAGAAGATTATCACCCATACCCATGTCGATATTAACATTTACAGACTCCCCAGGAGCTGCCTCCGCTCCATTAAACACTATCCCGAAGTTGGCATCCTTACGTACTGAGAGGGTCGCGTTCTGTAAGCCTTTGGCTATTTCACCGTTAGTCTTGCGGAGCATGTTTGTAGACAGATAGGCAAGTGGCACGTTATCAGAGGTTTTGAGCGCCGACTTTACTGCAAGGGTTCGAAGGTTATGCAGCTGTACCAAGTTATTCGGGAGATAACTGAACTTCTGTGTGTAAGTTTTTGTGTTGGACTGGCTGTCCGACACTGTCACACTGAGAGCATAGTTTTCAGAGGGCTCGAAATTCGGGAATATGCGCGGATATTCCGGCGAGTATATGTCTTTACCAGCAGGTGACCAACTGAGTTCAACATTGTCTGATGTCGGTCCGCCAGTTAGCTGGAGACGAGTAATGCGAGGTGTGGTCAGGTTATCGCTCAGTGCAATGCGCAGATTTTCCAGACCATAGACGACGGTGTCATCCTTTACCGGCTTCCCTTCGAAGGTAATAGCAACCGTTGGGGGTGTGGCATCGAGAGCTATCACGCCATAGGTTTTGTTTGTCTGGTTACCGAAACGATCCTGAATATTCACTTCAACGTTGTATTGCCCTTCAGACTGCCGGGAAAGGTCATACTCAATCGTGTAGTTACCCGCGTTTCTGGACTTTTCGACTCCCACAGGCGTCATGCGCTGTTTGGAGTTCTTATCGGTAAGATAGAATCCGAGGAGTCTGAATCCGTCGAACCAATCATTATCTCTGTTGAGATGAGCTTCAACAGTCAGTATCTTAGATGTCGGGCTGTAGGTGATCTCACCAATTTCTGGGACGATTTGATTGTTCCAGCGTGTCATAACCCACTGCTCGGAACGAAGAATAGGGTTCGCGACACTGCGTACATAATAAAGTGTACGGTTATAACCCTGAGTCCCTACCGCCATATCAAAATTCTCAGGAGCTTCGCAACTTGTCTGGCCAACCGGAATGCGGCAGGTTAGGCGTCCCCCAACTTCCTGCTCAAACGGTCTGGCTTCTACATTAAATCTTGCCCGGACGATTTTAATCGGCAATCTGGAAGACAGAACTGTCTCGAAGTCCTTCGACTTATACCAGGTGCCATTGCTATCCTGAAAATCCTCCCAGGTGCCAGTAAAAGCAGGCGTCTTGTTTGCGTTCGGGTTGAGCGTCATCGTGTAGGTCGGGAAGTATCCTGCCCACTGTCCAAAGTTGGCCATACGAGCCATATCCCCATTGAAGGCACCAAATGGCAGCGTCATTTCGACATAGCTGTAGGTGGCATCAGAAGCGATTTCTTTTGCAGCCGAATAAAGGTTAATAAATTCCAGTCCACCCTCTGCATATGCCCGGTAGTTAGATCTCGGGATTTTATACACCAGCCTGATAGGGTTTTCGTTAACCACCATACCGGCTTTATAGGCCGGGTAGTTTTTCACGCCGGGAACGACGCTGGTTGCATCATTTGGATCATGAACAGCGAAAAGGGATATCTCACCAATTGTATTATCAAACCGAAATTTTTGGGTCGGTAACGTGCGGATATTCCCGGCGGTGTCGTAAATTTTGGCTTTTGCCTGAAATTCTTCGTCAAGGTTGCTATCAGGGATGCCCGGTTGCTTCACACTTGCGAAGGTGTAGGGCAGGTACATCGTCTTGTCACCGACGTTGTATTTCATTGGCGTTGAGCTGAAAAGGGTTCCATTAGCGCGATAGATTTCAAATATGCCTTTATCTATTCCAACCGCATCAGCGATGCCCGTTGATAAAAAGCTGTATTGCGCCACAGCTTCAAGACCTAATTTAAATACCGCTCCAGTTCCAGTGCCCAGTGATGTGGTTGCTGTAAGGGCATTTGCAGCCGGAGGTGTGGTGTCTATTGTCCAGTTGTAGTTATACGTAGCTACCACTGACTGATTCAGATCCAAAATGTTGACCTGGACGATCAGTTTTCCTTCCCCGAGAGCGGGTAAAGTTACTTTCTTCCCGTAAAATTCACTGCCGTCGGCTGCTTTTAGCCGATCAGCCACACCGGTACGGGTAGTGGTGGTATTGTACAACTGCGCCCCGGTTTCCCGGGTCACTTTAACGTTTACAAAGCGATCCAATCCAGAAATAAGCGTCAGCGTTACGGTAGAAGCCGGATTGAGTAGCATCCGGGTTGAAGGCGCGTGTACTTCAATGCCATTGGTATCTGTAAAGCTGGATTCATAAATCTGAGCTGTTACCGGAACTGAGACGCCGAGCAAAACCATAGCCAAAGTTATAGTCTGATATTTCATTCAGTATTCCCCTATTGTTTTGTCGTTATTTTAAACGATTCACCTCCGGCACTTTTTCGTTAAGCAGAGTATTTCTGGGCCGTTAATCAGCGGATATTGTCACTTTCGCTGGCCTGGCAAAAGGCGCACAAACGGGCGTTGTTTTACTGAATAATTACACCTCTTATCACCCGGGTGATGAAAACGTTTCGGGTAAAATTTCCTGGCCAACCAGGAGAACATAAATGAAATTTTACAGAGGTCCGTTGATCGCCGCCGTCTATGCGGCACTGCTGTTCCCACTTTGCGGCCAGGCTCAGCTGTACAACTATTCGTACACCGACACACGTGGTACGAAAGTGAATGCTGAACCCTCCAGAGCGTATCTCAACCCAGGTAGCGCAATTACGCTGAACTTGATATCTGGTCTCGACCGCTACGAGCGCGTTACCGTGACACGATCATCAGATAATGTGCAGATGTTCCAGAGTGTCACCGGCCTGGTGACAGTGGCCGACAGGATCACTGCCGCTGATGGTAGTGAGTACTACGGCAAATCCATGGCACTGCCGGTACTGGGCGAGGGGACTTTTGCCCTTAAATCCGAAACCCTCGACAATAAGTCGAATGTCGTGGCCACAACCAGCTACTCCTTCAGCATTGATACCCGCGTATCTTCCCCGCAACAGATGATGCAGATTCCTACGTGCTGACTGCCATAGCAATGGATGAAGCCGGAAACAGCACCACAAAGAGCAGCCGGTTCCGCTACGTACCGAACAACCTGATTGAATTTAATACCATCAAGACGCTGGCTGTGGGCATGGGGCTGAAGACATCAGATAACCAGCCACTGGCGTATCTGCGGACCAACAGCATCCGGAAGAAAGATGGTTCGCTGATCACAGGAGTGCAGACCGGCACGCTGACGGTCCGTAAAGATGCGGCCTTTGCGGTCAGTATGAATGGGGCGACTGTCATTCCCGGAGATTCGAAAGACATCACAATAGACTTCGGTCAAGGGGATGGCATCCTGATCCCGATCTTCCCGGCCACCAGCGGCAAAGTTGGCGAATCCCGCTTCATGATCGAGCTGCCGCAAATCCAATAAACACCACAGAACCGGCCCCGTCATACGGGGCCTTTTCATGGTGTCTTAACGTAGCCAGAAAGAAACGGAACAGGCTGATTTAGTCGAATGTCAGAGATTGCTGAGAAAACGTTTATCACGCATTTCGCTCCACTGGAGAGAATTTGCTATCGCGCTCCCCGGGTGCAGGGTCTCACGCCCGATCGCCATCAAATTCAAATGCAGCTCCAATTTTTGCGTCTTGGCGTCACCTGGTTACCACCCGCACTCGCCATGGCAGAACTGGAACACCTTCTTAAGGGGTATGACGCCGACCACTGTCGGCTACTGGAAAACGTCCTGGATACAGCCCACCGGCATTACCTGGAGTCCTGTGGACCGCTAAAGAGAGAAGGGGGCCGCGTCGGGAACCGCATATCAGGCACCCGCCACGACGAAGCACATTTGTGTGTACGGTTTATGTCAACACGCTATGAATTGGCCACTGAGCTTTGTGCCGCTTATGTGTGCAGCAGGTATGCTTATGGGTGATCGTACCGGTTACTTCTTGTCTTCCAACGAGGCCAAGCGGCTAATTTCTTTCATACCGAGACGAGCGGCCACGCCCATGGCGGAGGCTTCGAGTTCGGCCTTGCCGTGTGAGACGATTTTGTCCATGGATTCCTGCATCAACTGGGTGCTGAAGGCCAGATTAACCGGCAGGTTGGCGATTGCGCCGGACAGAGACTGATATACTTCTTCAAGCTCGCGCTTTCCTGCCTTGCCTTTTGCCACCAGCAAAGCCAGTGCTTTCAGCTTTTCATTCACTTTCGCCATCTCGCGCTCAGAGGCTTCCCGGATCTGACGCTCATAACGTTCGCGTGTCGACTCAATATAGCCAATCTCCGGCTGGCGCTCATAGTCGCCGCGAATCAAACTGTTAATGGTACACGGCACGCCGTCACTCATTCCGAACGATGTGATCATTGAGGCCCACTGAGCCGGAGACAGACTGACTTTCAGAAGTGGGGAACGGCGTCTGCCTTCCGCCAGCCGATGACGGATCACTCCATCGCGCTCAACCTGCTCTGATTCACTGAAGGTCAGCGTAATCACCTCTTTATGAATGAGGTCGGAGGCATACAAGCGCTGCCCCGTCGTTGTCGTGCGGCTTACCGATACCTGCCCGTATGCCGTGTGACGGGTGATCACCTCTTCCATCTCGTTTTCTGTTACCGTCGGTATTACTGTGTTTTCCATTGTCATGCCCTGAATCGAATTAATGTTGACAGCGTCTGGCGTAATACCGATGTGAGACCGGACTGCCTGGGAACTTTACCCGTATCACTCGCTAAATTGGACGCCCGCTGACCGGAGTAACTCTCTGACATCGTCTGCCAGGAAATACGTTTCTGTTGTGTTGCCCGGGCCATCAAAGAAACAGGTCTCGGGCAACTGAATTGCCTGCGACTGCTGCTGTATCTGTTCCCGGGACTCGTTACTTTCGACGATAGCATCGGCAATGACTTCTGTTGCCCAATCGCGATCAAAGCCAGGCATCGTATGGAGTGATGCCACCATGTCGCTGGGTAAGGCATCGATATAGTCCAGAGCCGCCTGAGCTACCGAAATCAGTTCTTTCATGGTTGTCACCTTACTGTTGTGCTCATTCACCGCGCTTAACTCGCGTGAGCCGATTCTTTACGTTTATTGATAAGAAACTCTTCACCGCACGTTCCGCATTTCAAAATGTATTCTGCGTGCCTGAGTTGCTTTAAGGACATTGCTTTGCAAACGGGGCAGGCAAGGTGTTCTGAAAGCCGACGCATCAGTTGATTAATTTCAGAGCATTGTTCTGGCGTTAACTTGTGGCGGGTTTCCCACTTATAGGTCGCTTCCCGCACGACACGAGCCACGATATTTTTACCCTTCATCACTCTTGTCCTCCGGTGCAGCCAGCCATCTTACTCACTTCCGTGCGCATGTCAGCGAATAATGACCAGGTCAGGACCAAAACTGAATCCATCGCCCATCCGGTCGGAATGCTTCGATACATACGATTTCCCGTACTTCTCCAGGTCTTGCAGGCTTGATTTTGCCAGATTCCATGAATACTCATGCCCCCAGATTTCCCCATCCCGATCAGCAAATCTTGCGGGTTTATAGTTGTCCTTGAGCAGAGCATAGACACGTTCGAGAGTTGGTAATTCTGGACTGGTCTTAACGTTAGATGCGTCAGCGTTCGTCATTATTATGTACTCATTCGAGTTGATGGATAGGGAAGGTTGCACGCGAACTGTGGCGCTCCCCGTTTTACTGATAACCTGTCGGTGCTCATGCACTACGAAATTAGAATGATTGAAGGCACGTCACGCTTCCCGAAAACCTTTTCCCGTTCCGGCGTTTAGGAAGCGAGTATTCGCCGTCAAACCGGTAGATGCCGACCTTAGAGCAGGGTCCTCCGTCTTTAACCAATTCCCAGATGAAATCGGCACGGTCACTGAAATAGCCAGGACCTTCGTCAAAGGATGAAAATTCACTATGCACAACACACAGATCGCCGTGCTGACCGTTGATAAAAACGAAGTGACCTTTATGCTTTTCGCCTGGCTTCGCATCGAGGTGTCCAAACGTTTGATACATTACGGAGGCTTGATGTTCTGCCCCTGTCTTTCCAAGTAATTCACGCATCTCACTCCCCCTTTGCAGTTGCGACCATTGCACGGTAAACATCTGCAAGACGCTGGCTCATTAATCGAGACATTTTTCCAGTGGCCGAAGTTATCTGCTTCCGGCCTGCAATTAGCTGTTCCATCGTGGGAACTACCGGGACGCGGGTCATACCTTCCACTTCTCCTGCGCCAGTAGTGGTAACTTGATCAACATACTGCTCAACCTGATGCTGCTCTTCGTCGGTCCTCCATTATGATTTCTTCAATCAGACGTCTTACAACCCAGTTACTTAGGTTGCTTTGTGACGGAAGGCGCTTATACCTTCCGCCTCGGCCATTTCGTTGCCCGCGCTGAGCATTCCAGCGTCGAAGTACGCCATCGTTAATTTTCGGTGGTAGTGTGGCAACATCGCCCATCTGCCTGACTCCTGTCCTGAATTATTTCACTCGGGGCCAAAATACCGCTGTGTTGTTTGCCAGGTTACACCCCTGGCACCAACAGGGACGGGCTGTTATAAGAAAAGCGGTCTACTGGAGCATCTTCAAATCCGTGGTTCGGCGCATCTGGTGTCAGAACAAGGCCGTCATGTGCCGCGTGAATATGCAGCAGTGAATCACTGCCCGTGTCGATGTGCAGCGTCGGTACACCCCGATCGATCTCAAAAATGAGGCCGAAACAAGTCGTGCCGGATTCATTCACCACTTCACACTGAATGTTTTTCTCTTCTAACAACACCTTCACCTGATAGGACTGACAGTCTTCTTCTGGCAGCTGGGTTTCACCCAGTTGCCAGTCCTGTAACGTCCGGATAATCTCTGAAGGCGTTGCCTGCGATTCCGGCGTCAGAAGCGCATACACCTGCTGGCGGAACTGCTGGCTCAACTCCTCCATCAGGGGATTGTCCTCGCCATCGAAATGTTCTTCCCAGCCATCAGGATCAGCGTGCATCCAAACGTTATGCGTCAGAGACGGTAGTGAGTCGTCAGGGTGTACGATGAGATATGGGGAGCTTTCTTTTGTTTCCAGATAGCGGACAGGCTGGCCATCCAGCAAAGCTTCATCAACTGCCGTACCATCGGTTTCCGGCAATGCGATTTCCGTGACATTGCCGCCGCAATGCTCTGCCACAACACGCCCCAGATCCTCCATCAGTGCGCGATGTTTTTCTGGAGAATCCAGCTCGCCCAATAATTCCGGTTTTACCAGTAATGCAGTAATAATTGTTGCCAGTTCACGAGTTGAAATTAATTTAGCCATGATAGTCATCCTTTCATCTGATGTGTTAATTCTAACAGTTTCGGTTTGCTGGCTAATAACCCGGCGTGAAGTTTTTTAAAAATATATTCGCCCTTTAAACAAAGAGCGAACAATGGAATTAAAAAAGGACAAATTTGTAATTAATGAATCAGGAGGCTGCTTTAACTAATAAGCCAGGGCGACCGTTGGTATACCTGTCAGGCGGCGAAATACCGAATTCATGATTCAGGGAGTCAGTTGAAAGGACCATGCCGCCGTGAGCAGCCTGGACGTGCAGAACTGAAGGATCAGTGTCACCCGCGTTTACATGGACCGAGGGAACACCATTTTCAATTAACAACGTCAGGGCCATTACCAGGCGTGATTCCACATCCTGTACTGCCAGCTGGGCATGACCGCCGAGCGCCATAGTAACGATAAACTCTGCTGAAGACCCGGGCTGTTCGTCGTCGAGGTTGCAGTAATCACGCATTCGTACCACCTGCGAGGGAAGATTAGCATGGTTGGTTTGTGTCTGAAGGAGCATCCGCTGGAGGGCGTAGCGGCGAACTGAGCACTCTTTATGCGTCGGCAATTCATCAGGGCTTTCTTCGTCGCTGCCTTTGATATGGTCAAGCCAGCCATCTCGGGCATGGTGACGCCAGACATTATCGGTGAGGGAGTGCATGTCCGCGCCGGGAGATACGACGAGATAAGGGGTTACATCCGGAGAGGTCAGATAATCGGCCTGGCTTGATTCATCGCGATCCACCGGCATGATCACACCGTCAATCTCTCCTCCGCAATGTTTCGCCACCAGCTCAGCGATATCCTGCATAAATGCTTTATGCGACTCCGGTGTTTTTAATTCATTCATTAATGTGGGTTGCACCAGTAATCCACAGACAATTTCCGCAAGCTCGGCAGGTAATAGACATTTTGGCATGGTTGGTTCTCCTCTTTTTTGAATGAGAACACTCTAACATTCCGGCTTATTTTCCAAATAAGTTGAAGGCATTTATTTTTTTAAAAATTCATATCCAAACTATAATTAAAATAGTCCATTTTAATCTCAGAAAAGTAACTTTTCTAAAGGCTTACCGGGAGGGCATTAACGAGTGTTTCGTAATCACATTTGTGCCAGTTGAAAGCCGGTGTGCATGACCATTGTTTCGTGACCTTAAACCCAGGAATCGTCGAGCGTCTGGGAGAAAGGCTGCGACACCTTCGGTTAAGATGGGTCTTGTGAGTGGGGAAGGGACGCTACAGCCGGAAGACAAACTGAATCTGCCATTTCAGCCCGCGAGTATCCCGACCCTGTGCCACCGTTTTATAGCTAACATTTCTCCTTTACTGTAGCATTCTGCCGTTTCGCCATCCTCTCGGAACTTCGGTATACCGCGAGCGGAATATTTGCCAGTCATATGGCCCTTACTGGTAACCGGAAAAAAGCTTCATGAAGGCGGATAGGAAGTTCCTTAGACGCATATGGTGTTTTTAAATTAACACATAAGCATTGCTACTCATAAGGATGTAAAATAACCATGCCCATTAAGGATGTAATTAAGACCTCATTGGTTTTTTTTTGGTATTTGTAAACAGACAATTCCGAAAATATTTCTCAGTAAAATTGAATCCTGCATATATAAACTGCCTTTAGCAGTGCTGCAAAATTATTTTTAAAAATCTTTCATTCAGGTTATTAGCCAGCGAGACCAATCTGTCATGATTACTTCAGACCAAACCTGAGGAATCAAAAATGGATAAATACTTTGACCAGAGCGGAATTGAAATCGACAACGCTAAGATTCAGTGTATTGATTCAGTAAAAGGCACCGGGGAATATATTTATCGGGTCACTTGCAATAAATGCAAAGGCCGTGGTGAGCGTAAACACTTTTATAGGAGCCGCTGCATGGCATGTAATGGTACGGGCTATAGCCTGGTCACAACCCGTACATGTTACACCCTTTCCGCGTTATATCGCACATACCCGGAAGCGGCACGCAAGATTTCAGCAGCTCAGGCAGTAGTGCGTCAGCGTGCTGTACAATCAAAGACTTCCGCGTTCAATCTGTGGTGTAAGAGCAATCAGGAACTGGTTGACGCCATCACACAGCAAGACGGGGAGAACAGCTTTCTGAACAGTCTGAAATCGACGTTATCACGGAAATATCCATTAAGTGATAAACAACTAACGGTCGCAGCCAGAATTCTCGGGATTTAATAAATCAGCTTCAGGCTTTTATAATTCTTATTTAATTTTACTCATTCCATTACGGAGGAAGATATGATCCATTCATTTAAAGACAGACGGCTGGAAAGCTTTTTCCGTAATGGAAAGTCCACAGCAGGTATTCCTGCTGATCTGTTAAATGCGATTTCATGCAGACTGAAAACGTTAAATAATGTAAAAAACGAACGCGAATTGTTATCAAGTAGTTTGCGTTACGAACGCTTAAGGATGACCGCAAACCGGTACTCTTCCATTCGAGTTAATTCAAAATATCGGTTATTCTTTGTGTGGAATGATGGCGTACATAACGTTCACCTGTCGGCGCATGATTATAAATCGCTAATCCATTAAGGTAAAAAATGAAACTTTTCGGTATTTTATCCAGGGATGCAGGCACGGATGCGATGTTTTATATTCAGACCAGCACTAAACAACAGGCAAGCTTCATATTTGATGCCCTTGTCCCCCGGCTGAATGCGCATTGCCAACTGATCGACCCACTGAATGAAACAATTATACCTTCACTAAGCCGGACGACACTTTCTTTACAGCCCTGGTCCCAGAATACCCAGACACGGACGAGTGAGCTGAAGATGACGACGCACGGTCTGACTCTCTCCGGGGCAGTGATGGTGGAACACTCCCGGCAGATCGTCGACTTCTGCGATAACCTGGGCCTGCGCCTCGATGCACCCACCGGGAAACCCAGCTGGACAGAACTGATCAATGCTGACCTTGAGCAGCTTAATTCCCCGCGTTTGTTCCCCGTCCTTACCCAATCTGGCACGGAAGGACAGTTTCAGATCTATGTCCCGGCACCGGCTGTCATTGACGCCGACGTAGTCATTGCAAGCGTGATCGGCGAGTGTTTTAGCGGCGTTACCCCGTACTGCGTGAACGGCACTCCATATCCGCTGACTGAAAAGCCGCTGATCCGGATGGAGGCACACGTTAGTGACATGCATACACGGGTTTTTGAGCTGACATTCGTCAGTTATAACCTGGCCCTTACTGCGACGGTATATGACAACAATCTGCGCCAGGTTCTGATGCTGTGTGAAGATTTTGGTGTCACCCTTCAGGGGCGAGCGGGTGCATCCTGTCATGCCTACATGCGTAACGAATACCGGCGGCTTGCACATGTAGGTGTTTGCTCACGCTCCGGGGCTGAAGACGATGTCCGCGCTTACAGCTCATATAAAGAGGAAACCCTGATCCGGCAGCTGCTGAATCAGGCGACGGCGGACAGCACATTGATCCCGGCGCGACACGGCCAGCAATTTAACGGTGTGCTGATGAATGCCACCCCGTCATCAGCAACCACCGGATTTATCTACCTGTCACAGGAATTCCCGCAAGGCCAGTTTATGATGACGGCGGAAGTGGTGAATGCCAGCAGCACGCCACGGGGGATCAGTTACATCGAAACGGTGGACGGTTACCGTTTTATTGTGACTGCATACGACACGAGAGCGATGAATTCCCTGACCGAATTTCTTGAAGTTAACGAGACCTATTTTACCCCATACCGCTGGGCGTAGCGCCAGCGCACCGGACAGCCAGGGAGGGCATCCGGAAAAGGTGATTTCACGCCATCAACAGAGCGCGAAACTCGCAGAAAAACAGACTGGCCCTATTTTAATACCCGATCACCGAAGCCAATTGCCTTCCGGGCAGAATGCCTGAGTATACCGGGTCTTAGCGACGTGGGATCAGGGCAGCCGGGAAAAGTAACTTTTGAAAAATTAGACGTGGTCAGTCGGCATGGTGTATTAAATTTCAAATCCTCTGGTTATATTCCTTCTTATAAACAATCCTCCTAATTTTTAAAGCTATCAATCACATCATCAACTATTCGGAAAAATTTTGCCGCAGGTTATTAGCCGTCGAGCGCGTCCTGGTATAATTGCCACATACCAACAGGAGACATCATGAATAAATTAGATATCATTTCCAGTCAGCTTAATTTCATTTCCCTTCTTAATGCTGTCGGTTATTCCGTATCTGATGTTGTATTTAAACGTCACGGTGCATCAACCGACTTTAATGCAGGTTTCTGGACGTTTGTCGCGGAGCAGAAAGATCGCTATATCGAAGTGTCGTGCAGCCTGTCACATCCTACCGCAGAAGGCACGCAGCATATCGATGTGCGCATTGATATGTTTGAAGACCCGATTGATGATGAGATCTCCCGGACTTTAGACACCAACACCTATGCCACGAATTATAAATATATTGAGCGAGTGCCGTTTACTGAATCCGTCAAAAGAGAATTTACCACCAGCCTTGGTGATATTATTTCAGAATAGTGCCAGCTTAATTCACGGCATGGATGCCTGAGATTTTCTTCAAAATATTCTCTTCCGGGTTATTAGGTTTTGAACCCAACCTGGTATTATATATCTACAGGCAATGCCAACAAATAATGAAGCGTCGGAGGCGATATGAGCATTCAGGAATTTGATTTTACCACCTGTGATTTATTTTCCATTCTGGACTCTCTGAATTATTCCCGCGAGGATATTAATGGTCTTACTCCGGCTATTTTCCGGGACGGCGAATTATCGAGAGTCTCTCTCTCTGTCGTCCAGTCTACCCGCTCGGCGGAAATCACGATCAGCCAGCGCGTGAGCACCGCCACAGGTCTCCGCTGCTATGTGCTGTTGATTGCGCAGCATGAAGACCGCATCCACAGTGAAGCCCTCAGCCAAGATGCTGAGGCGCAGTATCAGGTGAATCGCTTTATCCGCAAGATGGCTGAAGTCACGGATGCCAGCACCAAATCGATCAAGAAATGCTCTCAGATGATGAAAAAAATCATAAAGGAGCACCAGTTTAAAGCCAATCCTTCTTTCGGCCAGAGTTTCATCAAGGGTTGATTGAGTCTTGCCCCGGACGCCGGGGCAACGCTGAATAAACCCCTAACCAGCCGGGAGGCGCAGATGCCTGAAAAAAACTTCATTGTCAAAATTGTATGCCGGAATGGCGAGTATGAGCATTCCAGCGTGAAGCTTGTCGCCAGCGATACTGAGGCAAACGCCAGCCAGACGGCATTACTGAATGAGTGTCGCGACGAGGTCGAAGCACTGAGTTTTGAAGACGGCGGAGTGTATGATCTTGGCGGGGAATTCTTCTATCAAGTGAAGAGCTGCCAACAGCTGCCACCGGAGGATGCGGAGATCCTACTTCGTTACCTGTGAACCCGTGGACGGTTGCGTCAGCCGCCGTCCGTTGTAACGCGATCTTGCCTGCCCAGCCCGAGGGTTATGTGGTAATTTCCCGGCAACAGAATGATTCGAAATTAAGGTTATCAGTATGAAAAGTAAATTTGCTGAGCTGCCGGTGAAAAACGGGAAATCCGGTAACTGGACGCTGGACTCCTTTGTGATTACGCCAGAAAAAGCGCAGACCCTGAAGCTTCGCGCCGAATATACAAAGGATCAGGATGAATATATCCCGGCAGGCGTCTACCGGCGTTTGTCCTGTGATAACGAAGTGGTGATGTCCAATACGCCGATGGAGATCCGTACCTGTGAAGCTTTCATTGAGCGAGCAACTGGACGCATCCTGATTAACGGACTGGGGCTGGGAATGGTGCTGCACGCCATTCTTCAGAAGCCTGACGTGACCCACGTGACCGTCATTGAGAAGTCTCAGGATGTGATGAACCTGGTTTCCAAAGCATTTGCTCACGATCCCCGCGTTGAAATTATCCTTGCGGATGCTCTGAAATACTGCCCACCGGCAGGCGTTACCTTCAATGTGTGCTGGCATGATATCTGGCCAGATTTTTCGAGATCAAATCTTGATGAAATGGAAGCGCTCGAACGCAAATATCTCCACCTGTGCGACTGGCAGGACTCGTGGGGTAAAGAGCAGTGTGAAGCTGCCCTGATTCGTTTCGCGGCGCTGGAATCGTCACTGGAGTCCCTGATGCAGAAAGGGAAGTGACCTGCTTCACCGTCTTCCTGCGCCCACTTACGTTGAACTGAATCCATTTTAAGGATGACTGATGAAGAGTTGCTTTTCTAATTTACCTGTTAAAGATGGAACATCCGGTGCCTGGACACTGGACAGCTTCGAAATCTCCAAAGATAAGGCGGTTAGCCTTTTCCTCCGTGCCGCTACGGAGGATATCGACGCGGTTTTACAGCCCGGTAACTATCGCCGCCTTTCAAATGGCAGAAATGTGGTGATGACCAATTTGCCATACGAAATCCAACTCTGTCAGGAGTTCATAAAGCGAGCGACAGGGCACGTCCTGATCAACGGACTGGGGCTGGGGATGGTGCTGCACGCCATTCTTCAGAAGCCGGAAGTTAACAACGTGACTGTCATTGAGAAGTCGCAGGATGTGATTAACCTAGTTGCCGAGGCCTTTGCCCACGATCCCCGTGTTGAAATCATCCATGCGGATGCTCTGGAATACTGCCCACCGGCAGGCGTTACTTACGATGTGTGCTGGCACGACGTCTGGGCGGGATTATCGAGTTCAAATCTCGATGAAATGGAAGCACTCGAACGCAAATATCTCCACCTGTGCGACTGGCAGGACTCGTGGGGTAAAGAGCAGTGTGAAGCCGCCCTGGTCCGTTTTTCAAGGATGGCTGATGAGCAACCTTAACAGCGATTTGATTGCGCGGATCTATGCCGCGTCAGACACCCCGTTAACGAACGAAGAGCTGTATCGCGAGGTACAACGCGAAACGGGGATGTCGGATGCAGAACTACAGAAAATGAAGGCGTTCGGCTCGGACAAAATGCGAACCAGCGGCGTCAAGCATCAGGTTCGCTGGTATCAGCAGACGCTGCGGCAGGCCGGGGTGATCGAGCGTGTCCCGGAAAAGCGGGGCGTCTGGCGCTATGCCTTCAAAAATGACAAGAAGCTGCATGAGTCCTGGGACAAACTGTGCGTCGTTGGCTTCTCAACTTCGCTCGGGGCATCGGTCTTCGGGAATGCGTACGCGTTCTTCAGCAACATCAATGAGCAAATCCATCTCTGCCTTACGTCGCCCCCGTTCCTGCTGCGTAATGCCCGAAATTACGGGCACGGCGGCGGACGCGGTGAGCAGGCGTATATTGACTGGCTGCTGCGGATTCTTGAGCCTATCGTGAAGCAGCTCGTGCCGGGGGGCAGCGTGGCGCTCAATGTGACGCAGGACAGCTTTAATCCAGGCAGGCCATCGCGCTCTCTGTATCTGGAAAGACTGACACTGGCGCTGTGCGATAAGCTGGGTCTTGAGCTGATGGACAGACTGAACTGGGTGAACCGAGCGAAACCCCCGTCGCCGACTCACTGGGCGTGTAAACAGCGTGTTCAGCTCTGTTCGTCTTACGAGCCGGTGCTGTGGTTTACTAATGACGCGCAAAAGGTTCGTTCGAACAACATGCGCGTTCTCCAGCCTCATTCAGAGCAGCATCAGAAATTGCAGGCGTCCGGCGGCGAAAACCGCACTACATTTTACGGGGATGGCGCTTACCAGCTTAAAAATGGCGCCTTCGGCAATAAGACAGAAGGGACTATCTCCAAAAATACGCTTATGTTTGGCAATGCCTGCCCGGATACGCGGCTCTGCCATCGCATCGCCCGCGAACTGGGGTTTCCGCTGCACGGTGCAACGTCACCCACTCGACTCGCCGCATTCCTGATCGAGTTCCTCACCAGGCCTGGTGATCTGGTAGTTGAGCCATTTGCCGGTCTGCACAAAGTACCGGTTGCCGCTGAGCGGCTCGGCAGACGTTGGTATGCAACGGACAAAATAATGGAATGGCTCGGGATCTCGCGCAGCCTGTTTACAGAAATGCCGGGATACCAGAGCAGCCCGATACTCGATGACCTGGTTGCCCTTTACCGTGATGAACTGCGGGAAGGGGGATGAGCTGGGCGGTTTAGCCTGGCCAGCAGCCGGAAGTGACGCCAGCGGGGATGTCCTGCGGCGACGGCGCTGACAGAAAATGATTCAGCAACATACCGGCGTAATGGCCACCAGGATTCTTCTCCCGGATGCCTTAAAAACGACGGCGACAATTTTAATCACTGAAGGGAGTGTGAGCATGAAGAATTTGACTGAACAGGTTTCCCCCATTGAACTGCAAAAGGGCGACCGTGTTGAAGCGTACGGCGCATTAATGGAAGTGATGCACATCGTTGAATCCGGCTGTGATGTCCCCGGCGGCGTCCGCGTTGCCGCCTGCGTCTCGCGGGTTATCGGTGACACCACCGGTACTATTCCGCGTGGATGGCTGGAAACGCCCGAACAAATGTCGGAACGGGGGGCAACCTGGGCCGCAGAGCTTCCGGCTGGGCTGTACTGGAACATTCAGGGCAATGCCCATGCCAGAGTCAGCCGGGTGACGAACTGACGTTATGAGAAAGGTGAAAATATTGCCAGTAGTCACCCATATGGTATAATTGACATACCAAATGGGAGGGTCGGTTATGACTATGAAAGTTTTTTCTCCAGATTTATCCAAAATGAACCCGCACGGCTTATGGCAGGTGGTGGGTCTGGATAATGACGGCATTGCGCTGATGGACAAAATTAGCCACGGACTGGAAGGTAAAGTCGCTCATTCCATTTCTGAATGGGCGAACATCACGCCGTCGGAACTGCGCAAAATGTCCGGCATTCCGAACACCACCTTCAATCGCAGCGTAAAAGCCCGTTTCACTGCGGATCAGAGCGAACGTCTGGTGCGTATTATTCGCGTCATTGAACGGGCTGTAGAGCTGTTCGAAGGCGACAAAGAGGCAGCACAGAAATGGATGAACGAGCCAAACCGTGGCTTGAGCTGGAAGACTCCGGCAGATGTTGTCTCTTCGGAAACCGGCGCACTCGAAGTGATGCGCCTGATCACCCGTATTGAACACGGAGTCTATTCGTGATCCTGTATCGGATGACCAAGACCCGCTATATTACGACTGCATGGTCGGGATTAGGTGCGAAAGAAGCGGGAGGCCGCTGGAACAGTGTCGGCACAGCACTTGTCTATCTGTCCGAGACGGCCTCTCTGACCATGCTGGAGACGCTGGTGCATATCAATGCCCCGCAGCTTCTGGACGCTTACACGCTGCTGAGCATTGATGTCCCGGATGACCAGATCCAGGCCTTTGACTTGAACCTGCTGCCGCCGGGCTGGGCAAGTGAAGATGCGCCCGCAGAACTTGCCCTGTATGGCGATAACTGGGCTGAAAGTGGCTCTTCTGTTGCCCTGCGTATTCCCAGTGCATTATCTCCGGTGGAGTTTAACTACCTTTTAAATCCGGCTCATCCGGCGATTTTTGATCTGATGAAAACCGTCCAGAAAATTCCTTACCAGTACGACACACGGCTGAAATAGTTTCAGGTTTATATAACCTCCTGGATTGAGATGATAAATGATGACAAGCGAAAAAATCTTTAAAATCAGTGTATCGCTCGTTGTGTTATTTTCTTTCGTTTACTGGGGGCTTGATCCCGAATTTATCTGTAAATTTGCCAGTGACCCATCCAGTACCTGTGATTATTCTGAGCGTATTCCATTGCTTAACTTTATTTCTTCAGTATGGGCATTGATGCTGACTGTGACTCTGGCTGGCATTCTCGTTAAGTGGGTCAGAAAAAATTAGCCGCAGCTTTTGAACCGGGACAGGCTCTTCATAACGTCTTGTGTTCCGTCTGGTATTGCAACCGGGGCAGAGAGTATTTTACTTCAGATAATAACCTGAATATTTGAAATATACTTTTATACCAGACGATGCAGGTTCGTTGCGTACTTAATTCCGAATATGTCAAATGTGAAATGAATTGCAATCGGATAATGTGATTTTGCTGTTTCCAGATTTGTTCTCTTCCTGTTTTATTCCTCTATTTTTAAAAATTTCGCTTTGTACTTATTAGCCAGTGAACCGACTTTGCTAAAATATCCCTACAGCAACCCAACTGACGGTCGAGGTTAATAGTATGGAATCCGAACAGCTCATCACTAAAATTACTCAGACACTGAAACGCCCCGACGGCTCTGAAGTGCGTATTGTGGTGCAGCAGTCATTTGGCTTAGGCCTCACGCCTTCGCTGGGTGTGTATGTCCTGCGTCGCCCGACCACTGTCGACAACTGGCAGTTGTGCAAAAACACACCGCACAAGGACTGGCGCACCATGTCGGTGGATGAATACCAGAAACACGGGCGTTCTGAAATGCTGCGGTACGTCTCCATCGGCGAAATCCTTCGCCTAAGCGCCGCGATTGGCAAACCGATGAGCTACGTTGATACCTGTCCGGGTTTACAGGGCTGATGGTGTATTTTACCCGTAGCAGAACTGACAAATTTAAAAATTGCAGACGGAGAAAAATGATGATTAACAAACAGGGCAACGCTGTAAATCTCCCGGACTTAAGCCGACTGTATATTATCTCAGGCCGCATGATGTTTGATGATGAGGAAGAAGTGATGCTGGTTGAAGCCGACTCCTCCGGTGAAGCAGAAGCGGCATTCCGGCGACATATCGCCGACAGAGAGGCACACATTGAAAAGGCACTTGTCATTTCGTCGGCGTCCCTTCAATCACTGTTACCAGACCGGATCATTGTTTCCGCCCTGACACATACCTTATAACTGAATCTTTCCCATTTAATAAATGCCGCCCTTGTGGCGGTTTTTTATTTTTTCCGCATAATTACTTAATGCCGCCCTCTAAATAATGGCTGGATTAATAAATATGGCGCCTGTCTTCTCTATAAAAACTTCGAAAATATTTCATTTCGGGTTATTAGGTGCGGGTATCTGTTTTGATATTATCTATTCACAGACAGCAATCACACTTAATTAAATAAGGAGTTATGCAATGGCAAATAATTACACTCAGGCATCCTTCACAATTCTCTGTTCACAGGAACAGGCTCAGATGGCTCTGGACGCGATTGCGTATGTTACGGACACGGATGTGTCGGAAGGTGATCACCTGCTGTCTAAACCTGCTTCAGAGTGTTCCCTCACTGAACTGCTGGTCCTGGGTATTATTCAGAACCACCCGGAGTGCGATCCGTTTGAGCCGACTTTTGGTCAGCCGGAGTCACCAGAAGACAATTACGAGCTGGAACTCAAAGCGGAAATCACCGGTAGCGGTCTGGCAATCAGCCATGATGAAAGCATTAACCTCGACCACGCAATCGCGGTAACAACTGCCGTGTTGTCGGTGTTTAACCTGCCTGAAATGGTCACAATCAATGCCGCTTTCGTCTGCGACCGACCACGCGAAAACGAGTTCGGCGGTGCGACAATCGTGGTGACTAAAGATACACACCACTATGAGGAAGGCTTTAATTTTTCCCGCCTGATGAACGAAGCCCATGATGCCGGTGTTCAGTATGCGTTGGTGAAAGTGAACCAGTATAACCACGAAAACACATACACAGAATGCTATCTGATGAGCTGCAAAGCGTCTGAATCGCCTTATGACGTTGCACGCCACCGCCTGGCCTCGGACGAGAGTACTTCTGACGATCCTGATGAGGATGGAGTCATCATTCTCAGCGAAGAAGACAACACCAGCATGGCGCTTCACAGCGTCACCGAACTGACGCCCGTCGTGTACGACAGCCTGAGCAAATTGCTGCCTTCGCTGGACGTATTGTGCCCCGTGACTGCCTGATAACCCTAGATTGCCACCGGGACAGCCGGTGGCATGGAGAGCTGAAATGTTCAATAAACTTTTGATTGCGTCCGCTAGCTGCATCAATGAATTTGCGAGTGAAGTCCCGCAAAGCGTCTTCTTTTCCATTGATACATCGCTGGCTCAGCGTATCCGTGAACTGGCGGCATACGTGAAAGAGAATGATTTGTACGTTGCAGAGTTTTTCTTCTATGACTGCCTCTGGTCCGAAACATCGGAAGAGGACATTGAGGAACTCATGGCGAAGGCTGCATTTATTGAAAGTGACAGTAACGGGCAGGAAACCATGCTCCGGGACGTCATGCCGTCCTCTCGCACGGAAACAACTTCCATCCGGGTCATGAAAGAATCATTTCAACTGACGGCTGTACCCCGCCATTGCGGTGATGACATGATGCTCAATACCCCCAGAATTCCGTTGGCAGAGCTGGAATCAAATACGACGGTTTTAATTACCCAGCAGTATTCGTGAGAGCGTGGTAAAGATAATATATTTATTGCCGCGTAATTCTATTTATTCAGTGCTATTTAGTTAAATTGGCATAATTCCAATTTAACTAAATTTATCTTCACATATTGCACTGAAGATATTAGATGGGTTTAATAAATAACGCGATAATGCAGCGAAAGCCAAAATTCAGGAAATAATATGTATATCGAAATAAAAGAAACATTCCTTGAATTACCCTCAGAAATTCAATTTTCTGAGGCGGCTAACGCTGCCATTCTGACGCAGGATAAATGGGGCGATGTCTGGCAAACACTGAAGACCGATGCGGATCTGAATTATACCGATGCCGGTGAGCCGGTCAGTCTCGCATCGCGCGTGACGACGGCAACCAGTGCCATTTATCATGCGATTACCGAAGGCTGGACCATGTGCGTCGGCTACAGCGGCGGGAAAGACTCCCACTCGCTACTGCACCTGTTCCTCATGGCCCTGATCCGTGCCGTACGGAACGGGTCGAACGTCAGCCAGCACCACTTCATTCAGATCTCCAACACCCTGATTGAAAACCCTGAGATGCATCATCAGTCCACGCAGGTTCTCAGCCAGCTCCGAGCCTTTATTGCCGAACAGCAACTGCCCGTGACCGTCCTGGTGGCCCACCCGTCCATGACCCAGAGCTGGGTCGGACGCATTCTGACCGGGCGCGGACTTCCGACCTGGACAAATTCCAATACGCGTCAATGCTCTACAGATCTCAAACGCTCTCCACTGCGCCAGGCCAAAGCCCGTTATTTAAAAAATGCACCAGCTTCCGTCCGCAACAAAGTGTGCCTGATGCTGGGTTCCCGCGATGATGAGAGCGCCCGTCGGGCAGGCAACATCCTCAGAATGGGCGGGCAGTCGGACAGCGTCTCGCTCACGGAGCTCGGCGGCGAACTGTACCCGGTGAAAGAGTGGCGGACACAGGATATCTGGTCATTTCTGATGGCCTGTGGTTCGCTGGCGCGATTTCCGCTGCCAAGCTTTTTGCCGGACAACTTCAGCCTCGCCACGCTTTACAAAGACGCGACCGGGGAATGTATCTGGACGCCGGAGAAATACACGGCCCGGTCTTCTGCCTGCGGCGCTCGCTATGGATGCTCGCTATGCTGCGCCGTCGGCATTGACCACTCGATGGAAACCTTACTCCGCACTGATCCTGAGAAGTACGGCTACCAGGCTGGTCTAAACCGCCTTCAGCGTTTCCTGACCAAAATCCAGTACGACTGGAGCCTTCGGGATTATATCGGCCGCAAAGTGTTTGAGGGCGGGTATGTGCGTCTTCAGCCCAATGTTTTCTCGTCGTCCCTGACCGAACGACTGTTCCATATCTGTTGCAGCCTCGATTACGTGGAGGCCCAGCGGGCCGCAGCGGTGCGGGAAAAGTTACTTTCTGGCGAGGTCGAAGATACGGCGCATAACCGCCGCATGGCGGAGCCGCAGTTTCGACTGGTGCAGGAAGCCAACGTGCTGCATATCGACTTTCTCTGGTCACTGCATTGCTTTAACCCGCGACCATTTCGCGCCATCGAACTTTACCGCCAGGTGTGGGAAGGGGGGGCACTGGATCTGCTCGACGATGAGCCAGCTATGCAACCCGTACCCCGCACGCCGATGCCAGCACCACGCTGGATGAAGTTGCCGGAAGGCCGTATCGGGACGTCATTTGACGGGCTGTCTGATCCGTCTGCCGAAATGGCCTATTTTGACGGTCGGGAGGATGACCGTGCTTCCCGCAGCCTGCTGAGCAGCGGGGAAAGCCTGAACATCGTTGCATTCGAAGAAGAGGATGAGCTGACGGTCGATGAAGACACTGCGTCCTGGATTATCTGGCATGAATATGACGGATTACGCCAGCGTGTGTCTGACGGTGAGTTTACCCCCGTGGCGGCGGCACAGTACCTGCTTAGATACGGCGCCGTCCGAATTTCCCGGGGGAAAGGTGCGGTGTACCACCGCCTCGCTCAACGCGGGCAGGCCTTTTCACGTCTTGGCATTAACGACCAGACGCCGCTGCCGTCCCTGCTCGTCAGCCACCGTTTCAAGATCCTGACCGACTGCGATTACCGCCTGCTCGTTGCCCGTAAACTGCGGGGGCAGCGGCAGAAACTGCGCTTCTGGTGCTGTGTTGCGGCCTGTGTGGCGCTGCACACCCACAACCGAACGCCTCTTGGGGCATGGATCACGACGCAACTGGAGAACGAACGCCAGCAACATCTGGCCCGGACGGGTGACGAACTGAAAGCCGGTCTGCTCGACGCTGTACTGACTCTCTGTAACCTGCGGATTAAGCCTCAATCAATGCAACCGGAGGAACGGTTGTATTACCGGGCTGTCAGAAAACGCTTTCTGACGACGTTAGCCAGGTGTATTTCCCAGGAGTACGACGAAACCTTACGGGAGGTTATTTGGGCGCTGAGGATGCTGTCCGGTCCCCAGTCTTCGAAAAAGACGGGATTCCGGCATGTGGATGATTGCCGGGAGAGTACTGCGGCACTGTTAAGGCCTCTGCTGAATCGTCTGGTCCGCCTGCTGGCGTGAGGCAATTAGCACAATCAGACAGACCTAAAAAAGCGTGAAAATAGCCCCGTTAACGGAAAAATAGATGAAATGTGTGTGGTGTAATGCTCGCAGGGGTGAAGTCCGTTACGGTGCGGGTTTGAAAAGTAACTTTTTTCATCAGACTAACAACATCCATTTTAAAACTATTAGGGACTGATATATGACCGATAAAGAGGATAAAAAAAGGAACTTAAGGAAGATAAGGGGCATTTCAATCAACTGGGAATTTAATAAGCCCACTGGTAAGGAACACCTGCTATTAATTATTGCCATAGTGGCATGTATTTTCCCTAGTCAGATTTTTTTCAATTCCTCTCTATGGAGCGGCTTCCTGTATTTAATTTGTGTTGCGGGTAGTTATGCATACCTGGCTATACCTCATTTTAAACATCGTAAGGAAATCTGGAAGGGATGGCTTGACCAGTCGCTGAAAGAGTACCAGCCGCTTGATCTGCAAGCTTGGGAGGTTTTTAAGGCCCGCGTTAGTGAGGAAGGCATGACTTATGTTGCTTTTGAATCATGGATGAATACTGAGGCTAGTGCTTTATATAAAGAACCCAAACAAGAATGGTCATTTGTCGACAAAACACCGGTCGGAGAAAATGATCAGTCAGAACCTGTTCAACAGATTTCAGTAAGTAATAAAAAAGAATAGATAATTTTAATCGAAAACCGTCCTGAAAACAGGGCTAATTATCCAGAGGATTGCACTATGACTATTCAAGAAAAAAATACCGTTTTCATTTTTAATGCCTGCCACGCTGACAAGGCCACTGCCTCCAGCGCCAATGCACTTTACAGCCTGGAAGTTGAATATCCGATGACCCTGAATGATTTGTCATTGCTGTGTGAGTCTGTCGCGAAAGCGTTGGATGCACCTGGTTGCGTGAAATATGAAATTACGACCGAGCCGGTAGTGGAAGCGGATGAAGATTAATTCGGGGTGTGTACACCACGTTTTCAGGAAGGGATGTAGAGTCCCGCGACCGTGTAACGACTGTCGTTTCCAGGGATGGGCGAATAAAGATGGATAGGCTTCTCAATGTGTGAACCATGTGTGAAAGGAGAAACCACAGTGAAGACACGTGGAATGCTTTTTAAAGATGAAATGGTCAGGGCAATTCTGGCAAACCAGAAAACACAGACGCGGCGGATTATAGAGCCTCAGTACAGTTCACCTGAATGGTCGGTAAGGCCTGCGCAAACACCGCGACATCGTGGGCATACGCATGACTGGTGGCTTCCAACAGGAACTCAGCCAAATTCGGCGCTTCGCGCCTGTCCGTACGGTGTAGTTGGCGACCGTATTACTGTACGTGAAGCGTTTTCCTTGCTCGGGAATGAAGATGCGTGCGCGGTGGACTGGAATGACAACATTGTGATGGACAGATCTGAAGCAGCCCGCATTTACCGTGCGAGCTGTGAACAGCGTTCGGGGGATTATGGGCTGTGGTCGATCCCTGATGAGGCCGACTGGAAGCCCCGTACAGAAAATATGAAGTTCGAAGGTGCGTGGACACCTTCTATCCATATGCCTCGCTGGGCCAGCCGTATAGTACTGGAAATCACCGATTTGCGAGTAGAGCGGTTAAACAGCATCAGCGAAGAGGATGCGAAAGCTGAAGGAGCCCCAACCGAATGTTGTGTTATTGGCGATAAGCATTTTCTTGGCTTCCGCAGCCTTTGGAAAGACACCTATGGAGAAGACAGTTGGCAGGCCAACCCGTGGGTGTGGGTAATCAATTTTGAGCGCATTGCTGGGGAAGTCGCATGAATAATGAGGTGAGTTCGCTGGGTACGGAAAAACCCGAAGGTCCTTTTGTTCTTCTGACGTTAGTCGGTGATGGTTTTATCTTCGATGAGCGGCACGAGATTATCAGGATAAATGGAAGACCAAAGCAGGTCGGAGTAAAGCGAAATTATTTTGAATCTGATCTGGGGGAAGGGAAGGCGAAATACTGGACAGTGGATATTAATGAGGCCCATGTATTCCCCACTCTGGATGCCGCGACCGAACAGCTATGTAAATTAAGCCGACCACACCTGATTAAAATCCGAAAACTAATTCAGGAAATTTAATAAAAAACCGTCTTAATATGGTTGGGAGGTCCGGTGAAAGTTCTAAATAACAAAGGCTCAGTAATCGAATTACCCAATTTTTCAGAACTCCTCCCGAAGGTTAAATCTGATGATGGGCGATTTTCAAAGCCCAAAAATAAAATATCCAAAGAGCAACGAGCCGAACTGCGTTTGAAATTTGGTGGTCGGTGTGCCTATTGCGGCTGTACTCTGCCGGAAAAAGGCTGGCATGCCGATCATGTTGAACCGGTGAGGCGGGATTTTGAAATGGTCAGAGCCCCCGCTGGAAGTCGAGTGACACACCAGGCTCGAAGTACCGGTAAGGTCATGCATCCTGAACTGCATGCAATCGAAAATCTTTTTCCGGCTTGCGCCCCCTGCAATCTCTTTAAAGGTGCATTGAGTGTTGAAGGAATGCGGAAAGAAATAAGCCGCCAGGTAGAACGCGCCAGGGCATACAGCGTCAACTTCAGGACCGCAGAGCGATTTGGATTAATTGAAGTCACGGAGAAGCCGATTGTCTTCTGGTTCGAAATGTATCAAGCGACACCGAAATAATTGAAACCATAATAAACGAGGATAATGACGATGTTTTTACACCTGGTACCTAAAATCCTGCATCCGATGGGAAATCTCTGCACGCTGGATTCCGTGAGCGTCACGGAACTGTCGCTTCACCTGACAGGAAATGACCTGGTTGCGATGCGCCCTTATCCGAACAAGCAATACCTGGTGGGTATGCTGAAGGGTCGCAAGGCATTGAATGGATTTCTGGTCAAAATTCCCCGAGCGTTAGAAGAGTTTACGATGGTCTCCGTCTGGAATATTGAAGGATACGGCAAAATAACGCACACCCTGAAGACCTTTGTCGAAGATACGGAATATGACCTGGTTTCCCATGACGTGCTGCTGGCGCAAGGGAGCTACCGGGCACAGGCGTCTGAAGAGTATCGTGTTCACCCTGTCTATAAAAACATTGCGCCGGTACACATCGAACCGAAGATGGAGTCCCTGCTGTCGACCGAACCCAATTTAGAGAACGATGTCTGTGAAACCTATTCGTGGGGGATGCTGGTGCGTACGCGGGAAGAGGGGTTTAAGGCAATGACGATGCCATCAGCCCGTCTCAGGGAGTCTGAGGCACTGCGGGGGGATCGCCAGCCACAACCGGAGCAGGCCATTGTTATTAGCGGGTGAGTGGCGATCAGCCTGATGTCGTTGCACAGGCTGACAGACTCTCAATGGATATACCGGGGAAGTTGATTTTCCAACCTGTAGGTTATTCGGTTCGTACCCCGATTCGGTATAATTAGTTAAATCATAGTTAGTTTATTATGTGTAAGGACATAAACATGGATGAATATCTGGCGCTGGACAAGGCACTCATCGAAGTTCTAACCCCGGTTCCTAAGCCGTTCGCGACATTATTTGCCGGAGAAATCAAAGCAGAGTGTCACAGGATTGCCGCTAGGGAAAGCAATCCGCAACCATTGCGGATTCTTGACCGCCGTTTGCAATCGCTAATTAAGGACGGTCGCATTTCTTATACAACCGGAAAAGGTTGGCTTAAATGTGGTGGCACCGTATAACGGTATTTTCAATACAAAAAATTGGAAAGAATCATGACCAGCAATCGCTCCCGTGAAATAAAAACACCGCCTGTGCATATTATTGCGGATTACGTTCTTCGCTTCATGAAGAACAATAAAGAAGCAAAATTGTACGAAGCAATGAGCCGTCTTGAAAGTAAAATCAAACTCTTTGTTGCTGACGGCCATGATGAGCAGCATATCCGGACACAGTTAAATCAGGCCACACAATGTCATACCAAAGAAACACTGAAACGGGCCTGTGAACGGATTTGTATTTAACCTCATGTTATACATTCTGCGAGTGGTAGGCTGGCCTTTGACATCGTAGCCAGATTCTACCACTGAAAGAGGGACGCAATTTTAATGAAATTTATCCTGTTGTTTTTCATTTTAGTCATTCTGATCTGGGGGTTTACAGGTCTGGCTTTTAAAGAAGCCATTATATTTACGTCCGTCGGACTGAGCATTTCGGTTGTGGCTTTGTCTGCTCTCCTTGTGGTAGTTCTGACATTTGTAATGGCTGCAATGTATGCAACTCAGGAACTGGGTGCGCTGGGAAAAATGATTATCGCTCAGGTTGTACTGACCGGATTATGGAACCTGGCTTTTTCTATTATCCCGGACGGAAAGTTACTTTCTTTTTTCGGCGTAAATATCTGGCAATCCGGCTCATACCTGGTTTACTTCATGGCAGTGTTGATAGCTGTTTTCGCGACGTTCGTCGCGTTCCAGAAGCAGCAGTATTTTTTACCTGATGCACCATAAGCCTTCCGATATGGAAGGTTTTTTCCTTCAGTGCTGAGTTTATTTATAGCGGGTCTGTCTTTACACCTTTTTAAACTAAATTCTGTCCTATCTAATTTATCTATTTTTTTTTTGCTCTTTGGGTTATTAGCCGGGAGAGTCGGTTTGTTATATTGGGTTTACACCAACCGAGGGCAAAAAAATGCAGATTAATAAAGTCATGTCTTTTCTTGATATTCTTTCTAGCTGGCTTGAAGACAATATTAATATGGAGTCTGAGCTGGTCTTCGATAATGATGTAGACAATACCACCTCAGAAGCCCTGTATCCCGCAGTGGAAAAAGCTAACGCGGTATTGAGCAAACTTGCATCTCTGTCGTCTGATACGATTCAGGCGACGCGTCAGCGTTTACAGGACGCTGTCGAAGGCAATGGGGAGGTTTCTCCTGCTGACGTCAAAGAGCTGCTCTTGGCAACCAAGCATTTGATG
>NZ_CALSBS010000023.1 GCF_943590815.1 Pseudocitrobacter vendiensis | reverse complement strand
CTCAGAGTCAACCCTATTTTCAAGGATTTTTCTCTTCAACCGAAGCGGCTGTTGCCGTGTCAGTGGGAGCGCATTATAGGGAGTTACGCCGAACCTGCAACCCCTAATTTGCACCTGCTTCACTGACTGCTGCATTCCACAGCAAAAAGCCGTTTTATACAAACTTAACCACAGAGTTATCCACAAAGATGTGCATTTAGCTGAATAACAGACTCAGCCCTGCTCTGTTGCAACCCACTCCTGGGGATAGCGTGACGGGACAAAACGCAGCGTCAGCAGCATTAACCCGACAATAGAGCACGCATGAAATACCCAGTCGACGACAAAATCCCCGCTCAGGCTACGCAATACCCCAGAAAGATAGGGAGACAGTCCGGCGATGATAAAACCTATCCCCTGCATAAACGCCACCAGCTTTCCGGAAATAACCGGATGCCCGGCATGATCGAGCGCCAGCACCAGGCAAAGCGGAAAAGCGCCACCCAGCCCGACTCCGCACGCGAACGCCCAAAACACGGAAAGATGTGCAGGCCAGAGGATAAAGCCGAGGAAACCTATCATTTGCAAGGCCAGCGACGCCAGCAGCAATCGCCGCCGATCCTGATGCCGCGCCAGCATAGGCAATAGCAGCGCGCCAGCCGTTTGCCCGACGGTCATCAACGCCAGCAGCGTGCCGCTAAACTGTGCGCTATTTCCCAGCTGCATATAGTAAGGAGGTAACCAGGCTATCAGACTGCCATAGCCGCCATTAATCACGCCGAAATAGATCCCCAGGGTCCACGCGCGGGGATTGCGAATGATACGAATTGTATTTTGCGCGTTTCGTGGGCCTGTCTCGGCGGAATGTCGGCTCTGCGGCCACCAGCCAATCAGGGCGATAATTGCAGGCACCGCCCACCACGCCAGTGAGCTATTCCAGATTTCACTCCGATCGGCGATCCATGGCGTTAATGCCGCGCCCAAACCACCGCCGCCCATTAATGCCGCGGACCACAGTCCCATGACTTGCGGCATACGGCGTTGAAACTGGCGCTTGATAACCGTTGGCATCACAACCTGAATGACACCAATGCCAATTCCCCCCAGCAGCGCACTACTCAGTAGTACCACGCTATGAGGCGCAACTTCACGCATTAGCGCACCGATGATGATCATCAGCAGACCAACCGCCACGCTATCACGCTCGCGAATATGACGAGTGATCCAGCCGCCCGCCAGCGCCAGTCCGCCCATCGCTACCATCGGTAATGCGGTAAGAAGAGAAGCCATGGTGAAATTCATACCGCTGGCCGCGCGTAGTTGCGGGAGTAAAGGCCCAATAGACGTGAGGAGCGGACGCATATTCAGGCCAATCAGCACCAACACAAGGAGCATCAGGCCCGTACGAGGAAATTGATTCATAGTGTTCTTTATGCCCGGCGCGGGTAACGCGCCAGGCTTTACTCGGGTTTAGAAAGGTTTTGTCGGCAGATATTTGCCATCAAGCGTAATCACCGCGCGTTCACCGCCTTCCGGATCGGCTACTTTTTTGACATCCAGCTTAAAGTTAATGGCGCTGATAATGCCGTCGCCAAATTTCTCATGCACCAGCACCTTCAGCGTGGAGCCATAGACCTGCAGAATTTCATAGAAGCGATAAATGGTCGGGTCAGTGGGTACGCGATCGTCAATGCTGCCGCGCAGTGGGATCGTTTGCAGTAGCAGCACCGCATCTTCATCCAGTGAGAGCTTTTCACCGACCAGACGCGCCGCATCAGCCGGCAGTGCATGCTGCCCCAGCAAGGCTGCGGTAACAAAAGCTTCAGATAACCCCGTCCCCTCGGTGAGTTGCGCAAAGGTCAGATCTTTTTTCGCTTTGATTAGCAGAATCTGGTCAGCCAGAGATAGGCGAATATCGCGGTTAATTTGTGCGTGGATCATGATAGAAACTCCTTTATATAGAGAGAAAATTACGCCGCGGTGAGGCTGCGAAGCGGCATCGCGCAGGTATTCGGATTTTCGGCAAGTGAGACAAACTGCCCGCTGGCACCGTTGAAGGTAGCAATATCACCGCGTTCGATGTCGTAAACCCAGCCGTGTAAAGCCATTCGCCCCTCTTCCAGTGCCAGGCGTACAGAGGGGTGAGTCTGAATATTGGCCAACTGAGCGATGACGTTTTCCCGTACCATTGACGCGGTTTTCGCCTGCAATGAAATATGCGTGCGCGATTCATTCACCACGCGGGCTGAATCGGCATAGCGCAGCCAGTGGCTGACGGCGGGCATACTGTCCAGGCAATGGCATCCGGCGATGGCCGTCATGGCACCGCAGTCAGAGTGACCGCATATAACAATGTCATTCACTTTCAAAACCGACACGGCGTACTCCACCGATGCGGTGACACCTCCCGGTTCAGGGCCATAAGAAGGAACAATGTTGCCCGCATTGCGGATGACAAACAGATCGCCAGGCTCACGCTGCGTCACCAGCTCCGGCACCAGGCGGCTGTCTGAACACGATATAAAAAGCGCGCGTGGGTTTTGCTGGTTCGCCAGCGTTCTGAAAAGCTCGGCGCGTTCTGGAAAGACGCTGCGCTGAAACTTCAAAAAGCCATCAATAATCTCTTTCACGATTGTTCCTCTGCCTCACTATGGAATGGACACAGGCTACTCGCCACGTTTCATAAGGTAAAAGACTCATTTATAATCAAGTCCATTGGTAAAACTTATGGGAAAGATGATGCTGTTACGACATATTCACTACTTTCTGGCAGTCGCTGAGCATTGCGGGTTTACCCGTGCCGCCACGGCGCTTCACGTTTCGCAGCCCGCGCTTTCTCAGCAAATCAGGCAGCTTGAAGAGTCACTCGGCGCGCAACTGTTCGATCGCAGTGGTCGCCATATTCAGCTCACCGATGCTGGCGAAGCCTGGTTGAGTTACGCGAAAAATGCGCTGAGGGCGCTGGAGGAGGGAAAGCGGGCAATTCATGATGTTGAGGATTTGAGCCGTGGCTCGCTACGCGTCGCCGTTACCCCCACATTTACTTCGTGGCTTATCGGGCCGCTGATGGCGAGGTTTTATGCGCGCTATCCCAATATCACCCTTGCGTTACAGGAGATGTCGCAGGAAAAAATGGAAGATCTGCTGCTCAACGATGAACTGGACATCGGCATCGCGTTTGATGATGTTCATTCAGCGGACATTGACGTACTGCCGCTAATGAAGGAATCCCTTGCGTTGGTGGTGTCCGAAAGCCACCCTCTGGCTCAGAAGGATTGCGTAGCCTTGTCGCATCTAAATCATGAACGACTTATTTTATTGAGTGAGGAATTTGCTACCCGCGAGCAAATTGATCGCTATTGCCGCCAAAGAGAGCTGCATCCGCAGATAGTCATAGAAGCAAACTCTATCAATGCCATTCTGGAACTGGTACGCCGCACAACGCTCGCCACCCTGCTTCCATCACCAATCGCCGCACAAAACGAGGGATTAAACGCGGTTTCACTGACGCCGCAGTTGCTGGAACGGACCGCCGCGCTGATTCAACGTAAAGGCGCGTGGAGGACGGCCGCCGTGAGGGCATTTACGGCTATGGCGCAGGAAGTGATGAAAACGTACACCCGGTAACATTGAATTTTAACCGCCAACAGACGATAGTGCTTTTTTGACTGAGACAGAAGACGAGTATGACATCAACCGCACTCTCATCGACACTCAAGGGCGGCGCGCTGATCCTGTTGCTTGCCCTGATTTACACTGGCGTCTTTACCGCTGACCGCACGACCTGGCTCATGGAAGTCACCCCGGTGATTATCATTGTGCCGCTGCTATTGGCCACACATCGTCGCTACCCGCTGACCCCCCTCCTTTATACGCTTATCTTTTTCCACGCACTTATTCTGATCGGCGGCGGCATGTACACCTACGCCAAAGTGCCCATCGGCTTCGACGTGCAGGAGATGTTTAACCTGAGCCGCAATCCTTACGACAAACTGGGCCACTTTTTCCAGGGGCTGGTTCCGGCACTGGCGGCGCGAGAAATTTTACTGCGCGGCGGCTATGTGCGCGGGCGTAAAATGGTCGGTTTTCTGGTGTGCTGTATCGCTTTGGCCATCAGTGCAGCCTATGAATTGATCGAGTGGTGGGCGGCGCTGGCGATGGGCCAGGGCGCGGATGATTTCCTGGGGACTCAGGGCGATCCGTGGGATACGCAGTCGGACATGTTCTGCGCCTTGCTCGGGGCATTAACCA
This sequence comes from Pseudocitrobacter vendiensis, assembly GCF_943590815.1. Taxonomy (GTDB): domain Bacteria; phylum Pseudomonadota; class Gammaproteobacteria; order Enterobacterales; family Enterobacteriaceae; genus Pseudocitrobacter; species Pseudocitrobacter vendiensis. Next base: position 82,137 of record NZ_CALSBS010000023.1, on the reverse strand, counting down.
CGGTATTGCTGCTTGGTCGTTACCATCAGCGCCAGCTAATGCGCTTACTGTAATTCCCGCCCGAGCGCGACACGCCGATCACTTCCGGCGCATAACCGCGCAGGCGGATCCCAGTTTGGCGCAGTAAATTCGATATATGCCTGCGGAATAGAAAGATAGAGCGTGTCCTTAGAGAGATCGACGCGGATTTCCATCCCGTGCAAACTGTTCTTATCCAGGCACTGCTCTTCACGTAACCAGCGCAGCTCACTCATCGTGCTGCTTTTAAGGTTCAGGCGCGAAACCTGACCCAGGCTGATAGTCTGATCTTCATCACCCGCAGCGATGGAGCACGGCGCATCAATAACGGAACCGGTGAAGGTGACTACGCCGCTACCCTGATCTGCCTGAGCACCGAATACCATCACGCCAGAAGCCAGAACGAAAGCAGAAACAATTTTATTAAGTTTCATAAATAACAATCCTTTTAATTGATCGACACACGAATAAAAGCATTAATAAATCGTTCAGAATCTTTCACTCAAACAATTAAACAGCAAGATTCACTCTCCCTGATAAAGTTAAAAGGCTCCCTGCCAATAGATAAACGTATCAGCCTTAACCCATATGAAAGATTCACAAACCACAATTAATTAGCGATTTACTAATACAGAAACATCATCGATTCGGGTTCACATTAATATCGACAGCCCCGTCTCGCTGACGTAATAAATTATCGATTAATCTCCAAAAAAAGAAAGGTCAAAAAACACGCAGATTTAAAATGAAATAACAACTCTAAAAATAGAAGTATTATTAGAGTTAAAACCCAAAATGTCGCCATAGTTATGTTTATATACTTAACAAATGCAGTTTGTTAGATTTTTATACTTACAATCAATGAAAGTGCAGCATCTAACACTTACCAAATCCACATTTTTTTGCCACAAAAAGTACTCAATGTCGTCCATTCCTCCTGCGTATGCACATGGCAGTAGAATGCAAATGACATTTTTTTTGAATGGAACTTAACATTGAGAGTATTTAGCTTAAGAGGAATAGAACGCAGAGCAGCATTTAACTTAACATCATATAAACATCATTAACCAATGTTCATAACGCGATATCTAATCACTTGCCATGAAATATAACAACGGAAAGAGGATGTGAAGGTTCTGAAAAAAACGCTGATAAGTTACCTGCTGATCCCCCTACTCATTCGGTTATCTTGCATTGATTATTTATCTCTTTAAGAAAAAGCCCTCGGATTGATAAAGAGATACCTCGTTCTTAAAATGCCAATGTGAAAAATTCACCGGGCGACGCCTGTAGTGCTATTTGTCATGCAAATTAAACTTCAGGGATAAAGGAGATGTAGCGCACATTACATACCGTAATAGAATATCATCACCGTGGGCTTCACTCACTAAAATCGCCGCCAGTTCAGTAGCGTCATACTATTTTGTCACTAAAACCGACGGAAAATACGAAAAAGTCATTAGATGCAATACCGCTTCGGTTGCCCACTATTAGCGGGCAGCATTCATCGCAGGAGAGATTAAATAATCCTGATGGGTTATTTAATCCCTGAAGAGAGGACGCTGTGCACGTCTTTATCATTGTAATTCGAATGTCCTACTAAACAACACAGTAACAGGATACGCACATGAAAAAGATATATCTGGGTTTGATGGTTACCGCGGCTTTAATGGGTGGCAGTGTGGCAGCATATGCAGAAGATGCATCTGTAGAATCATTTAATTCACAAGGGCACGGCGGTGATAACGATCATGGCGGTTACCCTGGCGGCGGTGGCAGTTATGTTACCGGCGGGCAAGTATTCTTTGACGGTGATGTTTATACCGGCTCCTGTAAAGTAAAAATTGTCGGCGGCAAAAATGACGGAAACACTATTTTCCTGAATTCCGTGCGTACAACTGCTCTTTCCGTTAAAAATGCGCTGGTTAACCGCACTGACTTCAGTATTAACCTGAAAGACTGTGGTGATCCGGATGGCAAACACGGTACCTTTACTCGTAAAGTGAAATGGACCGACTCTTCCGGTCTGGTATACGGTACAAGCTACCTGAAAAATACTGACAACAGCGGTGCAACTAACGTTGCCTTTGCGCTCACTAACCCTGGTAGCTCTTCTGTTATCAAACCGGGTAACGACAACGGTAAGGTTCGTGATACCAACGACGGCACCTGGGATATTTATAAATACCAGGTTAGCTACGTGAACCCAACCAACAGCAGCGCGACTGCCGGGCATGTTGCAGCGAATGCAACATACGAAATTTCTTACGATTAATCGCAATAAAAAAGTGGCGGTACGCCGCCACTTTTTTCCTTCACTCACCTAACCCCACACAAATAATGACAACAATATGACATAGAAAAGATGAGGGTGTTTATGAAGCTTGTCGCGGCGCTCAGTGGATTATTGTTAACGTTTCCAGTTCTGGCAGACAGTATTATCGTAAACGGAACGCGTTTTATCTATAAAGGAAATGAAAAAGAGATCAATGTTCAACTCTCAAATAGTGCGGAACGGCCTTCTCTTGCTCAGGTCTGGCTGGATAATGGTGATGCGACCGTTACGCCCGATAAAATTACGACGCCATTTATTATTAACCCACCTATTTCACGTATTGATGGCCACAGCGGGCAAGTTATACGCATTAAACTCAATGCGGGTAATAGTCTGCCGCAAAGCAAAGAATCCCTGTGGTGGATAAATGTGCTGGATATTCCTGGTGCCTCTAAAGCAGATAAAGCGCCGGAAGGTATCGGTGTATTCAAGATGGCGGTTCGTTCACGGTTTAAGTTGATATATCGCCCCGAACCACTTTCAGGCAGAGCCTCTGCTATTGCAAAACTCAAATTACAGCCCGCAGGAACAGCGCTGACATTGACGAATCCTACGCCGTTTTACATTACGGTCGCCACGATTAGTCAGGGCCGCGGCGAGCCAATAAATACAGAAGCCGTCATGATTGCCCCGGAATCTTCACAAACGATTAATTTGCGCCAGGCCGTGCGTACGGGTGAAGAATTAACCCTCGAAGAGATCAATGACTATGGCGCACTGGCAAAAAGTAAAACCCGGGCAGGTTAATGTCGTTACGGAATAAATAAATGGCACCGGCAATGGTCGGCGTGTTCTCTTTTTTCAGGGCGGAACCTCATGGAGCATTGGCGAGTCACACCCTGGCAGGTTGGCAGTCTGGTGACCCTTTTTTGCCTGGGCCCCGGTATTTGCCATGCTGAGCAGGCAAACACAGAAGACAGTGGAACAGACTACGAATTCGACAACAACTTCATTGTCGGCAGCCAACAGCAAGCCAGCATGAAACGGTTTGATGCCCTGGCATTCAAACCTGGCACCTATTCCGTTGACGTTTATACCAACGAAAGCTGGAAAGGACGCTATGACGTTGACGTTAAACGTTCTGCCGATGGCAAACCGCAGATCTGTTATACGGCGGAAATGCTACAGAACTTTGGCCTCTCACCCGAGAGGCTGGATTCAACAAAAACCGACGACGAGAAATTCTGTGGAACATTATCTCAGTGGAACAGCGAGCCTACGCTGAAGGATACCTTTAGCGCCTCCACGATGCGTCTGGATTTCAGTGTTCCACAGCGACTGATGGATGCCAGTAGTAACGGCTATATTCCGCCGCAATTCTGGGATGAAGGAATTACCGCGCTCAACCTGGGCTACATGGCCAACTACTACAACATTATGAAATCCGACAGTAATGATAAAGGCGCAAGCGCGTATCTGGGCGTGAATGCCGGCTTCTCCTCAAACGGCTGGTTATTACGCCATTCCGGTACCTATTCCTGGGATGAGAATAGCGGCGAGAACAAATGGAATAGCAACCAAACCTACTTACAGCGCCCTATTGCGGCAATGAAATCAATCCTGACGATGGGGCAATTTAGCACCAATGGCACGTTTTTCGACGCCATCAGCCTGCTCGGTCTTGACCTGCATACCGACGATCTCATGTACCCTGACAGCATGCGTAGCTATGCGCCCGTCGTGAACGGCGTGGCGCAGACAAACGCCCTGGTCACCGTCCGTCAGGATGGCAACATTATCTATCAAACCACCGTTACCCCCGGCCCTTTCAGTCTGACGGATGTCTATCCTTCAGGCACCGGTAACGATCTTATTGTGACCTTGCAGGAAGCCGATGGGCGGACGTCGACCTGGTCTATTCCTTATGATTCAGTGGTGCAGCTATTACACCCCGATATGAGTCTGTACGGCATTGCGGTCGGTCAGGTTGATGAAGAGGGGCTGAAAGATAAGCCGACCATCGGCCAGGGTAGCTTTCAGTATGGTTTGAATAACACCTTCACACTCTATTCAGCCCTCACGGGATTCAACGATTATCAGGCCGGGCAGGTTGGCGTAGGGATGAATACCGGCTATGGCGCGCTGGGATTGGATATAACCCAGGCGAAAACGAAGCTGGCCAGCGCCACAACATCGGGTCAGGAATACCGCGCAACCTTTAGCCGCATGTTTGGTGCCTCACAAACCAGCATGAACATTCAGGGATGGGTGAATAACTCCGACAATTATTACTCTCTGCGTGATGCCATCTATGCCCGCGATGACGAAATGCGCGGCACAACCAGCACCAATATCCGACAAAAAAGCGGTGTCAGTTTTTCCATCAACCAGCAATTGCCGGAAACCTGGGGAATGCTCTACCTGAATGGTTCCATCACGCGATACTGGCACTATTCCGGCAAAGAGGAGCAGTACTCACTGGGATACAGCAACAGTTGGGGACGTCTGAGTTGGTCATTGACGTTCCAGCGGAGTTATTCCAATGAGAACGACACCGATGACGATAACGGAACAACCTCTTCAAGACGTAAAAAAGAGGATTTAGTCTTTCTGAGCTTCAGCTATCCCCTTTTCCAGGGCGAAGATAGCTCTGCCACGCTTTCATCGAACACCCAATTCAAAGACTCGTCTTTCGATCGCAGCCAGTTAGGTGTCAATGGTTCAGTCGGTCAGGACCACGCGCTGACATGGGGCGTCAACGCGAACACAGACAAAGAGGGTAACTACACGACAGGCGTTAACGGCGGATACATCTCCCCCTGGACGGCGTTGTCGGGCAGTTATACCTATGGTCGCAGCTATCAGCAGGCTGCTGCCTCTGCGGAAGGTTCGGTGGTCGTGCACTCCGGCGGCGTGACGCTTACGCCGGAAACGGGTACGACGCTCGCGCTGGTTGAAGCGAAAGACGCCAAAGGCGCCGCCATTATGGGCGCGCCAACCTGGTTTGATAATCAAGGCTATGCCGTACTTTCATCACTGCAACCTTATCGCGTAAACAACATTGAAATCGACCCCAAAGGGGCGAACGAAGATGTCCAGTTCTCCAGTACTGAAGCCCGAACGGTGCCGTATGAAGGCAGCGTGGTGAAGGTGGTATTCAATACCCGCCGCGAAAAAACGCGTGTATTTGTTGCCCACCAGCGCAACGGCACGCCGCTCCCATTCGGCTCTGAAATCACCGATGGACGGGGTAAATCCCTCGGCTTTGTCGGTCAGGGCAGCACGCTTTACATCACCGGAGAAAATGTGAAAAACGCCTGGGTTCGCTGGGACGGTGGGCAGTGTCAGGTGACACTGCCGATGAGTGGATCACAACAGCTGAGGTGCTTATGAAACTTTGCACAAAATGGTGGTTAGCCGCCACGCTGCTCACCAGCGGCGTAGCCAATGCCGGTTGTATTCTGGGTTCGGACGCGGTCCCTTCCCCACTGTTTATGGATATCGGGCGCGTCATGGTCCAGCCGCAAACACCGCCCGGAACGGTGATTGCCAGCCGCAGCTGGCCTTTACGCGACAATCGTTTGCAGCTTCAATGCAGCGGCTCTCAGAGTCTGGAAACGAAAGTTATCGCGAATGGCAGTCGCGAAACGGGCAATCAGATCTGGTCAACCAATATTCCCGGTATTGGCCTGCGATTTACGCTTCAGCGTCAGGCTCAGCAGGTTGGCTATCCCGGGAAAATTGACGTTGGCGGAGGAGGTAAAAGTGATGTCTCGCTTAACGACCTCTCCTTCAAGCTGGACGTAATTAAGACAGCAAACCTTGTGGGTAGCGGCGCGGTCGCCGCCGGGCAATATACGACCTTTGGTAGCGGTAGTCAGTCATTGCTGAATACCTGGCTGCGCGAAAACTCGCTGATTATCGTCTCGCCCTCCTGTCGCATCACCAATAATGCCAACTTCCGCGTGAATCTCGGCTCCATTCCCCTTGCCGCCCTGAAAGGGAAAGGGACAGGGGCCGGGGGGCGCAATTTTTCGATTCGTATGCAGTGCGCGGGGAATGTTAGCGTCGCCGGTACGCGGCTGAATATGACCTTTGACGGAAACACGCCAGACGGTATTTCACCTGCGCTGGGCGTGATTCGCAATGAGAGCCGCAGCAGAACAGCAGCTGAAGGTATCGGCGTGCAGATTATGGACGAGAACCGCCGACCTGTGCCGTTCCGCCAGGCAAATCACGTCGCGACCTTGAATAGCGCCGTCTCGCAGTTTATTGACCTGCGCTATTTTGCCCGATTCTATCAATATCAGCCCAAAGCGCAGGCGGGCGATGTCACCGGGCATATGGTCTTTAATGTGAGCTACGACTAACTCACTCTTCCGGCAAGCACTGCAAATGCCCGTGCCGCACGCCGCGCTGGGCGATAACGTCATCGGCAAAATGCTGCACGTCGCCCATGTCACCTTTCAGCACGGCGATTTCCAGACAGTCGTCGTGGTTGATGTGCACATGCAGCGTAGCAACGGAGAGATCGTGGTGATGGTGCTGGGTGGAGACAATACGGCTGGCTAAGTCGCGTTTTTCATGTTCATACACATAGGAGAGGACCGCAAAGCCCTGGGTACCGTGCTCCTGCGTCGTTTCCTGCGCCAGCGCATCTCGCAGAATATCGCGAATCGCCTCTGAGCGGTTGTTATAGCCACGACGCTGGCTCAGGCTGTCCAGCGTCTCCAGTAAATCGTCATCAAGCGTGATAGTGACTCGTTGCATTGACTTAAACCTTTTCTGCGGCGCGACGGCGCACGGGGAATGCGGGTAATACCGCGTTTTGAAGCACGCGTCCGGCGTCAGAGGAAAAGGCTAATCTCTCCCCCACGGTCTGTGTTTCAACAATGTACCCATTATCCATTACCATCACCCGCTGGCAAAAGCGTTCCACCAGGCGTAAGTCATGAGTGATGAACAGACAGGCAGTGCCAAACTGCTGTTGCAGTTTTTTCAGCAGGCGAATGACACCCGCCTGTAACACAAGATCAAGGTTGGAAACTGCCTCATCCAGAATCAGTAGTTTCGGTTCGACCGCCAGCGCACGTGCCAGGCAGACGCGCTGGAGCTGACCGCCGCTTAACTGCGGTGGGCGTTTGTCGAGCACGCTATCGTCAAGATCGACCGCCTTCAGCATTTCGCTGGCGCGCGCCAGTTGCTCCGATTTTTTCAGCGATAGCAGGTGGCGCATCGGTTCACGCAGGATCTCGCGCACGGTTTTGCGCGGATTCACGGCGCTGATGGAGTCCTGAAATACCATCTGAATATCGCGGCGGAACGCTTTACGCTGGGCGCGATTGAGCTTTGCCAACGGTTCGCCGCGCCAGCTAATATTTCCCTGTGAGGGCGACTCTAACCCTACCAGTAGCCGCGCGAGGGTACTTTTTCCGCAGCCGCTGCGTCCCAGCAGGGCAACGGTTTCACCGCTTTTCAGGGTCAGCGAAACGTTATTGAGCACTGCCTGATGCTGGTGCTTACCGCTGAATCCACCGTGTGCGTACTGGTGTGAAAGGTCGGAGACGTTAAGTAAAGTCATGATGCCAGCTCCATACCATAAAGAGCGAGGTGAGCAGAAACCAGGCTGCGCGTTACCGCATGTTTGGGGGCATTAAACAGCGTTTCGACATCGCCCTGCTCAACAATCTTACCGTGAGACATGACCGCCACATCATCTGCCAGACGCGCTACCACGCCCATATCATGGGTGACCAGCAGCATTCCCGGCGCTTGTTTTTGCATAATGCTTTCCAGCAGATCGAGAATGCGCGCCTGCGCCACTACGTCAAGGTCGGTGGTCGGTTCATCGGCGATGATAAACGGTGATTCACATAGCACTGCCATCGCAATCATCATGCGCTGCAACATGCCGCCGCTCATCTCGAACGGGTACAGCTTCAGCACGCGTGCGGCGTTTTCCAGCCCTACCGCTTCTATGGCAGCGGTAAGCGTGGCGTCATCGGCGGGTTTCCCCAGTGCCTGGCAAGTTTCCCGCGCGTGCGTGTGCATGGTGTGCAGCGGATTAAAGGCACTGCGCGGGTTCTGCATGATAGTGGCAATTTTGATACCGCGCAGGGCGCAGGGAGAAACCGGTTTGCCATCGGCCAAAATTTCCCCCGCCGTCTGGCGAACGCCAGCGGGCAGAATGCCCAGCGTCGCGGCACAGGTCAGCGACTTCCCGCTGCCACTACCGCCGACTAACGCCAGCACGCGTCCGCGTTGCAGGGTTAACGATACGCCGTGTACCAGCGGTTGCGCGGCCTGTAGCGCGATATTACGTAGTTCAATCTGTTGCGGCATTAGTGTGCGTGCTCCGTCACCAGATGAGGGTCCAGATGATCGCGCAGTGCGTCACCCACCAGGTTAAAGGCCATCACGCTGATAAACAGCGCCAGTCCCGGCCAGAACATTTGCAGCGGCTGGGTCCAGATATACTGACGTGCATCGTTAATCATCACGCCCCATTCGGCGGTCGGGGCGGTCACGCCGAGACCGAGGAAGGACATCCCCGCGACGTGTAGCATCATATGGCCGATATCCAGCGTCGCCAGCACCAGCAGCGAGGGGATCACCGCGCCCGCCAGATGATCGATAAACACCCGCACATGGCCCGCGCCAGAAAGCCGTGATGCCAGCACAAACTCGCGCTGGCGCAGTGAAATCACCAGACTGCGCACCATGCGCGCGTACCACGCCCAGTGCGAAAGGGCGATGGCGATAATCACGTTGGTCAACCCTGTGCCGAGCACGCCGACCATAAAGAACGACAGAATCGAGGTCGGGAAGGTCATAAACATATCGGCGACGCGCATGGTGGCCTGATCAACGCGCCCGCCTATCAGCCCGGCGCTGCCGCCAATAATCAGCCCTAACGCCAGCACTAACAGCAGGCAGATCATTACGGAACCAAGCGACACGCGGGTCGCCGCCATCAGCCGCGAGAAAATATCGCGCCCTAAGTGATCGGTGCCCAGCCAGTGCTGTGCATCCGGAGAAAGCAGACGCGACGGCAAATCAATGGCCAGGGGATCGTATGGCAGCCACCACTGGCTGGTGAGCGCAATCAGTGCGAGCAGGGCGATAATGATGAGCGCCAGGCGTACCGACCAGCGGGAAGAGAGGAAAAAGTTCACGCGTGGGCTCCTTCATGACGACGAATGCGCGGGTCCAGCGCGGCGTTGAGCAAATCGACAATCAAATTACAGACCACAAAAACCACCACCATCATCAGCGTAAAGCATTGGATCACCGGATAGTCACGGTTGAAAATCGCCGACACCGCATAGCGCCCGACGCCCGGCCAGGCAAAGATGTTTTCGATAATCATCGTCCCGCCAATCAGTTCGCCAATGTGCATCCCCACGGCGGTGATCATCGGCAGCGAGGCATTGCGCAGGATGTGGCGACGTTCGGTCTGTTTGTCGTTCAGGCCGCGCAGTCGCGCCCAGGTCACATGACGCTGACCCGCGACGTCCAGCATACTGGCGCGCAGCAGACGCGCGTTAATCGCCAGCGACATAAAAGCGATGGAAACCGCAGGCAAAATGATGTGCTGCCAGCCGCCGTAACCCATCGCGGGCAGCCATTGCAGATAGACCGAGAAGAACATCACCAGCAAAAACGCCAACCAGAAGTTAGGCATCGAGACGCCAAGAAACGCGATAAAACGCACGGCGAAATCCGGCAGGCGATCGCGATGGCGCGCCGCCCAGATGCCGAGCGGTACGGAAGTGAGCAGAATTAACACCAGCGCCGCGCCCGCCAGTTCCAGCGTGGCGGGCAGGAAGGTCAGCATATCGTCCAGCACCGGGCGCTGCGTGGCAAACGAGATGCCAAAATCAAGATGCAGCGCTTTCCACAACCAGGTTCCGTACTGCACGTACAGCGGCTGATCCAGCCCCAGCATGGTGCGGGTAGAAGCCAGCATTTCCGGCGTCGGCGGCAGGTTAGACAGACGCAGATAATCGAGCGCCGGGTCGCCGGTGCCGAGGCGTAACATCAGAAAAATGATCACCGAGGCAGAAAGCACCATCGGGATCAACAGCAGCACGCGGCGGAATACGTAACGCAACATCAGGGTTTCACCGGGGTAATCTGTTCAAAAGGAATATCGCTGGCGATGGGCGCGTAGGGAATTTTGCCCAGTTCAGGTTTCGCCACCACCATCATCGACACGTAGCTGATTGGCAGATACACCGCATCGCTATGCAGGCGCGTCAAAATATCACGGTAAAGCGCCTGGCGTTTTGTTTCGTCCGTGGTTTCCAGTACTTCGCCAATCTCTTTATCAATCAGCGGTTTGTCGGCTAACCCTTGTTGCGCCTGAAAATCGGCGTGCGAGGGCACACGCATCGAGCTTAAAAACGCATGCGGATCGTAAGGCGCGCCCCAGGTACGGTTGAAGATCATGCCAAAGCGACCATCGCGCTGGCGGGCGTAAATACTGCTCTCTTCTTCGCCGATCAGGGCAACATCAACACCAATCTGGTGCATATCGGCCTGAATAATTTCGGCCATCGACTTGCTTAATGCATCGGTGCCGATGAACGACAGTTCAATTCGTAGCGGCTGACCGTTTTTCTCGCGGATATCTTTGCCTGCGGGCAGCGTCCAGCCTGCTTTTTCCAGCAACGCTTTCGCCTGCTGCGGATCGTACTGGCGCGGTTTCAGGTTGAGGTCGGCATAAGGTACGGTCGGCGCAAACAGCGTATCCGCTACCTGTTGCGTGCCATAAAGCACGTTGTCGATCAGGGATTTTTTATTCACCGCATGATTCAGCGCTTCGCGCACCGCCAGTTCATTGGTGGGGGCTTTGGCAGAGTTCAGCGCCAGCATTACCGTTTCAATCGGTTGAGAAAGCTGCGTACGGTACGCCGGGTTGTGGCTGAAGCGCTCAAAGGTATCAAGCGGCAATAACCCTTCATTGCCATACAGCAGGTCAATATCACCGGTTTCAAACGCTACCGCGCGGGTTGTCGGGTCGGGGATCACTTTAATGGTTATCTTGTTAATCGCCGGTTTTTCACCCCAATACTTTTCGTTGCGGACGAAGACATCATACTGATTCAGTTTCGATTCTTTCAGCACCCATGGACCCGTGCCGATAGGCGCTTTGATGCCGCGCATCGTCTCATTACCTTTAAACTGCGAGGGGGCGATAAAACGGAAAGGTCGGGGTAACGCCAGTTCCTGCAGGAAGGGGTAATAGGCACTTTTCAGGGTAATTTGCAGCTCAGTTTTATTCAGCGCTTTTACATCGACGATTTGATTCACCAGCTCCAGCCAGGCATGGCGCTGGCGGTTATCGAGCACCACGCGGAAGTTTTCTGCCGCGGCCTGCGCATCAAACGGTTCGCCGTTGGAGAAGGTCACATCATCACGCAGGGTGAAGGTCCAGGTTTTACCATCATCCGAGTGCGTCCAGCTCTTTGCCAGCCAGGGTTTCACCGATCCATCGGCCTGATACTTCACCAGCGGCTCGTAAACCATATTCTGGGCAAACATCTGGTTTGGCGTATAGAGGTGAGGATTGAGCGGCCCGACATTAACCGGCCAGGCGGTAGTGATTTCATCTGGCGCAGCGGCGTGTGCGAAAAACGAGGCACAGGTCAGCAGCGCAATGAGCGTGCGACGAAGAATGGACAAAATAGTGACCTTCAGTGAAAAGGAGTACAACTAAGTGAGTATGATGATTTTAAAGATTCATCATACGTTTGGGATGTGCTGGATCAATTTATGCGCCGAATTGCCCGAAGGGTTCAATATTGTGTCGTGCTGTTCGCAGGTAAAAAAACGGAGCCCGTTGCAGGCTCCGTCCTGGCTGTTTAACGCTCAATCACCACCAGCGGTTCGATATCGCTCTCTTTCTTAATCACCAGCGACGTATCGCCGCGCAGGCAGGTCCCACCGTAGTTCCCGCCGACGGTAAAGGTACAAACCTGGATGTATTTCCCGGCGACGTTTGGCAGACACCACAACTGCTGGTAGATATTTTTGCGGTCGACAAACTTACCGCTGGTTTGATCAAGAAGCTGATCGTGCCCGCTCACCAGGTCAATGTTGCTGCCGCAGCGCCCGGAGATCGGTTTCACCGCATAGCCGGTTTTCGCCAGCGCATCGGTCACTTCAAAATCGGTGTCGAGCAGATACGGATGATTCGGGAACAGCGACCACAGCACCGGCAGAATTGCTTTGTTGCCCGGGATCACCGTCCACAGCGGTTCGAAGACCATCACTTCCGGACGCAACAGCACGTCAATCAAACGCACCTCGCCCGCCGGGCTGCCAGTGCGGATCGGCACAGCGGCGTACTCGGCATCGCTGACTTCGCGCACCTGCTCAATGGCGGTTTCCCATGCCCAGGTTTTCCATACGCAGTTTACCAGTCGCCCTTCATCATCCACCAGCTGACCCGCGGCATCCCAGTGCACCTCTTCCAGGCCGTGGAGAATTTTGCACTCGAACCCGGCCTGGGTAATGGCACGCTGCATAAATTGCGCGTGGTAATCTTCTTCCAGATCTTTATCCTGCATGATGTGAACAAATGGACGCGCCGAACTGTGTTTCCATGCGCCAATCAGTTCGCTGAGCAGTTCATCTGAAGGATTATGGCCTTTGCCCTCGAAGCCAGTTTTCAGCCACTGTTCGAGGATTAACCCGCCTTCCGTATGGCAGGATGCGGAATCGGCGTTGTATTCGTACACCTTCAGACCACGCTCATCCATGCAGAAATCCATGCGCCCGGTGATCATGTCGTGGCGGCGACGCTGCCATGAGAGACGCAGACGCGGCCAAAGAATTTTCGGAATATCAAATAGCGCCAGCAGGTTATCGTCACGCATCACTTTATCGGTAGCGTGAAGGTACATCAGATGCATTTCATTGGTGGCTTTAATCAGTTCCTGCTCAGCACTTTCCGTCATGGTGAAGTACTGATACGGGTCCTGGTTAATCACATGACCGTTTGCCGCGACGTATGCTTTCTGTAACGAATCCTGTTCGTTGAGCCATTTACCGTCGAACTGGCCGCGATTTTCCAACCGCGCGCCCTGCAGATTCAGCGCTTTGCTGGCAATCGTTGGTTGCGCAAGGCTATGTTCGGTATCGGCGGTTTGAATCATCCAGCCAAGAATGGTGGTGTCGTCAAACGTATCGTGAAGGATGTAATGGCCATCTTTCACTTCCAGCGTCAGCTCGCGCGTCCACTGCTGGCCCGCAGGCAACGGCGAATGGATAACGTTCTGTTCCGCAATACGCACTTTGTTGCCGACCAGTTGGGTGATAACCGCGACGTGGCCGGTTTCATGGAATTCACCGCCCTTCTGCCAGATGAGCAGCGAGCCCGCTTTCGGCGCGCGACGGGAACCGTTGGCAAACGCCTGCAACGGCAGAATGTCGTCATTCACTACCTGGCGCAAAAAGCGCAGAGAGAAGATTTCATAGGCCATGCCGACGTCGGTGAAAACAAAACCGTAGGTGAGGAACAGGAAGCGGCGCGCGAATTCAACGCATTGCCACTTGTAGCCCATGTATTCGTTATCGATATAGCTACGGAACGAAACATCATCCGCCCGCTCTTCGGGCTTCAGGCTGCTGTAATTTGAAGAATAGATGGCGACGCCACCCGGTGCATATCCCAACAACGTGCCAAACGGCGCGTCACTACTCGTACAACTCATGTGTCTTCCTCAGAGCATGCAGGCGGCGAGTAATAACGGGTGTGGTCGTCCCTGCACGTTGTTATTTATCCAACAGGTGTCCGTTAATCATACACCTGTTGTGCGCGCTGTCACACTGTGCGGTCTGATGCCCTCACCCTAACCCTCTCCCACAGGGAGAGGGGACCAATCTGTGCGGTTTTTCTCCCTCTCCCTCAGGGAGAGGGCCGGGGTGAGGGTGATCATTTCCCTCATCAACTGCTACACTGCCTCAACACATCATCAAAAAGGCAGGCCAACATGTCAGACAATACCTATCAGCCTCCCAAAGTTTGGGAGTGGAAACAGAATAACGGCGGCGCGTTCGCCAATATCAATCGTCCGGTTTCCGGCGCAACGCATGAAAAAGAGCTGCCGGTTGGGCATCACCCGCTTCAGCTCTATTCGCTGGGAACACCGAACGGCCAGAAAGTCACCATCATGCTCGAAGAGTTGTTGGCTCTGGGCGTGACGGGCGCGGAGTATGACGCGTGGCTCATCCGCATTGGCGAGGGCGATCAGTTCTCCAGCGGTTTTGTTGAAGTGAACCCAAACTCGAAAATCCCGGCCCTGCGCGACCACTCCACCACGCCGCCAACCCGCGTGTTTGAGTCCGGCAATATCCTGCTCTATCTGGCGGAAAAATTTGGTCACTTCCTGCCTAAAGATCCGGCTGGCCGCGTAGAAACCCTGAACTGGCTATTCTGGCTGCAAGGCTCCGCGCCATTCCTCGGCGGCGGTTTTGGCCACTTCTATAACTATGCGCCGGTGAAAATTGAGTACGCGATCGACCGTTTCACCATGGAAGCGAAACGTCTGCTGGATGTGCTGGATAAACAGCTGGCGCGCGGGCGCTATGTGGCAGGTGAAGAGTACACCATTGCCGACATGGCGGTGTGGCCGTGGTTTGGCAACGTGGTGCTGGGTACCGTGTACGGTGCGGACGAGTTCCTCGATGCGAAGAGCTACAAAAACGTGCAGCGCTGGGCGAAGGATATCGCCAACCGTCCGGCGGTACAACGCGGACGCATTGTTAACCGTACCAATGGCTCGTTGAATGAACAACTGCATGAGCGTCATGCCGCCAGCGATTTCGACACCCAAACAGAAGATAAACGTCAGGGTTAAACGACGGAAACCGGGTGCACTCCACCCGGTTTATCTGCCTTCCAGGCGATAACCCGCCATAAAGTAGCGCACCGTGGTGCTGGATTCGTGTTCTTTAAAGAAATCCATCACCATCTCTTTATCCAGACCATAGCGTCGTGTCAGGACGCCCGCTTCCCATGCGCTGAGCTGGCGGTCGCCCGTCTTCTCAAACATGCGATGGGAAAACCCCAGCACAAACCCGCGTTTATAGTCAGAACAAAAGCCCAGAACCTTCTGCGCACTGTCGGCGTAAGGTGCTTTCAGCCCGGCCATCAGGCCTTTACCAAAATGGTTATCCATCGCACAACCCTCAATCGTTATATATAAAATTATATAGCGACTTTTTGAGCGATATCCAGTGCTATTTGCAGCCTTTACTTTCAGTGCAAATATTTCTCAAACCACGCCAGCGTTCGCTGCCAGGCGAGCTCCGCTGCGGCCTTGTCGTAGCGCGGAGTCGAGTCGTTGTGGAAACCATGATTCACGCCCGGATAAATATAGGCTTCGTACACTTTTTTATGCGCTTTTAACGCCTCTTCCATTGCCGGCCAGCCTTCGTTAATACGCGTATCCAGCGCCGCGTAATGCAGCAATAAAGGGGCATTGATTTTTTCCACATCCGCGACCGGGGCCTGACGTCCGTAGAACGGCACCGCGCAGGCCAGCTCAGGGTAAGCCACCGCCGCCGCATTCGACACGCCGCCACCATAGCAAAAACCGGTTATCCCGACTTTGCCCGTCGCCTGCGGATGCGCCTGCATAAACTCAATCGCGGCGAAGAAATCATTCATCAGTTTGGTCGGGTCGACTTTTTGCTGTAACTCGCGCCCTTCATCATCATTACCGGGATAACCGCCGACGGAAGAGAGCCCATCCGGAGCAAGGGCAATATAGCCCGCTTTCGCGACACGTCGGGCAACATCTTCTATATACGGGTTAAGCCCACGATTTTCATGCACCACCACCACGGCGGGCATCTTTCCGGCGGCTTTCGTCGGCGTGACCAGATAACCGCGCACCTCACCGTGGCCGTTGGGCGACGGATAACGAATATATTTCGGTTTGATATCCGGGTCGGTGAACTCGACCTGTTCCGCCAGCGCGTAGTTGGGCTTGAGAAGATTAAACAGCGCCAGCGCAGTCATGCCGCCGACGGCGTATCGTCCCGCCAGTTGGAGAAACTCGCGCCTGGAAATTTTGCCGTGTGCGTAATAGTCGTAGTAATCGAGCAACGCTTGCGGAAAGTCTTTGGCGGTCAGTCGGGTCATCGAGGGATCTCCATTAACAGGCATTAACTAAGAAAAGCACAAGACAGATTTATTGCCCATAAATCATCAGCATTGTGATCCCGCCGACGGGTTGGTTGTGACAAAAACGTTAATCTGGAAACAGCGTTTCAAAAATCAGACAATCAAGGAGACATTATGACCTGGTCCGCCAATCCTGCCCGTTACGAGCAGATGCAATATCGCTATTGCGGCAACAGCGGCCTGCAACTGCCCGCGCTGTCACTCGGGTTATGGCACAGTTTTGGTCATATCCAGTCGCTCGACAGCCAACGCGCGCTGCTGCGTAAAGCGTTCGACTGCGGCATTACTCACCTCGATCTCGCCAATAACTACGGGCCCCCTCCGGGCAGTGCGGAAGAGAACTTTGGCCGCCTGCTGCGGGAAGATTTCGCTGCCTATCGCGATGAGCTGATCATCTCGACCAAAGCCGGATACGACATGTGGCCGGGGCCATATGGCAAGGGCGGTTCGCGCAAATACTTGCTCGCCAGCCTCGACCAGAGCCTGAAGCGCATGGGGCTGGATTACGTCGATATCTTCTACTCGCACCGTGTTGATGAAAACACGCCGATGGAAGAAACCGCTGCCGCGCTGGCGCAGGCGGTGCAGAGCGGAAAAGCGCTGTATGTCGGCATCTCGTCTTATTCGCCAGAGCGCACGCAAAAGATGGCGGAGCTGTTGCGCGAGTGGAAAATCCCGTTACTTATCCACCAGCCTTCCTACAACCTGCTCAACCGCTGGGTCGATAAGAGCGGCCTGCTGAATACGCTGGAAGAGAACGGCGTCGGCTGCATCGCCTTTACCCCGCTGGCGCAAGGGCTGCTGACCGGTAAATACCTCAACGGAATTCCGGACGGCTCACGCATGCAGACAGAAGGGAAAAAAGCGCGCGGTCTGACCGAGAATATGTTGAGTGAAAGCAACCTCAACAGCCTGCGTTTATTAAACGAGATGGCACAACGTCGTGGCCAGAGTATGGCGCAGATGGCCCTTAGCTGGTTGCTGAAGGACAACCGCGTAACATCGGTATTGATTGGCGCAAGCCGACCGGAACAAATTGAAGAGAACGTTCAGGCCCTGAATAACCTGAACTTTACGGCAGAAGAGCTGGCGCAGATTGATAAGCATGTTGCCGATGGGCAACTGAATTTGTGGCAGGCGTCGTCAGATAAATAGCACACTCTTTGCCCGGTGGCGCATCGCTACCGGGCGCAGACCGCGTTTTAATGCTTCTGGCCGCGCGTTAAGCGATCCAGATATCCCATCACAAACGCCGACAGTACAAAGGTCAGATGGATAATCACATACCACATCAGCTTGTTATCCGGCACATTCTTGGCATCCATAAACACCCGCAGCAGGTGAATAGATGAAATAGCGACAATGGATGCCGCGACCTTGTTTTTCAGCGAGGTGGCATCCATTTTCCCAAGCCAGTTCAGCTTCTCTTTGTGGGTACTGATATCCAGCTGCGAGACAAAGTTTTCGTAACCGGAGAACATCACCATCACCAGCAGACCGCCCACCAGCGTCATATCGACCAGCGATAACAACGTCAGGATAAGATCGGCTTCTGCCAGTTCAAAGATGTTAGGCAGAACGTGAAAGATCTCCTGAAAAAACTTAATCATCAACGCCAGCAGCGCCAATGAAAGGCCAAAATAGACCGGGGCTAAAATCCAGCGCGACGCGTACATCGCATTTTCAAAAAAACGTTCCATAGTGTCCTGTCGATAAACTCAATTCGGCTTAGTATATCGCAACCATGCAACATCATTTCAACAATTCACTTCAGCAATTTAGGGTTAGGTTACACCAACCTGAACACCGAAATCGCCGTTTTCAGTTCGCCGGTATAGTGCTGCTGTTGCTGCGCCATCTGCATGGTCTGCGCCACATGCTGGACGTTTTCCTGCACGCTGGCATCAATGGTGGCGATACTGCCCTTCATCTGCATCACGCTGGCGCGCTGTTGTTCGCTCATCGAAGAGAGGATTTCCAGCGAGTCCTGTAAGCCTTCAATATGCGTAATGATCGCCTGCATCGTATTTCCCGCCAGCTCGACCTGCTCAGCGCCCTGATGGGTGCTTTTCACCGAGGCGGCGGTAAGCTGGCGAATCTCTTTCGCCGCCTCTTCACAACGTAACGCCAGCGAACGCACTTCAGAGGCGACCACCGCAAACCCTCGGCCATGTTCGCCTGCGCGTGTCGCTTCAACCGAGGCGTTCAGCGACAGAATATTCGTCTGAAAGGCGATGCCGTCGATTAACTCCAGAATGCTATTAATCTGCTGTGATTCATCACGAATGTGCATCATTGACGCCGTCGCCGCACGGATGTTTTCCCCACCCCGCCTCGCGACATCGCACGCCTGTAAAACACGCTTGCGCGCCTCACTGGCTTGTTCACTGGTCAGTGACGCCGCGCTCGCCAGTTGCTCCATCGCGCTTGCGGCGATGGCGAGAGAAGTGGCCTGGCTGTCAGTACGTTCTGATAGTGCGGTATTGCGCTGCAAAATGGTTTGCGAGGTATCCAGCAACTGACCAACATTGCTACTCACCTGCTCCAGCGTAGTGCGCATCGCGCCAAGCGTTCGGCTAAAGGTACGGGCGAAAGGAGAATGACTGACTTTTGATTCTCGCGCCAGGGTCAGACTGCCGGGTTCACAATTAATGACTGCCGCCAGTTTCGCTACCTCACTGGCAGATACTGCATCTTGTTCCATACGTACTGCCAGAACGACCAGGAAAAGGGTTTGTACCACCACAAACGCGCCATGCATCATCACCATATGCAGGCCGGTATGCATAAAAATAACGATGTGATAAAGGTTATATTCCTGCAAATAGTTAAAGACTAAATGGTGTACTGCGATAACTGCAGCACCCATCACTAGCGGACGCCAGTCACGCCAGGCCAGCAACGCGGACAAAAGCACAAAAACGGAGAAGTGATATTCTGTTTCGCCCTCGCCAAGCTGAATAAGCAGTGCGGAAAAGGCCATCAGGATAAACGCAAAAAACAACCGTGAAATTAATCGCCCGCGAAAAAATGCGGTAACAAGCGTGGCCAGAATCGCTAATGGTGTGGCGACACATAGCGCCACCAGCGCATTACCGGCTATCCAGCCCACAACCAGCGAGATAACCCAAAGCAGCCACACCAGCGCCAACATTTGGCCGTCAGCCCGTTGACGAATTGCCGAGACAGAGATGCTTTCGCGTAGCGATTCGCGAGCGTCTGAATTGTTTGATTTATCCATGTTCTTTCCGCACTGTACAGGTAATGTTATTAGTATTTTTTAGCGTCATAAATAAGCGTAGAGAATTTATTAACCATTACCAGTGGAGGGAAAGAATATATTCTTTACACGCGTTTTTGTTACTTCTTAATAAAGAATTAAATTTAATTTAAAGCAGAGATAAATAATTGTGTTGTGGGGACGTATTTTTCAGGAGAGAAGACTTAGGGGAAATGTGCGGTGTTTACCCCCTCACCCAACCCTCTCCCTCAAGGGAGAGGGAACCGACAGAGCCAGGGTTTAAGTGAGTGCGGTTTTCACCCTCTCCCTGAGGGAGAGGGCCGGGGTGAGGGGCTTTATTTCGCCCCTGCGTGTTCTTCCCCTACCAGGCCAATCTTCAGATAACCGGCCTGATGCAGAGTGTCCATCACCTTCATCATCGTTTCATAGTCGACGGTTTTATCGGCGCGGAAGAAGATAGTGGTATCTTTCTTCCCCTCCGTCAGCGTGTTCAACGCGTTTACCATGTTCTCATCGGTAATGGGGTCATTACCCAGGAACATCGACTTATCTGCTTTCACCGACAGGTAGACCGGTTTTTCCGGGCGTGGCTGCGGTTGGCTGGAGGACGCAG
This sequence comes from Pseudocitrobacter vendiensis, assembly GCF_943590815.1. Lineage (GTDB taxonomy): Bacteria > Pseudomonadota > Gammaproteobacteria > Enterobacterales > Enterobacteriaceae > Pseudocitrobacter > Pseudocitrobacter vendiensis. Next base: position 61,793 of record NZ_CALSBS010000023.1, on the reverse strand, counting down.
GCAGATTGACTTTTACATCCACCGTCGCCAGTGGCGCGGCAACCATGAAGATAATCAGCAGAACCAACATAACGTCGATAAACGGCGTCACGTTGATTTCATGCATTTCGCCGTTATCGTCCAGATTTTCATTAAGACGCATTGCCATGGGGCATCAACCTACTCGTAATTTCTGTGCGGAACGTACCGGCTGGGTCACGCCGCTGGCGTGGAGGTCCAGGTCACGGCTTTGCAGCAGCAGAACCTGCGCAGCAACATCGCTGAGGTTTGCTTTATAGCTGCCAATCAGACGGGCGAAGACGTTATAGATAACCACCGCCGGAATCGCGGCAAACAGGCCAATTGCGGTCGCCAGCAGCGCTTCTGCGATACCCGGCGCAACAACAGCCAGATTGGTGGTTTGCGTCTGCGCAATACCGATGAAGCTGTTCATGATACCCCAAACGGTACCGAACAAACCGACAAACGGGGAAATGGCGCCGATAGTCGCGAGGTAACCGGTCCCGCGGCTCATACTACGGCTCACGAAGGCAACGCGACGTTCCAGACGGAAGCCGGTACGCTCTTTAATTCCTTCATTGTCTTCGGAACCCGCAGAAAGCTCGCGCTCGTCCTGCGCTTCATGAATCAGTTGCGTACTGAGGCTTTTCGCGTGGAAGGCGGCGGCGATTTCGTGCGCCTGATCGATAGAGCGGGCTTCCGCTAACAGCTGCTGCTCGCGTTTGAGGCGACGCTTCTGCGAGAACAACTCTGCGCTCTTACTAAAGAAGATGGCCCAGGTGACTACGGATGCCAGAATCAGGCCAATCATAACCACTTTAACAACGATGTCGGCATGATGATACATACCCCAAACGGAGAGATCCGCCTGCATCAAATTATTACCCACTCTGTATCTCCAGGACATAAATCACAAAATCTGAGCACAATAATATCAAAACGACGTCGAATTGATAGTAGTTCTCATTAGTATTTACATAGTGACTCAAATCATACTTATTTTCCTTGCGCTTACGCAGTAAAAAAGTCACCACCGCGATTTTTGAGATATTTTCTGCTTTATCTCGCGCGGGCGGGTACATCCAGCAACAATCGTGATAATTTAGACGTCCAGACGTATAAAAATAGGCAGGAGAGAGATGGCAGATAAGCACCTGGATACCGCGCTGGTCAACGCCGGGCGGAGTAAAAAGTACACGCAGGGTTCGGTAAACAGCGTCATTCAGCGCGCCTCTTCGCTGGTGTTCGACACCGTTGAGGCGAAGAAGCATGCCACCCGCAATCGCGCGAAAGGCGAACTCTTCTACGGGCGTCGCGGTACGCTCACCCACTTCTCTTTGCAGGAAGCGATGTGTGAGCTGGAAGGCGGCGCGGGTTGCGCCCTCTTCCCTTGCGGCGCCGCGGCGGTCGCCAATACGATTCTGGCCTTTGTTGAACAGGGCGATCATGTGTTGATGACCAATACCGCCTATGAGCCGAGCCAGGATTTCTGCACCAAAATTCTGGGAAAACTGGGCGTCACCACAAGCTGGTTCGACCCGCTAATTGGCAGCGAAATCGCGCATCTGATTCAACCCAATACTAAAGTGGTGTTCCTGGAATCCCCGGGTTCAATTACCATGGAAGTTCATGATGTTCCTGCAATTGTTGCAGCCGTACGCAGCGTTGCGCCGGATGCAATCATTATGATCGACAACACCTGGGCGGCAGGCGTGCTGTTTAAAGCGCTCGATTTCGGCATAGATATTTCGATTCAGGCTGGCACAAAGTACCTGATTGGCCACTCTGACGCGATGGTCGGTACCGCGGTATCCAACGAACGTTGCTGGGCGCAACTGCGCGAAAATGCGTATCTGATGGGCCAGATGCTGGATGCGGACACCGCCTACATGACCAGTCGAGGCCTGCGCACACTTGGCGTTCGCCTGCGTCAGCATCATGAAAGCAGCCTGAAAATTGCCGAATGGCTGGAACAGCATCCGCAGGTTGCCCGCGTGAATCATCCGGCGTTGCCGGGTAGCAAAGGTCACGAATACTGGAAACGAGATTTTACAGGCAGCAGCGGCTTGTTCTCCTTCGTGCTGAAAAAGCGTTTAACCGATACCGAACTTTCTGCCTACCTCGACAACTTCTCCCTGTTCAGCATGGCCTACTCGTGGGGTGGTTTTGAGTCGCTGATTCTGCCTAACCAGCCAGAACAGCTGGCGGAGATTCGCCCCGGCGGCGAAGTGGACTTTACCGGCACCCTTATTCGCTTACATATTGGTTTAGAAAACATTGACGATCTTATCGTGGATTTAGCAGCAGGCTTCGCGCGTATTGTGTAAAATAGCCTCAGGCCCGGCGGCGTTTCGCCTCGGGCTGTCTGGTTAGCAATGTTCCTGAAAAGCGTCTCGCGTGTTTTCAGGATTTTGAGAACAGTCAATCTGCCGAATGGCCAGAACATCCCGGCGTAAACGCATAGTGCTCAGGTTGTTCTTATTCCTGAACAGTTACGCGTGCGTTGTTGCGCGAGGGATCAAAGAGTTTCGGGCAATTCGGGAGTACAATAAGCGAAAATGCTGTTCCACAGGAAAGTTCATGGTCGTCATTCAAGATATTGTCGCCGCACTCTGGCAGCATGACTTTGCCGCGCTGGCGAATCCTCACGTTGTGGGGGTGGTTTATCTGGTCATGTTTGCCACGCTGTTTTTAGAAAACGGTCTGCTTCCGGCCTCCTTCCTGCCGGGCGACAGCCTGTTGCTGCTCGCAGGTGCGCTCATCGCCAAAGGGGTGATGGGGTTCGTGCCGACGGTGATCATTCTGACGACCGCCGCCAGCCTCGGTTGCTGGCTGAGCTATATTCAGGGGCGCTGGTTGGGTAACACCCGTACGGTAAAAGGCTGGCTCGCTCAATTGCCGGATAAATACCATCAACGTGCGACCTGCATGTTCGATCGCCACGGCCTGCTGGCACTGCTCGCAGGACGTTTTCTGGCGTTCGTACGTACGCTGCTGCCCACAATGGCAGGCATTTCCGGGCTTTCTAATCGTCGCTTCCAGTTCTTCAACTGGCTGAGCGCGCTGCTGTGGGTGGGTGTCGTCACCAGCCTCGGTTATGCCATCAGTATGATTCCTTTCGTAAAACGTCATGAAGATCAGGTGATGACCTTCCTGATGATCCTGCCTATTTTCCTGCTGGTTGCCGGGCTGCTCGGTACGCTGGTGGTGGTGATTAAAAAGAAATATTGCAGCGCCTGAAGGCGCTGTTCTATAGGGCTGGATGCGCTTTGAAGCCGGATGCGCTGCGCTTATCCGGCCTACAAGGCCTACAAGAGCCTCTTGCCTAAACGATTTGAATCGCGCGTAATCGCGCCGCATCTTCCCCCGGCGTTATACCGAAATAGCGTTTAAATTCGCGGCTAAACTGCGATGCACTTTCATATCCCACCTGCATTGCCGCTGCGCTGGCTTTTAATCCATCATGCACCATCATCATTCGCGCCTTGTGCAGGCGATACGTTTTCAGGTACTGCAGCGGTGACGTGCTGGTTACCGATTTAAAGTTATGATGAAACGCCGACAGGCTCATATTGGCTTCGGCGGCCAGTTGATCGACACTCAAGGTTTCGGTGTATTGGCTTTCGATGCGCTTTAATACGCGGCTTATCTGACTGAAATGCGTTTGGCGGCTGACTAACGCCAGCAGCGCCCCACCGCGCGGCCCGGTAAGCACATAGAACAGCATTTCGCGGATAATCTGTTTGCCGAGGATGCGCGCTTCCAGCGGACGCTCCATCACATCCAGCAGGCGCTCGGCCGCACAAAGGATCTCATCAGAGAGCGTCGCCGAGTTAATACCGCTCGCCGCCATTGCAGGCTGGAAGCATTCATCTTCCCCGATATCCATCAACAGCTCCTGAAGCTGTAAAATATCGACGTTCAGGCGCAACCCGGCCAGTGGTGCGGCCTCGGTGGCAAAGGTCTCACACTCAAACGGTAGCGGCACCGTCAGCAGTAAATATTCATTGGCATCGTAGCGGAAGGTGCGTTCATTGATATAGCCAATCTTATAGCCAGAAAAGAGAAATATAATCCCAGGACGGTACATAACGGGCGTACGAGCGGCAGGCTGTGTACCATAGATAAGCTGGATATCCGGCACCAAAGCACTGAGTTTTTGTTCATTACTTTTCAGTAACTTAACCTTTCCCGTTAGTAACGCGCAAATCTCTTCCCGGTTCATTTCTCCACTCTCCCGCCAGTTGAATTCAGGCTTTCATTGTTGACCTTTTCGCTACTTTTCTCCAGCCCTATGGAGAAATGGGCAAGACATCGGCAGGAATGTGCATTGAGCGGATCGCCCCCAAAGACCACAATAGTCGTCATCCGGTAGCCACCGTTGCTACCCCCTTTTTCCATCCTCCGATGAAGGAAACGAGCAATGTTTAATTTTGATCTCCACACCCCAACCCGCATTCTTTTCGGTAAAGGCGCTATTGAAAATCTGCGTGCGCAAATTCCGGCAGATGCTCGCGTTCTGGTGACCTACGGTGGCGGCAGCGTGAAAAAAACCGGCGTGCTGGACCAGGTGTTAACCGCGCTGAACGGTCTGGATGTTCGCGAATTTGGCGGCATTGAACCGAACCCGTCTTATGAAACGCTGATGAACGCGGTGAAAATTGCCCGCGACGAAAAAATCACTTTCCTGCTGGCCGTTGGCGGCGGTTCCGTGCTGGATGGCACCAAGTTCATCGCGGCGGCAGCGCATTACGATGCGTCTATCGACCCGTGGGAAATTCTGGAAACTTACGGCAGCAAGGTGAACAGCGCGATTCCGATGGGTTCCGTTCTAACCCTGCCGGCAACCGGTTCTGAATCCAATAAAGGTGCGGTTATTTCCCGGAAAACCACCGGTGACAAACGCGCATTTATGTCGCCGCACGTGCAGCCCGTCTTCGCGATTCTGGACCCGGTTTACACCTATACTCTGCCACCGCGTCAGGTTGCCAACGGTGTGGTTGATGCCTTCGTGCACACGGTCGAACAGTACGTAACCTACCCGGTCAACGGCAAAATTCAGGATCGCTTCGCGGAAGGTATTCTGCTGACGCTGGTTGAAGATGGCCCGAAAGCGCTGAAAGAACCTGAGAACTACGATGTTCGCGCCAATATTATGTGGGCGGCAACACAGGCGTTAAACGGCCTGATTGGCGCAGGCGTGCCGCAGGACTGGGCAACCCACATGCTGGGTCACGAACTGACCGCCATGCACGGTCTTGACCACGCACAGACGCTGGCTATCGTGCTGCCGGCCCTGTGGAATGAAAAACGTGACACCAAACGCGCCAAACTGCTGCAATACGCAGAACGCGTCTGGAACATCACCGAAGGTTCTGATGATGCGCGTATCGACGCCGCCATCGCCGCCACCCGTAACTTCTTCGAGCAAATGGGCGTACCGACTCGCCTGTCCGATTATGGTCTGGACGGCAGCTCCATCCCCGCGCTGCTGAAAAAACTCGAAGAACACGGTATGACAAAACTAGGTGAAAATCAGGACATTACCCTCGACGTAAGCCGTCGCATTTACGAAGCGGCACGTTAATCCCCACCCAAAGCCAGACCTAACTCTTTAGCGTCTGGCTTTCGTTTTTGCATATTTCGACCAGAATTGATCTTACAAATCTTATCGGGCCCACTGTGCCGATAAGCAATAGAGAGAAAAGGAGAAATGCATGACACATCCAACCGTAATCAAACTCCAGGACGGCAACGTGATGCCGCAGCTGGGTCTCGGCGTGTGGAAAGCAAGCAACGAGGAGGTTGTCACCGCGATTCATAAAGCGCTGGAAGTCGGGTATCGCTCGATTGATACCGCCACCGCCTACAAGAACGAAGATGGCGTGGGCCAGGCGCTGAAAAGCGCGGGTGTTCCGCGCGAAGAGCTGTTTATCACCACCAAACTGTGGAACGACGATCAGAAACGCCCGGCCGAGGCGCTACAGGAAAGCCTCGATAAACTACAACTGGATTATCTCGATCTCTACCTGATGCACTGGCCGGTTCCCGCCATCGACCACTACGTGGACGCGTGGAAAGGAATGATTGAGCTGCAAAAGCAAGGGCTGGTAAAAAGCATCGGCGTCTGCAACTTCCAGGTGAATCACCTGCAACGCATTATCGATGAAACCGGCGTCGCCCCGGTCATCAATCAGATTGAACTGCACCCGTTGATGCAGCAGCGTCAGCTACATGCGTGGAACGCGACGCACAAAATTCAAACCGAATCCTGGAGCCCGCTGGCTCAGGGTGGCGAAGGCGTATTTGACCAGAAAATCATTCGTGAGCTGGCGGATAAATATGGCAAAAACCCCGCGCAAATTGTGATTCGCTGGCACCTGGATAACGGCCTGGTCGTCATCCCTAAATCCGTCACACCGGCGCGTATTGCCGCCAACTTCGACGTCTGGGATTTCCGTCTTGATAAAGACGAACTGGGCGAAATAGCCAAACTGGATAAAGGCAAACGTTTGGGACCCGACCCGGATCAATTCGGCGGCTAATTATTTTCGCCTGGTACGGTTAATCGTATCAGGCGTTTTTATTCTGTAATTCATTTTCACAATGAATAACACAATTCAATTCATTCTTCACACCTATATTATCAATATAATTCTAAACAATAAGTGCGCCATTATATAAAGTTATATCTTCTGTTTACTGCCTACCGTCATTTTCTTTTTCAGGATCAAAGTTTTCTTCGTAAGACATTGCAGAATAAAGGTCACAGAGTTCAGTCTCGGCGCGACACTCTACGCTAACCGCTGAATTTCTCCGGCCTCCTGATGGTTTCAGGATAAAAATACCATCAGGATAACTGTATTTCTCAGACATCAATAGCGCGGTAATTTTTGGCAAAACATATATGTCATGAATTAATTCGCCTATAAAAACGAGTGTAATGTCGTGACGAAGAAAACATCCCAGGGAGTAAAATGGCTCCCACTCATTATTATCGTGCTTATCGCCGCCGGGCTTTGGCAACTGACGCCGCCTTCCGGGCTCAGCGCACCCGCCTGGCATTCTGCGATTATCTTTGTGGCAACCATTGCGTCAATTGTGGCGAAAGTCCTGCCGATTGGCGCGGTCGGGATCATCGGTATTACGGTTTTTGCCCTCGCCTATGCGGCGGGTGATAAAACCGCCAGCGGCGCTATCACCACGGCACTGAGTGAACTGAACAGCTCATTGATCTGGCTTATCGTCGTCGCCTTTATGATTGCCCGCGGGTTTATCAAAACCGGCCTGGGTCGGCGCATCGCCCTGCAAATGATCCGCCTGCTGGGTAAACGCACGCTGGGGCTGGCGTATGGCCTTGCCTTTGCCGACCTGATTTTATCCCCCGCAATGCCGAGCAACACCGCCCGCTGCGGCGGCGTTATCTACCCCATCGCCGACTCGCTGGCGCGCAGTTTTGGCTCACGCCCGGAGGACGAGTCGCGCAGCAAAATCGGTACCTTCCTGATCACCTGTATTGGCAACGTCAATGACGTCACCGCCGCGCTGTTTATGACCGGCTACACCGGCAACCTGCTGGCGGTCAAACTGGCGGCTAACGCGGGCGTCACCCTGACGTGGGGTAGCTGGTTTATGGCGGCCTTGCTGCCGTGCGTGGTGTCGTTGATGATCGTACCGCTGTTGGTTTACTGGCTGACCCGACCGGAAATCAAGCACACGCCGGATGCCCCCGAAATCGCCCGTAAAGAACTCGCCGAAATGGGCAACATGGCGCGTGGCGAGTGGCTGATGCTGGCGACCGTCGGCGTACTGCTGGTGCTGTGGATCTTCGGCGACAAACTGGGTGTGGATGCCACCACCGCGTCGTTTGTTGGGCTCTCTATCCTGCTGCTGAGCGGCGTGCTGAGCTGGGAAGATGTGAAAAGTGAGAAAGGCGCATGGGATACGCTGATTTGGTTTGCCGCGCTGCTGATGATGGCCAACCAGCTGAAAAAACTGGGCTTTACCATGTGGTTCGGCAACCTGATTGGCGACAGCATTGGTAGCGCCATGCAGGGCACCAGTTGGGTTGTCGTACTGCTGCTGCTGAACGCCGCCTACTTCTACACCCACTACTTCTTCGCCAGCGGCAACGCGCAAATTGCGGCGCTGTATGCTGTCTTCCTGGGCGTGGGCTTACATCTGAACATCCCGCCTGCGCCGATGGCGCTGATGCTGGCGTTCACCAGCAGCCTCTATTGCTCACTCACCCAATACACCCACGCGCGCGGCCCGATTCTTTTCGGCGCGGGCTACGTGCCTACTGGCGTCTGGTGGCGAACCGGGTTTGCTATCAGCCTGTTTAACCAGGCGGTGTTTATCACCGTCGGCCTGGCGTGGTGGAAGATGCTGGGCTTTTACTAATAAGACTCTGCCGCCTTAGTTTATAGGGCGGCATTTTTGATGAGGAAGATAATGAAATACCTCCTTTGCCTCCTGAGCCTTTTCTTCAGCGCCCCATCACTGTCACAAATACCATCATTATCACCTGAGCAAACTGTCCGAGAGATTTATCAACATTACACTGCCGATGCCACTGGGGTTAATTTTGGTGACACCAGCAGCGCATCATTGCTTTCCACGTGGATGAAAAATGCCATTATTCTCAACTATCAACTCACGCTGCCGGGCGAAATTGGCTGGCTGGATGGCGACCCGATTTGTGATTGTCAGGACTATGAAACGCTGGTGCTTGAAAATATCTCAGCAATTCAGGTTAATGAAACGCACGCCAGCGTAACTGTGCGTTTTCGCTTATTTGTCGACGATACAGAAAGCAGAACGCAAACGTTGTATATGGTTGCGGAAGATGGGCGTTGGTTGATTGACGACATTAAGTCTTCACAAGGAAGCACATGGCAGGCGATAAACGGTGAAAATCAGGCCAAACTCTCTTCATTAGCCTCGCTGCAAAGAACGCAACCTCAGGATTTCGTTAGGGAGTTATTTCACCGCAGAAGTGATTATACCTGGCCATGGACATGGGTTGTCAGTGCGCAATATCGTGATGCGGTGAATGACTATTATCATTCGACCTTTGAACTGGGCAATATTTTGGCGAATTTACCGCGATATTTCGGACAGATAAACCGCAACGATAGCTGGCCCTGGCAATGGATAATTACCACCTGGTATCACCATGTGATGAACGACAGCATCGCAACGCCAGTGAAATCAACTCAGGAAATAAGAAATGCATTGCAGTCCGACGCGCTATTTATCTACGACAATCCTGTATTCATTGGCGTACCGGACGACAACATCAGACGATTCGACACTAAGGTACCAGAAGCCAGAGGGGACCAAGCAAAGGTGCATGTTCGTATTACGCTTAACGACAATTCGATAAAAGAGCAAGACCTCCTTCTTCGTCGCTCTGCCGGAGCGTGGGAAATTATGGATTTTATTCGCCCGGAATACGGGAGCTTGCGTCGAAAAATTGAAGAGGCAACCCTCCAGAAGCGGCGGTAATACGCATTATCGATAACGCAGGCGAGAGGGAAATGGATCGTGGAAAGAAAAGCAAAATGGCGTGGCATCTCAAGCGCCTCGATTTTGTCAGCGACTGTATCGACCTTCTTCCTGATTCGCTTTTCCTTCCAGCCAGCAGAGAAGACGTTAAAATTTGCCAAAACATGGCACTAAATTACTGGCGCCAGAAAACAGCTACGAGCAGTCTACAAGAGATAGCCCACTATATCCGCACGACGACTGACGATAAAAATAGTGCTGAATGGGATGCTAAGACGCTGCCAGGTTTGATGGCTTCTGACGAAGAGAGTCTGGACTTCATGTGGACACAATTTATCGAAAGTGCAGTCACCTGTGTTAGAACGCACTTAAGTGATGAGACCTGGATGATACTATTCCATAAGCACTTTTCTGCCGAAATTCACGCGTGGGTAAACCAAACAGGAGACCTTGAATGACCTGCATTTTCTGCCAAATCGTTGAGGGCAAAGCGCCCTGCCATAAAATCTGGGAAGATGAGCATCACCTGGCCTTCCTGTCGATTTTCCCCAATACCGAAGGCTTTACCGTCGTCATCCCGAAAAAACACTATCCGAGTTATGCCTTTGATATGCCGCCGCAGGCGCTGGCCGATTTAGTTCTGGCGACGCAGAAAGTGGCTAAATTGCTGGATAAATCCTTTGATGATGTGGGCCGCAGCGGAATGTTTTTTGAAGGTTTCGGCGTGGACCACGTGCACAGCAAACTCAGCCCGATGCACGGCACAGGCGACATGAGGAAATGGCGGCCTATCGAATTTAAGCAGAAGAAGTATTTTGAACAGTATGAGGGCTATCTGTCTTCTCACGATCACGAGCGGGCGGATGATGAGAAGCTGGCCGCATTAGCGGCCAGAATCAGAGCGGCGCAGGATTCTTAACGCCCTGCCGCCGGTTTTGCGCGTTTTTTCGCAGCCGCATTAACCGGACGCGGCTGCGCGGCAGGCGCTTTCTTCGCACCTGCTGGCGTTTGGCGCTGGTGCGCCACCGGCGTGTGTTTAGTCAACGCCGGGCGCGTATTGCGGTTCTGGCGACGCGCTTCACGCATCTCGTCGAGCGTCGGTGACGGCACCAGGCAATCACGACGCGGGCCGATGAGATGCTTTTTACCCATTGCTTCCAGCGCCTGACGGATCATCGGCCAGTTTTTCGGATCGTGATAACGCAGCAGCGCTTTATGCAGACGGCGCTGTTTATCCCCTTTCGGCACCACCACTTCTTCACTCTTATAGCCAATTTTAGCCAGCGGGTTCTTGCCGGTGTAATACATGGTGGTCGAGTTCGCCAGCGGTGACGGGTAGAAGTTCTGCACCTGGTCAAGGCGGAAACGGTGTTTCTTCAGCCACAGCGCCAGATTCACCATATCTTCATCACGCGTACCCGGATGCGCGGAGATAAAGTACGGAATCAAATACTGCTCTTTCCCGGCCTGTTTCGAATAGGTGTCGAAAAGCTCTTTAAAGCGGTGATAGGTTCCCATCCCCGGCTTCATCATTTTCGACAACGGCCCCTCTTCCGTATGCTCCGGCGCAATCTTCAGATAGCCGCCCACGTGATGGGTTGCCAGCTCTTTGATATAGCGTGGATCTTCCACCGCGATATCGTAACGCACGCCGGAGGCGATGAGGATCTTCTTGATGCCTTTCAGATCGCGCGCGCGACGGTAAAGATTGATCGTCGGCTCATGGTTGGTGTCCATGTGCGGGCAGATATCCGGATAAACACAGGAGAGACGGCGGCAGGTTTGCTCGGCGCGCGGGGATTTACAGCGCAGCATATACATGTTCGCCGTCGGCCCGCCGAGGTCGGAAATCACGCCAGTAAAGCCCGGCACCGTATCGCGAATGGCTTCGATCTCGTTGATGATCGAATCTTCCGAGCGGCTCTGAATAATGCGCCCTTCGTGCTCGGTAATGGAGCAGAAAGAACAGCCGCCGAAGCAGCCACGCATGATGTTGATTGAAAAACGAATCATCTCATACGCCGGAATACGCGCATTGCCATACGCCGGGTGCGGAACGCGCTGGTACGGCAGCGCGAACACGCTGTCCATCTCTTCAGTGGAAAGCGGAATCGCTGGCGGGTTGACCCAGATATAGCGGTCGCCATGTTTTTGCATCAGCGCACGCGCGCAGCCTGGGTTTGTTTCATGGTGCAGAATACGCGAGGCGTGCGCATACAGCACTTTATCACTTTTCACTTTCTCAAAAGACGGCAGCAGCACGTAGGTTTTTTCCCACGGCTTCGGACGCGGCGGCTGAACGGTGACGGTTTTGACTTCCGCTTTTTGCGGTTCAACCGGCTTGTTATCGGCACACGGCAAATCTTCGCCATACGGATGCGGAATCGGGTCGATTTTCCCCGGCGTATCTAAACGCGTGGAATCCACGCCAGCCCAGCCCGGCAGCGCTTCTTTTACGATAATCGCCGTATTACGCACATCGCGAATCTGCGAAATCAGTTCACCCTGCGCCAGACGATGCGCTACTTCCACCAGCGGACGCTCACCGTTACCGAACATCAGCATATCCGCTTTGGAATCGACCAGCACCGAACGGCGCACAGTATCAGACCAGTAATCGTAGTGCGCGGTACGACGCAGGCTGGCTTCGATGCCGCCCAGAATTACCGGCACATCTTTCCACGCTTCTTTGCAGCGCTGGGTATAAACCAGCGTCGCGCGATCAGGGCGTTTTCCACCGACGTTATCCGGCGTGTAGGCATCGTCCTGACGCAGCTTACGGTCAGCCGTGTAGCGGTTGATCATCGAGTCCATGTTGCCTGCGGTCACGCCGAAAAAGAGGTTCGGCTTGCCCAGACGCATAAAGTCGTCTTTGCTGTTCCAGTCCGGCTGCGCGATGATGCCCACGCGAAAACCCTGCGCTTCCAGCATACGACCGCAAATCGCCATCCCAAAACTCGGATGGTCAACGTACGCGTCGCCGGTAACCAAAATGATGTCGCAGCTATCCCAGCCAAGTTGATCCATCTCTTCACGGGACATTGGCAAAAACGGTGCCGGCCCAAAACAGGCGGCCCAGTACTGCGGCCAGGAGAACAGGTCGCGATCCGGTTGGATCAGGGAGATAGAGCTCATTTTGCTTCCAAAAAGAAAAGTGGTAAAAAAATAATCAAAGGCCGGGGATTATACGCTGTATTCATGGGGGAAATGAAGGAGATTATCGGCCGAAAACGCATGGATAACGTAAAGCCCGGCCGACGTTTATCAGAATACAACAACGCCGGGCATTGCCCGGCGCTGGTTCACAGCATCCCCGTTACGGTGCGGGGTTTACCAGAATTTGCCCAATCGAGCCGCGATCGGCCAGCTCCAGCGTTTGGCTGGAATACTGGAACGGGAAGTGCGGCCAGGACGGCTGGTTGTAGTAGACCAGCAGTTCAATTTGCCCATCCACCCACACGGTATCTTTCCAGCCTCTGTCTTCCGGGAACGGCATTGCGCCGTTAACGTTGCGGATCAGGAACATGACGCCTTCAATATGGAACGACTGCGGCTCATCCGCGCGTACCGTCCAGCGCTCCCAGGTTCCCTGCTGCGCGGTAATATCAATACGCTGCGGGTCCCACAACTGGCCGTTGATGCCAGGATCATCGCCCAGTGCAATATCGCGGCTGCGCAGCGGCGTGCCGGTCATGATCTCGGAGGAAAGCAGGCGCATAGGCAGGTTATCCGTCACCAGCGGCAGCAGGCCGGTCGGTTTCAGGGTGAGCACCAGCGTAGAGATAAGAATGCTCGACGGCTCAAAGAAACCACGCAGGCGATCCATGATGCTTGCCGCTTCCCCACAGGTAATGGAGACTTCATCGCCATTGGTCATATCGACCAGAATTTCACGCCGTTCGCCAGGCGCGAGCGACAGCTGTTTGACCGAAACAGGTGCGGGCAGGAAACCCTGGTCGCCGGAAATTACATGCAGCGCCCGGCCATCGCTCATCTGTAACTGGTAGCGGCGCGAGTTAGAGGCGTTCAGCAGGCGCAGACGCACCCATCCGCGTGATACTTCGACATACGGGCTTTGCGCGCCGTTCACCAGCAGCGTGTCGCCAACGAAGCCACCGCTGCCGGGTTCGCTGTATTCCGGCGTGCCGAAATTATCCAGACGCTTGTCCTGAATGATCACCGGGAAGTCGTCCACGCCGTAGTGGTTTGGAATAGGTAAAGACTTACTGACTTCATCTTCAATCAGCCACATTCCGGCCAGGCCGTTGTAGACCTGCTGAGCCATATGGTTTGGCGTATTGGCCTGATACCAGAGCGTTGCGGCGGACTGACGAATCGGCAGCACCGGCGCCCAGTCGGCGTTTGGCGACATCATGCGCGCCGCACCGCCAATCAGCGGGCCAGGAACCTGCAAACCGCGTACGGTCATGGCGACGTTTTCCGTCAGGCGGTTGCTGTAAATCAGTTTGACGTCATCACCGTTCCAGACGCGGATAGTCGGACCCAGGTAGCGACCATTGATGCCCCAGACAGGCGCGCGCGTGCCCTGAGAGAAGGACCAGTGAGAACGTTGTAAGGTAAGAAAGAGAGGCTGTCCGCGACGCGATTCCACCAGCGGCGGTATCGGCAGCTCAGGCTGTTTCCCTGCGGCATTTGCCCTCAGCGGCACTGCCCCTGCGCAGAACGCAACGCCCGATGCCTGAATAAACTGACGCCGACTGAGTGACATATAAACTCCATGAAAACTGATCAATCAAAAAGGGAATTCGTTTCCCGTAAGCCAGCACCGCGTTTTATGTTGGCCGCCGTGCTTTATCCGCCCGGCGGTGAGTGAGCCTGACCCGGTTTTATAGTTTTCCGTCAGACTCGCGCTGGGCGACTTCTTTATCCAGTTCTTCTATCTTCGCCTGCATAACTTCACGGCAGTGTCTGGAAAGTTCGCGAACCTGATCTTTACCCCATTTGCTGGTATCGATCGGCGGCAGCATTTCAACAATCACCAGCCCGTTGTTCAGGCGGTTAAGGTTAATCTTATCCGATGTATTGGAAACGCACACGGGAATAATCGGTACACCCGCCGCAATGGCGGCGTGAAACGCGCCGGTTTTAAACGGCAACAGGCCACGACCACGGCTACGCGTTCCTTCCGGGAACATCCAGAAAGAGATTTTGCGATTATTGAAGGCTTTCACCACTTCGGCGATGGTACTGTGCGCTTTCGCACGATTATTACGATCAATCAGCAGGTTACCGGTGAGCCAGTAAAGCTGACCAAAGAATGGGATCCACACCAGGCTTTTTTTGCCCACGGTGACGGTCGGCGGCTGCACAATATTTGCCGCAGTAACCATGTCGTAGTTGTTCTGGTGGTTCGCAATGTAGATAGCATTCCCGTAGCTTGCGGCATCCGCAGGCAGGCGGGTTTCAACTTTCAGACCAAACAGCGGGGCCATACGGCCAAACATATGGCCAAAAGTGGCAACGTGTTTTGGATTACGCGGACTAAACAGGCAATAGATACAGCCAAACACGCATACCAGGATGCAGTAAATGACCACGATGATGACACGAAAAATAAATAGCATAGCTACCTCTGAAGCCCTGACCGCTTAGAGTTATATATTGGTCAGGATTTGTGACTCGCAAACCCTCGTAAGGGCTATTCTTAATCGCAACGGCGTAATTAACAACGTTTTTACAGGAAAATGTGTGCGTTGTCGCCCTTGCCCCTCACCCCGGCCCTCTCCCCAAAGGGGCGAGGGAGAAAGACAGACCGCACCGTCGGTTCCCTCTCCCCTTTGGGGAGAGGGTTAGGGTGAGGGGGGCAAACTTACTCCTCGCTCTCCCCCGCGCTCTGACGCAGCGGAGAGTCGATATCGATACGGTCGATTTTTTGCAACCCACGCATTAACGTACCGCGACGGCCACGTTCGCCCGTCACTTTTTGCAGCTCTTCCGGACGCAGTTTGATTTTGCGTTTTCCGACGTGCACGGTCAGCGTGGTCTGCGGCGGCAGCAGGTAAAGGTGTGCCAGACTATCTTCCCCTTTCGCCGCTTCCGCTGACGGGATGTTGATAATCTTGTTGCCCTTGCCTTTCGACAACTGCGGCAGATCGCTTACCGGGAACATCAGCATGCGACCCGCGCTGGTGATCGCCAGCAGCATGTCAGACTCATCTTCTACAACCACTGGCGGCAGGACGTGCGCGTTTTCCGGCAGCGAGATCATCGCCTTACCCGCACGGTTACGCGCAACGAGATCGTTAAACGTACACAGGAAGCCGTAGCCCGCATCAGAGGCCATCAGCAGTTTCTGATCGTCGCTCTCCATCAGCATATGCTCAACGGTCGCGCCCGGCGGGAGCGTCAGCTTACCGGTCAACGGTTCGCCCTGACCGCGCGCCGACGGCAGCGTGATAGGGTCGATGGCGTAGCTGCGGCCAGTGGTATCAACAAACACCACCGGCTGGTTGCTCTTACCTTTCACCGACGCTTTCCAGCTGTCGCCTGCTTTATAGCTCAGCCCCTGCGCGTCGATGTCGTGACCTTTGGCGCTACGCACCCAGCCCATCTGCGACAATACAATGGTCACCGGCTCAGACGGTAGCATGTCATGCTCGCTCATCGCCTTCGCTTCATCACGCTCGTGCAGCGGAGAACGACGATCGTCACCGAAGGTATCAGCATCCGCCTGAAGCTCTTTCTTCAGCAGGTTATTCATTTTGCGCTCGGACGCGAGAATCGCCTGCAGTTGATCGCGCTCTTTCGCCAGATCGTTTTGCTCACCGCGGATCTTCACTTCTTCCAGCTTCGCGAGGTGGCGCAATTTCAGCTCAAGGATAGCTTCCGCCTGCGTTTCGCTAATGCCGAAGCGCGACATCAGCGCCGGTTTCGGCTCATCCTCGGTGCGAATGATCTCTATCACTTCGTCTATATTGAGAAACGCCACCAGCAAACCTTCGAGGATATGCAGGCGCTTAAGGACTTTCTCCAGACGATAGTTCAGGCGACGACGCACGGTGTCACGACGGAACGCCAGCCATTCGGTGAGGATCTCCAGCAGGTTTTTCACCGCCGGGCGACCATCAAGGCCAATCATGTTCAGGTTAATGCGGTAGCTTTTTTCCAGATCGGTGGTTGCGAAGAGGTGATTCATCACCGGCTCCATATCCACACGGTTGGAACGCGGCACAATCACCAGACGTGTCGGGTTTTCGTGGTCCGACTCATCGCGCAGGTCATCGACCATCGGCAGCTTTTTGTTGCGCATCTGGCTGGCAATTTGCTCCAGCACTTTCGCGCCGGAAACCTGATGCGGCAGCGCAGTGATCACCACCGCGCCATCTTCTTTATTCCAGACCGCGCGCATACGCACAGAGCCGCGCCCGTTCTGGTAAATTTTGCGGATTTCCGCACGAGGCGTGATGATTTCCGCTTCGGTCGGATAGTCCGGCCCCTGCACGATATCAAGCACTTCATCCAGCGTGGTTTTCGGCTGTTCAATCAGCTTGATGGCGGCGTTTGCAACTTCGCGTAGGTTGTGAGGCGGAATATCCGTCGCCATACCCACCGCAATGCCGGTGGTACCGTTCAGCAGAATATTTGGCAAACGTGCAGGCAGCATTTTCGGCTCCTGCATTGTACCGTCAAAGTTCGGCACCCAGTCCGCCGTGCCTTGTCCCAGTTCGCTCAGCAACAGCTCGGCGTACTTCGACAAACGCGATTCGGTATAACGCATTGCCGCGAAAGATTTCGGATCGTCCGGCGCCCCCCAGTTCCCCTGGCCGTCGACCAGCGGATAACGATAAGAGAATGGCTGCGCCATCAGCACCATTGCCTCATAACAAGCGCTGTCGCCATGCGGGTGATATTTACCTAACACGTCACCGACGGTACGCGCCGATTTTTTGAATTTGGCGCTGGCGTTCAGGCCCAGCTCAGACATCGCATAGACGATGCGGCGCTGCACCGGCTTCAGACCATCACCAATAAACGGCAACGCGCGATCCATGATGACGTACATGGAGTAGTTTAAGTAGGCGTTTTCCGTGAATTCATGTAGCGCAAGGCGCTCTGCCATATCGCTCATTAATGGGGGTTCCTCAAATCTGCATGCTGACCGTTCGGACGGCAATATTGCCGCAGATAATACCCTATCTCACGGGCTGAGTCACAAGTCCGTGAGATAAGACGAGGAAGGCAGTTTATTGCAGTGGCAGGTAGATATCCGTTTGCAGTTCATGCCCGGCAGCGTCATGGACAAAATTGTGATACTGAAAAAAGACAGGGAAATCGCGCAGCGTCTCACCACTGCCCGGTAGCCACTCTCGGAACAGATACCAGACGCTCTCGCCAATCGTATCAAGCGAGCCGTGATGGCGCATGACGGCGCAGCGTCCGCCAGGAATTTCGCTGTTTATTACACCGTGGGCATTTTCAGGTACGGGGGTGTCTACGCTGCCGCAAATATCAAAACGGAATGCTTCCGGCGGCGTCGTTTGCGGGTCATCCCAGGCAATGCCAAATGTGTTGCTTTGTTCTATCGGTGACAGGCCAGTATCTCTGCGCCATAAAATAAACTTAGCCGCACTGTAGTTCACTAATTCCGGGCTACAGCGATGTTGCAATAAAGCAACCTGGGTACGGGGAAAGTTGACGAGGGTTACATCCATATAGAGGCCTCAACATACATAAAAAAATGCGCCAGCAGCTATGAAGCCGATGGCGCTTTAGGATTACGGTTTCAGTTTCTGAATCTGTTTGACGTCGATTTCAACTGAGTTCCAGTCTTTATCCACTTCACCGCGAATTTCCACTTTATCCTGCGGGGTGACGGTCAGACCGTTCCAGCGTTTGTCGTCGATATCTACGTTGATGGTGCCGGTTTCATCTTTGAAGGTATAGAGATCGTCAGAGATACGCTCAACGATAGTCCCTTTCAGCGTAACCCAGGTGTCATCACGCAGGGTTTTCGCATTGGCAACGGTGGTTGCTGTGCCATCCGGGCCGACGAAGCCGCCGCTTTGTGTTGACGTTGAATTTGGGCCGGAAAAACCGCCTTGAGTGTTAGCCAGAACCGGGGTAGCGATCAGTGCCAGGACGGCAGCCATTGCAGCAAGTTTCTTCATGATATTTTCTCCCTTAAATTTCATTATGAAAGCCATTAAACAGGATAATGCTTAACGACTTCTTAAGGTAAAAATATTCTTTTTTTTACTGTACAGCGCAGGTCTGATAAGGGTTTACTGGCTTTATTAAAGCAGAGTGGCAAGGAGAGCGTGATGCGAATTTTACTGGTAGAAGATGACAAACTGATCGGCGATGGGCTCAAAACCGGCCTCGGAAAAATGGGCTTTACGGTCGACTGGTTTACGCAGGGCGAAGAAGGGAAAGTAGCCCTCGACAGTGCGCCCTATGATGCAGTCATTCTCGACCTCACCCTGCCGGGCATTGATGGGCTGGATATTCTGCGCAGCTGGCGAGAAAAGTCGCATCATGAGCCGGTATTGATTCTTACTGCACGCGACGCGCTCAGCCAGCGTGTTGAAGGCTTACGCCTCGGTGCCGACGACTACTTATGTAAGCCCTTCGCGCTAATTGAGGTCGCCGCCCGGCTGGAAGCCCTAATCCGTCGCGCACATGGGCAGCCGAGCAATGAACTGCGTCACGGCGCGGTGACGCTCGATCCAGGCAAACTTACCGCCACGCTCAACGGCGAACCTCTGGCCCTTAAACCGAAAGAATTCGCCCTACTGGAGTTGCTGATGCGTAATAGCGGACGCGTGCTGCCACGCAAACTTATTGAAGAAAAGCTCTACAGCTGGGATGACGACGTCACCAGTAACGCCGTGGAAGTGCATGTACATCATCTGCGTCGCAAGCTGGGCAGCGAGTTTATCCGCACCGTACACGGCATCGGTTATACGCTGGGGGCGCAGTGAAACTGTTTCCCCGCCTCAGCCTGCGCGTTCGCCTGACGCTGCTGTTTATGCTGCTTTCCGCCGCCGCATGGCTCTGCGCAAGCCTGGTGGCCTGGCATCAAACCACCAATAAACTGGATAAGCTCTTCGATACCCAGCAAATGCTGTTCGCCAAGCGCATCAGCGCGATGGATTTTACCGACATTCGTAGCTCCCGGCAGTTTATCCGCGCACCAAAAAAGGTCAAACACGGGCATCTTGATGACGATGTGCTGGCCTTCGCTGTTTACGCGATTGACGGCAGAATGGTGATGCACGATGGCGAAAACGGCCCGTTCATCCCTTATAGCTATCGCCGGGAAGGATTTGACGACGGCAATCTGATCAATGATGACGATCGTTGGCGCTTTCTATGGCTGACCACTGCCGATAAAAAATACCGCATCGTCGTCGGCCAGGAGTGGGAATACCGCGAAGAGATGGCGCTGGACATCATCACGTCGCAGCTTACGCCGTGGCTGGTTGCGCTGCCGGTGATGTTTTTACTGTTGATCCTGCTGCTTAGCAGCGAGCTGCGGCCGTTGAAAAAATTAACGCTCACCCTACGCCGACGCTCGCCAGAAGATGATACGCCACTCGATACGAAAGGCGTACCTAACGAGGTGCGCCCGCTGGTTGATGCTCTCAATCACCTTTTCCATCAAACCCATGAAATGATGATCCGCGAGCGACGGTTTACCTCCGACGCCGCTCACGAATTGCGTAGCCCCTTAACCGCGCTGAAAGTGCAGACTGAAGTGGCGCAGCTGTCACAAGATGATACCGACGCGCGCGAGAAAGCGTTGTCACAGCTGCATGAAGGAATCGACCGCGCCACTCGCCTGGTGGAACAGTTGCTCACCCTCTCCCGTCTCGATTCACTGGATAATCTGGCCGACGTTCAGACTGTCCAGCTGGAAGAGTTGCTGCAATCTGCGGTGATGGATATTTACCACAGCGCCCGGCGTGCCGGAATCGAAGTACGCTTACACCTCAATGACATCAGCATTGCCCGCACCGCGCAGCCCCTGCTGCTCAGCCTGCTGGTGCGTAATCTGCTGGATAACGCCGTGCGCTACAGTCCAACGGGCAGCGTTATCGATGTAACGCTGGAACAAAACGGTTTTACCGTACGTGACAACGGTCCGGGCGTGTCGCCGGAAGCGCTGGCGCGAATGGGCGAGCGTTTTTATCGCCCGCCAGGGCAAGAGCAAACAGGCAGCGGATTGGGATTGTCAATTGTGCGGCGCATTGCGTCTCTCCACGGTATGACGGTGAATTTCGGCAATATTCCTGAAGGCGGGTTTGAAGCGCGGGTGCGTTGGTAGGATTGAGACAATTGTTAGATTATTTTTAGGAAAGTAAAGGTAATCTAACAATAATCGTACCGTCCCCAGAAAAGCCACCACCCATTAAAAATAATAGACAGCAATACAAATATATATATGAAAAGATTAAAAAAGCGGCGAAGATATACATAACGAAATATAATCACCACAACGGGAGTGGCAAAGAAAAATAAAAAAACACAATATTGCAGTAATCTTGAATCATTTGAAACGTGAGGGATACCACATAAATTATCACCTTCACTGAGCATCCAGCTATATTTATTAATCGAAAATAACTTATTAGCAATCCAATATGAAAAAAGAACATATATCACTGCTTCAAATATGTCCTTGAAATGGCTATTGCGCATGATATTACTCCCTTAAGAGCTTCTGTATATGTGGTCTAATTTCCAATAACCGCATACCATATGATATAAAACTGTATTTCTCTGCCCCTTTAGCTGTCTTGCTATTAATCAACTGCGTAAAATCACTCAATTTTCTATGAATCCCTCGGTTGTATCTTACACCCGCCATAATAAATTGCTCATCACTTAAGTAAAGTGTCGATGCATATGGATAATCATACAGAATGAGGTCACGTAAATGCCTTGCGGTAATCGAAAGGTTAAAATCATCCTCCAGAAGGCATGTTGCCAGTTCCAACTGATCCCTCGTTGTCAATTCCGAAGGGTCTAAACCCAATGTAAGCGCAGCAACCCTGATTTGAACAGCAACAGAACCAAAAGATGTTTTTTCAGCTGACATTCCGAATACACCTAACATTCTCTTAGCTTCAAAGACCTGAAACTTAAAATTTTCAGGCATCCCTCCAGACTCAATCCAGGCCACACCGCCTAATAGTTCAGGCCTAATTCCCGCATTATTTGCATGTGCAATAATTTTGTCTTTGTTATAAAGTACATAAGCATCTTTGTAAGCATTCAGATAGTAAACGCCACTGCTGTCCTTGACATTGTTAAACCCAAACTTCCAATATAAAACATCAATATCATTCCACTTTCTGAAATGGGATTTAGAAATATCGCAAAATCTATTTTGCATAACATTAAATCTATTCATATTCAAAAAATCCTATCCTCCCAAAGGCTATAACCTTCGGAGCCGGCACCATGGTGCTTCCATGTAATATCTTTATATACAACAGTAACAACTTCCTCTGGTTGGTTTCCTGCATAATTTAATACATGAGGATAACAAGAGGATATATTAGAAATATGAGCACCATTAATTGATACTGTATAAAAAAGTTCAACACCACCACCTTTGTATGTTCTGTAAAAATTAAAAACTACGGACAATTCCTCATTTTCAGATATCGCCATACCTAACAATGGAGAGGATTTATCAATTGGCTTAAAAAATTTTATTGGGTGATGAATTGTATTATCTATTCTGCTTAAGGAATGCTCCAACTGTAATACAAAAATCTCATCACAATGAGTTGACTGATATTTATTGCCAATAGATTCAAACGTTCCACATCCAGCAGAGATCAAGCCTTGTTTCTTACCTCGTATTGATGCATAAATCAAATTTGCCATACTCGCCTCCTATAATGATTGCGTAAATAATTTTTTGCGTTAAATAAATTATTGATAAATGTCTCTGACTACCTGAAAAATAATGCAATACGATAGATGAATGGATACCATCAATATTTGGATAACTAAAAGCGATGACTTGCCGAAGCATATTTCGTTTTGATTATGCAGAAAAGTGGCGAGGCTACAACTTCTGAAAAATCAGAATACGTTTACTCAAGTTCTACCCACACGCTTCTATTCCAATAACATTATTGCTCATACAGCAAAAGACTTTGCACATTTTGCTCATATTCACGCTTCGTCATGAGGGGTATTATAACGGCCAAACGCTTTATACCGAGGACGAAAAATGAGCAACATCTTGATTATTAACGGCGGAAAAAAATTCGGCCACTCTAACGGTCAACTGAACGACACCATGACCGAGGTCGCGGAAAGCTTCCTGCGCGACGCCGGGCATGAAGTTAAGGTTGTGCGCGCCGACAGCGATTATGACGTGAAAGCCGAAGTACAAAACTTCCTGTGGGCCGACTCCGTAATCTGGCAGATGCCGGGCTGGTGGATGGGCGCACCGTGGACCGTGAAAAAATATATCGATGACGTGTTCACCGAAGGCCACGGCGCACTGTATGCCAGCGATGGCCGTACACGTTCCGACGCCAGCAAAAAATATGGCTCCGGCGGTCTGATTCAGGGCAAAACCTATATGCTTTCCCTGACCTGGAACGCACCGATGGAAGCGTTCACCGATAAAGAACAGTTCTTCCACGGCGTGGGCGTAGACGGTGTCTATCTGCCGTTCCACAAAGCCAACCAGTTCCTGGGAATGGAAGCGCTGCCAACCTTTATTGCCAACGACGTCATCAAAATGCCTGACGTTCCGCGTTATATTGCAGAATACCGCGAGCATCTTGGTAAAATTTTTGCTTAACTGGGAAGCTGGATTAAGAAGGAGTTTACTATGTTGACAGTTATTGCAGAGATCCGTACTCGTCCGGGCCAACACCACCGTCAGGCGGTTCTGGATCAGTTCGCGAAAATCATCCCGACCGTTTTGCAGGAAGAAGGCTGCCACGGCTACGCGCCGATGGTTGACCATGCGGCGGGCGTGAGCTTCCAGACCACGTCACCCGACTCTATCGTGATGATTGAGCAGTGGGAAAGCATCGCGCATCTTGAAGCACACCTGCAAACCCCGCACATGAAAGCCTACAGCGAAGCGGTGAAAAACGACGTGCTGGATATGTCTATTCGTATCCTGGAAGCGGGCGTTTAAGCTTTAGTCTGAATGTTGTGCCGGGTGGCGCGTACGCTTACCCGGCCTACAAAGGATTGCCAGCTAATCCAGGTCCGGTAAACGCAGCGCCAACGGGCATTACCTCACCAGTACAATTTCCAGCTCTGTGTCATCCGCACCAGCGCTTCAACGTAGAAATAATCCCCCCAGCTACTGCACTCATCCACGCCCTTATTCCCGGCTAAATGGTAGACTGAGTGTTTCAGCAGACCATTACCCGGCTCGTCTAACCCCGTCAGATAATGCTTCGTCAGCGACGACATCATCCCCATCGCCCATTGCTGATAACGCGCGCGATCCGGATCGGTAACTGGCAGAGATTTCACCAGTTCCAGTAGTCCACACACCGCAATCGCTGCCGAAGAGGAATCACGTAGCGCATCGGTTCCCTGTAATGCCAGATCCCAGTGGCATACTGCATCTTCCGGCAGACGATTAAGAAAATAGTTCGCCAGCTTTTTCGACAGGCTAATCAATTCCTTGTCCCCGGTGTAGAGGTAACTCAGCATAAAACCGTAAAAAACTATCGGCAAAAATTCAGCCTCGATTAGCTGGCGCAGGATCTCGGTAAATCGCGCAGCTATCTTTCACGGCGCTTTCACATTGAGACCGGGGAATATATCCATAACTATTTGAATACGATAAGGCTGCGGCGAGCCTGCGAGTTATTACTACATAGCGCGATGAGCGTGGCGGAGGTGGCAAGCCAGGTCGGGTTTGCCGATACCACATGGTTTATCAGCTCGTTTAAGAAAGGGATTGGAGAGACGCCGTTACAGTACCGTAAAAATCACCGATGAAATAAAAAAACCCTCTCCGAAGAGAGGGTCTGAATCAGGCCTCAATATCCGCCATATCGCCTTTTTCCTGCAGCCAGTTGCGACGGTCTTCCGAACGCTTCTTGGCCAACAGCATATCCATCACCGCATTGGTCTGCTGTTCATCTTCATCATCAATAATCAGCTGTACCAGACGGCGCGTGTTCGGATCCAGCGTGGTTTCACGTAGCTGCATCGGGTTCATTTCACCCAAACCTTTAAAGCGCTGTACGTTCGGTTTACCTTTCTTACGCTTAAGCTGCTCCAGTACACCCACTTTCTCTTCTTCGGTCAGGGCGTAATAGACTTCTTTACCGAGATCGATACGGTAAAGCGGCGGCAGCGCCACGTAAACGTGCCCCTGTTTAACCACCGAGCGGAAGTGTTTCACAAACAGCGCGCACAGCAGTGTAGCGATGTGCAGACCATCGGAGTCTGCATCTGCAAGGATACAGATCTTGCCGTAGCGTAACTGGCTGAGATCGTCGCTGTCCGGATCGATACCGATCGCCACGGAAATGTCGTGCACTTCCTGAGACGCCAGTACTTCATCGGAAGAGACTTCCCACGTGTTGAGGATCTTCCCTTTCAACGGCATGATCGCCTGATATTCACGATCGCGCGCCTGCTTGGCGGAGCCGCCTGCGGAGTCACCTTCCACGAGGAAGAGTTCAGTGCGGTTGAGATCCTGTGCGGTGCAGTCTGCCAGCTTGCCAGGCAGCGCCGGGCCGCTGGTCAGCTTTTTACGCACCACTTTTTTCGCCGCGCGCATGCGGCGCTGAGCGCTGGAGATCGCCATTTCGGCCAGCATTTCAGCGGCCTGAACGTTCTGGTTCAGCCACAGAGAAAACGCATCTTTCACCACGCCGGAAACAAATGCCGCGCACTGACGAGAAGAGAGACGTTCTTTCGTCTGGCCGGCAAACTGCGGGTCCTGCATTTTCACCGACAGCACGTACGCGCAGCGTTCCCAGATATCGTCCGCCGTAAGCTTCACACCGCGCGGCAGAATATTGCGGTATTCACAGAATTCGCGCATTGCGTCGAGCAGACCCTGACGCAAACCGTTAACGTGCGTACCGCCCTGCATCGTTGGGATTAGGTTAACGTAGCTTTCGGTCAGCAGTTCGCCGCCTTCCGGCAGCCACAGCAGCGCCCAGTCAACCGCTTCCGTTTCACCAGAGAACGTCCCGACAAACGGCTGTTCAGGCAGCGTCGGCAGGCCGTTCACCGCTTCTTTCAGGTAATCCGTCAGGCCGTCTTCATAACGCCAGCTCTGTTCGGTGTTGTTTACTTTGTCTTTAAAGACGATTTCCACGCCAGGGCAAAGCACCGCTTTCGCTTTCAACACATGGTTGAGGCGCGAAACGGAGAAGCGCGGGCTATCGAAGAAGCTTTCGTCCGGCCAGAAGTGGACGCTGGTGCCGGTATTGCGTTTACCGCACGTGCCGGTCACCTGCAAATCTTCCACTTTCTCGCCATTTTCAAAGGCGATGCTGTAGACCTGACCATCGCGACGCACATTCACTTCCACGCGTCGGGACAAGGCGTTAACCACCGAAATCCCTACGCCGTGCAGGCCGCCGGAGAACTGGTAGTTTTTGTTAGAGAACTTACCACCCGCATGCAGGCGACATAAAATCAGCTCGACTGCCGGTACACCCTCTTCCGGGTGAATGTCGACCGGCATGCCGCGCCCGTCATCGATAACTTCCAGTGACTGGTCAGCATGAAGAATGACTTCGACACGTTTTGCGTGGCCCGCCAGCGCTTCATCGACGCTGTTATCGATCACTTCCTGACCAAGATGGTTAGGGCGTGTGGTATCCGTGTACATCCCCGGACGGCGGCGAACCGGCTCAAGCCCGGTGAGTACCTCAATGGCATCAGCGTTATAAGAAGATTGTGTCATGATCTGTTCGTAGGTAATGGGAGCGGCTTAATGCAGCCCCAGAAAGTCGATAATCTGTGTGAAGTGATCTTCAAAGCCCACAAATGCGTGATTACCGCCCTCCTCTACCGTTTGGCGGCAGGAGGCGAAATAGTCAACGGCCTGGCGGTAATCAAGCACTTCATCGCCCGTTTGCTGCAACAACCAGATGAGATCCGGTGCTTCCAGCGGGTCAATTCGCATCACTTTGAGATCGTAAATATGGCGAGACTCTAGCACATAATGCTCACCGGTGTAGGGATTCTCGTTCGGACCGAGGAAGTTCGTCAGCAGCTCATACGGGCGTATCGCCGGGTTCACTACCACAGCGGGCAGCATGAAGCACTGCGACAGCCAGGTCGCGTAATAGCCGCCCAGCGAGGAGCCGACCACACCCAGCGGTTCGCCACCGTGCTTTAACACCAGCGCTTCCAGCATTTCTGCGGCTTCAGCGGGATAAGACGGCAGTTGTGGGATCACCATGGTGATATCCGGGTAGTGCTCCGCCAGCCACGTTTTCAGCGCCGTCGCTTTGGCAGACCAGGGCGAGCTGTTAAACCCGTGCAGATAGAGAAGCGTAGCCATCAGTATCCTTCTGACGCCGTATCCGGGTGAAACTCCGACCCGGCAAGGCGGCAAACTTCGGTGGTCAGCGTGCCATCAGCATGCAGCTCCAGCCAGCGCCAGCCTGGAGAAACGGTATCCAGCGTAAAGTTGGCGCAATGCGGCTTAAACTGCACGCAGGTGGACGGGGTCGCCATCATCCGGCGGCCGTTCCAGTCGAGGTCGAGTTCCTGATGGATATGGCCGCACAGCAGGTTCTTCACCTTCGGGAAGTTCACCAGCACGTTATCCAGCGATGCCGCGTTGCGCAGGCTGTGCTGATCGAGCCAGCTACATCCCGCCGGCAATGGATGATGGTGTAACAGCAGCAGCGTGTTACGCTCCGGCGCTTCCGCCAGGCGCTTTTCCAGCCACTCCAGTTGAAATTCGCTCAGTTCGCCATGGGGCACACCAAAGACCTGGCTGTCGAGCAGCAGGATTTGCCAGTGTTCACCCACCATGACGCGCTTGGCCGGGGAGATGCCTGCGTCCTGAAGCGTATTGTACATAGCGGGTTGGAAGTCATGGTTGCCAGGCAGCCAAACGCAGGGCGCAGAAAATCGCGCGATGCCTTCAGCGAAATGCTGATAGGCCGCGGAAGTGTGATCCTGCGCTAAGTCGCCGGTTGCGACAACCAGATCGACTTCACGCTGCGAAGCGGTGATCGCTTCGAGCACGGCGTGATAACTGTCCCAGGTATTCACGCCCAACAGCGTTTCACTTTTTTTAGCGAACAGGTGAGTATCAGTAATTTGCAGTAACCTGACACTGGCCCCACCAGCCAGAGGAAGGTTTAACAGGCTTTCCAAATGGTGTCCTTAGGTTTCACGATGCTTAAACCGGAATCGCCATCGCTCCATATGCTAAACAGTAACGTAACCAGTCAGCCAGAAACTGGTTAATTTGATGCTTTTCGTCGCGTTGATGCAACTTTTTATTAGGATAATCATAACGTGCTTTGAAGCGAAAAATCTGCTGACTCGAACACACTTCAGCCACCATAGCATCATGATAGAGTCGTACCGTCATTGACGGTAGACTCCAGTAGCTGACCTTTGGGTGCGTCTGCTCTATCTCAACCAGCGTGGTATAACGCGTCGATTCGACAATCGTTAACCGATATTGCGCATTCGCCACCTGATAGTTCACTGCATCGCCGGGCGTATCAGTACGCGGCAGTAATCGGCGTAGCTGGGCGAAATTGGTTTCGCACAGCCGCATCATTTCAGGGAAGTCAGGTGTATAGCGCTTCATTTTAACCACTCTTGTCGTAAGTCTTGATAATGCAGTTGTAGCCATTGCAGAGCGATGACCGTCGCCGCGTTGTCGATTTTTCCCTCTTCTACCCACTGATAAGCGCGTTCCCGACTTACCACATGAACCCGAATATCTTCGTTTTCTTCCGCGAGGCCATGAATACCTTTGGCCGTCGTTGCGTCCACTTCGCCCGCTAATATAGAGAGGCGCTCACTGGTTCCCCCAGGGCTTGCCAGGTAACTCAGCATTTTTTTCGTGCGCCCCACGATTAAGCCCGCTTCTTCCACTGCTTCCCGGCGCGCCACATCTTCAATGGTTTCGCCTTCTTCAATCATACCGGCCACCATCTCCAGCAACCACGGGCTTTCGCTGGTGTCGTAGGCGGCGATGCGGATCTGCTCAATCAGCACAACTTCATCCCGCACAGGGTCAAAGGGTAGCAAGACTGCAGCGTGACCGCGCTCAAAAATTTCGCGTTTTACCTCGCCACTCATTTCTCCGTTGAATAAACGATGACGAAAACGATACAAATCAAGCGAAAAAAAACCGCTGTACAGCGTTTCCCGTGCAATAATTTCTACATCGTTTTTCGAGAACGTAACCACTGAGTCATTCGTCTTAGTCATGATTGGTTCCAATTGCATTTGTGCGGAAATTGTGGATTTCGGGTCAGTTTGGCTACCGTTTAGCTGACTGTATGCTAGATTGATGCAAATTAACGCCGCATGGCACATTACGCCAACTTTTTAAACTGTCAGACTCTGATACAATCGGCGAATATTTTTCTGAATTAGATCAGCGCTAAGCTTCACAACAAGGAATGCAAATGAAGAAATTGCTCCCCATCCTTATTGGCCTGAGCCTTACAGGTTTCAGCGCAATGAGCCAGGCAGAGAACCTGCTGCAAGTGTATCAGCAGGCGCGTTTAAGCAACCCTGACCTGCGTAAATCCGCAGCAGACCGCGACGCGGCCTTTGAAAAGATCAACGAAGCGCGTAGCCCACTGTTACCACAGCTTGGCCTGGGTGCTGATTATACCTATAACAACGGCTATCGTGACAACAACGGTGTGAACTCAAACGTGTCCAGCGCGTCTTTACAGTTAACGCAAACGCTGTTTGATATGTCGAAATGGCGCGCCCTGACGTTACAGGAAAAAAGTGCCGGTATTCAGGATGTAACCTATCAGACTGACCAACAGCAGCTTATTCTGAACACCGCGACGGCCTACTTTAACGTGCTGAGCGCGATTGATGCGCTTTCCTATACTGAAGCGCAGAAACAAGCTATCTACCGTCAGTTGGATCAAACCACTCAGCGCTTTAACGTCGGTCTGGTTGCTATCACCGACGTTCAGAACGCCCGTTCACAGTACGATACCGTGCTGGCGAATGAAGTGACCGCGCGTAACAATCTCGACAACGCCGTTGAAGCGTTGCGTCAGGTCACCGGTAACTACTACCCGGAACTCTCTTCGCTGAACGTTGACAGCTTCTCTACCGACAAGCCGAAAGCGGTCAATGCGCTGCTGAAGGAAGCGGAAAGCCGCAACCTGGCACTGCTGCAGGCGCGTCTGAGCCAGGACCTGGCCCGCGAGCAGATTCGTCAGGCTCAGGACGGTCACCTGCCGACTCTGGATTTGAACGCATCAACCAGCGTGTCGAATACCAAATATGACGGCAGCAAAACCGGTGGCAGCACTTATGCTGACCGCGATATCGGCCAGAACTCTATCGGCCTGAGCTTCAACCTGCCAATCTACAGCGGCGGTTCGGTGACCTCTCAGGTGAAACAGGCGCAGTACAACTTCGTTGGCGCAAGCGAGCAACTGGAAAGCGCGCACCGTACCGTGGTTCAAACTGTGCGTTCTTCCTTCAATAACGTCAATGCCTCTATCAGCAGCATCAACGCTTATAAACAAGCCGTTGTCTCTGCGCAGAGTTCATTAGACGCGATGGAAGCCGGTTACTCAGTCGGTACTCGTACCATCGTTGACGTGTTGGATGCCACCACCACGCTGTATAACGCTAAGCAGCAGCTCTCCAGTGCGCGTTATAACTACCTGATTAACCAGCTGAATATCAAATCTGCCCTCGGTACCCTGAACGAACAGGATCTCCAGGCGCTGAACAGCACGCTGGGTAAACCGGTTTCAACGACACCTGAGTCTGTTGCCCCGGAAAACCCGCAGCAGGACGCTTCAGCCGATGGCTATAACGGCGCGACCACTACCGCGAATCGTTAAGCACAAGGCCGCATAAAAACGCCACGCCGAACACGCGTGGCGTTTTACATTGCGCAGAACGTAAGGCAACGTAAAGATCCCCCTGTTTATTCCCCTTCTCGCTTCATTTTCAACCAGTCATCCACTATCCTGAGCGCTAATGCTTTACCACTGGGTCCAGGAAGATAACGATGAAACGGACAAATAATATTAAGCACGCCGCTTTTCGCAAAAGCTGGAGTGCGCGTCATTTAACACCGGTTGCTTTCGCCGTCACCGCCGTCTTTATGCTGGCAGGCTGTGAGCAAAGTGACGAAACGGTCACCCTGTATCAAAACGCGGACGACTGCTCGGCAGCCAACCCGGGGAAAGGTGCGGAATGTACCACCGCCTTCAATAACGCACAGAAAGAAGCGGAACGTACTGCGCCGAAATACGCCACCCGCGAAGATTGCGTCGCAGAATTCGGTGAAGGTCAGTGCCAGCAAACGCCAGCTCAGGCAGGTGTTGCACCAGAAAACCAGGCACAGGCGCAAAGCAGCGGCAGCTTCTGGATGCCGTTGATGGCCGGTTATATGATGGGCCGTATGATGAGCGGCGGCGCGGGCTTCCAGCAGCAGCCAGTGTTCACATCCAAAAATCCATCCAGCCCGGCGTATGGTAAATACACCGATGCCAGCGGCAAAAACTACGGTGCCGCACAGCCAGGCCGCTCCATGACCGTTCCGAAAACTGCGATGGCGCCAAAACCGGCGACCACCAGCACGGTCACCCGTGGCGGCTTTGGCGAGTCTGTTGCTAAGCAGTCGACAATGCAGCGTAGTAGCGCCTCCGGCGCGTCTTCTCGCTCAATGGGCGGCTAAGTCACATGGAAAGAATCACTATTACAGAGCGCCCGGACTGGCGCGAAAAAGCCACTGAATATGGCTTTAACTTCCACACCATGTACGGCGAGCCGTACTGGAGCGAGGAAGCGTATTACAAACTAACCCTGGCCCAGGTTGAAAAACTGGAAGAGGTCACCGCCGAGCTGCACCAGATGTGTTTAAAAGTGGTGGAGCGCGTGGTCGCCAGCGATGAGCTGATGACCAAATTCCGCATTCCGAAACACACCTGGGGCTTTGTGCGTCAGTCGTGGCAAACGCATCAGCCTTCGCTCTATTCGCGCATGGATCTGGCGTGGGATGGTGCAGGCGAGCCGAAGCTACTCGAGAACAACGCCGATACGCCAACCTCACTGTACGAAGCGGCGTTTTTCCAGTGGATCTGGCTGGAAGATCAGCTCAATGCCGGTAACCTGCCGGAAGGGAGCGATCAGTTCAACAGCCTGCAAGAAAAGATCATTGAGCGCTTCACCGAGCTGCGTGAGCAGCATGGTTTTCAACTGCTGCACCTGACCTGCTGTCGCGATACCGTAGAAGATCGTGGAACCGTGCAATATCTGCAGGACTGCGCGGCAGAAGCGGAAGTGGCCACCGAATTCCTGTATATCGAAGATATTGGCCTGGGTGAAAAAGGTCAGTTTACCGATCTTCAGGATCAGGTTATCGGTAATCTCTTTAAGCTCTATCCGTGGGAATACATGCTGCGCGAGATGTTCTCAACCAAGCTGGAAGACGCTGGCGTGCGCTGGCTGGAACCGGCATGGAAGAGCATTATTTCCAACAAAGCGCTGCTGCCGCTGCTGTGGGAAATGTTCCCGGATCACCCGAATCTGTTACCCGCTTATTTTGCCGAAGATGATCATCCACAGATGGACAAATATGTGGTGAAACCTATCTTCTCCCGCGAAGGCGCTAATATTTCGATCATTGAGAACGGAAAAACGCTGGAAGAAGTTGATGGCCCTTACGGTGAAGAAGGCATGATCGTGCAGCAATTCCATCCGCTGCCAAAATTTGGCGACAGCTACACGCTGATTGGCAGCTGGCTTATCAACGATCAACCTGCCGGGATCGGTATTCGCGAAGACCGCGCGCTGATCACGCAGGATCTCTCTCGTTTTTATCCGCATATTTTTGTGGAGTAAGCTTTGTTTCTGATACCGCCCCTTCGCAGGGCGGTATTTTCTCTTCGCGCCAGCGGCGAATCATCTCCAGCAACGCCTCTCTTTCCTGCCGACAGGCGCGGCGCTCACGCCTGATATAGTAAAAAGCATATCCCGCCAGTACAGCGATCAAAGCCATCCAGTGCCACGCTATATACATTTATTCATCCTTAAAAGTTAAATTTAATTCACATTCAATATTCTTATTTCACATAAACATATTTTTATTTGTTTTCTCATTAAGATTATCCTGTTAACTATCATAAGAATAAATAACAGAATGCCATGATGAAAGAGATACATTTCACTATTTAAAACAATGCAATCAAGATCACACTCCATAACAATAGCGGTTGTGATTGATATATCACAACCCTACTATCCCAATGACTAAAGTCGCTCCATATATTTATCAAAAACATATTTAAAAAGAAAAGATAGATTTCATTTTTATCCAGCTAAAACGATGTTTGTTTTCTCATAAATAATCCACGGGAATATATAAGGAAATATCGTTATGTTTAATCAATATCGAAAAACGTTCCTCGCGGGCGCGGTGGCGCTTACCTTTAGCGTATCAAGCGCAGGTGTACTGGCCGCAGGTTTTCAACCAGCCCCACCAGCGGGTCATTTGGGGGCAGTTGTTGTTGATCCCTACGGTCACGCCCCCTTAACCGCGCTGGTTGAACTCGATAGCCACACTATCTCCGATGTAAAAGTCACCGTACACGGTAAAGGCGAGAAAGGCGTGCCTATCAGCTACAGCGTGGGTGATGAATCGCTGAAGAACTACGACGGTATCCCTATTTTTGGGTTGTATCAGAAATTTGCCAACAACGTCACCGTGGAATGGAAAGAAAATGGCAAGTCGATGAAAGACGACTACGTGGTGCAGACCTCCGCTATCGTCAACCACTATATGGACAACCGCTCTATCTCTGACCTGCAACAACCGAAAGTCATTAAAGTCGCGAAAGGTTTTGAAGATCGCCTCTATATGGTGAATACCCATACCTTTACCGCCCAGGGCTCTGACCTGCACTGGCACGGCGAGAAAGCAAAAGACGCCGGTATTCTCGACGCGGGCCCGGCAACCGGCGCACTGGCCTTTGACATCGCGCCCTTCACCTTTGTGGTCGATACCGAAGGGGAATATCGCTGGTGGCTGGACCAGGAAACCTTCTACGATGGGCATGACCGTAATATCAATAAACGCGGCTACCTGATGGGTATTCGCGAAACGCCACGTGGAACCTACACGGCGGTGCAGGGCCAGCACTGGTATGAATTCGACATGATGGGCCAGGTACTGGAAGATCACAAACTGCCGCGCGGTTTTGTCGATGCCACCCACGAATCTATCGAAACGTCGAAAGGCACTGTGCTGTTGCGCGTAGGCAAACACAGCTATCGCCGCGATGACGGCGTGCACGTCAACACTATCCGCGACCATATTCTGGAAGTCGATAAATCAGGCCGTGTGGTTGACGTCTGGGACCTGAACAAAATTCTCGACCCTATGCGTGATGCTCTGCTTGGCGCGCTGGATGCCGGTGCCGTCTGCGTAAACGTCGACCTGGCGCACGCGGGCCAGCAGGCGAAACTTGAGCCAAACACACCGTTTGGTGATGCGCTGGGCGTAGGGCCGGGACGCAACTGGGCGCACGTTAACTCGATTGCTTATGATGCCAAAGACGACTCCATTATTATTTCTTCACGCCATCAGGGCGTGTTCAAAATTGGCCGTGATAAGCAGGTGAAGTGGATCCTTGCACCGTCCAAGGGTTGGAATAAACAGCTTGCGGACAAACTGCTCAAACCGGTTGATGATAAAGGAAAACCGATTAGCTGCGATGAAAACGGCAACTGCCAGAACAGTGATTTCGACTTCACCTATACCCAGCATACCGCGTGGCTCTCCAGCAAAGGCACACTCACCGTCTTTGATAACGGCGATGGTCGCCATCTGGAACAACCTGCCCTGCCAACGATGAAATATTCCCGTTTCGTGGAATATAAAATCGATGAGAAAAAAGGCACCGTCCAGCAGGTTTGGGAAT
This sequence comes from Pseudocitrobacter vendiensis, assembly GCF_943590815.1. GTDB lineage: Bacteria > Pseudomonadota > Gammaproteobacteria > Enterobacterales > Enterobacteriaceae > Pseudocitrobacter > Pseudocitrobacter vendiensis. The sequence goes on along the minus strand of NZ_CALSBS010000023.1, from coordinate 27,186 downwards.
ATGGCAAAGATCGCGGCTATGACTTCTACAGCCCGATTACGTCTGTCATCGAATATGAAAAAGATCGCAACACGATGTTTGGCTTCAGCGGTTCAATTCATTTATTCGACGTTGGTCAACCGACCATTGGTAAACTCAATGAAATTGACTACAAAACTAAAGAAGTGAAAGTCGAAATCGACGTTCTGTCGGATAAACCGAATCAAACCCACTATCGTGCAATGCTGGTTCATCCACAGCAGATGTTTAAATAATAAGGAATGGCTATGTCTACGAAATGGATAAAAACATTATTCACGAGTGTGGTGCTCACTGCCGCGCTGGTGACGTCCTTTGCAGCATCGGCGTTCACCGAAGGCACGGACTACATGGTACTGGAGAAACCGATTCCTGATGCCGATAAAACGCTGATTAAAGTCTTCAGCTACGCCTGCCCGTTCTGCTACAAGTACGACAAAGCGGTGACCGGCCCGGTGTCTGAAAAAGTGAAAGATGTAGTGGCCTTCACGCCATTCCATCTGGAAACCAAAGGCGAATATGGCAAACAGGCCAGCGAAGTCTTTGCCGTGTTAATTGCAAAAGATAACGCCGCAGGTATTTCCCTTTTTGATGCTAACTCACAGTTTAAAAAGGCGAAATTCGCTTACTACGCAGCCTATCACGACAAAAAAGAGCGCTGGTCTGAGGGTAAAGATCCCGCCGCCTTTATCAAAACCGGCCTTGATGCCGCAGGGATGAGCCAGGCCGATTTTGAAACCGCACTGAAGGAACCGGCGGTTCAGGAAACGCTGGAAAAATGGAAAGCAGCCTACGATGTGGCCAAAATCCAGGGCGTTCCGGCCTATGTTGTTAATGGTAAATATTTGATCTACACCAAGAATATTAAATCCATCGACGCTATGGCAGACCTGATTCACGAACTGGCAAGCAAATAACACAGGGAAATGCTTATGGCTTTCATTAAGGGATTATTGAGAGACCTGCGCAAAACGCCGGTCGATACGCTGGTGAGGTGGCAGGAACGGCGCTTTCTGTGGCTGTTTATGGCTATCGCAATGGGCGCGCTTATCGTGCTGGCGCACTCATTCTTCCAGATCTATCTCTACATGGCACCGTGCGAACAGTGTGTTTATATTCGCTACACTATGTTTGTGATGGTGTTTGGCGGCGTGATTGCGGCGATAAACCCCAAAAACATTATCCTGAAACTGATTGGCTGCGTGATGGCGTTCTACGGCAGCATTATGGGAATTAAGTTTTCGATCAAACTGAACGGTATCCACTATGCGGTGCATAACCCGGATCCCGACGCGCTGTTTGGCGTGCAGGGCTGTTCAACAGATCCCACTTTTCCCTTTAATCTGCCGCTGGCGCAGTGGGCGCCTGAATGGTTCATGCCGACCGGCGACTGCGGCTACGATGCGCCCATCGTGCCAGATGGCGTCACGCTTAGCAGCACTCAACAGTGGTTTATTGATTTGTACCAAAGCTCAGAAGGCTGGTATCTCCTGCCGCCATGGCACTTTATGAACATGGCGCAGGCGTGCATGCTCGCGTTCGGTACTTGCCTGATACTGCTGCTGATTATGAGCGCAGCCTGGGGTATAAAGCTTATCAGAGGATGAAACAAGCCTGATGGCGCAACGCTTATCAGACCTACCGACAGTCCGCAACTCATTGACAGGGCGGGCTATTCGTAGGCCGGGTAAGCGCAGCGCCACCCGGCAAAAGATCACCCAATCTGAACGGACAACATGCTTAAGCTTCCCATCTCCAGCCCGTCCACCGGAATCGTGATAGGCTCTTCGCCATCCCATGCTCCCAGCACATACAGCAGCGGCAGGAAATGATCTGCCGTAGGGTTCGACAATGATCCCCCTTCATGCTCCAGATAGTTCACCAGCGGATGCTTCTCCAGCGCGCCTTTCCAGTTCAGGTTAGCTTTCACATAGTCGTTAAAGGACGTTGCCCACGGGTATGGCGTGCCATCACCGTGCCATTTCGCGGTCCGCAGGTTATGCACCACGTTGCCACTGGCCACCAGCATAACGCCTTCATCGCGCAGGCTGGCGAGCTTACGGCCCATCTCCATATGCCAGGACGCAGGTTTGGTGCTATCGATGCTTAACTGCACCATCGGAATATCCGCGTTCGGGTACATCTTAATCAACACGCCCCAGGAGCCGTGGTCAAAACCCCAGGCTTCATTGTCCAGTGTCACAGGCACCGGTGACAACTGCTCAACTAATTTCTGCGCTAATGCCGGAGACCCGGGCGCCGGATAGTGAATGTCATACAGCGCCTGCGGGAAGCCGCCAAAATCATGAATCGTTTTCGGTGCTTCCATGGCCGTCACACCCGTTCCACGTGTGAACCAGTGTGCAGAAATGACCACAATTGCTTTTGGACGAGGTAACGTCTCGCCCAGGTGCTGCCAGGTGCGGGTATAGATGTTGTCTTCCAGCACGTTCATCGGGCTACCGTGACCTAAAAACAACGCTGGCATTCGGGTACGAGACATGGTGTTATCCTCATAAAGAGTACGATGTAATAACACTACATTAACCTGTTTTAGACAGGGTGAAACTCAGATAAGCGTGATGATGATCTTCAGAAAATTTGAATGTAAGCTGGAGTAAAGACGCAATGAGTCTCTCGAAATGGACGACAACTTTTAGTATAAATGATAATCATTATCATAAGGAGTAAGCGATGTCGGTACCCTTAATTTTGACCTTATTAGCGGGTGCGGCCACGTTTATTGGCGCGATACTTGGCGTTATCGGACAAAAGCCCTCTAACCGCGTGCTGGCATTTTCGCTGGGCTTCGCGGCGGGTATTATGCTGCTGATTTCCCTTATGGAAATGCTGCCTGCCGCACTGCATACCGAAGGCATGTCGCCCGTGCTGGGCTACGGTATGTTTGTCGTCGGCCTGCTCGGCTATTTCGCGCTCGATCGCCTATTGCCGCACGCACACCCGCAGGATTTAGCCCCTGCGGATGTTAAACCCCTGCCGCCCAACATCCGGCGGACGGCGGTTTTACTGACGCTGGGCATCAGCCTGCATAACTTTCCGGAAGGCATTGCGACGTTTGTTACAGCCAGCAACAACCTGGAACTCGGCTTCGGCATCGCATTCGCCGTTGCACTACATAATATTCCTGAAGGACTCGCGGTTTCCGGGCCCATTTATGCGGCTACAGGCTCAAAGCGCAAAGCGGTATTCTGGGCGGGTATTTCTGGGGTGGCGGAAATCCTTGGCGGCGTGCTGGCATGGTTAATTCTCGGCAGCCTGGTCTCCCCGGTCGTGATGGCAGCCATTATGGCGGCCGTTGCAGGGATTATGGTCGCGCTGTCAGTGGATGAATTGATGCCGCTGGCCAAAGAGATAGACCCGAACAATAACCCCAGCTATGGCGTTCTTTGCGGTATGTCCGTAATGGGACTAAGCCTGGTCTTGTTACAGTCCATTGGGCTTGGTTAATATTAGCGCCGTGCTGGGGTTACAGCACGGCGTAATGGGTTAGCTAATATTGTGTCACAAAATTTAGTCTGAATTTTTTAGCTATCGTTGTGAACTATGAGCAAATCATGATAATAACCATGATTATTACGTAATCACGCCGCACTAATATAATCACCAAACTAATATTATATTTAAATAATATTATCAAAGATAATAATTTAATTTTTTCAGATTATCCTGTTTAGTTTTTCTAAGCCTTCACTGATATCCCTTACGATATAATTGAGATGTTGATATTTAGCACAAGCCTATCTCATTATATTACAAGGATATTCTATGATTTCAGGAAAGAAAACACTGTTAGCGTTACTATTAAGCGCACTCACCTCTGGATACACACTGGCTGATGTTGATGGCGGTGGCGGCAAAATTACGTTTACAGGGCTGGTTATCAGCGCCCCTTGTGCTATTCAGGCAGACGATGTCGATAAGCAGGTCAATTTGGGTGAAGTGCCGGCAAGCTACATCAATGCTAACACCCATTCTGAAGCCGTAGACTCCAGTCTACACCTCATTAACTGCGACTTACCGAATTCCGATAACGGTAGCGGAGCGAATGTCACCAAAGTTGACGTGACCTTCAGCAGTGGCAGCGTGGAACCCTCAGATACCAGCCTGTTGACGAACACTTATGCCAGCGGTGCAACCAACGTTGGAATACGTTTGCTGGATAAGAACAGCAGCAATATCACTTTAGGTACAGCGCAAAGCCTCGATCTTATCGCATCGTCACAAACCCAAATTCTGCCGTTTAAAGCCTGGATGGAGAAAGTTGGTGCTGCCGATGTCACGCCGGGTGGCGTAACAGCAACAGCGAATTACACGCTGACCTATAAGTAATTGATGGCGGCCATGAAGGCCGCCTCACTATATCATTGCAATAGCCCCGGTAAGGATGCCATGGACACTTGCAAGCTTCTGGTTCTAAGCAGTGGTTTATTATTCGCCACTTCGGTCCACTCTGTAGAATTCAATCTCAATGCTTTGGATAAATCCATGCGCGACAGCGTGGATATTTCACTGCTCAAAGAGAAGGCGGCGATTGCGCCTGGAAACTACTTTGTTTCAGTCGCAGTAAATAAGAATCTTATTTCTGCCGGCCAGGAGCTTAGCTGGAAAGCAAAAGATAATGCAGTCACGGTATGCATTCCTGTTGAACTTGCCGATCAATTAGGTCTGAAAGAAAACATTCGTGCCGCGCTAACGTTAGATAAGGGCTGCGTTGATTTCAGTAACCACCCTACCATTCAGTTCTCACTCGACAGTGCGAATCAGCGTCTGGATATCACTATTCCTCAGGCATTGCTCTCCTGGAAATCGGACAACTGGATGCCCCCCTCCTCCTGGGATGCGGGCGTGGCGGGCTTGCTGCTGGATTACAATTTGTTTGCCAGCACCTATCGACCTCATCACCGCGAGCACACTGAAAATATTAACGCTTACGGTACGGCAGGGCTGAATGCGGGGGCCTGGCGCCTGCGTAGTGACTATCAGATTAGCCAGAACCACAATGGCGAAAGCTCGCAAACGACACGCGGCCTCTCGCGCACCTATCTTTTTCGTCCACTTCCTGCACTTGGTGCCAGACTCACGCTGGGCGAAACCGATTTCAGCTCCAGCATCTTTGATGCCTTTGCCTACAATGGTGCAGCGCTCGCCAGCGACGATCGCATGCTTCCCTGGGAGCTTCGTGGCTACGCGCCACAGATAAGCGGCATCGCCCAGACTAACGCCACGGTGACGGTCAGCCATGCCGGACGCGTTATCTACCAGACAAAGGTGGCGCCAGGTCCTTTTATCATCAGCGACCTCAACCAGTCGGTACAGGGAACACTGGACGTCAAGGTCACCGAAGAAGATGGCCGGGTCAACAGCTTTCAGGTTTCTGCTGCTTCTACCCCCTTCCTCACCCGGGAAGGACAGGTTCGCTATAAGTTGGCCGCCGGGCGTGCACGCCCGGACATCTCGCACCACGTCGTTGATGATACCTTCATCAGCAGCGAAGCTTCATGGGGCATGCTCTCCAATACCTCCGTTTATGGCGGCGTGCTGGCCGCAGGAAGCGACTATCGTTCAGTTGCATTGGGGATTGGGCAAAATATGCTCTGGTTGGGCGCGTTATCCTTCGATGCCACACATGCCAGCAGTACTTTCGAGGATGGCCACACAGAAAAAGGTCTCAGCTATCGCCTGAATTACAGCAAACGTGTTGATGCAACAGACAGCCAGATATCACTGGCGGCCTATCGTTTTTCCGAGCGCGAGTTCCACAGCTACGCTAACTTTATCGCTCATCAGTATAACGACGCCGACACCCAGGATGAGAAGCAAACAATCAGTCTCTCGTTTAACCAGCCTATTACCCCGCTTAATCTTAATCTTTACGTCAGCGCACTGCGCCAGAAATGGTGGGACGGCGATAGCTCTACGACAGCCAGCATCACGGCGGGATATAACTTCGATCTCGGTAAATGGAAAGGACTCACCCTCTCCACCTCATGGAGCTCTACGCGTTATGAAGAGAGTGGCACGGATAACCAACTCTACGTGTCACTCTCTATTCCTTTTGGCTACAGTCGACGCCTGAATTACGACATGCGCAACAGCGCAACCACCAGCAATATGCTGAGCTGGAGCGACGCATCAAATCCACGCAATACCTGGGGCGTTTCTGCCGGTGTGGAAACAGATAAACCGGATAACGGCAGTCAATTCCGTGGCAACCTTCAGCACCTCACATCGCTTGGCGATTTGCAACTTGCCGGAAGTTACGCCGCCAGCGATTACAGCTCATTAAGTGCCAGTTGGAACGGTTCCATCACCGCCACCCGCCACGGGCTGGCAATGCATCGCAGAAGCTTCGGTAATGAACCCCGCATAATGATCGATACCGATGGTGTATCGGATGTACCTGTACAAGGCGATTTCAATCGAACCAACCTTTTGGGCTATGCCGTGGTGCCCATGGCAGGAAGTTATCAGCCGACTTCCATTGCGGTGAATATGAATCAGTTACCGGATGGCGTCACCGTCAACGAAAGTATTACCCGGGAAGCCTGGACGGAAGGTGCAATCGGCTATAAAACCGTTGCCTCACGCGCGGGGAGTGATGTGAGTGTGATATTACGTACAGCCGATGGCGGCTATCCGCCACTGGGGGCCGTGATTCAACAGTCTGAAGGCAATGTTGATGTCGGAATGGTCAGTGAAGAGGGCCATGCCTGGCTCGGTGGGATTAAAGGCAACCAGCAATTTAGCGTGATCTGGGGAAAAAACCAGCGCTGCTCGCTCTCACTTCCGGATGATTTAAGCGTTTTAAAACAACATACTATTTTACCTTGTCATTAATTAAGGATGAAAGATGACACTCTTTAAAGCCATGTCTATTTTAGCGTTGATACTCCCGCTGGCGGGCCATGCTGCTATTCAGCCCGACAGGACGCGTATCATCTTTAGCTGTAATGCTAAGGCCAGCAGCCTGAAGCTCGAAAACCAGAGTAAAAAGCTCCCATATCTCGCCTACTCCTGGATTGAAAATGAGCAGGGCCAAAAGGACGATCGTTATTTTTCAGCACTCCCGCCAATTCAGCGTCTGGAACCGGGTAGCCAGACACAGGTCCGTATTGTGAAACAGGCAAGCGTGGGGGCACTTCCTTCAGACAGAGAAACCCTGTTTTACTTTAACGTGCGAGAGGTCCCACCGGCGCCAGAAAACAGCAGCGGAGCAGTCGTGCAACTTGCCGTTCAATCCAGGTTAAAGCTTTTCTGGCGGCCCGAGGCCCTCGCAAAAACACCCGGCGTGAATATTGAGGAACGCCTCACGGCATCGCAGGTCGCCCATACGCTTCGCGTCAACAATCCTACAGGTTATTACGTCACTCTGGCTTTTTTTGGCAAAGATGACTACAGCCCCTTTGATGGGTTCAAGAGCACAATGATTGCCCCCTTTTCTGCGACCACGATCAGCGCAGGAAGCTATGCGGGCAGTACATTTTCGTTAGGATATATCGACGATTACGGCGCAATGCGCACGCTCAACGTGCGTTGCCACGGGGAGTGTGAGGTCAGTGCGCCGGAGAAGAGAAAATGAAGCGCATTTTGCTCCTGATGACACTTCTTTTGCTTACGCTCATTCCTGTGCGCGCGGCCCTGGCTGTCAATTGCTATCTTGCTTCAACTGGCGGCCCGGTTGAGGGATTCACAAATATTGAGCCCTTTGCTGTGCCAAATAATGCAAAACCTGGCGACAAAATCTGGGAAAGTAACGATATTAAAATCCCGGTTTACTGCGATACGGGCACTGCGCCAAACTTCAGCAATGAAAATATTTATGCCTGGGTGAACCCCTATATCGCCATCAATGACCCCTATTACCAGCTTGGCGTAACCTATGAAGGTGTGGATTACGATGCCTCTCAGGGCAGTACCGGCATTGATACACATCAGTGTCTGGACAATAAACAATTCGAGATCTACACCCCTGAGCAAATTAAAGCAGCCGGCTGGGAGCACTATCTTTGTTCAGGTGATGTGAACAATATCCACTATTCTCGTACCTTTACTGCACGTATGAGGCTGTATGTGAAGGTTATTACAATGCCCCCTCACGATTACAGGAGCAGCATTAGCGATTACATACTGGTGCAGTTTGACGGCGTCGGTGGCGTAAACCAAAACCCAGAAGCGAAGAACCTTAAGTACCACGTCACCGGGCTGGACCAGATTCGCGTACTGGATTGCAGCGTCAATTTCAGCATCTACCCGGAAAATCAGACCATTGATTTCGGTACGTTTAACAACATGGAAATTAATCACAAAACGCTAACCCGTAGTTTCTCGGTCAAAACGACAAAAAATATCGCGAATAACGAATGCACTGATACCTTTAAAGTCTCTTCCTCGTTCTACACCACTGAAACACTGGCAGATGACGATACTTCCCTGAGATTAGGTAATGGCCTGCAACTTAAAATTCGCGATACGGAAAAGAACGCGTTTTACACCTACAACGAGTACACAGAATACGCTGATTTCGATCCCTCTTTATTGATGCGGGAAAAAACATACCAGGCGGAACTGAGTCAGGTCGCAGGGGAAACGGTAAAAACGGGGCCGTTCGAAACGGTGGTGCTGTTTAAGATTAACTACAACTAAAAACAAAAAAGCCCGCGAGGCGGGCTTTATCGCCGGATACGGCATGAATGCCTTATCCGGCCGGCGAACAGCGAGCGGTGAATCGGGAATTAACTTGCTTTACGCTCATGTGCCTGGCGATAAGCCACCAGATCTTCGATGGTCACCAGTGCCATATTGTGTTTGCGAGCAAACTCGATGCACTCTGGCGCACGCGCCATGGTACCGTCGTCGTTGGTCAGTTCACACAACACGCCTGCCGGTTTGAAGCCAGCCAGAGAAACCAAATCGATGGTCGCTTCAGTGTGGCCGCCACGAGTCAGTACGCCACCCTGCTGCGCGCGCAGCGGGAAGACGTGGCCGGGACGGTTCAGGTCAGACGGTTTGGCGCCGTCGGCAATCGCTGCGCGAACGGTAGTCAGGCGGTCAGCGGCAGAAACGCCGGTGGTCACGCCGTGTGCCGCTTCGATGGTAATGGTGAAGCCGGTTCCATACGCGCTGGTGTTGTTCTCTACCATCATTGGCAGATCCAGCTGTTTACGGCGTTCTTCCGTCAGGCACAGACAAACGATGCCGCTACCGTGACGGATAGTCAGCGCCATTTGTTCAACAGTCATGTTTTCGGCGGCAAAGACCATGTCGCCTTCGTTTTCACGGTTTTCGTCGTCCAGCACCATTGCGCCGCGGCCTTCGCGCAGGGCAATCAATGCGTTTTCAACGCGTTCAAAAGCAGTACCAAAAGAGGAAAGTAGCGTCTGATTCATGGTAAAAAAACCTCGTTAAAATTATGGTTACCAGAATCAGGGCAGTCTTAGGAGTGCCGGTTTAGCGGCAAATGGATAACGCGAGCGGGCTCAGCCCGACTGGATCGTTACTCTCTCCCATCCGGACTCTAACCGTCGGCCCCGGAATTACACCGGATCTGCTGACCTTCCAATTCGCACCGGAAGCGCTCGCGGGCTTTCAGCCGTAGCTGATTTACCGCCGGTGGGGAATTTCGCCCCGCCCTGAGAATAAGCGTACTCACTATAACCCCATTGACTATCTTCGGCAATGCATAAGCTTCGAACAATTCTGGTTTATCGGGAGGAAGTAAGGCACTACAATGAATGTCAGAACAGACAAATCAGGTAAACGACGATGATTGACCCGAAAAAAATTGAACAAATCGCACGCCAGGTCCATGAATCTATGCCGAAAGGCCTCCGTGATTTCGGGGATGATGTAGAGAAAAAAGTCCGTCAGGTCCTGCAGTCACAGCTAACTCGTCTGGATTTGGTAAGCCGTGAAGAGTTCGACGTACAGACGCAGGTGCTGCTGCGTACCCGTGAGAAACTGGCATTGCTGGAACAGCGTCTGAGTGAGTTAGAAAGCCGTGCGGCTGCGCCGTCAGAAGATAAAGAGTAAGTAAAATGCCGGGTGGCGCTGCGCTTACCCGGCCTACGATCTACGTCCCCAGCCAGGGATAAACGTTACCCCCAGCATAATCGTATCAGTGTTCCAGCTCAGGCATGCTACTCGTCTCCACCACCCGGCAGTAACGTTCATAACGCTTACAGAACCAGACGCGGTGCTCTTCATCCATGTTGCCGGTAATCGCTTCTAAATCAACTTCCTGGCCCTGATCGTGCATTCTGGCAAAGCTCTGGGCCAAAAAATCAAAATTATTCAGGGAATAAATATTGCTGTTGTCCATCGGCATACTCCTTCAGTCGTTGTATATCTGAGTGTATATGCTTTATCTGACTTCAGTATTCGCCGACCAAAAATCAGAATTTGGACATTCCGTGCGCTTATTGTGGATAAAAAATGTGCTAAATCATATTTCTGATTAATCAATAAAAAGCCCTGTCGTCCGAAGGCAACAGGGCTTTTAAACGAAGCAAATGCCGCTTATTTATTAGCGTCTTTTTGAATCTTTTTGATGATATTGGTGGTCGAGCAACCGTCTTCGAAGTTCAGCACCAGCACTTCACCGCCGTTGGCCCACACTTCTTCGCTACCGGCAATCTGTTCAGGTTTATAGTCACCGCCTTTCACCAGGCGATCCGGTAAGATCCCGGCGATCAGGCGCTGCGGGGTATCTTCTTCAAAAGAGACCACCCAGTCGACGGATTCCAGTGCGCCCAGCACGATCATGCGCTGTTCCAGCGGGTTTACCGGGCGGGATTCTCCCTTCAGGCGTTTGGTCGATGCATCGCTGTTCACCGCGACGATCAGGCGATCGCCCAGCTTACGTGCATTGGCCAGATAAGAGACGTGCCCCGCGTGCAGAATGTCGAACACACCGTTGGTCATCACCACTTTCTCGCCGCGTTTACGTGCAGCAGCCACCGCCTGTTTCAGCTCTTCTTCGCTCATCACGCCAAAACCGGTTTCCGCACGACCACGCACGGCGTTTTCCAGTTCGATAGGGGAAACGGTTGACGTACCGAGTTTACCCACCACCACGCCTGCCGCTGCGTTGGCGAAGTAGCAGGCGTCTTCAAGAGAATTACCCGCCGCAAGCGTTGCCGCCAGCACGCCAATTACCGTATCACCAGCACCGGTAACGTCATACACTTCCTGTGCCTGGGTCGGTTGATGCAGCGGTTCTTTGCCCGGCTGGAGCAGCGTCATGCCCTGCTCGGAACGCGTCACCAGCAGCGCGGAAAGGTCGTAATCAGCGATCAGCTTCATACCGCGCTCAACGATCTCCGCTTCGCTTTTGCATTTGCCCACTACCGCTTCAAACTCAGAGAGATTTGGCGTCAGCAGCGTTGCGCCACGATAACGTTCAAAATCCGTGCCTTTCGGGTCGATGAGCACCGGGACTTTCGCTTCGCGCGCCAGCTTAATCATCTGCTGAACGCTTTCCAGCGCGCCCTTAGCGTAGTCGGAGAGCACCAGAGCGCCGACGCTTGCCAGCCCGCTTTTAATGCGGTCATGCAGCGGCTGCGGATCAACCCCGGCAAAGCCTTCTTCGAAGTCGAGACGAATCAGTTGCTGATTACGTGAGAGCACGCGCAGCTTAGTGATGGTCGGGTGGGTCGCCACCGAGACAAAATCACATTTGACGTTCACATCCGCCAGCGCTTTGTTCAATGCGCGCGCCGCGTCGTCAATACCGGTCAGGCCGACCAGACGAGAATTCGCTCCCAGGGACGCAATATTCATCGCCACGTTCGCCGCGCCGCCAGGACGTTCTTCGATGGTTTCAACCTTCACCACCGGCACCGGCGCTTCCGGGGAAATACGGCTGGTTGGGCCATACCAGTAGCGATCCAGCATCACATCACCCACAACCATCACCCCTGCGCGCTCATATTCTGGCAGCGTTACTTTCATTCGTGTCTCCTGAGAGATTCAAAAAAATTGGCGCGATAATAGCACATTTCACGGCGTGACCAGCCACTTCAGCCAACTCGCTTCTACCTGTTCACGCTCGGTGGTAAAACGCTCAAGCCCCACGTTCCCGGGTAATTCCTGCAACGCCAGATGATGCAACGCATCGCGCAGCGTGGTATAGGCGCGAGTCAACGCTTGCGCTTCCTGCTCATCCATAATGTCGTTCTGCGCCAGCAGTTCGAGGATGCGCACATTATCAGACCACCGCGTCAGCTTCGGTTTTTCATGCGCGTAGCGCAGCACCAGATATTGCGTAATGAATTCAATGTCAGTGATCCCGCCAGCATCAGTTTTGATATCAAAGCGATCTCGCTGCTTACCCCCCAGATGGGCGCGCATTTTTTCGCGCATTTCCCGCACTTCCGTGCGTAAGGTGTCGCCATCGCGGACGTTGGTGAGGATCTGGCGGCGAATGGCATCAAACTGCTGCTGAAGCTGCGGATCGCCATAGACCACACGCGCGCGAACCAGCGCCTGATGTTCCCACGTCCACGCTTCGTTTTGCTGGTAATCAGCAAAGGCTTCAGCCGTAGTGACCAACATTCCCGCCGCACCGGACGGGCGCAGGCGCGCGTCAACTTCATACAGGATGCCGGAGGAGGTCCGCGTGCTGAACAGATGCATAATGCGTTGCGCCAGGCGCAGGTAGAACTGGCGACCATCGATTTCGCGGTCACCATCGGTCATCACATCCGCCGGGCAGTCGTGAAGGAACACCAAATCGAGATCGGAGCTATAACCCAGTTCCCAGCCGCCCAACTTGCCGTAACCAATCACCGCAAAACCGCGCCCGTGGCGGTCATGCAGATGCGTAGGCTGCCCATAACGGGCGACCATTTGCGTCCATGCCTGATGCACAACCGCGTCGATCATCGCTTCCGCAAGCCAGGTCAGATGATCGCTTACCTTCATCACCGGCAAGGTTCCGGCGATATCCGCCGCCGCGATGTGCAGCAACTGGGCCTGTTTAAACTGGCGTAATGCTTCCAGTTGTTGTTCTTCATCTTCTTCCGGCACGCGCAGCAAATACTGGCGTAGCTCGTCGCGATAGGCGTCGGTAGCCGTCGGTTGATAAAGCGTGTTCGGATCGAGCAGTTCATCCAGCAGCAACGGGTATCGCGCCAGCTGGCTCGCGACCATCGGCGAGGCCGCGCATAAACGGATGAGGTGTTTCAGCGTCCCCGGATATTCGCTCAGCAGTTCCAGATAGGTGGTTCGCGTGACGATGCCAATCAGTAGCGGCGTGATGCGCATCAGCGGCACCGGCGCGTCATCGCGCACGCACACTTCGCTCAACAGATGCGGCATCAGGGAATCCAGCACCTGGCGCCCGCGCGGGCCAATGGTACGTTTATCCAGTTCTTTACGGAAATCCGCAATCAGCGCCACCACCTGACGGCGATCGTCCTCGCTGAGGTGCGCCAACACCGGCGGGTTGTCCTCTTCCTGCAACGTGTCCTGCCAGAGTTCGCGCCAGTCTTCAGCCAGCGTTTCTTCTTCCGGCGAGGATTCATCATCGCCAATCAATTCGTCAAAAATGCGGCGCACACCCGCCATCAGCCCTTCAAGCTGTACAGTCAGCCCCTCCCAGTCAGACACGCCCATTCCCCACGCCAGACGCGCGCGGTTAAGGTCGTCGCCCGGCAGGGTCTGCGTCTGTTCATCGTTGATGCTTTGCAGCAGATTTTCCAGGCGACGCAGGAAAATATAGGCTTCGCGCAGCGCGTCTGCGTCCTGCGCTGAAAGCAGATTCAGATTTTCAATCGCCGCCAGCGTCGGCAGCAAAGAACGCTGCTGTAACGTCGGTTCACGCCCGCCACGAATCAACTGGAATACCTGAACGATAAATTCAATTTCGCGGATACCGCCTGCGCCTAGCTTGATGTTGTCTTTCAGACCCCGACGGCGCACTTCGCGGGCAATCATTCCTTTCATGCTGCGCAACGACTGGATCACGCTGAAGTCGATGTAGCGACGGAAAACGAATGGCCGTAGCATCGCACGCAGTTCCTGGCTCCAGACGTCATCGTTGTCGCCCATAATCCGCGCTTTTACCATCGCGTAACGTTCCCAGTCGCGGCCCTGCTCCTGGTAATAATCCTCCAGCGCGGCGAAGCTCAGCACCAGCGGGCCACTGTCGCCAAACGGGCGCAAACGCATATCGACGCGATAGACAAAGCCATCCTGCGTCGGCTGGTCGAGCACTTTAATCAAGCGCTGACCGAGGCGGGTAAAGAACTGGGCGTTGTCGAGTTCACGACGCCCACCGCGCGTGGCGCCGTGCTCCGGCCAGGCAAAAATCAGGTCGATATCCGAGGAAAAATTGAGTTCGCCTCCGCCCAGCTTGCCCATCCCAAGAATCAGCAGCGGCTGTGCGACGCCATCGGCGTTGCAGGGCGTGCCCCATTCCCGGCAACAGGCGTCATAAAGCCAGTCGCGGGCGCTGACGATCAGCGTCTCGGCCAACACACTGAGTTGTTGCAGTGTATCCACCTCAGAAATTAGCGACAGCGACTGCGCCCAGGCGATGCGTACCATGATACGTCGGCGGAACAACCGCAGTTCGCGCATGAGCCCGGCTTCATCGGTTACGTCTACCAGCGCGGCCTGCAGCCAGTCGCGATAGTGCTGCCATTCGTCCGCTTGCGGCGGCTGGCTGGTGAGCGTTTCCAGCCATTCAGGGTACATCGTCAGGCTTTGCTGAACGAAATCGCTGAACGTCATGACGGCTTGCGTCTGAGGCGTCAGCGTCGCAACCGGAAAGGTCTCCGGCAGCCGCTCAACCAATGTCTGCCAGTGCTGCTGTAACTGCGATGAAAGCGGGGTCATACTCGGTTTCCCTGAGGTCAGTTATCGTTTTCCGCTGTGTAACCAGAATGGCTCAACCGCCAGTGCTTCATTGCGGAAATGTTCAATTTCGATGTGCTGGCGCGTCAAAATGGCGTGACGTAATCCCACCCAGTTTGCCAGCCAGGCGTCGGCCTGCGCGCGATTGTAATAACCCGCCAGCAGTTGCACACAGGTGATATCGCGCGTTAAGCGTGGTAGCTGGTCGGCGTAACTGTCGCCCAGCGGATACGCAAACGTGGTGCGCAACTCTGCGGCCTGACGTGAAAGGTGGGTATCGGCGAAACGCTTAAAGGAGTCGTTGATTTTGGCCTGCGCTTTGGCATCGAGGAACGGCTGCCAGCCGCGCGTGACCAACCACTCGGTGAAGGCCAGTTTAGCCTGCGTCACCGCCACGTTGAAGGCGGCATCATGCGCGGAAATGTCGCCACCCAGCACCTCTTCAGCCTGGGTCAGTGAATCACGCAGCGCCGCGCTGGCTTTGCGCGGCACCACGCCACCAAACAACATCAGCGTGTGGCGAATCTGGCTAATGGCTGCCAGCACTTCATCCTTCGCTTTTTTATTGCCGCGAACCCACAGTTCTTCGTGGTATTGCCAGTGGGACAGCGCTTTTTCCAGCGCCGCTTCCAGCCCCTGTTCGATGGTCGATTTCGGCGCGATTTGCATGATTTCCGCAGGCTTGATCGGACGTTCCTCGTTTCCCTGCGCAAGATGATAGCCGCGCGCGGCCTTGCTCAGGCTGCCCTGACGCACCAGGCCGGTTTGGTTAAGCTGCTGCGCCAGCATCAGAACATCAGCGGTTTCGCCGGAAAGCAGTTCCAGTTCCAGCTCGCAAATCGGTTCCTGATAATCACCCGCTTTGACCTCGCCCAGGTCGAGCGCGATTTCAATCTTACTCTTGCCGTGGCTTACCACCCACTTTTCACGCAAGAAATCGGTGCTGAACAGCGGCTGCACCTGCTCTGCCAGCCCTTCCGGCAGCTCGCCGTTCGGCCAGACTTCAGCAGGCAGTTTTTCCAGCGCGAGTTTCGGTTCGTCGAGATCGATATTGTACTCCGGGCGCTGATGCAGCCCGCCAACCGTACGACCAGCCACCTTCAGGGTCATTTCATAGCGATCGCCCGCGCCGCGAATGCGCAGGCCCATATCATGACGACGCAGCCAGTTATCTTCAGTTTCGTAGTAAATATTAAGGAGTTTCTCTGCCGCCGTATGATCGGCCTTCAGGGTGAAGAGATGCTGACGCAGGGTATCAACGCCTGCCTCATCAACGAGGAACTTTAATTCAATTTCTTGTGCCATGGCTGATTTCTTATGGTTTCGTGGCCCGGGGAGTACCCTTTCGGCGAACTTCCCGGTAATCTTTTTGTCAGTAGATAGTATTTTGTGAAAAATTACCATGCAATGCGCATTTTGCGCGGCAACTTTACGTGGTTAACATTATTGCGATGTAACCGCGCCTCCTGGATGATTCTGATTGCTGTAGAAGGCTTTGCGTCGCCAGACTGTTGCCACTACTATCGTTCCACTTTTATGACAAAAACGATGACCTGATGCCAAAATTACGCCTAATCGCAGTCACTTTACTTGCACTCACCGCTTCCGCCGTCACCCATGCTGATGAGAAGCGCTATGTTTCTGATGAACTGAATACCTGGGTTCGCAGCGGCCCTGGCGATAACTATCGCCTCGTAGGCTCTATTAACGCTGGTGAAGAAGTCACCCTGCTGCAAACCAATCCCGGCACTCAATATGGACAAGTTCGCGACGGCAATGGCCGCACCGCGTGGATCCCGCTGAAAGAGCTGACGGAAACCCCTAGCCTGCGCACGCGTGTGCCGGATCTGGAAAATCAGGTGAAAACCCTGACTGACAAGCTGACTAACATCGATTCAACCTGGAATCAGCGCACCGCTGAAATGCAGACCAAAGTCTCGCAAAGCGACAGCGTGATCAACGGCCTGAAAGAAGAGAACCAGAAACTTAAAAATGAGCTGATTGTGGCGCAGAAGAAAGTGAGCGCCGCTAACCTGCAGCTCGACGATAAACAGCGCACCATCATCATGCAGTGGTTTATGTATGGCGGTGGCGTGCTGGGTGCAGGCCTGATTCTTGGCCTGGTGCTGCCGCATCTGGTGCCAAGTCGCAAGCGTAAAGACCGCTGGATGAATTAGCCATAACGCCGCTTCTCTCGTATTATCCACAGAGGACAACAACGAGGAGAAGCGTGGCGTGAAGAGTTATCTGGTCGGTGGTGCGGTAAGAGACGGTTTATTAGGCCTGCCGGTCAAAGATAAAGATTGGGTCGTGGTTGGCGCGACGCCACAGCAAATGCTCGACGCGGGCTACCAGCAGGTAGGCCGCGATTTTCCTGTGTTTTTGCATCCGCAAAGTCATGAAGAGTATGCGTTGGCGCGCACTGAACGGAAGTCCGGGTCTGGTTATACGGGGTTCACCTGCTACGCTGCGCCGGATGTCACGCTGGAGCAGGACCTGCTGCGCCGCGACCTGACAGTTAACGCCCTTGCGCAGGACGATGACGGCACAATTATCGATCCCTACGGCGGTCGTGCCGATTTACAAAATCGTCTGCTACGTCATGTTTCCCCCGCCTTTGGCGAAGACCCGCTCCGTGTGCTGCGCGTGGCGCGTTTTGCCGCACGCTACGCCCACCTGAGTTTCCGCATTGCCGATGAAACGCTGACGCTGATGCGCAACATGACCGCCGCTGGCGAACTTGAACACCTGACGCCAGAACGCGTATGGAAAGAGACGGAAGGCGCACTCGGCACCCGCAACCCGCAAGTCTTTTTCCAGACCCTACGCGACTGCGGCGCGCTGAAAGTGCTGTTCCCGGAAATCGACGCGCTGTATGGCGTGCCTGCGCCGGAGAAATGGCATCCGGAAATCGATACCGGCGTGCATACGCTGATGACGCTCACAATGTCGGCAATGCTGAGCCCGAATATCGACATTCGTTTCGCCACCCTGTGCCACGATCTGGGCAAGGGCCTAACACCAAAACATCTCTGGCCGCGTCATCACGGCCATGGTCCGGCAGGCGTTAAACTGGTAGAACAACTCTGCCTGCGCCTGAAAGTGCCTAATGAGATGCGCGATTTAGCGAAACTGGTGGCCGAGTTCCACGATCTCATCCACACCTTCCCGATTTTGCAGCCGAAAACCATCATCAAGCTGTTCGATTCAATCGATGCCTGGCGTAAACCGCAGCGCGTTGAACAGATTGCGCTAACCAGCGAAGCCGACGTGCGTGGACGTACGCATTTTGAAGCCTGCGATTACCCGCAAGGGCGCTTGCTGCGTGAAGCATGGATCGTGGTGAAAAGTGTGTCGAACAAAGAGGTGATAGAAGCGGGTTTTCAGGGGCCCGCGATACGTGAAGAGTTAACGCGCCGTCGCATTAAAGCCGTGGCTGACTGGAAGGAAAAACGCTGCCCTCAGCCGAAAGACTGAGGGCAGGATATCAGAAGAAGACCACGTACACCGCTGCCGCGACGATAAAGCGGTAGATGGCGAACGGGATAAACGAGATGCGTTTGATGAGTTGCAGGAAGGTTTTAATCGCCACCAGCGCAACGAGGAAGGCCATCACAAAGCCCACCGCAAACATCGGGAAATCCGCCAGCGTCAGGAAGTGCCAGCTCTTATAGAGATCCAATGCCGTGGCGCCCATCATCATCGGCACCGCCAGCAGGAATGAGAATTCCGACGCCGCATAGCGGCTTACGCCCATCAGCATACCACCGGAAATGGTCGCGCCGGAGCGAGAAAAACCCGGCCACAGCGCCAGACACTGGAAGCAGCCAATCATAAACGCCTGACGATAGGTCATGTCATCCACACCTACCGCGCGCGGCTGTTTTGGCTTCAGGCACTCGGCGGCAATCAGCAGGAAACCACCGACAATCAACGCATACATCACGTTAATCGGATTGAAGAGTGACTTGATGGTGTCGTGGAACACCAGCCCCAGCACCACCGCCGGGATCATCCCAAGCAAAATGTGGATGAGCGACAAACGCCCTTTCCCTTCACCTTCATGAATCGGTCGGCCAAAATGGATGCCGATCAGGCCAAACAGACGACGCCAGAACATCACCACCACGGCCAGGATAGAGCCGAGCTGGATAACCACTTCAAACGTCTTCGCCGTTTCACCTTCAAAACCCAGCAGATGCCCGACAATAATCATATGGCCGGTGCTGGAGACAGGTAGAAACTCCGTCAATCCTTCGACAACACCCAGAATAGCCGCAACCAGCAGCGAGTGCATATCGCTCATCACTTAAACCCTTAAAATTTAAAAAATAAAATAAACCCGGCTCTAAGACCGGTGTATTGCCGTTTGGTTTAATCCATTATGAATTTAAATAGTTTGATTCAGATTTTGGCCACGCTCGATGATAACGCCCACGTTCGCCGCCCTCGCAACCGCGCCCGGTTTGCTGACTTTGATGCGCACCCATGGGGAATTAAAGCGCGTCATGAGCAACTCAGCCACCTCTTCTGCCACGCGCTCAACCAGCGCAAAGCGACTGCCTTCGACATGCGCGATCACCGCGTCACTGATATCGGCATAACTCAGACAATACTTTACGTCGTCGCTGGATGCCGCCCGGCGGTTGTCCCATCCCATTTCGATATCGAACACCAGTTTCTGTTCGATGGTCTGTTCCCAGTCGTAAACACCAATGGTGGTGATTACCGAAAGTTGCTCTATAAATACAATATCCATCACGACCTGCCTGCTTTTTGGCTGAACCGGATACCACTTCCGGCGAATTATGCGTATTATCCACAGATGCAGAGAATACTTCGACATTTTCACAACGGAACAGCGTTATGAGTGCAATCGCGCCTGGAATGATCCTCCTCGCCTACCTTTGCGGCTCAATTTCCAGCGCCATTCTGGTCTGCCGCATCGCGGGCTTGCCCGACCCTCGCGAGAGTGGTTCCGGGAATCCCGGGGCGACCAACGTATTACGAATTGGCGGCAAGGGAGCAGCCGTAGCAGTTCTGATTTTCGACATCCTGAAAGGGATGTTACCGGTCTGGGGCGCGTATGCCCTTGGGCTCACGCCGTTTTGGCTTGGGCTGGTGGCGATTGCTGCCTGTCTGGGCCACATTTGGCCGGTTTTCTTTGGTTTCCACGGCGGTAAAGGCGTCGCCACCGCATTTGGCGCGATTGCGCCGATTGGCCTCGATCTTACCGGCGTAATGGCAGGCACCTGGCTGCTGACTATTTTATTGAGCGGTTATTCGTCACTGGGCGCGATTGTTAGCGCACTGGTTGCGCCGTTTTACGTCTGGTGGTTTAAACCGCAGTACACCTTTCCGGTGTCGATGCTGTCTTGCCTGATCTTACTGCGTCATCATGACAATATTCAGCGTCTGTGGCGGCGTCAGGAAACGAAAATCTGGGCGCGGTTTAAGAAGAAGAAAGAAGAAGAGAAAAAATAAAAGCGCGTCAAATGACACGCTTTTGTTTTGTATTTTGTAGGCCGGATAAGCGCAGGCGCCATCCGGCATGCTCCATCACGCTGCCGGTAACTCCGCCAGCGGCCAGCGTGGACGCACGGTTACGCCAAGGTCTGCATTCACACCCGCTTTGAAACGCACCATGCCTGCGTAGGCAATCATCGCCCCATTATCGGTGCAAAATTCCGGGCGCGCGTAGAACACTTCGCCACGACGTTTCTGCATCATCTCAGCCAGTTTCGCACGCAAGGTTCGGTTAGCGCTCACGCCGCCCGCCATCACCAGACGCTTAAAGCCGGTTTGATCCAGCGCGCGTTTGCACTTGATCATCAACGTATCGACCACCGCATCTTCAAAGGCACGAGCAATATCGGCGCGCGTTTGTTCATCGTTGTCATTATTGCGAATGGTGTTCGCCGCGAAGGTTTTCAGGCCAGAGAAGCTGAAGTCCAGACCCGGACGGTCAGTCATCGGACGCGGGAAGACAAAGCGCCCTTCCGTGCCCTGAGAGGCCATCTTCGACAACATTGGGCCGCCTGGGTAGTCAAGCCCCAACAGTTTGGCCGTTTTATCGAAGGCTTCGCCTGCCGCGTCATCAATCGATTCGCCCAGCAGTTCATACTCGCCAATCCCGGTCACGCTGATAAGTTGCGTATGACCGCCAGAGACCAGCAGCGCCACAAACGGGTATTCCGGCGGGTTATCTTCCAGCATTGGCGCCAGCAGATGCCCTTCCATGTGGTGTACCGGGATCGCCGGGACATTCCAGGCAAATGCCAGCGAACGCCCAACGGTTGCGCCAACCAGCAGCGCGCCAACTAAACCCGGCCCGGCGGTATAGGCGACGGCATCAATATCTTTTGCCGTCAGATTCGCCTCTTTCAGCGCGGCCTGAATCAATGGCACCGTTTTACGCACGTGATCGCGCGAGGCCAGTTCAGGCACGACACCGCCGTAGTCAGCATGTAATTTCACCTGACTATACAATTGGTTGGCTAACAGACCTTTTACATCGTCATAAATTGCGATGCCGGTTTCATCGCAGGATGTTTCAATTCCCAGTACACGCATGGCTAGATTTACCTCGTTTCAATACCGCGCAGTGTAGGTTTTCTACCCCGGCTTGTAAAACATTGTTCGCCCCAGGAACGTGCTTCGTGTATACTCCCCACCCTTAAAAAGTCCCTTTCAAAAACGCGTCGGTGCTTTACAAAGCAGCAGCAATTGCAGTAAAATTCCGCACCATTTTGAAATAAGCTGGCGTTGATGCCAGCGGCAAACCGAATTTATTAAAGGTGAGAGTTACATGCCGGTAATTAAAGTACGTGAAAACGAGCCGTTCGACGTAGCACTGCGTCGCTTCAAGCGTTCCTGCGAAAAAGCGGGTGTTCTGGCGGAAGTTCGTCGTCGTGAGTTCTATGAAAAACCGACTACCGAACGTAAGCGCGCTAAAGCTTCTGCTGTGAAACGTCACGCGAAGAAACTGGCTCGCGAAAACGCACGCCGTACTCGTCTGTACTAATCTCTTGAGAGCAGATGCTCTCAATTGTCAGACCGAGTAGTAGTTGCAAGGCCGTGCTTCCGGAAGGAATGCGCGGCTTGTTTTCGTTTAAGCATCATTAAAAACTACGGGGCTTATGGCTGGACGAATTCCGCGCGTATTCATTAATGATCTGCTGGCACGCACCGACATCATCGATTTGATCGATGCTCGTGTGAAGCTGAAAAAGCAGGGCAAGAACTATCACGCGTGCTGTCCTTTCCATAACGAGAAAACCCCCTCTTTCACCGTCAACGGTGAAAAACAGTTTTACCACTGCTTCGGCTGTGGCGCGCACGGCAACGCCATCGACTTTTTGATGAACTACGACAAGCTCGAGTTCGTGGAAACCGTCGAAGAACTGGCTGCCATGCACAACCTTGAAGTGCCGTACGAAGCAGGCAACGGGCCGAGTCAGATAGAGCGCCATCAACGGCAAAGTCTCTATCAACTGATGGACGGTCTGAATGCGTTTTATCAGCAATCCCTGATGAATCCCGCCGCTGACCCCGCGCGCCAGTATCTGGAAAAGCGTGGCCTCAGCAGTGAAGTGATTTCTCGTTTCGCGATTGGTTATGCGCCGCCGGGTTGGGACAACGTCCTGAAACGGTTTGGCGGCAATAGTGAAAATCGCCAGGCGCTCATTGACGCCGGTATGCTGGTAACCAACGATCAGGGGCGTAGCTACGACCGCTTTCGCGAGCGCGTCATGTTCCCTATTCGTGATAAGCGTGGCAGGGTAATTGGTTTTGGTGGACGCGTGCTGGGCGATGCCCTGCCGAAATACCTAAACTCGCCGGAAACCGATATTTTCCATAAAGGCCGTCAGCTGTATGGCCTTTATGAAGCGCAGCAGACAGAAGCTGAACCCCAGCGGTTACTGGTGGTCGAAGGTTATATGGATGTGGTCGCTCTGGCGCAGTACGACATTAATTATGCCGTCGCGTCGCTTGGCACCTCAACCACCGCCGACCATATTCAGTTGCTGTTCCGGGTGACAAATAATGTCATCTGCTGCTACGACGGTGACCGTGCTGGCCGTGATGCCGCATGGCGTGCGCTCGAAACAGCGCTACCGTACATGACCGACGGGCGTCAGTTACGCTTTATGTTTCTGCCCGACGGCGAAGATCCGGATACGCTGGTGCGTAAAGAGGGTAAAGCAGCATTTGAAGCGCGGATGGAGCAGGCTCAACCGCTCTCCACGTTTCTGTTTAACAGCCTGATGCCGCAGGTCGATTTGAGTACCCCGGACGGGCGCGCGCAGTTAAGTACGCTGGCGCTGCCGCTCATCAGTCAGGTTCCGGGCGAAACCTTACGCATCTATTTGCGTCAGGAGCTGGGCAACAAACTGGGGATTCTGGATGATGCCCAGCTTGAACGTTTAATGCCGAAACAGGCAGAAAACGGCGTGGTTCGCCCCGCGCCACAGCTAAAACGCACGACCATGCGTATACTGATAGGGTTACTGGTGCAAAACCCCGATCTCGCGCCGTTGGTTCCTCCCTTAACGGGGCTGGATCCGAAAAAACTGCCGGGACTTGGCTTATTTGCAGAACTGGTCAACACTTGTTTGTCACAGCCTGGACTGACCACTGGTCAACTTCTGGAACAATATCGTGGCACAAATGAAGCCGCGACCCTTGAAAAACTGTCGATGTGGGACGATATAGCAGATAAGGATATCGCAGAAAAAACGTTCACCGACTCACTCAACCATATGTTTGACTCATTGCTGGTTCTGCGACAAGAAGAGTTGATTGCTCGCGATCGCACACACGGGCTCAGCAGTGAGGAACGCCGGGAACTCTGGACGCTAAACCAGGAACTGGCCAAAAAATAGAATTGAACGGCTTAAGTGCCGAATATCACTCGGGAAGCCCCCGAAAGCCGCGTGAAGGGCAGCGGCAAAATATAAATAAGTCCTCGTTACACTCTGTTGGCGGCTTGTTTCGCCGACCGACACCAATCTCATGAAATAAGTGTGGATACCGTCTTATGGAGCAAAACCCGCAGTCACAGCTGAAGCTTCTTGTCCAACGTGGTAAGGAGCAAGGCTATCTGACCTATGCCGAGGTCAATGACCATCTGCCGGAAGATATCGTCGACTCCGATCAGATCGAAGACATCATCCAAATGATCAACGACATGGGCATTCAGGTGATGGAAGAAGCACCGGATGCCGATGACCTGTTGCTCGCTGAAACATCGAACAACACCGATGAAGATGCGGAAGAAGCCGCCGCACAGGTGCTTTCGAGCGTGGAATCTGAAATCGGGCGCACCACTGACCCGGTTCGTATGTACATGCGTGAAATGGGTACCGTTGAACTGTTGACCCGCGAAGGCGAAATTGACATCGCCAAACGTATCGAAGACGGGATCAACCAGGTTCAGTGTTCCGTAGCGGAATACCCGGAAGCCATCACCTACCTGCTTGAACAGTACGATCGTGTTGAAGCGGAAGAAGCTCGCCTGTCCGATCTCATCACCGGGTTCGTCGATCCGAACGCTGAAGAAGATTTAGCGCCGACCGCGACTCACGTGGGTTCTGAACTCTCTCAGGAAGAGATGGATGACGACGATGAAGATGAAGAGGACGACGACGACAGCAGCGATGACGACAACAGCATCGACCCTGAACTGGCGCGTGAGAAATTCGCTGAACTGCGCACGCAGTATGAAGTGACTCGCGACACCATCAAGGCGAAAGGCCGTAGCCATGCCGCTGCGCAGGAAGAGATCCTGAAGCTGTCTGAAGTCTTCAAACAGTTCCGTCTGGTACCGAAACAGTTCGACTACCTGGTGAACAGCATGCGCGTCATGATGGATCGCGTGCGTACCCAGGAACGTATCATCATGAAGATGTGCGTTGAACAGTGCAAAATGCCGAAGAAAAACTTCATCACTCTGTTTACCGGCAACGAAACCAGCGAAACCTGGTTCAACGCGGCCGTCGCGATGAACAAACCGTGGTCTGAAAAGCTGCTCGACGTGAAAGAAGACGTTCAGCGCGGCCTGATGAAGCTGCAACAAATTGAAGAAGAAACCGGCCTGACCATCGAGCAGGTAAAAGATATAAACCGTCGCATGTCCATTGGTGAAGCGAAAGCCCGCCGTGCGAAGAAAGAGATGGTTGAAGCGAACCTACGTCTGGTAATTTCTATCGCTAAGAAATACACCAACCGTGGC
This sequence comes from Pseudocitrobacter vendiensis, assembly GCF_943590815.1. Classification (GTDB taxonomy): domain Bacteria; phylum Pseudomonadota; class Gammaproteobacteria; order Enterobacterales; family Enterobacteriaceae; genus Pseudocitrobacter; species Pseudocitrobacter vendiensis. The sequence goes on along the minus strand of NZ_CALSBS010000023.1, from coordinate 2,057 downwards.
CTGCAGTTCCTTGACCTGATTCAGGAAGGTAACATCGGCCTGATGAAAGCGGTTGATAAGTTCGAATACCGTCGTGGTTACAAATTCTCCACCTACGCAACCTGGTGGATCCGTCAGGCGATCACCCGTTCTATCGCGGATCAGGCGCGCACCATCCGTATTCCGGTGCATATGATTGAGACCATCAACAAACTCAACCGTATTTCTCGCCAGATGCTGCAAGAGATGGGCCGCGAGCCGACGCCGGAAGAACTGGCTGAACGCATGCTGATGCCGGAAGACAAAATCCGTAAAGTGCTGAAAATTGCCAAAGAGCCTATCTCCATGGAAACGCCAATCGGCGACGATGAAGATTCGCATCTGGGTGATTTCATCGAGGATACCACCCTCGAACTGCCGCTGGATTCTGCGACCACCGAAAGCCTGCGTGCCGCAACGCACGACGTTCTGGCTGGCCTGACTGCCCGTGAAGCGAAAGTTCTGCGTATGCGTTTTGGTATCGACATGAACACCGACCATACGCTGGAAGAAGTGGGTAAACAGTTCGACGTTACCCGTGAACGTATTCGTCAGATTGAAGCGAAGGCGCTGCGTAAACTGCGTCACCCGAGCCGTTCTGAAGTGTTGCGTAGCTTCCTGGACGATTAATCCCGGTTTGTGAAACGTAAAAAGCTCCCTGCGGGGAGCTTTTTTTATGGGGTTTTACACCCTCACCCTAACCCTCTCCCTGAGGGAGAGGGGATCGATTGTGCATAAAGGTTTGACCTGGCTCGATTAACTCCCTCTCCCAGCGGGAGAGGGCTGGGGTGAGGGGGATTTATCAAAGCCCCCGCAGCACCAGCGCCTGATCCAGCTCCTGGTACGCCTCAACCAGCTTATCCGTGGTGATGCGGCTCAGCCCGCTCGGGTTCGGCAGCACCCACACCTGCGTCACGCCAATCGACATCGACTGTTTGCCCCACGGCACGCCCCGCTGGCTGAATCCCTGTTCAAACGCCTGTTTCCCCAGTACCGCCAGCGCCGCAGGCTGATAGGCCTCTATTTTGGTAATCAGCGACCGCCCACCGTCATGCAACTCCTGACGCTTCACTTCCGTAGCCTGCACCGTCGGGCGATCAACCAGCTTGGTGACACCGCAGCGAAAATCGAGCAGATGATCCGCCTCTTCTGGTTTCAATTGCCTGTCGGTAAACCCGGCCAAATGCAGGACTTTCCAGAAGCGATTTGCCGGATGCGCGAACGGAAAACCGAGTGAAGAGGACGACAACCCCGGGTTAATGCCGCAAAACACCACCCGCAGGCCTGGCGCGATAATATCCTTAACCATGCTGTTCTCTGATAAATGGCTCATGTGACTATTATAACGAATTGAAAATACGTTGTTTATAAAAACAGCAGACGTTGCTTAACAACTGGATTGTAAACCGCAGTTACTTTATAATTCCCCGCCACGGCCCCTTAGCTCAGTGGTTAGAGCAGGCGACTCATAATCGCTTGGTCGTTGGTTCAAACCCAACAGGGGCCACCAGATACAGCAAGGGCTTACGTGAAAACGTAAGCCCTTCGTTTTTTGCAGCACTCCTCACCACGTTAACTCACACTAACGCGCTCAGTTGCTCCTGCATATAAGATGAAAAATACTCGGGATTTTTAATCACAACACGCTCGTCAGAGGCGATTTTCTCAGCCCATCCGACTACTTTTTTGGTGAACTCGGGGTTCCATCCCTCTGAAGTCCCTCGCGCAGTAATGTCTTCTGCACTCACCTTTACACCGATTTCTTTCAGATACTTAAAGATACCCTTCGCTGTGCTTTCATCCATAGAGTGCGGTACCGCAACGGTTGTATCCATAGCGTTGATGAAATCCAGGGCTTTTGCGATGACTGTTGGCATGTTCTCGTCCTTAAATTAACCACGTGATTAACAAGACTATAAGACCTCAAATGGCTCACGATATCAAAAGGATTCTTACACCTTTCATACGAAACCTCGTACGGGTCACTTCTTCGGGCATCCATATCCTCAGCCTCCCTCATCGGGAGTCTAGCGGGAAAT
>NZ_CALSBS010000022.1 GCF_943590815.1 Pseudocitrobacter vendiensis | reverse complement strand
TCATTCATCAAATGCGTGAGTGATTACCCCTGGAAGCCGACAACATTTTGTTATTAAACAGTTTTTAATCATTTGTTTCCTTCCGGTATTATTGGGTAGTCAGGATTATATTGACTGATCATACAACCGGTTTTTTTGAAAGCGCACACACAAAGGTACTGAGAAAAATAGTCTCACACCTGAAGATAAACACTTTATCGCAGAGGGGACTGTCACCCGATGGGAGGCAGACAATTTTAATGTAATACCGCTCCGTCAGGCAGTCATTCGGTTGCATCATGCCGAAGGATGGGCTTTTAAAAGGATGAGCCTGATTTCAGAGCGCGGCATCAACAAGGCAGGTTAGCCTTAGCAGCCTGTAAGTGAATAAATATGATAAATGCAAATCGTCCGATACTGAACCTCGACCTCGATCTGCTGAGAACATTTGTTGCGGTCGCCGATTTGAGCACTTTTGCCGCAGCAGCAGCAGCCGTTTGTCGCACCCAATCCGCCGTTAGCCAGCAAATGCAGCGGCTTGAACAACTTGTTGGCAAAGAACTTTTTGCCCGCCATGGCCGCAATAAACTGCTGACCGAGCACGGTATTCAGCTTTTAGGCTACGCACGTAAAATTCTGCGCTTCAATGATGAGGCCTGTACATCGCTGATGTTCAGTACGGTTCAGGGGCAACTGACGATTGGTTCCTCCGATGAGTCAGCGGATACCATCCTGCCATTCCTGCTCAACCGTATTAGCTCCGCCTGGCCAAAGCTTGGCCTGGATGTGCGTGTTAAGCGACACGCAGACATGGCGGACATGCTCCATAAAAACGAGGTTGATCTGGTACTAACCACGCACCGGATTGATGCGTTCCACTCAACGGTGTTGCGTACCTCGCCGACGCACTGGTACTGCGCCGCAGAGTTCGCTCTGCGCCCGGGAGAGCCAGTACCGCTGGTGTTGCTTGATGATCCCAGCCCGTTCCGCGATATGATCATCTCAACCCTGGATGCGGCAAATGTGCCATGGCGTCTGGCATATGTGGCCTCTACACCGTCGGCAGTACGCGCTGCGGTGAAGGCGGGCCTCGGCGTTACCGCAAGGCCGGTAGAGATGATGAGCCCGGAACTGCGCGTGTTGGGGAGAGCCGACAAACTGCCGGTGTTGCCAGATACCGAATATTTACTAAGCTGTAACGTGCAGAATCCAAATGAATTAATGCAGATGATTTTCCAGTCGGTTGAGACGAGCATCAAACCCTGGACGCAGAGCACGGTCTATACCCTGGAAGGGGGAGATGATTCCCACGCTAATGACGAGGTTATTGAGTAACAACCTTGTAGAAAACTGGTAACAAAATGTAAGTGTAAAAAAGAGTCACTGGCTAGCAAAAGTGAGCCAGTGGCTTTTTTTTCGCCTGTGCTAATGCTTTTGGCAATTAATGCTTTTTACTAATCACATTATAATCAATTGATTATGTGATTCTCATTCACGAATGCTGTCAATTGTGATCCACTTTTAACATATCCTGCTAATGTTAAAAAACCGGGTGTTTTGTTGCTGTTTTTCAGGTCGAATTAACAGAACCGTGTCTTAGATCAAGAAAATACTCCTCCAGAGGGGGAGGAATCGTGTGAAATTCCTGTCAAAATAGAAGGGTACTAGTTGTTATTGTTCGTAAACGGACACGATTCACCAGCACTCAATCCGGAGGGTGACATGAGTCGAAATGCCGCAAAGGGCACGTAATGTTAATGAAATGGAATTGATGTAAATTAATGTGATGAAACCTTTGTTAAAGTTGACAAAAGGTTATCGAAAGGAGTAAAAAACCTCAGATTTTTTCGGTCTATGCTGTGATTCTGGCCGCTTTGCTGGTTTTTTAATCCTCCCCATGAATCGATGTAGCGTCCATCTGCCGGTAAGAGCAGAAGGGGTTATGCTACCTATTTGGTAAAGCTTTGAGTATGTCAACATCCACTGAAATCATCGCTCATCATTGGGCATTCGCTATCTTTCTGCTCATCGCCGTTGGCCTGTGCTGCCTCATGCTGGTCGGCGGTTGGTATCTTGGCGGTCGCGCACGCGCAAGAAGTAAAAACACGCCGTTTGAATCGGGCATCGACTCTGTGGGCACCGCACGCCTGCGCATGTCCGCGAAGTTCTATCTGGTCGCCATGTTCTTCGTCATCTTCGACGTGGAAGCGCTCTACCTTTTCGCCTGGTCAACGTCTATCCGCGAAAGTGGCTGGGTAGGGTTTATCGAAGCCGCAATTTTCATTTTGGTGCTACTGGCTGGTCTGGTTTACCTCGTTCGTGTTGGCGCACTTGACTGGACGCCTGCGCGTTCTCGCCGCACCCTGGTTAACTCCGATACTGACAGCGTCACTAACCGTAATACGCAGTAAAAGCGAGGCAATAAGATGGATTATACGCTCACCCGCATAGATCCTAACGGTGAGAACGACCGTTATCCCCTGCAAAAACAGGAGATTGTTACCGATCCCCTGGAGCAGGAAGTTAACAAAAGCGTGTATATGGGCAAGCTCGAACACGCGATGCACGATATGGTCAACTGGGGTCGCAAAAACTCAATCTGGCCTTACAACTTTGGTCTCTCTTGCTGCTACGTTGAGATGGTGACGTCTTTCACCGCGGTGCATGACGTGGCGCGTTTCGGGGCGGAAGTTCTGCGTGCTTCTCCGCGTCAGGCTGACCTGATGGTGGTGGCGGGAACCTGCTTCACCAAGATGGCCCCGGTTATTCAGCGCCTGTACGAACAGATGCTGGAACCGAAGTGGGTTATCTCCATGGGGGCCTGCGCGAACTCTGGCGGCATGTACGACATTTACTCTGTCGTGCAGGGCGTTGATAAGTTTATTCCGGTGGATGTGTATATCCCGGGCTGTCCGCCGCGTCCGGAAGCCTATATGCAGGCGCTGATGCTGCTGCAGGAGTCTATCGGCAAAGAGCGCCGCCCACTGTCGTGGGTGGTGGGCGATCAGGGCGTTTATCGCGCCAACATGCAATCGGAACGCGAGCGTAAACGCGGCGAACGAATTGCAGTGACGAATCTGCGCACGCCTGACGAGATTTAATTTGCGCCTGCGGGCGGGATAAAAACTTCGCAAATCAATTTACTACAACGCGAAGCCTCGTCAGCAGTCACCACGGACCTTTTGCAATGGTGAACAATATGACCGATTTAACCGCGCATGAAGCGGCCGCATGGCAAACACGGGATCACCTTGATGACCCGGTCATCGGCGAACTGCGCAACCGTTTTGGGCCGGATGCTTTTACCGTTCAGGCGACCCGCACCGGGGTTCCCGTCGTTTGGGTCAAGCGCGAACAGCTGCTGGAAGTCGGCGACTTCCTGAAGAAACTGCCTAAGCCTTACGTCATGCTGTTTGATTTACACGGCATGGACGAACGTCTTCGCACGCACCGCCAGGGTTTACCCGCGGCGGATTTTTCCGTTTTCTACCACCTGATCTCCATTGAACGTAATAGCGATATTATGCTCAAGGTGGCATTGTCTGAAAACGATCTGAACGTGCCGACCTTCACCAAACTCTTCCCAAACGCCAACTGGTATGAGCGTGAAACCTGGGAGATGTTTGGTATTACCTTTAACGGCCACCCGAATCTGCGTCGCATCATGATGCCGAACACCTGGGAAGGCCACCCGCTGCGTAAAGACTATCCGGCGCGCGCCACCGAATTCGATCCGTTTGAGCTGACTAAAGCCAAGCAGGACCTCGAAATGGAAGCGCTGACCTTCAAACCGGAAGAGTGGGGCATGAAGCGCGGTACCGAAAACGAGGACTTTATGTTCCTCAACCTCGGCCCGAACCACCCGTCTGCGCACGGTGCATTCCGTATTATCCTGCAGCTTGATGGCGAAGAGATCGTCGACTGTGTGCCTGACGTGGGCTATCACCACCGCGGCGCGGAGAAAATGGGCGAGCGCCAGTCCTGGCACAGCTACATTCCGTATACCGACCGTATCGAATATCTCGGCGGCTGCGTCAACGAAATGCCATACGTACTGGCCGTTGAAAAACTGGCGGGGATAACAGTGCCGGATCGCGTTAATGTTATTCGCGTGATGCTCTCCGAACTGTTCCGCATCAACAGCCACCTGCTGTATATTTCTACGTTTATTCAGGACGTCGGCGCGATGACGCCGGTATTCTTTGCCTTTACCGACCGTCAGAAAATCTACGATCTGGTGGAAGCGATTACCGGTTTCCGTATGCACCCGGCATGGTTCCGCATCGGTGGCGTCGCGCACGACCTGCCGAAAGGCTGGGATCGCCTGCTGCGTGAATTCCTCGAGTGGATGCCGAAGCGTCTCGACTCTTACGAGAAAGCGGCGCTGCGTAACACCATCCTGATTGGCCGCTCTAAAGGCGTGGCTGCTTATACCGCGAAAGAAGCGCTGGAGTGGGGCACCACCGGTGCTGGCCTGCGCGCGACCGGTATCGGCTTCGACGTGCGTAAATGGCGTCCGTATTCTGGCTATGAAAACTTCGACTTTGAAATCCCGACCGGCGGTGGCGTTTCTGACTGCTACACCCGCGTGATGCTGAAAGTGGAAGAACTGCGCCAGAGCCTGCGTATCCTTCAGCAGTGCCTCGACAACATGCCGGAAGGCCCGTTCAAAGCGGATCACCCGCTGACCACGCCGCCGCCGAAAGAGCGCACGCTGCAACATATCGAAACCCTGATCACCCACTTCCTGCAGGTTTCCTGGGGCCCGGTCATGCCGGCGCAGGAATCGTTCCAGATGGTGGAAGCGACCAAGGGTATTAACAGTTACTACCTGACCAGCGACGGCAGCACCATGAGCTACCGCACCCGTATCCGCACGCCGAGCTATGCGCACCTGCAGCAGATCCCGTCGGCTATCCGTGGCAGCCTGGTATCAGACCTTATTGTCTATCTGGGTAGTATTGATTTTGTTATGTCAGACGTGGACCGCTAATTATGCACGAGAACCAACAACCACAAACCGAGGCTTTTGAGCTGAGTGCGGCAGAGCGTGAAGCGATTGAGCACGAGAAGCACCACTACGAAGACCCGCGTGCGGCGTCCATCGAAGCGCTGAAAATCGTCCAGAAACAGCGTGGCTGGGTGCCGGACGGCGCAATCCACGCGATTGCCGATGTGCTGGGTATTCCGGCAAGCGACGTCGAGGGCGTGGCAACGTTCTACAGCCAGATCTTCCGCCAGCCGGTGGGCCGTCACGTGATCCGTTACTGCGACAGCGTGGTGTGTCACATCACCGGTTACCAGGGGATCCAGGCGGCGCTGGAGCAAAAGCTCAACATCAAACCGGGGCAGACGACCTTTGACGGTCGCTTTACGCTGCTGCCGACCTGCTGCCTGGGGAACTGCGATAAAGGGCCGAATATGATGATTGATGAGGATACTCACAGCCATCTGACGCCGGAAGCCATTCCTGAACTACTGGAGCGGTATAAATGAAAAACGTTATCCGTACTCCCGAAACACATCCGCTGACCTGGCGTCTGCGTGATGACAAACAGCCAGTGTGGCTGGACGAATACCGTAGCAAAAACGGTTATGAAGGCGCACGTAAAGCGCTGATGGGGCTCTCCCCGGACGAAATCGTCAACCAGGTGAAAGACGCTGGCCTGAAAGGGCGCGGCGGCGCAGGCTTCTCCACTGGCCTGAAGTGGAGCCTGATGCCGAAAGACGAATCCATGAACATCCGTTACCTGCTGTGTAACGCCGATGAAATGGAGCCGGGCACCTATAAAGACCGTCTGCTGATGGAGCAACTGCCGCACCTGCTGGTGGAAGGCATGCTCATTTCCGCGTTTGCGCTGAAAGCGTACCGTGGTTACATCTTCCTGCGCGGTGAATACGTTGAAGCCGCGGTGCATCTGCGTCGCGCAATTGCCGAAGCAACTGAAGCCGGTTTGCTTGGCAAAAACATCATGGGCACCGGGTTTGATTTTGAATTGTTCGTGCACACCGGGGCAGGGCGCTATATCTGTGGTGAAGAAACTGCGCTGATCAACTCCCTTGAAGGGCGTCGTGCCAACCCGCGTTCGAAGCCGCCATTCCCGGCGACCTCTGGCGCATGGGGCAAACCGACCTGCGTCAACAACGTGGAAACCCTGTGCAACGTTCCCGCTATTCTCGCCAACGGCGTGGAGTGGTACCAGAATATCTCGAAAAGCAAAGATGCGGGCACCAAGCTGATGGGCTTCTCCGGTCGGGTGAAAAATCCGGGCCTGTGGGAACTGCCGTTTGGTACCACTGCGCGTGAAATCCTTGAAGATTACGCTGGCGGCATGCGCGATGGCCTGAAATTCAAAGCCTGGCAGCCAGGCGGCGCGGGAACTGACTTCCTGACCGAAGCGCATCTTGACCTGCCGATGGAGTTCGAAAGCATCGGTAAAGCAGGCAGCCGTCTGGGTACGGCGCTGGCGATGGCCGTTGACCATGAAATTGGCATGGTTGGCCTGGTGCGTAACCTGGAAGAGTTCTTCGCCCGTGAGTCGTGCGGTTGGTGTACGCCATGCCGTGATGGCCTGCCGTGGAGCGTGAAAATTCTGCGCGCGCTGGAAAAAGGCGAAGGCCAACCGGGCGATATCGAGACTCTTGAGCAACTGTGTCGATTCTTAGGTCCGGGTAAAACATTCTGTGCGCACGCACCTGGCGCGGTAGAACCGTTACAGAGCGCGATTAAATACTTCCGTGAAGAATTTGAAGCGGGCATCAAGCAGCAGTTCAGCAATACCCATGCGATTCATGGGATTCAGCCGAACCTGCTGAAGACGCGCTGGTAATTTTCACCCTCACCCCGCCCTCTCCCTAATGGAGAGGGAGAAAACCAGTGCCGGGTTTACAACGCGCACATTCTGTCCCCTCTCCCTTAGGGAGAGGGTTAGGGTGAGGGGTAAGATTTCGATTAACGCTCAGTCTCTGACTGGGCCAACTGGAAGCATGCTAATGGCTACAATTCATGTAGACGGCAAAGAATATGAGGTCAACGGGGCGGACAACCTACTACAGGCGTGTCTCTCCCTCGGCCTTGATATTCCGTACTTTTGCTGGCATCCGGCGCTGGGCAGCGTCGGCGCTTGCCGCCAGTGTGCGGTGAAGCAATACCAAAACGCGGAAGACACGCGTGGTCGCCTGGTGATGTCCTGTATGACACCGGCCACCGATGGCACTTTTATTTCTATTGATGACGATGAAGCGAAGCAGTTCCGCGAAAGTGTGGTCGAGTGGTTGATGACCAACCACCCGCACGACTGTCCGGTCTGTGAAGAGGGCGGTAACTGCCACCTTCAGGATATGACCGTGATGACCGGGCACAGCTTCCGTCGCTACCGTTTCACTAAGCGTACCCACCGTAATCAGGACCTGGGGCCGTTCATCTCTCACGAAATGAACCGCTGCATCGCCTGCTACCGCTGTGTGCGTTACTACAAAGATTATGCAGACGGTACCGATCTGGGCGTGTATGGCGCACATGACAACGTCTACTTCGGTCGCCCGGAAGACGGCACGCTGGAAAGCGAATTCTCCGGCAACCTGGTCGAAATTTGCCCGACCGGCGTATTCACTGATAAAACGCACTCCGAGCGTTACAACCGCAAATGGGACATGCAGTTTGCGCCAAGCATCTGCCAGCAATGTTCCATTGGCTGTAACACCAGCCCGGGCGAGCGCTACGGTGAACTGCGTCGTATCGAAAACCGCTATAACGGTACCGTAAACCACTACTTCCTTTGCGACCGTGGTCGTTTCGGCTATGGCTACGTGAACCTGAAAGACCGTCCACGCCAGCCAGAACAACTGCGCGGCAGCGATGTGATCACCCTCAACGCCGAACAGGCGATGCAGGGCGCGGCGGATATTCTGCGTCAGTCGAAGAAAGTGATTGGTATCGGCTCCCCGCGCGCCAGCGTTGAAAGCAACTTCGCGCTGCGTGAACTGGTCGGTGCGGAAAACTTTTATACCGGTATCGCGAAAGCGGAGCAGGAGCGTCTGCAACTGGCACTGACGGTGCTGCGTGAAGGCGGTGTGCACACGCCAGCGCTGCGTGAAATTGAGTCTTACGATGCGGTGCTGATTCTGGGCGAAGATATCACCCAGACCGGCGCACGCGTGGCACTCTCTGTTCGTCAGGCGGTGAAAGGTAAAGCACGTGAAATGGCGGCGGCCCAGAAAGTGGCTGACTGGCAGATTGCAGCAATCCTCAACATCGGCCAGCGCGCGAAACATCCGTTGTTTGTCACCAACGTCGATAACACCCGTCTGGATGACATTGCCGCGTGGACCTATCGCGCACCGGTTGAAGATCAGGCGCGCTTCGGTTTCGCTATCGCCCACGCGCTGGATAACAGCGCTCCGGCGGTAGACGGTATCGATCGCGACCTGCAAAACAAAATTGACGTCGTGGTTCAGGCGCTGGCTGGCGCGAAGAAACCGCTGATTATTTCCGGTACCAACGCCGGAAGCGCGGATGTCATTCAGGCGGCAGCAAACGTTGCGAAAGCACTGAAAACCCGTGGTTCTGACGTTGGTATCACCATGGTTGCCCGCGCGGTGAACAGCATGGGTCTTGGCATGATTGGCGGCGGCTCGCTTGATGATGCACTGAACGAGCTGGAAAGCGGCGCGGCAGATGCGGTTATCGTACTGGAAAACGACCTGCACCGTCACGCTTCCGCCAGCCGTGTGGATGCCGCACTTTCCAAAGCGCCGCTGGTGATGGTGATTGATCATCAACGCACGGCGATTATGGAAAAAGCGCACCTGGTGCTGCCTGCGGCAAGTTTTGCCGAAAGCGATGGTACGGTCATCAACAACGAAGGCCGCGCACAGCGCTTCTTCCAGGTTTATGATCCGGCGTACTACGACAGCAACACCGTGATGCTGGAAAGCTGGCGCTGGCTGCACTCTCTGCACAGCACGGTGCAGAGTCGTGAAGTGGACTGGACCCAGCTTGACCACGTCATCGACGCGGTGGTCGAAAAATTGCCGCAACTGGCAGGCATCAAAGATGCTGCGCCGGACGCGACCTTCCGTATTCGCGGTCAGAAACTGGCGCGTGAACCGCACCGTTACAGTGGCCGTACCGCGATGCGCGCCAATATCAGCGTGCACGAACCGCGTCAGCCGCAGGATAAAGACACCATGTTCGCCTTCTCCATGGAAGGGAACAACCAGCCAGGCGCGCCGCGCTCGCAAATTCCGTTTGCATGGGCACCGGGCTGGAACTCCCCGCAGGCATGGAACAAGTTCCAGGCTGAGGTGGGTGGTCATCTGCGTCATGGCGATCCGGGAGTGCGTCTGATTGAAGCGTCTGAAAACGGTCTCGATTACTTCACCACCGTTCCGGCAGGCTTCCAGGCGGAAGAAGGTAAATGGCGTATCGCGCCGTACTACCATCTGTTCGGCAGCGACGAGATGTCACAACGTTCCCCGGTCTTCCAGACGCGTATGCCGCAACCGTATATCGCCCTGAACCCGGCGGACGCCGCGAAACTCGGCGTTAACGCTGGCGCGAAAATCGCCTTCGGCTATGACGGTCAAACCGTCACCCTGCCGCTGGTGATTTCCGAAGGTCTGACGGCAGGGCAGGTGGGCTTACCGATGGGGCTGCCTGGCATCGCGCCGGTGCTGGCCGGTGGACGTCTTGAAAATCTGCAGGAGGCACAGCAATGAGTTGGTTAACTCCGGATCTGATTGAGATCCTGCTCACTATTCTCAAGGCGGTGGTCATCCTGCTGGTGGTTGTCACCTGCGGCGCGTTCATGAGCTTCGGCGAACGTCGTCTGCTCGGTCTGTTCCAGAACCGTTACGGGCCGAACCGCGTAGGCTGGGGCGGCTCGCTCCAGCTGGTGGCAGACATGATCAAGATGTTCTTTAAAGAAGACTGGATCCCGAAATTCTCGGATCGCGTCATCTTTACCCTGGCACCGATGATCGCCTTCACCTCGCTGCTGCTGGCGTTTGCGATTGTACCGGTGAGCCCTACATGGGTGGTGGCTGACCTGAACATCGGCATTCTGTTCTTCCTGATGATGGCAGGGCTGGCGGTTTACGCTGTGCTGTTCGCTGGCTGGTCGAGCAACAACAAATACTCACTGTTAGGCGCGATGCGTGCATCTGCCCAGACGCTGAGCTATGAAGTGTTCCTCGGGCTCTCCCTGATGGGCGTGGTGGCGCAGGCCGGTTCATTCAACATGACCGACATCGTCAACAATCAGGCCGGCATCTGGAACGTTATTCCGCAGTTCTTTGGTTTTGTGACCTTCGCTATCGCGGGCGTGGCAGTTTGCCACCGTCACCCGTTTGACCAACCCGAAGCCGAGCAGGAACTGGCTGATGGTTACCACATTGAATATTCCGGTATGAAATTCGGTCTGTTCTTCGTGGGGGAGTACATCGGTATCGTGACCATTTCGGCCATGATGGTGACCCTGTTCTTCGGTGGCTGGCAAGGCCCGTTCTTACCGCCGTTCATCTGGTTCGCGATCAAAACCGCGTTCTTCATGATGATGTTCATTTTGATTCGCGCCTCATTACCACGTCCTCGTTATGACCAGGTAATGTCCTTCGGCTGGAAAATTTGCCTGCCGCTGACGCTAATCAACTTGCTGGTAACGGCGGCTGTCATTCTCTGGCAGCAGCCATAAGGGGCGAATAGACCATGACCTTAAAAGAATTATTGGTAGGTTTCGGCACCCAGGTACGCAGTATCTGGATGATCGGCCTGCATGCGTTCGCCAAACGCGAAACGCAAATGTACCCGGAAGAGCCGGTGTATCTGCCGCCGCGCTATCGTGGCCGTATCGTGCTGACGCGCGACCCGGACGGCGAAGAGCGTTGCGTGGCCTGTAACCTGTGTGCGGTAGCCTGCCCGGTAGGTTGTATCTCACTGCAGAAAGCAGAAACCAAAGATGGCCGCTGGTATCCGGAGTTTTTCCGCATCAACTTCTCACGCTGTATTTTCTGCGGCCTGTGCGAAGAAGCGTGCCCGACCACGGCGATTCAGTTAACCCCGGACTTTGAACTGGGCGAATACAAACGTCAGGATCTGGTGTACGAGAAAGAGGATCTGCTGATTTCCGGCCCGGGCAAATACCCGGAATATAACTTCTACCGGATGGCGGGTATGGCAATCGACGGCAAAGATAAAGGCGAAGCAGAGAACGAAGCCAAGCCTATCGACGTCAAGAGCCTGTTACCTTAAGGAGAGGGGCAATGGAATTCGCTTTTTATATCTGTGGCCTTATCGCCATCCTCGCGACGCTGCGGGTTATTACGCACACTAATCCGGTACACGCCTTGCTGTACCTGATTATTTCGCTGCTGGCTATCGCAGGCGTCTTCTTCTCGCTGGGCGCGTACTTCGCCGGGGCGCTGGAGATCATCGTTTACGCCGGGGCCATCATGGTGCTGTTCGTGTTTGTGGTGATGATGCTGAACCTCGGTGGGGCAGAAATTGCTCAGGAACGTGAGTGGCTGAAGCCGCAAATCTGGATTGGCCCGGCGATCCTCTCCGCCGTTTTGCTGGCGGTGATGGTGTACGCCATTCTGGGCCTTAACGACCAGGGCATCGACGGCAACCCAATCAGCGCGAAAGAAGTCGGTATCGCCCTGTTTGGCCCGTACGTTCTGGCGGTTGAACTGGCGTCCATGCTGCTGCTGGCAGGCCTGGTTGTCGCCTTCCACATTGGCCGTGAAGACCGTCCGGGCGAGCTTATCAGCAACCGTCCGAACGACAGCGCGAAAAGAAAACCGGAGGAGCACGCATGATCCCCTTAACACATGGACTGATCCTCGCCGCGATCCTCTTCGTTCTGGGCTTAACCGGTCTGGTTATCCGCCGCAACCTGCTGTTTATGCTGATTGGGCTGGAAATCATGATTAACGCCTCCGCGCTGGCCTTTGTGGTCGCCGGAAGCTACTGGGGCCAGACCGATGGTCAGGTGATGTATATCCTCGCTATCAGCCTTGCGGCTGCGGAAGCGAGTATTGGCCTGGCGCTGCTGCTGCAGCTCCATCGTCGCCGCCAGAACCTGAACATCGATTCAGTAAGTGAGTTGCGCGGATGAATATGCTTGCCTTAACCATTATTCTGCCATTGATTGGCTTTGTTCTGCTGGCCTTCTCCCGTGGTCGTTGGTCGGAAAACCTTTCCGCCACCGTAGGCGTGGGGTCAATTGGCCTGGCGGCGCTGGTGACCGCGATTGTCGGCGTCGATTTCTTTAATAACGGCAAACAGGTGCTCAGTGTTCCGCTGTGGACCTGGATGTCAGTGGGCGATTTCAACATCGGTTTCAACCTCGTGCTGGACGGCCTGTCGCTGACCATGCTCTCGGTCGTGACGGGCGTTGGCTTCCTGATCCACATGTTCGCCTCCTGGTATATGCGTGGGGAAGAGGGGTACTCTCGCTTCTTCGCCTACACCAACCTGTTCATCGCCAGCATGGTGGTTCTGGTTCTTGCCGACAACCTGCTGCTGATGTACCTCGGCTGGGAAGGCGTGGGCCTCTGTTCCTATCTGCTGATCGGTTTCTACTACACCGATCCGAAGAATGGCGCAGCGGCAATGAAAGCGTTTGTCGTGACCCGCGTGGGTGACGTCTTCCTCGCCTTCGCACTGTTTATTCTCTACAACGAACTGGGCACCCTGAACTTCCGCGAAATGGTGGAACTGGCGCCGGCGCACTTCGAGGCGGGCAACAACATGCTCACCTGGGCGACGCTGATGCTGCTGGGTGGTGCGGTCGGTAAATCGGCACAGCTGCCGTTGCAAACATGGCTTGCTGATGCGATGGCGGGCCCGACGCCTGTCTCCGCGCTGATCCACGCCGCAACGATGGTCACCGCCGGTGTCTACCTGATTGCGCGTACCCACGGTCTGTTCCTGATGACCCCGGAAATTCTGCATCTGGTTGGTATCGTGGGTGCGGTCACGCTGGTGCTGGCAGGCTTTGCCGCGCTGGTGCAAACCGACATCAAACGCGTACTCGCCTATTCCACTATGAGCCAGATTGGCTACATGTTCCTGGCGCTGGGCGTTCAGGCGTGGGATGCGGCGATTTTCCACCTGATGACACACGCCTTCTTTAAAGCGCTGCTGTTCCTGGCGTCCGGCTCGGTTATCCTCGCCTGCCACCACGAGCAGAACATCTTTAAGATGGGCGGCCTGCGTAAATCCATTCCGCTGGTGTACGCCTGCTTCCTGATTGGTGGTGCTGCGCTCTCCGCGCTGCCGCTGATTACCGCAGGCTTCTTCAGTAAGGATGAGATTCTGGCGGGTGCGATGGCGAATGGCCATATCAATCTGATGGTGGCAGGTTTGGTCGGTGCGTTTATGACCTCGCTCTACACCTTCCGTATGATTTTCATCGTCTTCCACGGAAAAGAACAAATTCACGCTCACGCAGGGAAGGGGATCACCCACCACCTGCCGCTGATTGTGCTGATGATCCTCTCCACCTTTGTTGGCGCGCTGATTGTTCCGCCGCTGCAAGGTGTACTGCCGGATACTGCCGAGCTTGAGCATGGCCGCGTACTGACACTGGAAATTACCTCTGGTGTGGTGGCGATTGCGGGCATTCTGATTGCCGCATGGCTGTGGCTGGGCAAACGGACTCTGGTGACGTCGATTGCCAACAGCGGCCCTGGCCGTCTGCTGGGCACCTGGTGGTATAACGCCTGGGGCTTCGACTGGCTGTACGACAAAGTATTCGTTAAACCGTTCCTGGGAATTGCGTGGCTGCTGAAGCGCGACCCGATGAACGCCATGATGAACATTCCGGCCATTCTTTCTCGCGTAGCGGGTAAAGGGCTGGTGTTGAGCGAGAACGGTTATCTGCGTTGGTATGTGGCTTCCATGAGCATTGGTGCCGTGGTTGTACTGGCACTGCTGATGGTATTGCGTTGAGTTTGATTGTTTTGTAAGTGTCGGATGGCGCTTCGCTTATCCGACCTACAATTCTGTAGGCCCGGTAAGCGAAGCGCCACCGGGCAAACATACCGACAATCAGAAGTGAAAATCAGGTCCTGTAGAGGACTTTAACAAGGAATAAAGATCGCCATGTTATTACCCTGGCTAATACTGATTCCCTTTATCGGCGGCTTCCTGTGCTGGCAGACTGAACGCTTTGGCGTGAAGATGCCGCGCTGGATTGCGCTGATTACCATGGGATTGACGCTCGCACTTGGCCTGCAACTGTGGCTGCAAGGCGGTTACTCACTGACGCAATCCACCGGCCTGCCGCAGTGGCAGTCTGAGTTTATCCTGCCGTGGATCCCACGCTTCGGTATCACTATCCATCTGGCTATCGACGGACTGTCGCTGCTGATGGTGGTACTGACCGGCCTGCTGGGTGTGCTGGCGGTACTCTGCTCGTGGAATGAAATCCAGAAATATCAGGGCTTTTTCCACCTCAACCTGATGTGGATCCTGGGCGGCGTTATCGGCGTATTCCTCGCCATCGATATGTTCCTGTTCTTCTTCTTCTGGGAGATGATGCTGGTACCGATGTACTTCCTGATCGCGCTTTGGGGCCATAAGGCGTCCGACGGTAAAACGCGTATCACGGCGGCGACTAAATTCTTCATCTATACCCAGGCGAGTGGTCTGGTGATGCTGATTGCGATTCTGGCGCTGGTGTTTGTTCACCATAATGCGACCGGTGTCTGGACCTTCAACTACGAAGATCTGCTGAAAACCCCGATGTCCCACGGCGTGGAATATCTGCTGATGCTGGGCTTCTTCATCGCCTTCGCGGTGAAAATGCCGGTGGTTCCGCTGCACGGCTGGCTGCCGGATGCGCACTCTCAGGCGCCGACTGCCGGTTCCGTTGACCTCGCGGGTATTTTGCTGAAAACTGCGGCCTACGGCCTGCTGCGTTTCTCTCTGCCGCTGTTCCCGAACGCCTCTGCCGAGTTCGCACCCATTGCTATGTGGCTGGGCGTGATTGGTATCTTCTACGGCGCGTGGATGGCGTTCACTCAGTACGATATCAAGCGTCTGATTGCATACACTTCCGTTTCCCACATGGGCTTCGTGCTGATTGCTATCTACACCGGTAGCCAACTGGCGTACCAGGGCGCGGTCATCCAGATGATTGCTCACGGTCTGTCGGCGGCAGGTCTCTTCATCCTGTGCGGCCAGCTTTACGAGCGTCTGCATACCCGCGACATGCGTATGATGGGCGGTCTGTGGAGCAAAATTAAGTGGTTGCCAGCCTGTTCCCTGTTCTTCGCCGTGGCGACGCTGGGTATGCCAGGCACCGGTAACTTCGTCGGTGAATTCATGATTCTGTTCGGCAGCTTCCATGTGGTGCCGCTGATCACCGTCATCTCGACTTTCGGTCTGGTTTTCGCTTCCGTTTACTCGCTGGCGATGCTGCACCGCGCTTACTTCGGTAAAGCGAAGAGTGAAATCGCGGCCAAAGAGCTGCCAGGGATGTCGCTGCGTGAACTGTTCATCATTCTTCTGCTGGTCGTGCTGCTGGTTCTGCTGGGCTTCTATCCTCAGCCGATTCTGGACACGTCACACTCTGCGATGGGCAATATTCAGCAGTGGTTTGTTAATTCTGTTTCAACTACAAGGCCGTAATTCGCCATGACAATAACTCCACAACAACTGATCGCGCTGTTACCGCTGCTGATCGTCGGCTTGACGGTGGTGGTTGTGATGCTCTCCATTGCGTGGCGACGCAATCACTTCCTCAACGCTACGCTTGCGGTTATCGGGCTTAACGCGGCGCTGGTTTCGCTCTGGTTTGTTGGCCAGGCGGGCGCAATGGATGTGACGCCGCTGATGCGCGTCGACGGCTACGCTATGCTTTACACTGGCATGGTGTTGCTGGCGAGCCTCGCGACCTGTACGTTTGCTTACCCATGGCTGGAAGGCTACCCGGATAACAAAGAAGAGTTCTACCTGCTGGTGCTGATTGCCGCACTGGGTGGCATTCTGCTGGCGAACGCCAATCACCTGGCGGCGCTGTTCCTGGGTATTGAGCTGATCTCGCTGCCGCTGTTCGGTTTGATTGGCTATGCTTTCCGTCAGAAACGTTCGCTGGAAGCGAGTATCAAGTACACCATTCTGTCTGCCGCAGCATCATCTTTCCTGCTGTTCGGTATGGCGCTGGTTTACGCCAACTCTGGCAACCTGTCGTTCGTTGCGCTCGGTAAGAGCCTGGCGGATAACATGCTGCATGAACCGCTGCTGCTGGCGGGTCTGGGTATGATGATCGTCGGCCTTGGCTTTAAACTCTCTCTGGTGCCGTTCCACCTGTGGACGCCAGACGTCTACCAGGGCGCGCCAGCTCCGGTTTCCACCTTCCTGGCGACGGCGAGTAAAATCGCTATCTTCGGCGTGGTGATGCGTCTGTTCCTCTACGCGCCAGTGGGCGACAGCGAAGCAGTGCGCGTGGTGCTGGGCCTCATTGCCTTCGCCTCCATCATCTTCGGTAACCTGATGGCCCTGAGCCAGACCAACATCAAGCGTCTGCTCGGTTACTCTTCTATCTCTCACCTCGGCTATCTGCTGGTTGCGCTGATTGCGCTGCAAAGCGGCGAAATGTCGATGGAAGCGGTCGGCGTGTATCTGGCGGGTTATCTGTTCAGCAGTCTCGGCGCGTTCGGCGTAGTGAGTCTGATGTCCAGCCCGTACCGTGGCCCGGACGCAGAATCGCTCTTCTCCTACCGTGGCCTGTTCTGGCATCGCCCGATCCTCTCTGCGGTGATGACGGTGATGATGCTGTCGCTGGCGGGTATCCCGATGACGCTGGGCTTTATCGGTAAGTTCTACGTACTGGCCGTCGGTGTGCAAACTCACCTGTGGTGGCTGGTTGGCGCGGTGGTAGTCGGTTCGGCAATTGGCCTCTACTACTACCTGCGTGTGGCGGTAAGCCTGTACCTGCATGCGCCGGAACAGCTGAACCGCGATGCGCCGTCGAACTGGCAGTACAGCGCTGGCGGTATTGTGGTGCTGGTTTCCGCATTGCTGGTACTGGTGCTGGGCGTCTGGCCGCAACCGTTAATCGACCTGGTGCAGATGGCGATGCCGCTGATGTAAGTTTGATGTTGATGTGAAAAAACCGCCGATTTCGGCGGTTTTTTTATGCATGGAACTGCGAGGGATTACGCAGAAAAGCGTTCGTGATGATTACAGATCTGACGGTTGGTGTAGTATGCACGCACGGAGAGCGATTCAGGGATTGAACGATGGAACAACGTTACAGAATTGAGAGCGTTACGCTTAGAGACACCGGCGTTTTTGAGAATACACATATTGATTTCCCAGGGCAGCGCCTCGCCAGGTGTGATGTGAAAAAAGCAGAAATTCATATTTTTACCGGGCCGAACGGTTGCGGTAAAAGCACCATGCTGTATGCACTTGCTGGCATTTTTAGTCACGAGTCTTCGGGTCTTTCATCTCTTCATCAGCGATTCCGTAGCCGTAAAGCATCCGTTGCATGTCGTTTCTGCGAAGAGCGTGCTGTTATCTCTGCCGGGGATGAACGCGCTACGCGAAAAATAGCGATAGTTGATGATGAACAGAGCCTCCTAACGTCATACAGGCTAATTTCACAGAGTGAACATTGGCCTGTTGAAGCATGCGTAGATTTTGCCGCGTTCGCCTATTCAGGCCAGCGCGCGAACAGAGAAAAACTGCATACATCAAAAATCGAAGAACTCGCTATTTCCCCCTTTGCAGATGCTTTATCTTTCGATGCAACGGTCAGACCGGTGGTATTGGCAAACTGGATTGCTAATAATCGTACCAAGGCCGCGCTGGCGCGCCAGGATTCAGCGGAGAGTGAAGCTGAAATTTATGATGAATCCTTATTAAAGATTTGTCGTTTTGTGAAAAAGGTATCGGGGCTGACGATATCATTTCGTTTAGAACGATCGCCGCTGAGCGTAAAAGTGGAGCTTGAGGGCGAGAGCATTGAATACGATGTACTGCCCGATGGCCTGAAGTCCATTATCTCCTGGATTGCCGATTTAGCATTGCGTCTTGAATCCGTTCCGTGGCGTGTGCAGCGCGATATTTTTTCGCAACCCGTTATTCTCTTTCTCGATGAAGTCGATATCCATCTTCATCCCAGCTGGCAACGTCGCATTTTACCGGCAATTCAGACTCTCTTACCTAACGCGCAGGTTTTTGTATCAACACACTCTCCATTTGTTGTGGGCTCGGTAGAAGATGCCTGGGTATATCGATTACCAGAGCAACGCTATGATGTATGTAAGGATTCGGCGTCTGTGGAATTAATCACCGCGATGAATTCGTCCGCAGGTAAGAGTTATCAGCTCATCCTGTCTGAAGTTTTTGATATCAATGAGGAATTTGACGTAGAAACGGAATGTCAGCTTGCTGAATTTAAAGAGGCTATTCGAAAACATATGGTAGAAAAGAATAATAAAGATGACGTTATGCAGTTGGCGGCGCTTTTACAGGCTAAAGGGGAAGAACTTAATGCCCTGGTTACGATGGAACTACGCCAGATGCAGCGGGTATTGGCAAAATATACGGGGGATTGAATGTACGCATTTCATCGAAGCCAATGCCCGGATTATCTTGCCGAATGTTGGGAACGTCTGGGCCGTCATTACGAAGCACAAAAATTACATAATCAACGCTACCGATTCAAATGGTTCTCTGGGTTTCGCTATGCGACAACTAAACAGAAGCTTTACGAGATGACGCAAGGGCATTGCGCTTTCTGTGATGGAGGATGCTTAGGCGCTGAGAGTCGTATGACGCTCGAACACTTTAAGCCTAAATCCCGAAGGCAATTTTACCGACTCGCTTATCAATGGGAAAATCTGTATCCATGCTGTGACACGTGCCAGTCACAGAAAAAAAATGGTTATGATGCAGCATTATTAGTTGGCGACCAACCAGGCTACGCGTTTATTGATTACTTTTGGGTGAATTATGTCACGGGTGAGCTGAAACCTAATCCATTGTCCGCGCCTGAAAACCAGCGTCGCGCTGAGGTGACAATCGCGATATATGGTCTGAACTTAGATGTGCGGAAAATTAGTCGTAAAAGAGAGTTACGTCATTTTCATCATCGTGATGGCAGATTAGAATTTATTGATGATTTTAGTTATCGTTACTTTTTAATTGATGCTTAATGGTGTTGGGGTATCTACAGATAGTCCGTGTTTTTAAAATAACTTACCATGCTGAATATAATCTATAAAAGATGTCGTGAAATGTTGTTTTTTATTGCATATAGACGCAATGAATATAACATTGATTAATTATTGGTGATTGTTATTCTCCCCAGGGATATTCCGCAATATATGAGTTTGAAAATAATTAGACGTATCAAGCCTGGTGCTGGGTGTATTGCACTGTTCAGTGTTGTTAAATATTAAAAAGGATTTTATATGTACAAGAATAAGCTATTAATAATATCAATATGTAGTTTAACCCTCAGTGGTTGTTCTCATAGGCTCGCCTATAGATCGGGTTCGATGTCAGGTTATACCTCGATGGGGTCAATAGCTGGTGCCTCTGCGCAGTTCGATACCTCCCGCTACACCCATTACGACGACAATCCGGTAATACAGGTCGCACAATCCCCGCTAGCGACGTTTAGCCTCGATGTGGACACGGCCAGCTACGCAAATGTGCGTCGCTTTCTAAACCAGGGTAATTGCCTAACCCGGATGCAGTTCGGGTTGAAGAAATGCTGAATTATTTTCCCTTGAGCAAACGTCCGGATGATAAAACGACGTTGGGTGTCAGGAGGGGCTGAATTCCGCAGAGCGCAGCATTGATATTAAAATGACCCGGCTGTGAATCCGTCTCTCATCCTTTCACCGTCCATTACGAACTCTCTCCCGCGCCGTGGAATGAACAGCACACCTTATTACGTCTGGATATTGCCGCGAAAGACTTAGCCAGCAGCGAGCGTCCCGCCGCCAATCTGGTTTTCCTGATTGATACGGCTGGTTCGATGGACGGTGATGGCGACATCGTTACAAAACAGTTTTGAAATGGCGTCCACGGATATGCGTTTTCTCTCAGCGGTAGCCGCTTACGGGCAAAAGCTTCGCGGTTCAGATGAACTGGCGAAAACCTCCTGGCAGCAGATTGCAGGATGGGCAGAGCAGGCCAGAGGCGCGGATGCGAAAGGTTACCGGACGGAGTTTGTCCGGCTGGTGGATCTCACCGCGGGGCTGTCGCGCTGAACGAATGGGGCGGTTTCGCCCCCGTCACGATCACAGCATAATGACGGTAAAATCCTCCGCCATTTCGCTTGCCGGGAAAATCTCTCGACACTCTGCCAGCATCCGCCGACATCCTTCGGCGTCATAGCGTGAACTGACGTGCGTAATCACTAAACGCCCCACGCCCGCATCGCGCGCCAGTTCGGCGGCCTGACGCGTTGATGAGTGCCCGCGGCTGTTAGCTTTCTCCTCCATCGCTGTTTCCAGGGTGGTTTCATGCACCATCATATCTACGCCATGTGCCAGCGCTGATGCGCCTTCACACGGTGCGGTGTCGCCGAAAATCGCCAGCGTTTTGCCCGGTGTGGCGGGCGAAAGATAGTCGCGACCATTAATCACGCGACCATCTTCCAGCGTCACGCACAGCCCGTCCTTAAGCTGCTGGAACAGCGGCCCCGGCTTCACGCCTGCGTTAACCAGGGCTTTTGCATCCAGTGCGCCCGGTTTTTCATGCTCTTCAACCCGATATCCGTAGCATTCGACCGGGTGATTAAGCGGATAGGCCATGACCTTACGCAGGCCATCATCCATCACAAAACCGGCGCTCACCTCGACTATCTCCATTGGATAATCGGTCCATGAGCCGCTCAGGCGCAGCGCGGTTTCAACAAACTCGCGTAAACCTTTTGGCCCGTACAGCGTCACCGGGTTCATATTGCCCGCCATTGAACGACTGCACAGCAGCCCCGGCAGGCCAAACAGATGATCGCCATGCAAATGGGTGATGAAGATGCGGTCGATCTTTCCCGGATGCAGCGTGGTTTCCAGCAGTTGATGCTGCGTACCCTCGCCGCAATCAAACAGCCAGACTGCCGGTTGCGTTGGATGCTGATGATGCAGCAGAATGGCGGTGACGTTGCGCGTCCGGGTCGGTACGCCAGCAGATGTTCCCAAAAAAGTCAGTTGCATAACGCCGCTCCCATGGCGGTAAAAAAACAATAACCATAAAGGAGCCTATCATGATTCAGTGGCAGGATTTGCACCATTCTGATTTAACCGTCCCGCAACTGTACGCGCTGCTTCAATTACGCTGTGAAGTTTTTGTGGTTGAGCAGGCTTGTGTCTATCAGGACATCGACGGCGATGATCTGGTCGGGGAGAATCGTCATCTTCTCGGCTGGCAGGGCGATACGCTGGTGGCGTATGCGAGACTTCTGAAAAGTGAAGATGATTTCTCCCCCGTTTCCATTGGTCGGGTGATCGTCAGCCCTGCCGTTCGTGGGGAAAAACTGGGTTATCAACTGATGGAACGCGCGCTGGCAAGCTGCGCGCAACACTGGCCGGAACGCGCGCTGTATCTGGGCGCACAGGCGCATCTGCAGAATTTTTATCGCCACTTTGGTTTTATCCCGGTCACCGATGTTTACGATGAAGATGGCATTCCGCACGTCGGGATGGCGCGCGAGGTCGGGCAGGCGTAACCGGCAAGCGTTGACTATAGTTATCCCACTGGTTTAGCAAACATGGAGATAAACTATGGTGAATGAAACACATATTGACGACGACCTGACTCTGCTGAGCGATACCCTGGAAGAGGTGCTTCGTTCTTCCGGCGATCCCGCTGACCAGAAATACGTCGAGCTGAAAGCCCGTGCGGAAAATGCGCTGCATGATGTTAAATCCCGCGTGAGCCATGCTTCAGACACTTACTACTACCGGGCGAAAAAAGCGGTTTACCGCGCTGACGACTATGTGCACGAAAAACCGTGGCAGGGTATCGGCGTAGGTGCTGCGGTCGGGCTGGTGTTAGGTCTTTTATTGACCCGTCGCTGAGCAAAATCACACTCCCTAATCATGGGTACTGCTTTTTATAACCAGTACCCCGTATAATGTACGGTTTTTAGAATAGGGAGGTTCGCGTGCTATCCGTTTCTGCTGCGCTAAAGAGTCTGGCTGACTCTCTGTCGGACGATTTTCCCGCTTCACCCGGCACGCGAACTATCGAAGTTCCTTTTCCCCTGAATGATGCGTTTGACCCACTCTGCTGGTTAAATGCGCAGGCAGTCTGGCCGCAATTCTGGTGGCAGCAGCGCAGCGGCGATGATGAACTTGCCGCCCTTGGCGCGACCGTTTCGTTTTCCTCCCTGGCGCAGGCCGAAGATTATCTCGCCCGCTATGATGCTGATGATATTCGTATTTGCGGTCTGAATAGCTTTAATTACAGGCAGATAGCCTTTTTTTTGCCGCGTCTGGAGTGGCGTCGAAAGGGTGGACATGCTTCATTAAGAGTTAACCTGGCAAGCGAAATGTCACTTCAGGCCGATGCCGTAGCGGCGAAAGCGTTTATTGCGCAGCTGTCATCACAAAGCATCTGTCATACCCCGGCGCTGACGCTCGAAAGCGAGGTACACCGCCCGGGTGAAACGGGATGGCGCGGTCTGATTGAACAAGCCACGCTGGCTATTGCTGACGGCGAATTCGAGAAAGTGGTGCTGGCGCGCGCGACTGACCTGACGTTCACCACGCCGCCCGATGCCGGTGCATTAATGGCCGCCAGCCGCCGGGTAAATTTCAACTGCTATCACTTCTTTATGGCGTTTGACGCCGGGCAGGCCTTTTTCGGCTCGTCCCCGGAACGGCTGTGGCGCAGGCGCGGTCTCGAACTGGTCACTGAAGCGCTGGCAGGAACCGTCGCCAGCCATCCTGACCCGACTCAGGCGCAGCATCTGGCCGAGTGGCTGATGAATGATGATAAAAACCAGCGCGAGAACATGCTGGTGGTGGACGACATCTGCGCGCGTTTGCAGGGGGACGTCGATACGCTGGATATCCTGCCCGTTGAAATTGTTCGCCTGAGAAAAGTTCAGCATATACGTCGTGTTATCCAGGCTACGCTGAAAGAAGCGAACGATTATCGCTGTTTAATGCAGCTTCAACCGACCGCGGCCGTTTCTGGCTTACCGCGTACACAGGCCTTCGATTTTATTGATTGCTTTGAGCCGTTCTCACGGGAATGGTACGCAGGCTCGGCAGGCTATATCAGCCGCCGTCAGAGCGAGTTTTGCGTTACCCTGCGGTCGGCGAAGGTCAGCGGCAACACCGTGCGGCTTTACGCAGGCGCGGGCATTGTTGCCGGGTCGCAGGCCGATTCAGAATGGCAAGAAATAGAAAATAAAGCAGCGGGGCTGCGTTCTTTATTGTTCTCTGAGTAGAACATTAACGACTCATATCAAAATCTCATTGTTTCGTATTATTTATACTGAGTCGCAATATTGATACCGGACAAACATATGTCAGTAAGCGCTTTCAACCGACGCTGGGCGGCGGTGATCCTTGAAGCTTTAACCCGTCACGGCGTGCGCCATATCTGCATCGCTCCGGGGTCACGTTCCACACCGCTCACCCTGGCGGCCGCTGAAAACCGTACATTTATTCATCACACGCATTTTGATGAGCGTGGGCTGGGTCACCTGGCGTTAGGGCTGGCAAAGGTTAGTCGCCAGCCGGTCGCGGTGATTGTTACCTCTGGAACGGCGGTGGCGAACCTCTATCCGGCGCTGATTGAAGCCGGGCTCACCGGGGAAAAAATCATTCTGTTGACTGCCGACAGGCCTCCGGAGCTGATTGACTGTGGGGCAAATCAGGCGATTCGTCAGCCGGGCATGTTTGCTTCACATCCCACAGAAACGCTTTCTTTGCCGCGTCCGAGCCAGGATATTCCGGCTCGCTGGCTGGTCTCTTCGATTGATCACGCGTTGGGCTCGTTGCATGCGGGCGGCGTACACATTAACTGCCCGTTCGCTGAGCCGCTGTATGGCGAAATGGACGACACGGGCCTCGACTGGCAGCAGGCGTTGGGCACGTGGTGGCAGGAAGAGAAACCCTGGCTGCGCGAATCTCTGCATCTTGAAAGCAATAAGCAGCGCGACTGGTTCTTCTGGCGGCAAAAACGCGGCGTTGTGGTTGCCGGGCGCATGAGTGCGGAAGAGGGTAAAAAGGTTGCCGAATGGGCGAAAACGCTCGGCTGGCCGCTGATTGGCGATGTCCTTTCGCAAACGGGCCAACCGTTGCCCTGTGCGGATTTGTGGCTGGGTAATGCGGCGGCAGTGAGTGAACTGGCGCAGGCGCAAATTGTGGTACAGATTGGCAGCAGCTTGACGGGCAAACGCCTGTTGCAGTGGCAGCAGGCCTGTGAGCCGGAGGAGTACTGGCTGGTAGATAATCTCACCGGGCGGTTAGATCCGGCACATCATCGTGGTCGCCGACTGGTATGCGAAATAGATCATTGGCTGGAATTGCATCCGGCAGAAAAACGCACGCCGTGGTGCACGGCGATCCCGCGTCTCGCTGAACAGGCATGGGATAACGTCCGCGCCATTAGCGAAACTTTCGGCGAAGCGCAACTGGCACATCGCATCCGCCATTATTTGCCGCAGCAGGGGCAGCTTTTTGTCGGCAACAGCCTTGTGGTCCGGTTGATTGACGCGCTAAGCCAGCTTCCTGCCGGGTATCCGGTCTACAGCAATCGCGGGGCCAGCGGTATCGACGGCTTGATCTCAACGGCGGCGGGTGTGCAGCGCGCCAGCGCCAAATCAACCCTGGCGATTGTGGGCGACCTCTCCGCGTTATATGACCTCAACGCGCTTGCGCTGCTGCGCCAGGTTTCTGCGCCTTTCGTACTTATCGTGGTGAACAATAACGGCGGGCAGATTTTCTCGCTGCTGCCTACCCCGGTGGAGGAGCGTGAACGCTTCTACGCCATGCCGCAGAATGTGCATTTTGAACATGCGGCGAAAATGTTTGGCCTGAATTATCATCAACCGCAGGACTGGGCCGCACTTGAAGCAGCGCTCGATAAAGCCTGGCGTACGCCCGCCACCACGGTGATTGAACTGGTGGTTAACGACACCGATGGCGCGCAAACCCTGCAACAGCTGCTGGCGCAGGTCAGCCATCTATGATGTTAAATGCCGTTGCGCGCGAAGGTGATGCCGGGCAACCGTGGCTGGTATTCCTGCACGGTTTCTCCGGTGATTGCCGTGAGTGGCAAACGGTAGGCGAGGCGTTCCCACGCGCCTCGCGGCTTTATATTGATTTGCCCGGTCACGGTGGTTCTGCCGATTGCCGGGTAACCCATTTCGCCGACGTGAGCGCGGCGCTGCAGGCAACGCTACTTAGTTACAACATCCTCAATTACTGGCTGGTGGGTTATTCGCTGGGCGGACGTATTGCGATGACGTTTGCCTGTCAGCATCAGTGGCAAGGATTGCTGGGCGTGGTGGTTGAGGGGGGGCATCCGGGGCTGCAAAGCGCCGAACAACGTGCGCAGCGCTGGCAATCGGACAATCACTGGGCGCAGCGTTTTGCCTGTGAACCGCTGAATCAGGTGTTTGACGCCTGGTATCGGCAGCCGGTCTTTGCCAGCCTGACGTCTGCGCAGCGCGACGCACTGGTGGCGCTACGACAAAACAATGACGGCAGCGCGCTGGCGGCTATGCTATTAGCAACGTCGTTAAGCGTGCAGGACGATCTGCGCGATGCCCTGCGCGATCGTAACTTCCCATTCTGGTATCTCTGCGGCGAACGCGACAGCAAATTCAGGGCCATAGCCGATGAGCTTGCCGCGCCTTGCCATGTAATTCGTAACGCCGGACACAACGCGCATCGGGAAAACCCCGAGGGCGTGGTGGCGTGTCTGGCGCAGATTGTGCATCTCTGACTATAGGACACACTATGATCTATCCTGATGAAGCTATGCTTTACGCGCCGATTGAATGGCAAGACTGTTCTGAAGGCTACACCGACATTCGTTACCAGAAATCCGCTGACGGCATTGCCAAAATCACCATCAACCGTCCGCAGGTGCGTAACGCGTTCCGTCCGCTGACCGTTAAAGAGATGATTCAGGCGCTGGCCGATGCACGCTATGACGACAACATCGGGGTAATTGTCCTGACGGGCGAAGGTGACAAAGCCTTCTGTTCCGGGGGCGATCAGAAAGTGCGTGGTGACTATGGTGGATACCAGGATGATGCAGGCACGCACCATCTGAACGTACTCGATTTCCAGCGCCAGATCCGCACCTGCCCGAAACCGGTAGTCGCGATGGTGGCAGGCTATTCCATCGGCGGCGGTCACGTACTGCACATGATGTGTGACCTGACGATTGCGGCAGAAAACGCCATCTTCGGTCAGACGGGCCCGAAAGTCGGCTCCTTCGACGGCGGCTGGGGCGCATCCTACATGGCGCGTATCGTCGGGCAGAAAAAAGCGCGTGAAATCTGGTTCCTGTGCCGTCAGTACAATGCTCAGGAAGCGCTGGATATGGGCCTGGTTAACACCGTTGTGCCGCTGGCTGACCTCGAAAAAGAGACCATTCGCTGGTGTCGCGAAATGCTGCAAAACAGCCCGATGGCCCTGCGTTGTTTGAAAGCGGCGCTGAACGCCGACTGTGATGGTCAGGCGGGCCTGCAGGAACTGGCGGGTAACGCTACGATGCTGTTCTACATGACCGAAGAAGGTCAGGAAGGGCGCAATGCGTTTAACCAGAAACGTCAGCCTGATTTCAGCAAATTTAAACGGAACCCGTAATGCGGTACGCGCAGGTTTACCGCTGGCAGATACCGATGGACGCGGGCGTGGTACTGCGCGAACGGCGGCTAAAAACCCGCGACGGATTGTTTGTCTGGCTCCGTGACGGCGAACGCGAAGGCTGGGGAGAAATCTCCCCACTTCCGGGTTTTAGCCGTGAAACGCTGGACGACGCGCAATCCGCATTACTCAATTGGGTGCAAAGCTGGCGACAGGGCGCTGAGACCCCGTTGCCGGACCTGCCCTCGGCGGCGTTTGGCATTAGTTGTGCGCTGGCGGAACTGGACGACACGCTGCCGATGACGGCAGATTATCGTGCTGCGCCGCTGTGTACCGGCGACCCGGATGAACTGGTGCTGGCGCTGGCAGATATGCCCGGCGAAAAAGTCGCGAAGGTGAAGGTCGGACTGTACGAGGCGGTACGCGACGGCATGGTGGTTAATCTGCTGCTGGAAGCGATTCCCGAGTTGCAGCTGCGGCTGGATGCTAATCGCGCCTGGACGCCGCTCAAAGCGCAGCAGTTTGCCAAATATGTCAACCCGGCATTCCGCGATCGCATCGCGTTTCTCGAAGAACCGTGTAAAACACGCGATGATTCGCGCGCGTTTGCTGCGGAAACGGGCATTGCTATCGCGTGGGATGAAAGCCTGCGCGATGACGATTTCCGCTTCGAAGCTGAGCCCGGCGTGCGCGCGGTGGTGATTAAACCGACTCTCACCGGTAGCCTGCAAAAAGTGCAGGCGCAGGTGACGGCGGCGCACGCGCTGGGGCTGACGGCGGTCATCAGCTCTTCCATTGAGTCGAGCCTTGGGCTGACGCAGCTGGCCCGTATTGCGGCCTGGCTGACGCCGAACACCATTCCGGGCCTCGACACGTTGAACCTGATGCAAGCGCAACTGATTCGTCGCTGGCCGGATAACCCGCTACCGTGCCTGGACATGCTGTCGCTGGAGCCGTTGCTGTGAGTTTTTCTACCTGGCCCTGGCGGTACTGGCGAGAGCAGCGGGGCGTTGCGTCCGCGCTGCGCCTCGACAATGAGACGCTTCACTGGACGCAGTTGTGTGAGCGAATCGACGCGCTGGCCGCCGGTTTTCAGGCGCAGGGCGTACGCGATGGTGACGGCGTAGCGCTGTGCGCGCGCAACCGGGGTGAAACGGTGCTGGCCTGGCTGGCATTGTTACAGTGCGGGGCGCGTGTTTTACCGCTTAACCCGCGTCTGCCCACGGCGCTGACTGACGCTTTACTGCCGGGGTTGACGCTGAATCACGTGCTCAACCTGGAAAACAGTGAGTTTGCCGACTCACTGCCGCGCCTCACGCTGCAAGAATCAAAGGGTTACCATGATATTGGCTGGCGACCTGAACGACTGGCATCCATGACGCTCACTTCGGGCTCCACGGGCCTGCCAAAAGCGGCGGTACACACCTGTGCGGCGCATCTTGCCAGCGCACAGGGTGTGTTAAGTTTGATTTCGTTTTCTGCAGATGACTGCTGGCTGTTGTCGTTGCCGCTGTTCCATGTCTCCGGACAAGGGATTTTTTGGCGCTGGCTCTATTCGGGCGCGAAGATGGCGGTGAGCGAGCGACCACTCGCTCAGGCGCTGCAGGGCTGTACGCATGCCTCGCTAGTGCCAACCCAGCTTTGGCGTTTGTTGAATGATGAACAACCACTGTCGCTGAAAGCCGTGCTGTTAGGCGGCGCGGCTATTCCAGCCGACCTGACTGAACAGGCAAGCGCGATGGGTATCCGTACCTTCTGCGGCTACGGTCTTACCGAATTTGCCTCTACCGTATGTGCGCGTGAAGCTAACGGCGGCGATGATGTGGGAACGCCGCTAGCCGGGCGTGAGCTCAAACTGGTGAACGGTGAAGTCTGGCTACGTGCGAAAAGCATGGCCTCGGGCTACTGGCGGGATGGTGCGCTTGTGCCGTTGGTCAATGCTGAGGGGTGGTTTGCCACGCGCGATCGCGGCGAGCTCCGTGACGGTAAGCTCTTTATCATCGGACGTATGGATAACCTTTTCTTTAGCGGCGGGGAAGGTATCCAGCCGGAAGATGTCGAGCGAGTGATTGTGGCGCATCCTGCGGTTTCGCAGGTATTTATTGTTCCGCTGGATGACCCTGAGTTCGGACAGCGCCCGGTCGCGGTAGTGGATTGCGAAAGCGATGTCGAACTTTCTGTGCTGGCGACGTGGGTGAAAGGTAGACTGGCGGGCTTCCAGCAACCGTGTCACTGGCTGCGGTTACCGGAAACGATGAAAAATAGCGGAATTAAGGTCTCTCGCCATCAGTTACGAGAGTGGGTTGCGCAAGAATTAAAGTAGCCCTTTCAGCGTCAATGTCTTGCGAGTGGCGACGTTCAGATCGTAGCTCGCAAGATCTTCCTGTTTCACCCACGCGTAATCCTGAAACTCATCGTTCAGCACAATCTCACGGTTGGTGCTGACGCAGTCGAAAATCAGGTAAATCATATAGATCTCTTCCTGATGGCCATCGGCGTAGGTTTTGGTGCGCACGTCGTCGCTAAAGGTCCACGGCGTAATCTGACTTAACGCCAGTTTTTCTCCCAGCTCTTCGCGAATTTCACGACGCAATGCCTCTTCAATTTTCTCGCCAGGTTCTACTCCGCCACCCGAAAGCGCCCATTGACCGGGAAAGACGCCACGATCGTCCGCCATTTTGCACAGTAACCAGGCACCATTATTTTGAATGAGCGGGCATACAATCGTTCTTTGTCGCATGAGTAAATCCTTATATCAGACTGAGTTAGTCCGATTGTACGTTGATAATCGTCAGGAATTTGCGAGCTTTATCCGGAACGAGAGAAAAGGCCATATTAAGCCCCTCATTCCTTAACTTTTGGTAATACTTTCAAGTCGCAATTACTTACAATTTGAAGAGTGATCGCCCTTTTAGTTCATGGATTTGGCGATATTCAGCAGTACAATTCGCCTGATTTTTGGTAATTCACACTGTGCTTGCGGGAAAGGATTAAAATGAAAAAGAGCATACTATTTGGCCTGATGGGGATGCTGTTGCTCCCGGTCGCGGCAAATGCAATCAGCATCAGCGGCCAGGCTGGCGAAGAGTATACCAACCTTGGCGTCGGCTTTGGCACCGAATCGACGGGCCTGGCGCTGAGCGGTAACTGGGCGCATAACGACGATCACGGCGATATCGTGGGTGCGGCATTGGGAATGAACATTCCATTAGGGCCGTTCATGGCTACCGCGGGCGGCAAAGGTGTTTATCTTAGCCCGAACTACGGTGATGATGGTTACGCGGCGGCGGTTGGCGGCGGGTTGCAGTGGCAAATTGGTGAACGTTTCCGTCTGTTTGGTGAGTATTACTACTCGCCGGACTCGCTTTCCAGCGGCGTAAAAGATTACGAAGAAGCCAACGCGGGTGGTCGTTTTATGCTTATGCGTCCGTTGAGCGTGGAAGCGGGGTACCGCTATATCAACCTCGCCGGCAAAGATGGCAATCGCGACAGCGCCGTGGCGGATGGCCCCTACGTCGGCGTCAGCGCTAACTTCTGATTCTCCCCGGCGCGGCACTCTGCCGCGCCAGTTTTCTCGTTTTTATTCCTCGCCTTGCGCTATAGTAAATCGTCCTCTTTTACTGGAGAAAGCGATGATAAACGTAGAGATGCTGTCTACGGGCGATGAAGTCTTATACGGGCAAATTGTGGATACCAATGCGGCCTGGCTTGCTGATTTCTTATTTGAACAAGGTTTACCGCTTTCCCGGCGTAACACGGTGGGCGACAAACTCGATGATCTGGTGTCGATTCTGCGCGAGCGCAGTACCCAGGCTGATGTCCTGATTGTTAACGGCGGTCTGGGGCCGACGAGTGATGATTTAAGTGCGCTAGCTGCGGCAACGGCGAAAGGCGAATCACTGGTACTGCATGAGCCGTGGCTGGCGCAGATGGAGAAATTCTTCAAAGAGCGTGGCCGCGTGATGGCGCCGAGCAATCGCAAACAGGCGGAAATTCCTGCCAGCGCCGAGTTTATTGATAACCCGGTGGGTACGGCCTGCGGTTTTGCCATTAAGCTCAACCGTTGCCTGATTTTCTTCACCCCTGGCGTGCCGTCTGAATTTAAAGTGATGGTTCAGCAGGAAATTCTGCCACGCCTGCGTGCACGTTTTGAGATCCCCGAGCCGCCGCTGTGTCTGCGACTCACTACGTTCGGGCGTTCGGAAAGCGATCTCGCGCAAAGTCTCGATCACCTGGCGCTACCTGCGGGCGTGTCGATGGGCTATCGCTCATCGATGCCGATTATTGAACTCAAGCTGACTGGCCCGGCGAGTGAACGTCAGGCCATGGAAGCCCTGTGGCCGGAAGTGAAAAAGGTCGCGGGCGATAGCCTGATTTTTGAAGGCACCGAAGGCTTGCCGAAGCAGCTTGCCCGCGCATTGCAGGATAAGCAACTGAGTCTGACGCTGAGCGAACAATTTACCGGCGGGCTGCTGGCGCTGGAGCTACAACGCGCGGGTGCGCCGCTGCTGGCCAGTGAGGTGATTCCGTCGCAGGAAGAGACGCTGGCGCAAACCGCACGTTGGGCGGAAGAGCGCCGCGAAAATCATTTTGCTGGCGTAGCGCTGTCGGTTACCGGGCTTGAAAACGAGCATCTGAACTTCGCGCTCTCCACCGCAGACGGCACATGGGCGCTGCGCGTGAAGTTTAACACCACGCGCCACAGCCTGGTTGTGCGTCAGCAGGTTTGCGCCATGATGGCGATGAACATGCTGCGCCGCTGGCTCAACGGGATGGATGTCGCCAGCGAACACGGCTGGATTGAAGTGGTGGAAACGCTGAAGGTGTAGCGAAGTTGCATTGCCGGATGGCGGCTACGCCTTATCCGGCCTACAGATCTCGCATAAACCGGTAGGCCTGATAAGCGAAGCGCATCAGGCATTGTGCAGGCGAAATTGCTTATGT
This sequence comes from Pseudocitrobacter vendiensis, assembly GCF_943590815.1. Lineage (GTDB taxonomy): Bacteria > Pseudomonadota > Gammaproteobacteria > Enterobacterales > Enterobacteriaceae > Pseudocitrobacter > Pseudocitrobacter vendiensis. Next base: position 58,024 of record NZ_CALSBS010000022.1, on the reverse strand, counting down.
CGATAGCGCCTGTGCCAGCAGGGTAATGGGATGTTCGCAGCGCTTGCTGGTTGACATCTCGATTTGCCATTTACAGGTTTCGCAATCGGTCACCACGATATCCGCGCCGCTTTCCTCGATCTGGCGGAACAGCGGCGCGCCGACGGCCTGCGAGGTGGGGTAATTCTCCGACTTAAAGCCATAGGTGCCCGCAATGCCGCAGCACTCGGAGTCGAGCACCGTCAGCTCCAACCCGGGAATTTGCCGCAGCAGCTCCAGGGTGTAAAGCGTCCAGCCCATTTTCTCCATATGACACGGCGTGTGATATACCACCTTCAGCGGCAACGGTTTAAGCGGCAGCGTTTTCCCTTCGTCCAGTTTTCGCCACAGCCAGCGTGTAGCCAGGTCGATATGCTCGCGCAGGCCGCCGTTATCAACATTCAACAGATGCGGATATTCATCTCGCAGCGTAAACGTGCAGGTTGAGGACGTCGCGATAACGGGCAGCGATTTATCCTCAATGGCCTCGCGCAGTGACGCGACGTTGCTTTGCGCCTGCTTGCGCGCCTTATCGGTGAAACCGTTCGCAATCAACGGTACGCCGCAACATTTCTCTTTACTCAACAACTGAACGCCCGTTCCCAGCGCATTCAGCACCTTAATTAAATCTTTGCCCAATTGCGGATGGTTGTAGTTGACGTAGCAGCCGTGGAAAAAGGCTACCTGCTCGGCAAACTGCGCCTGCTGTTTTGCGACGCTGCGATACCAGCGGCGGAAGGTGCCGAAGGAGTATTTCGGCAGCGTGCGGCGATGATCAATTTTTAGCGCCGCATCAAGCAGATGACGCACGGGTTTCAGCCCCGTCGCCGCATTCACCAGCGGTGCAAACGGCGTGGACATCTGCCCCATCAGGTCCGTATGGCTGAGTATGCGGTTACGCAGCGATGGGGTGGTGACGTCATAGCGCGCTCGGGCGCGCTGGATGATATCGCCAATTTTGACATCAGACGGGCACGCCACTTCGCAGCGTTTGCAGTTGATACAATATTTCAGCGCCTCATCATACAGTGCGCCGTCTTTCAGGCGGAGCCGTTCGCCGTCCGGGCCCGCTTGTTTCGGCCCAGGATAGCGAGGATTCACCCGACTGATTGGGCAAGCTGTCGTACAGGCGGTACATTTGATGCAATTCTCGAACTGGCCGCTACTCATGCTTCACCTCCTGTCAACAGGGTGATTTGCTGCGCGGCATGAAGCGCCGTCACTGCACACACACCGCCGCCGCAGCCCTGAGCGATGGCATCGCAGCCGCCCAGTACTGAACCAATCACAAACACATTTTCCAGTTGCTGGCCGGCAATAGCCGGGCGCAGCATCGCATCGGTCGCGACGCCAAACTGTTGCCATGGCTGAGAGTCAAAGACATCAGGGCGATACCATAATGCGCGGGTGGCCATCTGCATCACGTCAAGATTAAGCACCGGTTCGCGAATCGTATCTCGACTTGCGACTAACCCATTACTGAAGAAACTGCCACTCGCCAGCACCACGTAGCGTGCACGTAGGGGAATGTCGGCGTGGTTGCGCGTCCAGACGGTGGTAGCGTGTTGATTCTCCAGCGTTACCTTTTGCACTTCGTCGCCTGGCATCCAGACGCCGCCTGCGCGGATAAACTGCCGTTGAAGCTGTGCCTGCAAACGCATGCCGGGCACGGAGGGTGGCAGCGTAGGCAACAGATGTAGCGCACAGCTGAGCTTTGCGCAGAGCCAGTCGTACAGCTGGCTATCACTGGCGCCGAAACAGGCCGGAAGCCACAGGGCATCGTAACCCTCCGCCAGCGGAGCGAGCGCATCGTACAACGGTTGCCACTGTTCCGGCTGGTCCAGCAGGCGAGCGATGTTTGCCGCGCGGAATTCGCTGGCGTTTTCGCGCAGCACATCCAGCTGTGGCAGGTCGATTTCAGTCGTGTCGACCTCCAGGCCCTTTTTACGTAATGACTCAGCGGCAAGCGGAGCCTGAAAATCGAGAAACCCGGTTATTCCCACAACGCGGACTTTACTGGCTGCTGGCGGGAAGAGTGGTGTCTCGCGAGGACTGAGCCAGGCGCTGCGCAATAAACCCAGCGGGGTCACACGTTGATGTGTTTGCCCTGCGTCGCCCTGAAAGTCGATACCGCAATCGTTGAAAAGCGCTTGCGCCTGACGGGCGTACGACAGGACGTTTTCGCAACCCACTTTGTTGTAAGGATGCTCAGGGGCTAGCCGTGTTAATGCCTGCAAGCCGAGATGAATATCCTCGACCGGCTGCCCGTCGGGCAACATGCTAAGGAGATCCAGCGAACCCGAGGCGAAGTTCAGCGCACTTTGCCCGCGGCTGACAATGGCACAGCGCAAACCTTGTGACTGCAGCGTTAACCCGCACAGTAACCCGGCCAGACCGCCGCCGATGATAACCGTATCAAATTTCATCCTGATGCTCCTTTTGCAGCCCACACAGTCCCTGATAGACCCAGCGAGTCAGTTCGCTTTCGCGCAGCGCATCACCCCAGGCGATAGGCTGCACGCCTTTCCAGCGCTCATTGAGGAAATCTGAGAGCTGTTTTAGCGACTGGCTGGCATTGGTGGCGTGAAAACGGGGCAGCAGCCCCGCCGCGCGGCAGGCGCACAGTTCGCCCTGACAGGTACCCATGCCGACGCGGGTTCGGCGACGCAGATCGAGCAAATTGCGGACATTCAGGTTTTCTACTGCGTACTGTACTTCGCCTGCCGTCACGGCTTCGCATTCGCATACCAGGCTGCGATGCAGACGGTTGTCGCCGATCCAGCCTGGCGTGCGGTCACCGTGGCGATAAATCACGGAACCGCGCAGCGGCGCAGGCAACGAGATGATGCGCTGGAGTGTTTTCTCCTGGCTTTCACGCGAGCCGGGGAGTGGGGTAGTGGCGGTGGTACACGATGTCGTGTTGCCCACTTTGCGACATACCGCATCGGTGGCCCATTCGGCCATCAGGCGATAGGTCATCAGTTTGCCGCCGGTGATGGTTATGAAACCTTCCATGCCGTCGCGCTGCGCGTGATCGAACAAGACTATGCCACGGCTGACGTTGCGCCCGGTCGGGTCATCATCGCAGGCAACTAACGGGCGTACGCCCGAGTATGCGCGCAGAATACGTGTGCTGCCCATGCGCGGCGCCAGTTTTTCGCCTTCGCGAATCAATGTATCGACTTCCTGCGCGGTAACGCGGTTGTTGTCAATTTCGTCGTAATCGATGTGCATGGAGGTGGTGCCAATCAGCGAAATGGTATCGCCTGGTACCAGAATGTCGGCATCCGCAGGCTTGCGGCAGCGGTTAATTACGTGCTGGTTGATGCGGTGATCGAGAATGAGCAGCGACCCTTTGGCCGGGAACATACGGATGCTCAGATCGGCATATTCGGCGATGCGTTGCCCCCAGATCCCGGCTGCGTTGACCACCACCTGGGCGTGGAGCTCACGCGTCTCCTGCGTTTGACGATTGTGCAACCGCACGCCGCGCACGTTCGCGCCATCGCGAATAAGCCCGATGACTTCATGCCCGGTGAGAATGTCCGCACCGTGTTCGCGCGCATCCAGCATATTGGCTGCGGTAAGCCGGAAGGGATCAACGGTACCATCCGGGACTTTTACCGCGCCTGTCAGCGCCGGGTTAACGCCCGGTTCGATGCGTCGCGCTTCCTGCGGGTCAATCGCCTGCGCGTCAATACCGGCGATGGCGCAGGCTTGTAAAAAGGTGGACTGAAAGTCGAGGTTGTCTTCCGGCAGGGTGATAAACAGCCCGCCGGTGGGTTCGATACAGTGGCGGGCAATATGTTTCAGGATGCGGTTTTCGCTGATGCATTCCCGGGCCGATTCGCTATCGGTGACGGCATAGCGTGCGCCGCTGTGCAGCAGACCGTGGTTACGCCCGGTTGCGCCGGTGGCGATGTCATGACGTTCAACCAGCACGACCCTGAGACCACGTAGCGCGCAGTCGCGGGCAATTCCCGCGCCGGTTGCGCCACCGCCGATGATGATCGCATCGTACTCCCCTGATTGCTGCATTCTCCTGCCCCTACATAACAATATCCTTGTCTTCAGTAAGCCATAATTGACAGAGAATTTGTTTGACGCTGCGCACATTCGAACTTATTGCTTTCGTTTTCGCGCATTTCGCCTGTGAAAATGAGATGAACGGATAAACGCTAAGAGCTTTGACAAAGCTATTATATGATTAACTTTTGGTAATCTTTAAGCGTTAGCGGGCGAGGCAAGTAATGGCTGTATCAAATGGACTGGATGAATTTAATCAGTGGTGGGCAACAGAAGGCGACTGGGTTGAGGAGCCAAACTACCGCCGCAACGGGATGAGCGGCGTCCAGTGTGTTGAGCGTGATGGTAAAAAACTGTACGTGAAGCGCATGACGCAGCATCTGTTCCGTTCGGTTCGCTATCCGTTTGGTCGCCCAACCATTGTGCGTGAAATCGCGGTGATTAAAGATCTGGAAAAAGCGGGCGTTATCGTGCCGAAGATCGTTTACGGCAAAGCGATGAAAATTGATGGTGAGTGGCGCGCGTTGTTGGTCACCGAGGATATGAAAGGCTTTATCAGCATTGGTGACTGGTATCACCAGCATGCCGTTACGCCCTTCCCGGACGACGTGCGCGAAGCCATGCTGAAAGCCGTTGCCGTGGCCTTCAAAAAGATGCACAGCGTGAATCGTCAGCACGGTTGCTGCTATGTGCGTCATATCTATGTGAAAACCGAAGGGACGGTGGAAGCGGGTTTCCTCGACCTGGAGAAAAGCCGTCGTCGTCTGAGCCGCGAAAAAGCGATTAAACACGACTTTTCACAACTGGAAAAATATCTCGACCCGATTCCGAAAGCGGACTGGGAAAAGGTGAAAGCGTACTATTACGCGCTGTAATAAAATGGCCGCCCAGCGGGCGGCCATTTACATTTCAATCTCAATATCACCCTTCGCCCGGCAACAGCAGGGCAAAATTTCCCCTGGCTGGATGAACGCCAGCGGTTCCGTTAGCCAGTCGACCTGGCCGGCAACCAGACGCGTGCGGCATGAACCGCAGTAGCCTTCACGGCACTGATACTCAACTTCAACGTTATGGGATTCCAGCGCGGCCAGCAGGGAAGGGTGTTCATCCTGGCACAGCAACTGTGTGCCAGAGATGCGAAGGATAACGCGGCTCATCAGAGCTGGAAATCACTCAGGTCGTCGGTGTTGACTTCAGAATCTATCTGACCGACCAGGTAAGAACTGACTTCCACTTCCTGCGGTGCAACCTGTACGTTATCGGATACCAGCCAGGTGTTGATCCACGGGATTGGGTTAGAGCGCGTCTGGAATGGCAAATCTAAACCTACCGCCTGCATGCGGATGTTGGTGATGTATTCCACGTACTGGCAAAGAATGTCTTTGTTCAGGCCAATCATCGAACCGTCGCGGAACAGGTAATCTGCCCACTCTTTTTCCTGAAGGGCTGCTTGTACGAACAGGTCATAGCACTCCTGTTTGCACTCTTCGGCGATTTCAGCCATTTCCGGATCATCGACGCCGCTGCGCAGCAAATTCAGCATATGCTGAGTGCCGGTCAGGTGCAGCGCTTCATCGCGGGCGATCAGGCGAATGATTTTGGCGTTGCCTTCCATTAGCTCACGTTCTGCGAACGCGAAGGAGCAGGCGAAGCTGACGTAGAAGCGAATGGCTTCCAGCGCGTTAACGCTCATCAGGCACAGGTAGAGCTTTTTCTTCAGTTCGCGCAGGCTGACGGTGACGGTTTTACCGTTCACGGAATGCGTGCCTTCGCCCAGTAGATGCCAGTAGCTGGTCATCTCGATCAGTTCGTCGTAATAGCTGGAAATGCCTTCCGCGCGTTTCTGAATCTGCTCGTTGGTCACAATATCATCAAACACAATCGCCGGGTCGTTGACGATATTACGGATGATATGAGTGTAAGAGCGGGAGTGGATGGTTTCAGAAAACGCCCAGGTTTCTACCCAGGTTTCCAGTTCCGGAATGGAAATCAGCGGCAGCAGGGCAACGTTCGGGCTACGGCCCTGAATGGAGTCGAGCAGGGTCTGATATTTCAGGTTACTGATGAAGATGTGTTTTTCGTGTTCCGGCAGCGCCTGGTAATCGATACGGTCGCGAGAAACGTCAACTTCTTCCGGACGCCAGAAGAAGGAGAGCTGCTTTTCAATCAGCTTTTCGAAGATGTCGTATTTTTGCTGATCGTAGCGGGCCACGTTGACCGGTTGGCCGAAGAACATCGGCTCTTTGAGTTGGTCATTTTTCGTCTGTGAAAAGGTGGTATATGCCATGAATGTGTCCTGTGGTTTTAATGCCCCCTCACCCTAACCCTCTCCCGGGGGGAGAGGGAATGGCTCGGTGCGCTTTTCACCCTCTCCCTCAGGGAGAGGGCCGGGGTGAGGGGAATATCATTATCAGATCTTGCACGCGCCGCTTTCGCAGCCATCGTCCTGAATAGACGGCACCAGGTCATCCTGTGCATCTTCAGCCCCGTCGCGGGTGTTCTGATAGTACAGGGTTTTCACGCCAAATTTATAGGCGGTGAGCAGGTCTTTCAGTAACTGCTGCATCGGCACTTTTCCTGACGGGAAGCGTGACGGGTCGTAGTTGGTGTTGGCAGAAATCGACTGATCGATAAATTTCTGCATGATGCCCACCAGTTGCAGATAGCCGTCGTTGTTCGGCATATCCCACAGCAGTTCATACGCGTCGTGCAGGTGTTCGTAGTCCGGCACAACCTGACGCAGGATACCGTCTTTCGACGCTTTAATGCTGACGTAGCCACGCGGCGGCTCGATACCGTTGGTCGCGTTGGAGATCTGCGACGATGTCTCGGATGGCATCAGGGCCGATAGCGTAGAGTTACGCAGGCCATGCGTCTTAATCGACTCACGAAGCGCTTCCCAGTTCAGGTGCAGCGGCTCGCTGGTGATTGCATCCAGGTCTTTCTTATAGGTATCGATCGGCAGAATACCTTTGGCGTAAGTGGTTTCGTTGAACCACGGGCACGCGCCCTGTTCGATAGCCAGCTCATTAGAGGCTTTCAACAGGTAGTACTGAATGGCTTCGAAGGTTTCGTGCGTCAGGTTATTGGCGCTGCCGTCGGAGTAACGTTTACCGTTTTTCGCCAGCCAGTATGCAAAGTTGATGACGCCAATACCCAGCGTACGACGTCCCATCGCGCCGCGTTTGGCAGCCAGAATCGGGTAGTCCTGATAATCAAGCAGCGCATCCAGCGCACGCACCGCCAGTACGGCAAGTTCTTCCAGCTCGCTCAGATCCTTAATCGCACCCAGGTTGAATGCAGAAAGCGTACAGAGAGCGATTTCACCGTTTTCGTCGTTAACGTCGTTCAGCGGTTTGGTCGGCAGCGCGATTTCCAGGCACAGGTTAGACTGGCGCACCGGTGCAATCGCCGGGTCAAACGGGCTGTGGGTGTTGCAGTGGTCAACGTTCTGAATATAGATACGGCCGGTAGAAGCACGTTCCTGCATCATCAGCGAGAACAGCTCAACCGCTTTCACGCGTTGTTTGCGGATGCTGTCGTCGTTTTCATACTGCACGTACAGGCGCTCGAACTCGTCCTGATCGGCGAAGAACGCATCATAGAGGCCTGGGACGTCAGACGGGCTGAACAGCGTGATATCGCCGCCTTTCAGCAGACGGGTGTACATCAGTTTGTTGATCTGTACGCCGTAGTCCATATGACGCACGCGGTTGCCTTCGACGCCACGGTTGTTTTTCAACACCAGCAGGCTTTCAACTTCCAGATGCCACATCGGGTAGAACAGCGTCGCCGCACCGCCGCGCACGCCGCCCTGAGAGCAGGATTTTACTGCGGTCTGGAAATGTTTGTAGAACGGGATACAGCCAGTGTGGAAGGCCTCGCCGCCGCGAATCGGGCTACCCAGCGCACGGATACGACCGGCGTTGATACCGATACCGGCACGTTGGGAAACGTATTTCACAATCGCGCTGGAGGTGGCGTTGATGGAATCCAGGCTGTCGCCGCACTCGATCAGTACGCAGGAGCTGAACTGGCGAGTCGGGGTACGCACGCCGGACATAATCGGTGTCGGCAGCGAGATTTTGAACGTGGAGACCGCATCATAGAAGCGTTTCACATAGCTCAAGCGGGTGTCGCGCGGATAGTTTGAGAACAGGCACGCGGCAACCAGAATATAAAGGAACTGCGCACTCTCGTAGATTTCGCCGGTAACGCGGTTCTGTACCAGGTATTTGCCTTCCAGCTGTTTGACGGCAGCGTAAGAGAAGGTCATGTCACGGTCGTGAACAATGAACGAGTCCATCTGCTTGAACTCTTCTTCCGTATAGTCTTCCAGCAGATGATTGTCGTATTTACCCAGTTCAACCATTTTCAGTACGTGGTCGAACAGCTTCGGCGGCTCAAACTGGCCGTAGGCTTTTTTACGCAGGTGGAAAATGGCCAGACGCGCGGCCAGGTACTGGTAATCCGGTGCGTCGCGGGAGATCAGATCGGCTGCGGCTTTAATGATGGTTTCATGGATGTCGGAGGTTTTGATCCCGTCATAGAACTGGATGTGAGAACGCAGTTCAACCTGAGAGATAGAGACGTTTTCCAGACCTTCAGCCGCCCAGTCCAACACTCGATGGATTTTATCGAGATTGATGCGTTCAGTGCGGCCGTCACGCTTAGTCACCAGCAGACTCTGATTCATGTGCTTTTTACCTGTCCGTGAAAAGGAAATATCCCCCCACTTATCCACAAACGTTGCTTGTGGCTAAGTCTGTGGATAAATACTATATATGGGGGGTCTTTAATAAGTGAAACGCTATATGGTGAGTATTCTAGTCTGCTTTCTTTCTCATACAAGAGTTGATTTTGAGGTTAAATTGAGGTTTAGAAAGCGTAAAAAAGGCTAAGTCCGCATGCAGTAAGGGCTGTAAGGGATGTCAACAATTTGCAAAAAAAAATGAAAATTTGATCGAGTGCCGATTTCTTCATCGACCGGGTTGATTGCGCTGCTTGATGCAGCGCAAATCTATATAAGAATATCTTCTGACGTTAGCGATTTTTGGCTGTCGTGTGCAACATATAATTCACATCTACGCCCGGAGCCAGCTTAAAGGTGTTGGTCAGCGGGTTGTAATGCAGACCAATCATATGCTGCTCGCGCAGAGTGGTTTCGTCGACCCAGCTCAGCAGTTCGGCAGGCTTGATAAACTTCTTAATGTCGTGCGTGCCTTTCGGCACCATTTTCAGAATGTATTCCGCGCCGATCACCGCCATCAGCCAGGATTTGCTGTTGCGGTTCAGGGTGGAGAAGAAAACATGTCCGCCCGGCTTCACCAGTTGCGCACAGGCTTTTACGACCGACTGCGGGTCCGGCACGTGTTCCAGCATTTCCATACAGGTGACGACGTCATACTGCTGTGCATGTTTCGCCGCGTGTTCTTCTACGGTCTCCTGCACGTAATCGACGTGAATCCCTGACTCCAGCGAGTGCAAACGCGCCACTTGTAACGGTTCGAAGCCCATATCCAGCCCGGTGACTTCCGCGCCTTCTCGCGCCATGCTCTCTGCGAGTATGCCGCCACCGCAGCCGACATCAAGCACTTTCTTGCCGAAAAGGCCGTCAGCGCGTTCGGCGATATAGCCCAGACGCAGCGGGTTGATCCGATGCAGCGGTTTAAACTCGCCTTCCAGATCCCACCAGCGCGAAGCCACGGCTTCAAATTTGGCGATCTCGTCATGGTCAACGTTGGGCGCTAACGTGTTTTTTTCGGCATTCATGGGCACTCCTGGTCCTTATTTCATTATTACCGCGAGTATATCAGCACAACGACGCGAATAAAGCTCTGGCAGAACGCTATAGGTTTACCTGTCTTTACGCGGTTGTGTTATAATTTGCGACCTTTGAATCCGGGATACAGTAGAGGGATAGCGGTTAGATGAGCGACCTTGCGAGAGAAATTACACCGGTCAACATTGAGGAAGAGCTGAAGAGCTCCTATCTGGATTACGCGATGTCGGTCATTGTTGGCCGTGCGCTGCCGGATGTCCGAGATGGCCTGAAGCCGGTACACCGTCGCGTACTTTACGCCATGAACGTATTGGGCAATGACTGGAACAAAGCCTACAAAAAATCTGCCCGTGTCGTTGGTGACGTAATCGGTAAATACCATCCCCATGGTGATTCCGCGGTGTATGACACCATCGTCCGTATGGCGCAGCCATTTTCACTGCGTTACATGCTGGTTGACGGTCAGGGTAACTTCGGTTCTATCGACGGTGACTCCGCGGCGGCAATGCGTTATACGGAAATCCGTCTGGCGAAAATTGCCCATGAGCTGATGGCCGATCTCGAAAAAGAGACGGTAGACTTCGTGGATAACTATGACGGCACGGAAAAAATTCCGGACGTCATGCCAACTAAAATCCCTAACCTGCTGGTGAACGGTTCTTCCGGTATCGCAGTCGGTATGGCGACGAACATTCCGCCGCACAACCTGACGGAAGTGATCAACGGCTGTCTGGCCTATATCGATGATGAAGACATCAGCATTGAAGGGCTGATGGAACACATCCCGGGGCCGGACTTCCCTACAGCGGCCATCATTAATGGTCGCCGTGGTATTGAAGAAGCCTATCGTACCGGTCGTGGCAAAATTTACATTCGCGCCCGCGCGGAAGTTGAAACGGACGCGAAGTCTGGCCGCGAAACCATCATCGTGCATGAAATTCCGTATCAGGTGAACAAAGCGCGCCTGATCGAGAAAATCGCCGAGCTGGTGAAAGATAAACGCGTGGAAGGCATCAGCGCGCTGCGTGACGAGTCTGATAAAGACGGCATGCGCATCGTGATTGAAGTGAAACGCGATGCGGTGGGCGAAGTGGTTCTCAACAACCTCTACTCCCAGACCCAGCTACAGGTTTCCTTCGGTATCAACATGGTGGCACTGCACCATGGCCAGCCGAAGATCATGAACCTGAAAGATATTCTTTCCGCGTTCGTACGTCACCGTCGTGAAGTCGTGACCCGTCGTACCATTTTTGAACTGCGTAAAGCGCGTGACCGTGCGCACATCCTCGAAGCGCTGGCTGTTGCGCTGGCGAACATCGACCCGATCATTGAACTGATCCGTCGTGCGCCGACGCCTGCTGAAGCAAAAGCAGGCCTGGTCGCACAGCCGTGGGCTCTGGGCAACGTTGCCGCCATGCTGGAACGTGCGGGTGATGACGCGGCGCGTCCTGAGTGGCTGGAGCCGGAATTCGGTGTTCGTGACGGTAAATACTACCTGACCGAACAGCAGGCGCAGGCTATTCTGGATCTGCGTCTGCAGAAACTGACCGGCCTGGAGCATGAAAAACTGCTCGACGAATACAAAGAGTTGCTGGAACAGATCGCCGAACTGCTGCACATTTTGGGCAGCGCCGACCGTTTGATGGAAGTGATCCGCGAAGAGCTGGAGCTGGTGCGTGAGCAGTTTGGCGACAACCGCCGTACTGAAATCACCGCTAACACCGCAGACATCAACATCGAAGATCTGATCAGCCAGGAAGATGTTGTCGTCACCCTGTCTCACCAGGGTTACGTAAAATATCAGCCACTTACCGATTACGAAGCGCAGCGTCGTGGCGGTAAAGGCAAATCAGCAGCCCGTATTAAAGAAGAAGACTTTATCGACCGCCTGCTGGTGGCCAACACCCATGACACGATCCTCTGCTTCTCCAGCCGTGGTCGTCTGTACTGGATGAAGGTTTATCAGCTACCGGAAGCCAGCCGTGGCGCGCGTGGCCGTCCGATCGTCAACCTGCTGCCGCTGGAAGCCGACGAACGTATCACCGCCATTCTGCCGGTACGCGAGTACGAAGAGGGCGTAAACGTCTTTATGGCGACCGCCAGCGGTACCGTGAAGAAAACGGCGCTGACCGAATTCAGCCGTCCGCGTTCTGCCGGTATCATCGCCGTGAACCTGAACGAAGGCGATGAGCTGATTGGCGTTGACCTGACGTCCGGTTCTGATGAAGTTATGTTGTTCTCCGCTGCTGGTAAAGTGGTGCGCTTCAAAGAAGACGCCGTTCGCGCCATGGGTCGTACGGCGACTGGTGTACGCGGTATTAAACTGGCAGGTGAGGACAAAGTTGTTTCCCTGATCATTCCACGTGGCGAAGGCGCAATCCTGACCGTCACCCAGAACGGTTACGGTAAACGTACTGCGGCGGAAGAGTATCCGACTAAGTCACGTGCGACACAGGGCGTTATCTCGATCAAAGTGACCGAGCGTAATGGTTCCGTTGTGGGCGCGGTGCAGGTTGACGATTGCGATCAGATCATGATGATCACCGATGCCGGTACGCTGGTGCGTACGCGTGTTTCCGAAGTGAGCATCGTCGGTCGTAACACTCAGGGCGTTATCCTCATCCGTACCGCGGAGGATGAAAACGTTGTGGGTCTGCAACGTGTGGCTGAACCGGTTGATGACGAAGAACTCGACGCCATCGACGGCAGCGCTGCAGAAGGTGACGATGAAATCGCACCGGAAACGGACACCGATGACGACGTAGCGGATGACGCTGACGAGTAAATCGTGAGACGTAACAATAAAGGCCGGTTATAAACCGGCCTTTTTTCTGCGTTGCGGCAAATGGGTTTTCCCGTTACCTTAACCACATCCTGTTAGCCTTTGATGGCGGAGTTTCGCCCCTTTGAAATATCTTGTCTCCTTTCGCACGACGCTTAAAGTCTCACGCTACCTGTTCCGGGCCCTGGCGCTGCTACTCTGGTTGCTGATTGCCCTCGCGTCGGTTTTCTATATCGTGAATGCCTTGCATCAGAAAGAGTCAGAGATACGTCAGGAATTTAACCTGAGTTCCGATCAGGCGCAGCGCTATATCCAGCGTACGTCGGATGTCATCAAAGAGCTGAAGTACATTGCCGAGAACCGTCTTACGGCAACGAACGGCGTGCTGCCTCCCGCGTCGATAAAAGAGAATACTGAAGTCCCGGACTTCGAGCCTCTGTTTGCCGATTCCGATTGTTCCGCGCTGGACGATGCGTGGCGCGGCTCGCTGGAGTCGCTTGCCTGGTTCCTGCGTTACTGGCGTGACAATTTCTCCGCTGCCTACGACCTCAACCGCGTCTTTTTAATTGGCAGTGAAAACCTGTGCATGGCGAACTTTGGCCTTCGGGATATGCCGATTGAACGTAATCAGGCGCTGAAAACCCTGCACGATCGCATCGTGAAGTATCGTAGTGCGCCGCAGGATGAGAGCGGCAGCAACCTGTTCTGGATAAGCCAGGGCCCGCGGCCGGGCGTCGGCTATTTCTATGCCTTAACGCCGGTGTATCTGGCAAACCGTTTGCAGGCGCTGCTGGGCGTTGAACAAACCATCCGCATGGAAAACTTCTTCACGCCGGGAAGTTTACCGATTGGCGTGACTATTCTTGATGAAAACGGCGATTCGCTGATTTCGCTCACCGGGCCGGACAGCAAACTGCGCATCGATCAGCGCTGGATGCAGGAGCGCGCGTGGTTTGGTTACAGCAGCGGCTTTCGCGAGCTGGTGCTGAAAAAGAATCTGCCACCATCGTCGCTCAGCATTGTTTATTCCGTACCGGTTGATTTAGTGCTTGAGCGCATCCGCATGCTGATCCTCAACGCCGTACTGCTCAACATCCTGACCGGGGTAGGGCTGTTCACGATGGCGAGAATGTACGAGCGGCGGATATTTATTCCTGCCGAGTCAGACGCCCAGCGTCTGGAAGAGCATGAGCAGTTCAACCGTAAAATCGTCGCCTCTGCGCCGGTCGGGATTTGTATTCTGCGTACTCAGGATGGCACTAATATTCTGAGTAACGAACTGGCGCATAACTATTTGAATATGCTGACGCACGAAGACCGGCAGCGCTTAACACAGATTATCTGCGGTCAGCAGGTTAACTTTGTCGATGTGCTCACCAGTAACAATACCAACCTGCAAATCAGTTTTGTGCATTCGCGATATCGCAATGAAAACGTGGCGATTTGTGTGCTGGTAGATGTCAGCTCGCGCGTTAAAATGGAAGAGTCATTACAGGAAATGGCGCAGGCGGCAGAACAGGCCAGCCAGTCGAAATCGATGTTCCTCGCCACCGTCAGCCACGAACTGCGCACGCCGCTGTACGGCATCATCGGTAACCTTGATTTGTTGCAAACCAAAGAGTTGCCGAAAGGCGTCGGGCGTCTGGTGACGGCGATGAACAACTCCTCTGGCCTGTTGCTGAAAATCATCAGCGACATTCTCGACTTCTCGAAAATTGAATCTGAACAGCTGAAAATCGAGCCGCGCGAGTTCTCGCCGAAAGAGGTGATGAATCACATTACCGCCAACTATCTGCCGCTGGTCGTGCGTAAACGGGTCGGAATGTACTGCTTTATCGAGCCCAACGTGCCGCCGCAGATGCTGGGCGATCCGATGCGCTTGCAGCAGGTTATCTCCAATATCCTGAGCAATGCTATTAAGTTCACCGATATTGGCTGCATTATTTTGCATCTTAAGCGAGAAGGCGATTACCTGAGTATCAGTATCCGTGATACCGGCGTGGGTATTCCGGCGAAAGAGGTGGTACGCCTGTTCGACCCGTTCTTCCAGGTAGGCACTGGCGTGCAGCGCAACTTCCAGGGCACCGGGCTGGGGCTGGCGATTTGTGAGAAGCTCATCAACATGATGGACGGTGATATTGCCGTTGATACTGAACCGGGCATGGGGAGTCAGTTTACGGTACGTATACCGTTGTATGGCGCGCAGGCTGCCACGCCGCTGGTGATTGACGCGCTGGCGCAAAAACGCTGTTGGCTGGCGATTCGCAACGAATCTCTGTATCAGTTTATTGAAACGCTGCTGACCTGGCACGGCGTGGACGTTCAGCGCTACGAGGGCGAGGAACCGACGCCGGATGATTTGCTGATAACAGACGATGACCTGGAAAAACCGTGGACGGGCAGGGCGGTAGTAATCTTCTGCCGTCGCCATATCGGTATTCCTCTCGAACGAGCACCGGGTGAATGGGTGCACAGCATTGTTTCGCCGCACGAGTTAATGACCCTGCTGGGGCGTATTTATCGCATTAAAGTGGGTAATGCGGATCACGCAGAGTTGTCATCGGCGCATGATGTGCCTGCCGACAGTAACGACGATATGATGATCCTCGTGGTGGACGATCACCCGATCAACCGTCGTCTGTTGGCGGATCAACTGGGTACGCTGGGTTATCAGTGTATGACAGCGAATGACGGTGTTGATGCGCTCAATGTGCTGAGCAAAAATCATATTGATATTGTGCTGAGCGACGTCAACATGCCAAATATGGATGGCTATCGTTTAACGCAGCGTATCCGTCAGCTTGGGCTGACGCTACCGGTTGTCGGCGTGACTGCCAACGCGCTGGCGGAAGAGAAGCAGCGCTGTCTGGAGTCAGGGATGGATAGCTGCCTGTCAAAACCGGTGACGCTGGATGTGCTGAAGCAAACACTGGCGGTCTATGCGGCGCGGGTGAGAAAAACGCGGGAATCATAAGATAAAAAAATCCCCCGGCGGGCCGGGGGATTCATTCTTAGAGCATTACTCTTTATCTGTCGGGGAAAGCGTGACAGAAGAGAGATAGTTCAACAGCGCAATATCGTTTTCCACACCCAGTTTCATCATCGCTGATTTCTTCTGGCTACTGATGGTTTTGATACTGCGGTTCAGTTTCTTGGCAATCTCGGTTACCAGGAAGCCTTCTGCAAACAGGCGCAATACTTCGCTCTCTTTGGGTGACAAACGTTTGTCGCCATAACCGCCCGCACTGATTTTCTCCAGCAGGCGAGAGACGCTTTCCGGGGTGAATTTCTTCCCTTTTTGCAACGCGGCCAGCGCTTTTGGCAGGTCGGTCGGCGCACCCTGTTTCAGGACAATACCTTCGATATCCAGATCCAGCACGGCGCTCAGAATCGCCGGGTTGTTATTCATGGTCAGGACGATAATGGAAATACCCGGGAAATGACGCTTAATGTATTTGATAAGCGTGATCCCATCGCCATATTTGTCGCCCGGCATGGAAAGGTCGGTGATCAGGACGTGTGCATCCAGTTTCGGTAAATTGTTAATCAGCGCGGTGGAGTCTTCAAATTCGCCGACAACATTGACCCATTCGATTTGTTCCAGTGATTTACGAATACCAAACAGAACTATCGGATGATCATCGGCAATAATTACGTTCATATTGTTCATAATAAAGGCTACCTTGCTACAGCAAGCTCTTGACGTAGGCGTCAATGTCGCTGACATATTTTTCTATGGCCGGAGCATCTTTCTCACGAATTAAATGCTCAAGCGTTTCACACAACTGCTTGCCAGGAACCAGGTTAAGCATAGCAAACACCCCCTTCAGGCGGTGGGCTGTCTGTGCCAACGCGGCAAAATCACGCGCGTCGCATTCAGTATACAGCCTGCTAACATCTTCCGGTACCGTATCAACAAACAGCGCATAATAGCCGCTGGCCTGAAGCTCGGCGTTTTCATCGCCGCCAAGAGGTGATTCCGTGACCTCTTCCTGTGCCAGTTGCTCTTCAATAAGCTGAAGGACCGCGTCCTGCATAGCATTACTGATATTGAAGTTAACACGCAATTGGCCGGGGCCAATTTTGCGTATCCCAGCCTCATCATCGCTTAAAAGCAAGCCCGAAGCAGTAAGATTAGACGGATTATCTGTTAAAAAGATATCAAATTCTTGACTCGTCGCCCTTTCGTCCGGCGTGATGCACGTCGCCCCCCAGCTCTCTAACTGGCGAGTCACAATGGAACGAATCTCGTTAGAGGTGATATCCACCATCGCAACGACATCATCCAGCAGACGCTCTTCCTGTTCGCCGTCCTCCTCCCGCGCGGCCATTTTAACGTGCAGCGAGTAACGGGTACCTAACGATTCGCGCGCTTTTATATTCAAATGCCCGCCCAGCTTGCGTGCCAGTTGGTCACACAGCCAGAAGGTGAGAGCGTTCGCTTTACCGTAACGGTCGGACTGGGTGTCGTTCAGGTAAGGGAAATGCAGATTATCGATTTCACCGTGCGACACGCCGTTGCCAGTGTCCAGAATGCGGAAGGTCAGACGCTCGCCCGCAGACTCATCGGCATTCACTTCCAGCGTGATTTTGCCAATCTGAGTCGTAGTTACCGCGTACTGAATCAGCAGCAACAGAATACGGCGCAAGGCATCGCGATCGCCATGGCGCTGCTCTTTGGCTGGAAGCTGGTTGTTGATCAACAGTTGCAGGCCTTTACGCTTGATGGCGGGCAGGACTTCAGGCACCACTTCATCAATCAAATCCTGTAGCGAGAAGAGTGTGGATGCGCCTTTCCAGCTGTCATTTTCCAGCATATTGGCAAGCTGAATTTCATCAACCAGACGCACCAGCAGATCGGCGTTGTTCGCCAGCTTCTGGCTTTCAGTGGTATCTATCGCGGCGGCCTCGGCGGCCAGCGTCTTGATCGGCTGCTTTAAGGTATCGCTGATATTTTGCATAAAGGCCGCGCGGCCCTGCTGGTTCTTCTCATACAGACGCTGCGCTTGCTTAAGTTTCTTATTCACCAGTACTTCGCGGTCTTGATCGCGAATGATAAAGATCTGCATCCGTGGCGAAACCTGGCTGCGGAACTGGCGAATTTCGTACAGCTCATTATTAATGGTGGCCTGAATCACGCCCTGATGCTGATCCGCCATGCTGGTGATGTTTTGCAGGTTCAGGTGCGGCAAGAGGTGATCGGCGATTTTGTTGCTAATTAAGGTACGATTTGATTCCTGATCGTGCACCAGCAGCCCCAGTGGCAGCAGCGAGACTATCTCTTCATTGATTGCGCGCAGTAAACGCAATTCGTTGTTGGCACCCGACACCGGCGCGGTAGCGGCGCTTTTGCGGCCCGTCTGATGACGGAACGTGGAGTAACCGAACAGCGCCAGCGCCAGCAGGCTAATATTCAGCAGCAGCGGTAGCATGATGTTCTGGAAGGTATCCAGCAACAGCGTGCCAAACGGGACCTGCCACACCAGACGCATGCCGGTTGAATTTAGCGATGAAGAGATCTCTATACGCGAGCTGTTGAAGTTAATTGCGACGCTATCACTGGGCTCTTTATCCTGACTGCGCAGGGCGTTCTGCGACGGGTCCTGTTCGAGGCGGAAACTGTCCAGAGACATCGCCGGCGGCACCAGATCGTTAATCGGCAGGTCGAACGCTACTACCGTCGCAAGATGCCCCGGCTGGTTAAAAGTGGTGCGTAAAGTGAAGTAATGACCGTTTTGCCAGGCCAGACGCCGCAAAGAGGAGAAGGTTTCACGTTCGTCCAGCGTATTCGCTTGCTGGAGCATCTCGGCGCGACGCGAATCGACAATGCTCCCGACCGTAGATTCTTTGAATCCGGAGGAGAGATCTTTTAACGGCAGCGTAGAAATCAGGATCAGGCTGTTATCCTGACCGTTCAGGTAATACATCGACCACGGGATGGTTTCTGCGCCCCACAGCGTATCAAGATAGGTGGACATGCGCTGGGTAATTTCCAGCGTCGAGCTGTCGTGGGAGCCGAAAATTAGCGCCTCGGTTTTACGTCGCGGCTTTTCCAGATAGTAGACGTCCTGTTTAAGACGCGTTTCCTGTAACCCTTCGCTGGACGTTGCTGTAGAGGGGGCGGCGGCAATGTTGTCGTAGATCTGCCAGGTTGCATAACGCCAGGTATCAATGCGCTTATGCACGGCATGGGTCATGTCGACTATCTGATAGCTCTTGTCCTTCAGCCACGCGTTAACCGCGCTCTGAATCATCACGCCCATCGTTACCAGCAACACGATGATCATTAACAGGAAGAAGCGGGTGATGCTGCCCGGCAGCAGGGAAAATTTACCGGACGTTTTCTTGTCAGACTGACTCATTGGCGTGTGTAACCCATCATAACGGCATCTGAATGAGAATATGCTCAGACATAGGTGAGCGTGGGACGTCTTAACCTGTTTTGCGTGGCGAACCCACGTCAAATTCTCTGTAACAGGTGACAGTACAGCAGGCAGTATAAAGGGAACTGTGCCAATTGCCACACTTCAGCGGTTTTCAGCCCCTGAAAGGGGGGAGAAATAGGGGAAATAAAGAGGTGATGGAGAGGCAACATCGCGTTTGCGCCAGGTAATGCCAGCAGGAATTAACCCGAAATTATTACGTGAAAATTATGTTATTAATTTGTTATTGATTTTGTTGGTGATTAATTAATGACCGTTATAATTCCCGAGGGTTAGCATACAGGGATTAAAGTTACGTAAAGAAAGGTAAAAAAAACCGGATGCGATGCATCCGGTGGAAATAGGGGTAAACAGACATTCAGAACTGAATGACGGTAATAAATAAAGTTAATGATGATAGCGATATCTATTTTAGTTGCGGGTGAAACTTTTGTTTTACCATTCAGTGCTAAACCCGTAACCAATTTTAATGCATTGATTATCAACAACTATTTCAAAATTCTTTGTTTATCTGTGCTATTTATCTTACCCATTTGTGCGAAAAAAAGTTCCGCGATTTTTACATTTTGAAACATCTATGTGAATAAATGAAACACCTTTAAGGTTTTAGTATCATTTTGGTGTTGGATTATTCTGCATTTTGCAGCACAATGGGTTTGCCGACTGGTTAATGAGGGTTGACCAGTAAGCAGTGGCATATAAAAAGGCATATAACAGAGGGTTATTAACATGAAAGTTAAAGTACTGTCCCTCCTGGTACCAGCACTGCTGGTAGCGGGCGCAGCAAATGCGGCTGAAATTTATAACAAAGACGGCAACAAATTAGATCTGTACGGTAAAATCGTTGGTCTGCACTACTTCTCCGATGATAACAGCGCTGACGGCGACCAGACCTACATGCGTGTTGGCATTAAAGGTGAGACTCAAATCCAGGACCAACTGACCGGTTACGGCCAGTGGGAATACAACGTTCAGGCGAACAACACTGAAGACTCCGGCAATCAGGCATGGACTCGTCTGGCATTCGCCGGTCTGCGCTTCGGTGATGCAGGTTCCTTCGACTACGGTCGTAACTACGGCGTTGTTTACGACATCACTTCCTGGACCGACGTTCTGCCGGAATTCGGCGGCGACACCTACGGTTCTGACAACTTCCTGCAGCAGCGTGCTAACGGCGTTGCTACCTACCGTAACTCTGACTTCTTCGGTCTGGTTGATGGCCTGAACTTTGCTCTGCAGTATCAGGGTAAAAACGGCAGCCAATCTGGCGAAGGTCAGACCAACAACGGTCGTAAAGAACTGAAACAGAACGGTGACGGCTTCGGTGGCTCCCTGTCTTATGACATCGGCGAAGGCTTCAGCGTCGGTGGTGCGATTGCCAGCTCTAAACGTACTGACGATCAAAACACCAACCTGGCATTTGGCCGTGGCGACAAAGCGACGACCTACACCGGTGGTCTGAAATATGATGCGAACAACATCTACCTGGCCGCACAGTACACCCAGACTTACAACGCGACTCGTTTCGGTGACGTTAACTTCGGTGGCTACGCTGATAAAGCGCAGAACTTCGAAGTTGTTGCACAGTACCAGTTCGACTTCGGTCTGCGTCCGTCCGTTGCTTACCTGCAGTCTAAAGGCAAAGACCTCGTAACTGCTGGTGGTCGTGACTTCGGCGACCAGGATCTGGTTAAATATGTTGATGTTGGCGCGACCTACTACTTCAACAAAAACATGTCTACCTATGTTGATTACAAAATCAACCTGCTGGATGACAACACCTTCACCCGCGCTGCTGGCATCTCTACCGATGACATCGTAGCACTGGGTCTGGTTTACCAGTTCTAATCGACTGTTAACCTGTAGAAAAGGAGCCGAAAGGCTCCTTTTTTTATGCCTTGTTTAAGTTAATTGGTGTACTCTTGCGCGCATTGCAGGAGAAATAATACCGGATGGAAATGAATATCTTACGTGCGGCTCTGGTGAGCGCCGCGTTACTGCTTGCTGGCTGCGATAACGCCAGTACCACCGCGCCGTTAAACGAAACCGCAACGGTGCTCGAAGGCAAGACCATGGGCACCTTCTGGCGTGTGAGCGTGGTGGATATCGATAAAAAACGCGCTGATGAACTGCGTGAAAAAATCCAGACGCAGCTTGATGGTGATGACCAGCTACTCTCGACATGGAAAAACGACTCCGCGCTGATGCGCTTTAACATCTCCTCCAGCACCGTGCCGTGGCCGGTCACTGAAGCCATGGCGGATATCGTCACCGAATCTCTGCGCATCGGGCAAAAAACCCGGGGCGCGATGGACATTACTGTAGGCCCACTGGTGAATCTGTGGGGCTTTGGTCCGGATAAACAGCCGGTCAGCACGCCAACACAGGAACAAATCGATACGGCAAAAGCCAAAACCGGCTTGCAGCATCTGACGGTGATTAACACCGCAGGTCGCCAGTATCTGCAAAAAGATCTCCCGGAACTCTATGTTGATCTTTCGACCGTTGGCGAAGGGTATGCAGCGGATCATCTTGCGCGCCTGATGGGCATGGAGGGGATCTCGCGTTACCTGGTCTCCGTTGGCGGCGCGCTGTCGAGTCGGGGCATGAACGCGGAAGGTCGCCCGTGGCGCGTGGCGATTCAAAAACCGACGGATAAAGAGAACGCCGTACAGGCTATTGTCGATATCAACGGTCACGGGATCAGCACATCCGGCAGCTACCGTAACTATTATGAGCTGGACGGGCAGCGAATCTCTCATGTCATCGATCCTCAAACCGGCCGACCCATTACCCACAAACTGGTTTCTGTGACGGTGATTGCACCGACGGCGCTGGAAGCCGATGCCTGGGACACCGGCCTGATGGTTCTCGGCCCGGAAAAAGCCAAAGAAGTGGTGCGCGAGCAGGGGCTGGCGGTGTATATGATCATGAAAGAGGGTGATAACTTCACCACCTGGATGTCGCCGCAGTTCAAAGCATTTTTGGTAAACGGTAAAAATTAAAAAGCAAGATTGCTGGTTTTTTTGCTGTCTCCTCCAGGGCAAAGTCGTCGTACACTTACTGGAGGAGCCTGATATGACATCTCACACTTTCCATACTGATGAGCGCCGCTGGCAGGCGGTGCTTGAGCGCGATGCCTGTGCCGACGGGCAGTTTGTCTTTGCGGTCCGCACCACCGGTATTTTTTGTCGTCCCTCCTGCAAAGCGCGCCATGCGTTGCGCCAGAATGTGCAATTTTATCCTGATGCTGATGCGGCGCTACAGGCGGGTTTTCGCCCCTGCAAACGCTGTCAGCCGAATACGCTCGATCCCCAGTTGCAAAAAGTGAACAAAGTGGCGATAGCCTGCCGGATGCTCGAACAGGATGCGCCCGTTACCCTGGACACGCTAGCCGAAGCGGTCGCTGTCAGTCCCTACCATTTCCACCGTCTGTTTAAGTCGGTCACCGGCGTCACGCCAAAAGCGTGGCAGCAGGCGTGGCGCGCCCGACGTTTGCGTGAAGCGCTGGCGGAAGGCGAGGCGGTGACGAACGCCGTGCTCAACGCGGGCTTCCCGGACAGCAGCAGCTACTATCGCCATGCCGACCAGCTTCTGGGTATGACGGCAAAACAGTATCGGAGCGGTGGTGAAGAGGCCGTTATTCATTATGCGCTGGAAGAGTGCCGTTTCGGTCGCTGCCTCGTGGCGTTGAGCGCACGTGGTATCTGCGCCGTGCTGCTGGGCGATAGCGATGCGCAACTGACGGCAGAGCTTCAGCAACTTTTCCCCTCGGCGCAATCGCAGCAGGGGAGCCCGGTTTTTCATCAGCAAATTCATGAGGTGGTGAGGCGTCTGGATTTTCAACAGTTGCCGCTGAATTTGCCGCTGGATATTCGCGGCACCGCCTTTCAACAGCAGGTCTGGCAGGCGCTACGCGCGATTCCGCTGGGTGAAACGCGCAGCTATCAGCAAATTGCCACGGCCATTGGCAATCCGAAGGCCGTTCGCGCGGTGGCCGGTGCTTGCGCGGCGAACAAACTGGCGATTATTATTCCGTGCCATCGCGTGGTACGTGAAGATGGCAGCCTGTCGGGATACCGCTGGGGCGTGGGGCGAAAAGCCTCGCTGCTGGCGGATGAGAAAAATGCCGGAGGAAAATAATGCTCGATCTCTTTGCTGATGAAGCCCCCTGGCAGGAACCGCTGGCGGCAGGCGCAGTCATCCTTCGTCGTCAGGCGCTAAGCCAGGCCGGTGAACTGCTGGCGGCGATTGAACAGATCGCCGCGTTGTCACCGTTTCGCCAGATGGTAACGCCCGGCGGCTATACCATGTCGGTGGCGATGACCAACTGCGGCCCGCTGGGCTGGAGCACCGACCTCCACGGTTACTGCTACACGCCGCGCGATCCGCTGACGGGTAAATCCTGGCCGTCCATGCCGGATGTTTTCCGCAGGCTGGCGCTGGAGGCGGCGACGCAGGCGGGCTATGCTGATTTTTCGCCGGACGCCTGCCTGATTAACCGCTATCTTCCGGGTGCGAAACTGTCGCTGCATCAGGATAAAGACGAAGCCACGCTGAGCGCGCCGATTGTGTCGGTTTCGCTGGGCTTGCCCGCTGTGTTCCAGTTTGGCGGCCTGAAGCGTAACGATCCGCTCCAGCGCGTGTTGCTGGAACATGGCGATGTGGTGGTGTGGGGCGGCGAATCGCGCCTCTTTTATCATGGCATTCAGCCGCTCAAACCGGGCCACCATCCACAGGTTGGCCCACTGCGCTATAACCTCACCTTTCGCCATGCGGGTAATAAAGAATAAAAATAAGAATTATTCTTGATGTACTCGCGCGGCAGTTTACACTGCACGCTGTTTTTCTTTTCCGGGTTGCTGTTTTATGGAACTTCTCCTGCTTGTCTGGCGCCAGTACCGCTGGCCATTTATTGCCGTTATGGCACTGAGTTTGCTGAGTGCGGCGTTAGGGATTGGGCTGATTGCCTTCATTAACCTGCGTTTAATCACGACGGTCGATATGTCGCTGACGGTGCTGCCAGAGTTTCTCGGGCTGCTGCTATTGCTGATGGCGGTTACGCTGGGTTCGCAACTGGCGCTGACCACCCTCGGACATCACTTTGTTTACCGTCTGCGCAGCGAATTCATTAAACGTATTCTGGACACCCAGGTCGAACGCATCGAAAAACTCGGCAGCGCGGCGCTGCTGGCGGGCCTGACCAGCGATGTGCGTGCGATCACCATCGCTTTCGTCCGCCTGCCGGAACTGGTGCAGGGGATCATCCTGACCTTTGGCTCCGCCGCTTACCTGGCATTTCTGTCGACGAAAATGCTGCTGGTGACCGCACTGTGGATGGCGCTGACCATCTGGGGCGGTTTTGTGCTGGTGGCGCGGGTCTACAAACATATGGCGATTCTGCGTGAGACGGAAGATGCGCTGTATCAGGATTATCAAACCGTGCTGGAAGGGCGCAAAGAGCTCACGCTCAACCGGGAACGCGCAGAGTATGTCTTTAATCAGCTCTATATTCCGGACGCGAAAAGTTACCGTCACCATATTGTGCGTGCCGACACCTTCCACCTGAGCGCCGTGAACTGGTCGAACATAATGATGCTGGGCGCCATCGGCCTGGTCTTCTGGATGGCGAACAGTCTGGGCTGGGCGGATACCGCCGTGGCGGCGACGTACTCGCTAACGCTGCTGTTCCTGCGCACACCGTTGTTATCGGCCGTTGGCGCGCTGCCGACGTTGCTCAGCGCGCAGGTGGCGTTCAAAAAGCTCAACACCTTCTCGCTTGCACCTTACCAGGCGGAATTCCCGGTGCCAAAAGCGTATCCAAACTGGCAAACGCTCGAACTGCGCGATGTGGAGTTTCACTATGAAGACAACACCTTCGCCGTGGGCCCAATTAATCTGACGCTCCATCGCGGCGAACTGGTATTCCTGATTGGCGGCAACGGCAGCGGTAAATCGACGCTGGCGATGCTGCTTACCGGGCTCTATCAACCGGTTAAAGGGCAGATTCTGCTGGATGGCAAACCGCTGGCGGCGGACAAACCGGAAGATTACCGTAAGCTATTCTCAGCGGTCTTCACCGACGTCTGGCTGTTTGACCAGTTGCTGGGGCCGGAAGGAAAACAGGCCGACCCGGCGCTGGTGGATAAGTGGCTGGAACAGCTGAAAATGGGGCATAAGGTGAAGCTGGAAAACGGCAAAATCCTTGACCTTAAACTCTCGAAAGGGCAAAAGAAGCGTGTGGCGCTACTGCTGGCATTAGCGGAAGAGCGAGACATCATTATGCTGGATGAGTGGGCCGCCGATCAGGATCCGCACTTCCGCCGCGAGTTCTACCAAATATTGCTCCCGCTGATGCAACAGATGGGCAAAACTGTTTTCGCTATCAGCCACGACGACCACTACTTCATCCATGCCGATCGTCTGCTGGAGATGCGCAATGGTCAATTGAGTGAGTTGACCGGCGAGGAGCGCGACGCCGCCTCGCGCGATGCGGTCGCCCGAACGGCATAACCTGATGAAAAAAGCGGCATTCGCCGCTTTTTTTATGGGTTTTAAAATGCTGTTTATTATTATTTACATTACTCCACGCTATGCTTAATGCTCCCGGCTGACCTGCCGGGCATTCACATGACCGAAAGGATGACCGGCAATGTCCGCAATAATGAAAAACAGCGCAAAGCTGCGTGATGAAGAGCGTGCGCGCCTTATCTGGCTCTTAACCACCGATAAAGCCATTACTTCTGTTCTGCTGGGTAAACTGACGCTCGCCGAGCAGTATGATGAAAGTACGCTTATCGACGATCTTGCGGAAGTGAGCGCGCTGGTGGCGCATCTTCCTGGCCCGGACCTGGCGGACGTTCTGGAGGCATTGCCCTCCGATGAGCGTCACGCGTTATGGAACGTGGTGGAAGATGACAAGCGCGGTAAAGTGTTGCTTGAAGCATCGGAGAACGTCTGGGACGACCTCATTGACGATATGAGCGACCGGGCGTTGCTCGATGCATTGCAAACGCTGGACATCGATGAACAGATTTACCTGGTTCAGCATCTGCCACGCGATTTAACCGGACGCCTGCTGGCAACGCTCCCGCCGTCCGAGCGCGCACGCGTGCGTCAGGTGATGAACTACGCCCACGATCGCGTCGGCTCGATCATGGAGTTCGAAGTCATTACCGTGCGCCCGGAAGTGACGCTGGCGACCGTTCAGCGCTACCTGCGGCGGCTCGGAAAAATGCCGGAAAACACCGATAAACTGTTCGTCACCCGGCGCGATATGACGCTGGTAGGCGAGCTTGAACTGACCACCATTTTGCTCAGCCCGGCACAAAGCACCGTTGAAGCGGTAATGGAATCTGAACCGGTGGCTTTCCACCCGGAAGAAGAGTCGGAAAAGGTGGCCCGTACCTTCGAACGTGACAACCTGGTCAGCGCCGCGGTTATCGATCAGCAGGGCAAACTGATGGGACGTTTGACCATCGATGAGATCGTTGACGTGGTTTATGAAGAAACGGATAGCGATCTGCGTCGCATGGGTGGCCTGAGTGCCGAAGAGGACGTGTTTGCGCCAGTGACCAAAGCGGTGAAAACCCGTTGGGCGTGGCTGGCCATCAACCTCTGCACCGCCTTTATTGCTTCGCGCGTCATCGATGGCTTCGAACATACCATCTCACAACTGGTGGCGCTGGCGTCGTTGATGCCGATCGTCGCAGGCATTGGCGGTAACACCGGAAACCAGACGATTACCATGATCGTGCGCGCGCTGGCGCTACAGCAGATCCAGCCGGGCAACTTCTCATTTCTGATCCTGCGTGAAATGGGCGTGGCGTTGATTAATGGCCTGGTGTGGGGCGGGATCATGGGCTGCGTCACCTGGCTGCTCTACAGCGACCCGCACCTGGGTGCGGTGATGACGCTGGCGATGGTGCTGAATCTGCTGGTCGCGGCGCTAATGGGCGTACTGATCCCGATGATCATGGTGAAGTTTGGCCGCGACCCGGCGGTAGGCTCCAGCGTGATGATCACCGCGATCACCGACACCGGCGGCTTCTTTATTTTCCTTGGGCTGGCGACGATTTTTCTGCTTTAGCAGCCAGTTTCGCTTTCAGGCGGGCAGGGATTAGCACCATGCAGACCACGCCCGCCAGCACGCCAATCGCCAGATTGCCGGTGCTGACGGTTGCCGCGACCGTGACTACCATCACCACGGTTTCTGGCCATGGGGCGCGTTTCAGTGTTGCAGGCTGGATGCTGTGCCAGCTAAAGGTTTTGAACGCCACAATCACCATAATACCGGCCAGTACCGACATCGGAATATCAGCCATCACCTTGCTTAATGCCGTCACTAACAACAGTAATACCAGGCCTGCCATGATTGTTGAAACGCGGCTACGGCCTTTTCCCATCTCCACGTTGACGATCGTCTGACCAATCATCGCACAACCCGCGATGCCACCGTAAAAACCGGCCAGGATGTTGGCGATGCCAAGCCCGGCGCTTTCGCGTGCTTTATTTGACGGCGTCGCGGTCAAATCATCAACCAGCTTTGCCGTCAGCAACGACTCCATTAAGCCGACAAACGCAATGCTCAGCGCGCAGGGCCAGATGATGTTCAGGGTGTCGAGATTTAGCGGCACCAGTAATTGCGTCAGGCCGGGCAGGCCGCCGCTCATCGAACCTTCATCGCCTACGGTGGGCAGTAGCTGACCGCTTGTGACGGTGAAAAGGGTTAACAGCACGATGGCAATCAGCGGTGATGGCACGCTCTTAATCACCCGCGGCACCCACAGGACAATCAGCAGGGTCGCGACGAACAGCGCGATAATTAGCGGATTACGGCTCCAGAAATGCGGCACTTGCGCGAAGAAGATCAGCACGCCTAGCGCGTTGACAAA
Organism: Pseudocitrobacter vendiensis; assembly: GCF_943590815.1. Taxonomy (GTDB): domain Bacteria; phylum Pseudomonadota; class Gammaproteobacteria; order Enterobacterales; family Enterobacteriaceae; genus Pseudocitrobacter; species Pseudocitrobacter vendiensis. Next base: position 30,079 of record NZ_CALSBS010000022.1, on the reverse strand, counting down.
ACCGGTCATCACCGGATGAGGAATAAAACGCATCAACCGTGCCATACCGCACAGGCCGAACAGAATTTGAATCACGCCAGCCATCACCACTGCGGGCAAGATGTATCCCACGCCGTGTTGATGCACCATTGGCCCGATGACCAGCGCCACAGAACCGGCGGCGGCAGTCACCATCGCCGGACGCCCGCCGAGAAAGGACATCGCCAGGCACAGCACGACCGAGGCGATCAAACTGACTTTGGGGTCAACGCCAGCAATCACGGAAAAAGAGATGACTTCGGGGATCAATGCCAGCGCGGTAATGACGCCAGCCAGCGTTTCACGTAGCAGCAGTTTGGGCGAGCGCATTACGGAAAGGAGGCGACCATCCTGGGGAGCAAAAGGGGTGTCTGACATAGGATCTTCATTGGTTATCGATAGCCGGTTTTCTATAAGCCGTGCTTTCGTGCTATTTATCACAAAACGGAGCAGTTTACCGCTCTATGTCACAGAATGCCAATACAAAAATTTAATTGACGTATACATTTATTAAACATTTTGATAACAGGTCTCAAAACACAACTTAAAATTTAAACAATATTTAATTTTTTTGTTGCTGGTGATACCGTATACCCACGAATTGTTTTTACCTGCGTGTAACAAATCGCATTTCAAGTAAGGCCTCCCTACAATGAAGAAAAAGACAGCTGTACCCAATGCACAGAAAGCGGGTTCCGATACTGCTTCTGATGTGGCCAAAACCAACTCCCGCGTTATACACGAGACGGATGTTTTGTTGATCGGTGGTGGTATTATGAGCGCTACGCTGGGTACCTGGCTGCAAGAGCTGGAACCGAACTGGTCGATCACCATGGTCGAGCAAATGGAAAGCGTCGCGGAAGAGAGTTCCAACGGCTGGAACAACGCAGGCACCGGCCACTCGGCGCTGATGGAACTGAACTACACGCCACAGAAAGCGGACGGTTCTGTCAGCATCGAAAAAGCGATTGATATAAACGAAGCATTCCAGGTTTCTCGTCAGTTCTGGGCGCATCAGGTGAAGCGCGGCGTCCTCACGCAGCCGAAATCCTTTATTAACACCGTTCCGCATATGAGCTTTGTCTGGGGCGATGCGAACGTCAACTTCCTGCGCGCGCGCTACCGTGCGCTGCAGCAGAACCCACTGTTCCGCGGTATGCGCTACTCCGAAGATCATCAACAGATTAAAGAGTGGGCGCCGCTGGTGATGGAAGGGCGCGATCCGCAGCAAAAAATTGCCGCGACACGTACCGAAGCCGGTACCGATGTGAACTATGGCGAAATTACCCGCCAGCTGATTTCCTCGTTGCAGGCGCATAAAAACTTCAGCCTGCAGCTCAATACGGTGGTGCGTCGTTTCCGTCAGAATGCGGACAAGAGCTGGACCATCACCGTATCCGATGCCAATAACAGCCACGCGAAACGCACGATTAAAGCCAAATTTATCTTTATCGGCGCGGGTGGCGCGGCGTTGAAACTGCTGCAACAGACCAAAATTCCTCAAGCGAAAGAGTATGCCGGCTTCCCGGTTGGCGGCCAGTTCCTGGTGTGTGAAAACCCCGAGGTGGTGAATCATCATCTGGCGAAAGTATATGGTCAGGCCGATGTTGGCGCGCCACCGATGTCGGTGCCGCACATTGATACCCGCGTGATTGATGGCAAACGCGTCATTCTGTTCGGACCATTCGCGACCTTCTCAACGCGCTTCCTGAAAAACGGATCGCTGTGGGATCTGCTGGCGTCGATCAACAAATCGAACATCATGCCGATGATCAACGTCGGAATGGACAACTTCGATCTGGTGAAATATCTGGTTAGCCAGGTGCTGCAGAAAGATAAGGATCGTCACGCCGCGCTGCGTGAATACTATCCGATGGCGCAGAAAGGCGACTGGCGCTTGTGGCAGGCGGGGCAGCGCGTGCAGATTATCAAGCGCGATGCGCAGAAAGGCGGCGTTCTGCGTCTGGGCACAGAAGTGGTGAGCGACGATGAAGGTACTGTGGCAGCCCTGCTCGGTGCGTCGCCGGGTGCTTCTACTGCTGCGCCAATTATGCTGCAACTGCTGGAAAAAGTGTTCCACGAGAAAATGCAGACCGCAGCCTGGCAGGCGAAAATCAAAGCCGTAGTGCCGACTTACGGCTCGCGCCTGAACGAACATCCGCAGGCGATTGAAGAGACTCTGGCGCACACCAGTGAAGTGCTGGAACTGAGCTACGTGCCGGTTCGTGATGCCGATCCTACCCCGCAACCGCAGACAAAATCACAGCCGGTGGTGGTGAATGAGATGGCGGATATTGCGCTGTAAATGATAAAAAGCCCCGAATACGGGGCTTCTTGCAGATTGCCAATGCCTGATGCGCTATGCTTATCAGGCCTACATAAAACTGCAATATATTGAATTTGCATGATTTTGTAGGCCGGATAAGGCGTTCACGCCGCATCCGGCATAAACATGGACACGTTATTAACGCTCTACAGCGTTATGAACTTCTTCTTCGGCTTTCCAGACGCGGTATTTAACTTCCACGTTATCCGGGGTGTAGACCACGATCGGCAGTTTGCTGTTGTAACGCAACATGCCGTCGTCACCGAGATACGCCGCAACGAACTGTTTGGTCTTCGTTTTGTCCGGGCAGGCCATCATGGTGGAGACCGGCTCGCCAACTTTATCAAAGACATAGTAGTCGTAACCCCAACCTTCCAGCGTTTTGCTTTCCAGCTTGCCACCCAGGCGGTGACGGTTGCAGTCGACTTCCAGCGTTTTACCAATCATCAGCTCAACTTTCAGCGCTGATTCGTCCTGCTGCGCAGGTAACTGAATCACCTGGCGCTTCATGCCTTTTTCCGCTTGCGGATAAGGCGCAACTTTTTCCAGCGGTTGCTCTGCCGCCGTGGCAGAAAGCGAAACTGCGGTCAGTAGTAAAGCAGCGAGCGTAAATGTGTTTTTCACTGTGAATCCTTTTTATCAGTAGTTCATCGGCAAGATTATCATCATTGTCGTGAATGTTAAGTGCCATTTACTGATTTTTGCATTAATAGTAGTGAACTGTTTTGCGTAGTAATCCGAAAACGAAGTTTCTCGCTGTCAGGATTAAAGCAGTTCTATCTGCTGTTTTGCACAGGCTTCGCGTAAAGCGGCATCGGGCTCCCCATCGATGATAATCGCGCTGGCAAGGGAAAGCGGGCCGATGGCAAAAGCGGAAGCGGCATTCATCTTTTCAGCCGAGGCCATGACCACTGTTTCTGCCGCGCGCTGCGACAGGGCGCGTTTCACACAGGCTTCCTCGTAATCACCCGTGGTAAAGCCTGCGCTGGCATGAATGCCCGTCACGCCCATAAAAAAGAGGTCGGCATTGATATGACTGATGGCATCGATCATTGCCGATCCCACTGTCACAACAGAATGTTTAAACAATCTCCCGCCGATGACGATCACCTCCACCAGTGGGTGATCGATCAGACTGACGGCAATCCCTGGGCTGTGAGTGACGACGGTAAAGGCGATATCCCGTGGTAGGCGCGCCACCAGTTCATGGGCGGTGGTTCCGCCATCAATCATCACCACCTGACCTGGTTGTATCAGTTTTACCGCTTTTTCTGCCACTATCTGCTTTGAACGGTTTTGCACGTTTTTGCGTGTTTCGATTGGCGCTATTGCGGCTGATGCGGGCAGTGCACCACCATGAACGCGCTGCAACAGACCTTCAGCCGCTAGTTCCCGTAAATCACGCCGGATAGAGTCCTCTGAAATCAGGAACCTTTGGCTCAGTTCGCTGGATAAAACTTGCTTATGTTGCGCGAGCAGTTCGAGAATTGCTTTTTTACGTTGGCTGGCGAGCATGAATATTTCTCTTCACGTTTTTTCTTGATATTGCACGATTGTGCATGACATTATCGTTTTTGTCATTCACCTGAGGAATAAAAATGCACAATAACACACCACGCCTTCGCAACGTTCAGGAACAGCTTCTATCTGATAACTGGTACGTACTGAAAAAATATACCTTCGATGTACAGCGCCGTGACGGAAGCTGGCAGACGCAGAGCCGCGAGGTCTATGACCGGGGCAATGGCGCAACGATCCTGCTCTATAACCGCGAGAAAAAAAGTGTGGTACTGACCCGACAGTTTCGCTTCCCGGTTTCGGTGAACGGCCACTCAGGTCTGTTGATTGAGGCGGCGGCGGGGCTGCTGGATCAAGCGTCGCCGGAAGCGCGGATTCTGGCGGAGGCTGAAGAAGAAACCGGCTTTAAAGTGAGCCACCTGGAAAAAGTTTTTGAAGCCTATATGAGCCCCGGTTCGGTCACGGAGAAACTCTACTTTTTCATCGCGGAATACAGCGAGCGCGACCGTACCGGTGACGGTGGTGGGCTGGCGGAAGAGGGCGAAGACATTGAAGTGCTGGAGTGGCCCTTTGAGCAAGCGCTGGCGGCGATTACGCGCGGTGAAATTGTGGACGGGAAAACCATCATGTTGTTGCAGCATCTGGCGCTGAAGGATGTCTTTCACGAAAACGGGGCTGAATCGAGGTTTTAAACACTCAGGCAGGCGGGATGCGGAAATCCTGCCTATAAAAGAGTCTTTTATACAAACTTCCGGGTGACCTATGTTAATTGACTGGCCGCGTCGTCGTGCGCTACCTAACTACGCGCTTTATGGTGCGGAACCCGGACAGTCGTCGCTGGATATGGTGCATTATGAGCGCATTCCCTCGCGCGCCAGCCGCTTTGGTTTTGATATCGAGCCCCACTTCCACGATGTTCTGATTCAGACACTGTATGTTACGCGCGGCAGCGGCGAAGCGACCATTGACGGCGAAGTCTGGGCTTTTAACGCACCGTGCCTGGTCGTCGTTCCCGCTCGCGCAGTACACGGATTTCGTTTTAGCGACGATGTTGATGGTCACGTTATTACCACGGCGCAATCGGCAATCGAATCGGTCGCGCTGACCGCCGCCCCGGATTTACTGGACTTTGTGCGTACGCCCGCGATGCTGACGGTAGATACCGCCCATCGGCGCGGGGTGCGTCTTGAAACGCTCTTTGACGCGATTGGCCGGGAAGCGGAGAACAGCGAGCGCTGGCAATACACCGCCGGGCTGGCGCTGACCATTGCGCTGTTTGTGCAGATCGCGCGTTTAAGTGAAAAAGCGGAGCTGGCGGGCAACCCTGCAAGGGCGGCGCTGGTCGCCAGGATTGAACGTTTTCGTGCCTTACTGGATGAACGTTGTCGACAGCGACAACCCGTGGCTCATTATGCGGCGGCAATGGGAATTTCCACCGGGCAACTGACGCGAATCTGTCGGGAAGCATTCGGTATTTCGGCGATTGAAGCCATCGATCGGCGTGCGGTGCACGAAGCGCGGCGTCTGCTGGTCTACTCCTCGTTTAGCGTCAAGCAAATCTCGGCGGAATTAGGATTTCGCGATGAAGCCTATTTTGGCCGCTTCTTTCGCAAGCAAACTGGCCTGCGGCCTACGGAATATCGCCTGCGAGAGCAGGGGCGGTTATCGCAGAGAAAACCGGCTTCCATAAAGAAAGCCGGTCTGGCTGATTAACGCAGCTTCACAAACAAATGCGCGGGCCCTGAGTTGGTCAGATTATTGCCGCGAACGTACTCGATAGGCTGAGCGGGATCGAGCGCAATTTCTGATATTTTACGCGCCACCAGTCGCGTGGCGATCAGCGTTTCAAGCTTCGCCAGCGGCTGGCCGAGACATTTATGCATCCCGTTGCCAAAACCCAAATGACCGGAAGTATCACGGTCGATATTAAAGGTATCGCCGTCCGCGAACTTACGGCTGTCGCGATTGGCGGACGAGAGCAACAACCGCACCACCGCGCCTTTGGGCAACTCAACGCCTGCCACAGTGGTGGCTTCGGTGGTCATGCGGCTGACGCGCTGCACCGTCCCGCGATAGCGCGCCACCTCCTCAACAAATTTATCCGCATCCGCTTCATTATCGCGAATACGCGCCACCAGATGCGGGTGTTCTGCGAACATGCGGAACGCATTCGCAACCAGAATGGTGGTGGTGTCGTGCCCGGCGATAAAGACGAAGGCGCACAGCTCTTTGGCCTCTTTTTCGCTGAGCAGACCCTCCTTCCACATGCGGGCGATATGGCCACCGATTGACTGGCTGTTGCTCAGGTGCAGCCGCTCCATGGCCTCTTTCAGATAGGCAAAGAAGGCCATGGCGCTTTGTTCATCGGTGCCGGTGCCGGGGGCGTTACGCGCCAGGCGTCCGAAGTAGCTGAAGGTTTCGTCCGACCAGAACTTCATCTTTTCTTCGTCTTCATTCGGCACATCGATCATCGCCGAGATGGTGGCGATGCTGAGCGGAATGGCGAACTCTTCCACCACATCGCCGCCGCCCTTGGCGATCATCGCGTCGATTAACACTTCCGCGCGGCGCTCGATCTCGGTGGCAAACGGTTCGATGGCCAGCGGCATGAAAGAAGGCTGTGCAATCTTACGCAGACGCGTGTGATCGGGGGCATCATACAGCGTCAGAAAAGTGAGCGGCGGCGGGCTGACTACTTCTGATGAGAAGAGTTTTGGATTACGAATGGCCTGCCAGACATCATCGTAACGCGACAGGAACCAGACGTCCGAGGTGGCTGACTGGCAGCGCAATACCGGGGCGTGCTCACGCATCCAGCGATAATGTTCGTATGGATCGCCCTGCGAACCGTCGTCCACCACTTTGAAAGGTTGCAGTTCTTGTGGCCAGCTCAGCTCATGAGAGTAGGGCGGCTGTTTAGCCATTGCCGCGAACGGGCAACGAGCGGGCTCCGGTTGCGGCACGTGCGCTAAGGCAGCAGGCGCAGTTTTTTTGCCCAACGCACGGCTCATGGTCGCTTTGGAATGAAGGGCATGTTGTGCAATGACTTCGCGCGCGGCATTGATGTCGCCATACTCAAATGCGCTAACCAGATCCCGGTGTTGCTGAACGATATCGCCCACGATCTCAATGTCATCCCGCAGTGCCCGACCAATGTAGTCCTGTACCGCGAGTTGCTTATAGAGGGCAATCAACGGGGCGTTGTTTGATGCTTCAATCAGGAACAGGTGAAACGCATGATTGGCCTGCGCGTAGCGCGTGACATCGCTAAAACGCTTACCGACAACAAACGGCGCGGTAGCGTCGGCCAGCCGGCGGAATTCATGCAATTGTGCGCCTGATAAGCGCCCCAGGGTGAGCTGTACCGCACCCAGCTCCAGCGCCAGACGCAGATCAAACGTGTCATCGACGTCCTTCGGGGCAATATGTTCTTCCCCCGTCTGCACCACCTGTCCGGCTCCGGCAAACTTTTCATAATAGAAGTTACGCGGGCTAACGCCTTCCGCAGCCAGCCAGTCACGTACAGCTTCCACCATTGGCGGCGGCCCGCAGAGATAAATATCGACATCGCCGCCGTTAAGCTGCGAGGCCGTAATATGTTGCGTGACGTACCCTTTGTGCGGCGACGCACTTTCAGGGCTGGCGACCGTGCAGAGATAGCTAAAATTAGGCAGACGCCGGGCGTACTCCTCAAGCCGATCCAGCTCAACCCGATCCTCGTCGTGGGTGACGCCGAAGATCAGATGGACAGGCTGCGTTACATCACCTTCTTCATTGATCTTATCCAGCATGGACAAAAACGGCGCGAGCCCCGTGCCGCCCGCAAGGAATAACAGCGGGCGTTCGATGGGGCGCAAATAGAAACTCCCCATCGGCCCGCGAAAGGTAATGGCATCGCCGGGTTTGGCCTGCTCGCGGAGATAGCCGGACATTAAGCCCTGCGGAACATTGCGGATCAGAAAAGACACTTCGTTGGACGAAGGGCCTGAGCTAAATGAGTAGGAACGCGTTTGCGTGCTGCCAGGCACCTGGATATTGACGTACTGACCCGGCAGGAAGCGGAGCGCGCTGCGGTTTTCCAGTTCTGCCGAGAACGTGATTGCCGTGGGCGAGAGCGCTTCGCAGGCGGTGATACGCCCGGTAAACGCGGTGCTGTTGATTCCTGCCGCATCAGACGTAGCGGCAATCTGCACCACGCAGTCGCTTGACGGACGCATCTGGCACGTCAGCACGTGTCCGGCATTCACTTCATCGTCGGAGAGTGCGTCAGGCACATAATCGCCGAGCGCAAACTGACCTGATTCACAGGTCGCTTTGCAGGTGCCGCACACGCCGTCGCGGCAGTCGAGTGGAATAGCAATTTTTGCACGCAACGCTGCATCGGCGACGGACTCACCGGTAAGACATTGAATAAAATGCGTCGCGCCGTCTTCAAAACGTAGGGTGACCTGATGGCTCATTGTTTTTATCCTCGGGTTGCAGGTGGTTCCAGCCTCTGGCGGACTGGTATGAAACTCGAGGCTCCATATCATGCCGGAAGCCCTTTTCAGTCAACGGACAGAAATGACGTAAAACAGGACAAACCCTGCATTAGGCGAGGTTGGTGAGCGGGGACACATTTTGGGAAGAGAGGTGAAAAGCAGGCATTAAAAAACCCGCAAACTCAGAGAGAATGCGGGCTCTTAAGGGGTACTGTACGTTTAAAAACGTATCAGAAAATCTTTTTGGTCGGCACGAGAGGATTTGAACCTCCGACCCCCGACACCCCATGACGGTGCGCTACCAGGCTGCGCTACGTGCCGACACGTGGATGCAATAGTACCCTTTTCGTTGCTGATTGCAAGCCAGCGATCGCGCGATTGATGCATAAGTAATCAATCAGTTAGCGATGAATCGTTTTTCCTCAGTCAGCACCTGCAGCAGCAGGCTCAACTGCGGTTTTTGCTCGCGCTCTTTCTCGCCGTCGCTGTTCCATGTCTGGTAGTGACCATTATGGTCGAGCACCACGGTAAAGCCCGGGGTCGTAATCGCCAGCGTGTTGTTATCTGCAGCAGTTACCCAAACGTGGCGACGCGTGGCGCTGAAGAGATCCTGCCCTTGCGAATACTCATTTGCTGGCGTGCTGACGTGCAACAAACGTTGCATCAGGGTGGTCATCACGTCTTTATGCTCGGTCAGGGCGTCGATACGCTGCGCCGGGGTGCCTGGCCAGTGAACGACCAGCGGTACCTGGAGGCGCGCGCGTGACCAGTCGAACTGCTCACGTTCATCGCCCAACGGCACGCCGTGACCTGCGGTAATAATCACCACGGTGCTATCCAGCTTGCCGGAATCACGCAGCGCGCTCAGCACGCGGTTTATTTGTGTATCGACATCGGCGGCGGCGGCAGCATAGCGGCGGGTGAAGCCTTGCTGCTGACTGTCGTCGAGGTTGGTGCCGTTAAAGGATACCCACGAGAACCAACGGTTTTCTTCCTGAGCGTAGCGGCCCAGCCAGTTAATCCACTGGTTTGCTGTCTGCGCGTCGTTTTGCGATTTACTTGGCGGCAGCGAGAAGTCCGACAGCAGCGCCTGACGGTAAACCGGGCTGTTGAAGCCATCGGATGAGAACAGGCCTAACTGATAACCCTGTTGGTTCAGCGCGGTGATCAGCGCTGCCGGAATACGCGCCGAGAGCACGCCATCCATATAGGCGGGTGAAATGCCATAGAACAGACCGAAGGTGCCGTTGTCTGCGCTATTGCCCGAGCTCATATGCTGGGTAAAGTTGACGTTTTCACTGGCGAACTGGGCCAGAGAAGGCATCTGTTTTTCGTAACGTGAATAGTTCAGACCATCGACGGTGATCAGCAGGACGTTTTGCCCCGCGCCCATATCACGGTAGTGCAGTTCACTCAGCGGATATTGCACCGATACCGCTTCCGGATCGCCTTGCTCAACCAGACGACGCTGGTAATCCTGCGCATCCAGCAAGCCGTGTTTCTCCAGGAAGCGGCGCGCGGTCATCGGATAAGAGAGCGGCAGATTCGCTTTCTGCATGGTAATCGGGCGATAAAAGTTGGCATCCGCCCAGATATACATCACATGCGAGCTGATAAACGCCACAAAAAAGAGCCAGGCGACGGGGCGGAAGTAGCGGCGTCGGCGCATCAGGCTGCGCAGCTTTTGCCAGCTCCAGGTAGCGAACAGCATTTCGATAAGCAATATCACCGGCACGCTGATAAACATCAGCTGCCAGTCGCGGGCCATTTCGTTTTGGTCCGGGTTGATAACCAGCTCCCACACCACCGGGTTAAGGTGCAGGTGGAAGCGGGTGAAAACTTCGGTATCGATAAGCAGCAGCGTCATTCCGGCGGTCGCCAGAATCGCGGACAGGAACCGCATTAAGCGCTGCGAGCCGACGATAAACGTCAGCGGAAAAAGAATCAGCAGATAGGCGGCGAACACCAGAAAGCTGAAATGCCCGACAAGGCTCAGGTACGAGTAGACGCGACCGGTAAGCGTTGTCGGCCAGTCGGCAACAAAAAGATAGCGGCTGCCGAGCACCATGGCCAACAACATGTTGAACATAGCAAACCAGTGCCCCCAGCTAACCATCTGGGAGACTTTTTCTCGGTAGGGCTGACGATGAGTCACCATAAACTGTTGTGTGTATCCCTTAGTGCGCCGGGTCGTCGTTAATAGAAGACTGTAACGCCTGAGCAAACGAGCGGGCGATAGCCTGGCGCTGAGCCGGGGCGACGCTGCTGTTAATCAGGTTCGTCACCATGTTCCCCAGAACCATCAAAGAGAGGTCTGTTGGAGTCTTGTGTTGTTCCAGTACGTTGACCAGTTCACTGAGCAGTCGTTCAACGTGTTCATCACTGTAGCGGGAATGTTGTGGCATAAATCAAATCTGTCTATATATGGAAGGGCAATATATTACCGTAGCACCAGCATTTTTTCCGCATTTTTTCGCCTTAAACGTCATCCTTTCCTCATGGGCGAAAGGATCAGGCGTTGGAAGAAAGAGCAAGTTGCACAGCAGCCTAAGGGGTGGTTGAATACACCCTTCCTAAAAGGAGAGTTTAACATGAGTCTGGATATCGACCAGATTGCGTTGCACCAGCTTATCAAACGCGATGAGCAGACGCTTGAACTGGTACTGCGTGATTCGCTGCTGGAGCCCACTGCGCCCGTCGAAGAGATGATGGCGGAACTGCACCGGGTCTACAGCGCTAAAAATAAGGCCTACGGGCTGTTTAACGAAGAAAGCGAGCTGGCGCAGGCGTTGCGCCTTCAGCGTCAGGGCGAAGAAGATTTTCTGGCATTCAGCCGGGCGGCGACCGGTCGTTTGCGCGATGAGCTGGCAAAATATCCGTTTGCGGACGGCGGCATTGTGCTGTTTTGTCATTATCGCTATCTGGCGGTGGAATACCTGCTGGTGGCGGTGCTGAATAATCTCAGCAGCATGCGCGTCAACGAACAGCTGGATATCAGCTCCACGCATTATCTCGATATCAATCATGCGGATATTGTGGCCCGTATCGATTTAACCGAGTGGGAAACTAACCCGGAATCGACCCGTTACCTGACGTTCCTGAAAGGGCGAGTTGGGCGTAAAGTCGCGGATTTCTTTATGGATTTCCTCGGCGCCAGCGAAGGGTTGAATGCCAAAGTGCAAAACCGTGGTCTGTTGCAGGCGCTGGATGATTTCTCGGCCGAAGCACAGCTCGATAAAAACGAGCGTCAGACCGTGCGCAAGCAGGTTTACGACTACTGCAATGAGCAGTTGCAGGCGGGCGAAGAGATTGAACTGGAATCACTTTCCAAAGAGATTTCCGGCGTTAGCGAAGTGAGCTTTAGCGAGTTTACGGCTGAAAAAGGCTATGAACTGGAAGAGAGCTTCCCGGCGGACCGCAGTACTTTGCGTCAGTTGACGAAGTTTGCCGGTAGCGGTGGCGGCTTGACGATTAACTTTGACTCTCTGCTGCTGGGCGAGCGTATTTTCTGGGACCCGGCTACCGACACGCTGACCATTAAAGGCACGCCGCCGAACCTGCGCGATCAGCTTCAGCGTCGCGTGGGCGGCAAATAAGCACCGCCCACAAAAAAGCCCCGCAATGCGGGGCTTCTTCACAACTTGTCAGCGATTACGCGCGAACGAAGTCGATGTGAGTCAGTTTCGGTTTGTAAGCGTGACGCTGTACAGCCTGAACTTTCACTTTTTCTTCTTTGCCATCGATTACGATGGTAACAACTTCTGCGTAAAACTCAGCTTTGTCCTGCATGTTCCACAGTTTGTCGTGATCCAGTTCGATTGCAACCGGAGCAGCTTCGCCACCATAGATGATAGCCGGGAACTTGTTAGCTGCGCGCAGGCGGCGGCTCGCACCCTTACCCTGCTCTTTACGTGCTTCTGCATTGATAGTAAACATTTAAATCTCTCTTAATTGTTCCTGCTACAGGCGACCCAGCAGCAGGCAAATGATCTGCTTCACGGATGTGAAAGCGGGCGGCATTTTATACTTAAATGCGCGCCACATCAATCAAAAGCGCGCTTATCCGCGTAATTCATTGGCGCGACGGAAGCGGCCTTCGTAGTCGAAAACCTTTTCGCGCACCTGCCAGAACTGTCCCTTTTGACGGGCGACGACAAAATCGGGGTGACGTAATAACGCCTGTTGGGCAATGATGTCGGAAGGAGTTATCCAGCTTAGCGGCACGCCCGGTATGCGGGTATGCGGGCGCATAAACAATTGCTCAAAGGCGGTACGTTGCGCCGGTGTGTGCAGACGGAAGCGCTCACTTACATCGGCACCGTCTTCATCGTAGTAGGTGATTTTTAGCCACGCGCCTTTGTCATCCGCGCCGTCCTGAAGCACCATGCCGCTACAGCGCAGCACCAGCGCATCTTTCAGCTTTAACGCCGCTTTCAACATATCGTCCGGGTCGACCAGTATGGTGTCACACTCCCGACAGCGGCGGGCGGCGATATCATTTTCCGCATTACACTGCGGGCAATTTTTGAAGCGGAAGCGGTAGTCGCACTGCTCCCGGTGCCCTTCGTCATCTTCCAGCCAACCCTGACAGCGGCGGCCAAAGTGTTCAATCAACGTGCCGTCAGCGGTGGTTTTGCCCCAGAAGGTATTGGCAAAGCCGCAGCCGGGGCAGAAAACCTGGACTGGCACGTTGTCACTTTTGCCTTTTGGCGCGCCAACTTCCGGGGCGTAAAGGTCATGAGGATTTCCGGCGTAGTCCAGAATGAGGCAGTCCGTTTTTCCCGGCGACAGGCGCAGGCCGCGACCGACAATTTGTTGGTAAAGACTCACTGATTCGGTTGGCCGCAGGATAGCGATGAGATCAACATGCGGGGCGTCAAAGCCGGTGGTTAATACCGACACGTTCACCAGATAACGAAACGTCTGCGCTTTGAAGGCTTCAATCAGTTCATCACGCATCGGGCCGGGCGTTTCACCGGTAATCAGCGCCGCATCGTTCGCGGGCAGCAGCCCGGTGATTTCGCGCGCGTGTTCAACGGTGGCGGCGAAAATCATCACCCCTTTGCGGTCCTGGGCAAACTCTTCAATCTGGCTGATAATGTGCGGCGTAATGCGTTTTTGCTGCTTCAGCTCGCGATTGAGATCCGTTTCGCTGAACAGGCCGTTGCTGTTCGCCTGCAGGCGGCTGAAATCGTATTGTACCACCGGCATATCAAGCTGCTCGGGCGGCGTCAGATAGCCGTGTTTAATCATATAGCGCAGCGGTAGCTCATAGATGCAATCACGGAAAAGGGCTTTTTCGTCGCCGCGTACCATACCGTGATAGTGGAACTGATAAATCCAGCCTTTTCCCAGGCGGAAGGGCGTGGCGGTCAGCCCTAGCAGGCGTACCGTTGGGTTTACGCTCTTCAGGTGGGCAAGGATTTGTTGATACTGGCTGTCGTCGTCATCGCTGATACGGTGGCACTCGTCGACGATCAACAGCGAAAATTCACTCCTGAAATGGTCGAGATTGCGCGCGACGGACTGTACGCTACCAAACACCACTTTGCCGTGGCTCTCTTTCTTCTTCAGGCCCGCCGCGTAGATATCGGCGTCAAGGCCCAGCGCGCAATATTTGGCGTGGTTCTGCGCGACCAACTCCTTAACATGTGCAAGTACTAACACACGTCCACGCGCCAGTCTGGCCAGTTCGGCAATCACCAGGCTTTTGCCCGCACCGGTAGGCAGCACAATCACGGCAGGGTGCTGATGGTGGCGAAAGTGGTTAAGAGTGGCGTCGACGGCTTCCTGTTGATAGGGGCGAAGTGTAAAAGTCATGGGGCTCGTTTATTGGTTTTGCTCGCGATTAGTATGCCACGAATCTTTTCGCTTGAGTGGTATAACAACCCCGTTATACTTGATTGTTGTTAAAACTCCATTTTTCGGGCGCGTCGCCCGACACCCGGCATCATACAGGCTAAAAATTTTCATGCGACTTGATAAGTTTATCGCTCAGCAACTCGGCGTCAGCCGTGCTATTGCCGGGCGTCAAATCCGCGGCAACCACATTACCGTGGATGGCGAAATTGTGCGAGATACGGCGTTTAAACTGCTTCCTGAACATGAGGTGGCTTACGAGGGGAACCCTCTGGCCCAGCAGCACGGCCCGCGCTACTTTATGCTCAACAAACCGGAAGGGTATGTCTGCTCAACCGACGATCCGGATCATCCTACTGTGCTCTATTTCCTTGATGAACCCGTGGCGCACAAACTGCATGCTGCCGGGCGCCTGGATATCGACACCACCGGCCTGGTACTGATGACCGATGACGGCCAGTGGTCGCACCGTATCACTTCACCGCGCCACCATTGTGAAAAAACCTATCTCGTGACCCTGGAAAACCCGGTCAGCGACGATACCGCAGCGCAGTTCGCCAAAGGCGTTCAACTGCACAACGAGAAAGATCTCACCAAACCGGCGGTGCTGGAAGTGATTACCCCGACGCAGGTGCGACTGACCATCAGCGAAGGCCGCTATCACCAGGTGAAACGTATGTTCGCCGCCGTGGGCAACCATGTGGTGGGTCTGCATCGTGAACGTATCGGTGAGATTGCACTCGACGACGACCTTGAGCCGGGCGAATACCGTCCGTTAACTGAAGAAGAAATCGCAAGCGTCGGCCTACCGCCACGCTAACATTGAGGTAACTTGTGACATCCAGGCAGCCTTCATCATTCAATATCGTGTTTATCCTTGGCCTGTTGGCCATGCTGATGCCGCTTTCTATTGATATGTATCTCCCGGCGCTGCCGGTTATTTCACAACAGTTTGGCGTACCGGCCGGAAGCGCACAAATGACCCTCAGCACCTATATTCTGGGGTTTGCTGTCGGACAACTGCTGTACGGCCCGATGGCCGATAGCCTTGGGCGTAAGCCGGTTATCCTTGGCGGGACGCTGATTTTTGCGGTTGCCGCCATGGCCTGCGCGCTGTCAAAAAGCATCGATCAGCTCATTGTGATGCGCTTCTTCCACGGCCTGGCGGCAGCGGCGGCAAGCGTAGTGATTAACGCCCTGATGCGCGATATCTACCCGAAAGAAGAGTTCTCAAGGATGATGTCGTTTGTCATGCTGGTCACGACGATTGCGCCGCTGTTGGCACCAATGGTCGGTGGGGCAGTGCTGGTTTGGTTTAGCTGGCGGGCGATCTTCTGGATACTGGCGGCGGCTGCACTGTTGGCGTCGCTGGCTATCTGGTTCTTTATCGCGGAAACGCTGCCCGTTGAGAAGCGGCAGAAGTTTCATTTGCGCACGGTGCTGGGCAACTTCGCCTCACTGTTCCGTCACAAACGCGTACTCTCGTATATGCTGGCGAGCGGTTTTAGCTTTGCCGCGATGTTCTCGTTTCTGAGTGCCGGGCCGTTTGTTTATATTGAGCTTAACCATGTTTCGCCTCAGCATTTTGGCTACTACTTCGCGCTGAATATCGTCTTCCTGTTCATCATGACCACCATCAACAGCCGTATTGTGCGCCGGGTCGGGGCATTAAATATGTTTCGCGCCGGGTTGTTTGTACAGTTTGCCATGGCGGTGTGGATGGTGGCGTGCGCATTGCTGGACGTCGGATTCTGGTCGCTGGTGTTAGGGATTGCGGTATTTGTCGGTTGCGTATCGATGGTCTCCTCAAATGCGATGGCCGTTATTCTCGACGAGTTCCCGCATATGGCAGGCACGGCGTCGTCGCTTGCCGGAACCTTCCGCTTCGGTATTGGCGCTATCATTGGCGCGCTGCTGTCGCTGGCAACCTTCAACTCCGCCTGGCCGATGATTCTCTCCATTGGGCTGTGTGCAAGCTGTTCGCTCTTTTTCCTGCTTTACGCCAGCCGTCGGCGAAAATGTGCGTAGTACAAACATTTTGATAAAGGGGCGATTTTTCGCCCCTTTTTTTTGATGCATATCAACCGAAGTACTATTCATGGTACTTATGTATGTTTCTTTTATGTAAAATCTAATAATGTAAAAAGTCACATTGTTGTAGATAAAAAGGTTGTGTTGGATCACAGAAACGGGTACATATAGCGCCGAAAAGCATGACCCAATTCGCTTGTCGCGACAAAAATAATCACTCAGTCAATGAATAAGCCGTAGTTACAGGCGTTTTTTTCTGGATGCAGGACGATTTGTCAACAATGTGTTAATATGGATGTAAAATAATTGTGAAGTAAATTGCTTCCGGGGAAAAAAACGTGACCACATTACAGCTTTCAATAGTACATCGACTGCCTCAGGATTATCGCTGGGCAGCGGGTTTCGCAGGTTCAAGAGTTGAACCGATTCCGCAAAGTGGCGATAGCAACGAAAATGCCCTAGTGGCCCTTAAGCTGCTGAGCCCGGATGGTGATAATGCCTGGCCGGTGATGCATACCTTAAGCCAGGCGCTGTCGGATATCTCGCTGGAAAGCTCCGTTCTGGAGTGTGAAGGGGAGCCATGCCTGTTTGTTAAACGTCAGGACGAATGTGCCGCAACTTGTCGGTTGAAAAATTTTGGCGTGGCGATTGCCGAAACGTTCTCTGGCAATAATCCATTTTAATCGTCAGCTCAGCGTAATGAGCTGGCGGGTGTAATCCTGCTCTGGTGCAGCGAAAACGCGCTGGCACTCACCCTGTTCGACCACTTTTCCCTGTCGCAGCACAATCACCTGATGGCACAGCGACCGTACCACGTGCAGGTCGTGGCTGATAAAGATATACGCCAGCCGGTACTTCTTCTGCAATTCCTTCAATAATGCCAGTATCTGCGCCTGAACGGTGCGATCGAGCGATGACGTGGGTTCATCGAGGATGATCAATTCCGGTTTCAGGATCAGCGCCCGCGCGATGGCGATACGCTGACGTTGACCGCCGGAAAATTCCGCCGGATAGCGTTGACGCGTGTCGGGATCTAACCCCACTTCCTGCATGGCCTGAATCACGCGCTGCTCGCGATCCGCTGCCGACAATGCCGGGTGGTGTACCCGTAAACCTTCTTCAATGATTTGCAGTGCGTTCAAACGCGGGTTAAGCGACGAGTTCGGGTCCTGAAAGACCACCTGAATGCGATGGCGCAGCGGCAGGAGCTGCTTACGGCTGCGGCCCTGCAACATTTCCCCGGCAAACTGGATTTCGCCTTTTGAGGCAATAAGCCGCAGCAGCGCCAGCCCCGTGGTACTTTTACCGGAACCCGATTCTCCAACCAGCCCCAGCGTTTCGCCCGTGCGCAGGGTAAAGCTTACGTTGTTCACCACGCGATTGTTATCGACAATGCGGCGCAGGACGCCTTTACGAATCGGAAATTCGACGCTGAGATCGTTCACCGTCAGCAACGTGGCGGCATCCGCCGGTAAAGGAACCGGAGAGCCTGACGGCTCGCTGTCGAGCAGCTTGCGGGTGTATGGATGAACGGGCGCGGCAAACAGCGCCTGAGCGCCATTCTGCTCAGCGCAGCGGCCCTGCTGCATGACCGCCACCCGGTCAGCCAGTTGGCGAACAATACTCAGGTTATGGGTGATAAACAGCAGCCCCATATTTAACTCATGCTTTAGCTCGCGCAGCAGGGCGAGAATTTGTGCCTGTACCGACACATCCAGCGCGGTGGTGGGTTCATCAGCAATCAACAGGTCAGGGCGCGTCAGCAATGCCATCGCAATCATCACGCGTTGACGTTCGCCGCCGGAAAGCTGATGCGGATAATCCGCCAGTCGTTTAGCGGCATGACGGATGCCAACCCTGTCCAGACAATCTAACATTTCCGCCCGCGCGGGCTCTTTGCGCATACCCCGGTGCAGGGAGAGCACTTCGTAGAGCTGTTTTTCCAGCGTATGTAGCGGGTTCAGTGAAACCATCGGCTCCTGAAAAATCATCGCAATGCGGTTGCCGCGCACACCACGCAGCGTCTGTTCGCTGGCATGAAGAAGAGATTGCCCCTGAAAACGGATATCGCCGCCAGGGTAGCTCACCGGCGGCTGCGGCAGCAGGCGCAAAACGGAGAGCGCGCTGACGCTTTTTCCAGAGCCCGATTCCCCAACCAGCGCCAGCGTTTCGCCCGCGTCTATCTGTAAAGAGAGATCGCTGACCACCGTGCGCGTGACGCCCTGATTGCGAAAGGCGATGGAAAGATTGTCTATTTCAAGGAGGGGATGACTCATCTTAAACCGCCTTATTCGGATCGAAAGCATCGCGCACCGCTTCGCCGATAAAAATCAGCAGCGACAACAGCACAGCAACGGAAAGAAACGCCGTGATGCCGAGCCACGGGGCCTGAAGGTTATTCTTGCCCTGCAACAGCAATTCACCCAATGACGGCGACCCCAGCGGCAGGCCGAAGCCAAGAAAATCCAGCGAAGTTAGCGTGGTAATCGAGCTGCATAAAATAAACGGCAGGAAGGTGAGGGTGGCGACCATCGCATTGGGCAGCATATGGCGGGTAATAATGCTGCGATCGCTCACACCCAGCGCCTGTGCCGCGCGAATATAGTCATAGTTTCGCGTGCGTAAAAATTCCGCGCGTACTACGCCGACCAGCGCCATCCAGCCAAACAGGACGGTGATTGCCAGCAGCCACCAGAAACCCGGTTGCACGACGCTCGAGAGCAAAATTATCAAGAACAGCGTCGGCATGCCGGACCATACCTCAATAAAGCGTTGCCCCCACAGGTCAATCTTACCACCGTAATAGCCCTGAATCGCGCCGGCCGCGACGCCCATTACGCTTGAACAAATCGTTAGCATCAGGCCAAACAGAATTGAGATGCGTGTGCCGTAGAGAATACGCGCCAGCACATCGCCGCCGTTGGCGTCGGTGCCCAGCCAGTTTTGCGAAGAAGGTGGCGAAGGGAAGGGGAGATCCGTATTAAAGTCGATGGTAGTTGCACCGTAGCGAACGGGCGCCCACAGCACCCAGCCATTTTCGCTCAACTGCTTACGCAGCCACGGGTCCTGGTAATCGGCGGCGGTGGCGAACTGGCCGCCGAAGGTTTGCTCGCTATAATCCTTAAACAGCGGAACATAGAGGCTGCCCTTATACTGCACCAGTAGCGGACGATCGTTGGCGATGAGTTCGGAACACATGCTGCATACGAAGACGATCAAAAAGATCCATAACGACCAGTAGCCACGACGGTTATGGCGAAAGCGCGCCCAGCGGGCCTGATTAATTGGGTTTAACGGCATCATCCCCGGCCCTCAAAATCGATGCGCGGATCGACCAGCGTATAAGTGATATCACTGACAATATTCAGCAACAGGCCGATTAGCGTGAAAATATAGAGCGTGCCGAACATCACCGGGTAGTCGCGCGAGACGGTCGCCTCATAGCCCAGAAGCCCCAGCCCGTTCAGAGAAAACATCACTTCAATCAACAGCGAACCGGTAAAGAACATGCTGATAAAGGTGGCTGGAAAACCGGCAATGACCAGCAGCATGGCGTTACGAAAAATATGCTTCCACAGGATATTGTGCTCGCTGACGCCTTTGGCGCGGGCGGTGACCACGTATTGTTTGCGAATTTCGTCAAGAAACGAGTTTTTGGTCAGCATGGTGAGCGCCGCAAAGCCGCCAATTACCGTCGCCAGCACCGGCAGCGTGATGTGCCAGAGGTAGTCGGTGATTTTCTGATACCAGGGAAGCGTATCGAAATTAGCCGATACCAGCCCGCGTAGCGGGAACAGGTCGTAATAACTACCGCCAGCGAAGAACACAATCAACAAGATAGCGAACAGAAACGCCGGAATGGCATAGCCGATAATAATCAGTGCGCTGCTCCAGGTGTCGAAACGGCTGCCGTTTTGCACCGCTTTGCGAATACCCAGCGGTATCGACACCAGGTAAATAATCAGCGTGCTCCACAGGCCGAGCGTGATTGATACGGGCAGGCTGTCCTTCATCAACTGTAAAACGGAGGCGTTACGAAACAGGCTGTTGCCGAAGTCAAAGCGGATGTAATCCCACAGCATTTTAAAGTAGCGTTCGTGCAGCGGTTTATCAAAGCCGTAGCGCTGGGTGATTTCGGCGATCACTTCCGGGTCAAGGCCACGCCCGCCGCGATACTGGCTGTCGGCGATATTACCCACGCCCGCGCGTGCATGACCGCCGCCGGAGCCGCCTCCGCTCGTACCGGGCAAGCCACCCGGGTTACCGAATTCTACGGCTGCAATGGCCTGATCGACCGGGCCGCCGGGAGCAATCTGGACAATAAAAAAGTTAAGCGTGATGATTGCCCACAGCGTCGGGATAATCAGCAATAAGCGGCGGAGCAAATAGGCGCTCATCTCTTCTCCTTAGCGCCGGGCTTCCGGCAGTTTTGCCGCTTTATTGACATCATACCACCAGTTATCAAAGCCGCTGGCATAGAGGGGGCGAACCGGTGGATGCGAGAATTTATCCCAGTATGCGACGTGATCTTCCGCCATATACCACATTGGCAGCATGTAGAAGTTCCAGGTTAAGACGCGATCCAGCGCGCGACCCAGCGGCAGCAATTTTTTCTCGTCACCTTTCGCCTGGATTATCTGATTGATCAACGCATCAACGACCGGGCTGGCAACGCCGGGCGCGTTGTAGGTTGAGTTGATGTACTCGGAAGACCAGGAGATTTGCAGGTCGGAGCTGGGCCACGGCGTGGCGCGCCACAGGCTTGGCATCATGTCGTAATCGCGTTTACGTAAGCGGCTGAGTAGCTGAGAGTTATCCACCTGGCGAATAGACATATCGACGCCGAGGCGCTTCAGATTGCGCTGGAACGGCAGTACCCACTGATTATTACCGCCAGAGGCGACCAGCAGTTCGAAGTGCAGCGGCTGACCGGTCTTTTCATTTACGCGCTGTTGGTCTTTCAGCACCCAACCCGCGTGGGTGAGCAGATCGCCCGCTTTGAGCAGGTTTTGGCGGTTTGCCCCATCACCGTTTGAGACTGGCGGCTGATATATGGTGGTGAAGACTTCAGCTGGAAGGTCCTTTTTCATCGGCGCCAGTAGCGTGAGTTCCTCGGCGTTCGGATAGTGGCGTGCCGCGTACTCTGTATTCTGAAAATAGCTGGCAGGGCGACTGTAGACGTTATAAAAAAGCGCTTTGTTCATCCATTCAAAATCAAAGGCCATGCTGATGGCTTGGCGTACCAGGCGATCGGCAAAGACGGGGCGCTGGATATTGAACGCCAGCCAGCGCGTGTCCTGGGCGGCCTCATTTTTTTGCGCTTCTTTAACGATATAACCGCTGGCGAAATTCTTGCCGATGTAGCGCGTGGCCCAGTTTTTGGCGCTGCTTTCATTACGCATATCGAACGCGCCCGCCTTAAATGCTTCGAAGGCGACGTTGTCATCAAGGTAATAGTCGTAGCGCAACGTATCGAAATTCCAGCGGCCACGGTTGACGGGGAGATTCGCGCCCCAGTAATTTTTCTCTCGCGAATAGACAATATATTGCCCTAATCGCCAGTCGATAATGCGATAGGGACCGCTGGCGAGCGGTGGGGTAGAGAGTGGATCGCTAAGCTTGTGGTCGCGCCAGAATTTCTCTGGCATTACCGGCAGAGAGAAGAGACTTAACATATCCTCTTTACCCGGCTTGCCCAGTTCGAAACGTACCGTGAGCGGCGCAATAGCTTTGACCGTCGTACCTTTGTAGACCAAACGGAATTGCGGCACCCCTTCGGTCATAAACTTGTGAAAGGTGAACTCGACATCGCGGGCGGTAATGGGCGAGCCATCATGAAAGCGGGCCTGCGGGTTCATGCTGACTTCCACCCATGAGTAATCGTCTGCATAGCGGGCGCTTTCGGCAATCAGTGGGTAGTAGCTGCCCGGTTCATCGTCGGAGGTGGTGAAGAGGGCATCGTAGAGCGATTCCGTACGCACCCCAGGATTGCCGCGTAGTGCATAACGGTTAAAGTTATCGAAGGTACCAATGGATGAGAGCGTGATCGTGCCGCCTTTTGGGGCTGCCGGGTTAACGTAATCGAAGTGACTAAAGTTAATGGCATACTTCGGTTCGCCGATTACAGCAAACGCGTAACTCTCTTTAATCGTCTGTGCGCCGAGGGAAAAACTGCTCAGCGCCAACAGCACGAGACACATGCGCACAAATATCACCGGGCTACCTTCCCTTTATGATCCGTTCCTGATGTCCTTGAATCATAATTGACCCTTAGCGGCTTGTGAAATATTTCGCAGGCTCATTATGTGCTTCAACAAGCTGAGTGAGCGTGAGCGGGCGGCTTATCCAGTAGCCCTGCAGGAAATCCACGCCGTGGTTGCGCAGCCAGTTTGCCTGTTCCTGCGTCTCTACGCCTTCTGCGACGGTCACCAGATTCAACCGATGCGTGAGCGTCAACACCGTATCCAGTACCGGCGAGGTGACCGTTTCGGTGCCAATGGCGTTGACAAATCCGCGGTCAATTTTCAGATAATCCAGCGTAAAGCGCTCAAGATAAATCAGCGCGCTATGGCCGGTGCCGAAATCATCAATAGCAATCTCAATGCCTTCGCTATGCAGCCATTCAAACAGTTTTACAGCCTGCTTCTCGTTGAGCATGTCGCGTTCGGTGAGTTCCAGCACCACCTGGAAATAGTTTTCAGGCAGGCTGGCAAGCAGATGACGAATATCCTGCCTGAAGCTCTCTGCGTGCAGATGGTTTGGTGAGATGTTTATCCCAAGCTTTGCACCTGGCGGCAGAACTTTTTGCAGGGCAGGCGCATCTTTGGCGATCAATTCAAAAAGATGGCGGGTGAGAGGCACTATCAGGTTTTGCCCCTCAGCGAAGCTGATGAAGGCATCCGGCGGAATGTTGCCTGCAACCGGATGCGTCCAGCGCATCAGCACCTCTACGCCGCCAATATGCAAATCGCTGGCATGCACCACCGGCTGGTAGACCACATGAAACTGGTTTCGGGTGATAGCCGTGAGAATTTCACGGCCAGGCCGCATTCTTATGGTCATGATATAAGCGCACAGAATGCCTGTCAGCAGGCCGCACATTGCGCCAAGCAGCAGAGAATAGAGAAGGTTGTCCGTGGCGATTTCGTTGCCATACAGGTAAATCTCCAGCGGAACGCCGTTGATTTTGGCCTGACGAATGGGCGTTTTTTCAATGCTGGTCAGCGCCATGGGCTGGTGGCTAAAGGTTGAGATCGCCGTATTGCCATTAATCACCAGCGCGACGCCACTGTATTGGCTCTGCTTCGACGAATTCAGTATCCATGGCATCAGATTGGCATTGATAGACGTAAATACGCCCCGGTCAGCCAACAGTGGGCTTCGGTCCCACAAAATAAACGCAGGGCGATGGGGCATCATGGGCGTGCCGGGTAAAATGGCCATCGCCTGGTTTTGTGAAAGGTCGAGAGAGGGAACGAGATCTTTAATCGCGATATCCAGCGGACCCGTGGCCGATGAACAAAACGCATGGCCATCTTTCACCAGCAGAAAGGCGCGAATATTAAGGCTAAAAGCGGCGCGCGAGGTGAGTTCAGAAGAGACATTCTCACACGAACTCATGGTCAAGGGTTGCAGGGTATCGATAGTACTGAGGACTTCGCCAAAGTAGCTATTGAGGTAGGTCTTCAGCTCGGTGATGGTGTTGTCAAACTGCTCAGTACGTTGGTGGTAAGAGACAAGAAACTGGGTACCGCCTGCCAACAGGGCAAAAAAGACGCCAACCATCAGGCTGGTGATGGCGATTCTGCGGCTTAACAGCGTTTTACGGCTTAGCATAAAGGTTGCGTGTCTCGATTAATTAAATAGGCTTCGCCAAATCATTAGAAAAAAAAAGCACTGCCAGAGCAGTGCTTTCTTATGCTTGCGGTCAATCAAGGGATACTGACAGCAAGTGATATTAAGAGCGGCTTAAAACTCGGCGCGCTTCATTATAGCGCTTCTTCCAGTATGGCTCATTCATGCTGGAGATCGTTACACCGCTGCTGGTAGACGCGTGAACGAACTGATTGTTGCCGATGTAGATGCCGACATGGCGACCGGTGGACCCTGCACGGAACAGGACTAAATCGCCGGTGCGAAGCTGGCTACGAGAAACGGATTTACCGGTTTCCTGCTGTTCCCACGTTGAACGCGGCAGCTCTAAACCAAATTGTTCGCGGAAGGTGCGCTGTACAAAGCTGGAGCAATCAACGCCGCGTTTGGTGTCACCGCCTAAACGATAACGAACGCCTTTCCAGCCTGCGTATTGATCCATCAAACGTGATTTCACGTCGAGGTTGCGGACCATTGATTCAAATTCATCCTGAGAGGCTTGCAGTGACGAGGCATCGTTGGTGCCCACAGCATGCGTCTCAGAATGCATATTCCTGGCGGTGTCTTTTGTTGTGCTACAGGCAGAAAGCAGAACCGCAACTGCTACTGCTGGAATCGCTCGCAAGATATATCTCAAGATTGGTTGAGATTTGACCATTTTATGTGTTTTCCCTTGAAGTCCTTAACGACAATGTCGTTATAAAAAATGCCAAACGCGTCTGAGACTAAATACACGCTAACAATGAGACAATTCTTTAAAGTCAGATCTGTGGACTAGCGCACAAAATTATTCACTATGAAAATAATTGCTCATTATTGGCAAACGCGATTGAGATTACCCGATTGACAAGGGCATTGCGAGTGGTTTTACAGGATTTCTTATAAGAAATTGTGATACAGAAAGTTAAAATTTGTGAATGCGTAAAATAGTGTCAATTTAGTCCGAAAAATAGGCAACTCACTCATTCATAAGGCGAATATTTGTGAGGCGAAATGTCATTCAGAATGATTCATCGGCAGAAATAAATCAGGGATCTAAAACGATCCCTGATGACAATTTTATAACGTCCGTTATTTATTTTCGGAACGCGCCATATTGAAACGCGGAAGATAGCGCTCAAACAGCGATATTGCTTTGTCACTGAGCGGCGTCATCAATACCCACGGAATGCCAATCAACACCGCAGTCAGAGAACCGACGGCAATATCGGTAAACCAGTGTGCGCCAATCATTACGCGCGGGAAGGCGAAAATCACGAAAATAGTCAGCGCAATAGCGAACGCTTTTTTGCCGAAATAACGCCACATAAATGTTGAAAAAATGAGCAGCATCATGCCATGGTCGCCCGGGAAACTATCCCGCGAGGCATCCTTGGTTGAAATGTGCAAATAATCGCTCACCCGATGCGTATCCGGGAAAAATAGCGTGGGGCTGGCGCGCTTAACCGGCATCAAATTCTGCGCCAGCTGGTTAATAATCACCGCGGTAAGCAGCATGACCAGACCAATGATAATAATCCGGCGACGGCCAGCGGCATCCTCTTTCAGCCAGAAGCTAAGCATCAGGCAGCCCATCGCCAGCAGCGAGCAGCCATCGAAGGCGCGATTGTTGGTAATCGCGAGAAACCACTGATAAGCCCGGCTCTCATCAAGACCGTGATTAAAGAAGTGGAAAATCGCGGAATCAACATTAAACCAGACGCCATGGTTGGGCGGCAGGAACCAGCATAAAAAGAGCGCTATGCCCGCAGCGTTCAGCAGCAGGATTAACGGATATCGCGTTTTCATTTTTTATCACCTTAATTCAACAACGACCGCAACCTTAGCCCTTTCACGCTAAACGGAGCTTCAACAGAGTCGTTTGCAGCGCATTCCAGTCGGCGTCCGCATCATTAATCAGTTCGATGCGGCTGTCCGGCGGCGCGACGCTCTGCGTTTCGATGTGCAGATCTGCGCCCTGGCGGTTGATTCGCACCAGCCCCTCAGGAATACGCATGACCGCTTTGACGCGTTGCACGGGAGCCAGGCGCGCCCATTCGAGAATGCCTACCGTGTCGAATAGGGTGTCGGCGTCAAAAATCCAGCCGCAGGATTGATAGCCCTGACCGCTGTTCAGGCTGCGACGCCAGCGTTGATGTTCCGGCAGACTGAGCGCTGCAAGCCCTTTTTTCTCCGGGTGCGCGTGTGAGTGCGCGTCGCTGGTGGGAAGTTCCGTGAGGTTGCTGCGCGGCTGGTCGAGCAGGGCAATATCAATATTACCCTGTGTGGCTTTCACACGCTGGCGCGCGCCACCGTACTGTAGCCACCAGCTTTCCATCGCCCGCTCGCTTTCCTCTGTCGCGCGATCGCCTTTATTGGCAATGATAATATCGGCGGCGGCGAGCTGGTCTCGGAAGTTCTCGTTCAGCACCACTTTTTCATCCAGCAACTGACGCGGGTCAAGCACACAAAGCGTCGCCCGTAGGTCAATCCATGGCTCATAGACGGCGGCGGTGAGAATATCGAGGATCTGTTTGGGGTGACCCAGCCCGGTGGGCTCAATGAGCAGGCGGTCAGGCTTTCCCTGACGTAGCAGCGTATTCAGGCCCACCTGCATCGGCAAACCATTCACACAACACATGCAACCGCCGGGGATCTCTTTGAGCAGCGCACCGCTATCAGCCATCAGTGCGCCATCAATGCCCACTTCACCGAACTCATTTACCAGCACCGCCCACTTCTCATCGGCGGGCTTATTGGCCAGCAGATGAAGGATGGAGGTGGTTTTGCCACTACCGAGAAAGCCGGTTATCAGGTTGGTCTTTGTCACGAAAACTCCAGAATCAAAATCTGCAACGTTGCTACGGGTTGCGTTAATCCTGGCGAAAAGGCGATGAAAAGAGAAGTGATTCGCGAAGAGAAATGATTTCTCTTCGCATAAAAGCAGAAATTGTTAACTATTCAGGGTGGTGATGAGCGCCTGACGCGCACCGGTTTGCACCAGGTGCTGCCATGCCTGCTGGACGTTTTCGACAAATGTCGCGTTGCCCGGCAGGTCAGTGCCAAAGATTTCACTGAGCGTGAGCAGAGCGACAACGCGCTCTTCATCACGACTGTTGGTAACGATCCGGGCGATTTTCTCCGATAACGGGTCGCGAATATCAATTTTTTCACCTGCATCATCAATGCCGCTGACGTAGCGCATCCAGCCCGCGACGCCTAATGCCAGCAGCGGCCACGCGGTGCCCTGCGCCAGATGTACGCGAATGCCATCCAGCAGGCGTTGTGGCAGCTTCTGGCTACCGTCCATCGCGATTTGCCAGGTGCGATGCTTCAGTGCGGGATTGCTAAATCGGGTCATCAGGCTGTCGGCATAAGCGCCTAAGTCCACATCGGTTATCTTCAGCGTGGGGGCTTGCTCCGTCATCATTAAACGATGCGCCGCGAGGCGGAAATCGGCGTCCTGCATGCAGTCGCTGATATGCTGATAGCCCGCCAGATACCCCAGATACGCCAGGAACGAGTGGCTGCCGTTGAGCATGCGCAGCTTCATCTCTTCCCATGGCAATACATCATCGACCAGTTGCGCTCCGGCGATTTCCCACGCCGGGCGGCCCGCCACAAAGTTATCTTCAATAACCCACTGAATAAATGGCTCGCAGCTTATCGCACAGGGATCGTTCACGCCGCCCAGCTCATCGGTGATTTCCGCAAGCGACGCATCGGTGGCCGCCGGAACGATGCGATCAACCATGGTGCCGGGGAAGGTGACATGCGTAGCTATCCACGCTGCCAATGCCGGATCGCGCTGTTGTGCCATGCCCAGTACGGCGTTTTTCACCACGTGACCGTTGTCCGGAATATTGTCGCAGGAGAGCACCGTAAAAGCGGAAAGCCCGCGTTCGCGGCGGCGATGCAGGGCTTCGACCAGAATGCCCGGCGCAGAGTGCGGCTCCTGCGGATGGACGAGATCGTGTGCGATGCGGGGCTGATTCACATCCAGTTGCCCGGTCGCGGGATCTATGCAGTAGCCTTTTTCTGTGATCGTCAGCGAAACAATCGCCACCTGCGGCTCGCAGAATTTCTCAATAATCGCCGCCAGCGAATCCAGTTTGGCGTTCAGACATTCATTCACTGCGCCAATCACAATCGGTTGATTACCGTCACCGCTTTTTTCCAGCACCGTGAACAGATGATCCTGCGCGCGAAGCTGGCTCATTAACTGGTCGCCGCTAAACAGGCTGATCTCGCAGATCCCCCAATCGCCGCCTTCGGCATTAAGCACCCGGTCAGTCAGCAGCGCCTGATGCGCGCGATGGAAGGCTCCAAAACCAAAATGCACGATCCGCGAGCGCAAAGCTTTTCTATCATAATGAGGCAGTTGCACATTCTCAGGGAGCGTACTGTTGGCGATTGTTTTCATTGTTTACACGTCCGATTAACCAGAAATTAACAATGCCAGTGTAAAGTTGTATGACAGCAAATTAAACTGGTGTGCCGAATTTATCCGGGGAATGTGAGCCAGATCAATCATTGCGGGGGAGATATTTGACCAGTACGAATAAACATGTATGGTAGTCGTCATTAACGAACATTTTATTGGTATAACAAGTTGAGAGGTTGAGGCGATGGAACAAACATGGCGTTGGTATGGCCCAAATGATCCGGTTTCCCTTGATGATGTGCGTCAGGCTGGCGCAACGGGTGTTGTGACGGCGCTGCACCACATCCCGAATGGTTTGGTTTGGCCGGTCGAAGAAATTCAAAAACGTCAGGCGATGCTGGCGGAAAAAGGGCTCACCTGGTCTGTTGTTGAAAGTATTCCGGTTCACGAAGATATCAAAACACAATCCGGCGAATACAAAACCTGGATTGCTAATTACCAGCAGAGTATTCGCAACCTGGCGACCTGCGGCATTGATACCGTGTGCTACAACTTTATGCCGATCCTTGACTGGACGCGTACGGACCTTGAATACACGCTGGAAGATGGTTCCAAAGCGCTGCGTTTCGATCAAATCGCGTTTGCTGCTTTTGAACTGCACATTCTGAAGCGTGAAGGCGCGCAAGCCGATTACACTGCCGAAGAACAGCAGCAGGCGAAAGCCTATTTTGACGCGATGACCGACGCGGACATTGAAAAACTGACCCGCAACATCATTGCTGGCCTACCGGGTGCGGAAGAGGGATATACCCTTGATCAGTTCCGTGCGCGTCTGGCTGAGTACGATCACATCAGCAAAGATCAGCTACGTGAAAACATGGCTGTCTTCCTGCGTGCGATTGTGCCGGTTGCGGAAGAAGTCGGCGTGCGCCTTGCGGTTCACCCGGACGATCCGCCGCGTCCGATCCTTGGCCTGCCGCGTATCGTTTCGACCATCGAAGATATGCAGTGGCTGAAAGAGACCGTCGACAGTATCAATAACGGTTTCACCATGTGTACCGGTTCTTATGGCGTGCGCGCCGATAACGACCTGGTGAAAATGATTGAAACCTTTGGCGATCGTATTCACTTCACCCACCTGCGCTCTACCTGCCGTGAAGACAACCCGAAAACCTTCCATGAAGCAGCGCATTTGCAGGGCGATGTGAACATGGTTGCGGTGGTTGATGCGATTCTGACTGAAGAGCAGCGTCGTAAGAAAGCTGGCGATCTGCGCCCGATTCCGATGCGTCCGGACCACGGTCATCAGATGCTTGACGATCTGAAAAAGAAAACCAACCCAGGTTATTCCGCAATTGGTCGCCTGAAAGGGCTGGCGGAAGTGCGCGGCGTTGAGATGGCGCTGAAAGCGACTAAATTCCGCGATCTACTGTAATCCGGTTTCAGAATATGAAAAGCCAGCTCATATTGAGCTGGCTTTTTTACGTTAATGCGGGTGCCTGCATAATTGCCGGGGGCGCTGCGCTTGCCCGGCCTACAAGTGAAAACAACTTGATAAATTGCACCGACGTTGTAGGCCTGATAAGCGAAGCGCATCAGGCATTTTCGCCG